>NZ_JANHLE010000032.1 GCF_028682475.1 Pseudomonas putida
GACCAGGTCGAGATCTGATTCCCCATACTGCGTGCAGTATTCGCGCACGGGACTGTTGCGAACATGGAAGCTATAGGCATCGGCCTGGATGCCATGGCCCTGGAGCACCTGGGCGATAATCTGCGGCACCGTCAGGTGCTGGAAAATTCGCTGGTTGTGGCTGAACTGCAAGTAATGCAGGGCCGGGACCAGGGTCAGGTGATAACGGGTCAGACGTGTACCGGGTTCGCCGTCCCAGACATTTTCGACCCGCCCGTGGATACCTTCGCCATTCAGGCCAAACTGAAGGAACGCCGGCTGACTGAGCAGGCTTTCGAGATCGAAGTCAGGGTACTCACTGACCAGTTCAATGTGAATCGCGTACAAGGTGCTGATGGCTTCCGTGCCGTCAAACGTCAGTACCTTGAAATCATTGCGAACCGATGGGATCAACAATTCGAACTGCACGCTATTGGCCGATGCGAACATGCGTTTGTCCTTAAACGGAGGGGAGAGAAACCACGCAACACCCAAGCGAAATTGGGCCTGAGCGCGCGTAAACACCCGGAAACGCTACCAAGAGCGACAAAAAATAGATGTCAGACGCTTCCTAAACTGCATCTGTATTTTCTGGTCTTCAGTTGATTGGGCAGAAAAAGCTCGCGGGGCAAGCCCGCTCCCACCGGGTGGCTGGTGCTGACAGCGGATTTCCCAGGCGAGCAGCATCACGCAAAAATATCGGCATCCTGCTTAAATTTCCGCCATAAAATTTCGACAATTGTCATTTTTTAAGCATTTCTATCAATTTTCTCGCAGCGCTTGCCATCTTTAACCCCACTGGTTAGGGTTGAAGCCATGAAAACCTTTCAGACCCTCATCCTGCTTCGTCAACATCGCAGCCTCTGCCTGGTCAGTGCACGACTACCAAGCTGAATCGCGTCGCCTCGCCTTTTCATCTCGTTTTCGTTCGGCAGGCCACCTTTCCAGGCCGCACATTCAAGGATTGCTTTTCATGACCATGCTCAAAGACCCTTCGAAAAAATACAGCGCCTTCCCTACCGTCAACTTGCCTGACCGTACCTGGCCATCGAAGACCATCACCCAGACGCCGATCTGGTGCAGCTCCGACCTGCGTGATGGCAACCAGTCGTTGATCGAGCCTATGGATGCGGTAAAGAAGCTGCGTTTCTGGAAGACCCTGGTCAGCGTCGGCGTGAAAGAGATCGAAGCCTCCTTCCCTTCGGCGTCGCAAACCGATTTCGACTTCGTTCGCACCCTGATCGAAGACGGTCACATTCCTGACGACACCACCATCCAGGTGCTGACCCAGGCCCGTGAAGACTTGATCGCCCGTACCTTCGAATCGCTGCGCGGTGCGAAAAAGGCCATCGTCCACCTGTACAACGCCACCAGCCCGTCGTTCCGCCGCATCGTCTTCAACCAGGACAAGCAGGGCGTGAAAGACATCGCGGTGAACGCGGCCAAGCTGTTCGTCAAATACGCCGCCCAGCAGCCGGAAACCCAGTGGACCTTCCAGTATTCGCCAGAGACCTTCAGCGCCACGGAGCTTGAGTTCGCCAAGGAAGTCTGTGACGCGGTGATCGAGGTATGGAACCCGACCCCGGACAACAAGATCATCCTCAACCTGCCGGCCACCGTCGAAGTCTCGACGCCGAACATCTACGCCGACCAGATCGAATGGTTCGGCCGCAACGTCAACCGTCGCGACAGCGTGATCATCAGCCTGCACACCCACAACGACCGTGGCACCGGGGTGGCCGCTACCGAGCTGGGCCTGATGGCCGGTGCCGACCGTGTCGAAGGCTGCCTGTTCGGCAACGGCGAGCGTACCGGTAACGTTGACCTGGTGACCCTGGCGTTGAACCTCTACACCCAGGGCCTGGACCCGCAACTGGACTTCTCCGACATCGACGGCGTGCGCAAGGTGGTCGAGGAGTGCAACCAGATTCCGGTGCACCCACGTCATCCGTATGTCGGTGACCTGGTTCACACCGCTTTCTCCGGCTCGCACCAGGACGCGATCCGTAAAGGCTTCACCCAGCAGAAAGACGACGCCAAGTGGGAAGTGCCGTACCTGCCAATCGACCCGGCCGACATTGGTCGCAGCTACGAGGCGGTGATCCGCGTCAACAGCCAGTCGGGCAAAGGCGGCATCACCTACCTGCTCGAGCAGGAATACGGCATCAGCTTGCCGCGCCGCATGCAGATCGAGTTCAGCCAGGTGGTACAGGGCGAAACCGACCGCCTCGGCCTGGAAATGACTGCCCAGCAGATCTACAACCTGCTGCACCGCGAATACTTGCAAGCCAACGCGCCGTACGCGCTGGTCAGCCATCGCCTGCAGGAAGAGAACGGCCACAGCGCCGTGGAAGTGGAAGTGTCCGGTGAAGGCGAGACGACCCTGCACTGGCGCGGCAAGGGCAACGGCGCCCTCGAAGCCCTGGTTGCCGGTCTGCCGGTTGCCGTGGAAATCATGGACTACAACGAGCACGCCATTGGTGCCGGCACCAACGCCAAGGCCGCAGCCTATATCGAACTGCGTGTGGCCGGTGGCCGCCCGGTGCACGGCGTGGGTATCGATGAAAACATCACCACTGCCAGCTTCAAGGCATTGTTCAGTGCGCTGAACCGTTCGCTGACGCAACAGGCAGCCAGCAAGGCGGCCTGATCAACCCGCTGCTGCAACCGTGTAACTGAAATGCCCGCCTCTCATCGAGGCGGGCATTTTTGTTTACTGCTTGCAACCCACGACAACGCCGCATGCGCTCAACCGTAAAAGTCGAACGACCACTTGCCGCTGTTACTCTCCGGGTCAAAGTGATTCATCAGCACGTTTTGCTGGATCTCTTCCCAGTCCAGAATCTCGACTTCGGTTCCCGCCGGTGCGTACTGCACTGTCTGGGTCGCCACCGATGAAAGAAAGTACAGGTCCTCGCGCTGCACCTGACCGTCCTCGTTCAGTACAGGCACTACTTTTCGGTAGGGACTGAAAAACTCATCCGCCTCAGAACCATCACGCAGGCAATGGGCGAACACCACATGAATCTGGTACGGGAAATAGTTGCTCCCGCCTTTAAGCTTGGTTTCCACTTCCTGTTCAGTGCTGGAAGACCAGGTATCGCTCTGTTCGAACGACACGTTCATTTCCGCCCCCATTCCCTGGGCACTGATCGATAAGCCGGCTTCGATATGCTGGGTAAAGGTATGACTGAAACCCTGGGTAATCTTGGTCTTGATGGTCTGTTCTTCGGCAGACTCCAGACCGATCATGGGATGGGCGACAAGGTAGGCGAACACCGGTACCGAGAACGCGTCCCAACGCTGCCCGGCGCAATGGATCGGGCTGCGGACCGTTTTCCCCTCAAGCCAGCATCCGGCATTCAGATCACCTGTTGCCAGGTGCAGCGACGGTGCTCTACCGACGGGATGAACCGGCATTGAATCGTAATCAACTTGGTCATTGGCCATATTGCATTTCACTCCTTGATTGCAATGACTGACGGCAACGCCCTTGCCACCGCCAGAAGACAGTTTCAGTAGCGCTGTTGCACTTTGTTGTAAGCACTGAAGTCGAATGCCCAACGCCCCGCATTCAGCACGGGCTCATAGCCATCGATGAGCACATGACGCTGAATACTTTGCCAGGTGAGAGGCAGGAGTGCCTTTTCATTGCAGACAGCAACATGTTGCCGCGTGGCAATGGACGAGAGATAAATCAGATCGACCCGGTCCTTCACAACCCGCTGGCGGCTGACCTTGAACGCCGAGTCGAGCGCTACGCCTGCGGAAGTTGCGCAATTGGCATACACCAGATGAACCTGATAGACAGCGAAACTGCCGCTTGCCGCCAGAGAAACAGCTTCACTGCTGCTGCCCGGGTCGCCCCAGGCAACAGGATCGATGTAGCCGGTACGAAGATTGGAGAGTTTGTTGACCCGATCAATAGCCGGCTGCACGGCATATTCGGCGTCGACATCCCAGCGAAACGCCTTGCTGTGCCCCTTGCCGAACGCCACCAGGGGGCTCGGAGCACCTGCGGCATAGTTAAGCGTCTCGACCGCAACCAGGTAGGCGAACACCGGGCGGGTATAGGTGCCCCAGGCCTGCCCGGCGATCTTCACATCGCCATAAACCGTCTGCCCGTCAACCCAGCAGGCCAGGTTGAGATGCTTCCCTGCCAACAGGTGGCGCTCGATAGTGTGATTACCCTTTTTCAGCGGCCAGTCGTCTGCGCTGTACGTTGCCGCACGATCTTCGGTGAACTCTGACATTGATGCTCTCCTGCTGAGCTATCCAAGTGTCGCCATGCTAGAAACTCTGCGGAGTACTGTGGCAGCAGGAGGTAGTTCCTCAAAAAGCGCAGGCAAAAAAAGAGGCGCGCCGACCAAGCGCACCTCAAAGCCGTGTAGCACACAACGATTCAGTTCAGTCCAGCAGTGCCAATGCCTCGGCGCTGCAGTCAGTAATCCGCGACCACTCGCCGTTCTTGATCCAGCTACTGTCGAGCATCCAGGTGCCGCCCACGCACATGACATTGGGCAGGGCCATATAACTCTTCACATTCCCCGGGTTGACCCCACCGGTCGGGCAGAAACGCACATCACCGAACGGACCGCCGTAGGCCTTGATCGCCGCCACACCGCCGCTGATTTCCGCTGGAAACAGCTTGAAGCGGCGATAACCGAGGGCGTAGCCCATCATCAATTCCGAGGGCGTGCTGATCCCCGGCAGCAACGCCAGGTCACTTTGCACACCCGCCTCAAGAATGTCCTGGGTAACACCTGGCGTGACCACAAACTGCGCACCCGCCGCTTCCACGGCAGCGAGCATCTTGCGATCCAGCACGGTGCCGGCGCCCACGCACAGCTCCGGCCGCTGTTCACGCAGCACCTGGATGGCTTTCAGGCCGTGCGCCGAGCGCAGGGTCACTTCCAGGGTCTTGATGCCACCGGCAGCCAGGGCATCGGCCAGGGGCAGGATGTCTGCTTCGCGGGCGATGGTGATCACCGGCAGAATGCGCGCCTGGGTGCAGATCTGATCGATCCGGGCAATCTTGTCGGCCATGGAAACTCCCGGCTGTTTCAGTTCATGCGTGGTCATAACGGCGGATCCTTGGCTCATGGGCACCAGTAAATATCCAGAGGGTCTCGTAAGAAGGCGCGAATCGGCATTTCGGCCAGGTCATCGCCGGCCAGCGCGGCGCGCAGGGTAGCGAGTTTGCCCGGGCCTTGCACGGACAAGGCGGTGTAACCGGCCTTGGCCAGCAAGGCACGGGTCATGCTCAGGCGCTGATGCGGCACCGTCGGCGCCAGCATCGGCAGGCAACGACGCGCACTCTGCGGATCAAGGCCTTCGGTCAGGTTCGGGCTGCCCGGGAACAGCGAAGCGGTATGGCCGTCATCACCCATGCCGAGCACCAGCACGTCGATGCCCGATAGCTCAGCGAGCGCCTGATCGGCTTCCAGCGCCGCCGCTTCAAGGCTGGCAGCGGCGCGGTACAAACCAAGGAAACGTGCCTTGGCGGCGTTGCCGGTCAACAGATGGCGCTTGAGCAGACCGGCATTGCTGTCGGCATGCTCGACCGGCACCCAGCGCTCATCGGCCAGGGTCACCAAGACCTTCGACCAGTCCAGCGGGTGCTGGATCAGTGCCTGGAAAAACGCCACCGGGCTGCGTCCACCGGACACCACCAGAGTAGCTTGGCCGTTGGCCGCGATCGCGGCCTTCAGGCGCGCGGCGACGTCCTTGGCCAGGCCTTCGGCCAGCTGCGTGGCGCCGTTGAAATCATGGGCCGTCACGTTAGCCGGCAGTTGCAGTTCAGATATCGCCATACCAAGACCTCCCATCACGGGTAATCAATGCAATCGAGCTCATCGGCCCCCAGGAGCCAGCGGCATAAGGCTTGGGGGCATCGCCGCTGTTCTTCCAGCCGGCAATCAGCTGATCGCACCACTTCCACGCGTATTCGATTTCGTCCTTGCGCACAAACAGGTTCTGGTTGCCGCGCATCACTTCCAGCAACAAGCGCTCATAGGCATCGGGAATCCGCGCGCTGCGCCAGGTGTCGGAAAAATTCAGCTGCAATGGCCCGCTGCGCAGTTGCATACCCTTGTCCAGGCCCTGCTCCTTGGTCATCACCCGCAAGGAAATACCTTCGTCCGGCTGCAAGCGAATGATCAGCTTGTTGCCGATCTGCAAACGCTGTTCCGGGGCGAAGATGTAGTGCGGGGTTTCCTTGAAGTGGATGACGATCTGCGACAGTTTCTGCGGCATGCGCTTGCCGGTTCGCAGGTAGAACGGCACGCCGGCCCAGCGCCAGTTGCGGATATCGGCGCGCAGGGCGACAAAGGTTTCGGTGTCGCTCTGGGCGTTGGCGTTGTCTTCTTCCAGGTAACCGGGCACCGGCTTGCCTTCGCTGTAACCGGCGATGTACTGGCCACGCACCACGTGAGTGCTCAGGCCTTCGCCAGTGATCGGTGCCAGGGCCTTGAGTACTTTGACCTTCTCGTTGCGGATGCTGTCGGCAGAGAGATCGCTGGGCGGGTCCATGGCAATCAGGCAGAGCAACTGCAACAAGTGGTTCTGGATCATGTCGCGCAGTTGCCCGGCTTTGTCGAAATAGCCCCAGCGCCCTTCGATCCCGACCTTCTCGGCGACGGTGATTTCCACATGGGAGATCGAATTCTGGTTCCACTGGGTTTCGAACAGGCTGTTGGCAAAGCGCAGGGCAATGAGGTTCTGTACGGTTTCCTTGCCCAGGTAATGGTCGATGCGATAGACGCGGTCTTCCGGGAAGTACTGCGCCACCGCATCATTGACCCGCCGCGAAGAATCCAGGTCATGGCCGATGGGTTTTTCCAGCACCACCCGCGTGCGCGCACTGAGGCCGACCTTGTCGAGGTTTTCGCAAATTCCGCCATAGACCGCCGCCGGTGTGGCGAAGTAAGCGATCAGCTGGCGGTCGCCGCTGACCTGCTCGGCCAGCGCCTGGTAGTCCTCGACCTTGAGGAAGTCGACATGCAGATAGCTCAAGCGCGCAAGAAAACGCTGCAACACCAAGTCTTCGATCTGCCCTTGCGGAACAAACTCTCGCAGATGCGCCTCGATCGATACCAGGTGCGCTTCAACACTGCCCGGCTCGCGGGCCAGGGCCAGCACACGGGTATCAGCATGCAGCAAGTCGGCGCGATCGAGCTGGTACAGCGCCGGAAACAGCTTGCGCAAGGCCAGGTCGCCAAGGGCGCCAAACAGGGCAAAGGTGCAAGGTTCAACGCTGATCGATGCCATGATGTTGGTTCTTTTATCAAGTTGACGTAGAAATACCGTTTTCAATCGCAGTTTTCAAGGAATAATGTAGTAAAAACCACAACATTTTATCCGAAACACAGATTCAAGTGGTGTGCCTCCCATGCCATCAGTACGATAGGCCACCGCGTCAAAAGCCCTCTGCCCTCGGCAGCGGGCTGCCTCATCGACCCAAGGAACATACCCATGGACCGCGTGCGAAACCTCCTGGAGCAGATCCAGGGCCGCCTCGAAGAGCTGAACAAGGCTGAGCGCAAAGTCGCCGAAGTCATCCTGCTCAACCCTCAGCAAGCCACCCGTTTCAGCATCGCCGCCCTGGCCCAGGCGGCCAAGGTCAGCGAACCGACGGTGAACCGCTTCTGCCGTTCGTTCGGCGTCAGTGGCTACCCTGAACTCAAGCTGCAGCTGGCCCAGAGCCTGGCCAGCGGCGCCGCTTACGTCAG
Organism: Pseudomonas putida; assembly: GCF_028682475.1. GTDB lineage: Bacteria > Pseudomonadota > Gammaproteobacteria > Pseudomonadales > Pseudomonadaceae > Aquipseudomonas > Aquipseudomonas putida_AG. The sequence continues at coordinate 7,749 of NZ_JANHLE010000032.1, forward strand.
CCGGGCAGTTGAAGCCGATGACGATCCGGCGTCCTACACCCAGAAGATCTTCGGCAGCGCCATCGCCTCGCTCGACAGCGCCTGCCAGCAACTCGATCCGCAGCTGATCAGCCGCGCCGTCGACATGCTGATCCAGGCCCGGCAGATCCACTTCTTCGGCCTCGGCGCCTCGGCACCAGTGGCGCTGGATGCCCAGCACAAGTTCTTCCGCTTCAACCTGGCCGTCTCGGCCCATGCCGATGTGCTGATGCAGCGCATGCTGGCCTCGGTCGCCCACACCGGCGAGCTGTTCGTCATCATCTCCTACACCGGGCGTACCCGCGAGCTGGTCGAAGTCGCGCGCCTGGCTCGGGAAAACGGTGCCTCGGTGCTCGGCCTGACTGCCGCCGATTCGCCCCTGGCCAAGGCCAGCAGCCTGAGCCTGAACATACCGCTGCCAGAAGACACCGATATTTACATGCCGATGACTTCGCGGATCATTCAGCTGACGGTGCTCGACGTCCTGGCCACCGGCATGACCTTGCGCCGCGGCGTGGACTTCCAGCCGCACCTGCGCAAGATCAAGGAAAGCCTCAACGCCAGCCGCTACCCGATCGACGACGAACTCAACTGAGCAACTGCGCCTGCAACCGCAGGTGTGCCTGCTCTCCCGGCGCCAGGCTCAGGCTGTCGCTGCTGCCACTGGCCGCCTCGACGCAGACGAAGCCCAGGGTTTCACTGCTGCTGACGCCCATCAACGGCCGGCTGCCCGGGTGCCAGACGATGGTGTCCTCGCTGTCACCGGTATCGATGCTCAGCTGTCGTTGCCAGGCCGGGTCGTGCAGTTGCACGGTCGCTGCATTGGGAAACACCCGCTGACAGCCGCCATGCACCTTCAAGGCGCCCTTCTGAAGGCAGGCCTGACGGTTCAAACGGTCGTAACCCTCAATGTTTTCTAGCCCGGATAGCGCTATCTCGGAAACGTCACTAATACGCCAGTAGGCCAGCAGAGCATGACTCAGCTGACACGGTTGACTGTCCTGGTGTTCGGTACTGAGCTGCAACTCCATGCGCTCGCCTAACCTGGCCAACAGGTCGACCTGCCAGTCGCACAACTGCAAACGCCATTTGAGCGTCACGCCCTCTTCGTCCTCGCTGCTGTCGATCAGTTTCCAGTCGAGCAAACGCGCCCAGCCGTGCGCCGGCCACATGTCTTCGCTGGGATGGCGACCGTACCACGGCCAGCACACTGGAACACCGCCACGAATGGCGCCGACTTGCGGCCACTGCGCGGCGCACCACAACCAGGGGCGTTCGCCCGTGGGCTGGAAGTGCAGCAACTGCGCGCCCTGGCGGCTGAATACGGCCTGGCACCGGGGATGATCGATGATCAGCACATCGCGCTGCTGATAACGCTCCCACTCGAAGGTCGGTCGCGGCCTCTGCGAGGTGAAGAAGCGTTGTAGCGGGTGCTCGGGCATAACCTGGGACTCTTGTTGTTAGTTGGGGCCATCGCGGGGCAAGCCCGCTCCCACAGGAGTAGAACCTGTGGGAGCGGGCTTGCCCCGCGATAAGCTCGTAAATTTACAACATATTGCCTCAGAACGACGACTGAATCTTCAAACCCGCGACCAGCGCGTTGTCCACCTCGTCCACCCCGCCCGGACTTTTGATGTATTGCAGGTTGGGGCGTACGGTCAGCCAGTTTGTGACATGGAAGCCGTAATACAGCTCGGCGTTGTATTCGGTCTCCTGGATCGGCACGAAGGCCGGGTTGTTGTAATCCTCAATGCCGCTCTGCTGATTGAGCAGCTCGGCGCGATCCTTCACATCATCGTTGACGTGAATCCGCGCCACGCCAAAGCCGATGTCATCCTTGGGCCGAGCATCGAAGGCGCCCTTGTAGACCATGCCCAGCTGCTGGTAGTTATCGACCACGTTGGTGGCCTTGTCATGCACGGTGAAGTTGGCGAACAGGCTCAAGCCACGGCTGGCATCGCCGTTGTGTGCGGTCACCTGCTGCTGCGCCACGACCCACCAGCCATGCTTGCTGGAGTGCGACTTGAAGTCGTTGCCGGTAATCGCCTGGGGCTGGCCATTGACGTCATCGAAGACATCGTCGGCCTTGGCGGTGCTGTAGTAATAACCCAGACGGTATTCACCCGGCAGCTCATTGACCTTCGGCGACCAGACCAGCTCCACCGGCAGGATCATGCCTTCGGTGCCACTGCCGCTGAGCTTGAATCCATTGCCGGTCTCAAGGTTGGAGGGGTTCTGCTCATACACCCCGACCTGGGCGAAAAACTCCGGGGTGATGTTGTACTTGACCCGCAGCGCCCACTGGCTGACCGGCCAGTTGTACCAGATCCCGCCCACCCAGTTGCCGACCTGAGAACCGCAGAACGCCAGGTTCTGGAAGTCGCACGGGAAGCTGTTGAAGTCTTCGCCTTCGCCAAAACGGCCGAACTTCACGTCCAGGGCACCATCGAAGTACTGCTGCTTGATCCACATCTGGGTCAGCCGCCAGGTCTGGCCACGGCCCCAGACCTCCTGCACCGAACTGAACTGCCCGGCACGCGGATCGCTGATGCGGTCGTTGGACAGGTTGCGTCCGCTGCGCTCGGTGATCGCCAGTTTGAACTCGGTGTCATGCCAGCCGAAGATCTTCTCCAGATCCAGCTGCGCGCCCAAGGCGAACTGGTCGCTGTAGCGCGCGGTCTTGTCGTCGTTGTAACCGCCGTCGAGGTTGCCTGCCACCTCACCGACGTAGTCGAGGGTGAAGTCGTAGCCCTTCTCCAGCAATTCGGTGCGGGTGCCGCCCCAATCGCCGCTCATCCATTTCGACTCCGGGGCAAAGGCGCCAGCCGCATGCGCCCCGCAGCTGACCCCGAAGGCCGCCAGCAGGCTCAGCGGAACCAGCGGCTTGATGCGTTTGAAGTGATCCATCCCGTGTTTCCTCGTTTTATTGTTCTTGATGGGCATGTACGACTTGCAATGAATTCAACGACCCTTGAATTGCGCGACATTGTCCTGGCCGGACTGCTGTGGCCTGACCTTCACCCCCAGGCGCTCGCCAGTGGCGGCATCGAACAACAGCACCCGGGCTGGATCGAACTGCAGGTTCAGGGTATCCCCCACCTGGGTCGCCACATCCGGCGCCAGGCGGCAGCAGACCTTGGTCTGGTTGAGGGTGACGAACACCAGCAGGTCGGGGCCGGTCGGCTCGGTGACCTGCACCTCGGCGCGAATGCTCGGCAGGCCATTGGCCTGGCCTGGCGCCAGAGCGATCTGTTCGGGACGGATACCGAGGATCACCTCACGCTCTTCAAGCCCTGTATCACTGATTCCCAAGGGTAGTTCGCAGCGCGCCTGACCACTGTCGAGCAAGGCCTGCAAGCGCCCGTCCTTGCGCTGCAGACGCAGCGGAATGAAGTTCATCGGTGGCGAACCGATGAAGCTGGCGACAAACAGATTGGCCGGATCGTTGTAGATCTGCTGTGGCGTACCGAACTGCTGGATCAGGCCGTCCTTCATCACCGCCACCTTGTCACCCAGGGTCATGGCTTCGATCTGGTCGTGGGTGACGTACACCGTGGTGGTCTTCAGGCGCTGGTGCATCAGCTTGATTTCGGTGCGCATCTCCACCCGCAGCTTGGCGTCGAGGTTGGACAGCGGCTCGTCGAACAGGTAGATCTTCGGCCGCCGCGCCAGCGCCCGGCCCATGGCCACGCGCTGCTGCTGGCCACCGGAGAGCTGGCCGGGCTTGCGCGTCAGCAGGTGCTCGATCTGCAGCAGCTTGGCTACCCGCGCCACTTCTTCATCAATCGCCGCGGCAGGCATCTTGCGCATCTTCAAACCGAAGGCGATGTTGTCGCGCACGTTCATCGTCGGGTACAGCGCATAGGACTGAAAGACCATGGCGATATCGCGGTCCTTGGGGCTCATGCCGCTGATGTCGGCCTCGTCCACCAGGATCGCGCCGCCGGTGATCTGTTCGAGGCCGGCAATGCAGTTCATCAAGGTCGACTTGCCGCAGCCGGAAGGGCCGACAAGAATCAGGAACTCGCCGGAATCAATCGCCAGGTCGATATGCTTCAGGGTATCGGGTAGACCGCTGCCGTAGGTCTTGTTGACGTTGCGCAGTTCAAGCGTTGCCATGTTGTTTCACCCCTTGACCGCGCCGGCAGTAAGCCCGCGCAGGAAATACTTGCCAGCCAGCACATAGACCAACAGGGTCGGTAAGCCGGCGATCATCGCCGCCGCCATGTCGACGTTGTATTCCTTGACCCCGGTGCTGGTGTTGACCAGGTTGTTCAAGGCCACGGTAATCGGTTGCGCGTCGCCACTGGCGAACACCACCCCGAAGAGAAAGTCGTTCCAGATCTGGGTGAATTGCCAGATCAGGCAGACCATGATGATCGGCACCGACATCGGCAGCAGGATCCGTCCGAAGATGGTGAAGAACCCCGCCCCGTCCAGCCGCGCCGCGCGCACCAGGGCGTCCGGCACACTGCAGTAATAGTTGCGGAAGAACAGCGTGGTGAAGGCCAGGCCGTAGACGATGTGCACCAGCACCAAGCCGCTGGTAGTGCTGGCCAGGCCGAGTTTGCCGAGGGTGAAGGACGCGGGCAGCAGCACGGTCTGGAACGGCAGGAAGCAGCCGAACAGCAGCAGACCGAAGAACAGCTGCGAGCCACGAAAGCGCCACATCGACAGGACATAGCCGTTGAGCGCACCGAGCAAGGTCGAGATCAGTACCGCCGGTACAGTGATCTTCACCGAGTTCCAGAAGTAGCCGCCTACTGTGTCCCAGGCCTTGATCCAGCCGATACCGGTGATCGCCTCAGGCCAGCTCAGCAGGTTGCCGGTGCGGATGTCTTCCGGCGATTTGAAGCTGGTCAGCAACATCACGATCAGCGGAATCAGGTACAGCGCGCAGGCCAGCAACAGGGTGGCGTAGATCGCCACCCGACTGACGTTGAACCTACGGGGTGCCAGGGTTCTAGTCATGGCGCTTGTTCCTCAGTTCCGAATACAGGTAAGGCACCAGGATCGACAGGATCGCGCCAAGCATCAGGATTGCGCTTGCCGAGCCCATGCCCATCTGCCCGCGGCTGAAGGTGAAGGAGTACATGAACATCGCCGGCAGGTCCGAGGAATATCCCGGGCCGCCTGCGGTCATCGCCGCAACCAGGTCGAAACTCTTGATCGCGATATGGGCGAGGATCATCAGCGCACTGAAAAACACCGGGCGCAGGCTCGGCAGGACGATGCGCAGGTAGATGCTCGGCAGGCTGGCACCATCGACTTGCGCGGCGCGGATGATCGACTGATCGACGCTGCGCAGCCCCGCCAGGAACAGCGCCATGACAAAGCCCGAGGCTTGCCACACCGCCGCGATCACCAGGCAGTAGACGACCCGGTCCGGGTCCACCAGCCAGTCCAGGCGAAAGCCTTCCCAGCCCCAGTCACGGAGCATCTTGTCCAGGCCCAGGCCGGGATTGAGCAGCCACTTCCAGGCGGTGCCGGTGACGATCATCGACAATGCCATGGGGTACAGGTAAACCGTGCGGATAAACCCTTCGCGGCGAATGCGCTGGTCGAGCAGCACCGCCAGCAGCACGCCGATCACCAGGCTGATGGCGATGAACAGACCGCCGAACAGCAGCAGGTTCTTGCTCGCCACCCACCAGCGGTCGTTTTCCATCAGCCGCGCGTACTGCGCCAGCCCTACCCACTTGTAGCTGGGCATGAAGCTGGAGTTGGTGAAGGAGAGGATGAAGGTCCAGAAGATGTAGCCATAAAAGCCCACCAGGACAATCAGCATGCTCGGCGCCAGTACCAGTTTCGGTAGCCAGCGTTGCAAGGCGTCGACAGGCGAGGCCTTGTTGAGGGTGGCAACAGTGCTCATAGCGAGATCTCGTGTGGTGATTATCGCGGGGCAAGCCCGCTCCCACAGTGGTCACCGGTGGGAGCGGGCTTGCCCCGCGAAGAGGCCAGCAAACCGTTACTTGGCCGACTTGATCGCCGAGTTCAGCTGTTTGACCGCCGTCGCGGGATCCGCTTTCGGGTCGTTGAGGAAGTTGGTCACCACATCGAAGATCGCCCCCTGCACCGCCAGGGTGGTCGCCATGTTGTGGGCCATGCTCGGTTGCAGGCCATCGCCTTTTTCAGCGTCTTTGAAGTCCACCGCCGACTTCTGCGTGCAGGCGTCGAACTGACTCATGTCCATGTCCTGGCGCACCGGCAACGAGCCCTTGTTCTGGTTGAACACGGTCTGGAACTGCGGCTCCAGAGCGACCTTGGCCAGATCGTTCTGAGCCTTGATGTCGTTGTCGTTCTTGAGCTTGAACATCGCCAGCGAGTCGATGTTGTAGGCGAAGCTGCCCTGGGTGCCGGGGAAGGCCACGCACTGGTAATCCTTGCCGGCGACCTTGCCAGCCGCCGTCCATTCGCTCTTGGCCCAGTCGCCCATGATCTGCATGCCGGCCTTGCCGTTGATGACTTCGGCGGCGGCGATGTTCCAGTCACGCCCGGCGCGGTTGGGGTCCATGTAGGTGCCCAGGCGTTGCAGGGTCTTGAACACCTCGACCATCTGTTCGCCGGTCAGGGTCTTTTCATCGAGATCGACGAAAGCCGCGTGATAACCCTTGGGACCGAGAATGCTCAGGGCCAGGTCCTCGAACACCGTGCTGTCCTGCCAAGGCTGGCCGCCATGGGCCAGGGGGATGAAGCCGGCGGCCTTGAGCTTGTCGGCAGCGGCGAAAAGCTCATCGAGGGTGGTCGGCACTTTGGCGCCGGCCTTGTCGAACACTTGCGGGTTGATCCACAACCAGTTGACCCGGTGGATGTTCACCGGCACCGCCACGTAATGACCGTCGTACTTCATGATCTCGGCGACTTTCTGCGGCAGCAGGCTGTCCCAGTTGTTGGCTGTGGACACCTCATCGAGTTCGGTCAGCAGGCCCAGCGCGCCCCACTCCTGGATGTCCGGCCCCTTGATCTGCGCAGCGGCGGGCGGGTTGCCGGAAATGGCTCGGGTCTTGAGCACGGTCATCGCCGCAGCGCCACCACCACCGGCCACGGCGTTGTCTTTCCAGATAAAACCGTCTTTCTGCACCTGGGCCTTGAGGGTTTCAACAGCCTTGGCTTCGCCACCGGAAGTCCACCAGTGCAAGACTTCGACAGTACCGGTATCGGCGGCCATGGCGCTCAGCGGCAACAAAGATGCGAGGGAAACAACAGCGGCGAGGCGATTGATCGCATTCATGGGGCGGAACCTTTTCTTGTTGTTATGCAGGTGCAAGTCGTGGTGCTTGCGCTTGCATCGGAGTCTAACCAGCCGCGACAGGGGCGCAGGTAACGAAGGGACGCGCGAATGTCACCAAGCGGTGACATTCGCCAGATGGACAGGTCAGTCGCTGCTGCGGGGCAGGCTCAAGGTCACCCGCAAACCGCCGCCCTGCAGATTACGCAAACTCACTTCGCCACCGTGGCTGTGGGCGATGTTGCGCGCGATTCCCAGGCCCAGGCCGTAGCCCTGCTGTTGCCCGGCCAGACGAAAATGCGGTTCGAAAACCTGCTCCAGACGCTGTTCGGGCACCCCCGGACCTTCATCGTCCACCTGCAGAACGAACCCTGAATCACTGTCCAGCACGCGCAGGTGCGCCCGCTCGCCGTACTTCAGGGCATTGTCGATCAGGTTGCCCATGCACCGACGCAGCGCCAGCGGCTTGCCGGGGTACGGGGCAAGCGCCCTGCCCTGCACGGTAACGCGGGCACTGGCCAGGTACGGCTCGACCAGACAATCGAGGGCATGATTGAGGTCGATGGCTTCGATGTTCTCGTGGATATCCGTATCTTTCACGCATTGCAGCGCGCCTTTGACCAGCATCTCCAGCTCGTCCAGGTCGCGACTGAACTTGGCTTGTTGCTGCTCGTCCTCAAGCAACTCGACACGCAGGCGCAGCCGGGTAATCGGTGTGCGCAGGTCATGGGAGATGGCGCTGAACAACTGGCTGCGCTCGGTCAGGTAGCGGCTGATGCGCTCACGCATGGCATTGAAGGCCCGGCCGACTTCGACCACCTCGCTGCCGCCGCCCTCCACTACAGGCTCGACATCAGCGCCCAGCGACATCTCCCGCGCCGCCCGCGCCAGGCGCTTGAGCGGGCGACTCTGCCAATGCACCAGCAGGCCGATGAACAGCAGCAGGAAGAAGCTGGTCAGGCCGATGAACCACAGCTGCTGACGCGGCAGGCCTTCGTCTTCGAGGCTGGTGTAGGGCTCGGGCATCAACGAGGCGATGTACAGCCACTCGCCTTCGCCGAGACGGATCTGGGTGACCAGTACCGGTGGATTGACCGGCTCCAGGGTCAGCGCGTAATGCGCCCAGGAGCGCGGCAGCTCATCGAGCTTCAGGCCGCTGTTGAAGATCCGCAGGTCCTGGGGGCTGACGAACTCCAGGGAGATATCCATCTGCGTGCCGAGGCGCTGGCGCAGCACTTCGTCCACCGCGCTGATCACCGCCTGCTTGCGCGGGGTCGGTGGCAGCGCCTGCATGTCCAGGGGTTTGTCGTTGAGCGAGACCACAAAACGGGTGCCGCCCATGTTGCGTAACTGGTCGAGCACCATGGGCCGGTAGGCCACCGGCAACGAGCGAAAATAACTGACGCTGGCGCTCATCGAATGGGCCAGGCTGCGGGCGCTGGCCACCAGCCCTTCAAGCTGACTGGCGCGCAGCTGCGACAGCCAGATCAGGCTCGACAGGCCCTGGGCCAGTAACACCACCAGCAGGGTCAACAGCAGCATGCGCCCGAGCAACGAGCGCGGCAGCGGCAGACGCCAGCGCCCCTCAGTGCGCGGGCGCAACACTGGCCGCCAACAGGTAACCACTGCCACGTACGGTTCGAATCAGCCGCGGCGGCTTGTGCGTGTCGCGCAGGCGTTGGCGCAAGCGGCTGACCGCCATATCGACAATGCGGTCCAGAGGCATCGGTTCACGTCCACGGGTGGCGTTGCCGATGGTGTCGCGGTCGAGGATTTGCTGCGGGTGATCGAGGAACAGCTTGAGCAAGGCAAAGTCGGCGCCGGAGAGAATCACCTCTTCACCGTCGCGGTGAAACAAGCGGTGACTGACCGTATCCAGGCGCCAGTCATCGAAGGCCAGTACATCACCGCCATTGCGCTCCTGGCCGAAACCGGCGCGACGCAACAGGGCCTTGATTCGTGCCTGCAATTCGCGTGGACTGAAGGGCTTGCCCAGGTAATCATCGGCGCCCAGCTCCAGACCGATGACCCGGTCGGCTTCATCGGAACTGGCGGTGAGCATGATGATTGGCACCTGGGCCAGGCGTGGATGCTGGCGCACCCAGCGGCACAGGCTGAAGCCGTCTTCATCGGGCAGCATCACGTCGAGGATCACCAGGTCGCAATCGCTGTCGTCCAGGGCCTGGCGAAAGCCCTGGCCATCAGCAACCGCCTGGACGCTGAAACCGGCGCGGCTCAGGTAAGTTTGCAGCAGTTCGCGGATGTCCTGGTCATCGTCGACCAGCAGTATCGACTTGCTCACCGTGTAATTCCTTGTGGGGCAGTCCAGCCTGTGGGAGCGGGCTTGCCCCGCGATTGCGGTTTATCAGTTATATCGCATCGCGGGGCAAGCCCGCTCCCACCCTGGATTGTTGCAAGGCCACACCCGCGCCGAGCAAGCCGGAGAATTCGGCGGTCACCAGCCACACCGGCACCTGCTTGAAGTAGCCGCTCATACAGCCCTTCTCGGCAAAGCTGTCGGCAAAACCGCTGCGCAGAAATAGCTCGGCGAAGCGTGGAATGATGCCGCCGACAATGTATACCCCGCCACGCCCTCCGAGGGTCAGCACATTGTTACCCGCCACCCGCCCGAGAAAGCGACAAAACTGCTCGATCACCGCCAACGCCACCGGCTCACCGGCCAGCGCCGCATCGGTGATCGCCGCCGGGCTTTGCAAGGTTGCCGGTTGCCCGTCCAGCGCACAGATGGCTTGATACAAACGCAACAAGCCGCCGCCGCTGAGCACGGTTTCGGCACTGACATGCCCGGTTTCGCTGGCGATCTGCTCACGGATCTGTGCCTCGCGGGCATTGCCCACCGGCAAGTCGACATGTCCACCTTCACCCGGCAAGGCCATCCAGCGGCCATCCTCCAGACCGAGCAACGTGCCCACGCCCAAGCCGGTTCCCGGGCCGATCACCACCGCTGGCCGCCCGGCTTCAGCTTCGCCGGCGCAGACAGTGAGGCGCTCATCAGGCTGCAGGCGGGTCATGCCCAAGGCCATGGCGGTAAAATCATTGATCAGCAACAACTGCTCGATCTGCAGCGCCTTGCAGAAGGCCTGACGACTGAGCCGCCAGTGATTGTTGGTAAAGCGAAATTCATCGCCGCTGACCGGTCCCGCCACCGCCAGACAGACTGCGCCAAGGTCGCCCTTGCTCAGTCCTTGTGCCTGCAGGTAGGCGCCGATGGCCTGCTCAGGGCTGGTGTAATCGGCGGTGGCGAACACCTGGACCGAGTGCATCCGGTCGTTTTCCCAGAGGGCAAAGCGGGCGTTGGTGCCACCGATATCACCGACCAGGGCGCGCTTCATTTGAGTGCTTCCAGGGCCGAGGTGAAGGCGCTGGCGCCCTGCTCTGCCGGGCTCAGGGCCATGCGCAGGAAGCCGAACAGTTCACGCCCGCAACCGAGATCGTTGCCGGTCGGTGCTGGCGGAGTCTCCCGGTCGGCCAGTTCAGCAGCATCGAGCTTGACCGTCAGGGTGCCGGCAACGCCGTCAACCCGCACGATATCGCCATCGCGCACGCGTGCCAGCGGGCCGCCGTCAAAGGCTTCCGGACAGACATGAATGGCCGCCGGAATTTTCCCCGAAGCACCGGACATGCGCCCGTCGGTCACCAATGCCACCTTGAAGCCGCGGTCTTGCAGCACGCCGAGGAACGGGGTCATCTTGTGCAGCTCCGGCATGCCATTGCAGCGCGGGCCCTGGAAGCGCATCACCGCGACGAAATCCCGCTCCAGCTCGCCGGCCTGGAAGGCATCGGCCAGCGCCTGCTGGTCATGGAACACCCGCGCCGGGGCTTCGACCACCTGATGTTCAGGGGCGACCGCAGACACCTTCATGACCCCGCGACCAAGGTTGCCTTCCATCACCCGCAGCCCGCCTTCCGGGGAGAACGGCCGTGCGACCGGGCGCAGGATCGCTACATCGAGACTCGCTTGCGGCCCCTCGCGCCAGACCAGCTTGCCCTCCTGCAGGAACGGCTCCTGGGTATACCGACGCAGGCCGTGGCCGGCCACGGTGTTGACGTCTTCGTGCAGCAGCCCGGCATCGAGCAGCTCGCGGATCAGGAAGGCCATGCCACCGGCTGCCTGGAAATGGTTGATGTCGGCTTTGCCGTTCGGGTAGACGTGGGACAGGGTCGGCACCACCTCGGACAGCTCGGCCATGTCCTGCCAGGTCAGCTGGATGCCGGCCGCCTGGGCAATCGCCGGCATGTGCAGGGTATGGTTGGTCGAACCACCGGTGGCGTGCAGGGCGACGATGGAGTTGACCAGGGATTTTTCGTCGACGATCTCGCCCAGCGGCATGAAGTCGCCGCTGGCCTTGGTCATGCGCGTGACCTGTTGCGCGGCCTCGACGGTGAGTGCATCGCGCAGCGGCGTGTAAGGATTGACGAACGATGCGCCCGGCAGGTGCAGGCCCATCACTTCCATCAGCAACTGATTGGTGTTGGCGGTGCCGTAAAAGGTACAGGTGCCGGGGCTGTGGTAGGACTTCATTTCCGACTCCAGCAGCTCTTCGCGGCTGGCCTTGCCCTCGGCATAGCGCTGGCGCACGTCGGCTTTTTCCTTGTTGGAAATACCTGAAGGCATCGGCCCGCCGGGGACAAAAATGGTTGGTAAGTGACCAAAGCGCAGCGCGCCCATCAACAGCCCCGGCACGATCTTGTCACAGATACCCAGCATCAACGCTGCGTCGAACATGTTGTGCGAAAGGGCGATGGCCGTCGACATCGCGATCACTTCGCGGCTGGCAATCCCCAGCTCCATGCCCGGCTCACCCTGAGTGACACCGTCACACATGGCCGGCACACCGCCGGCAAACTGGCCCACCGAGCCGATATCGCGCAGCGCCTGTTTGATCTGTTCCGGGTAGTGCTGGTAGGGCTGATGCGCCGAGAGCATATCGTTGTAGGCAGACACGATGGCGACGTTGGCCGCGTTCATCATGCGCAGGCTGTTCTTGTCCTGGGTACCACAGCCGGCCACACCGTGGGCGAAGTTGGCACATTGCAGTTTGGCCCGCATCGGCCCGTCACTGGCGGCCCCGCGAATCAACTGCAGGTAGCGTTCGCGGGTGGCACGGCTGCGGTCGATCAGCCGTTGGGTGACCTCAAGAATGCGCGGATGCATGTACTGGACTCCAGGCTATCGGTGGTTGCGACCTCTGCGGCGGTTTCCCTTATCAACAATCGCCACCTAGGCTCAATGGCAGGGGCAACGGTTGCGGGAGAGACGGCTTGGCCGGTCGCTCGTTGTAGATTGAACAAAATACTGCCAGCAAAAAGGCTTGTTTTCTATTTTTTTACGAATAATCTTGTAATTCCAACAACAAAATCAGATTCAGTGAAGCGCTTTCTTGTTTGCCACGGGCTTCACCCGGTCTACCAGAGGTAGCTCTATGACCCTTCGTATCGCAATCAATGGCTTTGGCCGCATTGGCCGCAACGTCCTTCGCGCACTCTATACCCAAGGCTACCGTCAGGACCTGCAGGTCGTCGCGATCAACGATCTGGGAGACAGCGCAATCAATGCGCACCTGCTCAAGTACGACAGTGTTCATGGCATCTTTGCTGCCGATGTCGAGTTCGACCACGAAAGCCTGACCGTCAACGGCGACCGCATCGCCGTCAGTGCCATCCGCAATCCGGCCGAGCTGCCGTGGAAAGCCGAAGCCGTCGATGTGGTGTTCGAATGCACCGGTCACTTCACCGACCGCGCCAAGGCCGCTGCCCATCTTACTGCCGGGGCCGGCAAAGTCATTATCTCGGCACCGGCCAGGGGCGCCGACGCGACGATTGTCTACGGGGTCAACCACGACATTCTGCGCCCTTCGCACCAGATCATCTCCAGTGCTTCGTGCACCACCAACTGCCTGGCGCCCATTGCCCAGGTGCTGCACCGCGAACTGGGCATCGAGCAGGGCTTGATGACCACCATCCACGCCTACACCAACGACCAGAGCCTCACCGACATCCACCACAGCGACCCGTTCCGCGCCCGCTCGGCGACCCAGTCGATGATCCCGAGCAAGACCGGTGCGGCCGAAGCCGTGGGCCTGGTGCTGCCGGAGCTGGCCGGCAAACTCACCGGCATGGCCGTGCGCGTGCCGGTGATCAACGTGTCGCTGGTCGACCTGACCGTCAACCTCAAGCGCGAGACCAGCGTCGAGGAAGTCAACAACCTGTTCAAGGAGGCCAGCCGCCACTCCAGGGTGCTTGGTTACAACAGCCTGCCGCTGGTGTCGTGCGACTTCAATCACAACCCGTTGTCGTCGATCTTCGATGCCAACCATACCCGCACCAACGGGCGAATGCTCAAAGTGCTGGCCTGGTATGACAATGAGTGGGGCTTCTCCAACCGTATGCTGGATAACTGCCTGGCGTTGTGTAACGCGGCGTAATTGAAGACTCACCCTGTGGGAGCGGGCTTGCCCCGCGATTGAGGCTTCTCAGTCAAACTGCTTCGCGGGGCAAGCCCGCTCCTACCGAGCATGCAATACTTGACCAATTCAATGATGATAAGCATTATCATTCGCTTCGCATTGGTCAGGTATCGCTGTGAGTCAGTCCCAGTTCCACACTGTATTCCTCGCTCAGCGGGTCAGCCTGCTGCGCACGTTACAGCGCATGGTCGACAACCCCAGCACCGCCGAAGACCTGCTGCAGGAGACCTACCTGCGTGTTTCCCGAGCGCTGGGCGAACGGCCGGTCGAGCACCTCGAGCCTTTCGTTTTCCAGACCGCCCGCAACCTGGCCCTCGACCACTTGCGCGCGCGCCGGGCGCAATCGCGCAACCTGGTGGACGATGTGCCCGAGCAAATCCTGCACAACGTCGCCGCCCCCACCAGCAGCGCCGAAGACGCCGCGCATGCCGAGCAACTGCTCAAGCGCCTGAGCGTCAGCCTGGGACAGTTGACCTCGCGACAACAACGGATTTTCATCCTCAGCCGCCTGCACGGCGCCAGCTACCTGGAAATTGCCGAACAGCTCAACGTCTCGGCCAGCACGGTTCAGAAGGAACTGAAACTGATCATGGCGATCTGTGTCGGCGTGGCCAATCGTCTGAACCGCGATTGACCCTGGCTTGCCACACACCAAGTTACGCTTGATCATTAGCAGCATTACAAGACCACCCAGGATTTTCCGTGACCGACAGCGCCCCTGACCGCCCTTCGCCGCCAGACCCGGCTGCCTGCGACAGTGCCATGGAGCAGGCGCTGGACTGGCTGATCCGCCTGCAATGCGCCAGCGCCGAAGACACCCGCGCTTTCGAAACCTGGCTGGAAGCCGATCCGGCCAACGCCCAGGCCTATGTCGAAGCCGAGGCCCTGTGGCACGGCGACAGCGTGCGCCAGGCCGCCAGCCAGATCGCCCAGGCCTACCATCCTTCGCGCCTGGCGCGCTTGCGCCCGCACTGGAAACCACTGGCTGCGGCGGCGGTGCTGCTGATCGGGGTGTTTACCGTCGGTAACCTGCCGGTGCGCCTGCAGGCCGATCACCTGACCGTGGTCGGTGAGCGCCAGCGCCTGCAGCTTGAAGACGGCTCCAAGGTGCTGCTCAACACCAACAGCGCATTCTCCAGCGACATCGATGCCCACCAGCGCGTTGCCCGCCTCTACCAGGGCGAAGCGTTCTTCGAGGTGCCCGGCGACCGTAACCAGCCGCTGGAATTGCAGGCAGGCCCGCTGCGCGCCAGCGTGCGCGACAGCGATTTTGCCGTGCGCTACCTCGACGGCGAAGCCCAGGTGCGGGTGCAACGCGGCGATGTCGACCTGCAGGCCAGCAGTGACCAGCGCATCCGCCTGTCCAGTGGCGACAGCATTCGGGTCGGCCCCAATGGCTTCGGTCATCGCGAGCGTGTCGACCCGCAGAAAGACCTGGCCTGGGTCCAGGGCCGCCTGATCTTTGAGAACTGTCCACTGAACCAGGTGCTGGCCGAGCTACGCCGCTATTACCCGGGCCTGATCATCTCCGGCAACGAGCGCCTGGAGCAGATCGCAGTCACCGGCAACTACCGCCTCGACCAACCCGTGGAAACCTTGCGCGCCCTGGCCCACATTACCTCGGCGCAGCTGCATGAGTTCCCTGCCGTGGTGATTCTTAACTGACTGGAAAGTTTTTTTACGCGATCCCCTGAGGCGATACGTCTCGTTATAGCCAATGCAACTGATTCTTATTTTTGAATCAGCCAGCACCTATAACATTCGCGCGACAGGGAGCGCTTTCGATGCCAACCGGTTTCACTCGTCGGTCTTCAGACACTTCACGTACACCTGGCCTGCAACGCTGCACGCTCTCCCTGTTGACCCTGGCCATGCTCGCCAGCGGTACCTGCAGCCTGCCGGCGCTGGCCGCCGAACCTGCCCAGGCCAGCGCCCCACGCATGGGGGACTACCGCTTTGCCATTGGCCAGCAACCGCTGGTGTCGGCGCTCAACGCGTTTACCGCCGTGACCGGGTGGCAGGTCGGGCTGTCGGCCGAGCTGGCAGAAGGCGTCGCGTCGCCAGGCGTGCAAGGCTCGCTGAAACCGGAGGCGGCCTTGCAGCGTCTGCTCGCCGGTACCGGTTTGAAGTACCGCACACTCAGCGCTGGCAATGTGGTGCTCGAGCGCAGCAGCTCCAGTGCCATCGCCCTGCAGCAGATCACCGTCACTGCGACCCGTAGCGCCCAGGACATCAGCCAGGTGCCGAGCACGGTCTCGGTACAAACCCGTGAACAGCTCGACCGCCAGAACGTCAACAACATCAAGGAGCTGGTGCGCTACGAGCCGGGTGTATCGGTGAGTGGCACCGGCCAGCGCAGCGGCCTGAATGGCTACAACATTCGCGGTATCGACGGTGAGCGCGTTCTGACCCAGATCGACGGCGTGTCGATCCCCGACAGTTTCTTCTTCGGCCCCTACGCCCAGACTCAGCGCAATTACGTCGATCCAGAGATCGTCAAGCGCGTGGAAATCCTCCGCGGCCCGGCCTCGGTGCTGTATGGCAGCAACGCCATCGGTGGTGCGGTCAGCTACTTCACCCTCGACCCGGACGACATCATCAAGCCCGGCCAGGACGTCGGCGCCCGGCTGAAGACCGGTTACAGCTCAGCCGATGAGAGCTGGCTGAACGCGGCCACCGTCGCCGGACGTCAGGGTGATTTCGACGGCCTGTTGCACCTGAGCCAACGCAACGGCCATGAGACCGAGTCCTACGGTGGCCACGGCGGCACGGGCCTGGAGCGGACCGAGGCGAACCCTGAAGACGTGCGCACCACCAACATCCTTGCCAAGGCCGGCTGGAACTATGCCGACGACGCCCGCCTGAGCTTGACCTACGAGCACTACAAGGACGATCGCGATCTGGATCAGAAGAGCGCCGTGGGTGGGCCTTTCATTCCTGGCTTTGGTGCCATGAACTCCTACCGCGACCGCACCGGCAATGACACCGTGACCCGCGAACGCTTCGGCATCAACCACGAGTTCGCCCTGGGCAGCCTGCTTGCCGACAACATGAAGTGGGGGCTGAACTACCAGATCGGCAAGACTGACCAGCGCACCGAAGAACTGTATGTTGCCGGGGGGCGCCAGGTCTTCCGTGATCGCCAGACCACTTACAAGGATCGCCAGTGGGTCTTCGATGCCCAGCTGGACAAAGCCTTCAGCATCGCTGAGACCGAACACCTGCTGACCTATGGCACCACCCTCAAGCAGCAAAAAGTCACCGGTTCGCGCAGCGGCACCGGCACTTGCCTGAACGTGGGCGGCACCTGTAGAGCCATCGGCGACGACAGCCCGCGTGATGGTCAGGAACGGGTCAGCGACTTCCCCGATCCAACCGTCAACACCTACAGCCTGTTCGCCCAGGACGAGATCCGCTGGAACCAGTGGACCTTCCTGCCAGGTGTTCGCTACGACTACACCCAGCTCAAGCCCCACATGACCGACGAGTACCTGCGCGGGGTCGAAGCATCGAGCACCGACCCGGTTGACGATAGCCAGAAGAAATGGCACCAGGTATCGCCCAAGTTCGGCGTGACCTATGCGTTCAACGACAACTACACCTGGTACGGCCAGTACGCCGAAGGCTTCCGTACGCCGACGGCCAAAGCGCTGTATGGCCGCTTCGAGAACCCGGGCCTGGGCTACAGCGTCCGTGGCAACTCCAACCTGGAGCCGGAAACCAGCAAAAGCTACGAGACCGGTCTGCGGGGCAACTTCGAGGCCGGTAACTTCGATGTGGCGGTGTTCTACAACAAGTACCGCGACTTCATCAACGAAGACGCCGTGCAGGGCAGCAACCTGGGCCAGACCTTCGAGGCCAACAACATCAAACACGCCATCATCAAGGGTGCCGAGTTCAAGGGCCGCCTGAACCTGGATGCCTTTGGCGCGCCGCATGGCCTGTACACCCAGGGCTCGCTGGCCTACGCCTACGGCCGCAACGAGGACACCGGTGAGCCGCTCAACAGTGTCAACCCGCTGACCGCCGTGATGGGCCTGGGCTATGAGCAGGAACAATACGGTGGGCTGCTGAGCTGGACCCTGGTCAAGCGCAAGGATCGGGTCGACGACACCACCTTCTTCGCGCCCGACGGCACCAGCAAGCAATTCCGCACGCCGGGCTACGGCGTGCTCGACCTGACCGGCTTCTACAAGGTCACCGACGACATCACGGTCAACGCCGGCCTGTACAACCTGACCGACAAGAAATACTGGCAATGGGATGACGTACGCGGCTACGACGGCCTCGGCGAAGCGGCTGTCACCTCACCCGCCAACCTCGACCGCCTGACCATGCCGGGGCGTAATTTCGCCATCAATCTGGTCTGGGACATTTAACGACATCGCGGGGCAAGCCCGCTCCTACAGGTATTCACTGTGGGAGCTGGCTTGCCCCGCGATGAGGTGAGGATTTTTTACTGTCGTACGTCACCTTGTTCGTCTAGTCACTAGACACGCCCATTTCGCAAGGAATCACCATGACCGCCGCAACCACCACCGAACGCGCCAGCCTGCGTTCGCAGCGCCTGAACCAGCTCACCCATGCCCCGCACACCGAGCTGGACGCCCTGGTCAAATCCCACGCGCCGTTCGAAACCCGCGAAAGCTTCGCCCGCTTCGTCGTCGCCCAGTACCTGTTCCAGAACGAACTCAAGGCGCTGTACACCAACCCCGAGCTGATCGCCATCGTCCCGGACCTGGCCGAGCGCTGCCGCGCCGAACAGGCCGGTCTCGACCTGGCTGACCTCAACACCGAGATCCCCGCCGACTTCGCCGGCGCCGTGCACAACCCGAGCCTGGGTGAAGCCATGGGCTGGATCTTCGTTTCCGAAGGTTCCAAGCTCGGCGCGGCGTTCCTGATCAAGCGTGCGGTGGGCCTCGGCCTGTCCGACAGCTTCGGTGCCCGCCACCTGGGCGAACCGGCCGGTGGCCGTGCCGAGGGCTGGAAGCAATTCACCCGCATCCTCGACAGCCTGGAGCTGAGCCCTGAAGAAGAGGCCAAGGCCGAACAAGGCGCCGTGGCCGCATTCGAGCGCTTCACCGAACTGCTCAAACACGCTTACGCCACTGCGCCTAAAGCCGAACTGGCCTGATGCGTCGTACCCGGTTACCCTCGTGGTAACCGGGCCTTACCCGTGCAACCGACGACCCCATGACCCGCCCCTCTGCCTCGAAACTCTCACGCGTGTTGTTTGGCCTTCTGGCCTACATCAGCCTGGCCATCGGTCTGGTTGCCATCGTCGTGCCCGGCTTGCCCACTACCGAGTTCATCCTCCTCGCCGCCTGGGCGGCGACCCGCAGTTCACCACGCCTGAGCGCCTGGCTGGAAAACCATCGGCTGTTCGGCCCGATCCTGCACAACTGGCGTAACGGCAAAGTCATCCAGCGGCGCGCCAAACTCAGCGCCACCGTCAGCATGCTGGTGTGCGCCAGCCTGATGCTGGTGTTCCTTGAGCATCGCTGGCCGGTATTTCTCGCCATTGGCGGCATGGCGTTGGGCAACCTGTGGATCTGGTCACGCCCGGAAGCCGCGCCGTTGAGCCTCGCCGACCGCTCATCGGCAAGCACTCATGGATAACGCTATAAAGCCGATGCCCTGTTATCGCTAAATGGATGTGGCGAATCGAACCTTGCTCCCGGTTCGCTCCCCTTCTGGCTTGTCTTTAGCGAGTACGTCCATGTTCGACACGCTCTCCATCCGTCTGAAAATCGTGCTGCTCTCCGGCCTTTGCCTGCTCGGCGTGGTCGCGCTGGTCGTCGGCATCAACCTCTATCAATCGCACCAGAGCGATGAACTGGTCGGCGAAGCCAGCACCACCATGCTGACCCGCAACGTCCAGGCGCTGCTTCAGGCCCGCGCCGGGGAAAAAGCCGAAATGCTGCGGCGCACCTTCAGCGACAGCCAGACCGCCATCATTGCCCTCGCCGATCAGGTCCAGGACCTGCAGAAACTGGCCCGCGAGCGTGGCCTGAGCGCAGGCGATCTGCGCGAAGCGATCAACCAGAGCCTGGCCACCAGCTTCAAACGCAACCCGAAGGTGCTCGGTATCTGGCTGGCATTCGAACCCCAGGCCCTGGACGCTGACGACAGCTCGTTTGCCAACGATGCCAAGCACTTGAGCAACGAGAGCGGTCGTTTCGCCAGTTACTGGAGCCGCGCGCAAGGCGAGTCGTTGAACACCGTGATCAGTGATACCGACCTGAACAAGACCGACATCAACCTCAGCGGCACGCCGTACAACGTCTGGTATACCTGCTCGCTCCACAGCACCCGGCCCTGCCTGCTGGAACCCTACTCCGATACCGTCGGCGGCAAGCAGGTGCTGATGACCAGCATCACCGTGCCACTGCTGCAAAACGGCAAGGTGATCGCCGTCGCCGGTGTCGACATTTCCCTCGACACACTCCAGGCCGCTGCCGCCAAGGCCCAGCAGGAGCTGTTCGACGGCGCCGGGCATTTGATGATCGTCGCGCCCAGCGGACTGCTGGCGGCCAACAGCGACGACGCCGCCAAGGTCGGCAAGAACATCGGCCAGACCCTGGGTCTGGAAGGCCAGCAGGCCGTGCAGAAGCTCGCCGCCAACCAGCCGCTGATTGTTGAGCAGGGCGAAACCATCCGCGCCCTCACCCCGGTGCAACCGACTGCCGACAGCAAGGCCTGGGGCATCGTCATCGACTTGCCCCGGCAGGTGCTGCTGGCGGATGCCATCAGCCTGCAAAACACCCTTGAGCAGGCGCGTACCAGCGGTACCCTCAAGGTGGTGCTGTTCGCTACCCTGGCCGGCCTTGGCGGCCTGCTGGTGATGTGGCTGACCGCAACCGGCGTGACCCGCCCGCTCAATACCGTGGCCAGCATGCTCGAAGACATTGCCAGCGGTGACGGCGATCTTACCCAGCGCCTGCGCTACGCCCGCCAGGACGAACTGGGCCGCCTGACCTCGGGTTTCAACCGCTTCCTCGACAAACTGCAGCCGACCATCGCCCAGATCAAGCAAAGCATCACCCAGGCGCGCAGCACTGCGGACCAGTCCTCGGCCATTGCCCAGCGCACCAGCGAGGGCATGCAGGTGCAGTTCCGTGAGATCGATCAGGTCGCCACCGCCTCCAACGAAATGAGCGCCACCGCCCACGACGTCGCCAACAGCGCCGCCAACGCCGCCAATGCCGCGCGTGGCGCCGACCGCTCGGCCAAGGACGGGATGGCAATCATCGAACGCAGCACCCGCGACATCACCTTGCTGGCTGGCGAGGTCAGCAAAGCAGTGACAGAAGTCGAAGTGCTGGCACAGAACAGCGAAAAGATCGGCTCGGTGCTGGAGGTGATCCGCAGCATCGCCGAACAGACCAACCTGCTGGCCCTCAACGCGGCCATCGAGGCGGCCCGCGCGGGCGAAAGCGGACGTGGCTTTGCCGTGGTCGCCGATGAGGTGCGCAATCTGGCCCGTCGCACCCAGGATTCGGTCGAAGAAATCCGTCAGGTGATCGAACGCATCCAGAGCAACACCCGCGAAGTGGTAGCGACCATGCATTCAAGCCATGGCAAGGCCCAGGAGAACGCCGGACAGATCCACCAGGCGGTCGAAGCCCTGGACCGGATCAGCGAGGCGGTGACGGTCATCAGCGACATGAACCTGCAGATCGCCAGTGCCGCCGAGCAGCAAAGCGCAGTGGCCGAAGAGGTCAATCGCAACGTCTCGGCGATCCGTGGGGTCACCGAAACATTGACCGGGCAAGCCGCTGAGTCGGCTCAGGTGAGCAGCCAGCTCAATACCCTGTCGTCTCAGCAGATGGCGCTGATGGATCAGTTCAGGGTTTGAGCTGGGCGCTGCACAAGGTCGTCGATCAATACTTCAGGTCGATCTTGCCGGCGCTCACCGTATGCATGTCATTGAGGAACTTGAACGTGAATTCAGCCTTGAAGGTCCGCTCTTGCTTGTTCCATTCGACCTTCTGCAGGCTGTATTCACTGGCGAGCAAAAGCTGTTGACCTTTGATGAAGAACGCAACGCCTCCGAGTTCAGGAGCAGCATTGGATATACGCAACATTATCCCTTGCTTCCCTGATTCCGCCCCATCAACGGCCTGCTCGGCTATCAGCCTGTGGAAATCGGGGCCTGCCTCTACAAACAGGGGACTGGAGGATTGAAACGCGCCGTAGCCCGGGAACACCGGCGGAGCCACGGTGGCCGACACTGTACCTGCTACAGCCTTGACGCTCTTCTGGTCACTGAGCTCGCCATAGCTTAATTTCAACGCCCCGCCCGTGACTTTGTACTCCCTGGATTCGAACTGAACGCTGAACCCGAATTCAATCTCCACTGACTGTTTGTTTTTACCCCACGCAAAGCCCAACAGCTTCACACTTTGCGCATAGCCTCCTGCATCCCTTGTGAGGAAAGCCGCCCGGATACCTTTAGCCCCGGTTGCGATTGAGGTGTCAAAGGGAATTCTCAGAAAGATCGCCTCGAACTGGTCTGCTTCACCTTGCTGCGCCCAGATGTGAAGCTCGCCATTCAGCTTGTAAACATCAAAGTCGGTAGCGTTGAAGTACTTAGCCTCTGAATCAGGCAGATCCAGTGTCGCGGTGAGATTACCGATGGGCAGGTCGGTCTTCAGATCAGTGCTTGTCATGGGGGGCTCTCGCCAATCGTCGCTTATCAATGGCCACCACTGTATGGCGACCGCCAGAGACCCGACGGTAGGCGTTTGGCTTGCCCCCCCACAACTGGCAAAAATGCCAGGTACGCGTGGACCAAAGCAGCAGGTTACAAGCTCAACATCCCGCTATAGAGCGCGTAAGCTGCCACCCCCGCCCCCACCAGCACCGCTGCAAAGATCAGCTTCTCCCAATGGGTGAACAACGTCTGGCCCTGCTCATGCTTGGCCCGGGCAAACAGGATCACCCCCGGCGCATACAACAGGGCCGACAGCAGCAGGTACTTCAAGCCGCCGGCATACAGCAGCCAGATCGCATAGACCAGGGCGACCCCGGCGATCAGCACGTCTTTGCGCCGCTGGCCGGCAAGACCTTGATACGTCTCGCCGCGCACCGCCAACAACACCGCATACGCCGCCGACCACAAATAAGGCACCAGAATCATCGACGACGCCAGGTAGATCAGGCTGGTATAGGTGCCGGCCGAGAACAACGTGATCAGCAAAAACAGCTGAATCATGATGTTGGTCATCCACAGTGCATTGGCTGGCACGTGGTTGGCATTTTCCTTGGCCAGAAAACGCGGCATGGTCTTGTCACGGGCGGTGGCGAAGAGGATCTCGGCGCAGAGCAGGGCCCAGGACAACAAGGCACCGAGCAACGAAA
This sequence comes from Pseudomonas putida, assembly GCF_028682475.1. GTDB lineage: Bacteria > Pseudomonadota > Gammaproteobacteria > Pseudomonadales > Pseudomonadaceae > Aquipseudomonas > Aquipseudomonas putida_AG. The sequence continues at coordinate 30,846 of NZ_JANHLE010000032.1, forward strand.
TCGCCAGGCCGATGCTGATCAGCAAAGCCCCCCAGGGGCCGACGATATGCTCCAGCACCGAGGCCAGTGAAGGGTTGTGCAAGGCCGCCAGCTCCGGCTGGGTCATGACCCCCAGCGACAGCACGTTAACCATCACCAGCAAGGCCAGCACACCAATGAAGCCGATCACCGTGGCCTTGCCCACGTCCGAGCGCTTCTGCGCCCTGCCCGAATAGACACTGGCGCCCTCAATGCCGATGAATACGAACACGGTGACCAGCATCATGTTGCGCACCTGATCGAGCACGGTGCCGAATTTCGGGTTGCCCAGCCCCCAGATATCGCGGGTGAAGATATCAGCCCGGAACGCCACCGCGGCGATGACGATGAACATCACCAGCGGCACGATTTTGGCCACGGTGGTCACCTGATTGATGAACGCTGCCTCCTTGATCCCGCGTAGTACCAGAAAGTGCACGGCCCACAGCAGCAACGAAGCGCAGGCAATGGCAATCGGCGTGTTGCCCTCGCCGAACACCGGAAAATACAAACCCAGGGTGCTGAACAACAGCACGAAGTAACCAACGTTACCCAGCCAGGCACTGATCCAGTAGCCCCAGGCCGACGAGAACCCCATGTAGTCGCCGAAGCCGGCCTTGGCGTAGGCATACACCCCCGAGTCGAGCTCCGGTTTGCGATTGGCCAGGGTCTGAAACACGAACGCCAGGGCGAGCATGCCCACCGCCGTGATTCCCCAGCCGATCAGCACCGCACCGACGTCAGCGCGAGCAGCCATGTTCTGCGGCAGGGAGAAAATCCCGCCACCGATCATCGAGCCGACCACCAGGGCGATCAACGCCCCCAGGTGCAGTTTTTGTCCAGGTTCGGACATGAAATTCCCCTTTCTGTCTTGTCTTTGTAACCTCAGAGGCACACCCTGAGTTAAATATATGCACAGTCTAGGCGTTTATAGATATTCCGTCTTTAAAACTATAGCCATCATAACTATGACGTCTATGCCAGACATACTAAATGGTGAGTTTTGTGCACTATTCCCGTCCCCTCAAGTAAATAAGAAAAAATCTCGTCAAAAATTTGCGAAAGCTGTGAAACGGGCTAGCTTCATATCTCGCAGGCTGTCAGAGCGAATGCTCTAAACACCATGGAGGTGCCTGTGCACGAGGCTTGTAGCATGTGCCATCGGCATACTCCGGGGGAGCTCTTTCAGTCAAGGACAGCAACGGATCGCCCTATTAACTGACCTGAATCAGCTTATGAAAACGTCGCTGGATTTACTCTAGCGTCATCTCTTCTCCTGATACGGAGTTATTCGATGTCAGACGCTCCCGGAAAACTACGACTTGGTGCCCTGGTCGCACTTGTAGTCGGCTCTATGATCGGCGGCGGGATCTTTTCGCTACCGCAAAACATGGCTGCCAGTGCTGATGTCGGCGCTGTACTGATTGGCTGGGGTATCACGGCCATCGGTATGCTGACCCTGGCCTTTGTGTTCCAGACCCTGGCCAACCGAAAGCCGGACCTGGACGGCGGGGTGTATGCCTACGCCAAGGCCGGATTCGGCGATTACATGGGCTTCTCGTCAGCCTGGGGCTACTGGATCAGCGCCTGGCTGGGCAACGTCGGTTACTTCGTCCTGCTGTTCAGCACCCTGGGGTACTTCTTCCCGATCTTTGGCGAGGGCAACACCCCGGCCGCGATCATCGGCGCCTCAGTGTTGCTCTGGGCCGTGCACTTCCTGGTACTGCGCGGGATCAAGGAAGCGGCCTTCATCAACCTGGTCACCACGGTTGCCAAGGTCGTGCCGCTGGCGCTGTTCATCCTGATCGCCGTGTTCGCCTTCAAGCTGGACATCTTCACCGCTGACATCTGGGGCACCATGAACCCGGACCTGGGCAGCGTGATGAACCAGGTGCGCAACATGATGCTGGTCACCGTCTGGGTGTTCATCGGTATCGAGGGCGCGAGCATCTTCTCGGCCCGGGCGGAAAAGCGTTCCGACGTGGGTAAGGCAACGGTCATCGGCTTCATCACCGTGCTGCTGTTCCTGGTCCTGGTCAACGTGCTGTCGCTGGGCATCATGACTCAACCTGAGCTGGCCAAACTGCAGAACCCGTCGATGGCCGCCGTGCTTGAGCACGTCGTCGGTCACTGGGGCGCGGTGCTGATCAGCGTCGGCCTGATCATCTCGCTGCTCGGTGCCCTGCTGTCCTGGGTACTGCTGTGCGCCGAGATCATGTTCGCCGCCGCCAAAGACCACACCATGCCGGAGTTCCTGCGCCGCGAGAACGCCAACCATGTACCGGCCAATGCCCTGTGGCTGACCAACGCCATGGTGCAGATCTTCCTGGTCATCACCCTGTTCTCGGCCAGTACCTACCTGTCGCTGATCTACCTCGCCACCTCGATGATCCTGGTGCCTTACCTGTGGTCGGCGGCCTATGCCTTCCTGCTGGCATGGCGCAGCGAAACCTACGAGCAAGCCCTGGCCGAACGCAAGAAAGACCTGATCATCGGCGGCATCGCCCTGGTCTACGCGATCTGGCTGCTGTACGCCGGTGGCGTCAAATACCTGCTGCTCTCGGCCCTGCTCTATGCCCCTGGCGTGATCCTGTTCGCCAAGGCCAAGCGCGAGGTCGGCCAACCGATTTTTACCAACGTGGAGAAGCTGCTTTTCGCCGCCGTGGTCATTGGCGCCCTGGTGGCTGCCTATGGCCTCTACGACGGCTTCCTGACTCTGTAACCCCCGTATTCGCAACTTGGAGGAAATAACCATGTCCACGGAAAAAGTTAAGTACGGCGTACATTCCGAAGCCGGCAAACTGCGCAAAGTGATGGTCTGTTCCCCTGGCCTGGCGCACCAGCGCCTGACGCCGAGCAACTGCGACGAGCTGCTGTTCGACGACGTCATCTGGGTCAACCAGGCCAAGCGCGACCACTTCGATTTCGTCACCAAAATGCGTGAACGCGGCATCGAAGTGCTGGAAATGCACAATCTGCTGACCGATATCGTTGCCATTCCCGAAGCGCTCAAATGGATCCTTGACCGCAAACTCACCGATGACACCGTCGGCGTGGGCCTGAAAAACGAGGTACGCAGCTGGCTCGAAGGCCTTGAGCCACGCCACCTGGCCGAGTTCCTGATCGGCGGTGTGGCCGGTGAAGACCTGCCGGAAAGCGATGGCGCCAGCGTGATCAAGATGTACCGCGACTACCTGGGCCACTCCAGCTTCCTGCTCGACCCACTGCCAAACACCCAGTTCACCCGTGACAACACTTGCTGGATCTACGGTGGCGTGACGCTGAACCCGATGTACTGGCCAGCGCGACGTCAGGAAACCCTGCTGACCACCGCCATCTACAAGTTCCACCCTGAGTTCACCGGTGCCGACTTCGAAATCTGGTACGGCGATCCGGACAAGGACCACGGCAAGTCGACCCTGGAAGGCGGCGACGTCATGCCGATCGGCAACGGCGTGGTATTGATCGGCATGGGCGAGCGCACCTCGCGTCAAGCTATCGGCCAACTGGCTCAGTCGCTGTTCGCCAAAGGCGCGGTGGAAAAAGTGGTAGTTGCCGGCCTGCCAAAATCCCGTGCAGCAATGCACCTGGATACCGTGTTCAGCTTCTGCGACCGCGACCTGGTGACGGTATTCCCTGAAGTCGTCAAGGAAATCGTACCGTTCGTCATCACTCCAGATGAGAGCAAGCCTTACGGCATGTACGTACGCCGCGAGGACAAAACCTTCCTCGACGTGGTCGCCGAATCGCTCAAGCTGAAGAAACTGCGCGTCGTCGAAACCGGCGGCAATAGCTTCGCCGCCGAACGCGAACAGTGGGATGACGGCAACAACGTGGTGGCCGTGGAGCCTGGTGTGGTCATCGGTTATGACCGCAACACCTACACCAACACCCTGCTGCGCAAGGCCGGTGTCGAAGTCATCACCATCAGCGCCGGCGAACTGGGCCGCGGTCGCGGCGGCGGTCACTGCATGACCTGCCCAATCGTTCGCGACCCTATCGACTACTAAACGACCATCAACCCGGCCGCGCCCATCCGGCGCCGGCCGGGCCGATCACCGAATCCAAGGAGAATCATCATGGCGTTCAACATCCACAACCGTAACCTGCTGAGCCTGGAACACCACACCCCTCGCGAGTTGCGCTACCTGCTGGACCTGTCCCGCGACCTGAAACGTGCCAAATACACCGGCACCGAGCAGCAGCACCTCAAAGGCAACAACATTGCGCTGATTTTCGAGAAAACCTCGACCCGCACCCGTTGCGCTTTTGAAGTCGCCGCCTACGACCAGGGCGCCAACGTCACCTACATCGACCCCAACTCCTCGCAGATCGGCCACAAAGAAAGCATGAAGGACACCGCCCGTGTCCTCGGCCGTATGTATGACGCCATCGAATACCGTGGCTTCAAACAGGAAATCGTCGAAGAGCTGGCCAAGTTCGCCGGCGTACCGGTGTTCAACGGTCTGACCGATGAATACCACCCTACCCAGATGATCGCCGACGTGCTGACCATGCGTGAGCACGCCGACAAGCCGATCCACGAGATCAGCTACTGCTACCTGGGCGACGCGCGTAACAACATGGGCAACTCGCTGCTGCTGGTCGGCTCCAAGCTCGGTATGGACGTGCGTATCTGCGCGCCGAAAGCGCTGTGGCCACATGACGACCTGGTTGCCCGCTGCAAAGGTTACGCGGAGGAAAGCGGTGCCCGCATCACTCTGACCGAAGACCCGAAAGCGGCGGTCAAGGGCGTTGACTTCATCCACACCGACGTCTGGGTATCGATGGGCGAGCCGGTTGAAGCCTGGGCCGAACGTATCCAGCAACTGCTGCCGTACCAGGTCAACGCCGAGCTGATGAAAGCCACCGGCAACCCACGTACCAAGTTCATGCACTGCCTGCCGGCGTTCCACAACTCCGACACCAAGGTCGGCAAACAGATCGCTGAACAGTATCCACACCTGAAGAACGGCATCGAAGTCACCGATGACGTGTTCGAGTCGCCAGCCTGCATCGCCTTCGAGCAAGCGGAAAACCGCATGCACACCATCAAGGCAATCCTGGTTTCGACCCTGGCAGACCTGTAACCCCTCTGTAGGAGCGGGCTTGCCCCGCGATGCGATGTACCTGACACAGCGCATTCGCGGGGCAAGCCCGCTCCCACAAGGTGGCTTCTCTCTTTCCTAGAAGGACACTCATCATGCGTATCGTTGTTGCATTGGGCGGTAACGCCCTGCTGCGCCGTGGCGAACCCATGACTGCGGACAATCAGCGCGCCAATATCCGCATCGCCACCGAGCAGATCGCCAAGATCCATCCGGGCAACGAACTGGTCATCGCCCACGGCAATGGCCCGCAAGTCGGCCTGCTGTCGCTGCAGGCGCAATCCTACAAGCCGGACGAAGCCTATCCGCTGGACGTCCTCGGCGCTGAAACCGAAGGCATGATCGGCTACATCATCGAGCAAGAGCTGGGTAACCTGCTGGCTTTCGAAGTGCCGTTCGCGACCTTGCTGACCCAGGTTGAAGTCGATGGCAAAGACCCGGCTTTCAAAGACCCGACCAAGTTCATCGGGCCGGTCTATAGCAAAGAAGACGCCGAGCGCCTGGCCAAGGAAAAGGGCTGGGTGGTCAAACCCGACGGCGACAAATTCCGTCGCGTAGTTGCAAGTCCGCGACCAAAACGGATTTTTGAAATTCGCCCGATTACCTGGCTGCTGGAAAAAGGCACCGTGGTGATCTGTGCCGGTGGCGGTGGCATCCCGACCATCTACGACGACAGCGGCAAGGTTCTCAGTGGCGTAGAAGCGGTAATCGATAAAGACCTCTGCTCGTCCTTGCTGGCTCAACAGCTGAAGGCTGACCTGCTGGTAATCGCCACCGACGTCGATGCCGCTTACATCGACTGGGGCAAGCCAACCCAGAAAGCCGTCGCCGAGGCTCACCCTGACGAACTGGAGCGCCTTGGTTTTGCCGCCGGTTCCATGGGTCCGAAGGTACAGGCCGCGTGTGAATTTGCCCGTGAAACCGGCAAAGTCGCGGTCATCGGTTCACTGTCCGATATCGAAGGAATCGTCCAGGGCACCAAAGGTACCCGTGTCACTACGGCCAAGCCTGGAATAAGCTACCGTTGATGCAGTTGGGCGGACAGAAGGTCCGCCCTTTTCAACCTCCAGAGGAGCCTGCCATGGCCACGTTCGCCCCCGGTCAATTGCACATCGAGCGCCATGCGCTGACTAAAGACGATGTCAGTTACGACATCACCCTCAATTACGAACTCTTCACCGATTCGAAAAAAGGCAAAGGCATGCAGTTCACCATGCATGGCTCGATTCAAGGCAAAGACTTGAAGGAGACCTTCTTCCTGCCCAAAGAGGAAGCGTATAACTTCGCCAGCAACGTCACCAAAATCGCAGAAAAGTACGGTATTCCCAAACACCTGAGCAACATCGGTTCCGTGCACAAGCACTACGACCTGATGTTCGAAGATATTCGTGTTCAACTGAACATGAAATCCGGCGATCCCATCAAGCCAGAACATTTCGAGTAACCACTCGGACCTTATCGCGGGGCAAGCCCGCTCCCACTCGATGCCTGTGGGAGCGGGCTTGCCCCGCGATTTAAGGCATACTTGCCATCTTCGGCAGCCTTGAACCCGTTCCCCCATGCGCATCCACGTCAGCTTCATCGACCGCGTCGGCATCACCCAGGAAGTACTGGCCCTGCTCGGTGCCCGCAACCTCAACCTGGACGCCGTGGAGATGGTGCCGCCCAACGTTTACATCGACGCCCCGACCCTCAGCCCGCATGTCCTCGAAGAGCTGCACGACGCCCTGTTGAACGTGCGCGGTGTGCAATCGGTGCGGGTCGTCGACATCCTTCCCGGCCAGCGCCGCCACCTGCAGCTCGATGCCCTGCTTGCCGCCATGAGCGACCCGGTCCTGGCCCTGGACAGCGCCGGTCACGTGCTGCTGGCCAACCCGGCGCTGGTGGCCCTGTGCGGTCAGGAGCCCTCGGATCGCTCGGTGGTCGATCTGTTTGACGACCCCGGCCTGCTTGAGGCGTTGATCGAACAGGGCTTTCGCCTGCCCATGCGCGAAGTGGTGCTCAACGGCCAGACCCTTTTGCTCGATGCCACCCCGATCACCAACGCCGGCGCCTTGCTGACCCTGTACCAGCCCAACCGCATCGGCGAACGGCTGTCGGCCTTGCACCACGATCACGCCGAAGGCTTCGATGCCCTGCTCGGCGACTCGCCGCCAATCCGCACCCTCAAGGCCCGCGCCCTGCGCGTCGCAGCCCTCGATGCACCGTTGCTGATTCATGGTGAAACCGGTACCGGCAAAGAGCTGGTAGCCCGCGCCTGCCACGCCATCAGCAGCCGCCACAGTGCGCCGTTCCTGGCGCTGAACTGTGCGGCATTGCCGGAAAACCTCGCCGAGAGCGAGCTGTTCGGCTATGCCCCAGGCGCCTTCACCGGTGCCCAGCGCGGCGGTAAACCGGGTCTGATGGAACTGGCCAACCAGGGCACGGTGTTCCTCGACGAGATCGGTGAAATGTCGCCGTACCTGCAAGCCAAGCTCCTGCGCTTTCTCAATGACGGCAGCTTCCGTCGGGTCGGTGGCGATCGCGAAGTAAAGGTCAATGTGCGGATCCTCAGCGCCACGCACCGCGACCTGGAAAAAATGGTCGCCGAGGGCAGTTTTCGCGAAGACCTGTTCTACCGCCTGAACGTGCTCAACCTGCAAGTGCCGCCGCTGCGCGAGCGCGGCCAGGACATCCTGCTGCTGGCCCGCTACTTCATGCAGCAGGCCTGCACCCAGATCCAGCGTCCGCTGTGCCGCCTGGCCCCGGGCACCTATCCGGCCCTGCTCGACAATCGCTGGCCGGGCAACGTGCGCCAGCTACAAAACGTCATCTTCCGTGCCGCGGCCATTTGCGAAAGCAGTGTGGTCGACATCGGCGACCTGGACATCGCCGGTACCTCGGTAGCGCGCGGTCAGGATGGCGAGGTGGCGAGCCTGGAACAGGCCGTGAGTGATTTCGAGCGCGAGCTGCTGCTGCGTCTGTATGCCAGCTACCCCTCCACCCGCCAGTTGGCGGGGAGGTTGCAGACATCGCACACTGCCATTGCCCAGCGGTTGCGCAAATACGGCATTCCAGACAAGGCCTGAAGTGTTTGACCAAGGCCTCTTACCTACAGGCCAAAATCGCAAGGTTATTCAGAATTTTCCTAGCCGTAGAGCGCTGAAATTGCCCATAAACTCGCCTGCCCCAAAGGCGTCCCCAGGCAGTGTTCGCCTCTAATCAGAGCAAAGGGTAACCTGAATGCTTGCACTCGATTTCTACGGCACACTCGTGGCCGCCTCCCTGGTACTTTTACTAGGGCGCGGGCTTGTTACACGCGTTGGTTTCTTGCGCACCTACAATATTCCCGAACCGGTAGCCGGGGGACTGGTAGTTGCCCTGCTGCTTCTCGGGCTGCGCGCCATGGAGCTGCAGGTGCAGTTTGATACTTCACTGCAAACGCCCTTGATGCTGGCCTTTTTTGCCACCATCGGTTTGAGTGCCGATATCTCGAGTTTGCAGAAAGGCGGACGCATCGTCGGTATTTTCCTGCTGGCCGTCACCGGACTGCTGCTGGTCCAGAATGCCATGGGCATTGCCCTGGCCAAGGCACTGGGGCTCGATCCCCTGATGGGCTTGCTGTCCGGCTCGATTTCCTTGTCGGGCGGCCACGGCACGGGCGCTGCGTGGGGCGCGACCTTCAGTGAGAACTACGGCCTGGCGTCCGCCAGTGAACTGGCACTGGCCGCTGCCACGTTTGGCCTGGTGCTGGGCGGGCTGATTGGCGGGCCGGTTGCCCGCCTGCTCATCAAGCGGGTCCAGACGCCCGGCATCGAGCATGAAATGCCCCGCGTGCCAAAGGGCTTTGAACAGCCGAACGAAGAGCGTTTGATAACGCCATTCACAATGATCGAAACCCTCGCGCTGATTGCGGTCAGCCTGATGGCAGGCAACCTCTTTAATAGCCTGCTCCACGGCAGCGCATTCGAATTGCCGACATTTGTTTGCGTCTTGTTTGTGGGTGTCCTGCTGCGCAACGGGCTTTCAATGTGTGGCGTGTATCAAGTATTCGAGCGCGAAGTATCAGTATTGGGCAATGTCAGCCTGTCGCTGTTTCTAGCGATCGCACTGATGTCGCTCAAGCTATGGGACCTGGCTGCCCTGGCATTGCCGTTCTTCATTCTTCTGGCTGCACAGACATTGGTCATGGCGCTGTTTGCGATATTCGTGACGTTCCGAATCATGGGAAGCAATTACGATGCGGCAGTGTTGGCAGCGGGGCATTGCGGGTTCGGACTGGGTGCAACGCCAACGGCCATCGCCAACATGCAAGCCGTGACGCAACGCTTCGGGCCTTCGCAGATCGCCTTCCTGGTCGTACCGATGGTCGGCGCGTTCTTCATCGACATCATCAATGTCATCGTGATCAAGCTGTACCTGGCGTTGCCATTCTTCGTCGCTGTCTGAATGCCTGAGTTCGGGTTGAGGTCCTTGCGCAAACAACGCCGCGCAAGGACTGTATCGAAAACGCTACACCGTAGCGAATTTGTTACACCCTCATTCAAGTCGCCATCTACAAGGGGTTGATCCTCCAAACCTTTTCGCTACCCGCCTATCTGTAGCGTTTTCATTCCATTTAAATGTACGAATGATTACGAGAAATCTGTAACTTACTGATTTATAAGCACTTTTTGATACTGGCCGCATTTTTGCTAAGGGAACCTCAACCCAAGAGCGCGAACACATCGCGCCCAACGCCCTGCTTCCCGAGGATTCCCCATGAGCGAGTTGCGTTTCACTGAAGATCACGAATGGCTGCGCGTCGAAGCCGACGGCAGTGTCACCGTGGGCATCACCGCCTTTGCCCAGAACGCCTTGGGCGATGTGGTTTTTGTGCAACTGCCGGAGCTGCAAAGCTACGACCAGGGCGCAGAAGCGTCGACCGTTGAATCGGTAAAGGCTGCCAGCGGCGTGTACATGCCGTTGAGCGGTGAAGTCGTCGCAGTCAACGACAAACTCGAAGGCAACCCTGAGCTGGTCAACGAAGATCCGCTGGGTGACGGCTGGTTCTTCCGCTTCATTCCAGCCGATGCCGGCGCCGTCGCGCAATTGCTCGACCAGGACGCCTACGACCGCCTGATCAAAGCCAACGCTGACGCCTGAGGACTCGCCATGACCATCAACCTCGGCACTGCCAACGAATTCATCGCCCGTCATATCGGCCCGCGCCAGGCTGACGAGCAACACATGCTTGCCACCCTGGGTTTCGAATCCCTGGAAGCCATGAGCGCCGCCGTCATTCCTGACAGCATCAAGGGCACCAGCGTGCTGGAACTGGGCGAAGGGCAAAGCGAAGCCGACGCGCTGGCGTCGCTCAAGGCCATCGCGGGTAACAATCAGCTGTTCAAGAGCTTCATCGGCCAGGGTTACTACAACTGCCATACCCCGGCACCGATCCTGCGCAACCTGTTGGAAAACCCGGCCTGGTACACCGCCTACACCCCGTACCAGCCAGAAATTTCCCAGGGCCGCCTGGAAGCCCTGCTGAACTTCCAGACCCTGATCAGCGACCTCACCGGCCTGCCGATCGCCAACGCCTCGCTGCTCGACGAAGCTACCGCTGCCGCCGAAGCCATGACCTTCTGCAAGCGCCTGAGCAAGAACAAGGGCAGCCACGCCTTCTTTGCCTCGGTGCATTGCCACCCGCAAACCCTCGACGTGCTGCGTACCCGTGCCGAGCCGCTGGGTATCGAAGTGGTGGTCGGCGACGAGCGCGAGCTCGATGATGTCAGCGCCTTCTTCGGTGCCCTGCTGCAGTATCCGGCCAGCAATGGTGACGTGTTCGACTACAGCGAACTGGTCGCGCGCTTGCACGCGGCCAATGCCCTGGTCGCGGTTGCCGCCGACCTGCTGGCCCTGACCCTGCTGACCCCGCCTGGCGAATTCGGTGCCGACGTCGCCATCGGTAGCGCCCAGCGCTTCGGCGTCCCGCTGGGCTTCGGTGGCCCGCACGCGGCCTACTTCTCCACCCGTGACGCGTTCAAGCGCGACATGCCCGGCCGTCTGGTCGGCGTGTCGATCGACCGCTTCGGCAAGACCGCCCTGCGCCTGGCCATGCAGACCCGCGAGCAACACATCCGTCGCGAGAAAGCCACCAGCAACATCTGCACCGCCCAGGTCCTGCTGGCCAACATCGCCAGCATGTACGCCGTCTACCACGGCCCGCAGGGCCTGAAGCAGATCGCCCAGCGTACCCACGCCCTGACCGCGATCCTCGCTGCTGGTCTCAAGCAGATCGGCGTCAATGTCGAAACCGCGGCGTTCTTCGACACCCTGACCCTGGTGACCGGCGATGCTACCGCCAGCCTGCACGACAAGGCTCGGGCCCTGCGCCTCAACCTGCGCCAGATCGATGCCCAACGTCTGGGCCTGTCGCTGGACGAAACCAGCACCCAGGCTGACGTCGAAGCGCTGTGGCAGCTGTTTGCCGGTGGCAAAACCGTTCCTGCATTCAGCACCCTGGCGGCCAGTGTTCAGGCGCAACTGCCTGCCGCCCTGCTGCGCCAGTCGGCGATCCTCGAGCACCCGGTGTTCAACCGCTACCACAGCGAAACCGAGCTGATGCGCTACCTGCGCCGCCTGGCCGACAAGGACCTGGCGCTGGACCGCACCATGATCCCGCTGGGCTCGTGCACCATGAAGCTCAATGCCGCCAGCGAAATGATTCCGGTGACCTGGGCCGAATTCGGCAACCTGCACCCATTCGCGCCGGCCGAACAGAGCCAGGGCTACCAGCAACTGACCGATGAGCTGGAGGCCATGCTCTGCGCCGCCACCGGCTACGACGCCGTATCGCTGCAACCGAACGCCGGTTCCCAGGGTGAGTACGCCGGCCTGCTGGCCATTCGCGCCTACCACCAGAGCCGTGGCGACGCTCGCCGCGACATCTGCCTGATCCCGTCCTCGGCCCACGGCACCAACCCGGCCACCGCCCATATGGCCGGCATGCGCGTGGTGGTGACCGCCTGTGACGCCCGCGGCAACGTCGATATCGACGACCTGCGCGCCAAGGCCATCGAGCACCGCGAACACCTCGCGGCGCTGATGATCACCTACCCGTCGACCCATGGCGTGTTCGAAGAAGCCATCGGCGAAATCTGCGCGATCATCCACGACAACGGCGGCCAGGTGTACATCGACGGCGCCAACATGAACGCCATGGTCGGCCTCTGTGCCCCAGGCAAGTTCGGTGGCGACGTTTCGCACCTGAACCTGCACAAGACCTTCTGCATTCCGCACGGCGGTGGCGGCCCGGGCGTCGGCCCGATCGGCGTCAAGTCGCACCTGGCGCCGTTCCTGCCAGGTCACGCACACATGGACAACAAGCAGGGCGCAGTCTGCGCTGCACCGTTCGGCAGCGCCAGCATCCTGCCGATCACCTGGATGTACATCCGCATGATGGGTGGCGCCGGGCTCAAGCGTGCCTCGCAAATGGCGATTCTCAACGCCAACTACATCGCCCGCCGCCTGGAAGAGCACTATCCTGTGTTGTACACCGGCAGCAATGGCCTGGTGGCACACGAGTGCATCCTCGACCTGCGCACGCTCAAGGACAGCAGCGGCATCAGCGTCGACGACGTGGCCAAGCGCCTGATCGACTTCGGTTTCCACGCCCCGACCATGTCGTTCCCGGTGGCCGGTACGTTGATGATCGAACCGACCGAAAGCGAGTCTAAAGAAGAACTGGATCGCTTCTGCGAGGCCATGATCCGCATCCGCGAAGAGATTCGCGCGGTGGAAAACGGCAGCCTGGACAAGGACGACAACCCGCTGAAGAACGCACCGCATACGGCTGCTGAAATTGCCGGTGAGTGGAGCCATCCCTACAGCCGCGAACAGGCGGTGTACCCGCTGGCGACGCTGGTAGAAGGCAAGTACTGGCCGCCGGTCGGTCGCGTCGACAACGTGTTTGGCGACCGTAACCTGGTGTGCGCCTGCCCGTCGATCGAGAGCTATCAGGACGTCTGAGGGCCTCATCGCGGGGCAAGCCCGCTCCCACAGGATCACCATCATCCCTGTGGGAGCGGGCTTGCCCCGCGAAACCCTTCACCACAACGAGGGTACGACCATGTCACTAAGCGTCTTCGACCTGTTCAAGATCGGCATCGGCCCCTCCAGTTCCCATACCGTAGGCCCTATGCGCGCCGCTGCGCGTTTTGCTGAAGGCCTGCGTCGCGACGGTCTGCTGGCCGCCACGGTCAGCGTCAAGGCCGAGCTCTATGGTTCGCTCGGTGCCACCGGCAAAGGGCATGGCAGCGACAAGGCCGTGCTCCTGGGCCTTGAAGGCGAACACCCCGACAGCGTCGACACCGAAAGCATTCCCGCCCGCCTGCACACCATCCGCAGCACTGGACGGCTAAAGCTGCTGGGCGAGCACGCCATCGGATTCATCGAAAAACAGCACTTGGCGATGATTCGCAAGCCCTTGGCCTATCACCCCAACGGCATGATCTTCCGCGCCTTCGACCATGCCGGTCTGCAAATCCGCAGCCGCGAGTACTACTCGGTGGGCGGTGGCTTTGTCGTCGATGAAGATGCAGCGGGGGCCGACCGTATCGTCGAAGACACTACGCTGCTGCCCTTCCCGTTCAAGACCGCCAAGGAACTGCTCGGCCATTGCGCCGCGCAGAACCTGTCGATCAGCCAGGTCATGCTGGCCAATGAAGCGGCCTGGCGCCCGGAAAGCGAAACCCGCAGCGGCTTGTTGCGGATCTGGCAGGTGATGCAGGACTGCGTCGCTGCCGGCTGTCGCAACGAGGGCATTCTGCCTGGCGGACTCAAGGTCAGACGCCGCGCCGCGGCACTTTATCGCCAGTTGTGCAGCAATCCGGAGGCAAGCCTGCGTGATGCGCTTTCGGTGCTCGACTGGGTCAACCTCTACGCCCTGGCGGTGAATGAAGAAAACGCCTTTGGCGGGCGGGTAGTCACCGCGCCCACCAATGGCGCCGCCGGCATTGTCCCGGCGGTGCTGCACTACTACATGCGCTTCATCCCCGGCGCCAACGAAGACGGCGTGGTGCGCTTTCTGCTCACCGCTGCCGCCATCGGCATCCTCTACAAGGAAAACGCCTCGATCTCCGGCGCCGAAGTCGGCTGCCAGGGCGAGGTGGGAGTGGCGTGCTCGATGGCCGCCGGTGCCCTGTGCGAAGTCATGGGCGGCACCGTGCAGCAAGTCGAAAACGCCGCCGAAATCGGCATGGAACATAACCTGGGCCTGACCTGCGATCCGATCGGCGGGCTGGTTCAGGTGCCCTGTATCGAGCGCAATGCCATGGGCTCGGTCAAGGCCATCAACGCGGTGCGCATGGCCCTGCGTGGCGACGGTCAGCACTTCGTCTCCCTCGACAAGGTCATTCGCACCATGCGCCAGACCGGCGCCGACATGAAAAGCAAATACAAGGAGACCGCCCGCGGCGGTCTGGCCGTCAACATCATCGAATGCTGACACCCTCTAAAGCCCAAGGAGTCATCAATGTCCACCGAAACACTGCTCAAGACCCCGCTGCACGCCCTGCACCTGGAACTGGGGGCACGCATGGTGCCGTTCGCCGGTTACGACATGCCGGTCCAGTACCCGCTGGGGGTGATGAAAGAGCACCTGCACAGCCGCGAGCAGGCTGGCCTGTTCGACGTCTCGCACATGGGCCAGATCCGCCTGAGCGGTGCCAATGCGGCCAAGGCCCTGGAAACCCTGGTGCCGGTCGACATCATCGACTTGCCGGTAGGCATGCAGCGCTACGCGATGTTCACCAACGAACAGGGCGGCATCCTTGACGACCTGATGGTCGCCAACCTCGGTAACGATGAACTGTTCCTGGTGGTCAACGCCGCCTGCAAGGACCAGGACCTGGCTCACCTGCGCCAGCACATCGGCGAGCAGTGCCAGATTCAGCCGCTGTTCGAAGAACGCGCCCTGCTGGCCCTGCAAGGCCCGGCGGCGGTCAAGGTACTCGAGCGCCTGGCGCCTGCCGTTGCACAAATGACCTTCATGCAGTTCCAGCCAGTACAACTGCTGGGTGCCGACTGTTACGTGAGCCGCTCGGGCTACACCGGCGAAGACGGTTTCGAGATTTCCGTGCCGGCCGACAAAGCCGAAGCACTGGCCCGTCGCCTGCTGGCCGAACCGGAAGTCGCCGCCATCGGCCTCGGCGCCCGCGACTCGTTGCGCCTGGAAGCCGGTCTGTGCCTGTACGGCCACGACATGAACACCCAGACCACACCGATCGAAGCCAGCCTGCTCTGGGCCATCTCCAAGGTGCGTCGTGCCGATGGCGAACGTGCCGGTGGCTTCCCCGGTGCCGCAGCGATCTTTGCCCAGCAGCAAAGCGGTGTGGCGCGCAAACGCGTGGGCCTGCTGCCGCAGGAGCGCACCCCGGTGCGTGAAGGCGCCGAAATCGTCGACGATGCCGGCACGGTCATCGGGACTGTTTGCAGCGGTGGCTTCGGACCAAGTTTGAATGCACCGGTGGCAATGGGTTATCTGGATGCTGCGCATACTGCACTGGAAACAGCAGTCTGGGCGATTGTTCGCGGCAAGCGGGTGGCAATGAAAGTCAGCAAGATGCCGTTCGTTGCACAGCGCTACTACCGCGGCTGAATCGTTAGTTGAAACTTTGTGTCATGAACGCGTTCGGATTTTCGAATTCGAACGCGTTTTATTACTTTCGAAAAGCTTCGCAGCACGTGCTGGAATGAGCAGAAAAAAATCGACCGAACGGCTGCTAAAAGGTAGAGCCGGAGCGGCTTTGAGGGCTTGTTTTTGCCGACAGAGTTAGCGTAGAGTCACTGCACTGTGTTTGCATGGGTCGCTATGGTTCGTGACCTGGGCAGTAGCGCTGAGATTTGCTACAACCCGTTCGACGTCTCTTACTTTCCTGCAACCCAGCCCAGTACTCTTTCATTTGGAAGAAGCTGTTACTAATTCTAAGTTTCAAAGGAAATAAGACAATGTCCCAACGTCAGAGCGGTACCGTCAAGTGGTTTAACGACGAGAAAGGTTTTGGTTTCATCACTCCAGAAAGCGGTCCGGATCTGTTCGTACACTTCCGCGCTATTCAGGGCAACGGCTTCAAGAGCCTGAAAGAAGGCCAGAAAGTGACCTTCATCGCCGTGCAAGGCCAGAAAGGCATGCAGGCTGACGAAGTTATCGCGGAAGCCTGATTCCCGATATAAAAAGCCCCTGCTGGCAACAGCAGGGGCTTTTTTGTGCCTGTGGGAGCGGGCTTGCCCCGCGATTACGGTCTCAACGATAAACCGTGTCACAGGGCAACGACTTGGGCGCGTAATTCCGTAGAATGGCGGTTTTGCCCAAGGAGGGCCATGTATGCCCAAGCAGATGTTGCAGCCCCAGGGCGACTTTCCGGTTGTCGGCCTGGGTCGGCGCCTGGCCGCCATGTTCTACGATTTCCTGTTGTGTACCGCGCTGCTGATCGTTACCGCTGGCGTGTACAAGATGATCCAGATGGCAATCATCGGTGAAGCGCGTATGCGTCAGCTGACCGAAGCCGGTGCTCTGGACGGTGACCCGTTGCTGTCGACGATTTTGCTGTTTGCCCTGTTTGGCTTCTTCGCCAAGTTCTGGACTCACGGCGGGCAGACCCTGGGCATGCAGGTGTGGCGCATTCGCGTGCAGAACGCCGATGGCAGTGCCATCAGTCTGTGGCAGGCTCTGCTGCGTTTTGTCGTCTCTATCGCTTCCTGGCTGTGCCTGGGTCTGGGTTTCATCTGGTCGCTGTTCGACAAGCGCCAACGCACCTGGCATGACATCTACTCCGATACTCAATTGGTGCAGTTGCCCAAAGCGAAAAAATAGCCGGCAGACACGGTTGGGCTGGGCTATTGAGGCTGCACCACATTGAATGGATAAGCTCGCAATACCCCAACCCAGGAATCATAGTCCCCGGTATTCCGTGAACCACAAAAAAGCCGACCCTAAGGTCGGCTTTTTCATGCCTGTCGCGCTTAACCCGCGCGTCGCAACATCCACCAGCCCGCCCCGGCACAGATCGCCGCCGGTATCACCACCGCCAGCAACGGCGGGAAGCCAAACACCTGGCTGGAGGGCCCGAGCAAGTCCTGGGCAATACGGAACACGAAACCCACCAATACACCGGTGAACACCCGCTGCCCCAAGGTCACCGAACGCAACGGACCGAAAATGAACGAGATAGCCATCAACACCAGCGCCGCCGTCACCATCGGTTGCAGGACCTTGGTCCAGAATGCCAGCCAGTAACGGGCGTTGTTCAGGCCCTGGTCAGACAGATAGTGGATGTACTGCCACAGCCCGGTGATCGACAGGGAATCCGGTGCCAGCACCACGGTATTGAGCAGTTGCGGCGTAACGGTGACATCCCAGCGCTCAGCAGGCGCCTTGACCACTTCAGTGTGATCACCACGGAAATAGGTGGTGGTCACGTCGCTCAGTTGCCAGTGATCTTCCTGGTACTGGGCACGACGGGCAAAGCTGGAAGTGACCAGGTGACGCTCGTTGTCGAAACGATAGCGGGTCACGCCGTACAACAGGCCGTTGGGTTGCACCGAGTTGATGTGCACGAACTCGTCACCCTGGCGATGCCACATGCCGCGCTTGGAGCTCTGCGCCTCACCACTGCCCTGGGCCAGAGAACGATCGGCCTGGGCCTTGTTCTCGGTCACAGGCGCCAGGTATTCGCCAATCAGGATACCGGCCAGCATCAGTACCAGCATCGGCTTCATCACCGCCCAGACGATGCGGCCGATCGACACCCCGGCCGCACGCATGATGGTCAGCTCACTGCTGCTGGCCAGGCTGCCAAGGCCAATCAGGCAGCCGATCAGGGCGGCCATCGGCAGCATGTCGTAAAGACGCCGCGGGGCGGTCAGCAAGACAAAATTGCCGGCATCCATCAACGTGTAGCTGTCAGTGATGTCGCTCATCTCATCGATGAAGGCGAACAACGACGCCAGGCCCAGGATAATGCCGAGCACAGCCAGAATGGCCACCAGCACGCTCTTGCCGATGTAGCGGTCGAGCTTAACCATGGGCCACCTCCGCACGACGCGCGGCACGCTTGAGGCGTAGCGGCTCCCAATACATCAAACCAAGGCCAATGAGCAGGAACAGACCGTGAACCCACCAGATACCCAGGCCAATCGGCAACTTGCCTTTTTCCAGGGCGCCACGTACAGCGATCAGCATGGTTAGGTACGCCATATACAGAAGAATGGCCGGCAACAGCTTGAGGAAACGGCCTTGGCGGGGATTGACCCGTGACAGCGGCACTGCCAGCAGGGTGACCACGAACACCAGCAACGGCAACGACAGGCGCCACTGCAGCTCGGCGCGCTCACGTCGGCCCTCGCTGCCAATCAGTTCGGAAGTTGGGATAGCCTCGCGATCAGTGATTTCCTCACTGACTTCAGGCTTGGGCAACAGCACGCCATAGGTGTCGTACTTGATCGCGCGGTAATCGGCCTGCCCCGGATTGCCGTCATAACGGTAACCGTTCTCCAGAATCAGGTAGCGGTTGCCGTCGGCACCGACTTCCTGACGACCTTTTTCAGCGACCAGCACCGAAGGCGCACGCTCCTTGCTCTTGTCCGAAGAGAAACGCTTCTCGGAAATGAACACACCTGCCAGGTTGCCGCGGTCTTCGGACAATTGCTCGGTGTAGGTCACCCGCGAGCCATCGCGCAGGGTCTGGAATCGCCCAGGTACCAGGGTATCGAATTCAGTCAGGGCGTCTTGCTGGTTGATGATCTGTGCTACCTGGGTAACCCCCTGCGGCGCCAGGCCCAGGCTCAGCCAGGCGACCAGCAAGGCCACCAGGGCGGCCGGTGCCATGGTCATGCCCAGCAGACGCTGCTGGCTCATGCCGGTGGCCGACAGCACGGTCATCTCGCTCTCCAGGTACAGCCGGCCGTAGGCCAGCAGGATCCCCAGGAACAGGCCCAGCGGCAGGATCAGCTGCAGGAACCCCGGCAGGCGATAGCCCATGATCAGAAACAGCACACCCGGGTCGAGAATGCCCTGGGCCGCCTGGGCCAGGTATTTGATGAAGCGCCCGCTCATGATGATCACCAGCAGCACGGCGCTGACGGCACTCAAGGTCACCAGGACCTCGCGGGACAGATATCGGAAGACGATCAAACCAGACACTCCTGGGTTGTCAGGCTCGGACAGCCAAACAAAGAATCCATAACAGCCAAGATAGTTGCCGACCCGCCAAAGCGAACCCGCACAAAAGTTGGCGCATTATCCTGTGATTGGCCGTGCCTGTCACTGGCGATGCACAATGCTTCATTGACGGGGTTGTCAGGTCGGTCCGAGCGGGCTCAAACTGGCGGCTTTCTCACTGGCACGCGACCACGCGGCCAGCTCGCTTAAAGTGCCTGCACAGACAGCGCACAAAGACAGATCATTCGGGGAACCTGACATGGAACTGGTTGTAAAAAGCGTAGCCGCTGCATCCTTGAAAACCGCCACCCTGGTGCTCGCGGTAGCTGAAGGCCGCAAACTCGGCGCCAGCGCCAAGGCCATCGACGAAGCCTGCGGCGGTGCCCTCAGTGCCGTGCTCAAGCGCGGCGACCTGACCGGCAAGCTGGGCCAGACCCTGCTGCTGCAAAGCCTGCCCAACCTCAAGGCCGAGCGCGTCCTGCTGGTCGGCACCGGCAAGGACAGCGAACTGGGTGACCGCAGCTGGCGCAAAGTGGTTACCAGCGTGCTGGCGGTGCTCAAGGGCCTCAACGGCAGCGACGCGGTACTGGCGCTGGACGATGTCGCCGTGACTGGCCGCGATGCTTTTTATAGCAAGACGCGTCTGCTGGCCGAAACCCTGCTCGACGGTGAATACGTTTTCGACCAGTTCAAGAGCAAGAAGACCGAACCCCGCGCCTTGAAGAAGATCACCCTGCTGGCCGACAAGGCCGGTGCCGCCGAAGTCGAGCGCGCCGTCAAGCACGCCGGCGCAATCGCTGCCGGCATGAGCTTTGCCCGCGATCTGGGCAATCTGCCACCCAACGTTTGCCACCCAAGCTACCTGGCCGAGCAGGCCAAGGGCATGGGCAAAGCCTTCAAAGGCCTGAAAGTCGACGTGCTCGACGAGAAAAAGATCAAGGATCTGGGCATGGGCGCGTTCTACGCCGTTGGCCAGGGCAGCGACCAGCCGCCACGCCTGATCGTGCTCAACTACCAAGGCGGCAAGAAGAGCGAGAAACCGTTCGTGCTGGTCGGCAAGGGCATCACTTTCGATACCGGTGGCATCAGCCTCAAACCTGGCGCCGGCATGGATGAAATGAAGTTCGACATGGGCGGTGCAGCCAGTGTCTTCGGCACCCTGCGCGCGGTACTCGAACTGCAGCTGCCGATCAACCTGGTGTGCCTGCTGGCCTGTGCCGAGAACATGCCGAGCGGCGGCGCCACCCGTCCGGGCGATATCGTCACCACCATGAGCGGGCAGACCGTCGAGATCCTCAATACCGACGCCGAAGGCCGCCTGGTGCTGTGCGATACCCTGACCTACGCCGAACGCTTCAAGCCACAGGCCGTGGTCGACATCGCCACCCTGACCGGCGCCTGCATTGTCGCCCTGGGCAGCCACACCTCGGGCCTGATGGGTAACAACGACGAGCTGGTCAACCAGCTGCTCGACGCCGGCAAGCGGGCCGACGACCGTGCCTGGCAGCTGCCGCTGTTCGACGAATACCAGGAACAGCTGGACAGCCCGTTCGCCGACATCGCCAACATCGGCGGCCCGAAGGCCGGCAGCATCACCGCCGGTTGCTTCCTGTCGCGTTTTGCCAAGGCCTACAACTGGGCCCATCTGGATATCGCCGGCACCGCCTGGATCAGTGGTGGCAAGGACAAGGGCGCCACGGGCCGTCCGGTGCCGCTGCTGACCCAGTACCTGCTCGATCGCGCCAACGCCTGAGTGAATGCCGGCCGTCTACCCCCAGGGTGTAGCCGGCCGGCGTGCTGATCATGAGCAAAGTCGATTTCTATATTCTGCCCAGCGACGCGCCCTCGGCGCGCCTGGATTTCGCCTGCAAGCTTTGCGACAAGGCCTGGCGCATGGGGCATCAGGTTTACCTGCACTGCGCCGACGCCGCCCAGCGCGACGAACTGGATACCCGCCTGTGGGCCTTCAAGGGTGAAGCTTTCGTGCCGCACAATGGCGCCGAAGAACAGCCCCAGGGCAGTGTGGTATTGGGGCTGGGAGACGATCCCGGCAGCCACCGGGACCTGCTGATCAACCTCGACCTCAAGGTTCCATCGTTCGCCGCCCGCTTTGCCCGCATTGCCGAGATCGTGGTCGAGGAGCCGACGATTCGTCAGGCTGCCCGAGAGAGTTTCCGTTTCTACCGCGAACAGGGCTATGCTCTGCAGGATCACCGCTTACAGCGACTCTAAAACGATGGATAAACCCACACCCCTGCCGCAATCCGCACACCTGCTGGACGACCTTGAGTCGATCCGTCAGCTGCTGGGCGACGAATCCCTTGAGCCACCGCTGCTGACCGATACCGTCGAGGAGCAGATTCCGCTGCTGCTTGAAGAGGCCGAGCCTGCACCTGTGGTTGCGCCGGAACCTGCACCGCAAGCACCTGCCGACCCGCAGGCCAAGCGCCAGGAAACCCTGCTGCACCTTGATAGCGAACTGCGCGCTGCCGCTCAGTTGATCATGCAGGACGTGATCAACGACTTCACCCCGCACATCGAGAACGAGATCAAACGTCGGCTCGATGCCCGGCTCGAGCGTTTGCTCAACCAATAGCCAGAATGAATTGAATCGCGGGGCAAGCCCGCGCCCACCGGGGTTGCGGTCAGCCGGTGGGAGCGGGCTTGCCCCGCGAAGTTTTTACCTCCTGCCATCACCTCATGCTACGCCCCGGCACTTATCCCCGTTATACTGCTCGGCTTTCCTGAATATATGCCATAGGGTCCCGCCGAGCATGGATAAGACCTACCAGCCGCACGCTATTGAAACTTCCTGGTACAACACCTGGGAGTCCGAGAATTACTTCGCTCCGCAAGGTGCAGGCGATTCCTACACAATCATGATTCCGCCGCCGAACGTCACCGGCAGCCTGCACATGGGTCATGGTTTCAATAACGCGATCATGGACGCCTTGATCCGTTTCCGCCGCATGCAGGGCCGCAACACCCTGTGGCAGCCGGGTACCGACCATGCCGGTATCGCCACGCAGATGCTGGTCGAGCGCCAGCTCGAGGCCAAAGGCCAGAACCGTCATGATCTGGGTCGCGAGAAATTCCTGGAAAAAGTCTGGGAATGGAAAGACCAGTCCGGTGGCAACATCAGCCGCCAGATTCGCCGCCTGGGCTCCTCGGTCGACTGGAGCCGCGAGCGTTTCACCATGGACGACGGCCTGTCGGAAGCGGTCAAGGAAGCCTTCGTGCGCCTGCATGAAGACGGTCTGATCTACCGCGGCAAGCGCCTGGTCAACTGGGACACCAAGCTGCACACGGCCATCTCCGACCTCGAAGTGGAAAACCATGACGAGAAAGGTCACCTGTGGAACCTGCGCTACCCGCTGGCTGACGGCGCCAAGACTGCCGACGGCAAAGACTACCTGATCGTTGCCACCACCCGTCCGGAAACCATGCTCGGCGACGCCGCCGTGGCCGTGAACCCCGAAGACGAGCGCTACAAGGCGCTGATCGGCAAGTTCGTCGAGCTGCCACTGGTTGGCCGCCGCATCCCGATCATCGGTGACGACTACTGCGACCCTGAATTCGGTACCGGCTGTGTGAAGATCACCCCGGCTCACGATTTCAACGACTACGAAGTCGGCAAGCGCCACAACCTGCCGCTGCTGAACATCTTCGACAAGAACGCCTTCGTCCTGCCGGCCGCCCAGGTGTTCAACCTCGACGGCAGCGTCAACGAAAGTGTCGACGCCACCCTGCCCGCCCAGTACGCCGGTCTCGACCGCTTCGTCGCGCGCAAGCAGATCGTTGCCGACTTCGACGCCGCCGGCCTGCTGGTCAGCGTTGACGACCATGCCCTGAAAGTGCCGAAAGGCGACCGCTCCGGCACCGTCATCGAGCCGTGGCTGACCGACCAGTGGTACGTTTCGACCAAACCGCTGGCCGAGCCTGCGATTGCCGCTGTCGAAGACGGCCGCATCCAGTTCGTTCCCAAGCAGTACGAAAACATGTACTTCTCCTGGATGCGCGACATCCAGGACTGGTGCATCAGCCGCCAGCTGTGGTGGGGCCACCGTATTCCGGCCTGGTACGACGAGTCCGGCAAAGTCTACGTCGGCCGCAGCGAAGAAGAAGTACGCGCCAAGCACAACCTCGGTGCCGACGTGGTCCTGAACCAGGACAACGATGTGCTCGACACCTGGTTCAGCTCGGGCCTGTGGACATTCTCGACCCTGGGCTGGCCGCAGCAGACCGAATTCCTCAAGACCTTCCACTCCACCGACGTACTGGTCACCGGTTTCGACATCATTTTCTTCTGGGTTGCCCGGATGATCATGCTGACCATGCACCTGGTGAAGAACGAGGACGGCACCCCGCAAGTTCCGTTCAAGACTGTCTACGTCCATGGCCTGGTCCGCGACGGCCTGGGCCAGAAGATGTCCAAGTCCAAGGGCAACGTCCTTGACCCACTGGACATCGTCGACGGCATCACCCTCGACGAACTGCTGGAAAAACGCACCAGCGGTATGATGCAGCCAAAACTGGCCGAGAAAATCGCCAAGCAGACCAAAGCCGAGTTCCCCGAAGGCATCGCCAGCTACGGCACCGACGCCCTGCGCTTTACCTTCTGCTCGCTGGCCTCGACCGGTCGCGACATCAAGTTCGACATGGGGCGCGTCGAAGGCTATCGCAACTTCTGCAACAAGATCTGGAACGCCGCCCGCTACGTGCTGGACAAAGGCGAAGACTGCGGCCAGAACGGCGAAGCCTACGAGCTGTCGCTGGCTGATCGCTGGATCATCTCGCAGCTGCAACGCACCGAAGCCGAAGTAACCCGCCAGCTGGAGCAATTCCGCTTCGACCTGGCCGCCCAGGCGCTCTACGAGTT
The DNA here is from genome assembly GCF_028682475.1 of Pseudomonas putida. Classification (GTDB taxonomy): domain Bacteria; phylum Pseudomonadota; class Gammaproteobacteria; order Pseudomonadales; family Pseudomonadaceae; genus Aquipseudomonas; species Aquipseudomonas putida_AG. The sequence continues at coordinate 55,030 of NZ_JANHLE010000032.1, forward strand.
CATCTGGAACCAGTACTGCGACTGGTACCTGGAACTGTCCAAGCCTGTGCTGTGGGACGAAAACGCCCCGGTCGAGCGTGCCCGCGGCACCCGTCGCACCCTGGTGCGCGTGCTGGAAGTGGCCTTGCGTCTGGCCCATCCGTTCATGCCGTTCATCACCGAAGAAATCTGGCAGCGCCTGGCGCCGCTGGCTGGCGCCGAAGGCAAGACCATCATGCTGCAGCCATGGCCGGTGGCCAACGAAAGCCGCATCGATGCCGCAGCCGAAGGCGACATCGAGTGGCTCAAGGAGCTGATGCTCGGCGTGCGCAACATCCGCGGCGAGATGAACATCGGCCCGGGCAAGCCACTGCAACTGTTCCTCAAGAACGCCAGCGCCGAAGACCAGCGCCGCCTGCAGGAAAACGAAGCGCTGCTGAAGAAGCTGGCGAAGATCGAATCCTTCACCGTGCTCGGCGAACAGGACGAAGCACCGCTGAGCGCCACCGCGCTGGTGGGTGATCTGCAAGTGCTGGTGCCGATGGCCGGCCTGATCGACAAAGATGCCGAGCTGGCGCGCCTGAACAAGGAAATCCAGCGCCTGCAAGGTGAAGTCCAGCGTGTCGGCGGCAAGCTGTCCAACGCGGCCTTCGTCGACAAGGCACCGCCTGCGGTGATCGACAAGGAACGCGCCAAGCTGGCCGAGGCCGAACAGGCCCTGGCCAACTTCACCGAGCAGCATGCGCGGATTGCTGCGCTGTAATACGCGCTGATCTCAGCGACGCTATCGCGGGTCAAGCCCGCTCCCACAGCACCTTGTGGGAGCGGGCTTGACCCGCGATGCTTTCCACCGGAAAAACGCGATGACCACACCCAACAAACCGACCCTGCATCCGCGCAACCGCCACCAGGGTCGCTACAACTTTCCTGAGCTGATCAAGAGCAGCCCCGAACTGGGCCAGTTCATGATCACCAACCCGCACGGCAAGCCGAGCATCGACTTTGCCAACCCCGACGCCGTCCGGGTGTTCAACCGCGCCCTGCTCAAGGCCCAGTACGGCATCCAGCACTGGGATATCCCGGCCGACTACCTGTGCCCGCCGATTCCCGGCCGCGCTGACTACATACACGTCGTAGCCGAACTGCTCGCCGAAGAGAACAATGGCGAAATTCCCCGCGGCGCCCAGGTGCGCGCCCTGGACATCGGTGTCGGTGCCAACTGCATCTATCCGCTGCTGGGCCACAGCGACTACCGCTGGCGCTTTCTCGGCTCGGACATCGACAACACTGCGCTGGCCGCAGCCAAGGCCATCGTCCAGGCCAACGGTCTGGATAAGGCCATCAGCCTGCGCCAGCAAGGCAATCGCAAGCACATCCTGCTCGGACTGCTCAAAGACGACGAGCGTTACGACCTGACCCTGTGCAACCCGCCCTTCCATGCCTCACGGGAAGAGGCTACCCGCGGCAGCCAGCGCAAGTGGCGAGCCTTGGGCAAGGCCGATCCCAAGCGTAAGTTGCCGGTGCTGAACTTTGGCGGGCAGAACAACGAGCTGTGGTGCGAAGGCGGCGAAATCCGCTTCGTCAGCCAACTGGTGGCCGAAAGCGCCGCGCTAGGCCAGCAGGTGCTGTGGTTCACCTCACTGGTGTCCAAAGCCTCCAACCTGCCAGGCATTCAGGCCGCGCTGAAGAAGGCCGGTGCGCAAGACCTGCGGATTGTCGAAATGGGCCAAGGGCAGAAACAAAGCCGCATGGTCGCCTGGACCTTCCAGGACACCAATGCCCGCCAGGCCTGGCGCCAGAACCGCTGGGCGACCAAGTAGCCCGCTCCCACAGGGCACAAAAAAACCGCGTCTGGCTCACACCGGACGCGGTTTTTTAATGCTGCTTACAATTACTTGTTTACAGCGTCGGTCAGCACTTTGGCTGGAACGAACTTGACGACTTTCTTGGCAGCGATTTCGATGGCAGCGCCAGTCGAAGGGTTGCGGCCGGTACGGGCAGGACGCTCGGTGATTTTCAGTTTGCCAATGCCTGGCAGAGTGATTTCGCTGCCATTTTCCAGTTGATCAGCAACGATCTGACCCAGTTGCTCCAGAGCGTTACGCGCGGTGGTTTTCGGCGCGTCGATAGCTTCGGCGATATCGGCGATCAGTTGGTCTTTGGTCAATGCCATGGTGGTGTTCCTTCCCTATCAAATTCAGTGAGTATGCAGAGTGCTACGTCAGTCATCGAGCCAGACCTGCGGGGTAACCGGCGGTCCGGTGTTACAGCCACGCCATTCGCGTATGTAGATACGTAAAACGGCGTTTGGTTCGACGTGACGCGAGCGGTCTGCCAGCAATGCGCCGCACACGGGGCGCAAGACCGGGCAAAACTACCACAGGAATGGATAAATATCCGCAGCTGACCGGCTAAATGTGCAGGTTTTTCGGGGCTTTGCGCGAAAAAACGCAAAAAACTGAACAAAAAACGAACAACCGACATTTCTGCCAACATCTGGCCGCTGAATCACCTCTGGGCTGAGGTACACTTGGCAACTTTGCAACGCGGCCAGCACCGCCCATTTTCAACCGAGAATCCCATGCCGATCCGTCATTGCATCGTCCACCTGATCGACAAAAAACCCGATGGCAGCCCCGCTGTGCTGCATGCACGCGATACCGAACTGGCCGAGTCCAGCGCCATCGAAAACCTCCTGGCCGACCTCAACGACAGCTACAACGCCAAACAAGGCAAAGCCTGGGGTTTCTTCCATGCCGAGTCCGGCGCCCACCCGTTCAGCGGCTGGCTGAAAGAGTACCTGGAAGACGCCAGCACCTTTACCGCCTTCAGCCGGGTCGCCGTCGAGCACCTGCAAAAACTGATGGAAGAATCCAACCTGTCGGTCGGTGGTCACGTCCTGTTCGCCCACTACCAGCAAGGCATGACCGACTACCTGGCGATCGCCCTGCTGCATCACAGTGAGGGCGTGGCGGTGAACGCCGAGCTGGACGTCACCCCGTCGCGCCACCTGGACCTGGGCCAGTTGCACCTGGCCGCGCGGATCAACCTCTCCGAGTGGCAGAACAACAAGGCGTCGAAACAGTACATCTCGTTCATCAAGGGCAAGAACGGCAAGAAAGTCTCGGAGTACTTCCGCGACTTTATCGGCTGCCAGGAAGGCGTTGATGGCCCAGGCGAAACCCGCACCCTGCTCAAAGCCTTCAGCGACTTTGTCGAAAGCGAGGACCTGCCGGAGGAAGCCGCCCGGGAAAAGACCCAGACCCTGGTCGACTATGCCACCAGCCAGACCAAGGCCGGTGAGCCAGTGACCCTGGAAGAGCTTTCCGGGTTGATCGACGAAGACCGTCCACGGGCCTTTTACGAGCACATCCGCAACAAGGACTACGGCCTGTCGCCGGAGATTCCTGCCGACAAACGTACCCTGAACCAGTTCCGCCGCTTCACCGGCCGCGCCGAAGGCCTGTCGATCAGCTTCGAGGCACACCTGCTGGGTTCAAAGGTCGAATACGACGAAGAAGCCGGCACGCTGATCATCAAAGGTTTGCCGACGCAGCTGACCGATCAGCTCAAGCGTCGCAAGGACTGAGCCCTTGCCAGGAGGCCACCAGGGCCTCCTTGGCGCTTTTGCGCAGCTTCTTCACCAGGCGCTCCTGGCGCAGTGCCTCGGCCTTGTCCGGCCAGGCCTCGACGTAGACCAGCGCCACTGCCGGACTGGTACTGAAGTAGCGCGCGCCCTGGCCCTTCTGGTGGGCGATGAAACGTCGTTGCGGATTATCACTGATACCGCAATACAACGAGCCATTGGCGGCACGTACCAGGTAGACATACCAGGGTTTCAGGGGCGTTTCGACGGCAGCTTCGGACACGGTGCGGACTATTCGACGACAAAGTCGACAGCTTACCCGTTCAGCGACTGGCCTGAAACGCGCGCAGGCCTTTCAATGCCTGCTGACGAACCTTGCCCTGGATCATCGGTGTCCAGCCCAGCAACAACCCGGTGGTGCCCAGCGCCTGCCGCGACCAGCGCCACAGGTCGAAGCTGTCGTGATGCTCGCAGATCTTGCCGTCGCGAAAGACAAAGCGCGCCTGGATGTCGTTGACCACGGTGCGCCCGGTCTGGCTGAACAGGTAGGTGGCGACCCAGTGGGCCGCACCGCTACGTTCGTCGGCACTCACGCTGTCGAAGGTCAAGGTAAAGCTCTTGGCACGGGTGGTGAGCATACGCCACATATCGCCGGCGTCCTTGCCGCGCAGGGTGCCGAATGCCGGGTCGCTGAAGATGATGTCATCGCTGTAGCAGGCCACCATAGCTTCGGCATCAAGGTGCTGGAATGCCTCGTAAAAGCGCTTGATCAAAGCACTGTGGTCATCGCTCATGAGGCGGGTCCGTTTCCGATGAAATAGACCCGCACGATAGTCCGCTCATGTGGCAAAAAGCTATGGGCATTTACCCGATGAATACCCATCGCTTCAAACCCGTTCGCTCACCACCTGCACATGCAGATTGCGCCCGGCCTTCAAACCAAAACCGATGGCGCCGACACCCAACACCGCAAAGATCCAGCCGACCGCATTCCAGCCACCAGTCAGATCGTGCACCAGCCCCACGGCAAACGGCCCCATGGACGCCAGGGTGTAACCGACGCCTTGGGCCATGCTCGACAAATTAGCTGCGACATGAGCATCTTTGGAGCGCAGCACGATCAAGGTCAGCGCCAGGGCAAAGGTCCCGCCCTGCCCCAGCCCGAGCACGATTGCCCAGCCCCACAGTCCGTCGAGCGGCGCATACAGGCAGCCGAACAGGCCGGCCAGCGCCAGCAGCATGACCACGACAATGGCCAGGCGCTGATCCTTGCCACGCGTCGCCAGCCATGGCGCGCTGAGCGAGCTGATCAACTGCACGATCACCGACCCGGACAGCACCAGTCCGGCCTGGGTCGGGGACAGGCCGCGACCGATGAGAATCGACGGCAACCAACCGAAGACGATGTAAGCCAGCGACGACTGCAAGCCCATGTACAGGGTGACCTGCCAGGCCAGCGGGTCACGCAGCAGGCCGCGCACCCGGTACGCCACATGATGCGCGCCATGACCCTGGCGCGCCTGCGGCAACCAGATCAGCGCTGCCAGCAAGGCGGGTATCAGCCAGAAGCCCAGTCCCAGCGACCAGCTGTCGCCAAAATGCTCGCTCAACGGCACCGTGGCGCCGGCCGCCATGGCCGCCCCCAGGCACAACGCCATGGTGTAAACCCCGGTCAAGGTGCCGGCATGCTTGGGAAAGTCGCGCTTGACGATTCCCGGCAACAAGACCCCGATCACACCAATGCTGGCGCCAGCCATGATACTGCCCACAAACACACCGGTGCTGCCGAAAGCACTACGCACAGCGATACCGGCTGCCAGGGTCAGGAGGATGCCGAGGATCACCCGCTCGCTGCCAAAGCGCCGCGCCAGAATCGGCGCCAAGGGCGCAAACAGGCCCAGGCAGAGCACCGGCAGCGTCGTCAGCAAACCGGCCTGAGAAGCGCTCAGGCCAAGGCTCTCGGATACCAGACTGAGCAGCGGCGCCATGCTCGACAGCGCCGGGCGCAGGTTCAGCGCCACCAGCACCAGGCCAAGCAGCAACAGCCAGGGACGTTTGAGCAACACCGGCTGTTGTTGCACCTGCTCGTCGTCGGCTTCGGCGTCGATCAGCAGTTCTTCCAGCTCCGGCCCATTGGCCGGCTGGGTGTTTCGGGCAGCGTCATGCGCCATGGCAGCCTCGCAAGGTCAGGATTCGTTGATCAGGGTCCGGCTCAGGGCTTTGGCCTTGTCCGGATCGCGTTGTTCGATAGCGTCGAGAATCTGGCCATGCAAGTCGAAAACCAGCTGGCAGCGCGGCGCATGGCTCAGGTTGTGGTGCACGGTAGCGGCCACTACCCCGGAGAAGTAGCGGTACAACTCGCTCAATGCCGGGTTGTGCGCGGCATCCACCAGGCGTTGGTGGAAGATCAAGTCGCAGCCGACATAACGCTCCAGATCAGCATGAAAATGCTCGCTGCTATGGCCCAGTGCTTCACGCAGACCTTGCAGATCCTCTTCGGTGCGGCGTAGCGCTGCCAGGCCGATTGCCTCGGCTTCGAGGATGTGCCGCGTTTCCCGCGCCTGTTCAAGATTGCAGCGGGACAGCGCCTGGACTGCCTGTAGCGGGTCGACCGCGGTGCGCAGATAGCTGCCGTCGCCCTGGCGGACTTCGACCAGGCCGCTGAAGGCGAGCACGCGCATGGCTTCGCGCACTGTATTGCGGCTGATGCCAAGCTCCGTGGCCAGCTCCGGCTCGGTTGGCAGGCGTTGCCCTACCGCCCAGGTACCGCTGGTGATGCGCTGGCGCAGTTGATCGACGGCCTGCTCGACCAGCGAGCGTTTGATTAGCAGAGTCATTTGACTTTACATCCAATCATCGGATGAATTTAGGCGAGAGAGAATACTCCCCTGAATTGTGTAAAAGCAA
>NZ_JANHLE010000033.1 GCF_028682475.1 Pseudomonas putida
CCCCAGGGGAAAACTTCACAAAGCACTACGCCAAAACGCTGATGCAAATATCAAGTTCTCGCGGTATGGATCTACCAAGAATCATCTCGATTTGCGTAATTTGTGCCGTTGTAAGGTCTACAACACCCTCTTTTACACCGGCTTGAAGAGACTCCCAGCCAACTACTTCAAGCACGGCCTGATTGAACTCTGGTGCTACGTCTAATTCGAATTGCACGAATTGGTTTTCGTGGCTATCAGGGAAAAAACCTTCGATACATAAAAACATAACTGCTCCCTATGCTTACTTTGGTGTTGTTCTACCCGGCTTAGCCGGCTTTGTCTGTTCACCAGTCTCAGGGTTAAACTCACCTAAGTGCTTACCTTGTTTGTTGTAAATCTCAACGGCCCCATGCTGACTGTCCCATTCATAAATTTTTCCTGAGCTATCCACCCAACGGCGGCGCTTACCGCCACCGCCTTGGATCGAAGCTTTTTGTTTTGCCCGCCTGGCATCCGGAAAGGCCGTAAGTCCTATAGGCGCCGGGTGATAATTATGGTGACCTGGGACGCTCAGCGAAATATAAATCGGCTGTATCCGGGTATCGGGAAACCAGATAATCGCGTCTTGGTAGTCCGTCGGGTGTACGGGGTTGATCAGGATTTTATCGGCCTGCTCGGTAGGAGGGTATACCCATGTCCCCGGCTTTAATGAGACACCTTCTAGGGCAGGAATACCCAATACCCCTTTGGGGTCAGTTGCTGGGGTCCATATGACCTCTCTACCGTTCCCAAGGTTTGCAACGAGTTGCTCGCCACGCGGCTGTGCTTTAATCACGGGCACCATCTGCCACTCTGTTTTCGTCCCCGTGTAAAACCCGTATACGCTCACAGATCCATCTGGCAGGTGTTTTACATTGACTCGCACGCGGGTGTTCGCTTGATCCAGGTGCGCATACTGCTCAGACGTGTAGAACGCAGTGTCAGCCGAAATATCGTCGGGTATTAACAGGGCAGCGAATCCCACAACCGTGGAGCCAGCCAATGCCAAGGCTCCTCCTAGACGGCTAGTAAGGGCTGCTGCACTCCCTGAGCCACCAATCCATTGTAGTGGAGTGCTTCCTGCGGCCACCGCTGAGCCAGTGCCTAACACCGCAAAGGTGCCGTATTGCTTCAGTAATTCGACTGGTACAAAACCACCGGGGTTGCAGTGATCGATTATCCCATTCGGTAACGCGCAGGACTTTGCGAAAACGTACCCCCTTAAACTGCGGATTGAGCTTCTCCTCCAGTGCAGCTTGCTGTTTTTTTAGATGCGCCTCCCATCGTGCGTTGGCCTCTAGTTCGTTTTTTTTGTTGCTAGCGGCTACCGCTGCGCCGACGTCTTGGATGGCTTGGATTTCTTCCTTGGTGGGTTGCTTCCTTGGGATGGGTAAATACTCCGGGGTTTCCGGGAAACCGAGTTTCTTCATTGGTGCGCCTTGTTCGACTGGGGGAATCTCGATCAGATGCATTGCTTGAGTGATTATCACTTAAGCTGTTATGCACTGGCTGTAGGGCGATTCCCAAATGCCAAAACCGCATCGAAGTTTCTCAGTTAGTCGCTCCTTTCCCGCACTGAAACTTCCGCGTCGGTGAGATTGGCCGATACAGCCGTGTCGCCAGGCTTTCCCTGCCCACGGCGACTGGCTAAGCTCAGGCTTCGACATTCCCGCAGAGGTCTGATGTATGCCCCAGCACTGGCCGGCCGCCGCTATCGCCCGGATGATCCTCGATGGCTTCGACGATTACCGTGAGCATTTTCGCCAGATCACCATCGGCGCCCGCGCCCGCTTCGAGCAGGCTCAGTGGCAACAGACCCAGAGCGCGTCGGCGGCGCGGATCAACCTCTATGAGGAAAAGGTCAGCGAAGTCAGCGCCTGGTTGCATCAGGCGTTCGACGCCGAAGTGCTGCTGGAGGTGGCGCAGTGGCCGCTGGTCAAAAGCGCTTACATCGGCCTGATCGACCCACGTCTGGACGATGAACTGTCCGAGACCTGGTACAACTCGATCTTCTGCAGCCTGTTCAGCCATGACCTGATCAGCGATGGCTGCATGTTCATCCATACCACCCGGCCCTCGTTGCGCAGCCACGAGCGCGCGGCGCAGACGCGGACCTACTGGCCACAGGGCGGTCTGGCCAGTGTGCTGGCGCAAGTGTTCGATGATTATTGCTTCGATGTCCCCTACGGCGACCTTGCCGGCGACCTGGCCCGGCTCGAAGGGCAACTGCGCGAAAACCTGCCGGACTGGGTGTGCAAGGACCCGGCGCTGGCCGTTGAGTTGTTTACGCCGGTGTTGTACCGCAACAAAGGTGCCTACCTGGTCGGGCGCCTGTATACCCAGGATGAGCAGTGGCCGCTGGTGATCCCCTTGTTGCACCGTGAAGGCCACGGCATCGAGATCGATGCGCTGATCACCGACGAGGCCGAGGTGTCGATCATCTTTTCCTTCACCCGTTCCTATTTCATGGTCGATGTGCCGGTGCCGGCCGACTTTGTCAGCTTTCTCAAGCGCATCCTGCCGGGCAAGCACATTGCCGAGCTGTACACCTCGATCGGGTTCTACAAGCACGGCAAGTCGGAGTTCTATCGCGCGCTGATCAATCACCTGGCCAGCACCGATGACCGTTTCATTATGGCGCCGGGTGTGCGCGGCATGGTCATGAGCGTGTTCACCCTGCCGGGCTTCAATACGGTGTTCAAGATCATCAAGGACCGTTTCTCACCGTCCAAGAGCGTCGACCGCGCCACGGTGATCGAAAAGTACCGCCTGGTGAAAAGCGTTGACCGTGTCGGGCGCATGGCCGATACCCAGGAGTTTTCCGACTTCCGCTTCCCGCTGAGCAAGTTCGAGCCCGAGTGCCTGGCCGAGTTGCTGGAAGTGGCGCCTTCGACGGTGCAGGTGGAAGGCGACACCGTGCTGGTGCGCCACTGCTGGACCGAACGGAGGATGACCCCGCTCAACCTCTACCTGGAACACGCCAACGACGCCCAGGTGCGTGAGGCGCTGGAAGACTATGGCCTGGCCATCAAGCAGCTGGCGGCAGCTAACATCTTTCCCGGTGACATGCTGCTGAAGAATTTCGGTGTTACCCGCCATGGTCGGGTGGTGTTCTACGACTATGACGAAATCTGTTTTCTCACCGAGGTCAATTTTCGCTACATCCCGCCACCGCGCTACCCCGAGGACGAAATGTCCGGCGAGCCGTGGTATTCGATAGGTCCGCTCGACGTGTTTCCCGAGGAATTTCCGCCGTTCCTGTTTGCCGACAGCGGGCAGCGCCGGCTGTTCAGCCAGTTGCATGGGGAATTGTACGACGCCGATTACTGGAAGAGTCTGCAGGAGGCGATTCGCGGCGGTAAGGTGATTGATGTGTTTCCTTACCGGCGCAAGGCTCGGGAGTGTTGAAAAGCATCGCGGGGCAAGCCCGCTCCCACCGAGCCCCGAGATAAGGCCTACCCCTTCATGCACTTCAATTCACTGAAATCCTTGCGCACCTGGCTCAACTTCTGCTCCAGGTGCTGGCGCTGCTGTGTGCTGCTCTGGGCCATCAGATCGATCAGCAGGCGCCGGGCGGCCTGTTCGCTACGCTGATTGGACTGCCGATATTCCGGGGTCCACAGGCTCTCACGGTTCTTCAGCAGCTGCTCAAGACGTGGCTGAAAACTGTCGCTTTTGCGCTGTTCCATGGCCTCACTGAAATGCGCCTGCCAGTTCGCCCGGTTGGCGATTGACTGACGGTTCTGCTCCCCCAGACCTTGCGACCAGGTCATGATGCGCAGCTGCTGTTGCGGACTTAGCTCGCCCAGCCAGGGGGTCAAACGTTTTTCCATGCGCTCGGCCCGCGCCTCAATCTGCCGGGCCAGGGGCGTTTTGACGAATTTTTCCTGACGCTCGCGAATATCTTCAGCAAAGGCCTGACGCATCTCGCGCACCTGTTCATCGTCCATGGCCCGGAGCAATTGCGCCGCAGAGGGCGTGATCTGCTCCGCAACCTTGGCAATGGCCTGTTTGGCCTCTTGTGTGCGGACTTGCAGCTGCTGATCGGTGACCTGGCCGCTGGCGACCATCTGTCGGACTTCATCGATCCAGGTCAGGTACCCCGGCAGTTGTGTACGGCAATGCCAGGCCAGCTGTTGTTTGAGGTGTTGGTTGAGCCAGGCTTTTTGCTGGCGGTTCATGTTCAGGTAGTCGTTGAGCGACCAGGGCACCAGCACGTCAAGGTTGCGGTAGGCGAGGTCAATGCGGCTGCAGGCTACGGCCAGCAGGGCAGGCACGAGCAGGAACAGGCAGGGGCGCAGGTACTTGCACAGGCAGGCGTACATGAGCGAATCCTTGCGGTGGCGTGCTTGTCTTTATAGAACAGCATGGCTCATTGCGGTTCCTTTTGCCGGTTGGGTGTAGAATGCCGACCTCGCAAAGAGGATTTCCGGAAATGGCTTTAGTTGGGCGTTACAACAGTTTGCAAATCGTGAAACACACGGACTTCGGCCTGTACCTGGACGGCGGCGCGGATGGCGAAATCCTCCTGCCTAACCGCTACATTCCCAAGGACACGCCCACTGAGGTCGAAGACTGGCTGAACGTCTTCGTCTACCTGGACAGCGAAGACAAGCTGATCGCAACCACCGAAAAGACCAAACTGCAGGTCGGTGAGTTCGCCAGCCTCAAGGTCAAGGAAATCAACAGCATCGGCATCTTCCTTGACTGGGGCCTGCCCAAGGACCTGTTGATGCCGTACTCCGAAGAAAAGCGCCAGATGAAGGCCGGCGAGTACTGCGTGGTGCATGCCTACCTGGACAAGCGCACCCGCCGCATCACCGCTACCGCGCGTCTGGACCGCTACCTGGACAAGGTGCCGGCGACCTACAAGGTCGGCCAGGAGGTTGATCTGCTGGTGGCCGAAGAAACCCCGATGGGCTTCAAGGCGATCATCAACAACAAGCACTGGGGCTTGATCCACAAGAACGAGGTGTTCAAGTTCCTGCGTTCGGGCAAGCAGGAGAAGGGTTACATCAAGGAGCTGCGCAGCGACGGCAAGATTGCCCTGAGCTTGCAGCCGATCGGTCAGGACCTGGCCAACAGCCTGAATGACAAGATCCTCGCCAAGCTCAAGGACGCCAACGGCGTGCTGCCGGTCAGCGACAAGAGCGACCCGCAGCTGATCAGCGACATGTTCGGGGTCAGCAAGGGCAACTTCAAGAAGGCCATCGGCGCCTTGTACAAGGATGGCCGCATCGTCATCCACGCTGACCGCATCGAACTGCTCTGATCAGGCCTGGCGAAAGCCTGCAAAGCTCAGGTTTTCGCCACCTGGGCGCAGGTCCTGGAGCAGTGAGTCGCGGTCCGCGCTCAGTGCCAGGCTGATGGTCGAGCGCCGCTTGCCGGGGTGGCGCACTTCCATCTTCTCCAGATGCGCCTTGAGGTAGTTCACCGGTACCTTCAGGTGCTGCAGCTCGTCGGTTTCGGGCGTGTACAACAGCAGGTTGACCCAGTCGGCAGCCCCTTTGCGCAGTACCAGCTTCACCGGCACATCGAACCACCACAGGCTGCGCTTGCTGTCGAGCACGGCGAACAGGGTGTTGTCGCTGGAAAGCACCGGTTTTTCCAGCTCCAGGTTGCGACGGGCGATGGCGGCGGGTTTGTCGAGTTTCATGCAGGTTCCTACGGGTGACGCTTGAAAGGTCGACTATTGTGCTGGCAACGCGGCGAAACATAAAGCGGCGCCGTGATGATCCGGGTGCGACAAATAATTGAAACTCCTGAACACGGCCATCGGTCCACTGACTGTCGAGGCTGACAGCCCGTTTTTCCCCTTCAGGAGAACTCCCATGAGTGGCACCAAAGATAAAGTCAAAGGCATGGCCAACGAAGCGGTTGGTAACATCAAGCAAGGTGTTGGCAAAGCAACCGACAATGAACGTCTGCGCGCAGAGGGCGAGTTGCAAGAGCGCAAAGGTGAAGCCCAGCAAGTGGTTGGCAAGGTCAAGGATGCATTGAAAAAGCCTTGATTGATGCCGGCATGGTTACATAGCGGCCACCCTGGGTGGCCGTTGTGCTATCTGCAGCAATCAATAGCAACTTTGGAGCGATCGTCGTTTAGACTTCAGGGCAGACCTTAGTGAGGAATCATGCTCATGACCTTCGAGCGGCGAAAGGAGACGCTATGATCTTGCCCGACCTGCGCGGCTTGCCGTTGCATCGCGTGTTGGTGCGCACCGTCAAGGAGTTTCTCGATGACGAGATGTCTACCTATGCCTCGGCACTGGCTTACCAGATGCTGTTCTCGCTGTTTCCCTTCCTGCTGTTCCTGATTGCGCTGATCGGCTTTTTGCACCTGCCGGACTTTTTCTCCTGGCTGCGCCTGCAGTCGGAGCTGGTTTTGCCGCCCCAGGCCCTGGAGCAGGTGAATCCGGTGATCGACCAGTTGCAGCAGTCCAAGGGTGGCCTGCTCTCGGTAGGTATCGTTATCGCCTTGTGGACGGCATCGGCGGGCGTGCGCTTGATGATGAGCGCGATGAACGCGGCCTACGATGTGGTCGAGGGCCGCCCGGTGTGGAAGCGCATTCCCTTGTCGGTGATCTATACCGTGGGCATCGCCGGGATGTTGCTGGCCACCGCAGCCTTGATGGTGCTGGGGCCGCAGGTCATGGAATGGATTGCTTCGCAGATCGGCATGCAGGAGTTCATTGTCACGGTGTGGACGGTATTGCGCTGGCCGGCGATCATTATTTTGATGATGATGGCGGTGGCGTTGATCTATTACGTGATGCCGGATGTTAAACAGGAGTTCCGCTTTATCACCCCCGGTTCGGTGCTGGCGGTGGTGGTGTGGATTCTCGCTTCGTTGGCCTTTGGTTATTACGTGAAGACCTTCGCCGACTATAATGCAATGTATGGCAGTATCGGTGCGATCATTGTCCTGCTCCTGTATTTCTATATTTCAGCCGCGGTTTTGTTATTGGGCGCGGAGATGAACGCGGTGATCGAGCATATGTCTACCGAAGGTAAGAATCCGGGCGAAAAGCAGGCAGGTGGCACGCCCCACGAACATGATAAAAAGCATGTTTCCGGGTTGGGCCGCGATCATTCGCTCGACCACCCGGCCACGCCGGAAGGTGAACCCATGAGCCGTACAACCCATGATTCGTGACATCCTGAAAATGGGCGACGAGCGCTTGCTGCGCATCGCCCCAGCGGTACCGCAGCACCTGATCGGCAGTGCCGAGCTTGAGCAGTTGATTGCCGACATGTTCGAGACCATGCGCCATGTCGGCGGCGTTGGCCTGGCCGCGCCGCAGATCGGGGTTGACCTGCAGCTGGTGATCTTCGGATTCGAGCGCAGCGAACGCTATCCGGATGCCGAGCCGGTGCCACAGACCATCCTGCTCAATCCGCTGATCACGCCGGTGGGCACCGAAGTCGAAGACGGCTGGGAAGGGTGTCTATCGGTGCCAGGCCTGCGCGGTGTGGTACCGCGTTTTCGCTGTATTCGTTATCAGGGTATCGACCCGCAAGGCCAGGTGATCGATCGGCTGGCGGAGGGCTTTCATGCACGGGTGGTGCAGCATGAATGCGATCACCTGATCGGGCGGCTGTACCCTTCGCGGATTCATGACTTCAACAAATTCGGTTACACCGAGGTGTTGTTTCCCGGGCTTGATCCTGCCGGTGACGACTGAGCAAGGGCCATTGCCATTAGCGACTTGCTGCGCTGGTAACGCGCCAGGCGCTCGGCCAGCGCAGCCGGCAGTTCGCTGCAGGGGCTGAAACCTTGACGCTGGTAGAAGGGCACGAGGTCGGGATGGCAGAACAGCCAGGTCATACCTTCAGTGCTCTTTACCGCGGTCTTGATCAAGCGCCGGGCAATCTGTTGCCCTCTCCAGCGTTCAGCCACCCATAACCCGGTCAGCCAATACCCGCCTGGTACCGGCGTGAGGCACAACGCCGCGACGATCTGCTCCACGCGGGCGACCCAAAGTTGACCTTGAGCGGCCGCACGCATGGACGAGCCCTGGTCTTTGTAGAATTTATTCAGCAATGGCCGTTCAGGTTCGGTCAGCAGGCCGTAGCGTAAGGTGGTCATGAAAATCGTCCAGCAGCAGCTCTGGTCCGGGCTTTTACACCCAGCGGGGCGGTATGTCGAGAGTGAAAATTCAGCGCTATTGTTACGGATTCGGTAACAGTGAATGTTAGGTTCAGGGATTTAACCGTCTTGGGCAACTTGTAAACTATGTTTGTCTCCACAAAAAATAACGGTGGGACCGGTACTTCGTGTTATGTCCTTAGTGTCTGATGTAACAACTTCTCCGCGCCGCTGTTGGCCAATGAAGTCAATCGATTAGTTTGATTGCTTTGCAGGCTTATTATTATGAAAAGTTTACTTGTGCTTGCCCTTTTTGGTGTTTCTTCTTTTGCCCTGGCTGATGAAATTAATACTGCCAGTGCTCAGCCAGTCGTTCAGCAGTACGATTACTCGACCAATCTGGATATTGCCAAAGTTATCAGTTTGTCGACTATTCCGAATGTCTGTGAAGTGGTGCCAGCGACCATGGTCTACGAAGATCACCAAGGTCAACGCCATACCCTTGAGTACCGTGCCATGGGCAGCGGTTGCACCAACGGTTGATCCCGCCTTATCGGCGCTCGCGCTCCAGTAGCTGACGTTTGCGCTCAACGCCCCAACGGTAGCCCGAGAGGTTGCCGTCGCTACGCACCACCCGGTGACAGGGAATGGCCACGGCCAGGGCGTTGGCCGCACAGGCCTGGGCCACGGCGCGCACGGCTTTGGGCGAACCAATCCGCTGCGCGATCTCGGCATAGCTGGCGGTTGTTCCCGCCGGAATTGTCCGCAAGGCTTGCCAGACCCGCTCCTGGAAGGCGGTACCGCGCAGGTCCAGCGGCAAATCCAGGCCAATTCCCGGTACTTCGATCAATCCCACCACCCGGGCTACCAGCGTTTCGAACTCGGCGTCGCCACCGAGCAAGTCAGCCTTGGGGAATTTGTCCTGCAAGTCGTGCAGTAATGCCTGTGGGTCATCGCCGAGGAGGATTGCGCAGATCCCGCGTTCGCTTTGTGCCACCAGGATCGCGCCCAGTGAACATTGGCCGATGGCAAAACGTATCGCCGTGTTGGCGCCGCCATTGCGATAGGACCCCGGGGTCATGCCCAGGCGTGCATTGCTGGATTCGTAAAAACGGCTGTTGGAATTGAAGCCGGCCTCGTACAGGGCATCGGTGATGGTGCTGGCGTGCTGCAACTGATTGCGCACCTTGCTGGCTCGATGGGCCGAAGCATAGGCCTTGGGCGTTACCCCGGTGATGGTCTTGAACACCCGATGAAAGTGGAACGGGCTCATGTTCAACTGCCCGGCCAGCTGATTGAGGCTGGGCGCCGACTCGGCGCTCTCGATCAACTGGCAGGCACGGGTGACCTGCGCCCGATGCTGTTCGGCCATCAGCGTCTGGTCCGCCGCCCGCCGTTTGCTCGGGCGATAGCCGGCGGCTTCGGCTTGTGCCGGGGTGTCAAAGAACTCGACGTTGTCGATGCGCGGCAGGCGTGAGGTGCTGCTGGGCCGGCAGTACACACCGGTGGTGCGCACGGCATAGACAAATTCCCGGTCGGCGGCCGGGTCGCGGGCCAGGATCGCTTGCCAGCGCGGGTCGTTTTCACTGATGCGGGGTTTGTCGTGGCGCATGCCGGAAATCTCTTGTCGAGTAATGATGGACTCAGGTTAAGGCAAGCATCAGCGCAGAAAACTCCGGGTCTTGCGTTCAAACTCGCGGATTAGGCACCCGCCACAGGTACCAGGCGGCAATGGTCCGGTATGGGCGCCAGGCCTAACCGAGTTCAATCATCTGGCGGCGCGTGGGCTGGTCGTCCAGGCCTTGTAGACGACGGTAGCCCTCGCGCACGCCAAAGTCATCGGCGGGCAGGATGTCCATGCGCTCCAGGGTGTAGATCAGCAGCATCTCCACGGTCCAGCGGCCGACACCACGCAAACTCACCAGGCGCTCGATCAGTTGTTCATCATCCAGTGCCAGCGCCTGTTCGTGGTCTGGCACCAAACCGTCCTGACGGGCCTTGGCGATGCCTTGAATAGTGGTCAGCTTGCTGGCGGAAAAACCACAGGCGCGCAGTTGTTCGGGCGCAGTGGCCAGTACCTGCTCAGGGCTCGGAAAGTCGCAGCCCGGATACAGCGCCAGAAAGCGCCCGAGAATGGCGTCGCCGGCTTTCACATGCAGTTGCTGGTAGGCAATGGCGCGCACCAGCGCCTGATACGGGTCACGCTCGGGGCGCGGCTGATGCAGGCAGGGACCGATGGCCTGAACATGCGCGGCCCACTTGGGATCAAGCGCGGCGAGAAATTGCTCGGCCTGGTTGAACAAACTACTCATGGTCTCTCCATGGCGTGGGCCACGCGCTCCAGTGCCTGTTTCAGTTGTGCCCGGCCGCTGGCGGCAGACAAACTGATGCGAACAGCCGCCAGGTCGCCCTGTTTTACCGCAAAAACTTCAGCCGGAACCACCTCGACCGCGTTGGCCCGGCAACGCTGCACCAGGGTTTGTGCCGGCACCGCAGAGCTTACCCAGATGTGCGGCGAGGGGTTCTGGCCGTAAATCCGCTCACTACCGAGGATCCGGCGTGCCAGGCGCCAGCGCTGTTCGACTTCTGCGCGTTGCCAGGCCAGCCGTCGGCTTGCAGTGCCGTCGCTGATCCAGCGGCAGGCAATCTGCAGGTTCAGCGGCGATACCTGCCAGTGGGTCGCCTGCGCATGCGGATCGATCCTGGCCAGCAGCAGCGGGTCAGCGACGATCCAGCCCAAGCGCAAGCCGGCTGCAACGGTTTTCGACAGGCTGCTGATCAGTATTCCCTGTTGCCCGAGCAACGGCCACAAAGGGGGCTGGTCGGTCAGCGCACCGTACACGTCGTCTTCGATCAGTAGCAGGCCGTGGCGATGTACTACTTCGGCAACGGCCTGCTGGCGTTCGTGGCTCATGCACGCACCGGTAGGGTTTTGCAGGCTGGGCGTGAGCACCACCACCCGTGCGCCGGTTGCGCGGGCGACGCGGTCGAGGTCGTCGGGGAGGATACCCTGGTGGTCCAGGGCAATCCCGTGCAGGGGCAGGCGCAGCTGGCGGCAGGCGGCCTTGATGCCGGGGGCCGTCAGGCTTTCGACCAGTACCGGGTCACCTGCCTGGCACAGCGACAGCAGCAGACTGAACAGGCCTTGCTGGGCACCGCCGCAGAGCAGCACCTGGCTGGCGCTCACCTGCAAACCCCGGTTGGCCAGCCAGGCAGCCCCTTGCACGCGGGCCAGCAGCAGTGCGTCGGCACTCAGGTAATGCTCCAGACTGCGCACTTCGCCTTCCTGCAGCAGGGTCTGCAACGTGCGTTCGATGTCGTGGTTGTCAGGGTCTATCACTGGCACGTTGGTCGACAAATCGATCAGGCTGGGCTGTGCAGTTTTCTGTTTCAGTTGAAACAGCGTGGCTTCATTGCTGCCGGCCAGCACGTAGGTGCCACGCCCGACTTCACCGCTGACCAGGTGCCGGGCCGCCGCTTCTCGGTAAGCCTGCTGAGTGGTGCTGGGATTGAGGCCCAGGGCCCAGGCCAGGCGCCGTTGCGGCGGCAGACGCGCACCGACCTGCAGTTCGCCGCGCTCGATGGCTTGGGCAATGGCATCGACCAGCGCCAGGTAGCGGGGTTGCCCGGTGTCAGGCAGGGTAGGGGTCCACATTTATTGTTGGCCATGCAATATAAGGTTGTACCCATACAATGGCCCGGCGCTAGGATCAGGTCAAACCCACTGCTGCCGAGGTGTTCCATGTTCGACCTGACTGACCTGCGTGAGGCTGCCCGTCTGGTGCATGCCAGTGTGCCCGCCACGGCTCAATATGCCTGGCCACGGCTGGCCGAGCGGTTGGGCTGCGAAGTCTGGGTCAAGCACGAGAACCATGCGCCAACCGGTGCCTTCAAGGTGCGCGGCGGTTTGCTCTACGTGCAATGGTTGCTGGCGCAAAAGCCGCAGGTGCGTGGTTTGGTCACCGCTACCCGTGGCAATCACGGGCAGAGTATGGCCCTGGCGGCGCGCAACGCCGGCCTGCCGATCATCATCGTGGTGCCGCAAGGCAACTCGCGGGAGAAGAACGCGGCGATGCGCGCCCAGGGCGCGGAGTTGATCGAATACGGCGCCGATTTCGATCAGTCCCGTGAGGAAGCCGCGCGTCAGGCGCAGTTGCATGACTATGAAATGGTGCCGTCTTTCCACCCGCAACTGGTGCGCGGCGTGGCCACTTATGCCCTGGAGTTGCTCGAAGCGGTTGCGGATCTCGATTGTGTGTATGTACCCATCGGCATGGGCTCGGGTATCTGTGGGCTGATTCAGGCCCGCAACCTGCTGGGCCTGCGTACCGAAATCGTTGGCGTGGTGTCGAGCGCCGCCGATGCCTTTGCCTTGAGCGTCGAACAAGGCCGCATCGTCACCACCGCCACGGCCCATACCTTTGCCGATGGCATGGCCTGCCGCATGCCGGTGCCGGAAGCCTTCGCGATCATCCGTGAGCATGCGGCACGGATCGTCAGGGTCAGCGACGAGGAGATTGCCGAGGCCATACGCATCTACCACGAAGACACTCACAACACCGCCGAAGGTGCCGGCGCTGCGGGGCTGGCGGCGTTGATTCAGGAACGTGATCGCCAGCGCGGGCGCAAGGTGGCGGTGGTGCTCAGTGGCGCCAATATCGATCGTGAGCGGTATGCGCAGGTGTTGGCGGGGTGACTGAAAAATCCTGAATTGATCGTCTGGAAAAAGTGCTATCAGGATTTGATAGCATTTTTTTTGACGATCCCAAGAGTTTTACTTCCTATGAATGCAATCAGTTACAAGGGCTATAGCGCTCGAATCGAGTACGACCCGCGCGATGATATTTTTGTCGGCCGGGTATTGGGGGTACGAGACATCATCAGCTTTCACGCCAGTTCGGTCAGTCAGTTGCATGAAGCATTTCACCTGGCATTGGACGATTATCTGGCCGATTGTGCCGAGCGCGGTGTGACGCCCGAGCGGCCTGCCTCCGGCAAAGTCATGTTGCGCATACGCCCCGAAGTCCATGCCGCTGCGACCATCGCCGCACAGTCGGCGGGCAAGAGTCTGAACCAGTGGGCGGATGAAGTGTTCGAGCGCGCGGCTCAGGTATAACGGGTTTGTCTTCGGGCCAGGGCAATTTCTTCCAATACAGCCGCGCTGATTCCCGCTTTAATAGCGCCTGCCTTCAACGCTGCCCATGGAATGCCCTATGCCTTTTTCCAACGGATTTCTCCTCAGTCTCTCCCTGTGCCTGGATATCGGTATCGCCAATATCGCCATGATCACCCTGGCCATGCAGCGCGGGTTTCTTCAGGGCTTCTGGCTGGGGTTGGGCACCTGTGTGGGTGATCTTGTGTACGCGGTGGCGGCGCTGGCCGGAATGACCGTGCTGCTGCAGTTCGAAAGCGTGCGCTGGGTGTTGTGGCTGGGCGGTTCAGTGTTGCTGGTGTGGTTCGCAGTGAAAATGCTGCTGGCCGCATGGCGCGGGGACGGCCATGTGCAACCCGGCGAAGTGGTGGTGGAGTCGTCCTGGCGCGAGTTTCTGCGCGGGATCTTCCTGGCCATGTCTTCACCCAGCGCGATTCTCTGGTTTGCGGCTGTGGGCGGTGTGCTGATTTCACGTTCCGGCGGCGGCAGCTTGATGGAGGCCGGCCTGTTTCTGTCCGGTTTCTTCGCCGCAGGGCTGCTCTGGTGCCTGTCGTTGTGCCTGATCGCCAGTCATGGCGGGCGCTTGCTGGGTGATCGCCTGTTGACCTGGTCCTACCTGCTCTCGGCGGCGATTTTCTGCTACTTCGCGGTCTATGTGATTGTCTCCGGTTACCGTGAATTCATCCTCGCCGTGCCAGCGGCCACAGCGGGTCTATAATCAGTCGGGGTACCCATGTGCAGGTGCCGTCAGGCCGGAGGATCTTCGAGATGAAAGGTCTTGATGCGAAAAAAATGGCCAAGAAAAAGCCCCTGAAAACCGCTGAAGAAAAACGTGCGGCCAAACGCGCAAAGCGTTCGGCAGGCAGTGGTTTTCTCCCATGACAATGACCCGGAGCCCCGCAAGGGGCTCCGTGTTCAAATAAGGCAAAGGATATGTCTAGCCCGACTCAAGCTGGAGTCCAGCCCGTACGCTTTGAGCAGGTTGATGCCTTCACCATCGCCGGTATCGGTGGTCGCTTCTCGCAATCCACCCTCGGTGAAATTCCTCAGCTTTGGCAACGCTTCGAACCGCACATCGGCAAGGTGCCGGGACAAGTCGGCGAGCATACCTACGGCGTTTGCTGCAACGCCGACGGTAAAGGCCATTTTGACTACATTGCTGGTGTGCAGGTGGCGGGGGTAAGGGTTTTGCCAGCCGGCTTCCAGCAGGTCGAACTCCAGCCCCAGCGCTACGCCGTGTTCGAGCACCACGGTAGCCTCGATAACCTCAAGGCTACGTTCCAGGCCATCTGGCACGACTGGTTGCCGCAATCGGGCGAACAGGCTGCCCAGGCACCGGAGTTCGAACGCTATGGCAAGGACTTCGATCCTTTTGCCAGCCACAGTGTGATGGAAATCTGGCTGCCGCTGGACTACGAAAAATAATCCACGGCGGCTGTCGAATCCCTGCGTCCTCATTCGACCATTTGTGAACGCGCCGATTCGCTCGGCGCCTGACTGTTGTCGAATCGTAGAGGACACGACCATGAGCAGCGCCGCCGAAAACGAAGTCCGTCAACTCATCGAACGCTGGATTCCAGCCGTTCGCGCCCGCGATATCCCCGCCATCACTGCACCTTATGCCGACGACATCGTCGCCTTCGATGCCGTCAAGGCGCTGCAGTTCAAAGGCAAGGCAGCCTATCGGGATCACTGGCAAGCCTGCATGGAACACTGCCCTGGCGACATGATCTTCGAGATGGAGCAGCTGCAGATTCATGCCACGCCAGACCTGGCGCTGGCCCACTGGCTCAATCGCTGCGGTCCGGCCAGCGAGGAGGGCGGTGAGGACAAAAGCTGCTACATGCGCGTAACCGCAGGCTACAAACGTATCGACGGGCAATGGAAGGTCATTCATGAGCATTGGTCGGCGCCATTCGACATGGAAACCGGTGCCGCCCTGTTCTCGCTCAAACCTTGAGCTGAGAGCGCCGAGGATTATGCCGAATTGCACTTTGCATCTGCTGTGGAGATGACGATGAAATACCTTTGCCTGGTCTATTGTGAAGAGAGTCTGTTGCACAGCTTGCCCGACAGCCCTGCGGATGCCGAGTGCATGGCCTATGCCGAGTCGATCCAGGGCAGCGGCCGGATGCTCGCCGCCGAGGCGCTCAAGCCGGTGCAGACAGCCACCACCGTGCGTGTTCGCGGTGGTCACATGAGCCTGACTGATGGGCCTTTTGCCGAGACCAAGGAACAGCTGGCCGGCTTCTATCTGGTCGATGCCCGCGACCTGAACGAAGCCCTGAACATTGCCAAGGGAATACCTGCCGCCAGGGTCGGCAGCGTCGAAGTGAGGCCGATCCGCGAGCTCCAACCCTGAGACGCAGGAGAACAATAAGATGAGCCTTCACCCCCCAGGTGATTCGCAGTACGAGCTGTCCTTGAGCCGCGTGATCGATGCACCGCGCAGCAAGGTGTTCCGGGCCTGGACCGAGCCCGATCTGCTGGCGCAATGGTGGGGGCCCAACGGCATGACCACGCCCTTGTGCGAAATGCAGTTGTGGGTAGGAGGATTGTTCCGCACGGTGATGCAGGCCCCGGATGGCACCGAATACCCGAACCAGGGGGTGTTTCTGGAGATCGTCCCGCCGGAGCGGATTGTCTTCACCGATGCCTTCGGGCCGGGCTGGGTGCCGTCGAACAAGGCATTCATGACCGTGGTGGTGACCTTCGAGGCGCTTCAGGGCAAAACCAAGTACACCGCGCGCGCGTTGCACTGGAATGCCGCCGATTGCCTGGCCCATGAAGAGATGGGTTTTCATCGCGGCTGGGGTGAAAGCCTGGATCGCCTGGTGGCGCTGGTGACCACGCAGATGCCGGGCTGATGGCGACGCCGGTTCAAGTGCAGGCCGAGGTCGAGACGGTCTATAAGCATGAGTCGCGCCGGATCCTGGCGACGCTGATTCGCTTGCTGGGTGATTTCGACCTGGCCGAAGAGGCTATGCACGAAGCGTTTTTCGTCGCCGTTGAACGCTGGCAACGCGATGGCATTCCTGCCAACCCGCGGGCCTGGCTGGTGTCCACCGGGCGCTTCAAAGCCATTGACGGGCTACGGCGGCGGGCGCGTTTCGACCGCTCGCAGACGCAGTTGATGATGGCGCTGGAGGCCCGGCAGGAGGATGAAGTGAACGACCAGGAGCTGGAAGATGATCGCCTGCGCCTGATCTTCACCTGTTGTCACCCGGCGCTGGCAGCCGATGCCCAGGTGCCGCTGACCCTGCGGGAAGTCTGTGACCTGACCACAGAGGAAATCGCCCGGGCTTTTTTGCAGAGCCCGGCGACCATTGCCCAGCGCATCGTGCGCGCCAAGGCCAAGATCCGCGATGCGCGGATTCCCTATCAGGTGCCGTCCCTGGCGGAATTGCCTGAACGTCTGGACAGCGTGTTGCGGGTCATTTACCTGGTGTTCAACGAGGGCTATTCGGCGTCATCGGGTGACCACCTGATGCGCAATGATCTGAGTGATGAAGCGATCCGCCTGGGGCGGCTGTTGCAGCAGTTGCTACCTGATCCGGAAGTGCTGGGCTTGCTGGCGTTGATGTTGTTGCAGGCATCGCGACAGGCGGCGCGCAGCGATGAGCATGGCGATTTGATTTTGCTGGATGAACAGGACCGCAGTTTGTGGAACCGCGCGTTGATCGCCGAGGGCAGCCAGCTGGTGCGCCAGGCGCTGCGCAGTCAGCAGTTCGGGGTGTACAGCTTGCAGGCCGCGATTGCCGCGGTGCATGCCGAAGCGGCCAGTGCCGAGCAGACCGACTGGGAAGAAATCGTCGGGTTGTACGATGTGCTGCTGCGCGGTTGGCCTTCGCCGGTGGTCGAGCTCAATCGCGCCGCGGCCCTGGCGCGTCGTGACGGGCCGCTGGCAGGGTTGCTGGCGGTGGAGGCGATTCTGGCGCGGGGACAGTTGCAGGATTACCACCTGGCCCACAGCGCCCGCGCCGAACTGTGCCGGCAACTGGGGCGCCTGGATCAGGCCCGTGACGCTTACCGCACCGCCCTGGGCCTGACCTCACAAGGTGCCGAGCGGCGCTTTATCGAGCGCCGCCTGAGCCAGTTGTGAGCCTCAGCCGATGGTGATCGGCGGCGGGCTGACCAGATCGACGGTCTGCTGTTTGCGCGGGGCGAGGATTTCGGCCTCGCCATCGACCACCAGTTCATCATTCTGGTTGAACACGCGGGTGGCAATGCGCACTTTGAACTTCGGCAGCTTCTCGAGGATTTCCAGGCGCACGGTCAGGGTGTCGCCGAACTTCACCGGCTTCTGGAAGCTCATGGTCTGACCCAGGTAGATGGTGCCCGGGCCAGGCAGCTCGCAGGCTACTGCGGCGCTGATCAAGGCACCGCTGAACATGCCGTGGGCGATGCGCTCCTTGAACATGCTCTTGGCGGCGAACTCGGCATCCAGGTGCACGGGGTTGTGGTCACCGGACATGGCCGCGAACAGCTGGATGTCACGTTCTTCGACGGTCTTGCTGAAACTGGCGGTCTGGCCGACTTCAAGGGCTTCGTAAGGCGTGTTGGTGACCTGGGTCATCGATTCGGTTCCTGCTAGGGGCGGGGGCGGCCGTCATTCGCTGCGGGCAGGGCGGCCAAGGGCCAGGGCCTGTTCCAGCCAGTCGATGATCGCGGCCGTGACCTCGTCACGGTTGGTTTCATTGAGCAGTTCATGTCGCGCTTTGGGGTAGAGCTGCAACTGCACATGCTGGTTGCCGGCCAGGCGCAAAGCACCGGCCAGATCCTTGAGACGCTTGCCGGCACTGACCGGATCACATTCACCGCCCATGACCAGGATCGGCAGGTTCGGATCGATCTGTTTGAGGTTGGCCGGCTGGCTGATCTGTTCAAGCCCCATCAGCAGGTCGATCCATAAACGATTGGTGCAGCGGAAGCCGCACAACGGGTCGGCGACATAGTGGTCGACTTCGGCGCTGTCGCGGCTGAGCCAGTCGAAGGCCGTGCGCGTGGGTTTGAACGCTTTGTTGAAGGAGCCAAAGGACAACCACTCGATCAGCGCACTGTGGCCCAAGGGCCCCTGGCGCCAGGCTTCGATGCGGGCAATCACGCATGCCGTGCGGTACAGCGCCGGGGGCTGGAAATTCGAGCCGCTGAGAATCGCCCCTTGCAGGCTGGCGCCGTGGTGCATCAGGTACGCCTGGGCAATGTAGCTGCCCATGCTGTGACCGAAGAGAAACACCGGGGTGCCGGGAAACTGCAGGCCGATGTGCTGGCTGAGCACTCCCAGGTCGTTGACCACTGCGCTCCAGCCATCGTGGCGGGCGAACAGGCCGAGAGTGCCGAGCTCGGCGGTACGGCCATGGCCGCGCTGGTCATGGGCAATCAGGGCATAGCCCGCCGCATTCAGGGCCTGGCCCAGGCGCTGATAGCGACCGGCATGTTCGGCCATGCCATGGGCCAGCAGCACCACTGCCTTGATCGGCGTACTGGGCAGCCATTGGTAGACATACAGGCTGCAGTGATCACTGGCCGCTAGCCAGAACGCATCGTGGTGCATGGCGAGTCCTTGTGCGCACAGGTGAGTAAGTCAGCTCAGTGTATAACTCAAGCGCGCAATCGAAGGGCAGCGACAAACAAGATTCACAATGTAAATGACAGCGCTTGGCATATTTGCCACCTGCGGCATACCTGCTAACGTCGGCACAGCACCTTCTTCGCCAAGCAGGCAAGGGGACCGGAACGGCTCAGGTATGAGGACAAGAATAAATGCAGGCTGATTTCTGGAATGACAAGCGCCCGGCAGGCGTTCCTTCGAACATTGACATGAATGCTTACAAGTCTGTGGTCGAAGTGTTCGAACGCTCGTGCAAGAAATTCGCTGACCGCCCGGCGTTCAGCAATCTCGGTGTGACGATGACCTACGCCGAGCTGGATCGTCACTCGGCGGCCTTTGCCGCCTATCTGCAGCAACACACCGATCTGCTGCCGGGCGACCGTATCGCGGTGCAGATGCCCAATGTGTTGCAGTATCCGATCGCGGTGTTCGGTGCCTTGCGCGCCGGGCTGATCGTGGTCAACACCAACCCGCTGTATACCGCTCGCGAGATGCGTCATCAATTCAAGGATTCCGGGGCCCGGGCGCTGGTCTACCTGAACATGTTCGGCAAACTGGTGCAGGAGGTACTGCCCGATACCGGTATCGAATTCCTCATCGAGGCGAAGATGGGCGATATGCTGCCGACGGCCAAGGGCTGGCTGGTCAACACCATTGTCGCCAAGGTCAAGAAGATGGTCCCGGACTACCACTTGCCCCAGGCTGTGTCCTTCAAGAGCGCGCTGAGCCAGGGGCGTGGCATGGTGCCCAAGCAGGTTGCGCTGAGCCTCGATACTATCGCCGTGCTGCAGTACACCGGTGGCACCACCGGCCTTGCCAAGGGCGCGATGCTGACCCACGGCAACCTGGTGGCCAACATGCTTCAGGTACTGGCGTGTTTCTCCCAGCATGGGGACGATGGCCAGCGGCTGATCAAGGAGGGCCAGGAGGTGATGATCGCACCGCTGCCGCTCTACCATATCTATGCCTTTACCGCGAACTGCATGTGCATGATGGTGACCGGCAACCACAACGTGCTGATCACCAATCCGCGAGACATTCCCGGCTTTATCAAAGAGCTGAAAAAGTGGAAATTCTCCGGGCTTCTCGGCCTGAACACCTTGTTCGTGGCGCTGATGAATCACCCGGAATTCAAGCACCTGGATTTCTCTGCCCTGAAAGTCACCAACTCCGGTGGTACGGCGCTGGTGACCGCCACCGCCGAGCGCTGGGAAAGCCTGACGGGTTGCCGCATTGTCGAAGGCTATGGGCTGACGGAAACTTCGCCGGTGGCCAGCACCAATCCGTATGGCAAGCTCGCGCGCCTGGGCACAGTGGGTATTCCAGTGCCGGGTACAGCCTTCAAGGTCATCGACGATGAAGGCCACGAGCAGCCGATGGGCGAGCGTGGCGAGTTGTGCATCAAAGGTCCGCAAGTGATGAAGGGCTACTGGCAGCACCCTGAGGCTACGGCCGAGGCGCTTGATAGCGAGGGCTGGTTCAAGACCGGTGACATTGCGGTGATCGATCCGGATGGTTTTACCCGGATTGTCGATCGCAAGAAGGACATGATCATTGTGTCCGGTTTCAACGTGTACCCGAACGAGATCGAAGAGGTCGTCATGGGCCATCCGCAAGTCGCCAACTGCGCGGTAATCGGCATTCCGGACGAGCGCTCCGGCGAAGCCGTGAAGCTGTTTGTGGTGGCGCGTGAAGGCGGGGTGAGTCTTGAAGAGCTGAAGGCTTACTGCAAGGCCAACTTCACCGGCTACAAAGTGCCCAAGCACATCGTGCTACGCGATTCGTTACCGATGACGGCAGTGGGCAAGATCCTGCGTCGGGAGCTGCGCGACATCGCCTGACGTTCAGGGTGGGAGCGGGCTTGCCCCGCGATGCGATGTACCTGACACATCGCATCGCGGGGCAAGCCCGCTCCCACAGAAAGCTCGCACAAATCGGATGTTTAGGTTTTTTACTCTAAAAATGACCATTGCATTATCAAGAGTCATTTTTGTGACTGTTTGGGCTGCTTTAGCTCTAGGCGACCCTGTGCAAAGCTGCTAATCTCGGCCCGCTTCTGATGATCGGCTTTGCAATAAACCGTAATCTTATATCAATAATAATCGCATCGACTGCGGTGAAGAATTCGCTGGTGCTGGAGGAGTGGGCTTCCATGATCGAAAATTTTTGGAAGGATAAGTACCCAGCCGGGGTTGCGGCGCAAATCAACCCTGATGAGTACCCGAATATCCAGGCAGTATTGAAACAGTCCTGCCAACGCTTTGCTGACAAACCAGCCTTTAGCAACCTGGGCAAAACTCTTACCTACGGCCAGCTGTACGAGTTGTCGGGGGCGTTTGCGGCTTACCTGCAACAACATACCGACCTGCAGCCTGGTGACCGTATTGCCGTGCAACTGCCCAACGTGCTGCAGTATCCGGTTGCCGTATTCGGTGCCATGCGTGCCGGCCTGATCGTGGTGAACACCAACCCGTTGTATACCGCGCGGGAACTGGAGCACCAGTTCAATGACTCCGGCGCCAAAGCACTGGTATGTCTGGCCAACATGGCGCACCTGGCGGAAAAGGTGGTGCCCAAGACCCAGATCAAGCACGTTATTGTCACCGAAGTGGCCGATCTGCTGCCACCGGTAAAGCGCCTGTTGATCAACAGCGTGATCAAGTACGTGAAGAAAATGGTCCCGGCCTACCACTTGCCCAAAGCGCTGAAGTTCAATGATGTATTGAGCAAGGGCGCCGGCCAGCCGGTGAAAGAAGCCAGCCCCGACAGCAATGATGTGGCTGTGTTGCAGTACACCGGCGGCACTACTGGGGTGGCCAAGGGCGCGATGCTGACCCACCGTAACCTGGTAGCCAATATGCTGCAGTGCCGGGCGCTGATGGGCTCCAACCTCAATGAAGGTTGCGAGATCCTGATCACCCCGCTGCCGCTGTACCACATCTATGCCTTCACCTTTCATTGCATGGCAATGATGCTGATCGGCAACCACAACATCCTGATCAGCAACCCGCGCGACTTGCCGGCGATGGTCAAGGAGTTGTCGAAGTGGAAGTTCAGCGGCTTTGTCGGGCTGAACACCTTGTTCGTTGCCCTGTGCAACAACGAAAACTTCCGCAAGCTGGATTTCTCGGGACTGAAGATTACCCTGTCGGGCGGCATGGCCCTGCAGATGAGTGTCGCCGAGCGCTGGAAAGCGGTGACTGGCTGCGCGATCTGCGAAGGTTACGGCATGACCGAAACCAGCCCGGTGGCAGCGGTCAACCCGGCCGAGCAGAACCAGATCGGTACCATCGGTATTCCGGTGCCTTCGACCCTGTGCAAGATCATCAATGATGAAGGTGTCGAACTGCCGCTGGGTGAAGTCGGTGAGTTGTGCGTCAAAGGCCCGCAAGTGATGAAGGGCTACTGGCAGCGCCAGGATGCGACCACCGAGATCCTTGACAGCGAAGGCTGGTTGAAGACCGGTGACATCGCCCTGATCCAGCCTGACGGCTACATGCGGATTGTCGACCGTAAGAAAGACATGATTCTGGTGTCCGGATTCAACGTCTATCCCAACGAGCTTGAAGACGTGCTGGCTGCGTTGCCGGGCGTGTTGCAGTGTGCGGCCATTGGCGTACCGGACGAGAAATCCGGTGAAGTGATCAAGCTGTTCATCGTTGCCCGGCCTGGGGTGACCCTGACCAAAGAGCAGGTGATGGAGCACATGCGTGCCAATGTCACCGGCTACAAGGTACCGCGTTTCATCGAGTTCCGTGATGCACTGCCGACCACCAACGTCGGCAAGATCCTGCGTCGCGAGCTGCGTGATGAAGAGCTGAAAAAGCTCGGTCTGAAGAAGATCGCTTGAGTCTGTGATCGCGGGGCAAGCCCGCTCCCACCAGGGTTATTGAATCCCTGTGGGAGCGGGCTTGCCCCGCGATGCTTTTACCCTCAGCGCAACTTCTCAAGCATCTGGTAATACCACATCCCCGCCGCCAGCAAAGGATTGCCCAGCACATCGCCCATCGGCACCTTGATGTGTTTGCAGCCGGCAAAGGTATCGAATTTCTCCAACGTCCCGGTCAGTGCCTCAGCCATGATTTCACCCATGATGTGGCTGGTGGCAATACCGTGCCCGGAGTAACCCTGGCAGTACCAGACATTGTCGGAAAGCTTGCCCAGCTGCGGAATGCGGTTGACCACGATACCCATGGCGCAACTCCACTGGAACTCGATCGGCACGCCCTTGAGTGCCGGGAAGGTGCGCTCGATGCACGGGCGCAACTCGCCAGCGATATCCCGCGAGTCGCGACCTGAATAGTTGGCGCCACCGCCGAACAGCAGGCGGCCGTCGGCAGTCAGGCGGTAGTAATCGAGGACAAAGCGGCAGTCATACACCGCCAGATCTTGCGGATTGATCTGCGCGGCCAGTTCACCCAGCGGCGCGGTGGTCACGATGCCGCCCATGGCCGGGAAAATCTTGCCCTTGAGCTGGCGCTTTTCCAGTTTGTGGTAGACGTCACCGGCCAGCAGGATCTGCTTGGCTTCGACCCGTCCTTGCGCGGTAACCACCGCCGGCTGTTCGCCATGGACGATGTCCAGCACCTCGGAGTTTTCGAAGATCAGCGCACCCAGGCTATGGGCTGCACGGGCTTCGCCCAGGCACAGGTTGAGCGGGTGCAGGTGCAGGTTGCGCAGGTTCTTCAGCGCGCCCAGATACAGTGGGCTTTGCAGGTGTTCGGCCATGGCCTTGCGATCGAGCAACTGCACCTGGTCGCCCATGCCGCGGCGCTGCGCTTCGGCTGCGAAAGCCTGCAGTTCATGCATGTGCGAGGCCTTCATCGCCGCATGCAGGTGACCGCGCTTGAGGTCGCAGTTGATGCCGTAGCGGGCGACCCGCTGTTCGATGATCTGGTGCCCGCGCCAGCGCAGGTGCCAGATGAAGTCATCGACGTCCTCGCCAAGCTTTTCGCGCATCTGCTTGCGCATCGCCTCGTCACCCGACAGGCTGCCGGTGACCTGGCCGCCGTTGCGCCCGCTGGCGCCCCAGCCGATGCGGTTGGTTTCGACAATGGCGACCTTGAGGCCACGCTCGGCCAGCTCGACGGCACTGGCCACGCCGGTAAAACCGCCACCGATGATCGCCACGTCGACCTTGACCGTGCCTTTGAGTGTCGGGTACTGGGTGCTGTCGTTGAGGCTGGCGGTGTAGTAGGAGGCACTGCGTTGAGCGGTGCCGGTGTTCACGGCTGCGTTCATAAAAAATCCTTGGCGCAAAAATAAAGTGGATCAGGCCTGGGTCAGGTACCAGCGCCAGTCCTGTTCGCCGACTTCGGCCATGAACTGTCGGTACTCGGCACGTTTGACCGCCAGGTAGACACCGAGGAAAGCCTCGCCGAACGCCTCACGCGCCCAGTCCGAGGCCTCCAGGGCCTTGAGCGAAGTCAGCCAGTCGGTGGGCAGCAGTTCCTTGGCCTGGGCATAGCCGTTGCCTTCGACCGGAGCGCCCGGATCCAGCTGCTGGCGGATGCCTTGATGCAGGCTGGCGAGAATTGCCGCGGCGGCCAGGTAGGGGTTGGCGTCGGCGCCACAGATGCGATGTTCGATGTGCCGGCTGTTGGCCGGACCGCCGGGTACGCGCAGGCTCACGGTGCGGTTGTCGACCCCCCAGGTCGGCGCCAGCGGTGCATAGCTGTTGGCCTGGAAGCGGCGGTAGGAGTTGGCGTTAGGGCAGAACAGCAGTAACGAATCGAGCAAGTGCTTGAGCATGCCGGCCACGGCGTGACGCAGCAGCGGTGTGCCGGCCTTGTCTTCGCTGGCGAACAGGTTGTTGCCCTGGGCATCGGCCAGGCTCACATGCATGTGCATGCCGGTGCCGGCCAGGTGATCGAAGGGTTTGGCCATGAAGCAGGCCTGCATGCCGTGCTTGTGTGCCACGCCTTTGACCAGGCGCTTGTAGCGCACGGCCTGGTCCATGGCCAGCAGGGCATCGCCATGCTCCAGGGTGATTTCGACCTGACCCGGGGCGTACTCGGAAATCGCCGTACGTGCCGGGATGCCCTGGGCCTTGCAGGCGCTGTAGAGGTCGGCGAGGAAAGGCTCGATCTGTTCCAGCTCGCGCAAACCATAGACCTGGGTGCCGCGCGGACGTCCGCCGTCGCTGTCCAGTGCCGCTTGCGGGCGGCCGTGGTGGTCGCGTTTCTGGTCGAGCAGATAGAACTCCAGCTCGCAGGCCATGACCGGGTGGTAACCCTCGGCTTTGAGCGCATCGATGACCTTGACCAGCAGATGGCGCGGGTCGGCGATGGTGGCTGGCAAGCCTTCAGTGGGGTGCATGCTGACCTGCACTGCTGCAGTCGGAATCTGCCGCCAGGGCAAGCGCACCAGGCTGTTTTCCAGCGGATAGGCGCGGCAGTCGATATCACCGACGTCCCACACCAGCCCTGAGTTTTCCACATCGTCGCCATTGAGGGTCAGGCCGAGAATGGTGCTGGGCAGGGGGCGACCGCTTTCATACACC
Source organism: Pseudomonas putida (assembly GCF_028682475.1). Lineage (GTDB taxonomy): Bacteria > Pseudomonadota > Gammaproteobacteria > Pseudomonadales > Pseudomonadaceae > Aquipseudomonas > Aquipseudomonas putida_AG. The sequence continues at coordinate 25,373 of NZ_JANHLE010000033.1, forward strand.
GCCAGCAGTTCCTCGCGGTGCAACAGCTTGCCGCGTGGTACGCCGTTGGCATCGAGGATGAACAGCTCGATCATCTCGATATCGGGGTTGTCAGCCAGGAATGTTCGGGCCTGTTCGATGGGGGCAAATTGCATGCAGTGCTCGCTCGCGCCGTCAGGCGCTCAGGACTGTCTGCGCCGGAGGGCGACAGTCATGGACAGGTAGGCCAGGGCTGGCCGATATATTCAGTCTAGGGCGAGAAATGCATCGGGTGGGCGGGCATGGCGGCAGTGCCACAAGGCCCAGAAGGCGAGGATGATGTGAACCAGCGGGTTTTCCCCGGAGCGAGCCCGCACCTTCGGGAACGAAGGCGGCAACAGCGGACGGGGCATGCACAGGGGCGAAGTCATGCCGGGATACTCCCACGCCAGTGAAGGTTCATTAAATCAGCCTTTGTATACCTTCAGGTTGCCTGCCGCTAAACAATCATCCGCCTACCCGCGACCGTGCCGAGCGGGGGCAAATCTGCGACAATCGCAGCCCTTCCCATGCCGATCATGAAAAAGCAGGCTCACCTGCACAACTAAAAGCCCCCATGACTGACCACGCTATCGATCAACTGCTGAAAAACCTCGACCACGCCATGATTGCCGAGCGCCACCGCCTGCGTCGGCAGCTGCATGAACTGCGCAAGCGCCCGGACGAGGCGAAGCTGGCCCAGTGGGTCGACAAGGTGCAGGCCTCCTGTGCCCAGGTCACTGCGCGCAAGGCCAGTGTGCCGAGCATTCGTTACGATGACAGCCTGCCGATCGCCGCCAAGCGTGACGAAATCAAGAAAGTCCTCGCCGCACATCAGGTGCTGATCATTGCTGGTGAAACTGGCTCGGGTAAAACCACCCAGTTGCCGAAGATCTGCCTGGAGCTGGGGCGTGGCCAGCATGGCCTGATTGCCCACACCCAGCCGCGGCGGATCGCGGCGCGCAGTGTTGCCACCCGGGTGGCCGAAGAGTTGGGCACGCCGCTGGGGGCGCTGGTCGGTTACCAGGTGCGCTTCGAAGACCAGAGCGACGCCAATACCCTGGTCAAGCTGATGACCGACGGTATTCTCCTGGCCGAAACCCAGCACGACCGTTTTCTCGAGCGTTACGACACCATCATCGTCGACGAAGCGCACGAACGCAGCCTGAACATCGACTTTCTGCTCGGTTACCTGAAAACCCTGCTGCCGCGGCGTCCGGACCTCAAGGTGATTATCACCTCGGCGACCATCGATCTGGAGCGTTTCTCCAAACACTTCAACGACGCGCCGATCATCGAAGTCTCCGGTCGTACCTACCCGGTGGAAACCTGGTATCGGCCGTTGACCAGCGAGCAGGACGAGGAGGGCAACCGCGTCGAGGATGATCTCACGGTTGACCAGGCGATTCTCGCCACCCTCGACGAGATTGCCGCCCATGAGCGCAGCCAGGGCAAGGGGCCGGGGGACGTGCTGGTGTTCCTGCCCGGCGAGCGCGAGATTCGCGACGCCGCGGAAATGTTGCGCAAGGCGCAGCTGCGGCACACCGAGATCCTGCCGCTGTATGCGCGGCTGTCGCCAGCCGAGCAGCAGAAGATTTTCCAGTCCCACCCCGGTCGGCGCGTGGTGCTGGCGACCAACGTCGCGGAAACCTCGTTGACGGTACCGGGTATCCGCTATGTGATCGACAGCGGCACCGCGCGGATCAGCCGCTACAGCTACCGCGCCAAGGTCCAGCGTTTGCCCATCGAGGCGGTGTCACAGGCCAGTGCCAACCAGCGCAAGGGCCGCTGTGGCCGGGTCGAACCGGGCATTTGCGTACGCCTGTACAGCGAAGAAGACTTCAATGCACGGCCAGCCTTTACCGACCCGGAGATCCTGCGAACCAACCTCGCAGCGGTAATCCTGCAGATGCTGCACCTGCGCCTGGGTGAGATCGACGCCTTCCCGTTTATCGAGCCGCCGGATGGCAAGGCGATCAGCGATGGCTTCAACCTGTTGCAGGAGCTTTCGGCGGTCAACCGCGAGAACCAGTTGACCCCGCTTGGACGTCAGCTGGCGCGCCTGCCGGTCGACCCGCGACTGGGACGCATGCTGCTCGAAGGTGCCAAGCAGGGCAGCCTCAACGAGTTGTTGATCGTCGCCAGTGCCTTGTCGGTGCAGGATCCGCGCGAGCGGCCGCCGGAGCGTCAGCAAGCCGCCGATCAGGCGCATGCACAGTGGAAAGATGCCGACTCGGACTTTGCCGCGCTGGTCAATCTGTGGCGTGGTTTCGAAGAGCAGCGCCTGGCCCTGACCGCCAGCCCGCTGCGCAACTGGTGCCGGAAAAACTTCCTCAATTATCTGCGCCTGCGTGAATGGCGCGATGCCCATCGGCAGTTGAGCCTGATCTGCCGCGACCTGCAGTTGAGCATCAACAAAGAGCCGGCCGACTACCCGAAACTGCACAAGGCGATTCTTTCCGGCCTGCTCAGCCAGATCGGCCAGAAGACCGAAGACGGTGACTACCTCGGCGCCCGTCAGCGGCGTTTCTGGGTACATCCGTCGTCGGGGCTGGGCAAGAAGCGCCCGCAGTGGATCATGACCGCCGAGCTGGTCGAAACCACCAAGCTCTATGCACGCATGGTGGCCAAGATCGAACCGGACTGGATCGAGCCGCTGGCCACTCACCTGATCAAGAAGAACCATTTCGAGCCGCACTGGGAGAAGAAGCGCGGCCAGGTGGTGGCTTACGAACAGGTCACGCTGTATGGCCTGATCGTGGTCGGTCGCCGGCCGGTGCACTTCGGGCCGATCGACCCGGTGATGTCCCGCGAGCTGTTCATCCGCGAAGCGCTGGTGGGTGGCGAGATTCAGTCGAAGGCCAAGTGCCTGAGCGCCAACCGCCGTCTGCTCGAACAGCTCGACGAGCTGGAGGCCAAGGCCCGGCGCCGCGATATCCTCGCCGATGACGAGACTTTATATGGCTTCTATGAAGCACGTTTGCCGGCCGAGATTCATCAGACGGCGACTTTCGACAGCTGGTACCGGGTCAACAGCCAGAAAGACCCGCAACTGCTGATCATGCGCGAAGAGGATGTGCTGGCGCGTGAAGCCAGCGAAGTCACCGCGGCGCAGTATCCCGATACCTTGCGCCTGGGCGACTTGAGCCTGGCCTTGAGTTATCACTTCGAGCCCAACCATCCGCGTGACGGCGTTACTGTGCGGGTGCCGGCACCGTTGCTGCCAAGCTTGCCGGGTGAGCGCCTGGAGTGGCTGGTGCCCGGCTTGCTCGAAGCCAAATGCATTGCTCTGGTGCGCAACCTGCCCAAGGCCCTGCGCAAGAACTTCGTACCGGTCCCGGACTTCGTCAAGGCGGCGTTGCAGCGCATGACCTTCGCCGAGGGCTCGCTGCCGCAGGCCCTGGGCCGCGAGCTGCTGCGCATGACTGGCGCACGGGTCAGCGATGAAGCCTGGGCCGAAGCGGCCGGGCAGGTGGACAACCACCTGAAGATGAACCTGGAAGTGGTCGATGGTCAGGGTAAATTCCTCGGCGAAGGCCGCGACCTGACCGAGTTGACCGCCCGTTTTGCCGCTGCCAGCCAGGCCGCACTGGCTGTGCCGCAGACCGAGAAGAGCCAGCAGCCGGTACAGGCCAAGGCCTTTGCCCAGGTCGCCGAGAGCGCCCAGCAGAAGATCGCCGGGCTGTCGATGACGGTGTACCCGGCCTTGGTGGAAGAAAACGGTACGGTCAAGGAAGGGCGTTTCTCGACCCAGGCCGAGGCCGAGTTCCAGCACCGCCGCGCCCTGCAGCGCCTGCTCCTGCAGCAACTGGCCGAGCCGGCCAAGTTCCTGCGTGGCAAGCTTCCGGGGCTGACTGAGCTGGGTTTGCTGTACCGCGAGTTGGGGCGTATCGAAGCCTTGGTCGAGGATATCCTTCTGGCCAGCCTCGATAGCTGCATTCTCGAAGGTGAAGAGAACCTGCCTCGCGATGGTGCCGGCCTGGCTTCCCTGGCCGAGCGCAAGCGCGGCAGTTGGACCGAGCACGCCGAACGCCTGGCACGCCTGACCCTGGAGATCCTCAAGCTCTGGCACGGTCTGCAGAAACGCTTCAAGGGCAAGATCGACCTGGCCCAGGCCGTGGCGCTCAATGACATCAAGCAGCAGCTGAGCAACCTGGTCTATCCGGGCTTCGTCCGCGAAACCCCGGGGCTGTGGCTCAAGGAGCTGCCGCGCTACCTCAAGGCCATCGAGTTGCGCCTGGAGAAACTCGGCTCCCAGGTGCAGAAGGACCGGGTCTGGAGCGGTGAGCTGGGCAATCTGTGGACCCAGTACAAGGCGCGCGCCGACAAGCATGCCCAAGAGGGCAAACGTGACGATCAACTGACCCTGTACCGCTGGTGGCTGGAAGAATACCGGGTTTCGCTGTTTGCTCAGCAGCTCGGTACCAAGGTGCCGGTTTCGGACAAACGACTCAGCAAACAGTGGAGTCAGGTAGAAGCCTAAACGGCTGCAGATGTGGCACACTTGACCGATATTCGCCGCTGTCGCGCCCACCTTGCCGGCAGCAGCGCTTACCGAATGAGGTGCCCTGCAGCGCTCCCGCTGACGGGATTATTGTGTGTAAGAGTTGGTACGTTCGTGCCAGCTGACCGAATCGAACAGGCCGTCGCCCGGTGGGCATCGGCCCCTGAACAGAGGAACGACCGTGCATAACGTCGTCATCAGCGGCACCGGCCTGTACACCCCGGCCAACAGCATTTCCAACGAAGAGCTGGTGGAGTCCTTCAACGCCTATGTACAGCAGTTCAACGCGGACAACGCCGAGGCCATCGAGCGTGGTGACGTGCAGGCCCTGGCCGAATCCAGCGCCGCCTTCATCGAAAAAGCCTCGGGGATCAAGAGCCGCTTTGTCATGGACAAAGACGGCATCCTCGACCCGCAACGCATGAAGCCACGCCTGCCGGAGCGCTCCAACGACGAGCCGTCGGTTCTCTGCCAGATGGCTGTGGCGGCTGCCGAACAGGCGCTGCAACGCGCGGGCCGTACCGCTGCCGATGTCGATGCGGTAATTGTCGCCTGCTCCAACCTGCAGCGCCCGTACCCGGCAATTGCCATCGAAGTGCAGCAGGCCCTGGGCATCAACGGCTTCGGCTTCGACATGAATGTCGCCTGCTCTTCGGCCACCTTTGGCATCCAGACCGCCTGCAACAGCGTGCAACTGGGTCAGGCCCGCGCGATTCTGGTGATCAGCCCGGAAATCTGCACCGGCCACCTGAACTTCCGTGACCGTGACAGCCACTTCATCTTCGGCGATGCGGCCACCGCGGTGCTGGTAGAGCGTGCCGACCTGGCCACCTCGGCGCATCAGTTCGACATCGTCAGCACCAAGCTGCTGACCCAGTTCTCCAACAATATCCGCAACAACTTCGGCTTCCTCAACCGGGCGGCTGAAGAGGGTATCGGCGCCCCGGACAAACTCTTCGTCCAGGAAGGCCGCAAGGTGTTCCGCGAAGTCTGTCCGATGGTGGCCGAACTGATTGGTCAGCACCTGGCCGAAAACAACATCGCTGTCAGCGACGTCAAGCGCTTCTGGCTGCACCAGGCCAACCTGAGCATGAACCACCTGATCGTCAAGAAGCTGCTCGGTCGCGACGCCCTGGAAGAAGAAGCACCGGTGATTCTCGACAGTTACGCCAACACCAGTTCGGCCGGCTCGGTGATCGCCCTGCACAAACATCAGGACGATCTGGCAACAGGCGCTCTGGGCGTACTCAGCTCCTTCGGTGCCGGCTATTCCATTGGTAGCGTGATCCTGCGCAAGCGCTGAGGCCTGCGAACCGTCTGGCAGCAGTAAGACGGTTTACCTCGATACAAAAGGACGTGCCTCACAGAGGACGTCCCTTTTGTTGCTGGCTGCATTTGTAACAAAACCGTCTAATCGAACTCTACCGACACAACGACGGATGGATGGCGATAATGGGCGAAGAACAAGGCCGCTTGCTCGAACGGCTGCTCGCGGGTGAGCAACCGGCTTTCAAGGAACTGGTCGACACCTATCAGGGCGCCATGCGCGCGGTGGCTTATGCCATTGTCGGCAGCCGCAATGCCGATGAGGTGGTGCAGGATGCCTGGCTGGCGGTGGTACGCAACCTGGCCGGATTCCAGCAGCGCTCCAGTCTCAAGACCTGGCTGCTGACCATCACGGCCAACACGGCAAAAAACCGCTACAAACAGAACCGCCGGGAAGTACTGCTCGACGATCTGCCTGCACCACATGGCAGCGTCGGCGATGAGCGCTTCGCTGGCGATGGCCACTGGTTGTTGGCGCCTTCGGCCTGGCATGAAGACTCCCCTGAAGCCTTGCTCAGCCAGGATGAGTTGCGCGAGTGCCTGGAGCACACCTTGCTCAGCCTGTCTGAACTGCAGAGCAGCGTCTTGGTGTTGCGCGAACGCCAGGGACTGGAGCTGGAACAAATCTGTAATCTTCTCGATATTTCGCTCTCCAATGTCCGCGTGCTGCTGCACCGGGCACGGCTGAAGGTCTTCGCGACCCTGGAACATTTCGAGGAAACCGGCCAATGCTGACTTGCAAGGAACTTGTCGCCCGCTCAAGCGATTACCTGGATGGACAACTCGATCTGGGTGAAAAACTGCTGGCTCGCCAACACCTGTTGTTTTGCAAAAATTGCCGACGGTTCATCAAGCAGATGCGTTTGGCCCAGGCGACGATCAAGGCGCTGCCGGAAGCCCCGGTAGACGATGTTGACGAAATCGTCCAGCGCATGACGGCGGCCCATGGGACCCACGACAAACCCTGAAAATCGCACTGGAAGGCCCTGCAACGGGGCTTTCCAGCTTATTCTTATTCGAAGTAAAAAGTTCCCCTGTAACAAAACATTTATATAAAAGCCACTGATCTGACATAACCCCCCGCCAAGATTCCTCCCCAGCACAAGTGGCTCAAGCCGCGTGTTTTTTCAATATTATCAAGACCATAAAGTAGGGGAGCTTCTTCGATGATCCGTAAGCACTTCGCAGGTTTCGCAGCCAGCGCCTTGGCCATGGCCGTTACCGCCCAGGCTTTTGCGGGTACCGTGACCACCGACGGCGCCGATATCGTAGTCAAGACCAAGGGTGGCCTCGAGGTCGCTACCACCGACAAGGAATTCAGCTTCAAGCTGGGCGGTCGTGTTCAGGCTGACTACAGCAGTTTTGACGGTTTCTACACCAAAAATGGCAACACTGCCGACGCCGGTTACTTCCGTCGTGCTTACCTGGAACTGGGCGGGGTGATGTACACCGACTGGGCCTACCAGATTGCTTACGACTTCTCGCACAACTCCGGCGGTGACAACCGTTCCGAAGATGGCTACTTCGATGAAGCCTCCCTGGCTTACAACGGCTTCAAGCCGGTGTCGATCAAGGTCGGCCGTTTCGACCCTGAATTCGGTCTGGAAAAAGCCACTAGCTCCAAGTGGGTAACGGCTCAGGAACGTACCGCAGCCTACGATCTGGTCGACTGGACCAACTCGCACAACGGCGGCATGGGCCTGCAGGCCTCCGGCAACGCCGGCGACTCGCTGTACGGTTCGGTGGGCGTGTTCGCCAAAGACGCGACCAACCAGGACAAGGATGGCGACAGCACCAAGCAGTTCAACCTGCGCGGCGTTTTCGCGCCGATGCATGAAGCTGGCAACGTTCTGCACCTGGGTATCAACTACGCCCAGCGCGACCTTTCCGACACTGCATTCGATGGCCGGATCCGCAGCCGTCTGGGCATGCGTGGTGTGAGCACCGACGGTGGCCAGGATGCCGGTGACAATGGCAACCGTCTGGTCCTCGGTGGCGCCAACAACACCCCGGCCGGTGCCTACGACACCGACAAGGCCTGGAACCTGGAAGCGGCCTGGGCCATGGGCCCGTTCTCGGTACAGGGTGAGTACATCAAGCGTGACACGCAAGCCGACGATGATGCGTTCTCCGACATCAAGTCCGAAGGCTACTACGGCCAACTGGCCTACACCCTTACCGGTGAAGCGCGCGGCTACAAGCTGGGCAAATTCGACGGCATCAAACCGCAGAACAAGCAGATCGGTGCCTGGGAACTCTTCTACCGTTACGACCACCTGAGCACTGACGATGACAATGGTGCATTTGCCGATATCGGCGATGTGGAAGCCAAAGTGCACAACGTGGGTGTGAACTGGTACGCCAACGAGTCGATCAAGCTCAGCGGTGTGTACGTCAAAACCAAGGTCGACAATGCCGAGAACGCTGCCGGCGACGACAGCGGTGACGGTTTCGTCATGCGCGCGCAGTACGTGTTCTAAGCAACACCGCTCCTCATCCGTTAGATCTTCAGCCCCGCACCCGCGGGGCTTTTTTTCGTCGGCGTGACGAGGCAGACTGCGCCAATGCCTACCCTTATCCTGTCACAGCTAGCCGAACTCGCACCTGCCACCTGGGACGCCCTGGTGCCGGGCGAGCAACCGTTTTTGCGCCATGCATTCCTCAGCAGCCTGGAGGACAGCGGTAGCGTCAGCAAACGCACCGGCTGGACGCCAGCGCATCGGTTGCTGACCGATGCTTGCGGGCAGTTGCAGGCAGCCATGCCGGCCTACATCAAGACCCATTCGTTTGGCGAGTACGTCTTCGATCATGGTTGGGCCGATGCCTGCGAGCGGGCGGGCATTGCCTATTACCCCAAATTGCTGTGTGCCGTGCCGTTTTCGCCGGTCGGCGGTTCGCGACTGTTGGGCGATGCTCAGGCCACTGGCAAACTGCTTGATCAGCTAACTGACGCGCTGTTGGAGCAGGGCTTTTCAGGCGCACATATCAACTTCACCGATGCCGATGCTGACGCCGTGATCGGCGCTCGCGAAGGCTGGATGGAGCGCCTGGGCTGTCAGTTTCACTGGCGCAACCAGGGCTATCGGGACTTCCAGGACTTTCTCGACAACCTCAGTTCACGCAAGCGCAAGCAGATGCGCAAGGAACGTGAACAGGTGGCGGGGCAGGGCATCGAGTTTCGCTGGTACCGGGGTGATGAACTGAGCGAGGCGCAATGGGACTTCGTTTTTGCCTGCTACGCCAACACTTATGCCGTGCGTCGTCGGGCACCGTATCTGACCCGCTCGTTCTTCAGCCTGCTCGCCGAGCGCATGCCGACGGCGATCCGTGTGGTGATGGCGCGCCAGGCCGGGCGCGACGTGGCCATGGCCTTCAGCCTGGTCGGCGGTGACAGTCTGTATGGGCGTTACTGGGGGTGCCTGGACGAGTTCGACCGGCTGCATTTCGAGACCTGCTTTTATCAGGGCATGGACTTTGCCATTGCTGAAGGGCTGCAGCGCTTTGATGCCGGTGCGCAAGGTGAGCACAAATTGATTCGTGGCTTTGAGCCGGTGATTACCCGGTCCTGGCATTACCTGCTGCATCCGGGATTGCGCCGCGCTGTGCTGGAGTTTTTGCAGCAGGAACGGGCAGGGGTATTGGCCTATGCCGAAGAGGCGCGTACAGCCTTGCCCTATCGGCAAGGCTGAGGGCCTCATCGCTGGCAAGGCCAGCTCCCACAGGGTTCTCTGCTTGCTGCACCTGTGTGGGAGCCGGCCTTGCCGGCGATGAATGTCAGTCGATGCCGACAAACCCACCGGTCTGGTGATGCCACAAGCGCGCATACAATCCCTGCTGGGCCAGCAGCTCGGCATGGCTCCCCATCTCGGCAATCCGGCCTTTCTCCAGCACTACCAGGCGGTCCATACGGGCAATGGTCGACAGCCGGTGGGCGATGGCAATCACCGTTTTTCCCTGCATCAGGGTCTCGAGGCTTTCCTGGATCGCCGCTTCGACTTCCGAGTCCAGCGCTGAAGTGGCCTCGTCCATGATCAGGATCGGCGCGTTCTTGAGCAGTACCCGGGCAATGGCGATGCGCTGGCGCTGGCCACCGGAGAGCTTGACCCCACGCTCGCCGACATGGGCATCGAAGCCGGTGCGCCCCTGGGCATCGGACAGCAGCGGGATGAACTCATCGGCGCGGGCCTGGCGGACCGCTTCCCAGACCGTTTCGTCACTGGCGTCGGGGCGTCCGTACAGCAGGTTTTCGCGGATCGAGCGGTGCAGCAACGAGGTGTCCTGGGTGATCATGCCGATCTGCGCGCGCAGGCTGGCCTGGGTCACCTGGGCAATGTCCTGGCCATCGATGAGGATGCGCCCGCTTTCCAGGTCATACAAACGCAGCAGCAAGTTGACCAGGGTTGATTTACCGGCGCCGGAAGGGCCGATCAGGCCGATTTTCTCGCCAGGGCGAATGTCCAGGTTGAGGCCATCGATGATCCGGCTGCCTTTGCCGTAGTGAAAGCAGACATCCTCGAACTTCACCGCGCCACGATCGACTTTCAGGGCCGGAGCCTTCGGCGAATCGTTGACGGTGACCGGCTGGGCGATGGTCTGCAGGCCATCCTGAACCATGCCGATGTTCTCGAAGATGCCGTTGACCACCCACATGATCCAGCCGGACATGTTGACGATACGAATCACCAGGCCGGTCGCCAGGGCAATGGCGCCGACGCTGATCAGTGACTGGGTCCACAGCCAAAGGGCCAGGCCCGTGGTGGTGACGATCAGCAGGCCGTTGAGGCTGGTGATGACCACGTCCATGCTGGTGACCACGCGAGCGGCCAGTTGGGTTTTTTCGGTCTGTTCGCTGATCGCTTCGCGCGCGTACTGCTGCTCGAAGTCGGTGTGGGCGAAGAGTTTCAGGGTGGCGATGTTGGTGTAGCCATCGACGATGCGGCCCATGAGTTTGGAGCGCGCATCGGAAGAAATCACCGCACGGGCTTTGACCCGCGGCACGAAGTAGTAGAGCGCGCCGATGTAACAGAGGATCCAGGTGATCAGCGGCAGCATCAGGCGCCAGTCTGCCTCGGCAAACAGCAGCAGCGAGCTGATCGCATAGATCAGCACATGCCACAGGGCATCCACCGCCTGCACCGCCGAGTCGCGCAGCGAGTTGCCGGTCTGCATGATGCGCTGGGCAATACGCCCGGCAAAATCGCTCTGGAAGAAGTTCAGGCTCTGCTTGAGCACATAGGTGTGGTTTTGCCAGCGGATCATGCTGGTCATGCCCGGGCTGATGGTCTGGTGCACCAGCAGGTCATGCAGGCCGACGAACACCGGGCGCAGCAGCAGCGCGACCACCAGCATCCAGATCAGCTCAGCGGCATGTTCGCTGAAAAAGTTGATGTTGGGGGTGCCCTGGGCCAGATCGATGATCCGGCTCAGGTAACTGAACAATGCCACTTCGATCAGCGCGCCGATCAGGCCGACCACCAGCAGCGCGGCAAAGCTGGGCCAGACCTGGCGCAGGTAGTACAGGTAGAACGGCCATACCGTACTCGGCGGCGAGGCGCTGGGTGCTTCACGAAAGATATCGATCAGCTTTTCGAAACGGCGAAACAGCATGAAAAGGGTAACTCCTGTTCAGTCAGACCCTCAGGCCTTGGCTCACGTCCCTGTGAAGCCGGGGGTCAGTCGATGCGTTTGGCCGACTTGATGAATACCGGATCAACCGGCACATCGCGCATGCCTTTCTTGACCGTGGTTGGCGAATTGACGATCTGGTCGACTACATCCATGCCCTTGACCACTTTGGCGAACACCGCGTAACCGGCGTCACGACCCGGGTCGAGGAAGGCGTTATCCGCCACGTTGATGAAGAACTGGCTGGTGGCCGAGTTGGGGTTGGAGGTGCGCGCCATCGACAGCGTGCCACGGGTGTTGTGCAGGCCGTTGCTGGCTTCGTTCTTGATCGGATCCTTGGTGGGCTTTTGCACCATCTGCTCGGTAAAGCCTCCGCCCTGGGCCATGAAGCCCGGGATTACCCGGTGGAAAATGGTGTTGTTATAGAAGCCGCTGTCCACGTATTCGAGGAAGTTCTTGCTGCTGACCGGAGCCTTGACCGGGTCCAGTTCCACTTCGATCTGGCCGAAGCTGGTGTCGAGCAATACGTGCGGTGCCTTGTCGGCAGCCATCAGGCTGGTGGCGAAGACAACCGAGCAGGTGGCGAGCAGAAGTTTTTTCAGCATGGGCTCAATGTTCCTTGAGAGGTGGTGGACGCTGCCAGAAACTGCAGCAGCGTCTGATTGAAAATCTGTGGTTGATCCAGGGGGGTAGCGTGCCGGGAATTTTCGATGACCGCCAGTCGCGCGCGGGGAATCAGCTCTACATAGCGCTCTTTCAGGGTGACCGGGGTGTAATCCTGATCGGCACTGACGACCAGCGTAGGACAGCTGATCTGCCCCAGGCGTTCGCTGACGCCCCAGCCGACAATGGCATCGAAGCTGGCCAGGTAGGCGCGCTTGTCGTTTTTCGCCCAGCGTTCGGTCATCTTGCAGCGCAGGTCGGCCTGTTGCGGCTCAGGGAACAGCCGCGCAGCCAGGCCCTTGCCGATGGTTTCCAGGCTCAGGGCTCGGGCCATGGCCCAGCGCTTGGCCCACCAGATCCAGTCCTGGCGGGTGCGGCGCTTGACCTCAGGGGCACTGTTGACGATGCACAGGCTGCGCAGCCACTCAGGGTGATCGACCGCGAACTGAAAACCGACCATGCCGCCCATCGACAGGCCGACCAGGTGCACCGGTCCGGTCTGCAGCTGTTCGAGCAGGGCCAGCAGATCGGCGCTGAAGCTCTGGATGCTGTAGCGCTCGTGGGGTTTGTCGGAGCGGCCATGGCCACGGATGTCCATCAGAATCACCCGGTAGTGACGGGCCAGTGCCGGCACCTGCATCTCCCAATCCTTGCAACTGGAGCCCAGGCCGTGCAACAGCACCAGCGGATCGCCCTGGCCATATTCCTCGTAGTGCAGTGAACAACCTTCATGTTCGAAATAGGCCATGGGCATGATTCCTGTCAGGCTTGGGCGGGAGCGGCGAAGGGCACGTCCAGCGGCGCGGTATCGAAGTTGCGCAGCAAATCGATGAGGATCTGCGTGGCCGGGCCCAGGGGTTTGTCCTTGTTGGAGTAAAGGTAGAACAGTGGATGGCGACTGCCACCCTGATCCAGCGGCAAGGGCTTGAGCACACCTTCGCGCAATTCCCGTTCGATCAGGTGGCGCGGTAGCCACGCAAAGCCCAGGCCGCTGCTGACGAAGGTTGCGGCGGTGGCCAGGCTGCCGACGGTCCAGCGCTGTTCGGCGCCGAGCCAGCCGACATCGCGCGGTTGCGCGCGGCCCGAGTCGCGGATCACCACTTGCAGCTGGCTTTCCAGGTCCTGGAAATTCAGCTCGCGACCCAGTCGATGCAGGCTGTGATCGGGATGGGCCACGGCGACGAACTCCACCGAACTGAGCTCGGTACCCAGGTAGCCGGGGATGTTGAAGCCGCTGATGGCCAGGTCGGCAATGCCCTCATGCAGCACCTCTTCGACCCCGGACAGCACTTCTTCACGCAGGCGCACGCGGCAACCGCGGCTTTGCGGCATGAAGGCGCTCAAGGCGCGGACCAGTCGGGCGTTGGGGTAGGCGGCATCGACCACCAGGCGCACTTCGGCCTCCCAGCCCTGCTCCATGTGGTGCGCCAGGTCTTCCAGCTGGCTGGCCTGCTTGACCAGTTGCCGGGAGCGGCGCAGCAGCACGTTGCCAGCTTCGGTGAGCACCGCCTTGCGTCCGTCGATGCGCAATAGCGGCACGCCCAACTGGTCCTGCATGCGCGCCACGGTGTAGCTCACCGAGGATTGCGAACGGTGCAGCGCTTCGGCCGCCTGGGCAAAACCACCGTGATCGACCACTGCTTGCAGGGTCCGCCACTGATCCAGGGTAACGCGCGGCGCTTTCATCTTCGGCTCCTGTTGTCCTAAGCTGGCGCTCTTTCATGGAGAGCGCCGTATGAAAAAATCTTGTGCTGTACTGCTGGCCCTGCTTCCGCTAACAGCCCTGGCTTATCCCATCGATGTGGAAAAGACCCTCGATGGCGTCAAGCTCGACTACACCACCTACGACACCGACCGTGACATCGGTTCGATCACCCTGAACAACTATGGCGAGGTGGCGGCCCAGTGCAAGGTGCTGTTCCGCAACGGCCCGGAAGCCCCCAGGGTGCGCCGGGTACAGGTGCCGGCCAGGCAGAGCAAGGATGTCACGGCCAAATTCAATCGCGAGATCATCAAGCTGCGCATCAGCCTGGACTGCAAGCCGCAATGACTGAGGCTAGCGCACCGGCACAATAAAACAAATAAACTGATAGATTGCACCCGGATTTTACGCTTTTTAATCGATAGGTCACTGTTTAGTCTTACCTCCATCGACTTACCACATTCGCCGATGGAGGCAACCCATGTCCCGTGTACTCGTTATCGAAAGCAGCGCCCGCCAGCAGGGTTCGATCTCCCGGGAGCTGACCAGTGACTTCGTCAGCCAGTGGCAAGCGGCCCATCCTGGCGACCAGGTCACCCTGCGCGACCTGGCCGTCAACCCGGTGCCGCACCTGGACGCCAACCTGCTCGGTGGCTGGATGAAGCCCGAAGCGCAGCGCAATAGCGACGAGCTGCAGGCGCTGGCCCGCTCCAACGAACTGACGGATGAAGTACTGGCTGCCGATGTACTGGTGCTGGCCGCGCCGATGTACAACTTCACCATCCCGAGCACCTTGAAGGCCTGGCTGGACCACGTACTGCGTGCCGGCGTCACCTTCAAGTACACCGAAACCGGCCCGCAGGGCCTGCTCACTGGCAAGAAGGCCTACATCCTCACCGCCCGCGGTGGCATCCATGCCGGCGCCTCGAGCGACCATCAGGAACCGTACCTGCGTCAGGTAATGGCCTTCATCGGTATCCATGATGTGACCTTCATTCACGCCGAAGGCCTGAACATGGGCGGTGACTTCCATGAGAAGGGCTTGAACCAGGCCAAGGCCCAGCTGGCCGCGGTAGCGTGATTGCACTGAATTTTCCCGCCTGACACCTGTTGCTCCCTTGGGTGTACCTGCCCGGTCATTGCCTTGTGCATGACCGGGCTTTTTTGTTGCCGCCTATCGCTGGCAAGGCCAGCTCCCACAGTGTTTTGTGGGAGCTGGCCTTGCCAGCGATAGTTGCCCGAATGACCGCGAAAAGCTAAGGTCGCCGCCTCCACAGCAAGGGGCAAGCATGGGCTATTTATTGATCGTCGCACTGATCCAGGCGTTTTCCTTCAGCCTGATCGGCGAGTACCTGGCAGGTCATGTCGACAGCTACTTCGCCGTGCTGGCGCGGGTAGTGCTGGCCGGGTTGGTGTTCCTGCCGCTGACCCGCTGGCGTCAGGTCGAGCCGCGTTTCATGCGCTCGATGCTGCTGATCGGCGCCCTGCAATACGGCATCACTTACGTCTGCCTGTACCTGAGTTTCAGGGTGCTGACCGTGCCGGAAGTGCTGCTGTTCACCATCCTCACGCCCCTGCACGTGACCCTGATCGAGGATGCCCTGAACCGGCGCTTCAATCCCTGGGCGCTGGTGGCGGCTCTGGTGGCGGTGGCGGGTGCGGCGGTGATCCGCTTCGACCGCATCAGCCCGGACTTCTTCATCGGCTTCCTGCTGCTGCAACTGGCCAACTTCACCTATGCCGCCGGCCAGGTGCTGTACCGTCACCTGATCGCGCGCAACCCCAGCGACCTGCCGCATTACCGGCGCTTCGGCTATTTCTACCTGGGCGCCTTGCTGGTGGTGTTGCCGGCGTTCCTGGCGTTCGGTAACAGCCAGCACCTGCCGAGCACCGATGTGCAGTGGCTGGTGCTGCTGTTCCTGGGGCTGTGCCCGACGGCGTTGGGCTTGTACTGGTGGAACAAGGGCGCGTGCCTGGTTTCCGGCGCGACCCTGGCAGTGATGAACAACCTGCACGTACCGGTGGGGCTGCTGCTCAACTTGCTGATCTGGAATCAGCACGAGCCCCTGGGCAGGCTGTTCATCGGCGGGGCGGTGATTCTGGCTTCGCTATGGCTCGGACGTCTCGGCAGTCAGCGTCCGTTGCTGATGGGGCAGGCCCGCCGGTAGCAGGCCGGCGCGCAGGTCATTGCCGCTGGGCTGCTGATACAGGCTCAGGCCGAACTCGGGCATCACCGCCAGCAGGTAGTCGAAGATGTCGCCCTGGATGCGCTCATAGTCAGCCCATGCGGTGGTGCGGGTGAAGCAGTAGATCTCCAGCGGCACGCCCTGGGCGGTGGTCTGCATCTGGCGGACCATGCAGGTCATGTTCGGCTGGATTTCCGGGTGGCTCTTCAGGTAGGCCAGGGCATAGGCGCGGAAGGTGCCGATGTTGGTCATCCGCCGGCGGTTGGCGGAAAGCTCGGCGACATTGCCCTGGGCTTCGTTCCAGGCCTTGAGCTCGCTGCGCTTGCGGGCGATGTAGTCGGTCAGCAGGCGCACTTCACCCAGGCGCTGTTCCTCATCGTTGCGCAGAAAACGCACGCCGCCGGCATCGATGAACAGGCTGCGCTTGATCCGCCGCCCGCCCGACTGCTGCATGCCGCGCCAGTTCTTGAACGATTCGGACATCAACCGCCAGGTCGGGATGGAGACGATGGTCTTGTCGAAGTTCTGCACCTTGACCGTGTGCAGGGTGATATCCACCACATCGCCATCGGCACCGACCTGGGGCATTTCGATCCAGTCGCCGACCCGCAGCATGTCGTTGCTGGTCAGTTGCACACTGGCGACGAACGACAGCAGGGTGTCCTTGTACACCAACAGGATCACCGCCGACATCGCACCCAGGCCCGACAGCAGCAACAGCGGTGAACGGTCGATCAGCGTGGCGACGATGATGATCGCGCCAAATATGTACAGCACCATCTTCGCCAGTTGCACATAGCCCTTGATCGAGCGGGTGCGGGCGTGCTCGGTACGCGCGTAGATGTCCAGCAGGGCATCGAGCAGGGCGCTGATGGCCAGCATCAGGAACAGAATGGTGAAAGCCAGCGCGACGTTGCCGAGGAAATGCTGGCTGGGGGCATTGAGCTCCGGCACCAGTTTCAGGCCGAACTGCACCACCAGTGATGGCGTCATTTGCGCCAGACGGTGGAAAACCTTGTTTTGCAGCAGATCGTTGACCCAGTGCAGTGCCGGCTGTCGGCCGAGCAGCTTGACGGCGTGAAGGGTCAGGAAGCGTGCCACCCGGCCCAGCACCAGGGCGATGGCCAGCAGAATGCTCAGCCCGAGGCCTGCGTGCAGTACAGGATGTTGATCGAGAGTGCCCCAGAGATCGAGGGCGTTTTGCCAGAACTGTTCAATAGCCATGCGGTAGTTGACGTGTCCGAAGTGAAAATGAGCGGTTATTAGAGCCCGGAAAGGTGCATCAATGCCAAAAGAAATTCGGCGTGGGCCTCGGAAAACGTTACCCTATACGGCTGAATTTCTGCACATGCCCGAGGTACACCCGTGTTTTCCCAATTCGCCCTGCACGAACGCCTGCTCAAAGCCGTTGCTGCACTGAACTTCGAAGAGCCGACTCCGGTGCAGGCGGCCGCCATTCCCCTGGCTTTGCAGGGGCGTGACCTGCGGGTGACGGCGAAAACCGGTAGCGGCAAGACCGCAGCCTTCGTCCTGCCGGTGCTCAACCGCCTGGTCGACCTCAAGCAGAAGCGCGTCGAGATCCGTGCCCTGGTGCTGCTGCCAACCCGCGAGCTGGCCCAGCAGACCCTCAAGGAAATCGAGCGTTTCGCCCAGTTCACTTTCATCAAGGCCGGCATGATCACCGGCGGTGAAGACTTCAAGGAACAGGCCGCGATGTTGCGCAAGGTCCCGGATATCCTCGTCGGTACCCCGGGCCGCATGCTCGAGCAGCTGAACGCCGGCAACCTCAAGCTTGAGCATGTGCAGGTCGTCGTTCTCGACGAAGCCGACCGTATGCTCGACATGGGCTTCTCCGAAGACGTCGAGCGCCTGTGTGGCGAGTGCCCGAACCGCGAGCAGACCCTGCTGTTCTCCGCCACCACCGGCGGTGCCGGCCTGCGCGACATGATCGGCAAAGTGCTCAAAGACCCTGAGCACCTGATGCTCAACACCGTCAGCCAGCTCAACGACGGTACCCGTCAGCAGATCATCACTGCCGACCACAACCAGCATAAAGAACAGATCGTCCAGTGGCTGCTGGCCAACGAGACCTATCAGAAGGCGATCATCTTCACCAACACCCGGGTCATGGCTGACCGCATCTATGGTCACTTGGTGGCCAAGGACGTCAAAGCCTTCGTTCTGCATGGCGACAAGGACCAGAAAGACCGCAAGCTGGCCATCGAGCGCCTGAAGCAGGGCGGTGCCAAGGTGCTGGTGGCGACCGATGTCGCGGCCCGTGGCCTGGATGTTGACGGCCTGGACCTGGTGATCAACTTCGACATGCCGCGCAGCGGTGACGAATACGTGCACCGTATCGGCCGTACCGGTCGTGCCGGTAACGAAGGCCTGGCGGTTTCGTTGATCTGCCATGGCGACTGGAACCTGATGTCGAGCATCGAGCGTTACCTGAAGCAGAGCTTCGAGCGCCGTGTCATCAAGGAAGTCAAAGGCACCTACAGCGGACCGAAGAAGGTCAAGGCCTCGGGCAAGGCTGCTGGCGTGAAGAAGAAAAAGACTGACAAGAAGGGTGACAAGAAGGTCGTGGCCAAGCGTAAGCCGACTGCCAAGCCGAAGCCTAATGCACCGCTGGCCAGCGCCGACGGTCTGGCGCCGCTCAAGCGTCGCAAGCCGGCACCTGCTGCCGAGTAATCATCCGCTTTGAAGGCCAGCTCCCTGTGGGAGCCGGCCTTGCCGGCGATAGCTTCACCGCCTGATTCAAACCTTCTTCTCCGCCGACTTCAACTCCTGCAGCCGCTTGTCGATCAGCTGACACTTGTCCGGCAGGTCCTTGCTGGCACTCTCAAGCTTCATGCCTTTCAACTCGTCATTGATCTCCTTGGCCTTCTGCGGATTCTGCTCCGTCAGTCGCGTTACCTCCTTGGCCAGCTCCTCGCGTTTTTCCGTGGCTTCTTCAAGCGTGCACGCCCAGCTCGGCAAGGCCAGTAGCAAGCTGGCGGCGGCAGCGATGTTCAACAGGCTTTTCATGGGCAGAGCTCCCGTGGCTTGGTGTTGCGGTTGAGCCACAAGCAGCGCGCAAAGTTCAGTCGAACCGCAACACAAGGGTGGCATTCAACCCCTGCAGCCACTGATAATCGGCGCTGGATCCACTGCCACCGAGACGCTGTCATGCCGTTAGCCGATAGCGGGGGCCCGCAATGAGCGCTACCCGTCGCAATACCGATGCCTTTGCCCTGCAAGTAATGCTGGTGCTGTGCCTGATCTGGGGCATCCAGCAGGTGATGATCAAGCTGGCCGCGCCAGACATTGCGCCGGTGATGCAACAGGCCCTGCGTTCGGGCATGGCGGCGGTATTGGTCGGCCTGCTGATCTGTTTTCGCGGCGGTTGGGACCAGGTGGCGCATACCTGGCGCGGCGGTCTGCTGGCCGGCGCGCTGTTCGGGGTGGAGTTTTTGTTCATCGCCGAAGGCCTGAAGCTGACCTCGGCGGCGCATATGTCGGTGTTCCTCTACACCGCGCCGGTATTTACCGCCCTGGGCTTGCACTGGCTGTTGCCGAGCGAACGCCTGCGGCCCTTGCAATGGCTGGGTATCGTCCTGGCCTTTGGCGGCATTGCCTATGCCTTTGCCGGCGGCGTCTCGTGGTCAGACCTGGACGGGCGCATGCTGTTGGGCGATGCCTTCGGCGTGCTGGCGGGCCTGGCCTGGGGCGCGACCACGGTGGTGGTACGCGCTTCCCGGCTGTCAGAGGCGCCTGCGACCCTGACCTTGTTCTATCAACTGGCGGTCGGATTCGTCGGCCTGTTGCTGATCGCCGCCCTCAGCGGCCAGATCACCCAGGTGCACTTTACCCCGCTGGCGATTGGCAGCCTGTTGTTCCAGGGGCTGATCGTGTCGTTCTTCAGCTACCTGACCTGGTTCTGGCTGCTGCGCCGCTATCTGGCGTCAAACCTGGCCGTGTTTTCTTTCATCACCCCGCTGTTCGGGGTGACCTTCGGTGTGCTGCTGCTGGACGAACCACTGAGCCTGAACTTCGTGCTCGGGGCCATCATGGTGTTGCTCGGCGTGACCCTGGTCAGTGCTGAGCAGTGGGTGCGCCGACGTTTGCGCAGCTTGCTCGGCTAGGCTGCGGCCGCCAGAGCAGTGCACCACCCAGCAGCAGGCCGCAGCCGGCGATAACCAGCGCCGGTTGCAGGCTGGCGGCGAACCGATTGCTCAGCGCGGCCAGCAGCGGCCCGCTGAGCTGGCCAAGGGCGAAACAGGCAGTCAGCAAGGCGGTGTTGCGTTGATAGGCGTGGGGTGACAGTTCGCGCAGGCGCTGCATCATCAGCTGCATGCAGGCCAGGAACGGCGTGCCGCACAACAACACCCCGAGGGCCAGGCCCGGGCCATTGCCGAGCAGGCAGGCGAACACCCCGGCAGCCTGCAGCCAGAGCGTCGCCATCAACCAGCGCGAGGTGCTGCCCCAGTGTGGGCGGCGGTAGCTGGTCAGCACCACCCCCACTGCCGCCGCCAGACCGAACCCCGGCCAGAACAGATCCGCCAGCCAGTGTCCGTGGAAGCGGGCGCTGGCCATCTGTGACATGAACGTGGCCGGGATGATGTAGCCGATGCCATACAGCGCGTAGATCAGGCCCAAACGTGCGATGCCCCGGGTCGCTGCCGGCGCCGCGACAGGGCTGCCGGCAGGCGCTGAGGCTTGCGGCCGGGGCAGCAGGGGCAGCACGGCCAGCAGCATCACCAGCGCGCTGGCGGCATAGATCAGCCACAGTGGGGCCGAGCCCAGGCCGTACAGATTGGAGCACAGGGCGAGCAGGCCGGTGAGCATGATGCCCACGCCAGGACCGGCGAACACCAGGGCCCCGAGTCGAGGCCGGTTGCTTGCTGCCGCCAGTTGCTGGCTGAGGCTGGTGAGCATGACCAGCACCCAGGCGCTGGCCACGCCGGTGCCGAAGCGCAGCAGCAGGTGGCTGCAGAAACCCTTAGCCCAGAACGAGGCCAGGGTCAGCCCTGCGCAGAGCCACAAGCCCGCATGCAGGCGTGCGCTGACCTGGCCTGGACGACGGGCGAACATGGCGTCCAGCGCGCCGAGCAGGTAGCCCAGGTAGTTGGCGGCGGCGATCAGACCGGCGGCGGTCAGGCTAATCTGGCCTTCAGCGATCAGGTGCGGCAGCTGCGGGGTGAGGGCAAAGCGGCCAATACCCATGGCCATCATCAGGGCCACGGCGCAGGCAAGCAGGCGAACAGGCGGGGACATGGTCAAGCTCCTGAAGCGGGATCGATGACCGTCAGGCTAAGGAGGATTGACTTTCAATAAAATTGAATAATCATGAGGAACTTGTTCTGTTCTGGAGAATATCTCGTGGAGCTCAGTCAACTGCGTATTTTTCAGGCAGTCGCCGAGGAAGGCTCGATTACCCGGGCCGCCGAGCGTCTGCACCGGGTACCGTCGAATCTGTCGACACGCCTGCGTCAGCTGGAAGAGCAACTGGGCGTCGAGTTGTTCCGCCGCGAGCGACAGCGATTGCAGCTATCGCCGGCAGGCAAGGTGCTGCTCGATTACGCCGGGCGCATGCTGGCGCTGCGCGATGAAGCCTTCGCGGCCGTGCAGGGCGGACAACCGGCTGGGGATTTCGCCTTGGGCACCATGTACAGCACCGCTGCCATCCACCTGCCGGCACTGCTGGCGCGCTATCACAAGACCTATCCGGCAGTGAACCTGCAGGTGCAGGCGGCGCCCAGTGGTGAGCTGCTCGAAGGTCTGCTCAGCGGCCGTCTGGACGCTGCCCTGGTGGATGGGCCACTGGCCCTGGCCGGGCTGGACGGCGTGCCGCTGTGCGATGAAACCCTGGTGCTGATCACCGAGCCCGATCATCCGCCGGTGCACAGCGCCCGGGACGTCGCCGGGCGGGCGGTGTTCACCTTCCGCCAGGGGTGTTCCTACCGCATGCGCCTGGAGGCCTGGTATGCCCATGACCATGCGGCCATGGGTCGGGTCATGGAAATCGAGTCCTATCCGAGCATGCTCGCCTGTGTGATTGCCGGAGCGGGGGTGGCGTTGATGGCGCAGTCGATGCTCGACAGTTTGCCCGGACGTGAACGGGTGGCGGTGCACCGCTTGCAAGCGCCCTTCGATCTGGCCACGACCTGGTTGATGTGGCGCAAAGGCATGCGTGGGGCGAATTTGAGTGCCTGGATCGATTTGCAACAAGGGGAAACAGTTGCACAGGCGACTGAGGTGGCGGTCAGGGCTTGATTAAGATCAACTGGGACCCAAGTTGTAGTCCAGGAGCATGCGCAATGGAAGACATAGGGCTATGATCTGTATGAAGCATCGCAGGATTGAAACGCCGTGCAGGCTGACCCGAGAGGGGGAGTTATGAGAAATAATCTGTTCAACTGGCTTCATGACCTGGCTGCGGCTCTGGGCTTGATTCCACCGCCATTGCAGCCGGTGCCGATCCCTACCGATGAGGAACAGCGCAAGCGCCAGCCACGTCGCTAGGCGCCTGGCCCGGGCCGCCGCATCAGGGTGATGCGACGGCCACCGTTGGCCTGGATCAGGCCAGGTTTACCGCACCCACCGGACGGCGGGACATCAAACTCACCACCACAAAGCTGACCAGCGCGATCGCCAGGCTGTAGTAGATCGGCGTGTTGGCATCCATCCCATCCTTGACCATGAACGCCAGGGCAGTGACAAAGCCCAGGGTCATGCTGGTGATTGCACCGGCAGTGGTTGCGCGTTTCCAGAAGATTGCACCGATCAGTGGTACCAGCATGCCGCCGACCAACAGGTTGTAGGCCAGGGTCAGGGCACTGATGACGTCTTCGACCACCAGGGCGATACCCAGCACGACAATACCGGTGAGCAGGGTGAACAGGCGGTTGATCGCCAGGCTCGACTGCTTGCCGCCGCGCAGTTTTGGCAGCAGGTCTTCAGTCAGCACGGTCGAGGCTGCCAGCAGGCCAGCACTGGCCGTGGACATCATCGCTGCCAGCGCCGCTGCAATCACCAGGCCGCGGATGCCATCCGGCAGGGCGGATTTGACGATTGCGGCAAAGGCATTGTTGGCGTTGGCCAGATCCGGCAGCAGCACATGGGCAGCCATACCGATCACCGCACACACCAGGCCATAGATCACGCAGTAGACACCGGCGACGGTACCTGCGCGTTTGGCGACCTTCTCGTCACGGGCGGTGAACACCCGTTGCCAGATATCCTGACCGATGAGGATGCCGAAGAAGTAGATCAGGAAGTAGGTGATGATGGTGTCCCAGCCGATGGTGGTCAGGCTGAAGCTGGCGCTTGGCAGCTTGGCGACCAGTTCGTCCCAGCCGCCCACGCGGTACAGGCAGATCGGCAGCAGGACAAACATCAGGCCAACGGTCTTGATCACGAACTGAACGATGTCGGTCAGGGTCAGCGACCACATGCCGCCGATGGTGGAGTACACCACCACGACGCCGCCGCCGAGCAGAATTGCAGCCCAGAACTGCATATCGAACAGCACTTGCAGAACGGTGCCGATGGCCAGGGTCGAGGTCACAGCGATCATCAGCGCATAGGCGAGCATGATCACCGCGCTGGCCTGACGGGCCATGGGGTTGTAGCGCTGCTCCAGCACCTGGGTCACGGTGAAGATTTTCAGGCGCAGCAGCGGTTTGGCCAGGAACAGGTTCAGCGCGATGATGCCCAGGCCCAGTGCCGCGCACAGCCAGAAGCCCGAGATGCCGTGGACATATCCGAGTTTCACGGTGCCAACTGTCGAGGCGCCGCCGAGCACAGTGGCCGCCATGGTGCCCATATACAGGCTAGGGCCGAGGTTACGCCCGGCGACCAGGTAATCTTCATGGGTTTTTGCTTTGCGCATGCCGTACCAGCCAAGCCCGAGCATGCCGGCCGCATAGATCAAGACAACGAATAAGTCTAAGGCCATGGGTGTCTCCGATTATCTTTATTATGGTGAGATCGATCCTGGCGCCAGGCAAGCCCGGCGCCGGTCATTCGTCTACTTCACCGGCCGCTTGTGCGCCGGCGATCATGGCTCCTGCCTCGTTGTAGCTCCTGTGGTGCCTGTCGGTCAGCGGCGAGCAACGCCCGGCAGGACACAGAGCATTTCGTAGAGCAGGTTGGCACCGAGCAAGGAGGTGTTGCCGGTGGTGTCGTAAGGTGGCGAGACTTCTACCAGGTCGCAGCCAATCAGGTCCAGACCCTGGCAACCACGGATGATTTCCATCGCCTGGATGGTGGTCAGGCCGCCGATTTCCGGGGTGCCGGTGCCGGGGGCCCAGGCCGGGTCGATGCCGTCGATGTCAAAGCTCAGGTACACCGGGCCGCCACCGACTTTCTCGCGCACTTCGGCCATCAGCGGTTCCAGCGACTTGTGCCAGCACTCTTCGGCCTGGACCACACGGAAGCCCTGTTTGCGGCTCCAGTTGAAGTCTTCGGCGGTATAACCCTGGGCGCGCAGACCGATCTGCACCACGCGGTCGCAATCGAGCAGGCCTTCTTCCACGGCGCGGCGGAAGGTGGTGCCGTGGGCGATTTTCTCGCCGAACATGTGATCGTTGACGTCAGCGTGGGCATCGATGTGCACCAGGCCTACCTTGCCGTGCTTCTTGTGGATCGCCCGCAGGATCGGCAGGGTGATGGTGTGGTCGCCACCCATGGTCATGGGGATGACGTTGTGTTCGAGGATTTCGTCGTAGGCTTCTTCGATGATGCGCACAGCTTCAAGCAGGTTGAAGGTGTTGATCGCCACGTCACCGATATCGGCGACCGACATCGAATCGAAGGGGGCAGCGCCAGTGGCCATGTTGTAAGGGCGGATCATCACCGACTCGGCGCGGATCTGCCGTGGGCCGAAACGGGTGCCGGAGCGCAGCGAAGTACCGATGTCCAGCGGGATGCCGATGAACGCGGCATCAAGGCCTTCGGCGCTTTGCAGGTGAGGGAGACGGAGCATGGTGGCGATGCCGCCGAAACGCGGCATTTCGTTGCCGCCCAGTGGTTGGTGCAGAATCTTGTCCACGGTCGGGCCTCATCGATTCGATTGTTTTAGTTGTTGGAACCTGTCTTGCGGGTTGGCTGGTAACCCTTGAATGCTGGCAAGCAGGTGCATTGCGGCAGAGTCTGCAAAAGGTAGTGGGCAAAAAGAATCGCTACAGGCAAATACTTAGTTCAGGTTTTTCTAAACTATCGGCGGGAATCTGGTTAGACTTTTGCCAAACACGCCTTTTCGGACCCTGTAAGCCATGGCTTCTGCACTGCCTGACCTGAAACTCCTGCGCATTTTTGTCAGCGTCGTACGTCATCAGGGCTTCGCCAACGCCCAGCGCGAACTCAACCTTTCGACCTCGGCCATCAGCACCTACATGAGCCAGCTGGAAGCGGCGCTGGGCATTGTCCTGTGTCACCGCGGGCGCGGGGGCTTCAGCCTGACCAGCAAGGGCGAACTGTTCCATCAGGAAACCCTGCGCCTGCTGGCCGAAATGGACGGCTTCGAGCAATACGCCGCAGCACTCAAGGGCGAGTTGCGCGGAACCCTGAACCTGGGGGTGATCGACTCGACCGTCGGCGACCGCGCTTTGCCGCTGGCCGAAGCGATCGGTGCCTACAGCCAGGAGCACCCGGCGGTGCATTTGCACCTGTCGGTATCCAGCCCCTACGAGTTGCAGCTGGGGGTGCAGGACAACCGCCTGGACCTGGCCATCGGCGCGTTTTCGACGCGCATGAGTGGCCTGGTCTATCAACCGCTGTACCGCGAGCAGCACTGGCTGTACTGCAGTAACCGCCACCCGCTGTTTCACGAGCGGCGCATTCCAGAACAGGTCATCACCCAGCAACGCATGGTCGGGCGCGGCTACTGGAGCCAGGCGGAACTGGCTCGTCACGGTTTCAAACACAGCGCAGCGACGGTGGAAAGTATGGAAGCGCAACTGATTCTGGTGTTGTCCGGCGCCTATATCGGATACCTGCCGGAACACTATGCCCAGGCGTGGGCCGACAAGGGGGATTTGCGTGTGTTGTCACCGGCGACCTTCGGCTACCAGGCGCCGTTTTCCATGATCATCCGTCGCGGACGCAGCCGCGAACCCTTGATTCAGACCTTTCGCGATTTGCTCAAGGCGCAGCTCACACCGGCCTGACCGAAATGACCTCTGAAAAATTCAAATAGAACCGGAAATATCCTCGGTAAGCGGGCTACTTTCCCGTAATTGCTCTGCTAAACCTGTACTGCGTTGATGTCATTTCCCCATCACCCTTCGGCAGGTATCGCACAGATGCGTATGAATTTACCCGTCAGTGAGCACGAAAGAACCTTTCCCCGCGAACAACGCCTGATTTCCACCACCGATCTCAACAGCCGTATTACCTATTGCAACGACGCCTTTGTTGCCATCAGTGGTTTCACCTACGAAGAACTGATCGATCAGACGCACAACCTGGTACGCCATCCGGATATGCCGCCTGCGGTATTCGGCCATATGTGGGAAACCATCAAACAGGGAAAACCGTGGATGGGTGTGGTCAAGAACCGCGCTAAAAACGGCGACTTCTACTGGGTCAGCGCCTATGTCACGGCGATCTACGAAAACGGTCGGATCAGCGGTTATGAATCCGTGCGTTCAGTGCCGAGCCGCGAGCAGAACCGCCGTGCCTCGGCACTGTATGCAAGGTTGCGTCAGGGGCGGGCAGCTTGACCTGGCCATGCTCAGCGAGGAAGCGCGGCTGCAGACCGCGCTGACGCGCTTGGTCGACAGTGACCTGGCGCAGCAAAGCCTGCGGGCGATGGGCAGTATGAACGAAGCGGTCAATGACATCGGTCAGGCGGTCAACGCCCTGGCCGAGCAGACTCAGTCGATTGGCAGTGTGGTGGATGTGATCACCTCGATTGCCGAACAGACCAATCTGCTTGCTCTGAACGCTGCGATTGAAGCGGCGCGGGCTGGTGAACAGGGGCGCGGATTCGCTGTGGTGGCGGACGAAGTGCGGTCTTTGGCCCAGCGCACCCGCAGCTCCACCGAGGAAATCCACCAGATCATCGCCTCGCTGCGTGACGGCGCACAACGTGCGGTGTCCACGGCGAGCAAGGGCGAGCAGATTGCCAGAGACAGCGTGCAACGTGTCCAAGCGGTGCAGTCGGCGCTGGTGGGAATAACCCAGGCGGTCAGCCGTATTACCGGTATGAGTCAGCAGATGGCCACCGCGTCTGAACAACAGAGTCATGTCGCTGAAGCTATCAATCAGCAGATCACCCGCATCGCCCAGCTCTGTGATCACAGTGCCGGACAGGCCAAGCAGGGTGCCGCGATCAGTCAGGATCTGGAACGCATGGCTGAGTACCTGTACAGCCTGGCCGAACGTTTCAATCGCTGAGGTCTTTCGTCTCACCCACAGGGAAGTGGGCTTTTTCCGGGACTGCTGTGGCACACTTTGCCCGTCCAGGAGAACCCGATGTCCAGAATCCAGTGCGAGCGCTGCCTGCGCCCACAAGCCCATTGCCTTTGCCCGTTGATCCCGTCCCTCGATAGCCGCACCCGCGTGCTGGTGTTGCAGCATCCGAGTGAAGTGCGTCATGCCCTCAATACCGCGAAACTGGCGGCACTGGGTCTGCGAAATAGCGAATTGCGGGTAGCTGAGGCGTTCGAGGATCTGGCTGCGCTGATCGAGGTGCCGGGGTATCGCAGCGCGTTGCTGTTTCCCGGCGATCAGGCTCAGCCTCTGGTGGCCTATACCGACGATCAGGATCAACGCCCCTGGCTGCTGGTGGTGCCCGATGGTACTTGGCGCAAGGCGAGCAAGTTGCTGCACATGAATCCGTTGTTGGCAGCCTTGCCGCGGGTGACGCTGGCTCAGGTACAGCCTTCGCGCTACCGCTTGCGCAAAGCGCCGGCGGAGGGGGCGCTATCGACCCTGGAGGCGGTGGTGCAGGCGTTGAATGTGCTGGAGGCGCCGCTGTCTTTCGATGCACTGCTCAAGCCTTTCGATGCCTTGATCGAGGGGCAGATCGAGGCGATGGGGCGCGAGACGTACGAGCGAAATCACCAGCGCTGACTTTCATGTGGGAGCCGGCCTTGCCGGCGATGACATCGTTGCGGTGTCAGATGTTGCGCGGCGCCTGCATCGCTGGCAAAGCCAGCTCCCACAGTTCAACGTTCGCGCATAGCTTCAGTACGCGCCTTGAGCACCGGCTTGAGCAGGTAATCCAGCACACTCTTGTGCCCGGTGATGATGTCCACCGTGGCGGTCATCCCGGGGATGATCAGCAAAGGCTTGTTATCGCCACCCAGGTGGTTTTTGTCGGTGCGCACCTGGATCAGGTAGAACGAATTACCCTTGTCGTCGGTGACGGTGTCGGCGCTGATCAATTCCAGCTTGGCCTTCAAGCCGCCATAGATGGTGTAGTCGTAGGCGCTGAACTTGACCATTGCCGACTGCCCGGGGTGCAGGAAGGCAACGTCCTGCGGGCGCACCTTGGCTTCGATCAGCAGATTGTCTTCCAGCGGCACGATCTCCAGCAGGTCGCTGCCCGGCTGGACCACGCCGCCGATGGTGTTGACCTTGAGCAGCTTGATGATGCCATGCACCGGCGAAACCACCGTGGTGCGCGTGACCCGGTCATCGATGGCGATGCTCGAGGCGGTGATCTTCGACAGGTCGGTGCGTTTCTCGTTGAGCTCCTTGGCCGCCTCCGAACGGAAACCGGCTTCCGACTCTTCGATCTTGCTCTTTATTTCCGCCACGGCTGCCTCGGCGCGGGGAATCGCCAGGGTGGTGGCGTTCAGCGAGCCACGGGCTTCGACGGTGCTGCGCTTGAGGCGCAGGATCTCTACGGGTGAGATCGCCCCGGTGCCCACCAGCGGCGTCGACATGTTCAGTTCTTGCTGCAGCAGGGCCAGCGCCGAGCGGTACTGCTCGGCCTTGGAACGGAACTCGGCCAGCTCCTGGGTCTTTTGTCGCAGTTGTTCGCTGAGGGTCTGCTTTTCGCTGGTCAGGCGCCGTTGCCGGGACTGGTATAACGACAGCTCGTCCTCGGCCACCTGCGGCGCTTTGCTGCGTACCTCTTCAGAGACTTCGAAGGGGCGCCCCTCAGCCTCGGCCGACAGGCGTTCGACCTGGGCGGTGAGGGCATAGCGATCCGCTTCGCTCTCGCCCTTGTTGGACAGAAAGCGCGTGTCGTCCAGGCGCAGCAAGGTATCGCCTTTGTTGACCATCTGTCCTTCGCGAACAAAGATTTCGGTGACGATGCCGCCTTCCAGGTTCTGGATCACCTGGACCTTGCTCGACGGGATCGCCTTGCCTTCGCCCATGGTCACTTCATCCAGCACCGCGAACCAGGCCCAGATCAGCGCCACCAGCAACAAGGCGGCCGCCAGCCACACGGTGATGCGCGACAGGCGCGGCGAATCCTGTAACGTTGCGCCGGCTACATCCGGCATGTAGTCGCGTTCGGCGGTTTTGCCGAAGCTCTGGAAGTAACTGCGCAAGCCTTGGCTGATGGACATGACGAGATCCCCTAGATGGCCGAGCCGACCCGGCCTTTGCGCAGTGCATCGATAACCGCTTCCTTCGGCCCATCAGCCACCACCTTGCCGTTGTCGAGCACCAGCAAGCGGTCGACCAGGCTGAGCATCGAGGTGCGGTGGGTGACCAGCAACAGCGTCTTGCCCTCGACCCAGCTATGCAGGCGTTGGCGCAGCTGGTCTTCGCTGGCGTTGTCCATGTGGCTGGTGGGTTCGTCGAGGATCATGATCGGCGGCTCCAGCAGCATCGCCCGGGCCAGCAGCACGGACTGGCGCTGGCCACCGGAGAGCAACTGGCCACGTTCACCGACCGGGCGATCGAAACCTTGCGGATGCTGGCGCGCCAGTTCACTGACGCCGGTCAGCTCGGCGACCTCCAGCATGCGTGCATCACTCACATAGCGCGCGCCGAGGGTGAGGTTGTCGCGCAGGCTGCCGGCCAGCAGCGGCAGGTCATGGGCGACATAACCGATCTGGTTGCGCAGGTCGGCGATGTCGAGTTGGCGTAGATCGAGGTTGTCGAGCAGGATCTGTCCTTCGTCCGGCGCATAAAAGCCCATCAACAGGCGGGCCAGGGTGCTTTTGCCCGAACCGCTGCGGCCGATGATGCCGATGCGCTCGCCGGGCTTGACGCTGAAGCTCACGGTATTGAGCGCGGCGGCGTTCTGCCCGGCATAGCGAAAGCTGACATGGCTGACCTCAAGGGCGCCGTGCAGCTGGGTGCGCTCCAGCGGTTGCTGCCCTGCCTGACGCTCCTGTGGCAGCGCCATCAGCGCGTCGGTACTGCGCATGGTCAGCTGCGCCTGCTGATAACGGGTGATCAGCCCGGCGATCTGCCCCAGCGGGGCCAGTACGCGGCTACCGAGCATGTAGCTGGCGACCAGGGCACCGACACTGAGATTGCCGGCAATGATGCTGTAGACCCCGGCGACAATGGTCGCCATGCCGCAGAACTGCTGGATGAACAAGGTGCCGTTGGTGGCCAGCGCCGACAGGTTACGGGCATGCGCGTCGAGGCGGGTCAGGGCGCCGTGGGTGCTTTCCCATTGGTACTGACGCTCGCTCTCGGCACTGCAGGCTTTGAGGGTTTCCAGGCCACCGAGGGTTTCGATCAGCAGGGCCTGGCGCACCGCACCCAGGGCCAGACTTTTTTGCACGGTGTCGCGCAAACGTACCTGGATCAACAGGGCGAAGATGATGGTGACGGGGAAGGCAATCAGCGGAATCACCACCAGCCAGCCGCCGAGCAGGCCGATTACCAGCAGCATCAGCACCACGAAGGGCAGGTCAATGACGCTGGTCAGGGTCACGGCGGTGAGAAATTCGCGCAGGCCCTGGAAGTCATGGATGCTTTGCGCAAAACCACCGATGGTGGCCGGCCGGGCCTTCATCGACATGCCGGTAATGCGCTCGAACAGGGTGGCCGAGAGAATCAGGTCGGTCTTTTTCCCGGCCTGATCCAGCAAATGAGCGCGCACTATGCGCAAAATCAATTCGAACAAGGTGCCGATCAACAGGCCGACCACCAGGACCCAGAGGGTCGAGATGGCCTGGTTGGGCACGACCCGGTCGTAGGTCTGCATGACGAACAGCGGCACCATCAGGCCGAGCAGGTTGATCAACAGACTGGCCAGGACCGCATCGCCGTAGAGCCAGCGAGACAGTTTCAGGGTGTCGCGGAACCAGGCATTGACCCGCGGCATCAACGGTGCGCGCAGGTCTTCGAGCTCATGCCGGGGACGGGCGAACAGCGCTTCGCCGCTATAGGCCTCGGCCAGTTCCTCGCGGCTGACCCATTGTTCGCCACCTTCTGCCTCACTGGGCAGGATCAGCGCCTTGCCGTCTTCGCCCCAACGTCGCAGCACGGCGCAGCGGCCCTGCTTGAGCAGTAACAGCACCGGCAGGTTGAGCGCCGAAATCGCGTCCAGTTCCCGTCGCAACACGCGCGCCTGCAAACCGGCGCGAGCGGCGGCGCGCGGCAGCAAGTCGAGACTCAGGCGCTGCTGGGCCAGGGGCAGGCCGGCACTCAGGCCAGCGCGGCTGAGCGTGCAACCGTGCAGCTTGCAGAGAATCAGCAAACCATCGAGTAACGGATCATCGAAACTCAGGCGCGGATCTGCCGCCGAGCTCGCAGGTTGCATGCTGGTCACAATGGCCTACTCCTGCAGCAGATCGCGGCTTAGCGCATGTCGGGCAGACGTGCTTCGCTCTTCACTTCACTCTGGGCAATGGCCTCAGGCGGCAGCGAGATGCGTTGCTTGTTCAGCAGCTCACCCATGTTGGCCAGCACCCGGTACATCGAGAACTCCTCGACATAGCGCACTTCGGTATACCGGCGGTTGGCGTTGTACAGCTCGTTTTCACTGTCGAGCAGGTCGAGCAGGGTCCGTTGGCCGAGGCCGAACTGATCCTGATAGGCCGCGCGCACCCGGGTGGTGGTATCCGCGTACTCGCGGGCGGTCGGGGTTTGCTTGCGGGCGTTGGTCATGGCGTTCCAGGACAGCGCCAGGTCCTCGTTGAGGGTGCGCAAGGCGTTGTTGCGGATGTCCATGGCCTGGTTGATCTTGTGCGCATCGGACTGCAGGCGGGCCTTGTCGCTGCCGCCGCGGAACAGGTTGTAGCTGAGCTCGACACCGGCTTGCCAGTCGTTGTTGTCGTGACCGACCTGACCTGCGGTGTTGTTGTTGGCGCCGGTGGCCAGTACCGCATCCAGGCGCGGATAGAACGGCGACTTGGCCACTTCGTACTGCTGCTCGGCGGCTTGTACATCAGCCTGGGCCGACTTCAGGTAGGGGTTGTGTTCGAGCATGTCCTGGCGCGCATCGAGCAGGCTGGCAGGCATCTCCCCCTTGATGGTGACCGGGGTTTCCAGCTCGTCGGGGACGCGGCCGATGACGCTGTAGAAATTGGCTTCGGCATCGGCCAGGTCGACTTCGGCGGTGTACAGGTTGTTTTCCGCCAGGGCGCGACGGGCGGTGGACTGGTCGAGGTCGGCGGTGCTGCCCACGCCGCGTTCGCTGCGCAAGCCGATCTGGTCGTTGACGCGCAGGTGGGCCTGCAGGTTGTTCTTGGCCAGGGTCACCAGCTCACGGCGCTTGAGCACCTCCAGGTACACCTCGACGGCGCGCAGGCTGATGCTCTGAGCGGTTGCCTGGGTGTAGTAGGCGCGGGAGTTGACCACCGCTTCGGTACGGCCGACCTCATTGGAGGTGTTGAAACCGTCGAACAGCATCTGCCGCAGGCGCAGGTCGGACTGGGTGTAGTTCAGGGTTTCCTTGTTGTGATTGGAGGTGCCGTCGGGATTGGTGAAGCGAGTGTTGGTGTTATCCGACTTCTGCCGACCGTAGCCGGCAACCAGGTCGACGCGCGGATACCAGCCGCCTTTGGCCACCTTGACGTCTTCGTCTGCGGATAAGCGATTGTTACGGCTGGCGTTGATTTCCGGATGTTGGTCCACGGCGCTTTGCACAGCTTCCGTAAGCGACATCGCCTGAGCATTGGCACATGCCATGGCCAATAGAATTGCGCCGGTGATGGGGGTCAAAACGCGCATGGGGTACTTCTCCCTGATCTCAAATTTGGGTGCTGCTGTCGTCATATTTTTGACGAACTTTTAAGGTCAAACCGTTTCAGGCTTGTAACAACAGAGCTAAGAACATTTATAAGGCGAGCTAAGAAGAATTTTTCATAAGGGTTATGCGAAAAAAAACTTATGCGATCTAAGGAATCCACGACATTGTTCATATCGAGCGACCCGTTGATACCGCGCTAGGGGGCATTTTTCGGGCGCCAGAGAAAGTTCAGAATTTTTTGCGGCAAAGGGCACGGATGTAGCGGAGGGGATGGAGGAAGATCAGTTGTTGGCGACAATTTTTTGGCATATGCCAAATCGCCAGCTTGTTTTTCCACGTTCATGGAGTGTCTGGCAGGCGAAGGCGTTGATTTCATTGAAATCGACCTTCGCCTTCAGCGCTTTCCAGGTGTTGGCCAAAGGCAGGCGCAGCAGGCCGACCACGCGAGAATCAGAGTGCTTTTCTGCGAAAAACCGTTCCGCAGCGGAGGAGAGCGCTCATGGCCAAGTTAATCGGTATTGTCAGCAAAGTAGTCGGAGAGGTCTTCGCCGTCGCCAGTGACGGGACTCGCCGGGCGCTGGCCGAAGGTGACCGGCTGTTTGCCGGCGAGCAGTTGCAGACGGGCGTCGCCGGAGCGGTGGCCGTGCATCTGCAAAATGGTGCCGAGTTGACCTTGGGCCGTGACAGCAGTCTGGCCTTGTCCCCGCAGTTGCTGGCCAGCCAGGCAGCTCATGACGATGCGCCGCAGGCAACGGCGCCAAGTCAGGCGCAACTCACCGATGTGGAGAAACTCCAGCAAGCCATCGCCGCAGGCGCCGACCCCAGCCAGGATGCCGATCCAACGGCGGCCGGTCCGGGGAGTGGCGGTTCTTCGGGTGCACTCGGCGGTGGTCACTCCTTTGTCCTGCTCAGCGAAGTGGGTGGCCGGGTGGATCCGGTCATTGGCTTCCCGACAGCGGGCTTCAACGGCTTTATCGAAGTGCCGGAGCTGGATGTTGGCGATCTCAATAACAACGATGACGCGCTGTTGCCACCGCAACCGGTGGTCAACAACCCGGTGACTATTGAAGGTTTGCAGGTGGAGGGAGGGGCGCTGAGCCTCAACGAGGCCAACCTGGCCCAGGGCTCGGCCAGTGAGCCCGCCGCTTTGACCAAAACCGGCAATTTCACCGTCGTGGCGCCGGATGGTGTGTTCAACCTCAATGTCGGTGGCATCAACGTCGTCACGGCTGGCGCGGTGACCGGTGTGGGGCAGTCCATCACTACCGGGTTGGGCAACGTGTTGACCATCACCGGCTACGATGCTGCAACCGGTGTGGTCAGTTACAGTTACACCTTGAGCACTACCGGGGCACATCCGGACGGTGCTGGAGCCAATGCACAGGGCGAGAGTATCAGTGTCCTGGTCAGCGACAGTGATGGTGATGTGGCCAGCGGTTCGCTGGATGTCATCGTTATCGATGACATGCCGCATGCAGTAGCGGACAGCAATGCGCTGACGGCTACCGAGAGCCAGCTGACCCTGACCGGCAATGTGTTGAGCAACGATGTGCAAGGCGCCGACCGCATCGCCAGCGGCCCCATCACCCCGCAAACCATCACCGGCACTTACGGCACGCTGGTGCTGGCCGCCGATGGTTCCTACACCTATACACTGAATACCAGCGACCCGGACTTCATCAATCTGAAGGGCGGCGGCAGTGGTGTCGAAAACTTTACTTACACCCTCAATGATGCCGACGGCGATACCTCGACCGCCAACCTGGTGCTCAATGTCAGTAACCTCAATGATCAAGTCACGCTCGGCAATCTGAACATCAACGCTGGTGCGTTGACCGTCTATGAGAAAAACCTCAGCGACGGCAGCAGCCCGGACGGCTCGGCGCTGACCCAGGGTGGCAGCTTCACTGTGAACGCCCCGGACGGCCTGCAAACCCTGAGCATCGGTGGTATCACCGTGGTCAGTGGCGGCAATGCCGTCGGCTTCCCGCAGTCGGCCACCACGCCGCAAGGCAACACCCTGACGATCACGGGCTATAACGCCAACACTGGCGTGGTCACTTACACCTACACGCTGCTCGATAATGAAGCGCATAACACCGGTAACGGCACCACCTTGAGTGAAAGTTTCACGGTGGTGGCTACCGATACCGATGGCAGCAGTGCTAGCGGTTCGATTGATGTGAACATCGTCGACGATGCGCCGAAGGCGTACGACGACAGCAATACGACTACCGCTACCGAAGCGCAAACGACCCTGACCGGCAACGTCCTGAGCAACGATGTACAGGGCGCCGACCGCATCGCCAGCGGCCCGATCACCCCGCAAACCATCACCGGCACTTACGGCACCCTGGTGCTGGCTGCCGACGGCAGCTACACCTACACGCTGAACGCGCAGGACCCGGATTTCATCAACCTGAAGGGCGGCGGCACGGGTGTCGAAAACTTCACCTACACCCTCAAGGATGCCGACGGCGACAGCAGCACGGCGACGCTGAAAATCGACGTCAGCAACCTCAACGACCCGGTAGAGATCCACGGCCTGGACCTCTGCGGCGGCGAACTGACCTTCTACGAGAAAAACCTCAGCGACGGCAGCAGCCCGGACCAGTGGGCGCTGACCAAGGGCGGCACCTTTACCGTGGTC
>NZ_JANHLE010000034.1 GCF_028682475.1 Pseudomonas putida
TCCGGCCTTGTGGGAGCTGGCCTTGCCAGCGATGCCGAGACCACGCAACAGCTGACTTGACCCGCGATCCAGACGCTGCGTATCGGTTAGAATGGCGCCCTCGTTGACTCAGAAGTTCACTATGTCCGAACCTGTCGATTCCCATCCGCTTGCCGACTTACCCCTGGATCAACTGGTGGCGTGTCACGAATGTGACCTGCTGATGCGCAAGCCTGTGCTCAAGCTGGATGAAAAAGCGCATTGCCCGCGCTGCGGCTACGAGCTTTATGCGCACCGTCACAATGTCGTTCAACGCAGCCTGGCACTGGTCCTTGCCGCCTTGCTGCTCTACATACCGGCCAACTTTCTGCCCATCATGCAACTCCATCTGTTGGGCCAGAGCTCCAATGACACGGTCTGGAGCGGCGTGGTGGGCTTGTACAACACCGGCATGGCCGAAGTGGCAGTGGTGGTATTCCTCTGCAGCATGGCCATCCCCTTGCTCAAGCTGCTGTGCCAGCTGGCGGTGCTGTTGAGTATTCGTCTGAACATCGGCCGCAGTTACGGTTTGTTGCTTTACCGGATTTATCACCATCTGCGCGACTGGGGCATGCTCGAGGTGTATTTCATGGGCGTGCTGGTGGCGATGGTCAAGTTGGTCGAACTGGCGGAGTTGAGTCTCGGCCTCGGGCTGGCCTGTTTTATCAGTTTGCTTTTGGTGCAGGTGTGGCTGGAGGTGGTGATGTCACCCCACCAGATCTGGAGTGCTTTATCGGGGGAAGACCTGCATGCGTGCGATTGATGCTGGAATTCTGATTTGTGGCGAGTGCCATGAACTGAATCGCCAGGAGCCTGAGTGTGACTCGCAAACCTGCAGTCGTTGCGGGGCGATTGTGCATGCGCGGCGGCCGAACAGCCTGGCGCGAACCTGGGCTTTGCTGCTCACCTCGGCAATTCTCTACATCCCGGCCAACGTGCTGCCGATCATGACTGTCAGTACGCTGGGGCAGGGGGCACCGGACACCATCATGTCCGGTGTCATCACCCTGATTAAGTTCGGCATGTTGCCGATTGCTGCGGTGGTGTTCATTGCCAGTATTCTGGTGCCCACCTTCAAGTTGGTGGGTATCGGCTTGCTGCTCTATTCGGTGCAGCGCAAGCAGCCACTGTCTGCGCGGCAACGCATTCTGATGTACCGCTTTATTGAATTTATCGGACGCTGGTCGATGCTCGACATCTTCGTGAT
Organism: Pseudomonas putida; assembly: GCF_028682475.1. Lineage (GTDB taxonomy): Bacteria > Pseudomonadota > Gammaproteobacteria > Pseudomonadales > Pseudomonadaceae > Aquipseudomonas > Aquipseudomonas putida_AG. The sequence goes on from NZ_JANHLE010000034.1 coordinate 1,226, forward strand.
CGCCATTTTGGTGGCGGTGGTGAACTTTGGCAGGATCGCCAGTATCGAAGCCAACCTGGGCGCCGTCGCCTTCGCCAGTGTGGTGATTCTGACGATGCTCGCTGCAGTAACTTTCGATCCCCGACTGATTTGGGATAACACGGAGTCGGATGACGACCATGAGTGATTTGCCTACGGCTAGAACCCGCCCAGCTTCGAACTGGTCGGCCATATGGATATTGCCCCTGATCGCCCTGGTCATTGGCGGCTGGCTTGGCTGGCAGGCCTACCGCGAATCAGGGGTGAACATTCAGGTTCGCTTCGAGAGCGGCGAGGGCATTGTTGCCAACAAAACCGAGGTGGTCTTCAAGGGCATGTCGGTGGGCAAGGTGAAAGAGCTGGTGCTGGATGCCAAGGGCAGCAACACCGGTGTTATCGCCACCATTGAAATGAACAAGGAAGCCGAGCCACACCTCAATACCGGCACACGTTTCTGGCTGGTCAAGCCGAGTGTCACGCTGGCTGGCATCACCGGTCTGGAGACCCTGGTATCGGGTAATTACATTGCCGTGAGTCCAGGTACGGGCGAGCCAAGCAAACGTTTCAAGGCGCTGGATGAGGCGCCGCCGTTGTCTGATGCCGAGCCAGGGCTGCACCTGACCCTCAAGGCGGACCGACTGGGCTCACTCAACCGCGACAGCCCGGTGTTCTACAAACAGATCCAGGTCGGCAAGGTGAAAAGCTACCGCCTGGCCGAAGATCAGGGCACCGTGGAGATCAAGGTCTTCATTGAGCCGGCCTACACCAGCCTGGTGCGCAAACACACGCGCTTCTGGAACGCCAGTGGCATCAGTATCGATGCCGACCTGTCCGGGGTGAAAGTGCGCAGTGAGTCGCTGGCCAGCATCGTTGCCGGCGGTATTGCCTTTGCGACGCCGGAACACCGTAAGGACAGCCCGCCAACCGATCCGAACCTGCCGTTCCGCTTGTTTGAAGACTTCGATGCTGCCCAGGCGGGTATCAAGGTCAAGGTCAAGCTGAGCGACTTCGAAGGGCTGCAGGCCGGGCGAACGCCGGTGATGTACAAAGGCATCCAGGTCGGCTCGCTGAAAACCCTGAAAGTCGATGCTGACCTCACCAGTGCCGTAGCCGAATTGACCCTGGACCCATTGGCCGAAGACTACCTGGTAGACGGCACCCAGTTCTGGGTGGTCAAGCCGTCCATCTCCCTGGCCGGGATCACCGGTCTGGAGGCGCTGGTCAAGGGTAACTACATTGCCATCCGGCCGGGTGACAAAGGTGCTTCTCCACAGCGCGAGTTCGAGGCCCGGGACAAAGCGCCGCCGCTGGACCTGAAAGCGCCGGGGCTGCACCTGGTGCTGTTCAGTGACAACCTCGGTTCGCTGGAGGTTGGCAGTCCGGTGCTCTACCGTCAGGTCAAGGTCGGTACCGTACAGAGCTACCAGTTCTCCAAGAAGAGCAAGCGTCTGCTGATTGGTGTGCACATCGAGAAGGAGTACGCCAAGCTGGTCAACGGCTCGACGCGATTCTGGAATGCCAGCGGTATCACCCTCACCGGTGGCTTGTCGGGCGTGCAGATCAAGAGCGAATCGCTACAGAGCCTGATGGCGGGCGGTATCGCTTTCGATACGCCGATACCGAATGTGCCGCTCAAGCGCCGGATTCCGAGTTTCCGCCTGAATGTGGATCAGGAGGCGGCCAATCGCAGTGGCACCACCGTGACCATTCGGGTCGAGCGGGCTGATGGCCTCAAGGTCGGCACCCCGGTGCGCTTCAAGGGCCTGGATGTTGGCAAGGTCGAGCAGGTCGATCTGACCGATGATATGCAGGCGGTGCTGCTCAAGGCGCGGATTACCGAGGTGCCCGAGCGCATTGCGCGTGAAGGTACGCAGTTCTGGGTGGTCAAGCCGGCCCTGGGTATCGTCAAGACCGCGAACCTGGAAACGCTGGTGACGGGGCAGTATCTGGAAGTGCAGCCCGCCTCGAAGAACCTGGGGCCGCAGCGCACGTTCAATGCGTTGCCACAAGCGCCGGACTTCTCCGCGCGTGAGCCGGGTCTGGCGTTGGTGCTCAGTGCGCCGCGGCGAGGTTCGATCAAGCCGGGTGTGCCAGTCACCTATCGTGAGATCCCGGTGGGCAAGGTGACCGGCTTCGAATTGGGGCAGACCGCAGACCGCGTGCTGATTCATATCCTTATCGAGCCGCGCTATGCCGCCCTGGTGCGTGGCGGTAGCCGATTCTGGAACAGCAGTGGCTTTGGCTTTGACTTCGGCTTGTTCAAGGGGGCTACGGTGCGTACCGAGTCGCTGGAGACCTTGATCGAGGGCGGTATTGCCTTTGCAACGCCAGATGGCGAGAAGATGGGTAACCCGGCTCGACCGCAGCAGACCTTTGCCTTGTTCGACAAGGCTGAGGACGAATGGCTGCAGTGGGCACCGAAGATTCAGATCGGTAAGTAACAGCGTCAATCGCGGGGCAAACCCGCTCCCACCGGGGGATGTACGAACGGTGGGAGCGGGCTTGCCCCGCGATGCTTCTAATGACAACCGACAAATCGCAGGCAATAAAAAACCGACCCTAGGGTCGGTTTTTTAACAAGCGTGTCGCTTAGGCAGCTGCAGCTTCTTTCAGCGCCTTGATGTGGCCATTCAGACGGCCTTTATGGCGAGCAGCCTTGTTCTTGTGGATGATGCCTTTATCGGCCATACGGTCGATAACAGGAACAGCCAGAGTGTAAGCAGCTTGCGCTTTTTCGGCGTCTTTTGCGTCGATGGCTTTAACTACATTCTTGATGTAGGTACGAACCATGGAACGCAGGCTGGCGTTGTGGCTGCGACGCTTCTCAGCCTGTTTTGCACGTTTTTTGGCGGAAGGTGAGTTGGCCACCGTCGAGCTCCTCGAAAGACTTGGTAAATAGCAAACAAAATAGGCCGCGAATCATGCCGATGAGTTAATCGGTTGTCAAGGGCACTTGCATGGATCCGCTGAGTGGTTGTTCCTGACAAGGGAGTGATTCCCTTCTGCGGTACGACCTGTAAACTCGGGAGCTTTTGCTCTGCTTGCGTTGCGGCGCGGAGTATCGCACAACTGGGCGCGTTCCGGCACAGCCCTTTATCTTTAGGCGTAAAAAACTTTCAATGAACCTTCTGAAATCCCTGGCCGCGGTCAGCTCCATCACCATGATTTCGCGGGTGTTGGGCTTTGTGCGCGACACCATCCTGGCGCGGGTGTTCGGTGCCGGCGTGGCAACCGACGCCTTTTTCATCGCCTTCAAATTGCCCAACCTGCTGCGGCGGATCTTCGCCGAGGGCGCATTTTCCCAGGCGTTCGTGCCGATCCTGGCTGAGTACAAGACCCAGCAGGGCGACGAAGCGACACGCACCTTCATTGCCTATGTCAGCGGTTTGCTGACCCTGGTACTGGCTCTGGTGACCGCGCTCGGCATACTCGCCGCGCCCTGGGTGGTGTGGGTCACTGCACCGGGCTTTGTCAGCAGTGGTGAAAAATTCGAGCTGACCACCAACCTGTTGCGGGTGACCTTCCCTTATATATTGCTCATCTCGCTATCGTCGCTGGCCGGGGCCATTCTCAATACCTGGAACCGATTTTCGGTGCCGGCCTTCGTGCCGACCCTGCTCAATGTGGCGATGATCGGCTTTACCCTGTTCCTCACCCCGTACTTCGATCCGCCGATCATGGCCCTGGCCTGGGGCGTCTTGGCCGGCGGTCTGGCGCAGCTGCTGTACCAGCTGCCACATCTGAAGAAGATCGGCATGCTCGTGCTGCCGCGCCTCAATCTGCGTGATTCGGGTGTGTGGCGGGTGCTCAAGCAGATGCTGCCAGCGATCCTCGGCGTGTCGGTGAGCCAGATTTCGCTGATCATCAACACCATCTTCGCCTCGTTCCTGGTGGCCGGCTCGGTGTCGTGGATGTACTACGCCGACCGTCTGATGGAGCTGCCTTCCGGGGTGCTCGGCGTGGCGCTGGGCACCATCTTGCTGCCGACCCTGGCCAAGACCTACGCCAACCGCGACCGTCATGAGTACTCGCGGATCCTCGACTGGGGCCTGCGCCTGTGCTTCCTGCTGGTGCTGCCATGCACCCTGGCCATGGCGATCCTCGCCGAGCCGTTGACCGTGGCACTGTTCCAGTACGGCAAATTCAGCGCACACGACGCCGCCATGACCCAGCGTGCCCTGATTGCCTATTCGGTCGGCCTGTTGGCGATCATTCTGGTCAAGGTGCTGGCCCCTGGCTTCTATGCCCAGCAGAACATCCGTACTCCGGTTAAAATCGCCGTATTCACCCTGGTCTGCACCCAGCTGTTCAACTTGATGTTCATTACTCACCTGCAACATGCAGGGTTGGCCCTGGCGATCAGCCTCGGCGCCTGCCTGAATGCCGGTCTGTTGTACTGGAAACTGCGCCAGCAGCAGCTGTTCCAGCCACAGCCGGGCTGGGGTAAGTTCCTTGCCAAGCTGGTCCTGGCGGTGCTGTTGATGTCGGCGGTACTGCTGGTGGGCATGCATTACATGCCAGCCTGGGAAGAAGGCCAGATGCTTGAACGTTTCCTGCGTCTGGGCGTGTTGATACTGGCGGGTGTAGTGACTTATTTCGGCAGTCTGTTCGTGTTTGGTTTCCGTCCGCGTGACTTTGCCCGCAAGGCACTGCATTGAGCGGCGACTACGGCCAGACGTCGGTTTTATCTATTCCACGCCTCGGGGTGACGCTGCTGCCTGTCGTCCGCGCCCGGGTGTGGTTATAATCGACCACTTTATGAGCAAGAAGCGCGTTATGCAGCTGGTTCGAGGCCTTCACAACCTGCGCCCCCAGCACCGGGGCTGTGTCGCCACTATTGGCAACTTCGACGGTGTTCACCGTGGCCACCAGGCAATCCTGGCGCGCCTGCGTGAGCGAGCGGTAGAGCTGGGCGTACCCAGCTGCGTGGTGATTTTCGAGCCGCAGCCGCGAGAATACTTTGCTCCGGACACCGCGCCGGCGCGCCTGGCCCGCTTGCGTGACAAGGTCGCGCTGCTGGCCGCTGAAGGCGTGGACCGGGTGCTGTGCCTGGCGTTCAACCAGCGCCTGAGCAAGCTCAGCGCCGCCGAGTTCGTCGATACCATCCTGGTCGACGGCCTGGGGGTCAAGCACCTGGAAGTTGGTGATGATTTCCGCTTTGGGTGCGACCGGGTCGGCGACTTCGAGTTTCTCCAGCAAGCCGGCTTGAGCCAGGGCTTCACCGTTGAAGCGGCGCAGACCGTCGAGCTCGATGGCCTGCGGGTCAGCAGCACGCAAGTGCGCCAGGCCCTGGCCAACGCTGACTTCGCGCTCGCTGAACGTCTGCTCGGGCGCCCGTACCGCATCAGCGGTCGCGTCTTGCACGGGCAGAAGCTGGCACGCCAACTGGGCACACCGACTGCCAACATACAACTCAAGCGTCGTCGTGTACCGCTGAGCGGGGTTTACCTGGTCAGTGTCGAACTCGATGGCAAGGCCTGGCCCGGCGTCGCCAACATCGGCGTGCGGCCAACCGTTTCCGGGGATGGCAGTGCCCACCTGGAAGTGCATCTCCTTGATTACGCCGGCGATCTCTATGGCCGGCGCCTGACGGTGGAATTCCACCACAAGCTGCGTGAAGAGCAGCGTTTCGCCTCCCTGGAGGCGCTGAAGTCGGCGATCGATGCGGATATCGCCGCCGCACGTGCCCATTGGCACGCTCAACCGCTAACGAAGAGCCTGAAATGACCGACTATAAAGCCACGCTAAACCTTCCGGACACCGCCTTCCCGATGAAGGCCGGCCTGCCACAGCGCGAACCGCAGATTCTGCAGCGCTGGGACAGCATTGGCCTGTACCAGAAGCTGCGCGAAATTGGCAAGGATCGTCCGAAGTTCGTGCTGCACGACGGCCCGCCCTACGCCAACGGCAAGATTCACATCGGTCATGCGCTGAACAAGATTCTCAAGGACATGATTGTCCGCTCCAAGACCCTGTCCGGTTTCGATGCCCCGTACGTCCCGGGCTGGGACTGCCACGGCCTGCCGATCGAGCACAAGGTCGAAGTGACCCATGGCAAGCACCTGACCGCGGACAAGACCCGCGAGCTGTGCCGTGCCTACGCTGCCGAGCAGATCGAAGGGCAGAAGACCGAGTTCATCCGCCTGGGTGTGCTGGGTGACTGGGACAATCCTTACAAGACCATGAACTTTGCCAACGAAGCCGGTGAAATCCGCGCCCTGGCCGAGATGGTCAAGCACGGCTTCGTGTTCAAGGGCCTCAAGCCTGTGAACTGGTGCTTCGATTGCGGTTCGGCCCTGGCCGAAGCCGAGGTCGAATACGCCGACAAGAAATCGCAGACCATCGACGTGGCTTTCCCGATCGTCGATGACGCCAAGCTGGCCGCCGCGTTCGGCCTGGGCTCGCTGGCCAAACCGGCTTCGATCGTGATCTGGACCACCACCCCGTGGACCATCCCGGCCAACCAGGCGCTGAACGTTCACCCGGAGTTCAAGTACGCCTTGGTCGACGTCGGCGACAAGCTGCTGGTGCTGGCTGAAGAGCTGGTCGAGTCGTGCCTGAAGCGCTACGCGCTGGAAGGTTCGGTAGTCGCCACCGCAGCAGGTTCGGCGCTGGAACTGATCAATTTCCGCCATCCGTTCTACGACCGCCTGTCGCCGGTTTACCTGGCTGACTACGTCGAACTCGGCGCCGGTACTGGCGTGGTTCACTCCTCGCCAGCCTACGGCGAAGACGACTTCGTGACCTGCAAGCGCTATGGCATGGTCAACGACGACATCCTGACCCCGGTGCAAAGCAACGGTGTCTACGTGCCATCGCTGGAATTCTTCGGCGGCCAGTTCATCTGGAAAGCCAACCCGGCGATCGTCGAGAAACTTTCGGAAGTCGGTGCGCTGATGTACACCGAAACCATCAGCCACAGCTACATGCACTGCTGGCGCCACAAGACCCCGCTGATCTACCGCGCCACCGCGCAGTGGTTCGTCGGCATGGACAAGCAGCCAGACAACGGCGAGACCCTGCGCAAGCGTGCGGTCAAAGCCATCGAAGACACCAAGTTCGTCCCGGCCTGGGGCCAGGCGCGCCTGCATTCGATGATCGCCAACCGTCCGGACTGGTGCATCTCGCGTCAGCGTAACTGGGGCGTACCGATTCCGTTCTTCCTCAACAAACAGACCGGCGAGCTGCACCCGCGCACCGTCGAGCTGATGGAAGAAGTGGCCAAGCGCGTCGAGAAAGAGGGCATCGAAGCCTGGTTCAAACTGGACGCCGCCGAGCTGATCGGTGACGAGGCCGCTCAGTACGACAAGATCGCTGACACCCTCGATGTCTGGTTCGACTCCGGCACCACGCACTGGCACGTCCTGCGTGGTTCGCACAGCATCGGTCACGACACCGGCCCGCGTGCCGACCTGTACCTGGAAGGTTCCGACCAGCACCGCGGCTGGTTCCATTCCTCGCTGCTGACTGGCTGCGCCATCGACAACCACGCACCGTACCGCGAGCTGCTGACCCACGGTTTCACCGTCGACGAAAACGGCCGCAAGATGTCCAAGTCGCTGGGTAACACCATCGAGCCGCAGAAGGTCAACGACACCCTCGGTGCCGACATCCTGCGCCTATGGGTTTCGGCCACCGACTACTCCGGCGAGATGGCGGTTTCCGAGCAGATCCTGCAGCGCAGTGCCGACGCCTACCGGCGTATCCGCAACACCGCGCGCTTCCTGCTCTCCAACCTGTCCGGCTTCGACCCGGCCCGCGACCTGCTGCCGGCCGAAGACATGCTGGCGCTGGACCGCTGGGCGGTCGACCGTACCCTGCTGCTGCAGCGCGAGCTGGAAGAGCACTACGGCGAATACCGCTTCTGGAACGTCTACTCGAAGATCCACAACTTCTGCGTACAGGAGCTGGGTGGCTTCTACCTGGACATCATCAAGGACCGTCAGTACACCACTGGCGCCAACAGTGTTGCCCGCCGTTCCTGCCAGACCGCGCTGTACCACATCAGCGAAGCGCTGGTGCGCTGGATCGCGCCGATCCTGGCCTTCACCGCCGACGAGCTGTGGCAGTACCTGCCGGGCGAGCGCAACGAGTCGGTGATGCTCAACACCTGGTACCAGGGTCTGACCGAGCTGCCGGAAGGCTTCGAACTGGGTCGCGCCTACTGGGACCGTGTGATGGCGGCCAAGACTGCGGTCAACAAGGAACTGGAGAACCAGCGTTCGGCCAAGGCCATCGGTGGCAACCTGCAAGCCGAAGTCACGCTGTTCGCCGACGACGCCCTGAGCGCCGACCTGAACAAGCTGGGCGACGAGCTGCGCTTCGTGCTGATCACCTCGGCCGCCAGCGTTGCGCCGTTCGTCCAGGCGCCAGCCGATGCGGTCGAGACTGAAGTGCCTGGCCTTAAACTGAAAGTGGTCAAGTCCGGTCATGCCAAGTGCGGCCGTTGCTGGCATTTCCGCGCCGACGTCGGGGCGAACCCGGAGCATCCGGAAATCTGTGCCCGTTGCGCCGACAACATCAGCGGCAACGGCGAGGTGCGTCACTATGCCTAACCCTGCTGCAGGGCGCTTCGGGCGCCTTGGCTGGCTCTGGCTGAGCCTGCTGGTCCTGGTCCTCGACCAGACCAGCAAGGTCTACTTCGAGGGTGCGCTGAGCCTGTACCAGCAGATTGTGGTCATCCCTGACTACTTCAGCTGGACCCTGGCCTACAACACCGGAGCCGCCTTCAGCTTCCTGGCTGACAGCTCCGGCTGGCAGCGCTGGCTGTTTGCCCTGATCGCCCTGGTGGTCAGCGGCGTGCTGGTGGTCTGGCTCAAGCGCCTGGGGCGCAACGAGACCTGGCTGGCGGTAGCGCTGGCGCTGGTGCTTGGCGGCGCTCTGGGTAACCTGTACGACCGTATCGTGCTGGGCCATGTGGTCGACTTCATCCTCGTCCACTGGCAGAACCGCTGGTATTTCCCGGCCTTCAACCTGGCCGACAGCGCCATTACCGTGGGTGCGGTGATGCTGGCGCTGGATATGTTCAAGAGCAAGAAGTCCGGAGAACCCGTCCATGACTGAGACCCGCATTGGCCAGAACACCGAAGTGAAACTGCACTTCGCGCTGCACCTGGAAAACGGCGATACCGTCGACAGCACCTTTGACAAGGCGCCGGCGGTATTCAAGGTCGGCGACGGCAACCTGCTGCCGGGCTTTGAAGCGGCCATTTTCGGCTTCAAGGCCGGTGACAAGCGCACCGTTACCGTCGAACCGGAAAACGCCTTCGGCCAGCCCAATCCGCAGAACGTGCAGATCATGCCACGCTCGCAGTTCAACGATATGGAGCTTTCCGAAGGTCTGCTGGTGATCTTCAACGACGCTGCCAATGCCGAGCTGCCGGGTGTGGTCAAGGCGTTCGATGACGCCCAGGTGACCATCGATTTCAACCATCCACTGGCCGGCAAAACCCTGAGCTTTGAGGTGCAAATCCTCGAAGTCACAGCGCTTTGAGCCCGGAGCCGAGCATGCAAATCAAACTCGCCAACCCTCGCGGCTTCTGCGCGGGCGTGGATCGGGCGATCGAGATCGTCAACCGCGCCCTGGAAGTCTTCGGCCCGCCGATCTATGTGCGTCACGAAGTGGTGCACAACAAGTTCGTGGTCGAAGACCTGCGCGCCCGCGGCGCCATCTTTGTCGAAGAGCTGGATCAAGTACCGGATGATGTCATTGTCATCTTCAGCGCCCACGGTGTTTCCCAGGCAGTGCGCCAGGAAGCGGCCGGGCGCGGTCTGAAGGTGTTCGATGCCACCTGCCCGCTGGTCACCAAGGTGCATATCGAGGTGGCGCGCTACAGCCGCGACGGCCGCGAATGCATCCTGATCGGCCATGAAGGTCATCCGGAAGTCGAAGGCACCATGGGGCAGTACGACGCCAGTAACGGCGGCGCGATCTACCTGGTCGAAGACGAGGAAGATGTAGCCCAGTTGCAGGTCAATAACCCGGACAAACTGGCCTTCGTGACCCAGACGACGCTGTCGATGGATGACACCAGCCGGGTGATCGATGCTTTGCGTACGCGCTTCCCGAACATCGGTGGCCCGCGCAAGGACGATATCTGCTACGCCACCCAGAACCGCCAGGACGCGGTGAAACAGCTGGCCGACGAATGCGATGTGGTCCTGGTAGTGGGCAGCCCGAACAGCTCCAACTCCAACCGCCTGCGTGAGCTGGCCGAGCGTATGTCGACGCCGGCTTACCTGATCGACGGTGCCGAAGACCTGCAGAAAAGCTGGTTCGATGGTGTCGAGCGCATCGGTATCACGGCCGGTGCCTCGGCGCCGGAAGTACTGGTGCGCGGTGTGATCGAGCAACTCAGGGCGTGGGGCGCCACCGGTGCCGAAGAGCTCGATGGCCGCGAAGAGAACATCACTTTCTCGATGCCCAAGGAACTGCGCGTTCGTTCACTGATCTGACCCGGCGGCTGCGCACAGCGGCTCCTTGATCAGCGCATCGCGCAGGCTGACTCTGCCGGTGTGCGACAGCACCACCTGATAGTGACTCAGCGCTTCGGGACGTTGGCAAACATGCAACGTCCCGGCCTGAAACGCGCCGCCCCCGCGTAGCGGCACGCCCAGGCCATTGAAGCGCACCTGCCGGGCCACCGGCTGGTTTCCAATAATGAGCGTTCGTCCATTGCTGCGCCATTCGTGCAGCAGTTGCGGACTGTCGTGCTCGACAATCATCTGCCAGCCTTTACTCCAGTCCGACTCCAGTGCTTGCAGGCGCACGTTGCTATTGCGTAGCAGCGCCTCACTGCGCGCGGTGCGCAGCGCCTGGGCCAGGTCCTTGGCGGCGACCTGCCGCTGTAGTCCGGTACTCATGTTGTTGTAGGCCGGGATGCTCATCTGCGTAAGCAGGCCGAGCAGGGCCGATGCGAACAAGATTTGTATCAGTGTTACGCCCTGTTGCTTCACCGTGCATTCCTCCCTGGAAGTGCTTCGCTATAGATTCAAAGCCGACGTTGCTGGTGTCCAGTCGGCCGGGTTGGCAAAGGGCTGTGGAAAAGTCTCGGGAGGTTGGCCATGGATGGCTGGCAGCAACAAGGCATGACGTTGATTGAAGTGCTGGTGGCGATGGCCGTGTTGGGGCTGGGCCTGTTTGCCGCCGCCGGTTTGCAGGTGCAGGCCTTGCAGGCCACTGAAAGCGCACTACGCAGTACCCAGGCGGCCTATCTGGCCCATGGCGTACTTGAGCAGGCCCGTGCTGGCGAGGCTTTACGCAATAAGGACGCTGGGCAATGAGCAGGCAAGCGGGTTTCAGTCTGCTGGAAGCGTTGCTGGCCCTGAGCCTGGGCTTGCTGGTGCTGCTCGGTGGCAATCGCCTGTTTATTGCCGCGAGCCAGTCCTGGCAGGCGCAAGAGGCGGCGGCGCGGATGCAGGAGGATGCGCGCCACGCTCTGCAGCGTCTGGCCCAGAGCATTCGCATGGCCGGAATGTTCGGCTGCCTGCGTCACGATGCCATGGTCTTCGACGACCCCTTGGCTGCCGACGCATTTGCGCAGCCTGTGCAACTCACGCGCGGTGCGGATGGGCGTCTGCTGCGTCTGAGCCTGATCAGTGCCGAGGTCGTGCAGGCCAGTGGGCGGCCGGACTGGACCCTGGTCACCGACTGTCGAACGCAGGCCCATGTGTATGCAGGTATTCGCGCCCCTGAGGTGGGGCAGTTTGCCGTTCCCATCCGTCGTCAGGACTACCGGCTAGTCGCCAACGAACTGCGCCTGCGTAGTGGAGCAAGCGATGGCACCCTGGTGGACGGGGTCGATGAGCTGCAGCTTGATCTGGTCAGGGACGGCTCCTTGGGTATTTCCGGCGTGCACCTGGGCCTGACCCTTGTCGACGCACAGCAACGTGTCAGGCCACAGACTTATCGAACGAGCATTGCCCTGGGCAATCCGTTGGATGGCTCATGAGGCAGCGAGGCCTGGTACTGCTGTTGAGCCTTGCGTTGGTGTTACTGCTGGGGTTGCTCGGGTTATCGGCGCTCGGCAGTGCGATCCAGCAGGAGCGCATGGCACGCAACCTGTCGAGCACGTTGCAAGCGTTCGAACAGGCGCAACAACTGCTGCAGCAGGCAGAGTCCAGGGCGCTGGAGCTGGCAGGGCCACGTTGTGAGTTTTGCCTGCCGCCCCCGGAAGCCGGTGTGATCACCTCGGGCGGCGTGTATGCGGGTACGGGTGCAAGCTCCGGACTGTCTTGGCAGGCAGGTGATCGCGGCTTCTATCTCATTCAGTCCTTGGGGGAGAGCACCAAAGCCAGGCAGATGCCGCCAGACCTCAAGGTAGCGCTGTATCGAATCACTGCCGTGGCGCGCGATGGCAGCGCCCGCAGTGTGCTGGAGAGCGTGATCGCGCAACCCGTCGGGCCAGCGCCGCAGCACGGGCGACGGATCCTTTGGCGGCAGGTCTATTGAGGAGCAGGTGAATGAAGCCGCAGAAAGGATTGAGCCTGATCGAACTGTTGATTGTCATCGCCGTGGTCGGCATTCTGGCGGGCATTGCCTACCCCGGTTACAACGACCAGATCAGAAAAGCTGCACGCACGGAAATTGTCGGCTTGCTGTTCGCCAGTGCGCAGCAGCTGGAGCGCCATTACTCACGTGCAGGTCAGTACAGCGATGATGAAACGCTGGTGACGCCACTGGCGAGCGGGACCGCTCACTATCGTTTGCAAGCGGTACGCGACAAGGAGTCTTTCACCCTGCTGGCACGACGTCTCCCTGGTGGCCTGATGAAGGCTGATCCGTGTGGTGACTATGTGCTTGAGCAGACGGGTGTGCGCGGCAATCCCGAGAGCATCGGGGATGCCGGCAGTGGTTGCTGGGGTGGCTGAAGCCTTTCGCGATTTACTTCAGAAGTTGGATCGATAGATGACCAAGCAAGTAGTGATAGTCGGCGGCGGAGTGATCGGCCTGCTGACGGCGTTCAACCTGGCGGCCGAGGTCGAGCAGGTGGTGCTGTGCGATCGCGGTGAGCTGGGGCAGGAATCGTCCTGGGCCGGTGGTGGCATTGTGTCGCCGCTTTACCCCTGGCGCTACAGCCCGGCAGTGACGGCCTTGGCGCACTGGTCGCAGGATTTTTATCCACAGCTGGGCGAGCGTCTGTTTGCCAGTACCGGGGTCGATCCCGAGGTGCATACCACCGGCCTGTACTGGCTGGATCTGGATGACGAAGCCGAGGCCCTGGCCTGGGCCGAGCGGGAAGGGCGGCCATTGAGTGCAGTGGATATCTCGGCGGCCTACGACGCTGTGCCAGTACTGGGCGCGGGTTTCCACCGGGCGATCTACATGGCCGGCGTGGCCAACGTGCGTAACCCGCGCCTGGTCAAATCGCTCAAGGCGGCGCTGCAGGCGATGCCGAATGTGAGTATTCGCGAGCATTGTGAAATCACTGGATTCAGCCAGGACGGCGGACGAATCACCGGTGTCGAGACTGTTGACGGTGTAATTGCCGGTGATCGTGTCGTACTGACTGCTGGCGCCTGGAGTGGCGATCTGCTGCGCCCCTTGGGTCTGGAGCTGCCAGTCGAGCCGGTCAAAGGGCAGATGATTCTGTTCAAGTGCGCCGAAGATTTCCTGCCAAGCATGGTGTTGGCCAAGGGGCGTTATGCGATCCCGCGGCGCGATGGTCATATTCTGGTGGGCAGTACCCTGGAGCATGCCGGATACGACAAGACCCCGACCGCCGAGGCCCTGGAAAGCCTCAAGGCTTCAGCCATCGAGTTGCTCCCGGCGCTGGCCGACGCCACGCCGGTTGGCCATTGGGCGGGTTTGCGTCCGGGTTCGCCCGAGGGCATTCCCTATATAGGTGAAGTGCCGGGCTGGGAAGGTTTGTGGCTGAACTGCGGGCATTACCGCAATGGCCTGGTGCTGGCGCCGGCGTCTTGCCAGCTGTTTGCCGATCTGTTGCTGGGCCGTGAACCGATCATCGATCCACGGCCTTATGCGCCGGCAGGGCGGTTGGTCAGGGAGTAGGGGACATCGCGGGGCAAGCCCGCTCCCACAGAGAGAGGCTCGGTGGGAGCGGGCTTGCCCCGCGATAAAACGGCTGATTCAGCGCTGATCGCCGGGCCCTTGCTCCAGATGCGCCTGGCTGCAATACCACTGGCTGCCCAGACGCAGGGCGCGGTCATTGGGCAGGTGCACGCCGCAATGGGCGCAGCGCACCATTTTCAACGGGTCTTCGAGGCTGTTGTCGGGCTTGGCAGCGTTGCTGGCCTTGAACTTGCGCCACAGCCAGAAAGCGGCGGCAATCAGGGCGATCCAGAAAAGTAGGCGAACCATGGTGTCCAGCTTTATCAGTGAAGAGCCTTTAGTCTAGGGCTCGGGCATGAAAAAAGGGAGGCCTTGGCCTCCCTTTATCTGTTGCATGATCGATCAGTCGAACACGCCAAAGGTCATGTAGCTGAACCAGGAGCGGTCGTCGTTGTTGCCTTCCGCTTCGTGTTGCTCTTCTTCGACGGCGTCGCTGTTCTCTGGCAGCAGTTCGGCCGGAATCGCTTCCTTGGCGTCTTCATACTGCTTGATCACGTCCTGGTTGGCGCGGGTTTCGCCCGGCGGCAGCGGTGCTTCGGTCTCGATCAGACCGAGGGTAGCCTTGGACAGCCAGGAGCGGTTGTCGGCTTCATCCTGCTTGGGCTGGAACTGGCCGTCGACCAGGCTCGGGTGATCCGGGTAGTTGAGCTTGAGGGTTTCCAGGCTGGTAGCGGCCAGTTCGTCCAAGTGCAGACGCATGTAGGCTTCGGTCATCACCGCCAGGCCGTCGCCGACCGATGGAGTTTCCTGGAAGTTCTCGACCACGTAGCGGCCACGGTTGGCGGCGGCGACATAGGCCTGACGGCTCAGGTAGTAGTCGGCGACGTGGATTTCGTAGGACGCCAGCAGGTTGCGCAGGTAGATCATGCGCTGCTTGGCATCGGGCGAGTAACGGCTGTTGGGGAAGCGGCTGGTCAGCTGGGCGAACTCGTTGTACGAGTCGCGGGCAGCACCCGGGTCACGCTTGGTCATGTCCAGCGGCAGAAAGCGCGCCAGCAGGCCACGGTCCTGATCGAAGGAGGTCAGGCCCTTGAGGTAGTAGGCGTAGTCGACGTTCGGGTGCTGAGGGTGCAAGCGAATGAAACGCTCGGCGGCCGATTTGGCGGCTTCTGGCTCGGCGTTCTTGTAGTTCGCGTAGATCAGCTCGAGCTGGGCCTGATCGGCATAGCGGCCGAACGGATAGCGCGATTCCAGCGCTTTGAGCTTGCTGGTGGCGCTGGTGTAGCTGTGGTTGTCCAGATCGGCCTGCGCCTGCTGGTACAGCTCGGCTTCGCTCAGGTTTTCGTCGACGACTTCCTTCGAAGAACAAGCAGCGGTCAGTCCGAGGATGGCGATCAGCAGCAGGTGTTTCACTTGCATGGCGGCTTGCGTCCCTATGACGGCCGCTGTCTTGGGCGTGGCCGTCCTGTTATGATGAGCACCCCGATGAAACTTGCGGGGCAAAAGACGTCGTATTTAACCACAAGCGTGCAGTCGAAACCAAAGGCTGTGCCGCCCGCTGATTCGAGCATGTCCGAGATCATTCAACTTAGCGCAGAGGTGCCGTCCGAATTGGGCGGGCAACGCCTCGACCAAGTCGCCGCCCAATTGTTCGCTGAGCACTCGCGCTCGCGCCTTTCCACCTGGATCAAGGAGGGGCGCCTGACGGTCGATGGCGCCGTCCTGCGTCCGCGCGATATCGTCCACGGCGGCTCGCTGCTGGCCCTTGAGGCCGAGCAGGAAGCCCAGGGCGAGTGGGTGGCCCAGGACATCGAACTGGATATCGTCTATGAAGACGACCACATCCTGGTGATCAACAAGCCCGCCGGGCTGGTGGTTCACCCGGCTGCGGGCCACGCCGATGGCACCCTGCTCAACGCGCTGCTGCACCACGTGCCGGACATCATCAACGTCCCGCGCGCCGGCATCGTCCACCGCCTGGACAAGGACACCACCGGTCTGATGGTGGTGGCCAAGACCATCCAGGCGCAGACCCAGCTGGTCGCCCAGTTGCAAAGCCGCAGTGTCAGCCGCATCTATGAATGCATCGTGATCGGTGTCGTCACCGCCGGTGGCAAGATCAACGCCCCGATCGGCCGTCATGGCGGGCAACGTCAGCGCATGGCGGTGACCGAAGGCGGCAAGCCGGCTGTCAGCCACTACCGTGTGCTGGAGCGCTTCCGTTCGCATACCCATGTGCGGGTCAAGCTGGAAACCGGGCGTACCCACCAGATTCGCGTGCACATGGCTCATGTGAACTTCCCGTTGGTCGGTGATCCGGTCTACGGCGGTCGCTTCCGTATTCCGCCAGCCGCCAGCCAGACCATGGTCGAAGCGCTCAAGACCTTCCCGCGTCAGGCCCTGCATGCGCGCTTCCTGGAGCTGGATCACCCGGTGACCGGCGAGCGCATGGGCTGGGAGTCGTCGCTGCCGGACGATTTCGTCTGGCTGCTGTCGCTGCTCAAGCAGGACCGCGAGGCGTTCGTCGGATGAGTGCGCTGACGCACGCCCTGCTGATCCCGGACTGGCCTGCGCCAGCCGCGGTTCGCGCGTGCGTCACCACCCGTTCTGGCGGGGTCAGCCTGCCGCCTTATGAAAGCTTTAACCTCGGTGACCATGTCGGCGATGCGCCGGATGCGGTGACCGAGAACCGTCGGCGCCTGACCGCCGAGTTCGGCATCCAGCCGGCCTGGCTCAAGCAGGTGCACGGTGTGGTGGTGGCAGATGCCGAGCCGAGCGTAATCGCCGAAGCCGACGCCAGCTGGACCGCCACCCCAGGCATCGCCTGTACGGTGATGACCGCCGATTGCCTGCCGTTGCTGTTCTGCGACCGTGCCGGTACCCGTGTCGCGGCAGCCCATGCCGGTTGGCGCGGTCTGGCCAGCGGGGTTATCGAAGCCACCCTTGACCGCCTGAACCTGCTGCCAGAAGAGGTGCTGGTGTGGTTGGGCCCGGCGATCGGCCCGCAAGCCTTCGAAGTCGGTCTGGAAGTGCGCGATGCCTTCACGACCGTTCATCCGGAAACTGCCCAGGCTTTTGTGCCCGGTGCACGCCCGGATAAACTGATGGCCGACATCTATACCCTGGCGCGCCTGCGTCTGGCCGCTCGTGGCGTAAATGCGGTGTATGGCGGTGGTTTGTGCACCGTCAGCGATCCTCGCTTCTATTCTTATCGGCGCACCCCGCAAGGTGGGCGCTTCGCCTCATTGATCTGGCTGGCCCCGCGCTGACCTGAATCAACCCCGCTAAGCTTGAATCCGCCAGAATCACCCTCATCTAATGGGGTATCTCAGGCAGGTTTATCTTCATCAGGTGTGTCCATCGCTCCGGCCTGCCCATAAAAGGAAGGTAACTTATGCGAATAGACCGTTTGACCAGCAAATTACAGCTGGCGTTATCCGACTCCCAATCCCTGGCCGTTGGTATGGACCATCCCGCCATCGAGCCTGCGCACCTGCTGCAAGCGTTGATCGATCAGCAAGGTGGTTCGATCAAGCCGCTGCTGATGCAGGTCGGCTTTGACGTCAACAGCCTGCGCAAGGCGTTGAGCAAAGAGCTCGACCAACTGCCGAAAATCCAGAACCCGACCGGCGACGTGAACATGTCGCAGGACCTGGCGCGCCTGCTCAACCAGGCCGACCGCCTGGCCCAGCAGAAGGGCGACCAGTTCATCTCCAGTGAACTGGTGCTGCTCGCCGCCATGGACGAGAACAGCAAGCTGGGCAAATTGCTGCTGAGCCAGGGCGTGACCAAGAAAGCCCTGGAAAACGCCATCAGCAACCTGCGTGGCGGTGAGGCAGTCAACGACCCGAACGCCGAGGAGTCGCGTCAGGCCCTGGACAAGTACACCGTCGACCTGACCAAGCGTGCCGAAGACGGCAAGCTCGATCCGGTGATTGGCCGTGACGACGAAATCCGCCGGACCATTCAGGTGCTGCAGCGCCGGACCAAGAACAACCCGGTGCTGATCGGTGAGCCTGGCGTGGGTAAAACCGCCATCGCCGAAGGCCTGGCCCAGCGCATCATCAACGGCGAAGTGCCGGATGGCCTCAAAGGCAAGCGTCTGCTGTCGCTGGACATGGGCGCACTGATTGCCGGTGCCAAGTTCCGCGGTGAGTTCGAGGAGCGCCTCAAAGCGCTGCTCAATGAGCTGTCCAAGCAGGAAGGGCAGATCATTCTGTTCATCGACGAACTGCACACCATGGTCGGCGCCGGTAAAGGTGAAGGCTCTATGGACGCCGGCAACATGCTCAAGCCGGCCCTGGCCCGCGGTGAGCTGCACTGCGTCGGTGCCACGACCCTGAACGAGTACCGCCAGTACATCGAGAAAGACGCGGCCCTGGAGCGGCGCTTCCAGAAAGTACTGGTAGAGGAGCCGAGCGAGGAAGACACCATCGCCATCCTGCGTGGCCTCAAAGAGCGTTACGAGGTGCACCACAAGGTGGCGATCACCGACGGCGCGATCATTGCCGCGGCCAAGCTCAGCCATCGCTACATTACTGACCGGCAGCTGCCGGACAAGGCCATCGACCTGGTGGACGAAGCGGCCAGCCGCATTCGTATGGAGATCGACTCCAAGCCGGAAGTGCTCGATCGCCTGGAGCGCCGCCTGATTCAACTGAAGGTTGAATCCCAGGCGCTGAAGAAAGAAGAAGACGAAGCCGCTATCAAGCGTCTGGAAAAGCTGACCGAAGAGATTGCCCGGCTGGAGCGTGAATACGCTGACCTGGAAGAAGTCTGGACCTCGGAAAAAGCCGAAGTGCAGGGCTCTGCGCAGATCCAGCAGAAAATCGAGCAGTCGCGCCAGGAGCTGGAAACCGCACGGCGCAAAGGCGACCTCAGCCGCATGGCCGAGCTGCAGTACGGGGTGATCCCGGACCTGGAGCGCAGCCTGCAGATGGTCGACCAGCATGGCAAGGCCGAGAACCAGCTGCTGCGTAACAAGGTGACCGAAGAGGAAATCGCTGAAGTCGTCTCCAAGTGGACCGGTATTCCGGTTGCCAAGATGCTTGAAGGCGAGCGGGAAAAACTGCTGAAGATGGAAAGCCTGCTGCACCAGCGTGTGATCGGTCAGGAAGAGGCAGTGGTTGCGGTCTCCAACGCCGTTCGTCGTTCGCGCGCCGGCTTGTCCGACCCAAACCGGCCAAGTGGCTCGTTCCTGTTCCTCGGCCCGACCGGGGTAGGTAAGACCGAGCTGTGTAAAGCCCTGGCCGAGTTCCTGTTCGACACCGAAGAGGCGATGGTACGTATCGACATGTCCGAGTTCATGGAGAAACACTCCGTGGCCCGTCTGATCGGTGCGCCACCGGGCTACGTCGGTTACGAGGAGGGCGGTTACCTGACCGAAGCGGTACGGCGCAAACCGTATGCCGTGGTGCTGCTCGACGAGGTTGAAAAGGCCCACCCGGATGTGTTCAACGTGTTGCTGCAGGTGCTTGAAGACGGTCGCCTGACCGACAGCCACGGACGCACGGTGGATTTCCGTAATACCGTGATCGTGATGACCTCCAACCTCGGTTCGGCACAGATCCAGGACCTGGTCGGTGATCGCGAAGCGCAACGGGCTGCGGTGATGGACGCGGTGGGTGCGCATTTCCGCCCAGAGTTCATCAACCGTATCGACGAAGTGGTGGTGTTCGAGCCGCTGGGCCGCGATCAGATCGCTGGCATCACCCAGATCCAGTTGGGCCGTCTGCGCAGCCGTCTGGCTGAGCGCGACCTGAGCCTGGAGCTGAGCGACGAAGCGCTGGATAAACTGATCGCCGTCGGTTACGACCCGGTCTATGGCGCACGGCCGTTGAAACGGGCGATTCAGCGCTGGATCGAGAACCCGTTGGCGCAGCTGATCCTGGCTGGCAAGTTCCTGCCAGGCACCGGGATTACCGCCAAGGTCGAGGGCGAGGAAATCGTCTTCGCCTGATTTTTCGGGTGGTTACGCTAAGGCCTCGAAATTCGAGGCCTTTTTTCTTTGCATTTTTTCTCGAGTGCTTGTAAAGTGCGCCCCGCTGTATGTCGCCCCGCAGGTTTCCAGCAAAATCGGGAATCTGAAAAAAAGTTGCAAATCAGTAAGTTGAATGCAAATTAGGGGTTGACAAGGGTTTTGAAGGTTGTAGAATAGCGCGCCTCAGAGACATGAACGCAGCGATGCACAAGGTCGAAGGGTTCGAAGCGGTAGTGATACAGTTTTCGAAATTGCAGTACTTGAAATTGATAGTTCCGCGATAGCTCAGTCGGTAGAGCAAATGACTGTTAATCATTGGGTCCCAGGTTCGAGTCCTGGTCGCGGAGCCAAATTTCAAACCGGGGTATAGCGCAGTCCGGTAGCGCGCCTGCTTTGGGAGCAGGATGTCAGGAGTTCGAATCCCCTTACCCCGACCATTTTTGGGTCGTTAGCTCAGTTGGTAGAGCAGTTGGCTTTTAACCAATTGGTCGTAGGTTCGAATCCTACACGACCCACCATTTTTGAAGCCGGTACGCTGGGTTCAAATCTTAAAAGGTTGGATTGCCATTAGCGTCCAGCCGTAAAAAAGGCGCCTTAGTTGGTGCCTTTTTTTTACCGGGGTATAGCGCAGTCCGGTAGCGCGCCTGCTTTGGGAGCAGGATGTCAGGAGTTCGAATCCCCTTACCCCGACCATATTCAGAGAAAAGGGCACCTTGCAAAAGGTGCCCTTTTTTCGTTTCTGCAGCCCTGAATATTGCCTGCTACTATCCGCCAATATTCTGCAAGGGAGCTGCCCCATGACCCTCAAAGCCTCCGTATACATCGCCACCAGCCTCGATGGCTTCATCGCCCGTGCAAGCGGCGAGCTGGACTGGTTGATGGTTGCCACCAGTTCCAGCGACGACCACGGCTACGCCGCTTACATGGCGTCGGTCGATACCCTGGTCATGGGGCGCAACACCTACGAAAAAGTACTGACCTTTGGTGACTGGCCCTATCCGCACAAGCGCGTGGTGGTGTTGAGCACTACCCTGGGCCAGGCGCAGGGGGTCGAAGTGCATCCCGGGCCGATTGCCGAGCTGCTTGAGCATTTGCGCGACACAGGCGCCAGGAGCCTGTACCTCGATGGTGGTCAGGTGGTGCAGAGCTTCTTGCGTGAGGGGCGGGTGGATGAGCTGACCATCACCCGGATTCCGGTGTTGCTGGGCAGCGGGATCCCCCTGTTCGGGGCCTTGGCGGGGGATGTGAAGCTGCAGCATGTGCGCAGCACCACCTTCGAGAACGGTTTTGTGCAGAGTACCTATCGGGTACTTCGTTAATAGGGCTGCTTTGCAGCCCATCGCCGGCAATGCCGGCTCCCACATGTCCGGTGTTCACACTGACCTGTGGGAGCTGGCCTTGCCAGCGATGATGTCAGTGCAGCTTCAGGCGCGGCTCGGTGCCACGGCCGATGCGGCTACCCAACATCAGCATCAAGGTACGGAATGTGCCGTATAGCGCCATCTGGTGCATGCGGTACAACGACACGTAGAACATCCGCGCCAACCAGCCTTCGAGCATCACGCTACCGGTCAGGTTACCCATCAGGTTACCCACCGCCGAGAAGCGCGACAGCGATACCAGGGAGCCGTAATCGCGGTAGGCGTAAGTCGGCAGGGGTTTGCCTTCCAGGCGCGCCTTCAACGATTTGGCCAGCATCGAGGCCTGCTGGTGCGCGGCCTGGGCCCGTGGCGGTACGTTGCGGTCGCTGCCCGGCTGCGGGCAGGCAGCGCAATCACCAAAGGCGAAAATGTCGTCGTCCAGTGTGGTCTGCAGGGTAGGGCGAACCACCAGCTGGTTGATCCGGTTGGTCTCCAGGCCGTCGATGTCCTTGAGGAAGCCCGGCGCCCGAATACCAGCGGCCCAGACTTTCAGGCTGGCCGGGATCACGTCGCCATTGCTGGTTTTCAGCTCGGTTGCCGTCACTTCACTGACCGAGGCATTGGTCATCACCGTCACCCCGAGCTTTTCCAGGGTCTGGTGCACCGGCACGCTGATACGCTCCGGCAACGCCGGCAGTACCCGCGGGCCCGCTTCGATCAGGGTGATGTGCATGTCCTTGGGCTGGATGCGATCCAGGCCATACGCCGCCAGCTCGTGCGCGGCGTGATGCAGTTCGGCAGCCAGTTCCACACCGGTGGCACCGGCACCGACAATCGCCACGCTGATGGTTTCAT
The DNA here is from genome assembly GCF_028682475.1 of Pseudomonas putida. Taxonomy (GTDB): domain Bacteria; phylum Pseudomonadota; class Gammaproteobacteria; order Pseudomonadales; family Pseudomonadaceae; genus Aquipseudomonas; species Aquipseudomonas putida_AG. The sequence goes on from NZ_JANHLE010000034.1 coordinate 23,451, forward strand.
TGGCCTGATCGCCGGCATGGGCGCGCAGGTAATGGTTGAGCAGCTGCTGATGGAAACGCTCGGCCTGCTTGCGGGTATCAAGGAACAGGCAGTTCTGCGCCGCACCCAGCGTACCGAAGTCGTTGGTGTTGCTGCCCACGGCGATCACCAGGGTGTCGTAGCCCAGAGTACGCGCAGGCAGCAGCTCGCGGCCCTCTTCGTCGAGGGTGGCGGCCAGCTGGATCTGTTTGCTCTCGCGGTCCAGGCCACTCATGCGCCCGAGCTGGAACTGGAAGTGATTCCACTTGGCCTGGGCCACGTAGTTCAGTTCGTCTTCCGAGGAGTTCAGCGAGCCGGCGGCGACTTCGTGCAGCAAGGGCTTCCAGATGTGCGTCAGGTTGGCGTCGACCAGGGTAATGCTGGCGCTGCCCTTCTTGCCCAGGGTTTTACCCAGGCGGGTCGCCAGTTCCAGGCCGCCGGCGCCGCCGCCGACAATCACAATACGGTGAGTCATGGGGATATCTCATAAGGTTTACGGAATTCTGTTCGAGCGTCATCGGCCGCTCGGGGCGGGCGGTTCGGGCGAGCGCAAGGCAGCTCATAGCACCAGGTTACTCAAGAGGCGGCTCAACAGGCCCAGGCCAACAGTCACCAGCACCACCATACAAAGGAGCAGCCACGGCCGGAAAGGCTTGCGCTCGACTTGATGCTGGGGAGCTTGCAGGTATTGATCGACACGACGTTGGTCTTCGGGGTTCAGGCGGCTGGTCATGAGGGCCTCGTCAGGTAGACGCATGTGACTGAAGGGAAGCTACAGGGTTCACTGTAGTTGTTTGAACAAGGCCCATGGCGCAGTCACGCGGCGGTCATTATGACGAATGATTGCGCTTTGTATCACCGCCGCGCAATTTATGCCATTACGCGTTGGCAGGGGGCCAGCTCAGAGGCTGATGCCAACATCGAAAACAATGCTGCGGCCCAGGTTGCCACGCAGAAAGTCCGGCGCATCCGGGTGGGCGAACAACACCCGGGCGAAGGTCGGGCCGACCAGCGACAATGAGCGCCAGCCCTGGCGCAGGTACTCGGTGGGCGGCGGGAAGTGGCTGTTGAGGTCGAGCACTTCGCGCTTGAGGCTGGCGAAGGCGATGATGTCCAGTTCGCTCAGGTCGAGCCCGCGTTCCTGGTAGTTGTGCGATTTTTTCCGCAAGGTCGGCGCCAGACGCTGCAGCAGCTCCTGGGCACTGATCCGTCGTGGCCGGGCTTCACGCCGCACCAGCTGGCTCAGGGAAAAGGCACTGCGCCGCCGTTGCAGCTCTTCGCGCCACTCGTCGTTGAGCCGACGGCCTTCGTCGAGGACGAAAAACACTTCAAACGCCGCATCGCGAAACAATACGTCAGGCGGCTCCTGGCCGGCGGGAGTGAAGTCCTCGCTGCGATAAGGAATGTTCAGGCCTTGCAGCAGGCGCTGGCACACCCAACGCTCACGTTCCCATTTACGGGCATTGGAAAGAAACGCATTGGCTTGTTCGGCCTGAATGGTTAGCAGGCGCAAGTAGTCTGAGTCGTCCATGGGGACAAGCTTAGCGTTCAATTGTGTCTACAGAAATAAAGTCGTTAACCGAGCGTGGGTTACGCGGTGGCAGAGCGATTTCGCTGAACGGTCTGGGCACGACGATCTGTGATGCTTTCGGCAATGCGGTGCGCACGATCCGGTACAGGGCGTGTACGTCTTTTTCGCCGCGTAGCACTTTGGGGTCCTGCGGGTCGCCGCCGAAAAAGTCCTCCCAATGGCACAGTACGACCAGCCGCGGTTGAGTCAATTCGATCAGCGCCTGTGGATATCTTTTGACTTGAATCCACGACGCCACCGGCAGGATCGCGACATCGATACCCCTGCCATCGCCAAGATCGGGAGGAAATCCATAAGGCGCGTCGCTTGAACTGTCCTGATAGTGAATGCGGTAGGCGATTTCGCCGTTTTCATCCAGCAGGTCCACCAGCCAGGCCAGGGTCTGGCCTTCCTTCCAGTTGCGGAAGCTCTTGGGCAACGTTTTCAGGTCTTGTTGGTAACTGCCGCCCATCAGGTCAATGTGTGTGGCGTTGGGCGCGTGGCTGCTCTGAATCGGCATGGCCCGGATAGTGCCTTTTTTCGATTTGAACCAGCCATCTTCCCGGGCAATCGGACGTGGTCCGTTGGGGCCGGGGAGCCAGGCCATTTTCTTCTCGGCATCTTCGAATTCACGCTCCGCACCGACTTCGGCGCGCAAGATATGCCCGGCAGTGCGTGAGCCATAGAAGGTCGCGTTCGGGGTTTTATGGTTCAAAACCCAGGCCACATCGAGCAGATGATCGTAGTGGGCGTGACCGACCAGCAGCATGGTCGCTTCCGGGGTTCTGGGCATGCCTTTGTTGATTCTTTTGACATCGGGCGTGAGCCAGAGCAGCTGGGGCAGGGAAGGGCGGCTGAAAAAAGGGTCGAACACCACCGCTTCATCACGCCAGCGCAGCAGAAACCCCGCCACACCGAAAAACTCCAGTTTTGGTTTTGCCAGTTTGTGCTCGTCCGATGGTTTTATCGGGCCGAGCTCACTCAGGTCCTGCGGACACCCGGCCGTCAGCAGCACCAGCACCATCAGCATCCAGCGCATTGCACACCCTCCATGCTCGCGTTCAGCACCAAGGCAGAGGCGTTACTGTGGTGATTCGGTGATGGTGACGCGCGCGCATCCCTGGTTATTGCGGTAGAGCAGATCCCCCAAAACCGATCCGCCACCCACGTCGTTCACGTAGAAGAACAGCGGGCCGTCGCTGCGCGCGGTAAAACTGCTGTTGAAGATTCGGCCGCCTTCCACCGCCACGGCATCAGGCGGGCAGCGCCACGCTTTGGGCCACTCCTCGATCGTCGGTCCAGGATCGCAGTAGCCTTTCGGTAATGTTTTTTCCGGATTGATAGGCAGCGCGTAACTGTCGTCGCCGCTGGTGCCGATACGCGCCATGGTCTGAAACCAGGGTTGATCGGGGTGCCGACGTAGAGACGTTGAGAGGGCGGTTACCCACGAAGCGGGAAACTTCGGCGGACATTCGTAGCCGCCGGGGTTGGCTGGAATATATTTGTCACTCCAGCGCCACTGATCAGGCACCTGCAACTTCACCTGATAGGTGCGGCCTTGATGAACCTGCATGCCGGAGTAGGCGCAGAGCGAGCGTGTGTCGAACCAGAAGGTCGCGGCATCGCTGGCGCTGCCGTCCTTTACCTTGCACAAGGTTTCATAGTTCGCCGCCGAGGCGGGCAGCGGCTGGCCCAGCAGTATTGCCAGGGCAATCACCATGAGGGCTGTAACGAGAGGTTTGGGCATGACTCACTCCGTTTCAGGAGCGCCAGTGTCGCTTGCGTTTGAGCATAGCCGAATCCGGTGGGAGCGGGCTTGCCCCGCGATGCGATGTGACAGTGGGAATGCTATCGCGGGGCAAGCCCGCTCCCACCGGGAGGTATCACATTACCCACGCAAGCGGTCTGAGGCGTAGCTTGCGGTGTAGACTGCCAGCAACGTCTTGTCTGAAGGGCTCTGCTGCCGTGATTGATGCTCAAGTGCTGTCTGACCTCAGCCTGACCCTGGGGTGGGTCGGCTATGCCGTGCTGCTGGTGTGGGCGGTGGCGCGTACGCGCTGGGTTGAACTGTTCACGGACAGTCGCCGTCAGCACCTGCTGTTCGGCACGGTGTTCGCCTTGTTTGCGTTGTGGTTGGTGCGCCGCGATTTCGACAACGGGGTGTCGTACCACTTCATCGGCATGACCGCCGTCACCTTGCTGCTGGATTGGCCGCTGGCGATTGTCGGCGGTTTGCTGGCGCAGGTCGGGTTGATCCTGCTCGGGCGTCAGGACCTGGCCGCCATGGGCGTCAACGGCCTGTTGTTCATCGGCCTGCCGGTGCTGGTCACCGAAGTCTGCGCGATCCTGGTGGAACGCGCGCAGCCGAAAAACCTGTTCGTTTACATCTTCTGTTCGGGATTTTTTGCCGCAGCCCTGGCGGCACTGCTGTGCCTGTTGCTCGGGCTGGGTTTGCTATGGCTGGACGGGCGCTTCGTGATGCCGGAGTGGATCGAAGACTTTATCGGCTACCTGTGGCTGATCATCTTTCCCGAAGCCTTTATCAACGGCATGATCGTCAGCGCCCTGGTGGTGTTTTGCCCGGAGTGGCTGGAAACCTTCAACCGCACCCGCTACCTGCAGGCGCCGTGGAAGGACGACGACGCCGGGCGTTAAGGCTCAATGGTGGGCGCGCGGATCGAGCTCGCCGGAAAACAGATCGTCTTCAGCATCCGGTGCAACTGGAATCTTGTGCTCTTCAGCGGCCCAGGCGCCGAGGTCGATCAACTTGCAGCGGTCGGAACAGAACGGCCGGAACGGGCTGGCATCGCTCCACTCAACGGGGGCGCCACAGGTCGGGCATTCTACGGTCAGGGGTTGGCTCATGCTTGGCCTCCTCGCAAAGTCAGGTAAAAGTGGTGCAGGCGGTCGACCTCTGAATGCAGCCAGGTCAGGTCGCGGTCGTTGACCAGCACATCTTGGGCATGGCGCAGACGCTCTTCGCGGCTGGCCTGAGCCTTGAGAATGGCCTGCACCTGTTCAGGGCTGGTCTGGTCGCGCTGCAGGGTGCGCTGGATTTGCAGCTCCTGCGGGGCATCGATCACCAGCAGGCGTTGGGTGCGCTGAAACTGGCCCGACTCGACCATCAGCGGCGACACGAACACCGCATACGGCGACTCGGCCTTGGCCAGGTAACTGAAAATCTCCTGACCGATCAACGGATGCAGCAGGGCTTCCAGCCAGCGCCGTTGCTCGGGGTCGCGAAAGATCAGCTCGCGCAGCGCCGCCCGGTTCAGTTGGCCATCTTCCTGCAGCACACCCGCACCAAAGCGCTCGACAATACTGGCCAGCGCCGGACGCCCGGGCTCGACCACCCAGCGCGCGGCCTGATCGGCGTCGACCAGGTGCACACCCAGTTCGACAAAGCGCTGGGCCGCAGCGCTCTTGCCGCTGCCGATGCCGCCGGTGAGACCGAGAATCCAGGGAGTGAAAGCAGCGGTGGTCATCACATTCCAGAAAGGTTCAGGTAAGAAGTGGTTATTTGACCACCCCAGAGCAGTGCGATCCAGCCCGCGATGGCCAGATAGGGACCAAAGGGGATCGGCGTGCTGGCCTTCAGGCCTTTAACCCGCAGCATGATCAGCCCGATTATCGCGCCGAGCACCGACGACAGCAGCAGCGTCAGCGGCAGGATCTGCCAGCCACCCCAGGCGCCGATCAGCGCCAGCAGCTTGAAGTCGCCGTAACCCATGCCTTCTTTGCCGGTGATGAACTTGAACAGCCAGAACACCGACCACAGGCTCAAATAGCCTGCGACCGCGCCCCACAGAGCATCCGCCAACGGCACGAACAGCTCGAAAGCGTTGACGATCAGCCCCAGCCATAACAGCGGCAGCACCAGCACATCGGGCAACAGCCGGTGCTCGATGTCGATCAGGCTCATGGCCAGCAGCCCCCAACTCAATAGCATCAGGGCCAGTGCAGCGGTATTGGCGCCCAGATACCAGGCGACGAACCCCGTCAATGCCGCACAGCCCAGTTCCACCAGTGGATAACGGGCACTGATGGCGCTGCGGCAACTGCTGCAGCGCCCGCGCAGCAGCAAGTAGCTCAAAACCGGAATGTTTTCCCAGGCACGAATGCGATGCCCGCAGTGTGGGCACTGCGAGGCGGGCAGAAACAGATCGTAGCGCTCAGGCGCGTCTTCGCCCGGCAGTTCCAGCACCTCCCGCGCTTCCGCCTGCCACTGGCGTTGCAGCATGATCGGCAGACGGTGCACCAGCACGTTGAGAAAACTGCCGACGATCAGCCCCAGGAGCAGGGCAAAGCTCAGGTAAAGCAGCGGCTGGCTGGCCAGCGTATCCATCAGGTCCATGTTCAGATCACACTACCCAGCTGAAAGATTGGCAGGTACATGGCGATCACCAGACTGCCCACCAGCAGCCCGAGAATCAGCACGATCAGAGGTTCGAGCAAGCTGGCCAGGTTATCGAGCAAGCGCTCCACGGCACTTTCGTAATGGCTGGCGACTCTGGCGAGCATATCGTCCAGCGTACCGCCTGTCTCGCCGATGGCGCACATCTGTTGCATCAACCTTGGAAACAACCCGCTGCTGGCCATCGCCAGGCTCAACGGCTGGCCGCTGGCGAGGTCCTTGCGCAGGCGCAGCACCGCTTTTTCATACAACGGATTGCCGCAAGCTCCGGCCACCGGCCCCAGCGCTTCCACCAGCGGAACCCCAGCGGCGAACGAGGTGGACAGCGTGCGGGCGAAACGGGCGAGGGCGGCATTGCTCAGCAAATCACCAACCACCGGCAGCTTCAGCGCCAGGCCCAGACACCACAGACGAAACGTGGGCTGGCGTCGGTATGCCCGACCCAAACCCCAGACACTGCCAACCCCGCACAGCAGCAACCAGCCAACGTAGTGCCCCAACCACTCGGACAACCCGATCACCCGTCGGGTGAATGCCGGCAGCTCTGCGCCGAAACCGCTGAACATCGCCTGAAACTGCGGCACCACCTCAAGCAGCAACAGGCTGGAAACACCGAGCCCGGTCAACAGCACGATCAGCGGATAGGTCATGGCTTTCTTCAACCGCGCGCGCAGCGCCTGGCGTTGCTCCTGCAGGTTGGCGACCTGTTCAAGCACCGCCTCCAGGCTGCCGGACTGTTCACCGGCGGCAATCAGGTTGCAGTACAGCGCATCGAAATATTGAGGGTGTCGACGCAACGCATCCGCCAGATTGCTACCGGCGCCGATATCCGTCTTCAGCGCGCCAATCAGGCTGATCAGCGCCGGATTGCTGCTGCTTTGGGCAATCACCTCAAGCGCTTGCAGCAGCGCAACGCCGGAGCAGATCAAACTGGCCAGCTGGCGGCTGAACTGGCTCATCTCGCGGCTACCCAGCGTGCTCCGCCGGCGCCACAACCTGGCGTGCACCCGTTCCACGCTAACCGGTCGAATACCGCGTTTACGCAACTCGGCGCGCAGCAAGGCAGGGCTGCGTCCGCGGATTTCACCGCCGACCAGCGCCCCTTGCGCTGTGGTCCCTTGCCAGCTGTAGCTATAGGTTTTTTCGGTCATCGCGACATCCTTGTGGCGTGGCCCGCACAAACCCGGAAACAGCTTCAGGGCCAGTGCCACGGGCAGGAGTGCCCGCTGCTCACTAGAGTAGTCGAGCCGGCATCAGCGAATGACCGGCACAGGGTGACAAAAGGTGTCTATTCGGGCCTACTGGCGCGCCTGTTGGCGGCCTGCCCCTGAGCGCCGCTGACCAGAACCGATTTTGCGAGGGAGAACGTCCATGAAAGGACAAAGCGGCATTACCTTGATCGAACTGATGATCGTCGTAGCGATCATCGGCATCCTGGCGACCATCGCCTTGCCCATGTACACCAACCACCAGGTGCGGACCAAGGCGACGGCTGCCCTGGTCGAGATTTCCGCCCTGAAAACCCCGTTTGATTTGCGCATGAACGAGGGGAAAGATGTTGCCGACGTCGCTGCTCTGGGCGGTCAGGCTACTACCAGCAACTGCGCCATTACCGCTACTGGCACGGCTGCCACTGGCGCGGGCAGCATCGTCTGTACCCTGGTCGATGCCCCGGCTACTGCGCTGGGCAAAACCCTCACGCTGACTCGTTCGGCTAGCGGTTGGGCGTGCGCCAGCACCCTTGAAGAAGACCTTGCCCCAGCAGGCTGCAAGCCCGCTGAAAGTGCTGCGGCACAGTGAGCAATAGCTGTTATTAAACAGTGATTTGCGTAAGCGATCCGGCAGTGGTAGCGTTGGTGCCACGCCGGTGTAGCTCAGTCGGTAGAGCAGCGCACTCGTAACGCGAAGGTCGCAGGTTCGATTCCTGTCTCCGGCACCAGTTCAGGTTCCATTGAAGGCGATCAAAATCTTTGGAGCTCTCGAAAAACCCGTCTTTTGGCGGGTTTTTTCGTTATAGCGTTCTGTTGGATTCCGAAGGATGCCAGCCGTTGCAAGGGTGACGTTTGGGATAAAGTCGCTTTGATAAGGGGTTCACCCTTATGGCTCGCACTACTTAACATCAAGCAAAACAAGAGCAACTAAATAGATGCGGTTGCTTTTTCTTGTGACTATGTCAACTTGGAAAGTTAGAAAAATAATCTGCGGGGCTGCTTAAGCCCAGCAGATTCTAACTCTAGCTATGAGGGCCACCTACGTGCAGGAACATATTCTGATCCGCACCAACGTAAGAGGGTAGCCACTCAGAATCATTGCCATCGCCAGAGTAATGATATTCGGTGGTAGAAAAAACAACTTGAGCTCCATGCTGACTACATAGAGACTTCAAAGCATTTAGATATCGCCCTAGGTCATCATTATTGATTTCATGCTGTTTTGGTGTATCTAGAATCAGAAACCTAAATCCTAGTACTCCCCGCTCAGCAAAAACCTGAAATACCGCTGCATGATAGGCCAATACAGCCCGAATCTTAGTGCTACCCTTGATCTGCGCTATGGTTTCGACGCCAAGCAACGGAGTGAAGTCATCTTTGAATGTTATATCCCTGCTCACGTTATATGTGTGCAGTATGTCGAGCCACTCTATGAAATGTTTACGGATGTCAGCTCTAACCTTTATCAAATCAGGGGATGAAGATCGGTCATTAGAAAAGGATTGATAATTTGCATATGCCTTGTCTCTTTCAATGATTGAGGCGAAATGTTTCTCTTCCAGAGATGAAATTTTGTTAAGCTCGCTAAGCTGCATCTGTAGCTCAAATATTTCTGTTTTCAGCTTCGTTATTGAGTCAACTAGAGCAGAAATTTCACTGCGGGAACTTGAAATGTTGCGTTCATCCACAAGCTGCTGGATCACGACTTCTTGAGCGGCACGTTGATTTTTTAGTTCCTCAATCCTTACCTCATCAAGACTAGCATTTCTCTCTAGGTCCTTAATCTGGTCGCGAAGATATAAAAGATTTTTGCTATACGCCTCTGAGCTAGAGGAAAACAACTGGCAAACTTCAGATCCGCAGACTTCTTTGAAAGAAAGAAAAACCCTTCGAGCCTCCTCATTGAGGTTAAGGGTTTCGATTTCTGTATTGATTTCGTGGACTATCCTACCAATACCATCATTTCGCTTTTTAAGCTGATAGATCTCGCCTGAAATTTCACGAATTGTATTTCTACGGCCTGATATTAGACGATCGATAGCATCAATAGAGTCATCACGACTTGCGCCAACGCTCTGAAGGCTCTCAACTTCTATCTCAAGCTGCTCTATTTCAGAGGTTAACTCAACTCTGGATTTGTGTTGTCCTGAATTATTTTTTTTAGCAGACTCAATCATCCTTGCTAGAGTCTGGGTTTCCTTATCTAAAAAGTCCAGGTTCTCTTTGGCTCTAAACTTATCTTTTTTTAGATCAAATGAATTTTTTACGGGGAGATCAAAGACCATTCTCATCATCTCGGAAAATTGATCTTTAATAAACCGGCTGGGTGGGCAGTAGATCTCAGTGTAGCCAATATCTTGGTCTAAATAATATAAGGGCAGTAAAGAGGAAAGGTATGGGTAGCCCAATTGATTGGCAGTGGTAACCAAATTATGTGCTGTTAGCCCCAGCCACTCAAATAGGTAGCGAGAATAATCAAGTTCATTGAAAAAACGCTGGGCTACCCCAGAGGGCTCTATAACCTGTATGTCGATATCTCTGCTGTATACTCGGCGCAGTATCAACACTCCTTTGCTCGACGATACTGTCAATTCGACGTGCTTACATTTATCGTAAATATCATTCCTGAATACACTGGGGAAGCCCAAGCAAAACGGGATAGACTGTACGACCGGAGTTTTACCACAGCCGTTAGGACCAAATAGTTGAGTAATATCGCGTCCAAAGTAAAAAAGAGGCGACCCCCATCCAGAGGGACCGTTCGGGAAAATTTTCAGGCTTACGAGATTCATTCCAACTCCAAATCTAGCTGCTTGGCAACGCAAATATTTCTATAAGCTCTAGCTATCTGCGCAAGATTATAAGCTAGATCGTCATCTTGGCTTGTTGCTCTTGCTATGATCTTCTTGCCAAGGTCAGTAATGGCTAGGCGGCTCTTTCTATTATTAACCTCAATGAGGTAAGAATTTTCAAGGAATGTAATTGCTTTAACGGTTCTAACTCTTAAGTTGGCAGACCAGCCAAGGTGTTGAGCAGATCCTTTAAAGCCTGGCATGGCGCTTTCGATACTTTCTCCTACAAGCTGCCCTAACTCAGAAATTCTAGGCTTTCTCTTATCCTTGGCCATCAAAAGAACTATTAGACAAATTAGCGGGAGCTGAAAAAGAGCCTCGTTATTAAGGTAGTACTTGCCTGCGCCAACCGCCTCGACTGGCAAAATCAAATCATCAGATTCTACTGTGGCGAAGAAGCTATCAAAATTCATGACTTTCCCTTCACTAGCGCAGAGAATATCCCGCCCAAGATGAGGTCCTCAGTTAGATCAAATTTTAGTCCATGACTCTCAAGCTCGATTAGCAGATCTCTGATAGGTTGTCGCAGAGTACTAACAGCTAACATTCCTTGAGGTCCAACCGATTTCCAAAGGGTAGACCCGATGCGCTCAGAAATAGATAAAAGCTCAAGTTCAGGAACAATGTGCCGTGCGTTTCTAAACCACAGATCCCAATCTATCTTACATCTTGAGCAATACATAACGGCAGAGATATCAGCTCCACCGGCCTTCAGAGATCGCTGTATCATAGACGCTGACCTGACAGCGTTAGGATCGCCACCATTAAGTAAGGCCAAGTATGCATCCTTGGAGATACTCAATATCGACAATAGATCATCTATAGAAATGCCCGCGAAAGTCTCTATAGATTCGGCGTCCCAGGTTTTTATCACGCCACTGGACTTCCGCTCAACTAGGTCTAATAGTCTTAGCAAGATCTCTCTGAACTCAGCGCGCTCAAGTTCAATTTCACTAAATTGGTATATTTTTTCTTTCACCACCAAATCAAAAAAGCTATCACCTTCCTTTAGATAGGAAACATCTGACTGAAAGCATAGCTTGGATAGGCGCTCTTTTATTTGCTCTAATGTATATTTTTCCGCCCCTTCACCAAAGCACTCATTAAATCGATCAATAAGAACCGCTGTGAACTTATTAGAGAAGCTTCCAGACTCTATATCATCCATCAAGTCAATGACTTCGTCACTATTGTGAATGTTGCTCTGAAAAACTACTGAGTTACAGAATTGATCAAAAACCACCGTATGGAGCAAGAGCTTTCCAATAAAGCTTTCTTTTATAGACTTTGAGCATTGCTTTGACTGATCTTTTAGTTTTGATTTGAGGCCAAATAGTTCATTAATGCTCCAGTTATGGTTTTGCTTGCCCTTCGTTTTGACTTGATAAAATATATAGGTTAATCCACTACCATCGTTTTTTCTAATGACGAAGTCGTCATGCAAATCGCAATAAACCCTATCTACATCTAGCCCCTCAAGAATCGACAGTGTTGCAACCGCCGCTGAGCGAACTTGTGCACGATATCTGCTAAAAGAGTCTCTACCACTTTGCTCCCTTGCTCGTCTACTCTCCAGCATCATCCTGTCCCAAGATTGTTAAACTTTGCCGCAGACACACGGATTGACAGGCATATATGGGACGCACCTAAACGCTTATAGGAAGGAGTCGTGCCAAGTTATCCTGTATAGTTCCAGTCCTTGGTTGGCAGATAGCCATCATGTAGAAAATAGCTGTTCAAGACGCTGAGGTAAAGCCTGTAGTAGAATCCTGAGGATTTTCGATGGAATACGGCGCGATCAGGCTTGATCCAGCCAGCTTGGAGCCTACGGTTCGGCGACTGAATGGGGGAATTATTAAGAGACACCGAATGCCGGCATGTCTCTCGGAGAGTGCCTACTCCGACTAGCCAAGTGATCTCCTCTTACACCTCAAAAATGGCAGCCTTGCTATCCGCGCTCCTAGCATTCCATATGGTATTCCAACACAAATATGAATTGATATTTTCTCTAAATATCAATGAGTTAATTAATAACTACAACTTAACCTGGCTCAGGATCTCGCGGTGCTGTTCTAGTCAGCGAGTGCAGCCTCCACCACCCACCGGTATCGGTGCTCAGAAGGCCAGATCATGAGATCCGCATGCTGTCGGTTGTAGGGGGCGCCAATCAATAGATTCGAATGCACTTTGGCTCCTGTCTCCACCACAGAACAGTTTCTTGAAGTCTATGGTTGTCTACGAAGCGCCACACAAAGCCCGCTCACTACTGGCTTTGTGGTGTCCACCTACCTCACATTGCCTTCACCCCCATCCCCCCACCAAACGGCATCACCCCCTCCCTCCACCCTCAAGCTTTCCCCCCCGCAACCGATACCAATCAAATGTCCCGGTAAAAAGACCTACTGAACACACCATGAATAAAAATCTGCGTTTCAGTCACAAAATTCTTTTGGTCGCGTCATTGATCGTGATGCTCGCCTTTACCCTGTTCACCCTGTACAGCGACTACCTCCAGCGGAATGCGACGCGCATTAATCTGGAAAACTACCTGGCTGAAATGGGTACCTCGACGTCCACCAACATCCGCAACCTCCTGGAGGGGCGGATCAGTCTGGTGGAAAACCTGGCACAGAACATTGCCCAGGACCCAGCCAACGCTGAGACGCTGATGGGTCAGAACGCTCTGATCTCGAGCTTTCTCACCGTCTACCTGGGCAAGGTTGATGGCGGTTTCAGTGTTCGTCCAGACGCCAAGATGCCCGACGGCTATGATCCGCGCACCCGCCCCTGGTACAAGGACGGCATGAGCGCCAGCGGCGCGATGCTCACCGAGCCCTATATCGATCTGACCACCAACAAGATGGTCATCGGCATCCTCAGCAAGGTCTCCGGCAGCATCGGTGTGGTCGGGGGCGATCTGGCCCTGGATGGCCTGGTGGAAATCATCAGTTCGCTGAACTTCGGCGGTATGGGCTATGCCTTCCTGGTCAACGACCAAGGCAAGATCCTGGTCCACCCGGACAACGCGCTGGTGATGAAGTCGCTGTCGGACCTATACCCTGCGAACACGCCGAAGCTGTCTGCTGAGCTGACCGAGGTCGAGGCCAATGGCCAGGCCCGTCTGCTGACCTTCGCGCCGATCAAGGGCCTGCCTTCAGCCAATTGGTACATCGGTCTGTCGGTGGACAAGGACAAGGCCTATGCGATGCTTAGTGATTTCCGCACCTCGGCAATCATTGCCACGCTTATCGCGGTGGCCATCATTATCACGCTGCTCGGCCTGCTGATCCGTGTCCTGCTGCAACCGTTGAACACGATGATCCGCGCGATGGAAGACATCGCTGAAGGTGAAGGGGATCTGACCAAGCGCCTGACCATCCACAGTCAGGACGAGTTCGGTGCGCTGGGCACGGCGTTCAACCGTTTCGTCGAGCGTATCCACGCCTCTATCCGTGAAGTGTCGTCGGCCACCGAGCAGGTCAACGAAGTGGCACTGCGGGTGGTGAGCGCGTCCAACTCGTCGATGGTCAATTCCGACGAGCAATCCAATCGCACCAACAGCGTCGCGGCCGCGATCAACGAGCTCGGCGCCGCCGCCCAGGAAATCGCCCACAACGCCGCCCAGGCTTCGCAACAGGCAAGCTCGGCGCGTCACCTAGCCGAAGAAGGCCAGCAGGTGGTTGAGCGCAGCATTGCGGCAATGAATAGGCTGTCGGATCTGATCTGCACCTCCAGCTCGCACATCGAGACGCTCAACAGCAAGACCGTGAACATCGGCCAGATCCTCGAAGTGATCACCAGCATCTCTCAGCAAACCAACCTGCTGGCGCTCAACGCCGCGATCGAAGCGGCCCGGGCCGGTGAAGCCGGGCGCGGTTTTGCGGTGGTTGCCGATGAAGTACGTAACCTCGCGCACCGTACCCAGGAGTCGGCGCAGCAAGTGCAGAACATGATCGAGGAGCTGCAGGTCGGCGCCCGCGAGTCGGTTGACACCATGGGCCAAAGCCAGCGCCACAGCCAGGACAGCGTCGAGATCGCCAATCAGGCCGGTGAGCGTCTGGGCAGCGTGACCCTGCGCATCGGCGAGATTGACGGCATGAACCAGTCGGTGGCCACCGCCACCGAGGAGCAAACCGCTGTGGTTGATTCGATCAACATGGACATCAACGAGATCAACATGCTCAACCAGGAAGGGGTGGAAAACCTGCAGTCCACCCTGCGCGCCTGCGCCGACCTGGAACAGCAGGCCAGCCGCCTGAAACACCTGGTGGGCAGCTTCCGTATCTGATCCGCGCCTGGCGAAATTCCGCGCCTACAGAATCAAACCCTGTAGGTGCGGGATTTGAACTCACTCGCCGTCATCATCGGGGACTTCATCGGTAACCATGACCCGCGCATGCGCGCTGTGCTCGTCTTCGATGCGTAAGCCGAAGTAGCGGGAGTCATTGGCGTCCCAAAACGCCTCGACCTGTGTCATGAGTGCGTTGTTAAGCAGCACCTCAGCACTACGCTCCAGGATGATTGAGTATCGTCTTTCGGTGTTCATTACAAAGGAGGCTCGCAACAGCTGAGGGAAGAGGCCGGGGTGAACCAGCATCGTTGCCATTATGCCGCCTCACTCGTTTTCGACCGCAACCGCTCATCGTTTCATTGCGTTTTTGCCTGCCGCGGGACGTTCGAACACCCCACCATCATCCCGTGCGCCAGATCCTCAACCATCGCCTTGTAGTGGTCTAATGAACTGACCTAATGATTCTGAACACCCATTTAGGCGAGAGTGCTCCCATAGAGAGGTGTGCGGATATCCCGAATGTGCTGGTTCTGTGTGTCGGCACCAAATGAGGTCTGGTGCGCCTTGGACATGGCCTATGAGCAGCATGGCCGGCCTCAGAGCGTTCTGTTTCACTCCGGGATGAGTTGACCACTACAGACGAAGGCTAGTGCTCAGAGTAGGGCGGCGCACTTCCGGCTCCGCCCAGGCGCTTCAACCTTTATTCGCGTTGAGCTTGCGCAGCTCTTCGTAGGTAGCAGACTGGACGAACCAGAAGCCAGAAACGATGCACCAAACCAAGGTGCCGACCACGAAAATCCCCAGGGCTGGCAAGAAGCCGCTGGTGAAGATGGCGATGAAAGAGAAAAGCCAGATCACGGCCAGGGAGACATAGAGGACGATGTTGTTGACGCTGATGACGAAGTCTTTCACAGGGCGTATTCCTTGCGGGAAGTCAAAAATTACCCCTCCGGGGGCATACGAATGCTATCACATTGCCATGATTTGGGTGGCGAACACGGCCCACGCCATAGGACTCGATGTTCTCTGACAGGAGGTTAAGTGATGCAGCATGCAAGATTCGAAAGCGGGCAGCTTTACTTGTTAGGTTCTCACACAGTGTTGAGTCCCCATTGCATAAGGCCAACGATGCTATTCAATATATTTGGGTAAATGAACCAAGCATCAACTTGCACTTTTGAAGTGCCCCGAGCTCCCCACCATCATCCCATGCGCCAGATCCTCAACCATTGCCTTGGCCATCCCGCTCAGGTAATGCGCTGCACAAATCATCGCTTCATCCTGCTCAAACAACACATGCTGGGTGAGTTTGCTCACACAGTTCATCAGCAGCGCCGCTTGTTCCAGAACAAAGTCCGCATTGTGCCCAGGCTCAACCCGGAACAGGCGGTCAGCAGCCATGCCGCTTGCGCCTTCTCCGAACACCCCGACACCTGTTGTTTTTAAACCTGTGCTGTTGTTTCCAATAGAATCTTCGTTCATCCATTCTCTCCCGGCATGCACTAGGCCCTAAGCAACCAGCCTTGCCTCAGCAACGCTGGCGCTCACTTGTGGATAACTCAGTGTTGTGACTGAACCTTGCTCAACGCCACTTCAACCAAACTTCGGGCGTTGTCGATTTCGTGCATGGTGGACAAGGTCAGGATTTGGCCTGGAGAGCTGGAATGGAGGAGGACGGTCTGTTGCGCCACGGTCATGGCACAGACCAGGTATTCAGAGATCTGGACGAGGATGTCTTCGAGGGATTGGTTAGTGTGAAGCGGTGGATCAGGAACGATTTTTAGCATGGTAGCCTCCCAGTGAACGGAGCCGCCACGTATCTGCTGTCAAACAAATGGGTGGCAACTGTACGCGGGTTGACAGACCGAACACCGGGGAACTCGGCGCACACGAAGGTGCCCCACGTACAATTGCCATAAAGGCTTGCACATGTTCCGCGATGAGATCGGCCTGTCAAAACCGGTCGTTGAAATTGGCAACGACCGGTCGAGACTAGGCCCCTCGCGGGACCACCGCAATGACTTGAAAGCCGCAAAAGTATGATTCGGAAATGGACTACAGGGAATCGGGAAATTCTGAAAGTTCGTTGCGCTGAAGCAGGTGACCCTGCCAAGGTGCAGGCCATCATAGAATTCTGCGTGACATACGAAGGGCAACTAATGCCCTCATTTTTTTGCTGGGGCGATGGATGAAACAAGGGCTGGTTTGGGCACTGATGCTGATGTGTTTGATCTTGACTGGCTGCGCCACCGCGCCACCCAGGGATCAGAACAATCTCTGCAATATCTTCCGCGAATACCCGGACTGGTACGAAGATTCGCTGGAGATGCAGCAGAAGTACGGCACGCCGCAACACGTGGCGATGGCGATCATGAAGCAGGAAAGCAGTTTCGTTCACGATGCGCTGCCGCCGCGTGATTATCTCTTGTGGGTGATTCCCTGGGGCCGTGTGAGTTCGGCCTATGGTTATGCACAGGCCCAGGACCCGGTCTGGGGTGAGTACAAGGACGGCACCGGCAATGGCGGCTCGCGGGACAATTTTGATGACGCGATGATGTTCATTGGCTGGTACACCGACGGCACGCAAAAGCAGCTGGGGATCTCCAAGTGGGATACCTACAACCAGTACCTGGCCTACCACGAGGGGCGCGGTGGGTTCAGCCGCGGCACCTATCGCAGCAAGCCCTGGCTGATGCAGGTGGCGCGCAAGGTTGAGCAGCAGTCGAAGGTTTATGGTGCGCAGCTCAAGCAGTGTCGGACTGAGCTGGAGGAAGATACTGGCTGGTTTTGATGTGCTGGTAACCGCTGCTCCCCTCTGTCATCAATTGCCAAGCCGCTGACGCTCAATGAAAAGCAGCGAATCTGCGGGTGACGATACTGAAAGGCGCGAGAAAAACTGACAGTGCGCTGTCAGTCGCCTTTCAGGAACGCCATCACAGGGAGCGCGGCATGAAGTTCAGCTTTATCGGTAACAAGCACCTTGGCCGTCGACGTGTGCTGCGCGATGCCTTCGCCCTGGCGGTGGCCGCCTCGCCGTTGGCAAACCTGGCCAGGGCGGCCGACGAGAACGTCGAAGAGGTAACCTTCGCCGCCGGGCCGCGGCCACTGGTGCAATACCCGCAGAAGCGCCCGCTGACCCTGGTGACCACCCGCCCGCCGCACCTCGAAACGCCGTTCACGGTGTTCAACGAAGGGCCGATCACGCCCAATGACGCGTTTTTCGTCCGCTACCATCTGGCCAATTTCCCTACCAGCATCGACCCGGACAGCTACCGGCTGACGGTCAAGGGTTCGGTCGCTACGCCGCTGTCATTGTCTCTTGATGAGCTCAAGGCCCTCGCCGACCCCGTCGAGGTGGTGGCAGTCAATCAGTGTTCGGGCAACAGCCGTGGCTTCTCGATGCCACGGGTGTTCGGTGCGCAACTGGGCAATGGCTCGATGGGCAACGCGCGCTGGCTGGGGGTGCCGCTCAAGGCGGTACTGGAAAAGGCGAGCGTGAGCGCTGCGGCCCGGCAAGTGACCTTCCGTGGCCTCGACAAGCCGGTGCTGGCGAGCACGCCGGAGTTCATCAAGGCCCTGGACATCAGTCATGCCATGAACGGCGAGCCGATGATCGCCTGGGCAATGAATGGCACCGACCTGCCTTTTCTCAACGGTTACCCGATCCGTCTGGTGGTACCGGGCTATTTCGGCACGTACTGGGTCAAGCACCTGAGCGAGATCGAGGTGCTCGACCACACCTATGACGGTTTTTTCATGGCCAAGGGGTACCAGATTCCGGACAACGATTGTTTCTGTATCGCGCCCGGCACCACGGCGGCGAAAACCCGGCCGATTTCCACATTGCCGGTGCGCAGCTTCATTACCAGCGTCAAACACGGCGATGTGTTGCCACTTAACAAAAGTGTGCTGCTCAAGGGCATCGCGTTCGACGGTGGGGCTGGCGTCAACAAGGTGGAGGTTTCGATTGACGGTGGTCAGCGTTGGCGTGAGGCCACGCTGGGTGAGGACCTGGGGCGTTTCTCCTTTCGCGAGTGGACGCTGGCGATCAGCTTTGACAGTCAAGGCGCCACTCAATTGATGGTGCGCGCCAGTAACGCTGCGGGCGAGACACAGCCGCTGCGAGCCGACTGGAACCCGGGCGGCTATCGCCGTCACGTCGTCGAAACCACCCACGTGACCGTCGCCTGAGGAAGCCTGCATGAGCCAGATGAAACGCATGACCACCTTGCTGTGCGCGGTTCAGGTTTGTTGGGTGGCGATGCTTGAGGCTGCGCCGCTGTCGATCACCTTGCCGGCGGAAACGGCGGTGTTCAAGGCCAATGCGCTACCGGGCTACGCGTTGGCCCAGCAGAAGTGTTCAACCTGCCATTCTGCCGATTACATCAGCTTCCAGCCGCCGGGCATGAGCCTGGCGCAATGGACGGCCGAAGCCGGCAAGATGCAGAAGGTGTATGGCGCGCCGATCAGCGATCAGGATGTGAGCATCATCGGCGCTTACCTGGCGACGACCTACGGCAGTGCCCAGGCGAGCGATGCCGATGTGCAGGCGGCCTCGTATCCGGCGCCGGGCAAGCCTCCGGCAGGGCAGGGGGCCAAGGTCGATGCCATGGCGTTGTTGCAGAGCAATGCTTGCCTGTCTTGTCATGCGCTGGATCACAAGGTTGTCGGTCCGGCGTATCACGATGTGGCGGCCAAGTACGCCAACGATGCGCAGGCATTGGCCAAGGTGACGTCGAGCATTCAGCAGGGAGGTACGGGCAAGTGGGGGAATGTGCCAATGCCGCCGTTTACGCAATTGAGCCCGGATCAGCTGCAGGTTATGGCGACGTTCATATTGCAGCAGTAAGTGCAGCTTGGGTCTTGATGTGTTGAGCGGGGGATTGATCGCGGGGCAAGCCCGCTCCCACCGAGATACTGCACTCCCCCCCCGGTGGGAGCGGGCTTGCCCCGCGATGGCCTTACCAGTTGTAAGCCACGCTCGCACTGACCATCCGCGGATAGCCATAGTTGCAGCGGAATTCGCCGTTCTGGCAGGTGGCGTAGCTGTTGTCGAGCAGGTTGCTGGCGTTGAGCTGCAGGCGCCAGTTTTCGATGTCGTAACGCGCCATGGCGTCGAACAGGGTGTAGCCCGGTACGCGCAGTTTGTTGGCGTCGTCACCGAAGCTGGAACCTACGTAACGCGCACCCGCACCAAAGCCCAAGCCCTTGAGTTCACCGCTCTTGAAGCTGTAATCGGCCCACAGCGACGCGGTGTGCTCCGGCACGTTGTACGGGCGGTTGCCTTCGAAGTTGGTGTCTTCGGTGATCTTCACTTTGTTGTAGGTGTAGTTGGCGATCAGGTTCAGCTCTTCGCTCAGGCTGGCGATGCCTTCAAGCTCGATACCGCGCGAGCGCACTTCGCCAATCTGGATCTGGTTGATGCCGCTCGGGTCGTTCGGGTCGGTGGTCGGCACGTTCTGTTTGCGCAGGTCGAACGCCGACAAGGTGATCGAGCTGTTGCTGCCCGGCGGCTGGTATTTCAAACCAACTTCGTGCTGTTTGCCGGTCGAGGGTTCGAGGATTTCGGTGGTCAGCGCTACGGTCGGTACGAACGATTCGGAGTAGCTGTAGTACGGCGCCAGGCCGTTGTCGGCGAGGTACATGACGCCGGCGCGCCAGGTCGCTTCGCGGTCGTTGCGCTGGTTGGTGCCGGCCGGGTTGCCGGCTTCGTACACGCCGCTGCCGCCATCGTTGTTCTGGTTGACCCGCGCCCAGTCCACCCGCCCGCCGAGGGTGAAGGCCCAGTGGTCGTACTTGATCTGGTCCTGCACGTAGACGCCGAGCTGGCGCACTTTGGCAGTGACGTCGTTGGTGGTTTGCAGGTCGCTCGGCACCCAGCCGTAGCGCGGGTCGAGGTAGTTGAAGGCATTCGGGTCGCCGTTGGGGCTGCCCTGGTTGAAGATGTCGTAGGTGGTGTACTGCGCATCGCCGCCGACCAGCACGGTGTGCTCCAGCGCGCCGGTGCTGAAGTTGGCCTGCACCTGGTTGTCCAGCGCCCAGCCGCTGAGCTTGGTTGAAGAGGTCAGGGCGCCGCGGAAACCTTCGCCGTATTCGGCGGGCTGGGTCGGGTACGGGAAGGCCCAGTAGCCCAAGCCGTAAACGGTTTCGTAATCGAGTTTCAGGTGGCGGTAACGGAAGTTCTGCCGAAAGCTCCAGGTGTCGTTGAAGCTGTGTTCGAACTGGTAGCCGATGCTGTCCTGGTCACGGTTGAAGTGGTCGAAGTCCGGTTCACCGGCAAACAGGCTGTCGTCGAAGCGCCCGACCGGGCTGCTTTTCACCGTGCCGTAGTAAGGCAGGTACTGAAACACCGAGCCATAGCGCTCGCGCTGGGTCTGGGCGAGGAGGGTCAGCGAGGTGCTGTCATCGATGTTCCAGGTCAGCGAAGGGGCGATGAACCAGCTGCTTTCGTCGACATGGTCGATCTGCGTGGAGCCGTCCTTGACCTGCGCGGTCAGGCGTCCGAGCCACTGGCCCTGCTCATCGAGTTTGCCGCCGACATCGACGCCGGCGACTTTGCGGTCGTAGCTGCCGTACTGCACTTTTACTTCCTGGCGCATGTCGGCCCGCGGGCGTTTGCTCACCTGGTTGACCAGGCCACCCGGCGAACTCTGGCCGAACAGCACTGAGCTTGGGCCGCGGATCACGTCGACGCGCTCCAGGCTGTAGGCGTCGACGCGCCACATGGCGTAGTTGCGGTTGAGCAGGTTGAGGCCGTCGAGGTACAGGCCGTCGTTGGATTGATCGAAACCACGCATGTAGATGTAGTCGTTGCGGTTGTCGGCACCGAACGGCTCGGAGTTGACCCCGGTGCTGTAACGCAAGGCTTCGCTGAGGTTCTGGACGTTCTGCGTGTCCATCTGCTCGCGGGTGACGACCGACACCGACTGCGGGATTTCGTGAATCGCCGTGTCGGTTTTCGTCGCCGTGGCGGTGCGTGTGGCCAGGTAGCCCTGGCTTGGGCTGAACAGGCTGCTCTGCAGCTGGCTGGCGTCGATGTTGGTGGCGCCCAGTTCGACGCTGCCTTCAACCTGGCGCTCAAGGGTCAGGGTGCCTTGCCCGGTGCTGCGCACCACCAGCCCGCTGCCGGCCAGGGCGCGGCTCAGGGCCTGCTCGGTGGTCATCTGACCCTTGATTGCTGGCGCCTGCAGGCCCCTGACCAGGCTCGGTGCGTAGAGGATGTTGTTGCCGCTCTGCCGGCCAATAGCGCTCAGGGTGGCAGTGAGGGAGCTGGCGGGCAGGTCGAATTGGCGCAACTGCTGTTGCTCGCCGGCACAGGCTGGCGCCACGGCGCCGGCCAGCGGCGTGAGCAGGAGGGCGAGGTACAACGGGGTCAGTTCAAAGCACGAGCGGCGAGACATGAAGGGCTCCAGAGGGCGTGGCCGGGCTGCGTTTTCGCGAGCGGTTCATGGGCTATGTGCGATGAACGGGGAAAAGCTATATAGGCAACTGAAAAAATAATTTCAGGCCAGTTCGATACGCGTCCACCAACCGAGGTAGCGGGTGATACGCAGCGGCATGGTCTGCTCCAAGGAACGCAAGGCGCGCGCGCTGTCATCCAGCGAAATCACCCCGGAAACCGGCAGCGCGGCGGCTTGTGCGCTGATGCGCAGCACCCCCGGCTGGTACGGGCGCAAGGCCTCGATGACATCGCCCAACGGCCAGTTGTCGACCTCAAGCATGCCGCTGTGCCACGACGCTTCGCCACTGCGGTTGGCTGCCAGCAACCGGACATCCTCCGCCATGCGCGCGCCGTGGCCTGAGCGCAATTGCTGGGTGTGATGCTCACGGCTGACGACCTGCACCTGCTCGTCCAGCACCCAGACATGCGCGGACTGCTCATGCAGGGCAACCATGAAGCGCGCTGCGGACGTCTGCACGGTGCCGAACGGGGTAAGCACTTGCAGCGGGCGCATGTCTGGTTGGGCGTCGATCAGCAGTTTGCCGGCGCGTAAGGTCAGGGTGCGTGCGCTTGTGCTGAAGGCGATATCGACTGCGCTGCGGGCGTCGAGTTGCAGCTGGCTGCCGTCATCCAGCGGCACCACGCGGCGCTCGCCGGTGCCGGTGCGCTGATCGGCACCGAGCTGCGCCAGCGGCAGGCCCGGCTGGCTCAACAACCCGCCGCAGGCGCCGACACCGGCCACCACCAATGCTCCGCGCAGCAGCTGACGCCGCGAAGTGTCGGGCGTTTGCAGGGCATGACGCAGGGCGCGGCCAGGCTCGCCATTGAGCGGGGCCAGGGTTTGCTGCAAGTGCCCCTGAACCTGGGCCCAGGACAGCGCATTGAGGCGATCTGCTGCCAGCCAGGCATTGAACGCTGCCTGCTCGGCGGTGCCGACCGGGCTGTCCTGGAGGATCACCGTCCAGTCGATGGCTTGCTCCAAAGCGCGCCGTTGCGGGGTTTTGCCTGCACGCGCGCTCATGACGCCAGCAGTTCCTGGCAACACAGGCGCAGGCCTTTGGCGATGTACTGCCGCACGCGGATCACCGAGACACCAAGCATGGCGGCGATATCGGCGTGCTTCATGCCGTCGACCTGGCTGCACAGAAAGGCCGCCCGCGCCCGTGGCGACAAGCCGGTCAACAGGTTGTCGATCGCCAGCAGGCTTTCCATCACCAGATAACTTTCTTCAGGCGATGGGGCTGTGGCTTCGGGTTGCAGGGCCAGGGCTTCAAGGTAAGCCCGCTCTAGATCACGGCGCCGCCAGCTGGCGTACATCAGGCGCTTGGCAATGGTGGTCAGCAGGGCCCTGGGTTCGCGAATCGCCTGCAGGGAAGGCAGGGCGACGACCTGGGTGAAGGTTTCGGCAGCCATGTCCGCAGCATCGTGCACACAGCCCAATCGAGCACGCAGGCGCCCCAACAGCCAGCCGTGATGCTCGCCGAAGAGTTGGGTCAATGCCTGGTGGTGTGAGGTGGTGTCGCAGGTCTGGGGAGACAGATAAGCGTGAGTGAGCGACATGGCAAGCTAGGCCTTGATACTAATGGAAACAATTATCATTAGATCTAGGCGATCGCACAACTCCTTAATGTCGGCAGGACTCCGGCGCCCTGGAAATCTAATCAGTACTATAATGCTGGTTTATTGCATGGATTGTTATTAACAAGAACTTTATTGCCGATTAGTGTGGGCGGAGCTATATTTTGCAGCATTAAAGTTCCGATTGACGAGGGCGTGATGGCTGAGCAACTCACTCTGCAGGCCTTTGTGGAAGGCCAATGGCACGACGCGTTGGTACTTACCGTTCAAAATGAGCAGCGGGTGGCTGACAGTGCTTGTACCACTGCCTATAGCCAAGGCTACCTGGTGGAATTTATCGACAGCATGGGGTCTGCTTTCGAGCCCGCTGTCAGTGTGAATTTGCCGTTGAGCTGGACGGCGACGGATACCGTCGGGTATCCCGCCTTTGTCTACGACATCGTTCCCGCCGGTGCGGCACGTAAATCCCTTGAGGCCCGTTTCGGGCACGAGAAGCCCGAAGGGATGGATATGGAGTTGTTCCTGTTCAAACGCTGCACGCCAGCCCCTGTCGGACACCTGCGTGTCAAGGAGTCGAGCGAGCATATCGATCCTGCCAGTGACATCGCTTTCCCACGGCAAGACGTTATTGAGCGATCGAATGATTTCCTTGAGTACGCCTATGAGCTCGGCGCCGCCATGGGCGGCGCGACCGGAGCTCAGGGAGAGGCGCCGAAGCTGCTGATGACCGAGGATGTCAACGGCGGTCTACATGCCGATGCCGTGCTCGCGGATGACCAGGCACACCGCCATTGGTTGGTGAAGTTTGCTCGTAACAAGGTGACTGAACGCGATAAGGATATCCTGCGTGCCGAGTTTCATTATTACCGGGCGATCGCGGCACTGGGGCTCGATACCGTGGCGATAGAGGGATTGGCGCTGGAGGAAGCTGAAAAGCCGAGCCTCTGGATGCCACGTTTCGATAGGCGCGCAGACGGCGGCAGAGTAGAGCGTATTGCGATGGAGTCGATCTATTCGGTCTGCGCCAACACGGTACCCGGCTCGGCGATGCAGCATGAAGAGGTCGTGCAGCGACTGGTCCATCTGTGGAAAGCAAACCAGCAGGATGATGAGATCGATGACCTGGTGTTCGAGTACGTACGCCGCGATCTGCTTAACCGCATCCTGGGTAACTCGGATAACCATGGCCGCAACACCTCGATCTTCCGTCACAAGGGACGACTGCAGTTGGCACCTATCTATGACCTCGCACCGATGGTGCTCGACCCGGAGGGGGTTACGCGGGTGACCAAGTGGCAGAGTGAGCGGGCAGGTTCACCTGACTGGGCTGCGGTGTGTGCCTCTTTCGATGGCGTGCTTGATACGCAGCGGTTGATGCACAGGTTGAAGCAGGCGGCGCAAGCGTTCCGGGCGCTTCCCGACCTGTTGAGCGAGTTGCCTGAAGGCGTACGCAGGGCACAATCGATTCCCTTGAATAATCTGGATGTCCGTTTGGCGGAGTGGGGCCTGCAATGAAGTTGATCTCGATTGAAGAACGCCAAAAGCTCATTGAAGACATCAAGCTGAAAAATGTGGCTGGCCAGGAGACCCTCGGTACCACGATTCGCCGCTTGCGTGTCGAGGTGACCGGCCTCGATCAGGCAACCTTTGCGACCATGTGCAAAATGTCGACGAAAGCGCTGTACCAGCTGGAAACGGACAAGGGCAACCCGACCATCAATACGCTTAACGGTATTCTGCGCCTCTTCGGTATGAGGATGACCCTTGGCTCAATCGGCATGCCGACCTTTCCCGCAGAGGATCGTACGGTGATCAAGAAGCGCGGTGCGCGACCACCGGCCCGCAAGGCCAAGGCTGGCGTGTAAGCGTCTTTCGTCAGCCTTTACTTGGCCAGCCAAACACCTCGCACGCATTGCGCGTACTCACCTCAGCCAGGCGCTCCACTTCAATCCCGATCACTTCCGCCAGCGCAGTCGCAATCTGCGGTAAATGCTCGGGGCTGTTGCGCTGCCCGGCATACATCACCGGCGCCATGTCCGGGGCATCGGTCTCCAGCACCAGACTCTCCAGCGGTAACTGCGGCAGCACCTTGCGCAGGCGCAGTGCTTGCGGCCAGGTCGCGGCGCCGCCCAAACCCAGTTTGAAACCGAGCTTGTGGTATTCGCGAGCCTCTTCAAAACTGCCAGCAAAGGCATGAATGATGCCGCCACGCGGGAGCTTGTAGCGCTTGAGCGTAGCGATCACTGCGGCATGGCTGCGGCGCACATGCAGCAGGGCGGGCAGGTTGAAGTCGACGGCCAGTTGCAACTGGGCTTCGAAGCAGTGCTGCTGACGCTCGCGGTCGAGCTCCGGGAGGTAGTAATCGAGGCCGAATTCACCGACGGCGCACAGCTGGCGCTCGCCGTGCAGGCGGTTCAGCCAGTCGCCCAGTTCACGCAGGTGTTCCGGGCGGTGCTGGTCGAGGTAGACGGGATGCAGGCCGAAGGCGGCGTACAGGTGCGGGTCGCTGCTCACCAGCTCCCACACCCGCTGCCAGTTGTCCTGGTACACCCCGAGCACCACCATGCGCTCGACACCCGCAGCCCTGGCGTTGGCCAGCAGGGCCGTACGGTCAGGGTCGAAATCCGGAAAATCCAGATGGGTGTGGGTGTCGATCAGGCGCATGTTCAGGCCTTGATGATTCGCTGTTTGAAGGTTCGACCGACGGCGTGTACGCCAGGTTCGTAGTGTTTCTCTTCAACCGCTGCCAGCGCCAGTTTCAGGGCGATCTCGGCCATCACGCCGTGTTGCTGGGCCATGGCGTTGACCGGCAGCGGCAAGAAGTCGAGCAGTTGGTTATCCCCGAAGGTGCCCAGTTGCAGGCTGCGCGAGTCGGCCGGGCGCGCCTGCAGTACGTCGAACACGCCTTGCAGCAGCACGTAGGAGGTGGTGACCAGGGCATCGGGCAGGCCACCGAGTTCGGCGAGCAGTTCGGTCATCAGGCGCTGGCCGCATTCGCGGCTGAAGGCTTCGCCCTGGTAGCGGCTGACTGTGCCGGTAAAGTCTTGCAGGGCTTCATCGAAACCACCGGCACGCGCCTGGCTGACGCTAAGCTCTGGCCGCGCACCGATCAGGGCGATGTGCGCAGGCTTGGTGGCGAGCAGGCTGCGGGTCAGTTGCAGGCTGGCGTTGCGGTCGTCGCTGACCACCGAGCAGAAATGCGCCGGGTCCAGGCTACGGTCGATGGCGATGATCGGCAGGCCCTTGGCTTGCAGCTGGCGATAGCTGTCGTCACCGGCCGGCAGGCAGCTGGCGACAAACAGCGCATCGCAGCGACGGGCACGGAACAGCTGCTGCAACTGGCGCTCGCTCTCGGGCTGGTCGTCGCTGCTGGCAATCAGCAGTTGGTAACCTTTGGCCCGGGCGCCTTGTTCCAGTTGTTTGGCAATGCGTGCGTAGCTGGGGTTTTCCAGGTCCGGGAGAATGAACCCGAGGGTCTTGGTGTGACGGCTACGCAAGCCGGCCGCCTGCGGGTTGGGGGTGAAGCCATGGGCTTCGACCACCGCACGCACACGCTCCACCGTGCTGTTGCTGATGCGTTGCTGTTCGGCCTTGCCATTGATGACATAGCTGGCAGTAGTCACGGACACACCGGCCAGACGGGCGATATCGCTGAGTTTCACCGCAAATTCCTTGTTATACCGGGGCTGCTTGCACAGCCTGACCGGGAATTGTCGCCGATTCTAGGATCAGGGCGCAGACGACCATTGTCGCAATTGTCCGACAAGATGGGGCTTCATTGATCGAAGATTATCGAGTAACGTGCTCACAATTCCAGATTAAACGTTTCAGCAAGCGATTTTTCTGCCGAACCACTGCCTGCCAAGGGCTGATAGCAACTGGCCCTGTGCTGAAAAATTCACAACAATACCTCAGCACCCACCTGGTGCTGCAAAGGAGAAGGTCATGCTCGAGCTCACTGTAGGGCAGATATCCATGGGCCAGTCGGCTGTGGATAAGTCGGCGGCGCTGCAGCTTATGGCCGAGCACCTGGTCCGCGATGGCCTGGTTGCCGACGGCTATCTGGCGGGCGTGCAAGCCCGTGAGGCGCAGGGTTCGACCTTTCTTGGCCAGGGTATTGCGATCCCTCACGGCACCCCGGAAACCCGTGATCAAGTGTTTACCACCGGTGTGCGCTTGTTGCAGTTTCCCGACGGCGTGGACTGGGGCGATGGTCAGCGGGTGTACCTGGCCATCGGCATCGCCGCACGCTCCGATGAACACTTGCGCTTGTTGCAACTGCTGACCCGCGCCCTGGGCGAAACCGACCTGGCTGAGGCGTTGCGCCGGGCCAGTTCTGCCGAGGCGCTGCTCAAGTTGCTGCAAGGCGCCCCGCAGGAGCTGGCGCTGGATGCGCAGATGATTGGCCTGGGTGTGCCCGCTGAAGATTTCGACGAGCTGGTCTGGCGCGCAGCGCGGCTGTTGCATCGCGCCGACTGTGTCAGTGCAGGCTTTGCCGGAGTGTTGCAGCAGGTCGAACCGCTGCCGCTCGGCGAAGGCCTGTGGTGGCTGCATAGCCAGCAGGCGGTACGTCAGCCCGGGCTGGCCTTCGTTACCCCGCAACAACCGCTGCGCTATCGCGACCAGCCCCTGCACGGGGTGTTCTGCCTGGCCAGCCTGGGCGCAGCGCATCAGGCGTTGCTTGAGCGTTTGTGCGCTCTGCTGATTGAAGGCCGTGGCCAGGAGCTGTGCCGCGCCACCAGCAGCCGCACGGTGCTGGAAGTGCTGGGCGGTGAAGTGCCGGCCGATTGGCCCAGCGCGCGTATCGGCCTGGCCAACGCCCATGGCCTGCATGCGCGCCCGGCCAAGGAGCTGGCGCAACTGGCCAAGGCCTTTGACGGCGAAATTCGTCTGCGGGTGGTCGACAGCGGTCAGCCGGCCGTCTCGGCCAAGAGCCTGAGCAAGCTGCTCAGCCTCGGTGCCCGGCGTGGTCAGGTGCTGGAAATCATCGCCGAACCCCATGTTGCCGCCGATGCATTGCCGGTCTTGCTGGCGGCGATTGAAGCGGGGTTGGGCGAGGAAGTCGAGGCGCTGGCTGCGGTGCCTGAGGTGGTGCCTGAAATACTGCCGGAGCCTGAGCTTCAAGCGCCGTTACCGGGGGCGGTGATCCAGGGCGTGGCCGCCGCGCCGGGGATCGCCAGCGGCCCGGCGCATATTCAGGTACTGCGTGAATTCGACTATCCACTGCGCGGTGAATCGCTGCCCAGCGAGCGCCAGCGTCTGCAGCAGGCGCTGGCGGCGGTGAATGCCGAAATCGGCGCGCTGATCCAGCGCAGCCAGGCCAAGGCCATCGGCGAAATTTTCATCACCCATCAGGAAATGCTCGCCGATCCCGACCTTACTGACGAAGTCGACCAGCGTCTGCGTCAGGGCGAAAGTGCTCCGGCGGCGTGGATGGCAGTAATCGACAACGCGGCGCGCCAGCAGGAGGCCTTGCACGATGCCTTGCTTGCCGAGCGTGCTGCCGATCTGCGTGACATTGGCCGGCGGGTGCTGGCCCAGCTGTGTGGCGAGGCTGACATCCCGGCTCCGGAGCAACCCTATGTGCTGGTGATGGAGGAGGTCGGCCCGTCGGATGTGGCGCGTCTGGACCCGACGCGCGTCGCCGGGATCCTCACCGCCCGTGGCGGGGCGACGGCGCACAGTGCCATCGTCGCGCGCGCGCTTGGCATTCCTGCTGTGGTGGGTGCAGGTGATGCAGTGTTGTTCATCGCTTCAGGTACGCCACTTCTTCTCGATGGCCAGCGCGGTCGCCTGCAAGTCGCGCCGCCTGCCGATGAGCTGCAGCGCGCCCTGGCCGAAGGCGATCGCCGCGAGCAACGTCTGCAACTGGCCCGTGCCCATCGCCTGGAACCGGCGGTGACCCGTGACGGCCATGCCATCGAAGTGTTCGCCAACATTGGTGACAGCAAGGGCATCGAGGCGGTGGTCGATCACGGTGCCGAAGGCGTTGGCCTGTTGCGCACCGAACTGATTTTCATGGCCCACCCGCAGGCCCCCGACGAAGCGTTGCAAGAGGCCGAGTACCGCCGCGTTCTCGATGGCCTCGCCGGCCGGCCACTGGTGGTGCGTACGCTGGATGTCGGTGGCGACAAACCGCTGCCTTACTGGCCGATCGCCAAGGAGGAAAACCCCTTCCTCGGCGTGCGTGGCATTCGCCTGACCCTGCAACGTCCGCAGGTGATGGAGAGCCAGTTGCGCGCCTTGCTGCGTGCGGCGGGTGACCGGCCGCTGCGGATCATGTTTCCCATGGTCGGCCAGCTTGAAGAGTGGCAACAGGCGCGGGCGATGGTCGAGCGTCTGCGCGAAGAAATCAGCGTCAGCGACCTGCAACTGGGGATCATGATCGAGGTGCCTTCGGCGGCCTTGCTTGCCCCGGTACTGGCCCGCGAAGTGGATTTCTTCAGTATCGGTACCAACGACCTGACCCAATACACCCTGGCCATCGACCGTGGCCATCCGAGCCTGTCGGCCCAGGCCGACGGCCTGCACCCGGCAGTGCTGCAACTGATCGACATGACCGTGCGTGCCGCCCATGCCCATGGCAAGTGGGTGGGGGTATGCGGCGAGCTGGCGGCTGATCCGCAGGCGGTTGCCGTGCTGCTGGGGCTGGGCGTCGATGAGCTGAGCGTTGCCGCGCGCAGCATTGCCGAGGTCAAGGCCCTGGTCCGTGAACTGAATTATGAACACACCCGGCAGCTTGCTTCGCAAGCCCTGCTGCTGGGCAGTGCCAGCGCCGTACGGGCGCTGGTGGAGAACGATTGAATGGCCAAGATACTCACCCTGACCCTCAACCCGGCGCTGGACCTGACGGTCAGCCTCGATACGCTGTACAGCGGCCAGGTCAACCGCAGTCAGGGCCAGCACAGCCATGCGGCGGGCAAGGGCCTGAATGTCGCGCAGGTGCTGGCGGACCTTGGCCATAGCGTTACCGTGGGAGGTTTTCTCGGTGCCGACAATCTGCAGCCGTTCGAAGACCTGATCGCCCGCCGCGGCTTTGCCGATTGTTTTGTTCGCGTGCCGGGCGAGACCCGCTGCAACATCAAGCTGGTGGAAGCCGATGGCCGCGTGACCGACATCAACGGGCCGGGCCCGGAGGTTGGCGAGCAGGCCTGCGAACAGCTGCTGGCCAAGCTGACGTATATCGCCCCGGGCCATGATGCGGTGGTGGTGGCGGGCAGTCTGTCGCGTGGCCTCAGCCCGCAATGGCTGCGGCAATTGCTTGAGCAGCTCAAGGCCATGGGCCTGAAGGTCGCTCTGGACAGCAGCGGTGAAGCCCTGCGTGCCGGGCTGCAAAGTGCGCCCTGGCTGGTTAAACCCAACACCGACGAGCTGGGCGAAGTGCTGGGCAGCAGCGTGCACAGCTTTGCCGAACAACAGACGGCGGCCCGCCAGCTGATCGCTCAAGGTATCGAGCATGTGGTGGTGTCCCAGGGCGAGCGTGGGGTCAATTGGTTCCAGCAAGGTCGCGTGCTCACAGCGGTGCCGCCGACGGTCAAGGTGGCCAGTACGGTCGGTGCCGGGGATTCGTTGCTGGCTGGCATGGTTCATGGCCTGCTCAGCGCTGAGCCAGCAGAGCAGACCTTGCGCCGGGCCACCGCGATTGCCGCCCAGGCCGTCACCCAGATCGGATTTGGCATCAATGACCGGGCCCAGCTGGCGCAACTGGAACACGACGTGCGTCTGTGCGAAGAACAACAAGAGGGTTGCAGATGAACATTGCCATCGTCACCGCCTGCCCCAACGGCCAGGTCTCCAGTGTGCTCAGTGCGCGTCTGCTGGAGGCTGCTGCGCAACGTCTGGGCTGGAGCACCAGTGTTGAAGTGCATGATCCCCGGCAACCCCAGGGGCAATTGTCGGCGGCGGTGATCGCGGCCGCCGACTGGGTGCTGGTGGTCAACAGCGGCCAGCTGGACTTGCAGCGTTTTGCCGGTAAGCGCCTGTTCCAGAGCACGCCGGCCCAGGCCTTGAGCGATACCCAGCACTTTCTCTGTCAGGCGGCGGAGCAGGCCGAGGTCTATCAGCCGGTGGCTGAAGCGCCATCGACAGCGGTCGAGCGCAGCGCAAAGATCGTTGCCATCACTGCCTGTCCGACCGGCGTCGCCCACACCTTTATGGCCGCCGAGGCCTTGCAGCAGGCGGCGCAGCAACTGGGTCATCAACTCACGGTCGAGACTCAAGGCTCGGTCGGGGCGCGCAATCCACTGGCGCCTGCGGCAATTGCCGAGGCCGATGTGGTGCTGCTGGCTGCCGATATCGAGGTACCTACCGAACGCTTTGCCGGCAAGCGTATCTATCGCTGCGGAACCGGCGTGGCGTTGAAACAGGCGCAGGCCACGTTGAACAAAGCCCTGGCGGAAGGCCGCGAGGAGTCAACCGCGCAAAGCGCCAGTACGAGCCGCAGCGAGAAAACCGGGGTCTACAAGCACCTGCTCACCGGTGTCTCGTTCATGCTGCCGATGGTGGTGGCGGGCGGATTGCTGATCGCCTTGTCCTTCGTGTTCGGGATCGAGGCCTTCAAGGAACCCGGCACTTTACCCGCCGCGCTGATGCAGATCGGTGGCGAAGCGGCGTTCAAGCTGATGGTGCCGTTGCTTGCCGGCTATATCGCCTACTCGATTGCCGACCGTCCCGGGCTGGCGCCGGGGATGATCGGTGGCCTGCTGGCCAGCACCCTGGGGGCTGGATTCATCGGTGGCATTGTCGCCGGTTTTCTTGCCGGTTACAGCGCCAAGGCCATCAGCCGCTGGGTGCGTTTGCCCAGCAGCCTGGAGGCCCTCAAGCCGATCCTGATCATTCCGTTGCTGGCCAGCCTGTTCACCGGTCTGGTGATGATTTATGTGGTCGGCAAGCCGGTGGCCGGGATGCTCGAAGGGCTGACGCATTTTCTCGACAGCATGGGCACCACCAACGCAATTCTGCTCGGTGTGCTGCTTGGCGGGATGATGTGCGTGGACCTCGGTGGGCCGATCAACAAGGCTGCCTATGCGTTCTCGGTGGGCCTGCTGGCGTCGCAGAGTTACGCACCGATGGCGGCGACCATGGCCGCCGGCATGGTGCCGCCGATTGGCCTGGGCATCGCCAGTTTCATCGCCCGGCGCAAATTCGCCCAGAGCGAGCGCGAGGCGGGCAAGGCTGCCTTTGTGCTGGGCCTGTGCTTTATTTCTGAGGGGGCGATTCCGTTTGCTGCCAAGGACCCGCTGCGGGTGATTCCGGCAAGCATCGCCGGTGGCGCGCTGACCGGGGCGCTGTCGATGTACTTCGGCTGCAAGCTGATGGCGCCGCATGGCGGCTTGTTCGTCCTGCTGATTCCCAACGCCATCAACCATGCGTTGCTGTATTTGCTGGCGATTCTGGCCGGCAGCCTGCTGACGGCGCTGGTGTATGCCGTGCTCAAGCGCAGTGAAGGGGTGGAGCTGGCGGTACAGCCAGTCAAGGCCTGAGCAAGGGAGGATAGCGGTCCGGGGGGCTTGAGTGACTCGCCAACGGAAGACCAGAAAATACAGATGCATTTTAGGAAGCGTCTGACATCTATTTTTTGTCGCTCTTGGTAGCGTTTCCGGGTGTTTACGCGCGCTCAGGCACAATTTCGCTTGGGTGTTGCGTGGTTTCTCTCCCCTCCGTTTAAGGACAAACGCATGTTCGCACCCGCCAATAGCGTGCAGTTCGAATTGTTGATCCCATCGGTTCGCAATGATTTCAAGGTACTGACGTTTGACGGCACGGAAGCCATCAGCACCTTGTACGCGATCCACATTGAACTGATCAGTGAGTACCCCGACTTCGATCTCGAAAGCCTGCTCAGTCAGCCGGCGTTCCTTCAGTTCGGCCTGAATGGTGAAGGTATCCATGGGCGGATCGAAAATGTCAGAGTCGGCGAACCCGGCA
Organism: Pseudomonas putida; assembly: GCF_028682475.1. Lineage (GTDB taxonomy): Bacteria > Pseudomonadota > Gammaproteobacteria > Pseudomonadales > Pseudomonadaceae > Aquipseudomonas > Aquipseudomonas putida_AG. Next base: position 56,753 of record NZ_JANHLE010000034.1, read on the forward strand.
CACGCCTGACCCGTTATCACCTGACCCTGGTCCCTGCCCTGCACTACTTGCAGTTCAGCCACAACCAGCGAATTTTCCAGCAGCTGACGGTGCCGCAGATCATCGCCCAGGTGCTTCAGGGCCATGGCATCCAGGCCGATGCCTTCAGCTTCCATGTTCGCAACAGCCCCGTGCGCGAGTACTGCACGCAGTATGGGGAAACAGATCTCGACCTGGTCCGGCGCTTGTGCAGTGAAGAAGGCATCGCCTGGCATCACCAGCACAGCCCGGACGGTCATCGGCTGGTGTTCACCGAAGACCAGACCTTCTTTCCCAAACTGGGGGCAACCCCTTATCAGCAAGGCACCGGACAGGTGGCCGATGAGCCGGTTATCAGCCAGTTCTCCCAGCGCTTCAGTACCCGCACCACTAAGGTCACCCGGCGCGACTACGACCTGAAACGCCCCAGCAGGCTGGTGGAAAACCAGTGCACCGCCGAGTTCAAGCCGACGCTTGAGGATTACCACTACCCCACGCCGATCGACACCGAAGAACGCGGCAAACAGCTAGTCCGCCAGGCCCTGGAACGGCATCGCAGCGACTACCAGCTGGCCGAGGGCAAGAGCGATCAGCCGAACTTGCGCAGCGGTCATTTCTTTGACCTGCGTGAACACCCGCGTAAAGCCTGCAACGACTTGTGGCTCCTGCTCAGTGTGACGCACGAAGGCAAGCAGCCGCAGGTGCTGGAGGAGTCGGCCGACAGCGACAACCCGCCCGAGGACGGCTTCAGCCAAGGCTACCGCAACAGCTTCAGCGCCATCCCCTGGGACGTGTTCTACCGGCCACCGCTGGTCACCCGAAAACCCGCGCTGGTCAGCCAGACAGCGCGCGTTACCGGACCCGAAGGCGAAGAAATCTTTTGCGATGAGCATGGCCGGGTCAAAGTCGAGTTCCATTGGGACCGCGCCGAGCTGAACAGCGACAAGAGCAGTTGCTGGCTACGGGTAGCGTCCAGCTGGGCCGGGGAGGGCTTTGGCGCGGTGACCATTCCGCGCATCGGTATGGAAGTAGTGGTGACCTACCTGGAGGGCAATCCCGACCAGCCGTTGATTACCGGCTGCGTGCCCAACACGCTCACGGCGGTGCCGTACCCGTTGCCCGCGAACAAAACCAAGACCGTGTTGCGCAGCCGCAGCTCACCCAGCAGTGGCGGCTACAACGAACTGTCGATCGAAGACCGGGCCGGGCAGGAAAAAATCTACCTGCGTGCCCAGCGCGATCTGGAGCAGAAGATCGAGAACGACAGCCAGCTTGAGGTGGGTAACGAACGGCGGGAAACCATCAAGGGCAACAGCATTGCAGTACTGGAAGCTGAAGACCAGTGCACCGTGACGGCGGATCGCAAGGTCGAACTCAAGGCTAACGATTACCTGCAAGTCGCCAGCAGCATCCACACCCGGGTCGGGCAAACGCTGGTGGTCGAGGCCGGTCAGCAAGTGCACCTGAATGCCGGGGCGCAAGTGATCCTCGATGCTGGCGCCAGCATCACCTTGAAAGGCGGCGGCCAGCACATCGTGATCGGGCCTGGCGGCATTTTCAGCAGTACTGAAATTCAAATCGGCGGGGCACCGGTGGCCGGCGTTGCCCTCCAACAAGCACAGCCCACTCAACTGGTGGCGCTACACGCGCCTTTGCTACCCCAGGAGCAGCGCCTGGCACTGATCGCCAAAAAGCCGATCTGTGCGCTTTGCGAAGCGGCTAAACAACAAGGGGAGCAAGCCGATGCGTGAGTTACCGCCACTGCCGGAAGATCTGCCCTGGACCACGCCTGCGTACTTGTTGCTGGACGGTGTCAGCGTGCCGGATCTGCTGCAACGTCTGCAGCGCTGGAACAATCCAGTCTACTGCCTGTACCTGACTACGCGCTGGCATGAGCTGGCAGACCTATCGCCGTGTTTGATCGCGCTCAGCGGCCACGATGATCCGCTGCTGGCGTACTTTCAGGAACACGCCGCCCTCGAATGGGGTTATCTGCTGTTCAGCAATGCCGATGTTCACAAGCTGTGTGAACACTGGCGCCACTTGCTCAGTGTGGAACAGGCAAAAGGCCTGGAGGTGATGCCGCGCATTGCTGATCCGGCGGTCATGCATCAACTCTTCAGTCTCGCCGAGCAAGCCGGCAGTGCCCGTTGGTTTGGTCCTGTCACGCACGTTTGTTTACCGGATGGGGTGGATGCCTGCTGGCGGCAACATGCGCAAGCACATCAGGCCAGTGCTGAGCCCAGGACCTATCGATTGACCGACCCGGAACTCACGGCGTTGGGCGACGTCGAGTTTCGCAATGCCGTCTCCGGTTTGTGCGAACACTTGCACAGGTACTTCCCGGGTTTCCTCGCAACGGTTGCACCGTCTTCCCCGCGTCAGTACGTGCAAAAAATCGCGGAACAAGCCTATCAACACGGCTTTGCCTCAGACCAGGAACTGAGCCTGTACGCGAACGTTTTCGGTTATCTGCGCGGGCAGCCACTGACTGACTACCCGGATATCCATCGACTGCTGAGCGAATCTACGCCGGATGCCCCATTGACCCGTGTGCGCCGAGCCGCCGAAC
>NZ_JANHLE010000035.1 GCF_028682475.1 Pseudomonas putida
GGTTATCACACCACCTGTGGGAGCGGGCTTGCCCCGCGATGATCAGACGCTGAAACGCGCCACCAGCCCGTTCAGATCCACCGCCAGGCGTGACAGCTCGGCACTGGCGGCCGTCGTCTGGTGGGCACCGGTGGCCGATTGCACCGACAGGTCGTTGATGTTGACCAGATTGCGGTCCACTTCGCGGGCCACCTGCGCCTGCTCTTCGGCGGCGCTGGCGATCACCAGATTACGCTCGTTGATCTCGGCGACCGCACCGGTGATGGTGTCCAGCGCCAGGCCGGCACCGCGGGCAATGTTCAGCGTCGACTCGGCGCGTTCGGTGCTGTTGCGCATGGAGTTGACCGCCTGCTCGGTACCGCCCTGGATACTGCCGATCATCCGCTCGATTTCACTGGTCGACTGCTGGGTGCGATGGGCCAGGGCGCGCACTTCATCGGCAACCACGGCAAAGCCACGGCCGGCTTCACCGGCACGCGCAGCCTCGATGGCGGCGTTGAGGGCCAGCAGGTTGGTCTGGTCGGCCAAGCCGCGAATCACATCCAGCACCTTGCCGATATCGCGCGATTCTTCCGCCAGGTTGCCGATCAGCTCGGCGGTGCCCTGAACGTCGACGCTCATGCGTTCGATGGCGCTGACAGTTTCCAGCACCAGGTCACGGCCGTCGCCGGCTGAACGGGTGGCTTCCTTCGACGCTTCAGAGGTGCTCACGGCATTGCGCGCCACTTCTTCAACCGCGCTGGTCATCTCGGTGACGGCGGTGGCGGCCTGCTCGATTTCGTTGTTCTGCTGTTGCAGACCACGGGCGCTTTCGTCGGTGACGCTGTTCAATTCTTCGGCCGCCGAAGCGAGCTGAGTAGCCGAGCCAGCAATCAGCTGCAGAGTGTCGCGCAGTTTGTTCTGCATCTTGGCCATGGCCCGCAGCAGCCGTGCGGCTTCATCGTGGCCCTGGGTTTCGATGGTGCGGGTGAGGTCGCCTTCAGCGATGCGCTCGGCCGCTTGCAGGGCCTCATCGATTGGCTTGACGATGCTGCGGGTCAGCAGCAGGGCGCAGATCAGGGTCAGCACCGTGGCGGTCAGCAACAGACCGACGACCAGGCTGATGGCGTTGGAATACTGCTCGGCAGCCGTCTGGTTGATTTCACGGGTTTGCTCGGTGTTGATGCTGACCAGCTGATCCATGACGCCGTTGATCTGCTCGGAACTGTTGAGCATGTCGCGGTTGATCAGGGTGCGCAGGGTTTCCAGATCGTTGTTCTGCGAGGCCTGGTGCATGCGGCTTTCCAGCTGGCGGTACTCGCCGAGCAACTGCACATACTGGTTGTAGGTAGAACGCTCCTGGGGGCTGCTGATCAGTGGTTCATACACCCGGCGCGCTTCATCGATCTGCTGGTTGCGCTGGCTGATCAGCTTGAGGGTGTTCTGCAGGGTGTCGGCTTCGCGGTTGAGCAGCAAGCGATAAGACAAGGTACGCAGGCGCAGGGTCAGTTGGTTGAGCTGATCGAGGTTGGTGATGCTCGGTACCGAAGAGCGCTCGATGAATTCGCCGGCCTGGCGAATTTTGCTCATCTGGTTCAGGGCGAACAGACCCAGGCCCAGCATCAGCGCGCCGATCAAGGCGAACCCCAGCAGCGCGCGCGGGGCGATATTCATATTACGTAGGGACATGGTGGTCTTCCGGAGGGGGAAAAGGCGCGCGATAGCGGCGCCAGATTCAGGATTGCCTTCGCTATCGGACATCCTTGGGCAGACTTGAGGGGCGGAAGATGAAACTGTGAAATAGCCAGCGGTTTTCCTGACAGGCGGGCATCTGCAACGGGAACCGGGCGCTGATCGGTGGGTCAATCTGCACCAGGCCGAAGCGTCTAACCCGATATCCCTGGCGACCACGCGGAGTTTTCTTTATCGTGTGCGCCCCCTGAAAATCCCGAGAAGGCAATCATGTTGGAAACTTCCCTTAGTCAATTGGAACAACTCGTCAGCGACCTGGTACAGAAGAATCAGGAACTGACCGAACGCAACGAGCAGATCGGCGCGGAACTGGCCCAGGCCAAAGATGAAAACGAAAGCCTGCAACTGGCGCTGATGGAACAGGAAGAAAAGCAGGGCGCCACCGCCGCGCGCATCCAGGCCCTGGTCGAGCGCGCCAGCGTCGGTACCGTTAACGCATGAGAACTTCAGCACAGCCGATCAATGTCGTGTCGATCCTTGGCAGCGACTATTCGATCAAGGCCCCCGAAGGCCAGGAACAGGCCCTGGCGCAGGCCGTGCAGATGCTCAACGCGTCGCTGGCCGAGACCAAGCGTAAATACCCGACCCTGATTGGTGACAAGCTGCTGGTTCTCGCAGCGCTGAACCTGTGCTCGCAGCAGATTGAACTGCAACAGCAGCACCAGCAGGCCCTCGACCGTTACCAAGAGCAAGTCAGCGCCACGGTCGATGTCATTGCCCGGACCATCGGCAACAGCTGATCGGCTCCCGCCACACCGTTCTACTTCTTTTGCTTGCTCACTGCCTGTTCGGCAGTGGGCGGCATTGTCGTGGGTCAATGGAATAATTGTATTTTCATCTGTATACAATTGGCCTGGCTATTGCAGCACAAGGCTTATTTACTCAGGGGAAGGTTCATGCAGTTCTGGCGGCGCAGTATCCAGTGGCAATTGATTGCAAGCATGGGCGCAGCCCTGTTGGTGAGCATTCTTATCGTGGTCGGGATCTACTCGCTGGCGGTCAATCGCCTGACCGAGCGTTACCTGGTCGACACGGCATTGCCGGCCAGCATTGAGGCGATTCGTAACGACATCGAGCGGATGTTGAGCCGCCCGTTGACCGCCGCCGCCGATATTGCCAACAACACCCTGCTGCGTGACTGGTTGGCGGCGGGCGAAGACAGTGCCCAGGCGCCGCAATTTATCGAGTACCTCGAAGCCCTGCGGCAGAAAAACCAGGCCTTCACCGCCTTGTTTGCGGCCACCGAAAGCAATCACTACTACAACGAAAAAGGTCTGGATCGCACGTTGAGCCGCAGCAACCCGGCCGACAAATGGTTCTATGGCTTCATCGACAGTGGCAACCCGCGTTTGCTCAATATCGACACCGATGGCAGTAGCGGTGAACTGGCACTGTTCATCGACTACCGGGTGGAAAAGGCCGGCAAACTGGTCGGCATTGCCGGGCTTGGCCTGCGCATGACCGAACTGTCGGAGCTGATCCACAACTTCAGCTTCGGTGAACGCGGCCGGGTGTTTCTGGTGCGCGGCGATGGCCTGATCCAGGTGCATCCGGACCAGCAGTTGAGCGGTAAAAGGAAACTCGCAGAACAGATCGGTGAGACAGCGGCCCAGGCCGTGTTGAGCCGAAACGAAGGTTTGCACAGCAGTCGTTTCGAACGTGACGGTGAAGACTATCTGGCCCTGAGTCTGCCGCTGCGCGATCTGAACTGGACCCTGGTCGCGGAAGTGCCCGAAGCACAGATCTATGCCCCGGTTCGTGAGACGGTGTGGTTGACCAGCCTGATTGGTGCCGCTGTGGCGCTGGTGTCGCTGTTACTGGTGGTGTTGCTCGCCCGCGGCATTGTCCGGCCGATCCGCCGGGTCACCGCAGCGTTGATGGCGATTGGCAACGGTGGCGGTGACCTGACCCAACGCCTGGATGCAACGCGTGCGGATGAACTGGGCGACCTGGCGCGGGGTTTCAATCGCTTTCTCGACAGCCAGCGCGACCTGATCGGTGAAGTGCTGCACACCAGTGAGCGCTTGCACCGTTCGGTCGAGCTGGTGACCCAGGTGGTGGAGAACACCGCTGAGCGCTCGGGGCGTCAGCAGGAAATGACTGAAATGGTTGCCACCGCGGTGCATGAAATGGGCCTGACCGTGCAGGATATTGCGCAGAATGCCGGCAATGCCGCGCAGGCGTCGGAAACAGCGCGCACTGAAGCGCTGGAGGCCCGCGCAGTGGTGCGCCGTTCGATTGCACACATCGAAGGCATGTCCGGTGAAATAGGCCAGGCGGCCACTGCGGTGGGTGAACTGGCCAGTGAAGTGGCGTCAATCGACGAAGTGCTGGCGGTCATCCGCAGCATTTCCGAACAGACCAACCTGCTGGCGCTCAACGCCGCCATCGAAGCGGCGCGTGCCGGCGAGATGGGCCGCGGCTTTGCCGTGGTCGCCGACGAAGTGCGCACCCTGGCACGGCGTACCCAGGTGTCTACCGATGAGGTGCAGCAGATGATCCTGCGTCTCAAGCACGGTGCTGGCAGCGCGGTGGCTTCGATGCAGGCCGGACAGGCCGCTACCGGCACCGGCGTGCAATCCAGCCAGCAGACCGGCGCTTCCCTGAGCACCATCACCGATCAGGTCGAGCACATCAGTGACATGAACCATCAGGTGGCCACGGCGACCGAGCAACAGTCGGCGGTAACCGAAGAGATCAATCGCACCGTTCAGGGTATTTCCGATCTGGCCCGTGCGACGGCAGCCGATGTCCAGGGCTGTCGGGAGGAGTGTCAGGCATTGCGCGGTCTGGCCGATGATCTGGCGCGGCAGATGGGCGGTTTCAGGTTGTAACCGCAGCTATGCGCAGCCATGTATCGTGGGCAGCGATACATGGCTTATGACAATTATCCTTTCACCAGATCTCTGATTTTTTGTTTGCTGTTATCCGTGTGGCCGCGGATAACAATGTCCCAGTTATTGACGACCTGGCTTTCGATAAAGATGACTTCGTCGATACGAACCGCGGTTTCCTGCTTTTCGCCGGTGTGCAGATAGGCAAGATCGCCGACCCGCATACAGGCGAACATTTCCAGGTTGATGTTGGGGCGGGGTTTGCTGAGTACACCATTGATCAGGTAATGAGCAGCACTGATGGAGCGTGTTTCGAGCGACATGTGGATCCCTCCAGATTGAACTTTCCAATGACCCAGAAACAGGTTCTGGGAAAGTCCAATCTAGGCAAGGGAAAACGCCAGTTCAATTGATGAGGGTTCCGCTCCACAGCCGCCTGTGGGCTTCAAGCGCCCATGGCAGTGCGGATATCGGCCGCCAGCTCGCGTACCCGCGCCTCGTCGGTGTCCCACGAGCACATGAACCGCGCGCCACCGCTGCCAATGAAGGTGTAGAAACGCCAGCCCTTGTTGCGCAAGGCTTCCAGTGCCGGTTCCGACATCTGCAGGAACACCCCGTTGGCTTCCACCGGGAACATCAGCTCCACGCCCGGCACGTCGCTGACCAGTTCGCTGAGCAGTTGTGCGCAGCGGTTGGCGTGGGTGCCGTACTTGAGCCAGGCGCCGGTCTCCAGCAAACCGACCCAGGGCGCGGACAGAAAACGCATCTTCGAGGCCAGCTGGCCTGCCTGTTTGCAGCGGTAGTCGAAGTCTTCGGCCAGTTTGCGGTTGAAGAACAGGATCGCCTCACCGACCGCCATGCCGTTTTTGGTGCCGCCAAAGCACAGCACATCGACACCGGCCTTCCAGGTCAGCTCGGCCGGGCTGCAGCCGAGGGAGGCGCAAGCGTTGCTGAAGCGCGCGCCGTCCATGTGCAGGTTCAGGCCCAGCTCCTTGCAGGTAGCGCTGATGGCCTTGAGCTCGTCCGGGCGGTACACCGTGCCAACCTCGGTAGCCTGGGTGATGGTCACCACGCGGGGTTTGGGGTAGTGGATGTCCTGGCGTTTGAGGGCGATTTCGCGGATCGATTCGGGGGTCAGCTTGCCGGCTACACTCCGGGCGGTGAGCAGTTTCGAGCCGTTGGAGAAGAACTCCGGCGCGCCACATTCGTCGGTCTCGACGTGGGCCGTCTCCGAACAGATCACGCTGTGATAGCTCTGGCACAGGGACGACAGCGCCAGCGAGTTGGCGGCGGTGCCGTTGAAGGCGAAGAACACTTCGCAGTCGGTTTCGAACAGTTGGCGAAAGTACTCCGAGGCGCGCGCGGTCCACTGGTCGTCGCCGTAGGAGCGGTCGTGACCCTGGTTGGCTTTTTCCATCGCGGCCCAGGCTTCCGGGCAGATACCTGAGTAGTTGTCGCTGGCGAATTGCTGGCTTTGATCTGTCATGACACTGTCCTGTGAACGACGCAGGTGAGCACTGTAAACAAGATTTATCAAGTCGCCTATACAACTGTCGTGAACGGCAAAGCATCGCGGGGCAAGCCCGCTCCCACAGTGCGGTGGGAGCGGGCTTGCCCCGCGATCAGGTCGCATGTCGTAAACGCACCTTTGTGTGGCGTCCATAGGCATCTGGGCTGTCTGCGTCGGGCATAGGATCGCTGCAAAAGGGCAATTGCCCAACCAGACCCTATGCCGCTGCCGGGAGAGACGCGATGTTCAGCAAGCAAGACCAGATCCAGGGTTACGACGATGCACTGCTGGCGGCGATCAATGCCGAAGAGCAACGCCAGGAAGATCACATCGAGCTGATCGCCTCGGAAAACTACACCAGCAAGCGCGTCATGCAGGCCCAAGGCAGCGGCCTGACCAACAAATACGCCGAAGGCTACCCGGGCAAGCGCTACTACGGCGGTTGCGAGCATGTGGATAAAGTCGAGCAACTGGCCATCGATCGCGCCAAGCAGCTATTCGGCGCCGACTACGCCAACGTCCAGCCACACTCCGGCTCCTCGGCCAACAGTGCCGTGTACCTGGCCCTGCTGCAGGCCGGCGATACCATTCTCGGCATGAGCCTGGCTCACGGCGGTCACCTGACCCACGGCGCCAAGGTGTCGTCTTCGGGCAAGCTGTACAACGCGGTGCAGTACGGCATCGACACTCGCACCGGGCTGATCGACTACGACGAAGTCGAGCGCCTGGCCGTCGAACACAAGCCGAAGATGATCGTTGCCGGGTTCTCGGCCTACTCGAAAACCCTCGATTTCCCGCGCTTTCGTCAGATCGCTGACAAGGTCGGCGCCTACCTGTTCGTCGACATGGCTCATGTTGCCGGTCTGGTGGCGGCGGGTCTGTACCCGAACCCGCTGCCTTACGCCGATGTGGTCACCACCACCACCCACAAGACCCTGCGTGGTCCACGTGGCGGCCTGATCCTGGCGCGCAGTAACGAAGAGATCGAGAAGAAGCTCAACGCCGCAGTATTCCCCGGTGCCCAGGGCGGCCCTCTGATGCATGTGATCGCGGCCAAGGCGGTGTGCTTCAAGGAGGCGCTGGAGCCTGGCTTCAAGACGTATCAACAGCAGGTCATCGACAACGCCCAGGCCATGGCCAAGGTGTTTATCGAGCGCGGCTTCGACGTGGTTTCCGGCGGCACCGACAACCACCTGTTCCTGGTCAGCCTGATTCGCCAGGGCCTGACCGGCAAGGATGCTGACGCCGCCCTCGGCCGCGCGCACATTACCGTCAACAAGAATGCCGTGCCCAACGATCCACAGTCGCCGTTCGTCACCTCCGGCCTGCGCATCGGCACCCCGGCGGTCACCAGCCGCGGCTTCAAGGTGGCCCAGTGCGTGGAGCTGGCCGGCTGGATCTGCGACATCCTCGACAACCTCGGCGATGCCGATGTCGAGGCCGATGTTGCGCAGAACGTGTCGGCACTCTGTGCAGATTTTCCGGTTTATCGCTGAGCGGTTCAGGAGTGAAGACTATGCAACGTTACTCGGGCTTCGGCCTTTTCAAGCACTCGCTCAGCCATCACGAAAACTGGCAGCGCATGTGGCGCACGCCGACCCCGAAAAAGGTCTACGACGTGGTCATCGTCGGCGGTGGCGGGCACGGCCTGGCCACCGCCTACTACCTGGCCAAAGAGCACGGCATCACCAACGTGGCGGTGGTCGAGAAGGGCTGGCTGGGCGGCGGTAACACCGCGCGCAACACCACCATCGTGCGTTCCAACTACCTGTGGGACGAGTCGGCGCACCTCTATGAGCATGCGATGAAGCTCTGGGAAGGCCTGTCGCAAGACATCAACTACAACGTGATGTTCTCCCAGCGCGGCGTCTACAACCTTTGCCACACCCTGCAGGACATGCGCGATTCCGAGCGCCGGGTCAGCGCCAACCGCCTCAACGGCGTGGACGGCGAGTTGCTCAATGCCCAGCAGGTCGCCGAAGAGATCCCCTACCTGGACTGCTCGAAAAACACCCGCTACCCGATCATCGGCGCCACCGTGCAACGGCGCGGCGGCGTTGCCCGTCACGATGCCGTGGCCTGGGGCTATGCCCGCGCCGCCGACGCCCTGGGCGTGGACCTGATCCAGCAGACCGAAGTGATCGGCTTTCGCAAGGAAAACGGCGTGGTTATCGGCGTCGAGACCAACAAGGGTTTTATCGGCGCCAAGCGCGTCGGTGTGGTCACCGCCGGTAACTCCGGGCACATGGCCAAGCTCGCCGGCTTCCGCCTGCCGATCGAATCGCATCCGCTGCAGGCGCTGGTGTCCGAACCGCTCAAGCCGATCATCGACAGCGTGATCATGTCCAACGCCGTGCACGGCTATATCAGCCAGTCGGACAAGGGCGACCTGGTCATCGGCGCCGGTATCGACGGCTGGGTCGGTTACGGTCAGCGCGGTTCCTACCCGGTGATCGAACACACCCTGCAGGCCATCGTCGAAATGTTCCCGATTCTTTCGCGGGTGCGCATGAACCGCCAGTGGGGCGGCATCGTCGACACCACGCCGGACGCTTGCCCGATCATCTCCAAGACCCCGGTGAAGAACATGTTCTTCAACTGCGGCTGGGGCACCGGTGGCTTCAAGGCCACGCCGGGCTCGGGCAACGTTTTTGCCGCCAGTCTGGCCAAGGGCGAAATGCACCCGCTGGCCAAACCCTTTTCCATCGACCGTTTCTACAACGGTGCACTGATCGACGAACACGGCGCCGCCGCTGTCGCCCACTAACAGGAGAAATCCCCATGTTGCATATCTTCTGTCCCCACTGCGGCGAGCTGCGCTCCGAAGAGGAGTTCCACGCCGCAGGCCAGGCGCACATTCCGCGGCCGCAGGACCCCAACGCCTGCTCCGACGAGGAGTGGGGCACCTACATGTTCTTCCGCGACAACCCGCGTGGCCTGCACCACGAGCTGTGGATTCACGCCGCCGGTTGCCGCCAGTACTTCAACGCCACCCGTGACACGGTGACCTACGAAATTCTGGAAACCTATCCGATCGGCGCCAAACCGCAAGTGACCGGCAAAAACACCAGCCCGCAGTTGGCAGTCAGTGGTCAGGGAGAAAAGGTATGAGCCAGGTCTATCGCCTGTCCAGCGGCGGTCGTATCGATCGCAGCAAAGTCTTGAATTTCACCTTCAACGGTCAGACCTACCAGGGTTATGCCGGTGACACCCTGGCCGCGGCGTTGCTGGCCAACGGTGTGGATATCGTCGGGCGCAGCTTCAAGTACTCGCGCCCGCGCGGGATCATCGCCGCAGGCTCGGAAGAGCCGAACGCGATCCTGCAGATCGGTGCCACCGAAGCCACCCAGGTGCCCAACGTGCGCGCCACCCAGCAGGCCCTGTATGCCGGCCTGGTGGCCACCAGCACCAACGGCTGGCCGAGCGTCAACACCGACGTCATGGGGATTCTCGGCAAGGTCGGCGGCAAGCTGATGCCGCCGGGCTTCTACTACAAGACCTTCATGTACCCGCAGTCGTTCTGGATGACCTACGAGAAGTACATCCGCAAGGCCGCGGGCCTTGGGCGTGCGCCGCTGGAAAACGATCCGGACAGCTACGACTACATGAACCAGCACTGCGACGTGCTGGTGGTCGGCGCCGGGCCAGCCGGCCTGGCCGCGGCATTGGCTGCCGGGCGCAGCGGTGCGCGGGTGATCCTTGCCGATGAGCAGGAAGAGTTCGGTGGCAGCCTGCTCGACAGCCGTGAAAGCCTGGATGGCAAACCGGCGGCCGAATGGGTCGCGGCGGTAGTAGCCGAGCTCAAGGGCATGCGCGAAGTGACCCTGTTGCCACGGGCCACGGTCAACGGTTACCACGACCACAACTTCCTTACCATCCACGAGCGTCTTACCGATCACCTGGGTGATCGCGCGCCGATCGGCACCGTGCGCCAGCGCATGCACCGGGTGCGCGCCAAGCGCGTGGTGCTGGCCACTGGTGCTCACGAGCGGCCACTGGTGTACGGCAACAACGATGTGCCGGGCAACATGCTCGCCGGTGCGGTTTCCACCTACGTGCGTCGCTATGGCGTGGCGCCGGGTCGCAACCTGGTGCTGTCGACCAACAACGACCATGCCTACCGTGTGGCGCTGGACTGGCATGACGCCGGCCTGAAGGTGGTCGCCATCGCTGATGCCCGGCACAACCCGCGCGGTTCGCTGGTGGAAGAGGCGCGCGCCAAGGGCATGCGCATCCTCACCTCCAGTGCGGTGATCGAGTCGCGTGGCAGCAAGCATGTCACCGCTGCCCGTGTCGCTGCGATTGACCTCAAGGCGCACAAAGTCGCAAGTCCCGGCGAATGGCTGGACTGCGACCTGGTTGCCACTTCCGGCGGCTACAGCCCGGTGGTGCACCTGGCCTCGCACCTGGGCGGCAAACCAATCTGGCGTGAAGACATCCTCGGCTTCGTGCCGGGCGACGCACCGCAGAAGCGTGTGTGTGTCGGTGGCATCAACGGTGTGTTCGCCTTGGCCGACACCCTGGCCGACGGTTTCGAAGGCGGCGTGCGCGCGGCCACAGAAGCGGGCTTCAAGGCTGTACAGGGCACGCTGCCGAAAGTCCTGGCGCGTCAGGAAGAAGCCACCGTGGCACTGTTCCAGGTGCCGCACGACAAGAACACTGCGCGGGCGCCGAAGCAATTCGTCGACCAGCAGAACGACGTCACCGCCGCCGCCATCGAACTGGCTACGCGTGAAGGCTTCGAGTCGGTCGAGCACGTCAAACGCTACACCGCCCTGGGCTTCGGCACCGACCAGGGCAAGCTGGGCAATATCAACGGCCTGGCCATCGCGGCACGCTCGATGGGCATCACCATTCCGGAAATGGGCACCACCATGTTCCGCCCCAACTACACGCCGATCACCTTCGGTGCCGTGGCTGGGCGACACTGTGGGCACCTGTTCGAGCCAGTGCGGTTTACCGCATTGCATGCCTGGCACCTGAAAAACGGCGCCGAGTTCGAAGACGTCGGCCAGTGGAAACGGCCGTGGTACTTCCCGCGCAACGGCGAAGACATTCATGCCGCCGTGGCCCGTGAGTGCAAGGCCGTGCGTGACAGCGTCGGCCTGCTCGATGCCTCGACCCTGGGCAAGATCGACATCCAGGGCCCGGACGCCCGCGAGTTCCTCAACCGCATCTACACCAACGCCTGGACCAAGCTCGATGTGGGCAAGGCCCGTTATGGCCTGATGTGCAAGGAAGACGGCATGGTCTTCGACGACGGCGTCACTGCCTGCGTCGGTGAAAACCACTTCATCATGACCACCACGACCGGCGGCGCGGCGCGTGTGTTGCAGTGGCTGGAGATTTATCAACAGACCGAATGGCCGGACCTGAAGGTTTACTTCACCTCGGTGACCGACCACTGGGCGACCCTGACCCTGTCGGGCCCGAACAGCCGCAAGCTGCTCGGCGAAGTGACCGATATCGACCTGGACAAGGACGCCTTCCCGTTCATGAGCTGGAAGGAAGGCCTGGTCGCTGGTGTGCCAGCGCGCGTCTTCCGTATCTCGTTCACCGGTGAGCTGTCGTACGAGATCAACATCCAGGCCAACTACGCCATGGGCGTGCTGGAGAAAATCGCCGAGGCCGGCAAACAGTACAACCTCACCCCTTACGGCACCGAGACCATGCACGTGCTGCGGGCGGAGAAGGGCTTCATCATCGTCGGCCAGGACACCGACGGCTCGATGACCCCGGACGATCTGAACATGGGCTGGTGTGTGGGCCGGACCAAGCCGTTCTCGTGGATTGGCTGGCGCGGGATGAACCGCGAAGACTGCGTGCGCGAGAACCGCAAGCAGCTGGTCGGACTCAAGCCGGTCGACCCGAACCAGTGGCTGCCGGAAGGTGCGCAACTGGTGTTTGACCCGAAACAAGCGATCCCGATGGACATGGTCGGTCACGTGACGTCCAGCTATGCCAGCAACTCCCTGGGCTATTCCTTCGCCATGGGTGTGGTGAAAGGCGGGCTCAAGCGTATTGGCGAGCGGGTTTACTCACCGCAGGCCGATGGCAGTGTGATTGAAGCGGAGATCTGTTCTTCGGTGTTCTTCGATCCGAAGGGTGAGCGGCAGAACGTTTAATCGATCTGGTGGCTTGATGACCTGTGGGAGCCGGCGTTGCCGGCGATGGGGCGCGTAGCGGCCCTGGTGTTGGCAAGGCTGTGCCTTGCATCGCCGGCAACGCCGGCTCCCACAAGGTAGTCGCCCTACAGAAAACGAATTCAAGGCAGGTGAGTAATGAGCACGATCAACGTCTACCAGCAACGCCCCGGCAACGACGTCAAGGCCGAGTCGCCACTGCATCACGCCGACCTGCCCAGCCTGGTCGGCAAAGGCCGCAAGAACGCCGGGGTAACCCTGCGTGAACACAAGTTCCTCGGTCATCTGACCCTGCGTGGCGATGGCCGCGATCCGGCGTTCGCCGGTGGCGTGTTCAAGGCCCTGGGCCTGGAACTGCCGGTGGCGCTGACCGTGGTCGCCAACGGCGAGATGTCGCTGCAATGGCTGGGCCCGGATGAATGGCTGCTGATCGTGCCCGGCGGCCAGGAGTTCGCCGTCGAGCAGAAACTGCGTGACGCCCTCGACGGCCAGCATATCCAGGTGGTCAACGTCAGCGGCGGGCAAACCCTGCTGGAACTGAGCGGCCCGAATGTGCGCGAAGTGCTGATGAAATCCACCAGCTACGATGTACACCCAAACAACTTCCCCGTCGGCAAGGCCGTGGGCACGGTGTTCGCCAAGTCGCAACTGGTGATCCGCCGTACTGGCGAGGAAACCTGGGAACTGCTGATCCGCCGCAGCTTCTCCGATTACTGGTGGCTGTGGCTGCAGGACGCGGCAGCCGAATACGGTTTGAGCATCGAGGCCTAGGGAGAGTCGTCATGAGCCGAGCACCGGACACCTGGATTCTCACCGCTGACTGTCCGAGCCTGCTCGGCACGGTGGATGTGGTGACGCGTTATCTGTATGAGCAGCGCTGCTACGTCACCGAGCACCATTCGTTCGATGACCGGCTGTCCGGGCGTTTCTTCATTCGCGTGGAATTCCGTCAGCCGGATGATTTCGACGAAGCCGGTTTCCGTGCCGGCCTTGGTGAGCGTGGCGAGGCCTTTGGCATGCTGTTCGAGCTAACCGCGCCCAAGCACCGGCCGAAAGTGGTGATCATGGTGTCCAAAGCCGATCACTGTCTCAACGACCTGCTCTATCGCCAGCGCATCGGGCAATTGAGCATGGACGTTGTGGCGGTGATCTCCAATCACCCGGATCTCGAGCCGCTGGCGCACTGGCACCGCATTCCCTACTACCACTTCGCCCTGGATCCGCACGACAAACCGGCGCAGGAGCGCAAGGTGCTGCAGGTGATCGAGGAATCCGGCGCCGAGCTGGTGATCCTTGCCCGCTACATGCAGGTACTGTCGCCGGAACTGTGCCGCAAACTCGACGGCTGGGCGATCAACATCCATCACTCGCTGTTGCCGGGTTTCAAGGGCGCCAAGCCTTATCACCAGGCCTACAACAAAGGCGTGAAGCTGGTGGGGGCGACGGCGCACTACATCAACAACGACCTCGACGAAGGGCCGATCATTGCCCAGGGCGTGGAGTCGGTCGATCACAGCCATTATCCGGAAGACCTGATCGCCAAGGGGCGCGATATCGAGTGCCTGACGTTGGCACGGGCGGTGGGCTATCACATTGAGCGGCGGGTGTTTCTGAACGCCAACAGGACGGTAGTGCTTTGATCGCGGGGCAAGCCCGCTCCCACCGGGTTGAGTGGCCCCGGTGGGAGCGGGCTTGCCCCGCGATAAAACAAACAGATTCCAGTAACCCAGCGCCGCCCCCGGGCAGCGCACTTTGCACCGCTACATAACAACAAACTTTAGCGAGGTAAAAGCATGTCTGGTAATCGTGGTGTGGTGTATCTCGGCGCCGGCAAGGTCGAGGTGCAGAAAATTGACTACCCAAAAATGCAGGATCCGCGTGGCAAGAAGATCGAGCACGGGGTGATCCTCAGGGTGGTCTCCACCAACATCTGTGGCTCCGACCAGCACATGGTCCGTGGCCGTACCACGGCCCAGGTCGGCCTGGTGCTGGGCCATGAAATCACCGGCGAGGTGATCGAAAAAGGCCGCGACGTGGAAAACCTGCAGATCGGCGATCTGGTCTCGGTGCCCTTCAACGTCGCCTGTGGCCGCTGCCGCTCCTGCAAGGAACAACACACCGGCGTCTGCCTGACCGTCAACCCGGCCCGCGCCGGTGGTGCCTACGGCTATGTCGACATGGGCGACTGGACCGGTGGCCAGGCCGAATACGTGCTGGTGCCTTACGCCGATTTCAACCTGCTGAAACTGCCTAACCGCGACAAGGCCATGGAGAAGATCCGCGACCTGACCTGCCTCTCCGACATCCTGCCGACCGGCTATCACGGCGCGGTGACTGCCGGGGTCGGTCCGGGCAGCTCGGTGTACATCGCCGGTGCCGGCCCTGTGGGCCTGGCTGCGGCGGCTTCGGCACGTCTGCTGGGTGCTGCAGTGGTAATCGTCGGTGACGTCAATCCGGTGCGTCTGGCGCACGCCAAGGCCCAGGGCTTTGAAATTGCCGACCTGTCCCAGGACACCCCGCTGCACGAACAGATCGCCAACCTGCTGGGCGAGCCGGAAGTGGATTGCGCGGTGGACGCCGTGGGCTTCGAAGCGCGTGGTCATGGCCATGCCGGGGCCAAGCATGAAGCGCCGGCGACTGTACTCAACTCGTTGATGGGGGTGGTGCGGGTTGCTGGCAAGATCGGTATTCCCGGGCTGTATGTCACTGAAGACCCGGGTGCGGTGGATGCCGCGGCGAAGATCGGCAGCCTGAGCATTCGCTTCGGCCTGGGTTGGGCCAAGTCGCACAGCTTCCACACCGGGCAGACCCCGGTGATGAAGTACAACCGCCAGCTGATGCAGGCGATCATGTGGGACCGCATAAACATTGCCGAAGTGGTGGGCGTGCAGGTGATCAGCCTGGATCAGGCGCCTGAAGGGTATGGCGAGTTTGATGCCGGGGTGCCGAAGAAGTTTGTCATCGATCCGCACAAGCTGTTCAGTGCGGCCTGACGAATTATTTTGGGGCCGCTTTGCGGCCCATCGCCGGCAAGGCCAGCTCCCACAGTGTCCGCTGCATGCAGTGCCACTGTGGGCGTTGGCCTTGGCAATGGAACATTCCCCCGCCGACACAGTCCAACCCTCGTTTCCCCCCGCCTTTACGGCTGACGAGGTCTACCCATGAAACGTTTTGCACTGGTCACCCTGATGACCCTGGCTGCCAGCCCGGTGTTTGCCTTCAACCTCAGCGATGCGGCCAATGCCGTGTCGGCCATGCAAGGCAACAAGGACGGTGCTGCCGTGCAGGCGCCAGCCGCCTCGGCGAATCTGCTCAACACCCTCGGCAGCGAGCTGAAAATCACCCCTGAACAAGCTATCGGTGGCACCGGCGCCTTGCTCGGTCTGGCCCGTAATCAACTCAGCAGCGCTGACTATGAACAACTGAGCAAAGCTGTGCCGGGCCTCGATCTGCTCTCTGGCGAGAACGCCCTGGGCGGCCTGAGTGGGCTGGGTGAGTTGCTCGGCAAGAGCGGCAATTCGTCGGCCCTGAGCAATGCCCTGGGCGACAACGTCAAAGACACCAATGACCTGAACAACGCTTTCAGTGCCCTGGGCATGGACACCGGCATGATCGGCCAGTTTGCCCCGCTGATCCTGCAGTACCTCGGTCAGCAGGGCGTAACCGGTTCACTGTTGCAGAGCCTTGGCGGCCTGTGGGGCACGCCGGCTACGGCTACAGTGCCGTCGGTGTAACGGCTCAGGCTTCGGAGAAGTTCACCGTGCGCACCGGGCGGCGGAATCCGCCCGTCAGCACCATCAGGTAGGCCAGGCCCAGGCCGAACCAGCTCAGACCGATGGTCAGGGTCAGGGTCGACAGGCTGGTCCACAGCCACAGGGTCAGGCTCATGCCCACCAGCGGGATCACACCGTAACGCAGCACCCCGGCCAGGTTGCGGTGGCAGGTGTCGCTGATCAGGTGGGTGCGGATCACCGCCAGGTTCACCGCCGAGAACGCCACCAGGGCGCCAAAGCTGATCAGCGATGCCAGGGTGGCGAGGTCGATCACCAGCGCCAACAGGGAAAACGCCGAGACCACCAGGGTCGCAGTGACCGGGGTGCCGAAGCGTGGCGAGAGGGTGGCGAACCAGCGTTGTGGCAAGACCTTGTCCCGGCCCATGGTGTAGAGAATCCGCGATACCGCCGCTTGCGAAGCCAGGGCCGAACCCAGGCTGCCGGCAACGAACGCGGCGGTGAAAAAGTTGGCCAGGAACTGGCCACCGGCCTTGAACATGACTTCGTTGGCGGCTGCGTCGGTATTGGCGAAATGGCTGCCTGGCAATACCAGCTGGCTGATATAGGCCAGCAGGGTGAACAGCAGGCCAGCACCGAGGGTGGTGAGGATGATAGCCCGTGGCACGTTACGCTCCGGGTCCTTGGTCTCTTCAGCCAGGGTCGACACCGCATCGAAGCCAAGGAACGACAGGCACAACACCGCCGCCCCCGCCATCAGATGACCGAAGCCCGGCTGGCTGCCATCGCCGAGAAAAGGTGAGAGCACATCGACCGCTTGCCCGCCGCCCAAGGTTTTCAGCGACAAGGCGACGAACACCCCGATGAAGACAATCTGCGCGCCGACAATCAAGTTGCTGGCCTTGGCCACCGAGTTGATGCCGACGACGTTGAGCACGGTAACCAGGGCGATCGAGGCGAGGATGATGGTCCAGACCGGGATGCTCGGGAAGGCGATGTTCAGGAACAGGCCGATGAGCAGGTAATTGATCATCGGCAGGAACAGGTAGTCGAGCAGCAGCGACCAGCCAGCGAGAAAGCCGACGCTCGGCCCGAACGCCAGGTTGGCGTAAGAGTAGGCCGAACCGGCGACCGGAAAGCGCCGGACCATGAAACTGTAGGACGTTGCCGTGAACAGCATGGCCAGCAGGGTGACCAGGTAGGCGCCGGCGGTGCGTCCCCCGGTGAGTTCGGTGACGATGCCGTAGGTGGTGAAGATGGTCAGCGGGACCATGTACACCAGCCCGAAGAACACCAGGGCGGGAAGCCCGAGGACGCGGCGCAGTTGAGCGGAATCTGCCTGGGCAGCATTGCTGGATTGGTTGGCCATTGATCGATCCTGGCTTTTTTGTAGTTGTTTTGTTGATCGATTTTTATCCAGTTAAGCGGCCAATAGCAAAGAAGATTCCCTTATCTTGATTATTAATACAGATTTTAATCGGCTATCGCGGAGCAAGCTCCGCCCGCAAGGCTTCAATCCGCTGATCCTTGTCGTGCCACAGCTGGTTGACCCACTCCTGTACCGCCTGGCGTACAACCGGATCGTTCTCGTAGTCGCCATCCCACAGCGCCGGGTCCAGCTCGTGCACCTGGATATCGATGATCACTTTCGGTACTGCGCCACTGAGCAGGTCCCAGAAGCCCGGCGCCTTGTCACCGGGGTAGACGATGGTGACGTCAAGCAGGGCATCGAGCTGTTCGCCCAGCGCCGCCAGTACGAAGGCGACACCACCGGCCTTGGGTTTGAGCAGGTGCTTGTAGGGTGACTGCTGGGCCACGCGTTTGGCCTCGGTGAAGCGTGTGCCTTCGAGGTAGTTGACCACGGTGACCGGTTGGCGCTTGAACAGCTCGCAGGCGGCCTTGGTGATTTCCAGGTCCTGGCCTTTGAGTTCTGGATGTTTGTCGAGAAACGCTTTGCTGTAGCGCTTCATGAACGGGTAATCCAGCGCCCACCAGGCCAGGCCCAGCAGCGGCACCCAGATCAGCTCTTTTTTCAGGAAGAATTTGAAGAACGGAATACGCCGGTTGAGCACCTGGATCAGCGCCGGGATATCGACCCAGCTCTGGTGGTTGCTGATGGCCAGGTAGGATGTGTCCAGGCGCAGGTCATCGGCACCGCGCACGTCCCACACCGTGGGGATGCACAGGCGGAAAATCAGTTTGTCGATTTCAGACCAGGTTTCGGCGATCCACATCACCGTCCATGAAGCGTAGTCACGGTATCGGCCGGGCAGGACCAGTTTGAGCAGGGCAAAGACCAGCAATGGGCCGATCAGGACCAGGGTGTTGAGCAGCAACAGCAAGGTCACAAGAATGCCCGTCAGTAAGCGGCGCATAAGATAGCTCTTATATTCAAGTAAGCGGCCGGCAATGATAAGCAGCCTATCGGCTTACGCCAAATGCTCAGGTCTGCTTGAGCGGGACAAATGTTTCACATTGTGTTGAATAAGCTGTTAGCGCGAACCTATCCTGCCTTTGCAGTCTAAACACTGTCTTATCTCAAGGAAGCGGATCCCTGTGAAATCTGTACTTGCACTGCTGTCGCTGCTGGCCCTTCCGGTAATGGCTGCCGAGCCGACCCTGTATGGCCGCTACGAATACATCACGCTGCCGGAATTTGGCGGTGAAACTCTCAAGGCGAAAATGGACACCGGCGCGCTGACCGCATCGTTGTCGGCCAAAGACATTGAGCTTTTCACCCGCGATGGTGAAGAGTGGGTGCGTTTCCGCCTGGCGACCAAGGACTCCAGCGGCAAGGTTTACGAACACAAGCTGGCGCGCATCAGCAAGATCAAGAACCGCGCCGATGAAGATGAAGACGGTGAAGGTGCGGAGATCAGCAAGCGTCCGGTGGTGGACCTTGAGCTGTGCCTGGGTGATGTCAAACGCACGGTGGAGGTCAATCTGACCGACCGCAGCAGTTTCAATTATCCGCTGCTGATCGGTGCCAAGGCGTTGCGTGAGTTCAAGGCGGCGGTGAACCCGGCGCGGCGTTTTATGGCGGGCAAGCCTGAGTGCTGATACGCGGTGGGGCTTGCGGTGGGAGCGGGCTTGCCCCGCGATGCGCTGTGACTGATTCACCGCAATCGCGGGGCAAGCCCGCTCCCACCGGGGAGGCGGAACATCCTATGGGCCTTGCCAGGCACCCAAGAATCTCCTACAAGATGCAACATCTCTGTGCCAGGCCCGGACGCCATGCCCCACATTCTCATTGTCGAAGACGAAGCGGCCATCGCCGATACCCTGATTTTTGCCTTGCAGGGTGATGGTCACAGCACAAAGTGGGTGACCCTGGGCAGTGCTGCGCTCGAGCAGCAGCGTCAGCGGCCAGCCGATCTGATCATCCTCGACATCGGCCTGCCGGATATCAGCGGCTTCGAAACCTGCCGCCAATTGCGGCGTTTCAGTGATGTGCCGGTGATGTTCCTCAGTGCCCGCGACGGTGAAATCGACCGCGTGGTCGGCCTGGAAATCGGCGCCGACGACTATGTGGTCAAACCCTTCAGCCCGCGTGAAGTCGCGGCACGGGTGCGGGCCATCCTCAAACGTATGGCACCGCGTGCCGAGCCTGTGATTGCGCCTGTCTTGTTCCAGGTCGATACCCTGCGCATGCAGATCAGCTACCGCGGTCAGCCCCTGAGTCTGACGCGCCACGAATTCCGCCTGTTACAAAGCCTGCTGGAGCAACCCGAGCGGGTGTTCAGCCGCGAGCAACTGCTCGATGCCGTTGGTGTACCGGCCGACGCCGGTTATGAACGCAGCATCGACAGCCATATCAAGAGTTTGCGTGCCAAGCTGCGCCAGGTGGCCGCCGAAGCCGAGCCGATCCAGACCCACCGTGGTCTGGGCTACAGCTACAGCCCGAGCCACAGCTGATGCGCTTGGGCATCCGTATCTTCCTGGTCTACTTCCTGTTTGTCGGGCTGACCGGCTATTTCATTCTCAGCACCGTGCGTGAGGAAATCCGCCCCGGTGTGCGCCAGTCCACTGAAGAAACCCTGGTGGACACCGCCAACCTGCTCGCCGAAATCCTTCACGACGACGTCAAGGCCGGTACCCTTGGCCAGAGCCGCCTGCCGCAGGTGTTGCGTGCCTATGGCCAGCGTCAGCCGAAGGCCGATATCTGGGGGCTGTCGAAGAATCAGGTCAACCATCGCATCTATGTCACCGATGCCAAGGGCCTTGTCCTGCTCGACTCCAGTGGTGCGGCAGTCGGCCAGGACTACTCACGCTGGAACGACGTCTACCTGACCCTGCGCGGCGAATATGGCGCGCGTTCGACCCGCAGCGACCCGGATGATCCCGAATCGTCAGTGATGCACGTCGCCGCGCCGATTCTCGATGAAGGCAAGATCATCGGCGTGGTCACCGTGGCCAAGCCGAACAAGTCATTGCAGCCGTATATCGACCGCTCCGAGCGGCGGTTGCTGTACCTGGGGCTGGGCCTGATCGGCCTCGGCTTGCTGGTCGGTGCGGCGCTGTCGTGGTGGCTGGCCCGTTCGCTCCGACGCCTGACCCATTACGCCCAGGCCGTCAGTGAAGGTGAGCGAACCGCGCTGCCGCACTATCGCGGAGGTGAACTGGGGCAACTGGCGGCAGCGGTGGAGCGTATGCGCACTCAGCTGGACGGCAAGGACTATGTCGAGCGCTACGTCCACACCCTGACCCATGAGCTCAAAAGCCCGCTGGCGGCCATTCGCGGCGCCTCGGAGCTGCTCCAGGGGCCGATGCCGGAGGCGCAACGCCAGCGCTTTGCCGACAACATCGAGAGCGAAAGCGCACGCATGCAGCAGTTGATCGAGCGCCTGCTCAACCTGGCGCAGGTCGAACAGCTGCAGACTCTGGAAGAACAGCAGCAGGTGTCGCTGGCGGCCCTGGTTGATGAGCTGTTGCTGGCCCAGAGTGCGCGGATCGAAAGCAACGGTCTGCAGGTGCGCCAACGTGTACCGGCGAACACCCGCCTGCTGTGTGAGCCGTTCCTTATGCGCCAGGCCATCGCCAACCTGCTGGACAACGCTCTGGACTTCACTCCGCCCGGCGGCAAGCTGGTGTTCGAACTGGAGAAGCAGGGCACACGTGTGGCCCTGAGCCTGTTCAACCAGGGTGAGGCGATCCCCGACTATGCCCTGGGGCGGGTGAGCGAGCGCTTCTATTCGCTACCGCGCCCGCTTAGCGGGCGCAAGAGTACCGGGCTGGGGCTGAACTTTGTTGAGGAAGTCATGCAGCTGCATGGCGGTTCGCTGGAAGTAGCCAACGTCGAGGACGGTGTCCGTGTGCGCTTGTGGCTGCCGGCCAAACGCCTGGACTGAAACTTCACACACTCTGCACGCAAGCTCCACACATCTCCCCAAGGGCTCCATGTTGATTGCGCAGACTCTGCTGATCGAAACCGGAGTGTTGCCCCATGAGCCGAACCTTGAGTCTGAAATTAGGCACCATCGCCTTGCTGATCGTGCTGTTGCTTATCCCGCTGTTGATGATCGGCGGCGTGATTGGCGAGCGTCAGCAACTGCGTGACAACGTCGTACAGGATATCGCCCAGAGCGCGAGTTTCAGTCAGCAGATCAGCGGCCCGGTCCTGGTGGTGCCGTACCGCAAGACCGAGCGCCGCTGGAAGACCGAGGACGGCAATACGTTCCAGGAAACCAAGCAAGTCAGTGGGCACCTGTACTTTCTGCCGGAGACCTTCGAACTGAAGTCGGGGATCGACACCGAACTGCGTTCGCGAGGGATTTACCAGGCACGGCTGTTTCATGCCGATAACCACATCAGTGGCCAATTCAAGGTGCCGGCGAACTGGGGCATCAGCGAGGACCTTGAGGATTATCGTTTCGAGCAAGCCTATCTGGCGGTCGGCATCAGTGATATCCGCGGTATCGAAAAGGGCCTGCAATTACAGTTCAATGATCAGCGCCTGGACTTCCAGGCCGGCACCGGCCTGAGCTGGCTGGGCGGTGGTGTGCACGTACCCCTGGGCCGCCTCGACGGCAAGGCAGAAACCCTGTTCGACTACGCCTTCGACCTCAGCTTGCAGGGTACTGGCCAGCTGTATGTGCTGCCGGTTGGCCGCAGCACCAGTGTCAGCATGGCGGCTAACTGGCCGCACCCAAGCTTTGTCGGCAACTACCTGCCG
Source organism: Pseudomonas putida (assembly GCF_028682475.1). Classification (GTDB taxonomy): domain Bacteria; phylum Pseudomonadota; class Gammaproteobacteria; order Pseudomonadales; family Pseudomonadaceae; genus Aquipseudomonas; species Aquipseudomonas putida_AG. The sequence continues at coordinate 22,122 of NZ_JANHLE010000035.1, forward strand.
AGCAGCCGCAAGATCGACGCAGGGGGTTTCTCGGCGCGCTGGCAGACGTCGTTCTTTTCCACCAACCTGGAAGACGCCTTGACCCAGTGTGCGGTCAACGCCAACTGCGAGGATTTCCGCAATCGTGCCTTCGGCGTCAGCTTTGTCGACCCGGTGGATCAGTACCTCAAGAGCGAGCGGGCGATCAAATATGCGTTGTTGTTCATCGCCCTGACCTTTGCTGGCTTCTTCCTCTTCGAGATTCTCAAGAACCTCAGCGTGCACCCGATCCAGTACGCCCTGGTGGGGGCGGCCCTAGCGTTGTTCTACCTGCTGATGCTGTCGTTGTCCGAGCATCTGGGCTTTGGCCTGGCCTACCTGTTGTCTGCCGGGGCCTGTGTGCTGCTGATCGGCTTCTATCTGTCGCATGTGCTGCATAGCCTGTGGCGGGCCATGGGCTTTGCCCTCGGGCTGGCGGTGCTCTACGGCATGCTCTACGGGCTGCTGAGCGCCGAGGACTATGCCTTGCTGATGGGCTCACTGCTGTTGTTTGGACTGTTGGGTGTGTTCATGGTCCTGACCCGGCGACTGGACTGGTACAGCGTTGGTCAGGGGAAATTGCAATGAGCGGGTTGCGCGAGGAAAGGCATCTGGGAATGCTGTTGGCCGTGGGTATTGCCAATATGTGGACGGCCGAGGTCAGTGTGGGAGCCGGCCTTGCCGGCGATGAATTCGCTGCGGTGTCAGCTGCTGCGCGGCGTTTGCATCGCTGGCAAGGCCAGCTCCCACAAGGGTTGAATCAGGAACGCGAAGGATCAGTAGCCTGCATCGAAGCCCGCTGACTGACCTCGGCATACCAGGCCGCCAGCTTCGGCTGCTGCTCACGCCAGCCGAAGTCGGGCATGCGCAAATCGAGGTAGCCCAGAGCACAGGCCACACCGATGGCGGCGATGTCGAACACCGCGCTCAGTTCGGCAATGTGTTCCTGTTCAAGACTGGCCAGAGCGCGACGGATCTTGTCCTGCTGCGCTTCGATCCAGCTGTCCCAGCGTTTTTCTTCCGGGCGCAGGAAGGTTTCGTAGCGGGTCAGTACCGCCGCATCCATGATGGCATCTGCCAGTGAGGCGAGCGTCAGACGATGCCAGCGTGACCAGCCTTCCCTGGGAATCAGCGGGATGCCGACATGCTGCTGGTCGAGGTACTCGCAGATCACCCGGCTGTCGTGCAGCACCGTGCCGTCAACCAGACGCAAGGCCGGGATCTTGCCTGCCGGGTTGCCCTGGTTGAGCTCGGCCACCGGGTTGACCGGCGACAGGTTGACGCTCTGCAGTGCCACGCGGTCGGTCTGCCCGGTTTCGTGCAGCACCACCATGACCTTGCGCACGAAGGGCGAAGCCGGCGAGTAGAACAGGATCATGCTCGGTGCGGACATGTCGAACCCTCAGTTGCCTTGCAGGCTGGGCGGCAGGCAGACACCGGTACCACCGATACCGCAGTAGCCGTCAGGGTTTTTCGCCAGGTACTGCTGGTGATAGGCCTCGGCGAAGTAGACGGTCGGCGCCTGGTCGATCTCGGTGGTGATCTCGCCGAAGCCGGCTTTGCTCAGTTCTGCCTGGTAGGCTTGCTTGCTGGCCAGCGCCTGCTCCAGCTGCTGCGGGCTGGTGCAGTAGATGACCGAACGGTATTGGGTGCCGATGTCGTTGCCCTGGCGCATCCCCTGGGTCGGGTTGTGCAGTTCCCAGAACATCGCCAGCAGTTCCTGGTAGCTGACCTTGTCCTTGTCGAATACCACCAGCACCACTTCGGTGTGGCCGGTCAGGCCCGAGCAGACTTCTTCGTAGGTCGGGTTGGGGGTGAAGCCGCCGGCATAACCGACCACGGTGCTGACCACGCCTTCACGTTGCCAGAAGCGCCGCTCGGCACCCCAGAAGCAACCCAGGCCAAAGATCGCAAAGTCGACGTTCTCGAAGAACGGCCCGAGCAGTGGGGTGTCTTTGAAGACAAAGTGCTTCTCGGGCAGGGTCATCGGGGTTTCGCGGCCAGGCAGGGCCTGTTCCGCAGTAGGCAGGACGTTTTTGTTCACCAGGATTTCCGAGCGCAGGACCATGAACCCATTCCTCTTCAAAGTAGGACGATAAGGGATAGAGTCGTAGTTTGCCCGAGTGTTACGCCGCTGTCAGGCGCCAGGTCCGCGTGGATAACGCTTGAGTTTGTTGACCAGTTCGGCCCCGGGAATAGGCCGGTCGAACAGATAGCCCTGGCCGACATCACAGCGGTGACGCCGCAGGAACGCCAGCTGCTCGGCGGTCTCGATGCCTTCGGCGACCACCTTGAGCTTGAGGTTGTGGGCCATGGCCACTACTGCCGAGGTGATTTCCATGTCGTCCTGGTTGTCGGGGATTTCATGAATGAAGCTGCGGTCGATCTTGATGATGTCGATCGGGAACTTCTTCAGGTAACTGAGCGAAGAATAGCCGGTACCGAAATCATCCATGGCCAGGGTCAGCCCCAGCTGCTTGAGCTGGTCGAGCTGGCGGTGGGTGTCTTCGGTGGCTTCGAGCAGCAGGCCTTCGGTCAGCTCCAGCTCCAGCAGATGCGGCGGGAGGGCTTCTTCCTCGAGGATATTGGCGATCGAGGCAACCAACTCAGGATCGGAGAACTGCTTGGGCGACAGGTTGATCGCCACCTGCAGGTTGCCCAGCCCTTCGGTGCGCAACTTCTGGCTCATGCGGCAGGCCTGGCGGGCGATCCACTTGCCGATCGGGATGATCAGCCCGGTTTCCTCGGCAACGCTGATGAACTGGTCCGGGCGGATCATGCCCTTGTCCGGATGGTTCCAGCGCAGCAGCGCTTCCAGGCCCAGCAGGCGGCCGCTGCGCAGGCACAGCTTGGGCTGGTAGAAGACATCCAGCTCGTTCTGGGTCAGGGCCCGGCGCAGGTTGTTTTCGACGAACAGCTTGTAGCTGGCTTCGGCATTCAAGGCCTCGGTGAACACCTGGGCCTGGTGCTTGCCGTTGGCTTTGGCCTTGTGCAGGGCCAGCCCTGCGTTTTTCATCAGGGTCTGCGGATCGCGGCCATGCAACGGCGCACAGGCCAGGCCCACGGAGCCGGTGACGTTGATCAGCTGGTTGTCGACGAACAGCGGCTTGTCGAGGGTCCTGAGCAGTTGCTGGGCAATCTGCTTGCCGTCTTTGAGGTCGGTGTCTTCGAGCAGCACGGCGAACTCGTTACTGGCAAAGCGCGCCAGGCTGCCGCCGGCGCTGAGGCTGTTGCGCAGGCGCCGGGCCAGGCTGATCAGCAGTTTGTCGCCGGTCTGGTGGCCGAGGCTGTCGTTGATCCGCTTGAAGTTGTCGATGTCCACCAGCAGCAGGCAGATAGGGCTGTCGCTGTCGCGGGCGAAGCGTTCGTCAAGGTTGCGGATGAACGCCGGCCGGTTGCCGAGGCTGGTCAGGTTGTCGGTGTAGGCCAGGCGTTCGATGCGCTGTTGGGCCAGCTTGCTCTGGGTAATGTCTTCGTAGATGCCGATGTAATGGGTCAGCTCGCGGTTGTCACCGTAGACCTTGGAAATCGACAACTGCCCCCAGTAGGGCTCGAGATTCTTGCGCCGGCTCTTGAATTCGCCCTGCCAGCTGTTGCCCATGGCCAGGCTGGAAGGGGCGTCGAACAGCAGCTCGCTGAGGTTTTCCAGGGCCGGTAGCTCGGAGAGGCGATGGCCATGAACCTCGTCAGTACTGTACTGGGTGATGGCGGTGAAACTGGGGTTGACGTACTCGACCACGCCATCGCGGTTGACCAGCAAAAAGGCGTTGGCACTCTGTTCGACAGCACGCTGGAACAAGTGCAGGGCGTTGGTGGCGGTCCGCCGGTTGTGGTTGTTGATGACCTGGGCGAACTGATCGGCGAGCTCGCCGGCAAAGGCGATTTCATCCGACTGCCAGGCCCGTGCCGAGCCGGTGTGTTCCAGGCAAAGCACGCCGACCACCTGGCCATCGATGCGGATACTGGCATCAAGCATGGCGTTGATGTCGCGCGGGCGCAGGCTTTCGGCCATTTCCCGGGTGCGCGGATCGTGACTGGCGTTGTGGGCGTCGATAGCGCGGCTGGTGTGCAGGGCGTCGAGGTAGTCGGGAAAGCAGCTGGCGTCGATGGGCTCGGGCAGGTGGTATTGCTGGCTCTCGCGGTAGTACGCGGAGATAGGCTCCAGGCGCTGGCCTTCCAGGTACCAGATGCTCGCACATTCGATCTTGTAGATCTCACAAGCGCTGCGGGTGATCAGCTCGGCCGCTTCGAGCAGCGAGTTGCTGGCGCTGTAGCGATGGCGGGCGAGGTGCAGGATCAGCTCTTGCTGGGCACGCACCCGTTCCAGATGTTCAAGTTGTTCCTGCTGCGCCTGCTGGTTGAGTTGCAGGGCGATCTGCAGGCGGTTGTTGCGGGTTTCCAGGTCGGCGGCGCTGAGGTCCGGGCCGTCACCGGGCTGGGTGTCGATGACCATCAGGTAGCCGCGCAGCAACTGGCGGTTGTGCTGTTTGTAGGCTTCACCGAGTTCCAGCAGGTGCAGTGGTCCTTGCGCGGTGTGCAGGGTATAGCGCACCAGGTAGTGCGGGCGCTGGCCCAGCTGCAGCTGGATGTCGTCATGCAGTTTGTAGCGAGCCTCGGGTTCCATCAGGCTGGCGTAGGGCGAGCCGACCAGGGCGCAGAGCTCGACCGCGGCCAGGCCGAACTGGCGTTCGCAGGCAGGGTCGAGGTACAGCAGGGCCCAACTGGCTTCATTCAGCCGTTCGAAACGCAGCATGCCGAGCCGCGAAGGCACGGGCAACTGCGTCACGACCTCGGCCACCATACGGCTGGCGGCATCGGGTTGGCTTTTCATTGAGGGCTCGCTTCAAGAAGGCTGTTCGCGAAGATAGCGCAATCTGCTACCCGGCGTTTTGGCAAGGTTGCATCATGCGCTTGAGGCTGACAAGCCTGCATCTACTGTGTCGGCATCGAAGCTGAGATCTTAAGTGCGGTGGGAGCGGGCTTGCCCCGCGATTGCGAGCTGTCAGCCCCATCGCATCGCGGGGCAAGCCCGCTCCCACCGGGAATCACAGGCAAAAAAAAGCCCCGCCAAAGTGACGGGGTTGAGGTACGAGCGTGGCAGCTCGAAAAGGGAGCCTGTCTCCCCCGGCAGGGGGAGACAGGAAACAGCATTACAGCAGCATGGTGCGGATGTCGGTCAGCAGGTCGCCCAGGCGCTTGGTGAAGCGCGCGGCGGCTGCACCGTTGATCACACGGTGATCGTAGGACAGCGACAGCGGCAGCATCAGCTTCGGCTGGAAGGCTTTGCCGTCCCAGACTGGCTGGATGGTGGCCTTGGAAACACCGAGGATCGCCACTTCCGGCGCGTTGACGATCGGCGTGAAGCCGGTGCCGCCAATGTGACCGAGGCTGGAGATGGTGAAGCAGGCGCCTTGCATATCGTCAGCCGAGAGTTTTTTGGTCCGGGCTTTTTCAGCCAGGGCCGCCGCTTCGCCAGCCAGTTGCAGCAGGCTCTTCTGGTCGACGTTCTTGATCACCGGGACCAGCAGGCCATCCGGGGTGTCGACGGCGAAACCGACGTTGACGTACTTCTTGCGGATGATCGCTTTGCCGCTAGGCGCCAGCGAGCTGTTGAAGTCCGGCAGTTCCTTGAGCAGGTGAGCACAGGCCTTGAGCAGCAGCGGCAGGACGGTCAGCTTGACGCCGGCCTTCTCGGCAACGGCTTTCTGCGCAACGCGGAAGGCTTCCAGCTCAGTGATGTCGGCCGAGTCGAACTGGGTTACGTGAGGCACGTTCAGCCAGCTGCGATGCAGGTTGGTAGCACCCATCTGCATCAGGCGGGTCATCGGCACTTCTTCGATTTCGCCGAAACGGCTGAAGTCGACTTCCGGAATCGGCGGGATGCCTGCACCACCGGTTGCACCGGCGGCTGGAGCTTCCTTGGCCTTCTGCATCATGGCCTTGACGTAAACCTGCACGTCTTCCTTGAGGATACGACCGTGCGGGCCGGTGGCAGCCACAGCGCTCAGCTCGACGCCAAACTCACGGGCCAGCTGACGCACGGCAGGGCCGGCGTGAACCTTGGCACCGTTGGCGGCCGCAGGAGCAGCCGTTGGCGCGGCAGCCGGGGCAGCAGCAGGTGCAGGCGTAGCAGCTGGTGCAGCTTCAGCTTTGGCTGGCGCCGGAGCGGCAGCGGCAGGTGCTGGAGCGGCAGCCGGCGCGGCACCGGCAACTTTCAGCTTGAGGATCAGGTCGCCGGTACCGACTTCGTCGTCCAGCTTGGCAATCACGGCTTCGACCACGCCAGCGGCTGGAGACGGGATCTCCATCGAGGCTTTGTCCGATTCCAGGGTGATCAGCGACTGGTCGGCTTCGACGGTGTCGCCGACCTTGACCAGCACTTCGATGATCTTGGCTTTGCCCGAGGAGCCGATGTCCGGAACGTGGATGTCCTGAACAGTGGCAGCCGCCGGGGCAGTTGCCGGAGCAGGAGCAGCCTCTGCAGCCGCAGCGGCAGCGGGTGCAGCCGCAACCGGGGCAGCGGCCGGAGCCTCAGGCGCCGCAGCGGCGCCCTCGACTTCCAGTTCCATCAGCTCGTCGCCTTCTTTCAGGCGATCGCCGAGCTTGACCTTCAGCGACTTGATCACGCCGGCCTTGGGGGCCGGGATCTCCATGGAGGCCTTGTCGGACTCCAGGGTCAGCAGGCTCTGGTCAGCCTCGATGCGGTCGCCGACTTTGACGAACAGTTCAATGATTTCACCTTCACCGCTGCCGATGTCAGGTACGCGAATGAGTTCGCTCACTTAAAAATACTCCTCAGCAGTCCAGTGGGTTGCGTTTGTCCGGGTCGATACCGAACTTGGCGATGGCGTCGGCCACAACCTTGGGTTCGATCTCGCCACGGTCAGCCAAGGCTTCCAGTGCAGCCAGCACGACGAAGTGACGGTCGACTTCGAAGAAGTGACGCAGCTTCTTGCGGCTGTCGCTGCGACCGAAACCATCGGTACCCAGGACTTTGAACTCTTTGCTCGGCACCCACTGGCGAATCTGTTCGGCGAACAGCTTCATGTAGTCGGTGGAGGCGATGACCGGGCCCTTACGGCCAGCCAGGCACTCTTCGACGTAGGTGATCTGTGGCTTCTGACCAGGCTTGAGACGGTTGCTGCGCTCTACGGCCAGGCCGTCGCGACGCAGTTCGTTGAAGCTGGTGACGCTCCAGACGTCGGCACCGACGTTGAACTCTTCACGCAGGATCTTCGCCGCTTCACGCACTTCACGCAGGATGGTGCCGGAGCCCATCAGCTGAACGTGGTGTGCCGCTTCGCGGGTGTCTTCCTCGAGCAGGTACATGCCCTTGATGATGCCTTCCTCGGCGCCGGCAGGGATCGCAGGCTGGGTGTAGGCTTCGTTCATCACGGTGATGTAGTAGAAGACGTCCTGTTGCTCTTCGGTCATCTTCTTCATGCCGTCCTGAATGATCACCGCCAGCTCGTAGCCGTAGGTCGGATCATAAGTGCGGCAGTTCGGGATGGTCGCGGCCAGCATGTGGCTGTGACCGTCTTCGTGCTGCAGGCCTTCACCGTTGAGGGTGGTACGGCCGGCAGTACCGCCGATCAGGAAGCCACGGGTACGGCTGTCGCCAGCGGCCCAGGCCAGGTCACCGATACGCTGGAAGCCGAACATCGAGTAGAAGATGTAGAACGGCAGCATCGGCTGGTTGTGGTTCGAGTACGAAGTACCGGCAGCGATGAAGGAGGACATGGCGCCCGCTTCGTTGATGCCTTCTTCGAGGATCTGACCTTTCTTGTCTTCGCGGTAGAACATCACCTGGTCTTTATCGACTGGCTCGTAGAGCTGGCCGACGGACGAGTAGATGCCCAGCTGGCGGAACATGCCTTCCATACCGAAGGTACGGGCTTCGTCCGGGATGATCGGCACGATGCGCTGGCCGATTTCCTTGTCCTTGACCAGCTGCGCGAGGATCCGCACGAAGGCCATGGTGGTGGAGATTTCGCGGTCGCCCGAGCCGTCCAGGATTGCCTTGAGGGTTTCCAGTGGCGGGGTCGGGATGCTGAAGCTCTTGGCGCGGCGCTGCGGCACGAAACCGCCCAGGGCAGAACGGCGCTCGGCCAGGTAACGGGCTTCGGCGCTGCCTTCTTCCGGTTTGAAGAACGGCAGGTTTTCCAGCTCTTCGTCCTTGACCGGGATGTCGAAACGGTCGCGGAAGTGACGCAGGCTGTCGACGTCGACCTTCTTGGTGTTGTGCGCGGTGTTCTTGGCTTCGCCAGCACCGGTGCCGTAGCCCTTGATGGTCTTGGCCAGGATCACGGTCGGCTGGTCTTTGTGGTTGACCGCCTGGTGGTAGGCTGCATAGACCTTGTACGGGTCGTGGCCACCACGGTTGAGCTTCCAGATCTCGTCGTCGGACAGGTCTTCGACCATGGCCTTGAGCTCCGGGGTGTTGAAGAAGTGCTCACGGACGAACGCGCCGTCCTTGGCCTTGTAGTTCTGGTACTCGCCGTCGATGACTTCGTCCATGCGGCGCTGCAGGATACCGTCGACGTCTTTGGCCAGCAGTGGGTCCCAGAAACGGCCCCAGACCACTTTGTTGACGTTCCAGCCACCGCCACGGAACACGCCTTCGAGTTCCTGGATGATCTTGCCGTTGCCGCGAACCGGGCCGTCGAGGCGCTGCAGGTTGCAGTTGATGACGAAGATCAGGTTGTCCAGCTTCTCGCGGCCAGCCAGCGAGATTGCACCCAGCGATTCCGGCTCGTCGCACTCGCCGTCGCCCATGAAGCACCAGACTTTCTGCTTGCCGGCAGGAATGTAGCCGCGGCTTTCCAGGTACTTCATGAAGCGCGCCTGGTAGATCGCCTGGATAGGACCCAGACCCATGGAAACGGTCGGGAACTGCCAGAAGTCAGGCATCAGCCAAGGGTGCGGGTAGGACGACAGGCCCTGGCCATCGACTTCCTGACGGAAGTTGTTCATCTGGTCTTCGCTGATCCGGCCTTCCATGAAGGCGCGGGCGTAGACGCCAGGCGAGGCGTGGCCCTGGAAGAAGATCAGGTCGCCGCCGTGCTCGTCGGTCGGGGCCTGGAAGAAGTAGTTGAAGCCGATGTCGTACAAGGTGGCACTGGAGGCGAAGCTCGAAATGTGGCCGCCCAGGTCCGAGTCTTTCAGGTTGGTGCGCATCACCATGGCCAGCGCGTTCCAACGCACCAACGAGCGAATGCGGCGTTCCATGAACAGGTCGCCAGGCATGCGTGCTTCGTGGGTAACAGGGATGGTGTTGCGGTATGGCGTGGTGATGGCATAAGGCAGCTGGGAGCCACTACGGGTGGCCAGCTCGCCCATACGGGTCATCAGATAGTGAGCGCGGTCTTCGCCTTCTTTGTCGAGAACCGACTCCAGGGCGTCCAGCCATTCCTGGGTTTCGACGGGATCGAGGTCTTGCATGGCTTGCTCCAGGGCGGAAAGGCTTCCAGAATCGGTTGCCTGAGTTTGCGACTGGCCTTTTGGGCAGACGACATGAAATTCTTGGATTACCGGAGAGTGTACCGGCGTTGTGTAGTTTTACTACAAATGAATCACCATTTCATGCTTTTGAAGTGAAGAAGCAGTAGTAAAACTACAGAAAAATGGCTCGTGGCCTCTGTTCGGGTTGTGAGAAAAATCGATACCGGTAGTTAAAAACAAGTTAAGAAAAGGTTTGCTGCGATGGTTTCTGCCAGAGAATCATGTTTTTCAGCTATTTCTAACTTTTGTATGACAGTCCAACCGTGGTCAGGTTTCCCTCGTCCGCTCGCTGCCAATCTTTTCTCGCCGATCAAGGATAGACCATGAGCCTGCCATTGCTGGCCGATGTGCCCGCCACCCTTGCGCCGTTTGTCAGCCGCAGCGAGCAATCGTTGCGTGACGCGGTTGCCCAGACACCTTCTTTATCGCTCGATAGCTGGACGCTAGAGCGTTGGGCACAGTTCGCCCGGGTCACTGCGGCCAGCGACTTTGTCTTCGAACAAGCACTGCGTGATCCGGCCATGCTCCTCGATCTGGTCGCCAGCGGCGAACTCGACCGCAGCTTCGCCCCGGGCGAGCTGTGCGCGCAGATTGCCGCTGCCACTCAGGCTGCCGGGAGCGAAGACGAGCTGGCGCGCAACCTGCGCCGCCAGCGCAGCCGCCAGCAGGTTCGGATCATCTGGCGCGACCTGAACCGCCAGGCCGACCTGGTGCAGACCTGCCGTGACCTGTCGGACCTTGCCGACGCCAGCATCGACCAGGCCTACCAATGGCTGTACCCACGTCATTGCCAGCAGTTCGGTACCCCCATCGGCCATCGCAGCGGCCAGCCGCAGCATATGGTGGTGCTGGGCATGGGCAAGCTCGGCGCGGTGGAACTGAACCTGTCATCGGACATCGACCTGATCTTCGCCTTCCCCGAAGGCGGCGAGACCGAAGGGGTCAAGCGTTCGCTGGACAACCAGGAGTTCTTCACCCGCCTCGGCCAGCGCCTGATCAAGGCCCTGGACCCGATCACCGTCGACGGCTTCGTGTTCCGCGTCGACATGCGCCTGCGTCCTTACGGTTCGTCCGGCGCGCTGGCGCTCAGCTTCAATGCTTTGGAGCAGTACTACCAGGACCAGGGCCGTGACTGGGAACGCTACGCGATGATCAAGGCGCGGGTGGTCGCCGGTGACCAGGTGGCTGGCGCGCAATTGCTGGATGTGTTGCGACCCTTCGTCTACCGGCGTTACCTGGACTTTTCCGCGATCGAAGCGCTGCGCACCATGAAGCAGCTGATCCAGCAGGAAGTGCGGCGCAAGGGCATGGCCGACAACATCAAGCTGGGTGCTGGCGGCATTCGCGAGGTCGAGTTCATCGCCCAGGCGTTCCAGCTGATCCATGGCGGACGCGACCTGAGCCTGCAGCAGCGGCCTTTGCTGAAAGTGCTTTCGACCCTTGAAGGACAGGGTTACCTGCCGCCTGCAGTGGTGGCCGAACTGCGCGAGGGCTATGAGTTCCTGCGTTACACCGAGCACGCGATCCAGGCGATTGCCGACCGCCAGACCCAGATGTTGCCGGATGATGAGCTGGACCGTGTGCGCATTGCCTTCATGCTCGGGTTCAGCAACTGGGCGAGCTTCCGTGACCAGCTGATGCATTGGCGCGGGCGGATCGACTGGCACTTCCGTCAGGTCATCGCCGATCCGGATGAGGATGAAAACGAAGAGGTCATTGTCGGTGGCGAATGGCTGCCGCTGTGGGAAGAGGCCCAGAATGAAGAAGCCGCTTGCCGTCAGTTGCAGGACGCCGGCTTTGCCGATCCTGGCAAGGCCCTCAAGCAGCTTGCCGGGCTGCGCGCCAGCCCACAGCTGCGGGCCATGCAGCGTCTGGGCCGCGAGCGGCTGGACGCCTTCATTCCGCGTTTGCTGGCGCAGGCGGTGGAGCACGCCGATCCGGACCTGGTGCTCGAACGCGTGCTGCCGCTGGTGGAGGCGGTGGCCCGGCGCTCGGCGTATCTGGTGTTGCTGACCGAGAACCCGGGGGCGTTGCGCCGTTTGCTGACCCTGTGCGCCGCCAGCCCGTGGATCGCCGAACAGATCACCCGCTTCCCGCTGTTGCTCGATGAGCTGCTCAACGAAGGCCGTTTGTTCAGCCCGCCCAAAGCGCCGGAGCTGGCGGCTGAATTGCGCGAACGGCTGACACGGATTCCCGAGGAAGATCTGGAACAGCAGATGGAAGCGCTGCGGCACTTCAAACTGGCCCACAGCCTGCGGGTCGCCGCTTCGGAAATCGCCGGCAACCTGCCGTTGATGAAGGTCAGCGATTACCTGACCTGGCTGGCCGAAGCCATCCTCAACCAGGTGCTGGCCCTGGCCTGGCGCCAGACCGTGGCGCGCCATGGGCAGCCCAAGCGCAGCGACGGCAGCCTGTGTGACCCCGGTTTCATTATTGTTGGCTATGGCAAGGTCGGAGGCATCGAACTTGGTCATGGCTCGGACCTTGATCTGGTGTTCATCCATGATGGCGACCCGCAGGCTGAAACCGATGGTGCCAAGCCCATCGACAGCGCCCAGTTCTTTACCCGTCTGGGCCAGCGGATCATCCACCTGTTGACCACCCAGACCAACTCCGGGCAGCTGTATGACGTGGACATGCGCCTGCGGCCTTCCGGCGCTTCCGGTCTGCTGGTCAGTTCGCTGGGCGCTTTCGAGCGCTATCAGCAGAACGAGGCCTGGACCTGGGAGCATCAGGCGCTGGTGCGGGCGCGGGTGCTGGCGGGTTGTGCAGAGCTGGGCACGGCGTTTGAAGCGGTGCGTGCGCAGATTCTTGGCCGGGCCCGCGACTTGCCCGGGCTGCAGGCCGAGGTCAGCGACATGCGCACCAAGATGCGCGACAACCTGGGGACCAAAGTCAGCGCCGCCGGTACCGGTGCCAATGCGTTCGAGGCTGGCGTACCCTTCGATATCAAGCAGGATGCCGGTGGTATCGTCGATATCGAATTTATGGTGCAATACGCCGCTTTGGCCTGGTCTCACGACCATCCGGAACTGCTGCGCTGGACCGACAACATCCGCATCCTCGAAGAACTCGAGCAGGCCGGATTGATGCCCGCCAGCGACGCCATACTGCTGCGTGAGGTGTACAAAGCGTTCCGCTCGGCGGCGCACCGCCAGGCCCTGCAGAAGCAGGCCGGGGTGATCGATGCCTCGCAGTTCGTTCAGGAACGCCGGGAAGTGCGGCGTATCTGGGCTGAACTGGGGCTGACCTGAGCGGTTGAACCAGGCGAATCAGGCGGCAGGAAGCCTGCCACGACCACACTACAGCCCGAGTGGCGTACACTGGTCCACATATAGCCTGAATATAAAGAGGGGAGGCCAGGCTGTTCACGGACAGGCTGCAGCCTCCCTGATCGTTTCTGGATAAAGCATGAGAATTTTGATCATTGGCCCCAGCTGGGTGGGCGACATGGTAATGGCGCAAACCCTGTTCCAGTGCCTGAAGCAGCAACATCCGGCGTGTGTGATCGATGTGCTGGCCCCCGAGTGGAGCCGGCCGATCCTCGAACGCATGCCTGAAGTGCGCCAGGCCTTGAGCTTTCCGCTCGGCCACGGCGCGCTGGAACTGGCGACCCGGCGGCGCATCGGCAAGTCCCTGGCTGGTCAGTACGACCAGGCGATCTTGCTGCCCAACTCGCTGAAGTCGGCACTGGTGCCGTTTTTTGCCGGTATCCCCAAGCGTACCGGCTGGCGCGGCGAGCTGCGTTTCGGCCTGCTCAACGATGTGCGCAAGCTGGACAAGGCGCGCTATCCGCTGATGATCGAGCGCTTCATGGCCCTGGCTTATCCGGTGGGCACCGAGCTGCCCAAGCCGTACCCGCGTCCGAGCCTGCAGATCGAGGCTACCAGCCGCGATGCTGCGCTGGCCAAGTTCGGCCTGAGCCTCGACCGTCCGGTGCTGGCAATGTGTCCGGGCGCCGAGTTCGGCGAAGCCAAGCGCTGGCCGTCGGAACACTACGCCAAGGTGGCTGAGACCAAGATCCGTGAGGGTTGGCAGGTGTGGCTGTTCGGCTCGAAGAGCGACCATGCGGTGGGCGAGTCGATTCGCGACCGGCTGATTCCCGGCTTGCGTGAGGAAGCCAGTAACCTCAGTGGCGAAACCTCGCTGGCCGAGGCGATCGACCTGCTGTCGTGCAGCGATGCCGTGGTGTCCAACGATTCCGGGCTGATGCATGTCGCCGCGGCCCTCAACCGGCCGCTGGTGGCGGTCTACGGTTCGACCTCGCCGGGCTTCACGCCGCCGCTGGCCGATCAGGTCGAGGTGGTGCGCCTGGGCCTGGAGTGCAGTCCGTGCTTCGACCGTACCTGCCGTTTCGGCCATTACAACTGCTTGCGTCAGCTCGAACCCGAGGCGGTGGTGGCTGCGTTGCAGCGCCTCAATGGTCCGAAGCTGATCGATGTCCTGGCCGAGGTCGACTAAGTGCGGGTATTGCTGATCAAGACCTCTTCCCTGGGCGATGTGATTCATGCGCTGCCGGCCCTGACCGATGCGGCCCGGGCGATTCCCGGTATTCGTTTCGATTGGGTGGTCGAGGAAGGCTTTGCCGAGATCCCCAGCTGGCACCCGGCGGTGGACAAGGTTATCCCGGTGGCGATCCGACGCTGGCGCAAGAACCTCTGGCAGACCTTCAAGAACGGCGAATGGCGCCAGTTCAAGCAGCGCCTGCGCGAAACCAAATATGACCTGGTGATTGATGCCCAGGGTCTGGTCAAGTCCGCCTGGCTGACCCGCTACGTCAAGGCCCCGGTGGCCGGGCTCGACCGCTATTCGGCACGTGAAGGCCTGGCCAGCCGCTTCTATGACCGGCGTTTTTCGGTGCAGCGTGGGCAACATGCGGTGGAGCGGGTGCGCCAGCTGTTCGCCCTGGCCCTGGGTTACGACTTGCCGGCCGGCCTGGGTGACTACGGCCTGGACCTCAACCGCCTGCAGTTGCCACCGGCCGCGCCGTTCGTGGTGTTTCTGCACGGCACCACCTGGGCCACCAAACACTGGCCCGAGGCTTACTGGCGTCAGCTGGCCGAGCGCTTGGGGCAGCAGGGCCTCGAGGTGCGCCTGCCGTGGGGCAACCCGGCCGAGCAGGCGCGTGCCGAGCGCATCGCCAAAGGCTTGAATAACTGCCAGGTACTGCCCAAATTGAACCTTGCTGGCGTTGCTCGCGTGTTGGCGGCGGCCAAAGCCTGTGTGGCGGTGGATACCGGTCTCGGCCATCTGGCGGCGGCGCTGGATGTGCCGACCCTGTCGCTGTTCGGCCCGACCAACCCGGGGCTGACCGGTGCCTACGGCAAGTCCCAGGTGCATCTGGCCAGCGATCTGGCCTGCGCACCCTGTCTGCAGAAGAAATGTACCTATAAACCGAGCGCTGAAGACCAGCGCCGGTTCGATCTCAAACGCGAGTGGCCGCTGTGCTTCACTCGCCTGAATCCCGAGCGTGTGGCGAGCCAATTGCGCGCGTTGCTGCTGGCTGAGGATGTTCGTTAATGCAACTGGCTTTTGTGCTGTACAAATATTTCCCCTTCGGCGGCCTGCAGCGCGACTTCATGCGTATTGCCCTGGAATGCCAGCGCCGTGGCCATCAGATCCGCGTCTACACGCTGATCTGGGAAGGCGATGTGCCGGAAGGCTTCGAAGTGCTGGTGGCGCCGGTCAAGGCGCTGTTCAACCATCGGCGCAACGAGAAACTCAGTGCCTGGATGGAAGCGGACCTGGCCAAGCGTCCGGTAGACCGCCTGATCGGCTTCAACAAGATGCCGGGGCTCGACGTCTACTACGCCGCCGACGGTTGCTTCGAAGACAAGGCGCAGAACCTGCGCAACTCGCTGTACCGGCGCTGGGGCCGTTACCGGCACTTTGCCGAGTACGAGCGCGCGGTGTTTGCCAAGGACGCCAAGACCGAGGTGCTGATGATCTCGGAAGTCCAGCAACCGCTGTTCATCAAGCATTACGACACCCCGCTGGAGCGGTTCCATCTGCTGCCACCGGGCATTTCCCAGGACCGCCGGGCACCGGCCAATGCCGCCGAGATCCGCGCCGAGTTCCGTCGCGAGTTCGACCTCAAGGACGACCAGTTGCTGATGGTGCAGATCGGCTCCGGGTTCAAGACCAAGGGCGTCGACCGCAGCCTCAAGGCCCTGGCAGCATTGCCGTCGGCGCTGCGCAAGCGCACGCGGCTAATGGTCATCGGTCAGGATGATCCCAAGGTGTTCCAGCTGCAGAGCGCGACCCTCGGCCTGACCGATCAGGTGCAGTTCCTCAAGGGCCGCAGCGATATCCCGCGGTTCCTGCTCGGTGCCGACCTGTTGATTCACCCGGCCTACAACGAAAACACCGGCACGGTGTTGCTCGAAGCGCTGGTGGCCGGCTTGCCGGTGCTGGTGTCAAAGGTCTGTGGCTATGCCCATTACATTGCCGAAGCCGACAGCGGCCTGGTGCTCGATGAGCCGTTCGAACAGGAACAGCTCAACCAGTACCTGCAACGCATGCTCGAAGACGATGCGGCCCGCGCCGACTGGGCGCGCAACGGGCTGGCCTTCGCCGACAGCGCCGACCTCTACAGCATGCCCGAGCATGCTGCCGATGTGATCCTGGCCCCGGAGCGTAAATGAAACTGATATTGGCCGAGCCGTTCAAACGCCTGTGGGCCGGGCGCGATGCCTTCGACGCCGTGGAGGGCCTGCAGGGCCAGGTGTACCGCGAGCTGGAAGGCCGTCGCACCCTGCGCACCGAAGTCGAAGGGCGTGGCTACTTCGTCAAGATCCACCGCGGCATCGGCTGGGGTGAAATCTTCAAGAACCTGTTCACGGCCAAACTGCCGGTGCTCGGTGCCGGCCAGGAATGGCGGGCGATCCAGCGCCTGCATGAAGTCGGGGTGCCGACCATGACTGCCGTCGCTTACGGCGAGCGCGGCAACAATCCGGCCGGGCAGCATTCGTTTATCGTCACCGAAGAGCTGGCGCCGACCATCAGCCTCGAAGACTTCAGTATCGACTGGGTCAAGCAGCCGCCGGCACCGCGTCTCAAGCATGCGCTGATTGCCGAGGTGGCGCGCATGACCGGGATGATGCACCGCGCCGGGGTCAATCACCGGGACTGCTATATCTGTCATTTCCTGTTGCACACCGACCGTGAAGTGACGGCTGATGATTTCAAGCTGTCGCTCATCGACCTGCACCGTGCGCAGACCCGGCCGAGCATCTCCCGGCGCTGGCGCAACAAGGACCTGGCGGCGCTGTATTTCTCGGCGCTGGACATCGGCCTGACCGCGCGTGACAAGCTGCGCTTCCTGCGCGGCTATTTCCAGCAACCGCTGCGTCAGATCCTGGCTGAGGAAGCCGCGCTGCTGCGCTGGCTGGAAGGCAAGGCCCAGAAGCTCTACGAGCGTAAACAACGATACGGGGATGCGCTCTGATGGCGGGTTGGACACTGGCGTCTGGTTATCAGGCACTGGCGGCGGATTTTGGCAGTATCGAGGCGGTCTTCGCCTTGCAGGGCGAGCGCCTGACGCACGACCCATTGAGCGAGGTGATCCGCGTTGAGCGTGATGGCGTCAACTATTACGTCAAACGTTACATCGGTGCCGGCAAAGGCCTGCGCCGCTACTTGGGGCGCCCGCGGATCAAGGCCGAGTGGCAGAACCTCAAGCAGTTCGCCAAGTGGGACATCCCCACCGCCGAAGTCGTGGCTTGGGGCCTGGAACGCAACGGCCTGGCCTTTGGCCGCGGGGCGATGATCACCCGTGAGCTGCCGCGCACCGAAGACCTGTCGGCGCTGGCCGAGCGCAAGGATCACCGCCTGGCCGATCGCGGCTGGGTCGACCATGTCAGCCGTCAACTGGCCCGGCATACGCGGATCATGCATGACCACCACTTCACCCATAACGACCTGAAGTGGCGCAACCTGCTGGTCGATGACCAGGCCCGGTTGTTTTTGATTGACTGCCCGACCGGCGACTTCTGGTGGGGCTTCATGCTGCGCTACCGGATCACCAAAGACCTGGCATGCCTGGACAAAGTGGCCAAATATCACCTGTCGGCCACCCAGCGTTTGCGCTTTTACCTGCAGTATCGCGGGCGTGAGCGCCTGAATGCGGCGGACAAGCGCCGGATCCGGCATGTCGTGACGTTTTTCGAGGGACGCGAATGACTGATTTTCTCGCCAGTGCCGAGACGGCACTGCTTGAGCGCCACGGCCTGAACGGTTTCGACCAGCTCTGGGCGCTGCAGCTCGATGCTGTGGATGAGCCCAATACCGGTCGCGGTGGCTGGAGCAGCGTCTATCGCCTGGAGCTGGAGGGTAAGGGCTACTACCTCAAGCGCCAGAGCGATTACCTGACCCGTACCTTGCACCGGCCCTTCGGCGAGCCGACCTTTGCCCGTGAGTTTCGCAATATCAGCCGCTATCAGAAGCTGGGGATTCCCGCCCTGCAGGCGGTCTACTACGGCGAGCGCAAGATCGACGGTGAACGCCGGGCGATCCTGATGACCCGTGCCCTCGACGACTGGAGCGATCTCGACGGCTTGCTCGGGCAATGGCCGCTGCTGGAAGTCGGCCAGCGTCAGGGCATCCTGCGCGCCTGTGGTCTGTTGGCGCGTACCGTGCACGCCGCCGGCCAGGTGCATGGCTGTTTCTACCCCAAGCACATCTTCCTGCGTGAACGCAGCGATGGCTGGCTGGCGCAACTGATCGATCTGGAGAAAACCCGGCCGCTGTTGCTGGGCATGCGTGACCGGCTCAAGGACCTTGAACCGCTGTTGCGCCGTGCCCCGGTATGGAGCGAAGCTGAAGTGCGGGTGATGCTGTCATCCTACCTGGAACAGCCTGCCGACAGCATGCTGGTCGATACCTGGCTGCAGCGCCTGACGCGCCGCCGCCGTGCGAAAGAGGCTCGTTGATGCGTTTGTCCGAACTCAAGGATGCCGGGCGCCACCCGGACCTGCCCCTGAACATCAGCCTGGCCGACGCCGCTGGCAATGCCGAGCTGCAACTGCTCAGCCTGCTGCGGGTGCTGCCCGGGCAGCGCTATGTCGGCGCTGGCGTCTGGCGTGGCAAGCCGGTGCTGGCAAAGTTGCTGGTAGGCGGCAGTGCTTCCCGGCATTTCCAGCGTGAACGTGACGGAGCACGCTTGCTGGCGGCACAAGACTTGACCACGCCGCTGTTGCTTGCCGATGGCTTGCGCGAAGGTGAGGGTGGCTGGTTGCTGTTCGAGTTTCTCGAAGGCGCGCAGAGCCTGGCCGATGCCTGGGCAGAGGTCGAAGCCTTGCCGCCGCTGGCCGATGAGCAGCAGACAGTGCTCGGTGAAGCGCTGGCGGCAGTCGGGCAGATGCACGCCAAAGGCCTGTGGCAGGAAGACCTGCACCTGGACAACCTGTTGCGCCATGACGGTCAGCTGTACCTGATCGATGGTGCCGGGATCAAGGCTGAAACTCCCGGCAAGCCACTGTCGCGTGGGCAAGTGCTGCAGAACCTGGGCGTGCTCTTCGCGCAGCTGCCCAAGCGCCTGGAGCCGTTCATCGAAGAGCTGCTGGTGCATTACCTGCTGGCCAACGCCGAGCATGCCCTGCCCCTGGAAGCCTTGCAGAAGCAGATCGACAAGGTGCGCAGCTGGCGCCTGAAGGATTACCTGGAGAAGGCCGGGCGCGAGTGCACGCTGTTCAGCGTCGAGCGCGGTCTGTCCGGTTTGCGTTCGGTCCGCCGCAACGAACTGGCGGCCATGCTGCCGGTGCTGGAGCAGGCCGATGCACTGATCGACCAGGGCCACCTGTACAAGACCGGTGGTGCTGCCAGTGTCGCGCGCATTGACGTGAACGGCCGGCCGTTGGTCCTCAAGCGTTACAACATCAAGAGCACCGCACACTGGTTCAAGCGCTTCTGGCGTCCGAGCCGGGCCTGGCACTCGTGGATCGAAGGGCATCGCCTGGAGTTTCTCGGCATCGCCACGCCACGGCCGCTGGCGGTGCTTGAGCAGCGGGTGATTGGCCTGCGCAGTCGCGCCTACCTGGTGACCGAGTATGCCGACGGGCCGGACCTGATCGAATGCTTCGCCCCTTACGTCGATAGCGGCGAGGTGCCCGAGGCGCAGCTACAGGCCTTGCACGCGCTGTTGAAGCAACTGATTCATGAGCGCATCAGCCATGGTGACATGAAGGGCCACAACCTGTTCTGGCAGGACGGCCAGTGGTCGCTGATCGACCTCGACGCCATGTGCCAGCACGCCACTCAGCTCAGCTTCGCCCCGGCCTTTGCCCGTGACCGGGCGCGGCTGCTGCGTAACTGGCCGAGTGGCAGTGCGCTGCACAAGCGCCTGGATGAGTGTTTGCCAAAGCTGACTGACTGACCGGACGGTGGGAGCGGGCTTGCCCCGCGATTGCGGTCTGTCAGTCACATCGCATCGCGGGGCAAGCCCGCTCCCACCAGCCAGTCGCTGCTGCGACCGGCCTGGCGAACCCTGATGCGCCAATTGCCCAGATGCCAGCGCAGCACCGCCCAGGCAACAACAGTGGCGCGCTGAGCGTCGGGAATAATCAGGTGGTAGTGGTTCTCCAGCAGGTGTCGACGTAGCGGTAGCTGTCTGGCACCGGCCTGCAGATACAGCTGGCCATCGTCCTCGTACACCCCGTGGCCGCCATCGACAGGTTGCCCGGCCAGCGGGTCTGACAGGCGACAGTCAGCGAGCAAGCGTTCCAGGTCGGGCAGTCCTTCATGCCAGATCACCGGCGAATCGATGAACCAGTCACCGTTTTCGCGACGTTTGAGCGGGAGTTGAATGTAGGCGTCCGGTTCTTCGGGATCAATCGCTTGCCAACGCTGGCCATCGAAGCTGACCTTGTAATAGTGCCCATGGTTATCTTTCACGTAATACTGGGAGAGCCCTTCCAGCGCAGAAGTATGCTCGTATACCCCTTCGCCGTAGATGCTATCGATACGGTAGCGCAGCGTGCTGGTTTCGGGGTTGACCTGAAAGCGGCCTGGCACCGGCAGCGGTGGCCGCTTGGGGATACCGCGGATGGCGCGGCGCATGAAGCCTGTGCCTACGTAGCTGGTCGCCGCGTCGTTGGCGTGACTAAGGGCGTTGTAAAGGTGCCTGAGAACGCCTTCGCGGTCCTCTTGTTTGTAGGCTTCAAGTCCATCCCACACCTCAAGGGCCAGGCGGCCAATGGACAGTGCCACCATGGCGCGATTGGGGAGTACCAGGCTGATCAGGTCGACGACCAGCCAGGCGGCATCGATGACCGACTGCAGGTTGACCTCGGCGGTCGTCCGACTGCTCGCGCTGACTGCAGCGAGCAAGCCGCGTACTTCCGCCATGTAGTAAGCGAAGAACAGATCGCCGGAGATCGCGGGTTTGCTGAAATGAGGGCCCAGTCGACCTTTGGTCAACAGTCGCTCAATACTGGCCGGATCGAGTTGCGACAGACGGTGCGTGATGTACTGGCGCAGGGGCGGGCTGGCACGTAGCGCGCGTAACAGTTCACGGACGCTGCTGTATTCGCGCCAGGATCGCCTGTCCGGTGCGTCAGGGGTGTACAGGACAAATGAAGGAATGCTCTGCTCCTGAGCGTTGAGCAACAGTACGCCTTGCAGGGTGTGTCCCTTGATCAGCAATTGCCGAACCTCAATCGAGTGGCCCTCTACCTGGGGACGGTTGCCATTGTCAGGGGCGTCCAGTACGGCTGTTACCCAACGGTATCCGCGCTCCCGCCGATCCTCGGTGAAATGCCCGGCATAGCGGGCTTTGGCGGCTTCGGCGCGCATCCGCGCACGGCTGATCCGGGCGTGTGCCTGCGTGCGCCAACGCCCTGCGCGGGAATCGATCAATTGGGTATAGAGGAACTCGGCATAGCGTCCGCCGACGTTAAGATCGCGGACGAGCGCCTTCACATAGGCGGGTGAGAGTGCGGTGGGAAGCGCCTCGCCTTGCGCATGAGAAATCCTCGCCGTCAGCCAGTAGTCGAAATCGAACCAGGGCAGATTGTTCAAGGCCAGCAGGTCTAACGGGAAGGTCTGGGTGATCATCTCCACGAGTTCGTCGCCGACGCGGACCATGCCTTGCCAGGTGACATGACTCGATGGGTTCAGCGGATTCAGGTGCGGCCCGGTCTGGCGTGCGCGGGTGATGCTGACCCTGACCTGTTCAGGTGCAAGGGTTACCCCCAGATCGTGGCGAATGCGTGCCTGCAGGCGCGTGCGGGTCCATGCCAGCAAGCTGTGTTGCTGTTGAAACCGGGTGAAGTCGAGGATGCCGGGCGCGGCCGCTTGTTCCGTGACCAGCACCAGCTCTTGCAGGGTTTGCATGATGTGACTCAGGCCTTGGGCGGAGGTCTGGCGCAGCCATGAAGGTAAGTGTTTCTCCAGCAGCAAGGAGTAGCGGGTCTTCAGGGCACCTTGAGCGCCACAGTCGTCCTTCAGGCTCATTGCCTTGTCGAGCCGGGCCCGCAGTTCGCCCTGTTGTGCTTGCAGCCAGGCGTTGTTCAGGCGCTGACGCTGGGTGCCGAGCAGGCGTTCGATCTGTTCTTCAAGCAGGTCATAGGCGTACCAGTCATAGCGCAGCCGTTCGGCATGACGCGCGCGTTCGGCATCCTCTTGAGGGTCGAAGAGATGCAGCAGGGGCTTGCTTTGCTGTGGGTCGTCGAGGCGCTCGCACAGTTCGGCGTGCAGCTCGGCAAGCGAGGCATAGGCTTCGATGCCATGGGACAAACTGCAAAGCAACGCCCGGCCGCGGGTCTGTTCCGGTTCTAGCAGCGTGCCTTCCGGAGCGCCTGCAATGACGACCAGGGTGCCATGCAGGTAGCTGCGCCAGTTCGGGCGGCTGCTCTCCAGCAGTGGCCGAAAAACTTGTGGGCGTTGCTGCGGTGGCAGATGCCGACGCTGCCAGGATTGAGGAAGCTCCAGGCAGGTACGTATCTGCCAGGCGTGCTCGGCGTCGAGGGTCTGGTCGGCGACGCGCAGGTCGATTTCAGCGCGCAGCTGATTGCGCCGCAGTGTGATCAGTTGCTGCTTGCGCGTGACACCGTCAATGACTGCGGCGGACCAGAAACCCGCCAATGCACCCTGCAGATGCTGGTGTTCGCCATGAGTGCCATTGAGGGGCGTTTCAGGTGATGGAAGGTCTTTGAGCAGCTCGGCGATCTGTTGATCGACGGCTTCGATGCGTTCAAGAGGGGTCATGGTCCAGCGCCTGTTGAAAAGGAGCTGGCCATGCTGGGACCGCGCTGTCGGGCGCAGTCGGTACATTGTTATGACATTGTTGCTCGAGGTCGCAAGAACCCGCGCAGGCCCAACAGGGCGGGAATACCCAGCCCCAACCAGGCCAACGCATCCCACCAGCCATCGCCGAGCAGCGCGGCGAACAGTCCGGCTGCCCCTGCCAGGCCAATGACCAGCGGCCAGGTAAAGACCTTGGCAGTTGATTGCGAACGGTGGCTCATGCCGTCACCTCCTGCACCCGCGGGCGCCGTTGCTTGCCCCACCACAGGTACAGTCCGCTGCCCAGCACGATAATGGTCAGCCCATCGAGCAGCGCCCAGAGGATCTGCATCGGCCGACCGCCGTAGTCACCAAAGTGCAGTGGCTGTGACAGCCCCATCGCGTCCATGTACCAGGGCCGGTCGCCAACAGCGGTCACCGCCAGGGTCGTGGCATCGATCAGCACCGGTGTCAGCAGGTGCGCTGTCAGGTGCGTGCTGCCTTTCATGAACACCGCGTAATGATGTTCGCTGGAGAAGCGGGTGCCCGGAAACGCGATAAAGTCCGGGACCATCCCCGGCGCGGCCTCGGCGGCGATGTACAGCACCCGGCTGACCGGCGCCAGTTCGGCTAATGGCGGGGCATCACGGTAAGGCGCCACCATCGCGTTCAAACTGTCGTTGCGCCACGCCGCGATGACCAGGTCCGACAGGGCGCTGATCACCCCGGTGACGCCCACCACCAGGGCCCAGGTCAGGGTGACGATGCCGATCAGGTTGTGCAGGTCGAGCCAGCGCAGGCGCGACGACTTTTCATGACGCACGGTGGCGAACTTCAGGCGGCGCATGAACGGTGCGTAGAGCACCGTGCCGGAGATGATCGCGACGACGAACAACAAGCCCATGAATGCCAGCAACAGTTTGCCGGGCAGGCCGGCAAACATGTCTACATGCAGACGTAGCATGGTCATCATGAAACCGCCGTTCGCCGAAGGCATTTCCACCGCTTCACCGGTTCGGGCATCGAGCATGAAGGTATGCGACGAGTTCGGCTCGGTACCGGCAGTGGCCGCCATGATCGCGATCACGCCATTGCTGTCGTCTTCATCCCAGCCGAAGTACTGCATGACCTCACCCGGGCGATGTGCCTGGGCTTTGAGTACCAGCTGCTGCAGGTCCAGTTTCGGCGTGTCTGCCGGCATCTCTCTCAACTCGGGTGCATCGCCCAGCAAGTGGTCGATCTCGTGGTGAAAGATCAGCGGCAAACCGGTCACTGCCAGCATCAGCAGGAACAGGGTGCAGATCAGGCTGGTCCAGGTGTGGACGAAGGACCAGCGGCGTATGGTCGAACTTTTCATTAACGCCCTTAGAACTTGTAATTCACACTGGCAACCACGTTGCGCTCGTCACCGTAGTAGCACCAGTAGCCGTCGCAGTTGGCCAGGTAATCCTTGTCGAACAGGTTCTTGGCTTCGACCGCTACGGTCATGCCTTTGAGGGTGCTGATCTTGCGGCCCAGGTCGTAATGCACCGAAGCATCGTAGACGGTGTAGGAGCCGACATGGGCCAGATCGGTGTTGGCGGTGTTGCCATAGTTGTCGCCGACATAGCGTACGCCACCGCCGATACCAAAGCCGTCGAGCACGCCGTTGTACCAGGTGTAGTCAGCCCACAGGGTGGCCTGGTTGCGCGGGATCAGCGCCATGCGATTGCCTTGCTCGTTGGCCGCACCCTTGAGGATTTCGGTGTCGGTGTAGCTGTAGGAACCGATCAGTTTGAGGTTGTCGGTTACCTGGGTGGTCGCCTCCAGTTCCAGACCGCGGACCTGCAGTTCGCCGACCTGGCGGGTCAGGTTACCTTCGGCCACTTTGACATTCTCCTGGCGCAGGTCGTAGACCGCGGCGGTGTACAGGTTTTTGCTGCCCACCGGCTGATATTTCACACCGACTTCATACTGGCGCCCTTCGGTCGGCTTGAACGACTGGCTGGCCGAGACCGCAGCACCGGTGGTCGGCTGGAACGACTCGGTGTAGGAAATGTACGGGGTCACGCCGTTGTCGAAGACATAGCTCAGGCCGACGTTGCCGGTGAAGGCCGTGTCGCGTTCGGTGCTGGTGGCGTCGCCGAGGTTGTGGAAGGTGGTACCGGTGTGCACCCAGTCTTCACGACCACCCAGGGTCAGGCGCCAGTTGTCCAGGGCGATCTGGTCCTGGACATAGAAGCCGGTCTGGCGGGTCTTCTGGTTGTAGTCGTACATGGTGAAGTACTGCACCTTGGAGAAGTCCTGGCCGTACGGTGGGTTGATCACGTTGCCGGGTGGCACGCTGGGGCTCAGACCGTAGTCCCAGCGGTAGTTGGTATTCGAGCGCTGGTGATCGAGACCGATCAGCAGGGTGTGGCCAAACGCACCGGTCTGGAAGTCGGCCTGGAAGTTGTTATCCACGGCGAACTGGCTGATGTCTTCGTTGACGATGCCGGTTTCCCGCGGAACCGTGCCGTCTGCTTCGACGAAGCCGTTGTTCATGGTTGCGACGTTGATGCCCTGGAACGACAGATCGCTCTTGGTGTAGCGCAGGTTCTGACGGAACTGCCAGACATCGTTCAAGCGATGCTCGAATGCGTAACCGAGCGCGTAGTAGGTGCGGTCGTAGAATTCCCAGTCCGGATCGCCAAGGTTCTTGTGGTGAGAGATATCGCCGGCTGGCGAGTCCAGCTTGGTGCCTTGTATCGGCAGGAACTGCCCGGAGATGCCGGTATCGTCGCGGGTGTACTGGGTGATGAAAGTCAGGCTGGTGTCTTCATCCATGTTCCAGGTCAGGCTGGGGGCAATGTTGTAGCGCTTGTCCGGAACGTGGTCGGTTGGCGAGCTGCTGTCGCGCACCACACCGCTGACGCGGTAGAGGAACTGGCCCTGGTCATCGATCTGGCCGGTGCTGTCGAAGTTGATCTGGCGGTGGTTGTTGCTGCCGACCTGGGTTTCGAGCTGGTGCGCGCTTTCAGCTTGCGGGCGACGGCTGACCATGTCGAGCATGCCGCCTGGCGGGGTCTGGCCGTAGACGGACGAGGCCGGGCCACGCAGCACGGCGATACGCTCAAGGTTCCACGGTTCGACCTTGGGGTTGGCGAACGAGCCTTTTGGCAGCGGCAAGCCATCGAGGAACTGGGTCGGATCGAAGCCGCGGACCCGCAGCCAGTCGGCGCGCGGGTCGGAGGCGTAGCCGCTGCTTTGTACGCCTGCGGTGTAGCGCAGGGCGTCGTTGAGGTTGAGGACCTGGCGATCATCCAGTTGTTCGCGGGTGATAACCGACATCGAACGCGGGATTTCGACGATCGGGGTGTCGGTCTTGGTGCCCGCAGCGGTGCGGGTGGCCGTGAAACCGGTGGCCGGGCCCCAGGCGCTTTCATAATCGCCGGTGGCGTTGATACTGGTTTCCGGCAGCGCCATGGCGCCTTCGGGAGTCGCTACCAGGCTGTAGGTGCCCGCGCTGCTTTGCTGCAGTTGCAAACCGGTGCCCCGCAAGGCCGCCTGCAACGCGCCGACGCCGCTGTACTCGCCGCTGACCGGTGCCGACGTGCGGCCGCTGGCCAGGCTCGGGTCCAGGGTCAGGGCGATACCGGCCTGGCTGGCGATCTGGTTCAGGGCGCTCGACAGCGGTGCGGCAGGCAGGTTGTAACTGTGCAGGCCGGATTGCTCGGCGGCAACCAGCGAGCTGCTCACCACGGGGGCGGACAGGGCAATGGCGATGGCCAGCAAGCTGGGGCGCAGGAAGGTTTGAACAACGCGGGACATGCAGCAACTCCTCGACGAATAAGTGCTAACTAGCTTCCTTGCCGAGTGAGAGAGAAAAAGTGATAGGGGTTAGTGAAAATAATTTAGATTTTGATTGCGGCTGGGATTGCAGGCGAAAATCATCGCGGGGCAAGCCCGCTCCCACCGGGTCAGTGGGAGCGGGCTTGCCCCGCGATCAGGTTGCTAAGGTCGCGCCACCACCGTCACCCACCACGGGGTGTGCTGCTCGATCTTCACCGGCAAGGTCGGCAGCAACGAGGTCAGGGCCAGGTTGGTGTCGTTCAGCGGGAAGCTGCCGGTAATGCGCAGGTTGGCCACCTCCGGTGCAACGCCTAGATAGCCGCTGCGATAACGGCCAAGCTCGTCGATCAACTCGCTCAGTGGTACGTTGTCGACCACCAGCATGCCGCGGGTCCAGGCGTCGGCGCCGACATTCAGCCCGGCAATCTGGCCGAGCCGGTCATGGCTCATCAGCACCTGCTGGCCTTCATGCAGAATCTGTTCGTCGCCACTGTCCTGCGGCCTGGCCGCCACGGCCGACTGCAACACGCTCAGGCGGGTACCCTGATCTTCCACTTTGACCAGGAAGCGCGTACCCAGCGCACGCATGCGTCCGTCTTCGGTCGCGACGACAAAGGGACGATCATCCTTGTGTCCGGTCTCGATGGAGACTTCACCCTCATGCAGGACAATCAGGCGCTCCTTTTCATCGAAGCGGATGTCTACCGCCGAATGGGTATTAAGGCTGATCAGGGTGCCGTCGGTCAGGCGCAGGCTGCGTTGCTCGCCGGTGCCGGTGCGCTGATCGGCGAGCCAGTAACCGGCTGACTGATAGGCGCTGACCCAGCTCAGCAAGCCAACCACCAGCACCAGACTGGCGACGCCACTGCCAATCTTGCGTACCCGCTGACGCAGGCTGGCGCGCGATTGCAACAAGGCCTGGCGCGCCGGCCCGGCGGCGGCACTGAAACGCTGATCGAGCATGCCCAGTTGCATCCAGGCGCGGGCGTGTTCTTCATTGGCAGCATGCCAGCGGGCGAATTCGGCGCGCTCGTCGGCACTGCCGCTGCCTGAGTCCAGGCACAGCTGCCAGGCGATGGCGGCGTCAAGCACACGGGTGCTGACCGGTTTGTTGTTCATGTTGGCTCGCCGTACAGGGCGATATAGCACTGGCGCATGCCCTGGGCCAGGTACTGGCGCACGCGGGACACGGAAACCCCCAGGCGTTCTGCAATCTGCGCATGATTGAGGCCGTCCAGACGGTTGTAGAGGAACGCCGCGCGGGCTTTGCTCGACAACTTGCCCAGCAGGCGATCAATGGCCTTGAGGTCTTCGAGAATCAGGTGTTGTTCTTCCGGGGACGGTTGTTCGGCTTCGGGGATCAGCAGCAGTTCGGCCAGATAGGCCTGCTCCAGTGCCGCGCGGCGAAAATGATCGAACAACAGGCCCCTGGCGATGGCCAGGAGAAAGGCTCGGGGTTCACGCGGTGGCGGCAGCTGGTCACGACCGAGCAGGCGCACGAAGGTGTCCTGGCTGAGGTCTTCGGCACGCTCGGCGCAGGCGATATTACGCCGTAGCCAGCCGAGTAGCCAACTGCGATGGTCGCGGTAGAGCGTACCGACCAGCTCACTGTGTGGGCTTTGTACGGACGACAAGGCGTTCCCCGAAAAAGATGCGTTAACTAACGAGAATTATTCGCGATTGTTGCAGAATCTTCTTGTGGAACGCAATTGACGCTCATCGGATGGCGCTAGAAGCCGTGACTTTGTTGCTTTCGCCGCCGCCAACGCTGCAGGTGCTGGTCCAGCTGCGCCGGGCTGTCGAGGTGCTGGCGGCGGGCCTGGCTGAAGAGGATCAGGGCCAGTTCGGCGGTGACCATGGCATCGGCGCTGGCATTGTGGCGTTCAATCGCTTCCAGGCCGAAACAGGCGGTCCAGTCGTCCAGCCCGGCCTCGCGCAGGGTGATCTGCGGGTTCAGCAGCGGCGCCAGTTCGGCGACGTCGAAGAACGGGTGCTGCAGGCGATAGCCCAGGTGGTCTTTCAGCGCGCGGCTGAGCATGCGCTGGTCGAAGGGCGCGTGAAAGGCCAGCACCGGGCTGTTGCCAATGAAGGTCATCAGGTCGAGCAGCGCCTCGACCGGATCGCAGCCAGCGGCAATGGCGCTGGGCCCCAGGCCATGGATCAGGACGCTGGAGGTCAGCTTGTGATCGCGTTGGTAGAGGGTGCGCTCGAACTGCTGGCTGAAGTCGATGGCGCCATCTTCGATAACCACCGCGCCAATCGAGAGGACTTGATCGCGCTGGGTATTCAGGCCGCTGGTTTCCAGGTCGAGGACCACCCAGCGCTGGTTGCGCAGCGAGTCTTCGCTGAGTGGGGCGGCAGGTGTCAGTTGTGCTACCCGTTGGCGAACCTGTTCGTTGATCTGTCGGGGCCGCAGCCAGGTGAACAGGCTCACAGCTGATACCTCAGGGCCAGGCTGCTCTGCAGGCGCTGGGCCTGGCGCAGGGACTCGCGCAGGATGCGCCGGTCGAGGTGGTTGAGGCTGTCCGGATCGACGCGGTTGGAGTAGGGCAGGTGCTGCCGGCTTTGTAACTGGTGTTGCTGCATGCGGGTTTGCTGGATGAAGTGGTAGGCCTCTTCATAGGCGGCGCCATCGAGCGGGTCGATGACTTCCCGGGTCACCAGCTCGCGCAGGCGTTCCAGGGTGTTGTTGGCGCTGATGCCATTGGCCAGCGCCAGCAGGCGCGCACCGTCGACGAACGGCGTCAGGCCCTGGACCTTGAGGTCCAGGGTGGCCGCCTTGTCATTGCCCTGACGGGTCAGCACGAACTCCCGGAAGCGCCCGACCGGTGGCCGCTGGCGCAAGGCATTACCAGCCATCATGCGCTGGAACAGGCGGTTATCGGCAACCTGTTCAAGAATGCTCTGGCGCAGCTGCTCGCAGGCGCTTTCGTCACCCCAGACCACGCGCAGGTCGAAATAGATGCTCGAGGCCAGCAGGTTTTCCGGGGTGGCTTCACGGATAAAGGCGGCGAAGCGTCGTGCCCATTCGGCACGGGACAGGCACAGCTCGGGGTTGCCGGCCATGATGTTGCCCTTGCACAGGGTAAAGCCGCATTGCGCCAGGCCCTGGTTGATGTGCTGCGCCAGCGGTAGCAGGCGGCCACGGATCTCGGCGGCGTGGGCGGCATCGCGGGCTTCGAACAGAATGCCGTTGTCCTGGTCGGTGTGCAGGGTCTGTTCGCGCCGGCCTTCACTGCCAAAGCACAACCAGCTGAAAGGTACACCCGGATCGCCTTTGTCCTCGATGGCCAGTTCGATCACCCGGCACACGGTGTGATCGTTGAGCAGGGTAATGATCTGGGTGATCTGCGTTGAGGACGCGCCATGGGCGAGCATGCGTTCGACCAGCTGGCCGATCTCGCCACGCAGCGACACCAGGCTTTCGATCCGCGTGGCATGGCGGATGGTCCGCGCCAGGTGGACCAGGTCGACCCGTTGCAGGGAAAACAGGTCGCGCTCGGAGACCACCCCGCACAGGCGTTTGTCCTCGACCAGGCAGACGTGAGCGATGTGCCGTTCGGTCATGGCGATGGCGGCGTCGAAGGCGCTGGCCTGGGGGCTCAGGTAGAACGGATTGTGGGTCATATGGCCGGCGATCGGCTGGGCGAAATCGGCGCTGGCGTCGGCCACTACCTGGCGCAGGTCGCGCAGGGTGAAGATCCCCAGCGGAAAGCGCTGCGCATCGACGATCACGATGCTGCCGACCTGCTGCTCGTGCATCAGGGCCACGGCTTCGCGCAGCGGCGTCTGGCCTTCGCAGACCACCGGGTGACGCATGGCCAGCTCACCCAGGCGGGTGTTGAGCGAGTACTGCGTGCCGAGGGTTTCCACCGCACGCCGCTGGACCTGTTGATTGACCTGGTCGAGCAGGCTGCTGACGCCGCGCAGGGCAAAATCGCGAAACACATCGGAAAGGGCGAACAGGCGAATGAATGCCGCCTTGTTCAACTGCAGGCAGAAGGTGTCTTCAGCGGCCAGGTGTTCGGTGCGGGTCGCACGCTCGCCGAGCAGCGCGGCCAGCGGAAAGCACTCGCCGCTGGTGATCTCGAAGGTGGTTTCGGTGCCGGGGCGGGTGACGTGCTGGCGTTCGCCGATCACCCGGCCCTGTTTGACGATGTAGAAGTGTTCGACCGGCCCGTCGGCGGGCTTGATGATGCTGTCTTTGGCCGCATAGAAGCGCAGCTGACACTGCTCGACGAGAAACGCCAGGTGGGCGTTCTCCATCTGGTTGAAGGGCGGGAAGCGTTGCAGGAATTGCAGGGTCCCCTGGATGTTCTGCAGTACTGCAGTTTTTCCGGCCTGGGAGAAGGCGTCCATTTTGCTCATGAGCATTACCGCGTCTTTTGTGTCGACCTGTGTACATCGACCTTGTTGTTTTCGACCCTCATGGTCGGCTGCAGGGTGCCCAGTGCCCATTGGACGTAAGTCTAAATGGGGCGACGGGCAGGGTGAGAAACGCGACGGGTGTCAAATTGTCGACGAGAGGCGGGTTGCAAGGCGATCAAAAGCAGTCTGAACTTGATTCGAGGGACATTTTGCGAGTCATTGATGATGAGACAGCCATGCCCGACCAAGAAGACATACTGAGTGATGCCGAACGTGAAGCACTGGCAACGGTTACGGCGCGGGCTGCGTCACAGAAAGTATTGATCGTCGATGACAATCAGCTGGCTCGTGAGGCGTTGGCCAGTTACCTGAAAACCAAGGGTATCAAGTGCCTGATGGCGGAAAATGCCGAACAGGCCTTGACGTGCCTGAAAGGCAAGCAGGATATCGGTTTGTTGATTACCGATCTGCGTATGGGGCCGTTCGATGGCCTGGAGCTGATCCGGCAGATTCGCGAATCGGAGAAAGCGGCGTTGCCGATCATCATCGTGTCCGGTGATGCCGACGTGCCGGACGCCATCGCGGCGATGCATTTGAGTGTCGTCGACTTTTTGCTCAAGCCGATCGATCTGGAGAAGCTGGTGGGGTTGGTGCGCAAGGAGCTGGGAATGTTTTGAAGCTTATCGCGGGGCAAGCCCGCTCCCACAGGGTGTGGTGATATCCCTGTGGGAGCGGGCTTGCCCCGCGATTAAAGCGACGCGATTACAGACCGTTCCTGGCCTTGAACTCACGACGACGGCGATGCAGCACCGGCTCGGTGTAGCCGTTTGGCTGCTTGGTGCCTTCTACCACCAGTTCGACCGCCGCCTGGAAGGCGATGTTGTTGTCGAAGTCTGGTGCCAGCGGGCGGTACAGCGGGTCGTTGGCGTTCTGCTTGTCGACCACCGGCGCCATGCGCTTGAGGCTTTCCAGTACCTGCGCTTCGGTGACGATACCGTGGCGCAGCCAGTTGGCCAGCAACTGCGCGGAAATCCGCAGGGTGGCGCGGTCTTCCATCAGGCCGACATCGTTGATGTCCGGCACTTTCGAGCACCCTACGCCCTGATCGATCCAGCGTACAACGTAGCCGAGGATGCCCTGGGCGTTGTTGTCCAGCTCGTTGCGGATTTCTTCGTCCGACCAGTTGGTGTCAGGCGCCAGGGGGATGGTCAGGATGTCATCCACCGAGGCCGGGGTACGCTTGGCCAGTTCCGCCTGACGGGCGAATACATCGACCTTGTGGTAGTGCAGCGCGTGCAGCGCGGCAGCAGTCGGCGACGGAACCCAGGCAGTGTTGGCACCGGCCAGCGGGTGAGCGATCTTCTGCTCGAGCATGTCGGCCATCAGGTCCGGCATGGCCCACATGCCTTTACCGATCTGGGCACGGCCTTGCAGACCGGTAGCCAGGCCGATATCGACGTTGGAGTTCTCGTAGGCAGCGATCCACTTCTGGGTCTTCATGGCGCCCTTGCGCACGACAGCGCCGGCTTCCATGGAGGTGTGGATTTCGTCGCCAGTACGGTCGAGGAAACCGGTGTTGATGAACACCACACGTTCCTTGGCCGCTTCGATACAGGCCTTGAGGTTGACCGTGGTACGGCGCTCCTCGTCCATGATGCCGACCTTCAGCGTATTACGCTTCATGCCCAGCACGTCTTCGATGCGACCGAACAGCTCGTTGGTGAACGCCGCTTCTTCCGGGCCGTGCATCTTCGGTTTGACGATGTACACCGAGCCTGTGCGGCTGTTCTTGCGGCTGGTGTTGCCGTTGAGGTTGTGGATCGCGGCAAGGTTGGTGACCAGACCGTCGAGGATACCCTCGGGTACTTCGTTGCCGTCCTTGTCGAGGATGGCGTCGATGGTCATCAGGTGACCTACGTTACGCACGAACAGCAGCGAGCGACCGTGCAGGGTGACGGTGCCACCGTTCGGCGCGCTGTATTCGCGGTCCGGGTTCATGGTCCGGGTAAAGGTCTGACCGCCTTTGCTGACGCTTTCCGACAGGTCGCCCTTCATCAGGCCGAGCCAGTTGCGGTAGATCACTACCTTGTCGTCGGCATCGACCGCGGCAACCGAGTCTTCGCAGTCCATGATGGTGGTCAGGGCGGCTTCCATCAGCACGTCCTTGAGGCCGGCAGCGTCGGTCTGGCCGACCGGGGTGCTGGCGTCGATCTGGATTTCGAAGTGCAGGCCGTTGTGCTTGAGCAGGATCGAAGTCGGTGCCGAAGCGTCGCCCTGGTAGCCGATCAGTTGGGCATCATCGCGCAGGCCGCTGTTGCTGCCGCCTTTGAGGGCGACGACGAGCTTGCCGCCTTCAATACGGTAAGCGGTGGAGTCGACATGCGAGCCGGCAGCCAGCGGCGCGGACTCGTCGAGGAAGGCGCGGGCGAAGGCAATCACCTTGTCGCCGCGAACCTTGTTGTAGCCTTTGCCTTTTTCCGCGCCACCGGCTTCGCTGATCGCGTCGGTGCCGTACAGGGCATCGTACAGCGAGCCCCAGCGGGCGTTGGAGGCGTTCAGGGCGAAGCGCGCATTCATCACTGGCACAACCAGTTGCGGGCCGGCCATGCGGGCAATTTCGTCGTCGACGTTCTGGGTCGAGGCCTGGAAGTCTGCAGCTTCTGGCAGCAGATAACCGATGTCCTGGAGGAAGGCTTTGTAAGCCACGGCATCGTGAGCCTGGCCTTTGCGCGCCTGGTGCCAGGCATCGATCTGTGCCTGCAGTGCGTCACGTTTGGCCAGCAGTGCTTTGTTCTTTGGAGCGAGGTCGTTGATGATCTTTTCTGCCCCCACCCAGAACTGCTCGGCGTTGACGCCAGTTCCGGGAATGGCTTCGTTGTTCACGAAGTCGAACAGGACTTTGGCGACCTGAAGGCCACCGACTTGAACGTGTTCAGTCATTGCTTGCCTCACTCTGCTCAGCTATTGCTCTTCTATTTAGGCCTTGCGCGCTTCTCTAAACACGGCACCAGAACATGCCCGATGGGCGGCTGGGTGCTGCCTGCCAGACAGGCTGGCGAGCGGTTGCGTATTTTCACAGGCGCCTTGGCAGACATCGATTCGACGTTTTGTAGTCCGCGCTGCGGCATACTACATGATGCGCTGCGGTTGTGAAAATCAGACTAAATACGTCGTTCTGCGACCATTTGGTCGCAGAGGGTCACGCTGGGAATCAGTATGTTCTCAAAAAAGTGGCAGATTGTTCCAGATAAATCTTGAAACGGTACACGATTTGTCTTCAAAGGCTGCTGCGGCAGGTTGCCGCGCCTTGCCTATACTTTCTGCGCGCCCTTTGAATTCAGGGGCCTAACCTTTAAAAGCAGAGGGTTACCGCGTGGATCATCTCGTACTGACAGTGATCGCCCCCGACAAAGCCGGCCAGGTCGAACGTATCGCTGAATGCATTGCCGAGCATAACGGTAACTGGTTGGAGAGCCGCATGTCGCGGATGGCCGGGCAGTTTGCCGGGATCCTCAAGGTAGCGGTGCCGGCGGAGTCCTACGAAGAGCTGGTCCGGGCCCTGGAAGCCTTGGGCAAACATGATATTCGCGTGCTGATTGCCAAAAGCGGCATCGATCCGTCCTGTACCTGGAAGCCGATTGCCATGGAGTTGGTGGGCAATGATCGCCCGGGTATTGTCCGTGACATCACCCGCTTGCTGGCCGAACAGGGGGTCAATGTGGAGCGCCTCAGCACCGACGTGCGTCCGGCCCCGATGAGCAGCGAGCCGCTGTTTCACGCAGATGCGTTGCTGGCGATGCCTTTGACCCTTTCTCTGGATGTGCTTCAGGCCAAGCTTGAGGCGCTGGCAGATGACCTGATGGTGGAACTCAAGCTGCGGCCGGAAGAATAGTTATCCCGGTTTGTCGGGGACCGGCCTGTGGATAAGCTGGGGGAAGCCTGCGCCAGCCCAGGCGGGCCGCGGCTTTGCAGGAGTTGAGCAAAAAACCATCAATCATCAGTGGCTTGTGCACAAAGCACGGGGATGAGGGTGTGGATAACCTTGGGAGAGGTTGCTGTAGGCCACGAATCACGTGGCCTGCAGACATTTGTACGTTTTTTGATCAGCGGCGCCGACGCAAGCTCAGCCAGGCATCGACGCTGTAGAGGGCCAGACCGGCCCAGATGAACATGAAGGCCACCAGTGTACTGCTCGACAGGTGTTCGCCAAACAGCAGTACGGCCTGCAGCAGTACCAGCGTCGGCGCCAGGTACTGCAGGAAGCCCAGGGTGGTGTAGGGCAGGTGTCGAGCGGCAGCGTTGAAACACACCAGCGGCACCAGGGTCACCGGGCCGGCGGCGATCAGCCACAGCGCTTCGCTGGTCGTGTAAAAGCTCGCCTGAGCGCTATGGGCCATGGGGTTGAGCAGCAGCCAGCCGATGGCCAGCGGCACCAGCATCCAGGTTTCCACCACCAGTCCCGGCAAGGCCGCGACGGGGGCCTGTTTGCGGATCAGGCCGTAGAAGCCGAAGCTCAGCGCCAGCACCAGCGAAACCCAGGGCAGGCTGCCGACTTGCCAGACCTGCTGGGCCACCCCCAGTGCCGCCAGGCCTACGGCAACCCACTGCAGGCGGCGCAGGCGCTCACCCAGCAGCAACATGCCCAGCAGCACGTTGACCAGCGGGTTGATGTAGTAGCCCAGGCTGGCTTCCAGCATACGGCCGTTGTTCACCGACCAGACATAGGTCAGCCAGTTACCGGCAATCAACGAGCCACTGAGGGCCAGGATCGCCAGGCGCTTGGGGTTCTCGCGCAGTTCGCGCCACCAGCCCGGATGCTTCCAGACCAGCAACAGCAACGAACCGAACAGTGCCGACCAGAGCACGCGGTGGACGATGATCTCCACCGCTGGCACGCTTTGCAGCGCTTTGAAGTAGAGCGGGAACAAGCCCCAGATGATGTAGGCACTCAGGCCCAGGATGTACCCGCGGCGCGGGTTGGCAGCGTGCATGCAGATTCCTTGCTTAGGCAGCTATCTAAAAGCACCGCTATTGTAGACAGACTTGTGTGCGCGTCAGAACAATTTCAGTGGTTCTTCATCCAGCGCCGCCATCTGCTCGCGCAAGGCGAGAATCTGGTCGCCCCAGTAACGCTCCTGGCCAAACCACGGGAAGCTGCGCGGAAACGCCGGGTCGTCCCACCGGCGTGCCAGCCAGGCACTGTGGTGCAACAGGCGCAGAGCGCGCAGCGGTTCTATCAGCGCCAGTTCGCGCGGGTCGAAATCGTGGAACTCGTTGTAGCCATCCATCAGTTCGGCCAGTTGGCCGAGGCGTTCATGGCGGTCGCCGGCAAGCATCATCCACAGGTCCTGAACCGCAGGGCCCATGCGGCAGTCATCGAGGTCGACAATGTGGAAGACTTCGTCGCGGCACATCATGTTGCCGGGATGGCAGTCACCGTGCAGACGGATGGTCTGGTGCGGGGTGCTGGCGTAGATGGCTTCGACCCGTTTGAGCAGGTCGCGGGCAACGGACTCAAAGGCGGGCAGCAGGCTTTTCGGCACGAAATTGCCTTCCAGCAGGGTGGCCAGCGAGGCGTGGCCGAAGTTATCCACTGCCAGGGTTTCGCGATGTTCGAATGGGCGGGTGGCACCGACCGCATGCAGGCGGCCGAGCAACTGGCCCAGACGATAGAGCTGGTCGAGGTTGCCGGGCTCTGGGGCGCGGCCACCACGACGGGGGAACAGGGTGAAGCGAAAGCCGCTGTGTTCGAACAGGGTTTCGCCATTGTGGATAAGTGGCGCTACGACGGGGACTTCGCATTCGGCCAGCTCGGCGGTGAAGCTGTGTTCCTCGAGAATCGCCGCATCGCTCCAGCGGTCCGGGCGATAGAACTTGGCGATCAGCGGTTCCGACTCTTCGATACCTACCTGATAGACACGGTTCTCGTAGCTGTTGAGTGCCAGAACGCGGGCATCGCTGAGAAAGCCGATGCTCTCCACAGCGTCGAGGACCAGGTCGGGGGTAAGGGTTTCGAAGGGGTGCGACATGTCAGCTCCTGCTGTGCGGCAGGTGGCCGCATCATGTGGGCATGGTACCCCACAGCGGGGCCGCTGGCGCGGCC
>NZ_JANHLE010000036.1 GCF_028682475.1 Pseudomonas putida
GTTCGAGCTGCACGCTATTGGCCGGTGCGAACATGCGTTTGTCCTTAAACGGAGGGGAGAGAAACCACGCAACACCCAAGCGAAATTGCGCTTGAGCGGGCGTAAACACCCGGAAACGCTACCAAGAGCGACAAAAAATAGATGTCAGACGCTTCCTAAACTGCATCTGTATTTTCTGGTCTTGCGTTGGCGAGTCACTCAAGCCCGCTCCTACCGTAGAGGCTGTTTTCAAAGCATCAGGTCAAGACAGTTGCTCCCACCGTACCCACAGCTCAAACCGCATCCAACCCCATCTGCCAAAAGTCCGCTTCCAGCCGCGAAGCCTGGGCAAACACCTTGACCAGCTCCTCGAAGCGCCGCTCGGTCATCGTCCGAGCAGCCAGCTCATCCAGGTGCGCCCTCGCAGCCGTGGCCACCCCCTGATACCCAGCCCCGGCATACTCGGCAATCCAGTCCCGATACGGATGATCTTCCAGCGCATCGACACCTTGTGGCGTCAGGTTACGCCCAATCTCGGCATAACCGATCACACAGGGCGCCAACGCCACATGCAGATCGAGCAGATCCCCGGCCGCCCCGCAGTCCAGCACAAAGCGCGTATAGGCAACCGTAGCCTGATGCTCAGGCGTCGCCGCGAGGTCTTCGGGCGCCAACCCCCAACGCTGGCACAAGCGCACATGCAGCTCGGTCTCATCGAGAATCGCCGCCAACCCTGCCTGTGCGGCACGGATATCGGCCAGCGTGCGGCTCTTGTAGGCGGCCAACGCCCACGAACGGGCGAACTGGATCAGGAACAGATAATCCTGTACCAGGTACTTGCGAAACGCTGGCTGGGCGAGGGTGCCGGCGCCCATCTGGCGGACGAAGTCGTGGTCGACGTAGCTGTTCCAGTCGGTAGCGGCGGCCTGTTTCAGGCGGTCAAAGATGTCCATGGCTTATCCCTTGATATCGTAAGCGGCGTCGAAAAAGGCGTGCTCCAGCGCAACCGCGCGCAGGAAGAAGTCAGTACTGATTTGCGCTTGCGCCGGCCCTACCCGGTCCAGCTCCGCGCGCAGAAAGGCAACGAAATCCTGGAAGTCCTGGTTGTCGTGCAGGGTGATCCACTCCGCATGCTCAAAGCGCGGCGGCAGATTTTTCTGCGCCCGCAGGGCCCAATCCAGGTACAGCCCTTCGGCAACGTTGAGCACCGCCAGCGCCGCCGCATAGGAACGGGTGGCCGCTGCCTCACGCATGATCGCCTTGAAACCTGCGGTCGGCACCGAGTCGGGTGCTTCAAGGCGCTGCGCCTGAGTTACCCCGAGCGCTTCGAAGGCGCGCAGGAAATAGGTGTTTTCTTCACCCGAAATCACCCCGGTGAAACGCCCCAGGCGGATGCGCGCCTCGAAGGTGTCGGCACTGGCAATGGCCGCACCGAGTAAGGTCAGGAAGGCATCAATGAAGCGGTGATCCTGGATCAGGTAATTGATCAGGACTGCGTCGTCGAGGCTGCCATCGAGCAGTTCGTTGACGAAACGGTGTTCGATCGATTGCGTCCAGCTTGGCTCGCTCTGGCGGCGAAGGGTATCGGTGAAGCGTTCGGTCATCGGGCTGTCCTCAACGATGGCGACAGCGAGACCGGGTAACTCAGACATGGGCGGCCTCGCAGTGAGACCGGCAAAAAGGCAGGTAGGCAATCCCCATCCCTTCGCCGGCATGATCCGGATCAGGTTCGAAGGGTCACCGCGCTGCAGCTGCTAGCGGTTTCTCAGCCCGTTGCCGGGCTCCCCTTGGTGGCCGAATCTATACAGCAAGCGGGGCGGATTGTCACGCCGAGCGCTAGTGAATGCTGGAGGCCAGTTCAAAGATCGGCATGTACATCAGGATCACGATCAAGCCGATCAACAGGCCGATAAAGGTCATCAACAAGGGTTCGAACAGGCGTACGAACCACTCGATCCAGCGGCTGATTTCTTCGTCATAGAAGTCGGCGCTGCGCTCCATCATCTGCCCGAGATTGCCCGATTGCTCGCCCGCCCGCAGCAAGCGCAGGGACACCGGTGTCACCAGTTGCCCGGCTTCCAGCGCAGCCGACAATGACAGGCCTTCACGGACCCGTTCACAGGCATGTTCCAGGCGTTGTTTGGCCGCGACGCCGAGCAGGCCGCGGGCCATCTCCATGGCGGTGAGAATCGGGATGCCGCCTTGCAGCAGGATCCCCAGGGAGCGGTAAAAACGCGCCAGCTCATACATCACCAGGCGTCGGTGCAGCGCCGGCAGGCGCTCCAGCTGGCGGTTCAGCCAGCGCCGCACGCGGGGATCGCGGCGCAGTACGAACAAACCTGCCATCAGGCCGAGAAAGCCCAGGCCCAACGGTGCCTGGTGGGCATGCAGGAACATCCCGGCCTGCATCAGCCAGCGCGACAGCCACGGCAGTTCGGTGCCCAGGCCTTCGAACACCAGGCTGAAGCGCGGCACCACATAGCCGAGCAGAAACAGCACCACGCCACCGCCGACCAGCAACAGTAGCAACGGATAGATCGAGGCGCTGACAATCTTCTGCCGCACTTCGTCCATGCGCTTGCGGTAGGCGACGTAACGCCCCAGGGCATCCCCCAGCGCGCCGGTTTTCTCGCTCGACTGCACCAGGGCGATGTACAGCGCCGGGAACACGCTGGGCAACTGGCCCAAGGCCTGAGAGAAGGATTTGCCTTCATAGAGCAGGCGTACCAACTCGCCGAGGGTCTTGCGCGCCTGGGGCGCCGACTCTTTTTCCGCCAGGCTTTCCAGCGCGTCAATCAGCGGCAGGCCGGCGTTGAGCAGGGTGGTCAGCTCCTGGCTGAACAGCACCAGGTCGAAGGTTTCTGCGCGGCGCCAACGCAACTTCGCAAAGCGCTCGCAGTTACGCACGCTGACCACCCGCAAGCCTTGTTGCTCGGCCTGCAGACGGGCCTGGCCGGCGTCCTGGGCGTCCAGCGTGAGCAGCACCACGCCGGATTTGCCCAATGCCTTGAGCTCGTAGCGCATGGGTCGATCCTCCGCTTACTGCCAGCTGGTGATCTCGGCGTTCTCGCCGTCGCCGCCAGGCTGGCCGTCCTTGCCCATGGAGAGCAGGTCGTACTCGCCGTTTTCGCCGGGTTGGCGGTAGATGTAATTGCGTCCCCACGGGTCCTGAGGGACTTTTTTCTGCAGGTAAGGGCCCGACCAGCGGCTCTCATCACTGGGCGCGGTGACCAGCGCCTGCAGGCCTTGCTCGGAATTGGGGTAATGCCCCACTTCCAGGCGATACAGGTCCAGCGCCTTGCTCAAACCTTCAATCTGCGCCCTGGCCACCTTGGCCTCCGAGCGCCCCAACTGACTGAAATACTTGGGGGCGACGATGCCGGCAAGCAGACCCAGTACCACCAACACCACCAGCAGTTCGAGCAGGGTGAACCCTTGTTGCGCGTACTTTTTTTTGTTCATGACAAGGCCCTCCGTAGTGCGCCTGTCAGGGCTTATGCAATTGCCGTGCGCGTCTGCGTCAAGCCTTTGCGCCACGGGCCCGGCAAGGCGGCACAGTGCTTGCGTCAGTGACTGAAAGCCTCGGCAATCGGGGCATATGCCCCACTTTTCGGGGAACGCAACGGGGAGGGCGTGACGATGCACTGGCTCACTGCAGGACTCTTTGTTTGGCTGGCGTGGACCCACCAGGTCCAGGCCGATGTGTACATCTCCATCAAGACCGACGGCAGCTATGTGCTGTCCAACGTTCACCGACCGGGCCGCACCTATCAACGGGTGATCAGCGAACCCGGAGTGAGCCTGGCCAGCAGCGGACAGGCGCAACTGATCACCGGCATGCCCTATGCCGAGCTGGTGGCTGCTGCGGCCGAAGCCAACGACTTGCCGGCGGCACTGCTGCATGCGGTGATCCAGGCCGAGTCCCGCTACAACCCTAATGCGCGCTCGCCCAGTGGCGCAGTCGGGCTGATGCAGTTGATGCCCGACACCGCACGTGAGTTGGGGGTCAAGAATTCGCTGGACCCAGCTTCAAACCTGCAGGGTGGGGCGCGCTACCTCAAACGCATGCTGAACCTGTTCGACAACGACATCACCCTCGCCGTGGCTGCGTACAACGCCGGCCCTGATGCGGTGATGCGCCGCGGCCGGGTGGTGCCGCCCTATGCCGAGACCCAGCGTTATGTGCCGAAAGTGTTGCGCCAGTACCGGCGCTTGCAGGGTCTGGCCATGGATGCGCCGCTGTGAGTGGGAGCGGGCTTGCCCCGCGATGCGATGTGCCTGACAGCGCGCAATCGCGGGGCAAGCCCGCTCCCACTGGTGACCCTACCCCCGAATAGGGGGAATAGCGGGGAAAAACCCCCAATTGAGATTCATTCAATAGTTTAAGTAACTGAAAAACAACAATAAAAAACAATGGCACGAGGTTTGCTCAAGCCTCTCCAGAGTCCACTTGCACCCTCAGAGGCACGCCACGATGACTCCGATCAAAGGCTCCGTCCTGACTTCACTGCTGATCACCGCCGCCACCTTGGGCTGGCAAACCGTCAGCGAAGCCGCCGTGCGCTGCGAGCGCAATCTGGTGGCCAATGTGGTGGCCCTCGATCAGCCACTGATGTTCAACCGCCTCGGTGCGCAAAATGCCAACGGCATGATGTTCGCCCTGCGCCGCGATGTGGTCGATGTGAATCAGGTGTCTCTGGACAACGGTGGCGCAGCAGTACCGGGCAAGGTCACCCTGCGCCCGGACAAGCGGCCGCGGCCGATTGTGCTGCGCGTGGCGGCCGGTGACTGTCTCACCGTGAACCTGCAGAACCTGTTGGCCTACCAGGCCAACCCGAACAAGCACGGCATCGATCACGAGGAAGAAAACGAAGGCGAGGAGAACGAAGCCGAAGAAGCCGAAGGTAATGAGGCTGCTGGCGAGGAGGGCTTCGTGGCCGATGAGCAGGTCA
The DNA here is from genome assembly GCF_028682475.1 of Pseudomonas putida. Taxonomy (GTDB): domain Bacteria; phylum Pseudomonadota; class Gammaproteobacteria; order Pseudomonadales; family Pseudomonadaceae; genus Aquipseudomonas; species Aquipseudomonas putida_AG. The sequence goes on from NZ_JANHLE010000036.1 coordinate 4,932, forward strand.
CCGACCGCCATGTCGGCTTTCAGGTCAACGGCATGCAGGCGGTCAACAGCATCGGCGACATTGCCGCCAACACCGGACGTAACGGTAACTTTCTGGTCGCCCCCGGCGGCACCCGCACGTACACCCTGTATGCCGAGCGCGAAGGCGCTTTCGCCGCCACCAGCAAAGGCGCCACCTTCGGCGGCGAGGGCAGTGCCGGCAACGTCTCCAATGGTCTGTTTGGCCAGGTGGTGGTGCTGCCGAAAAATGCCCGTACCTACCGCAATACCCTGACCGAAGAAGAAATGCGCCTGGCCACCACTGGCCGCGCACCGACCGGTCAGCCCATCGTTGACTACCAGGCACGCTACCCGCAGCGCGAACCCTGGATCCGCGAAGGCAAGGCCGGTTCGCCGATCATTGCCATGGTCGATGGCAACGAGATCATCAACAGCGAAACCGATGCCGTGGTCATGGGCCCGAATGCCGATGGCAGCTTCCCGCCCGCGACCTACCCACTGGAAAGCATCGGCAAGCGCAACCCGGCAGTGCCCAATCGCCTGGAACCGTTCCGCGATTTTGCCGCGCAGTTTACCGATGAGGCGGCCGCCACCCAGGCCTTCCCCGGTTATTGGGCAGACCCGGTAATGGGGCATGTGCTGGAACCGACCCGCGACTCGTTCATGATCAACTACGGCTCAGGGGGTATGGGCGCTGAAGTGGTGGCCAACCGTCTGGGCGTGGGGCCGATGCATGACTGCCTGTCATGCGCCTACGAAGAATTTTTCCTCAGCGCACACACGGTCGGTGACGTCGCCATGCTGGTGGATGTGCCAGCCAACGTCGGCCTTGAGAACATTCGCCCAGGGCAGACGCCGAGCGCCGATCAGGTCGGCGTCAAGGCCAGCATGGCCCTGTTCCCGGCGGAGCCTGCCAACGTCAACCACAGCTACATCGGTGACTTCGTCAAATTCCGCAATACCCACAATGGCCATGAACAGCACATCTTTCACCTGCATGGGCACCAGTGGCTGTTCAACCCCAACGACGACAACTCCGACTATGTCGATGCCCAGGGCATTGGCCCGGGTGCCGGTTACACCTATGAGATCGCCAACGGCGGTTCGGGTAACCGCAACCGGGTAGCGGGCGACGCGATCTATCACTGCCACTTCTACCCGCACTTTGCCCAGGGCATGTGGAGCATGTGGCGGGTGCATGACGTGTTCGAAGAGGGCACCCGGCTGGAGGTATCCAGCCAGGGTGAGGATGGTTATCACACTGAGCCTTACGCCCTGCGCAGCGGTAAACCGGCTGCTGGTGCGCGCGCCTTGCCAGACGGTGAAATCATCGCCGGGACGCCGATTCCGGCGATCGTCCCGCTACCCGGCAAGGCCATGGCGCCGATGCCTGGCATGGTGTCGGTGATTCCGAAACTGGGCGAACCCCTGGTCGCCGCGAACGATGACGACGAAGAAGGCGATGACGATTCCGCTCATCACGATGCCGCGCCTCGGGCCGTCGGTTCGCTGGCCCTGGTCGATCGCACCGACGCCAACCGCAACTCCGATGGCAGCCTGAAAAACCCTGGCTATCCGTTCTGGATTGGTGGCATTGAAAGCACCGTGGGGCAACGTCCGCCGACGCCACCGCTGGACATGCTCGACCCGGCCAAGGCCCAGCAACTGAAAAGCACCGGCAACGCCCTGTGGGCCAACCTTGATCCGGCCCAGGTCGGCGGTTGGGACGGTGGCTTGCCACGCCATGCGCTGGACGGCATTTCGGCCGGTGGCGAGGTTGACGTGACCACCACCGCGCTGGACTTCACCAAACAGATCACCAAGGCCAAAGCAGTGTTCCTGCCGGAAGAGGGCACGGATGTCGAACAGGCCGCGATGCGCTTCCATTCCAAGCTCGAACACCCCAGCTATGCGGTATTGCCGGGTAACCAGACCGTAGCGCGCAACTTCCGCACCAATGGCGCGGCGCCTACTGCCGGCGCACCGTTCTTCGAGCCGTGCATGGACGACCGCGCCAAGCGCCTGACCCAGGGCGCCGGTGTCGGCGAGTTCAACAGCGGCGAGCGCCTGGATGGCATGAGCTTCACCGGCTCCTCGACCTTTACCGCCGACCGTCCGCGCATCTACAAAGGCGCCAATATCCAGTTCGACGCGGTGTACAACAAGGTTGGCTACCACTTCCCGCAGGCGCGCATCATCTCGCTCTGGGAAGACGCCTGGCCGGTGATCAACAAACAGCGTCCGCCAGAACCGCTGGTGATGCGCATCAATACCTTCGACTGCGTGATGTACCAGCACACCAACCTGATTCCGTCGTTCTACGAGATGGACGACTATCAGGTGCGCACTCCGACCGACGTCATCGGTCAGCACATCCACCTGCCGAAATGGGACCTGACTGCAGCCGATGGTTCGGCCAACGGCTGGAACTACGAAGACGGCATCCTCTCGCCCGGCACCGTGGTTGAACGCATCCACGCCATTCGCGAGTACAACAAATGCACCAGCAGTGACCCGCGTGAAGGCAGCGCCGAGTGCCCGGTGGCCAAGGCGCATCCGTTCTTCGGCCGCTACGGGCGCGCCGACTGGATGGGCGCGCGTACCGCCATGCAGCGCTGGTTCGCCGACCCGGTGGTCAATGTGCACAACGTCGACCGTGGCCTGGGGACCATTTTCACCCACGACCACCTCGGCCCATCGACGCACCAGCAACTGGGCCTGTATGCCACGGTTCTGGCCGAGCCTGCCGGTTCGACCTGGTTCCACGCCGAAACCGGCGAGCAGCTGTACAACCCGGCGCTGCGCGAAGACGGCGGGCCGACTTCGTGGCAAGCCGTGGTGAAGACCGGCGACCATGACGGCGACGGTCGCAACGACAGCTACCGTGAGTTCTTCCTGGAGTACAGCGACTTCCAGCATGCCTACGAGGCCGGGGTGTATGTCGGTGCCGGTCCTGACGGTATTCCCAATAGCCAGGCGTTCCCGGCAACCGCCGATACCTTCCGCTACGCGATCAACCCGCCGGTGCGGCAGAAGGCATCCAACTTGCTGGAGGCGGTGGTCGAGTCCCGCGGTGGCCTGTTCCCGGGCTGCCCGTCGCGGCCTTGCCCGCAAGCGATCTCGGTGGATGACCCGGGCATGTTCGTCGTCAACTACCGTAACGAGCCGTTGGGCCTGCGCGTCTACGACCCCTACAAGGTTGCACCGGACGGCAAGCGCGGCATGCAGGCCGACGGCCTCGGTGGTGACCTGGCGTTCGCCATGCAGAGCCGTACCGACCGTGCCATCCCGGCGATGAACCTGTCGCCGGCAGAGATCACTTCGGCAGTCGGTCCCACCGGTGGCACTACGCTGTTCCCGCCGCACATCAACAAGGCCGGCGCCGAACCGGGTGATCCGTTCACGCCGATGCTGCGCACCTACTCCGGTGACAACGTGCGCTTGCGCATGCATGCCGGTGGTCATGAAGAGGAACACAACGTGACCCTGCATGGCGTCAAGTGGCTACAGAGCGGCTCGGGCTTCGGCAACAGCTCCAACTCGGGGTGGAAGTCCTCGCAGATGGTGGGTATCTCCGAACAGCTGGGCTTCATGGCACCGGTGTCGATGATCTCCAGTTCAGCGTCGCCCAACGGTGATTACCTGTACTCGCTCGATGCCGCCCACGAAGGCTACTGGAACGGTATCTGGGGGGTGATGCGCAACTACACCACCAGCCGCAGCGATCTGTTCGCCTTGCCGAACAACCCGCAGCCAATGGCCGCGCGCAACACCGTGGCGTTTGACGGCATCTGCCCGCGCTACACCACCAATGCCAACGGCATAGGTACCCGGCCAACCGTGCAACGCAGCTATGAAATCGTCGCGGCCCTGGCCAACGACATCCTCGGCAATCCGCTTGCGGTGAGCATCAATGACCCCAGTGGCGTCGGCCAGCACGTCGGCGGCCCGCTGAAGGCCAATGGCGGCACCCTGGTCTACAACAGCCGGCGCACCAGCATCCCGCAGGTGACGGTGACCGACCCCGAAGATGGCGAAACCTTCACCATCGGTGGCCACAGTGGTCCGCTGCATGACCCGACCGCGATCCTCTATGTGCGCAAAGCCGACCTCGACCCGATCACCGGCAAGCTCAAAGCGGGTGTACCGATCGAGCCGCTGGTGCTGCGTGCCGCTGCCGGCGAGTGCCTGAAAGTCACCCTGGAAAACCGCCTGCCAATGGTGATGCCGGACCTGCCCAGCACTGCGGTGATGCATAACGTGGTCAAGCGTGACCGTCAGGGCAGCGAAGGCTCGACCGCCTTCAACAACAACCTGATGCGTCCGTCCAGCCATGTCGGCCTGCACACGCAACTGCTGGCCTATGACATCACCAAGTCGGACGGCGTCAACGTCGGTCAGAACCCGGTGCAGACCGTACCGCCACGTACCGGCAGCAGCGGTGCCTACCCGAGCAAAGTGTTCCAGTACTACGCCGGGCACCTGGAGCGTGAAGGCAAACCGGTGATGCAGATGGGGCGTTCGGTGGACAACATCAACACCACGGCCATCGAATTCGGCGGCCTCAACATCACCCCGGCCGACGTCATCAAGCAGGGGCAGAAGGGGCTGATCGGTGGCATGAGCATCCTGCCGCAGACCGCGACCTGGACCGAAGACAGCGCCAGCCGCGCCTCGGCTACCGTGCAAGTACCCGGGCAGCCGGCCTACCGCGACTTCGCCACGCTTTGGCAGCGCTCGCTGAACATGCGCTGGGCGGATGGTCGGCCGGTGGAAGGCATGGCCACTGAAGGCAATGGCGTGGCGGGAGACCCGCAAGACAACTCCAACATGGCCATCAACTACAAGACCGAGCCGCTGTGGTTCCGCTTCGGCCTGGCCCCGGATGCGCCGTTCGGGCATGCCGATGGCAACGGCTGGGCGGATGTACCCAACGCCCACATGGCTTACAGCAATGCCCTGGTCGGCGGCGACCCGCAAACCCCGGTGCTGTGGGCCAAGCCTGGTCAGCCGTTCCGCAACCATGTGCTGATGCCCACCGGCGGCAGCCGCGGCGTTACTTATCAGCTCGATGGCCACCTGTGGCCGCTGCACAACTACCAGGCTGAGAAGTCCGATGCCAGCGGCTACCCTTTGAACTTGCCAGGTATTGGCTCGGTGCGCTTCGGCTTCAACCCGCAGGCGATGTTCATCGGCGCCCAGGAAAGCGTACTGCCCGCTGCGCACTTCAGCTTCATGGTGCCCAGTGCCGGGGGCAGCAACGCCGTACCCGGTGACTACCTGTTCCGCGACTATGCTGCCTACGGCAACGCCTCGGGACTGTGGGGGCTGCTACGGGTCAGCGAAGAGGCACCACCGACTACAGCGCCGGCGCAGTAAGGGAAAGGGGGAGAGGTCATGAATAAGAAAAATCGACCGTTGTACCTGGGCCTGATGGCCGGCTTGACCCTGATCGGTCTGGGGGTCAGCTACGAGAGCTTGTGGTGCGACCCGCGCAGCGACTTGAGCAGCCCGGCCGAGAGCGATCCGCAGGCGCTGCACCGGCTCAGCCGCGACGGGGTCACCGTCGAGTTTGAAGCCCGGCCATTGGGCAGCGATGAGGTACTGACGGAGGGGGCATTTGCCAGTGTGCGTTTCAAAGTCACCGACCAGAACAGCGGCCAGCCGCTGTCGGGCGTATCCCCTGGTGCCTGGCTGGACCCGGCGCTGACCGGCGACGCCGCCAAGGACCGCAGCAAAAGCTGCAAGGCGCGGGTGGCGCTGTTTCTCAAAAGCAGTATCGGCGCGCGGCCGTTGCTGGACCTCAACAGCTACTTTTTACTGGTGCTGAACAAGGACGCCAGCCTGACCGTGATCGATCCGTCGGTCTCGGTCGGCGGGGTCACCAGCACCCTGGCGCGCATCGAACTGCCGGGCGTGCCCATGGACTGGGCGGCCAGCAACGACGACAAACAGGTGTTCGTGTCGATGCCGGAGCGCGGTGAAGTGGCGTTGATCGACACCGAGACCTTCCAGCGCGTGGGCAATATCGCGGCTGGCAAACAGCCGCTGCGGGTTGCCCTGCAACCCGACCAGCGCCTGCTGTGGGTCGGCAACAATGCCAGCGATCCAGCATACAGTGGCGTCACGGTGATTGATGTCGGCAGCCGCAAAGCCATGAAGTTCTTTGCCACCGGTAGCGGTCATCACGAAATCGCCTTCAGTGCCGACTCGCGTTATGCCTTTGTCAGCAACCGCGACAGCGGCACCCTGAGTGTGATCGATGCCAGCGAGATGCGCCTGGTGAAAACCCTCAAGGTCGGCTCGCATCCCTTGTCGGTGGCCTATTCGGCGCTGTCGCAGGCGGTCTATGTGGCCGATGGCCGCGACGGCAGCATCAGTGTGATCGATGCCCGCAGCCATGAGCTGCGTCACCGGATCGAGGGCAAACAAGGCCTGGGGCCGATGCGCTTCAGCAGCGACGGGCGCTTCGGCATTGTCCTCAACACCCTGGAAAGCCAGGCGCTGGTGATCGACGCCAGTACCGACCGGCTGATCCACAGCCTGCCGGTGGCCGCCGAACCCTACCAGCTGACCTTCACCAAGGCCTATGCCTACATCCGTGGCCTGGCTTCGCCGAAGGTCACCATGGTCAACCTGAGCAGCCTCGGCGAGGGCCGCCAGCCGATCGTCCAGGGCTTCGAAGCCGGGGCAGCCGCGCCGCGCCAGGCCGGTGACCTGCCGCTGGCCCAGGGCCTGACCGTGGCCCGGGATGAGAACTCGGTGTTCGTGGTCAACCCGGTGGACAACACCACCTACTTCTATGCCGAAGGCATGAACGCACCGATGTCCGGTTACGCCAACCGCGGCCACAACGCCCGCGCGGCGCTGGTGGTCGACCGCAGCCTGCGCGAAGTGGCGCCGGGGGTCTACAGCTCGACCATCAAACTGCCGGCTGCCGGCACCTTCGATGTCGCCTTCCTGCTCAACCAGCCGCAGATCATTCACTGCTTCAGCACCGAGGTGGCCGCTTCGGCCACTGCACCGCACCGGCAGTTACCGCAGGTGGAGTTCATGCTGGAACCGAAGGTGGTGGTGCAGGGCAGCCCGTTTACCGCGCGCTTTCGCATCGTCGAAGGCAACGGCAGCCCGCGCAACGGCATCAAGGACCTGAGTGTGCGCTACTTCCTTGCGCCGTCATCACGGGCCCGTGACAGCCGCGTGCATGAAGTCGGCGATGGGGTCTATGAGGCGCCGCTGGAGCTGGCCGAGGCCGGTGCCTGGTATCTGCATGTACAAGCGCCGTCTCTGGGCAGTGCTTTTGCCGAGAAAAACTACACCAGCCTGCGGGTATTGCCTGCCTCTGCTCAACAAGCGTCCGATTCGGGATCAAGGAGTGTGCGATGAAAATGCTCGATCGCTGCAGAATTTTCAGCCTCTGCCTGCTGGCCGTTGGTTGTGGTTTCGCCCAGGCCCATGGCGGTGTCGATCACGGCGGCCATGATGACCACAGCGGCCATACCGCACCTGCTGCCCATCAGGAAAAGACCTCGGTGCGCTTTGCCGATGTCCAGCTGCTGGACCAGAACGGCATGCCGGTGCGCCTGGAGAAGGACCTAGTGGCTGACCGCCTGGTGGTCATGGGCTTTATCTACACCAGCTGCACCACGGTCTGCCCGGTGGTGTCCTCGATCATGGCCAAGGTGCAGAAGCAACTGGGCGGGCGGGTCGGCGATGAGGTGCAGCTGGTATCGATCAGCGTTGACCCGCAACGCGACGACTCCAAGCGCCTGCAGGACTACGCCAAGGCCTTCCAGGTCGGGCCGGGCTGGAGCTGGCTGACCGGTACGCCCTATGCGGTGAATGAAACCCTCAAGGGCCTGGGCAGTTTCAGCGCCAACCTCAGCGAGCATCCGCCGCTGATCCTTGTCGGCGACGGTCGTAGCGGCAAGTGGACGCGGTTCTACGGCTTTACCGATCCGGCGCTGCTGGTCAGTGAAATCGATCGTCTCAGTGCCCGTCGTGTGCATGCCAAGCACACCGCTATCGCCCAGGAGGTGCTGCCATGAGCGCCGCAACTTCGGGCCGAGCGGTCATGCGCACGGCCGACTGGCTGGCCCTGGTCGCCTGCCTGTGGATCCTGAGTTCGGTGGCGTTTGCCCATGAAGGGCATGCGCCCGCGGCGAGCCCCAGCCCCAGTGCCGTCACGCCGACCGCTGGCACCCATGACGCCCAGACCTACTTCACCGACAGCCTGGTACAGGACCAGAACGGCCGTAGCCTGCGCTTTTACTCTGATGTGCTGAAGGACCGGGTGGTGCTGCTCAATGTCATCTTCACCCACTGCAACGATGCCTGCCCGTTGATCACCCGCAAGTTGCGCGAGGTGCGCGAAGCGCTGGGCGAGGAGGCGGCCAGCAAGGTGACGTTCATCTCCTTGAGCAGTGACCCCACCAACGACACCCCGGAGGTGCTCAAGGCATTCGCCGAAAAGCAGGGTGTTGACGGCCCCAACTGGTTGTTCCTGACCGGTGACAAGGCGCAGATGGACCTGGTGCTGATGCGCCTTGGACACCTGATCCCCAGCCCCGAGCAACATTCGACCCAGCTGATCGCTGGCGATGTGGCCAACAAACGCTGGAGCAAGATCCGCCCCGACGCACCGCCCGTGGCCATTGCCCAGCGCCTGCAACTGCTCTCGCAACCGCTGGCCGGACGTTGAACATCATGACCATGGCGCTGCGTACCGGGACCCTGCTGCTGATGCTGATCGCCAGCAGCGTTGCCCTGGCCCTGGACCTGACACCGGCGGAACTGGCAGGCAAACGTTTGTACCGCGAAGGCCTGTCGAGCAGCGATGCGCAGGTGTCGGCGCGGGTCGGTGCCGCCGACATGCTGGTGCCGGCCAGCGTTGTGCCCTGTGGCAGTTGTCACGGTGCCGACGGGCTAGGGCGCGCCGAGGGCGGTGTACGGCCACCACTGCTGAGCTGGCAACGTCTGGCGCTCGGGCAGGGATTACGCAGCAGCAATGGCCGGACCTACCCGGCCTACACCGAGTCCAGCCTGGCGCGAGCGATTCAGCAAGGCCGCGACCCGGCGGGCAATCGCCTGGATCCGGCGATGCCGCGCTTCGTCTTGAGCACGGCTGACCAGCGTAACCTCACGGCGTACCTCAAGCGTCTGGCCGATGACCGCGATCCAGGCGTGGAGGAGCAGACGCTGCGCCTGGGTACCTTGTTGCCCACTGAGGGCCCGCTGGCGGGGTCGGCACGGGTGGTAGCGGCGGTGCTGGAGGACCGCATCGAACAACTTAACCGCCAAGGCGGCATTCATGGCCGTCAGTTGCAGTTGATCAATGTCGATCCCGGGCCCGATCCGGCCAGCGCCGAACAGGCGCTCAGCCAGTTGCTTGAGCAGGCGCAGGTGTTCGCGTTGATTTCGCCGCTGGCGCCGGCCCTGGATGCGACCCTGGCCGTTCGCCTGGAGCAGGCGCGGGTCCCGATGATTGGCACGGCGCCGTTGCTGACCCGCAGCACGCAGATCTTTGACCCGTTACCCGGGCTGGATGAGCAGTTGCTGAGCCTGGCCGACTATGCCCAGGTCAATCTGGCGCTGCGGCAGGCCGGTACGCGGATTATCTACACTGACCCGGCCCAGGCGAGCCTGGCCGCTCACCTTGAACAGCAACTGCAACATCGTGGCTGGAGCGACGTCAAGGCCCAGCCGCTGAGCGAACAGGCGCCGGAAGGGCAGGCGCTGTTCTTTCTTGGCCAGGGCGAAGATTTCGCCCGCCTGACCACACAGCTGCAACAGGTCGGTCGCACGCCCTACCTGTTTGCCGCCGCCAATCAGGTCTCCAGCCAGTTACCGCAAGTGCCTGATGCCTGGTCGCGGCGGGTGTTCCTGGCGTATCCCTTCGTCCCCGATGACTGGACGCCAACGGGGCGCCAGGCGCTGAGCGACATGCGCCAGCGCCAGGGGCTGGACGGTCGTCAGGGCGTGTTGCAGGTCAGCACCTGGTGTGCCGTGCAACTGCTCGGTGACGCGCTCAAGCGCGTCGGGCGTGATGCCAGCCGCGAAAAACTGATCCAGGCGCTGGAGGGCCTGCACGATGTCCAGACTGGCCTGACGCCGCCACTGAGCTTTGGCCCGGGCCGCCGTCAGGGGCTGGCCGGGGCGCATGTGGTGACCCTGGAAATGCCCGGCCCGGTGTTTTATCCGGTGGCGGCCTATCGTCCTGTCGCGGAGGTGAACGCGCCATGAAACTGCTCACGCTGTTGTTATGCCTGGTAGCGCTGCAGGTGCAGGCCCAGGAGGGATTACCCGCCGCCCAGGTCAACGGCGTGGCGATCAGCCAGATGCGCCTGGAACATTACTTTGCCGACTACCTGCAAGCCCAGGGCCGGGCCCTGACCAGCATTCGCAACCCGAGCGTGTACAAGCGCTTGCGTGAGCAGGCACTCAATGACCTGATCGACAAGGAACTGCTCTGGCAGGAAGCCCAGCGCCAGGGCATCGAGATCAGCGACAGTGAGGTGGACACGCAGATCGAACAACTGCGTCAGGCACTGGGCACCGGCAAAAGTTTTGAGCAGCGTCTGGCCGATGCCGGTTTCGACAGCACTAGTTTTGCCGACTACACCCGCCATGAGCTGGCCGCACAGCAGGTCTTCATGCAGGCCTCTCAGGTGCCGGAGCCTGCTGCGCCCGAGGTCCGCGCTTTTTACCTGGCAAATGCGAATTCTTTTCAACAGCCACAGAACCAAAGTGCTAGCACTTCTGTCGAAGATGAGCAGGGGCTGGAACTGGCAAAACGTGTACTGATCGATCAACAACAGTCGCAAGCGCGTCATGCCTTGCTACAGCGTCTGCGTGACGCCGGGCAGGTGCAGCGACTTGACTGACGGCTCATCCGACCCCCAATGTTGGGGATACCAGTGGAGGCAAAACGCCAGCCGGCCCCCAGGATTGGGGGACGGGCCTTGGCCCATTTGCGTCTACTCTTAAAGAATCAACGACATAGCACATTGATAAGCGGTGTCTCTGGTCTGGCACGAAGCATGCGTAAGCCTGTACAAGGTCGCACTTCGCCAGACCGGGAAACCGGGCCTGTGGTGCTTGAAGGAGTCGATCTTGGTTAACACAGTATTGGTAGTCGATGACGAACAGACCCTTGCGGGCAATATCCAGGCTTACCTGGATGCGCAAGGCCTGAACGTCCATGTTGCCTACGACGGAGCCAGTGCCATCGGTGAAGCCGAGCGCACCCAGCCCGACGTGATAGTGCTCGATTATCGCTTGCCCGACATGGAGGGGTTTCAGGTACTGGAGGCTGTGCGCAAGAACAGGAACTGTCATTTCGTGCTGATCACTGCCCATCCGACCGCCGAGGTCCGTGAGCGTGCTACCCAGCTGGGCGTCAGTCATATCCTGTTCAAGCCTTTTCCGCTGGCGGAACTGGCCCGCGCAGTCAACGACCTGATGGGCATCAAGCGAGAGGACGGGAGCGAGGGCAACGCGGACACAGGGTTCGTCGAACGGCGCCAGAGCAGGAGTGAGAGTTTCCCCCTGCAGTTGTTCGACGGTAGTTGGGTGCTGGCAGATCGCCGACGTAAAGGCGACAGGCAAGCGGAACCAGACGACGACCAGCTGCTCACCGGGGAATAACGCGCGAGCAAACCTGAACATGGCTTGCCGCGCCCCGCGCTGGAGTGCAAGTCATGGAAACCGTGTCGCTCGCTGTTGTCTCCACCCAGGCATGCGCCCCCGCAGTCCTCGGGCGTGAATTGCTGGCCCAGGCACGCGCCACCGCTGAACAGAGCGCAGAACGCCTGCTCGATACCCTGCAACGTTTGAGTGGCCTGAACCCTGCCGAGTTTGTCAGCCGTCTGGGCGCCACCCTGCATTATCCGGTACTGGACAGCCAGGCGCTGTTTACCGCCACACCGCTGTTCGACCGGGTCAGCCTGGCTCAATGCCTGAAGCGCGAATTCCTCTTTCTCGAACATGACGGCCAGGCCCTGGGCGTGTTCGCCGACCCCTTCGACACCGCGCGTCTGGCCTGGATCGATGAGTGCCTGCAAGGTGCGCCGCTGTACCTGGTCGAGGCCGCCGACCTTGCCGGTTTCCTGGCCCGCCACGAAGAAAGCTTTCACGCCGTCGACTCGCTGGACACCGAAAGCGAGGCCGTCAACGAACTCGACACCCTGCAAAGCCTGTCGCTGGCCAGTATCAGCGAAGACCAGAGCCGGGTGGTCAAACTGGTCAACTCGACCCTCTATGACGCCCTGAAGATGCACGCCAGCGACATTCACCTGGGGGTGACCGGCACTGGCCTGGTGATCAAATACCGCATCGATGGTGTGCTCAACAGCATCAGCAAGGTCAGCGGCAGCGAGTTCGCCGAACAGGTGATCTCGCGGATCAAGGTCATGGCCGAACTGGACATCGGCGAAAAGCGCGTGCCTCAGGACGGTCGCTTCAAGATCGGAATCAGCGCCCGTCAGATCGACTTTCGCGTGTCGATCATGCCAAGCATTTTCGGTGAAGACGCGGTGCTGCGGGTGCTCGACAAACAGGACCTGGCCGATCGCGTCAGCGGTGTCCAGCTGCAAGCGCTGGGCTTTGAAGACCAGACCCTGCGCAGCCTGCGCCGTCTGGCCAACGAGCCCTACGGCATGATCCTGGTCACCGGCCCCACCGGCAGCGGCAAGACCACCACCCTCTACGCCATGATCAGCGAGATCAACCACGGCGTGGACAAGATCATCACCATCGAAGACCCGGTCGAGTACCAGCTGCCAGGGGTGCTGCAGATTCCGGTCAACGAGAAAAAGGGCCTGACCTTCGCCCGTGGCCTGCGCTCGATCCTGCGCCATGACCCTGACAAGATCATGGTCGGCGAGATCCGCGACCCGGACACCGCACAGATCGCCGTGCAATCGGCGCTGACCGGGCACCTGGTGTTCACCACCATTCACGCCAACAACGTCTTTGATGTGATCGGCCGCTTCAGCCAGATGCAGGTCGATCCCTACAGCTTCGTTTCCGCCCTCAACGCGGTGCTGGCCCAGCGCCTGATTCGCCTGGTCTGCCCGCACTGCGCCAGCCCTCACCAGCCCAGCGATGAAGAGCTCAGCCTTTCCGGCCTTGAAGCGGGGCAGGTGGGCCACTACCGGTTCGTGCACGGCAGCGGTTGCGGCCAGTGCCGCGGCAGCGGTTATCGCGGACGTACGGCGATTGCCGAGCTGCTGCACCTGGACGATGAACTGCGGCAAATGATTGTTGAACGTCGGCCCCTGGCACAGATCAGGACCCTGGCCTGTCAACGCGGCTTGCGCTTGCTGCGCAGCTCGGCACTGGAACTGGTGCGCGATGGCCGGACCACTCTGGAGGAGATCAATCGTGTCACATTTGTCGCCTGATCGTTTTATCGCCGTGCTCGGCGCCCAGGGAGTCGGCCTGTGCCAACGCCTGGGATCGGAACAACACTGGCTGGGCAGCCTGGGCTTTATCGCCGAGCGCAGCCAGGCCGCCCACCTGGCCCTGGACACGCTGCACCGCCTGCTGGCTGAACAGTCCTGCAAGGGCGCCGAACTGCAGTTGTTGCTGTCGGCGCAATATTGCCGCTTCTGCCTGGTCCCCTGGAGCGCGGCCATCAGCCGTCCTGATGAGCTGCAACAGTATGCCCGGGCGTGCTTCGAAGCCCATTACGGGCAGAGCCTGGACGGCTGGCGCCTGGTGGTTTCGCCGGAGGCAGCAGGGCTGGCACGCATCGCCACGGCGGTGCCGGAAGCGTTGCTGCAGCGGCTGCATGAGCACTGCCGTGACCTCGGTTTGCGCCTGCGCTCGGTCCGGCCGTATCTGATGGCGGCCTACAACCGCTTTGCCGAACAACTGGGGCAGAGTGACTTTCTCTTCGTACTCGCCGAACCCCAGCGCACAGTCTGCCTGCTGGCGCAAAACGGCGTCTGGCGGCAAGTCAGTGCCCAGGGCGGCAGTGACAGTGACGCGGCCCTGCAAGCATTGATTGCCCGCCAGTGCGAGCTCAATGCCCAGGACCGCGAGCTGCCGGTGTTCCTGCATGCGCCAGGCCGCCAGGAACAACCGCCGGCGCTCGATGGCGTGCACCTGTGCGAGCTGGGCGGCGACACAGCCGATGTGCTGTGCCGCATGACCCGGGCGGTGGCCTGAAATGCGCCGCCTGGAGCTGGACTTTCAGCCGCGGCGCACCGCGCTCTCGGCCTGGGTGCTGCTGGCTGCGGGTGTCGGCCTGCTGGCGGGCGCCGTGGTCCTGGCGCAAGGTTTCGGCCAGCAGCAGGCGGCGCTTGAGCACCAACTGGAGGCGTTCGAGCGGCAACTGGGCAAGCGCCCCGAACACGTCGCCTCACTGACCCCGGCACAGAGCCGCGAGCAAGCCGAGAAACTGGCGCAGATGCGCAGTGTCTCGCAGCAACTGCAGCGGCCCTGGGAACGTCTGTTCGACATGCTTGAAGCCTTGCCGCAGGACGACGTGGCACTGCTGACCCTGACCCCAGATGCGCGTAAGGGACAAGTCCGTATCAGCGCCGAAGCCCGCGACCTGGAAGCCATGCTGACCTTCCACAAACGCCTGGAAGCAAGTGACGAGCTGCGCGATGTGTCGTTGCTCAATCACGAAATCATGGCCAAGCAGGCCGAGCATCCGGTGCAGTTCAACCTGTCCGCCACCTGGGAGATCGGCAATGCCCATCCATAGCCTGATTCTTCATGAGCGTGCCCGGCAGCTGGGTGTGGTTGGCCTGGCAGGCGGCACCCTGGTAGTGCTGGCCTTGCTGTATGGCGCCGCAGTGGTACTGCCGCAATGGCAACAGTTGCAACAGCAGCAGTTGCGCAGCGCCGAGGCTCAGGAACAGGTGCAGCAGCTCAAACGCGGCGACCTGAAACTGCCGCAAGTGCCGCAGCATGAACTGGAAGACTTTCACAAACAGCTGCCGGCCCAGCCTCAGGCCACTGTGGCCATCGACCGCATCTACAGCCTGGCCAAAGCCGAGCGCATCAGCCTGGCGCGCGGTGAGTACGCTCTGGGCGTCGATCCGAAGACCCAGCTGGCGCGCTACCAGATTCTCCTGCCGGTACGTGGCAGCTATCCGCAGATCCGCCGCTTCGTCCACGCCTTGCTCGGCCAGTTGCCGGCGCTGGTGCTTGAAGACGTCGACCTGCAGCGCAAGAAGATCGGCGACAGCGAGCTGACCGGTCGCCTGCGTATGACCCTTTATCTGTCGAGGTCATGATGAATATTCAACGCCGTCTGGCCTGGCTGGGCTTTCTCGGATCTGCTGCGGTACTGGCCTGGGCGCCGGGATACTTCTTCGACGACGAGTCGGCTGACAGCGAAACCGCCGTTGCCGTCGCCGACAAGGCCGCCGTTGCGGCCAGCCAAGCCGCTGCCCAAGGGGCCAGGCCTGCCGATCTGAACTTGCAGGACCTGTTCCCGAGCAAGAGCTGGAAGCCGGTGGCGCAGATGGCCACGGTCACCGAACAACCGGTTGCCGTCGCGCCAGTGGCCTTGCCGCCAGCGGCACCGGCGTTGCCCTTCCAGTTTGTTGGCCGTCTGGATGACCGCGACGATCAGCAAGTGTTTCTGCAAAGCGGCGAGAAACTCTACGTCGTGCGCCGCGGCGACGTGATTGATGACATTTACCGGATCGAGCACATCTCCGCCACGGAGCTGAGCATGGTCTACCTGCCGTTGCACTTGTCCCAGACTTTGTCTGTAGGGAGCGCACCATGATTTCGTCCAGGCACTGCAACAAGGCGCCATACCTGATGCTTGCACTTTGCGTTGCCCTGGCCGGCTGCGGCACCAGTGGCGTGCGCAAGGATGGCCAGGCGTTGATCGCTGAAGGGCAATACGAAGCCGGCGTTGCCATGATGGAAGAGGCACTCAAGGAGAACCCGCGCGACACCGAGCTGAACATTGCCGTGATCCAGGGCCGTCGTCAGTCGGTTGAAGCCTTGCTGACCCAGGCCGACAGCGACCGCAGCCGCCATGATTTTGCCGGGGCACGCATGGGCTACGGACGGGTGCTGAGCCTGGAGCCAAACAACCGCCGGGCCCAGGAAGGGGTACGCCAGATCGAGCAGATCGACAACATCGGTGAGCGCGTGGCCCTCGGGCAGGCGGCGTTGCGCCAGGGCGATCTGTTCGGTGCCGAGCGGCACATGCGCGAAGTCCTCCTGCTTGATCCGCAGAACCAGGATGGCCTGGCCCTGCGCAAGGACATCGAACTGGTACAAAGCCGCACCGCGCAGCCCAATCCGCAACTGCGGACCAAGATGGAGCGCCCGGTGACCCTGGAGTTTCGCGACGCCAACCTGAAAACCATTTTCGAAGTGCTGTCGCAGGTGGCCGGGCTCAACTTCATCTTCGACAAGGACATGCGCCCGGACATGAAGGCCACCATCTTCGTGCGCGATGTGCGCATCGAAGACGCCATCGCCCTGCT
Organism: Pseudomonas putida; assembly: GCF_028682475.1. Classification (GTDB taxonomy): domain Bacteria; phylum Pseudomonadota; class Gammaproteobacteria; order Pseudomonadales; family Pseudomonadaceae; genus Aquipseudomonas; species Aquipseudomonas putida_AG. Next base: position 21,397 of record NZ_JANHLE010000036.1, read on the forward strand.
GCTGGAGCAGAACCAGTTGCACCAGAAAGTGGTGAACGACAACACCTTGCTCATCTACCCGGACTCGCCGCAGAAGACCAAGGATTACCAGGAACTGGTGATGCGCACCTTCTACCTGACCAGCATCGACTCCAACACCGCGCTGAACATGGTCAAGACCATGCTCAAGACCCGTGATGTGTTCGTCGATGAACGTCTCAACACCCTGACCATGCGCGACACTCCCGACGCCGTGCGCATGGCCGAGAAACTGCTGCAGTCGCAGGATCAGTCCAACCCGGAAGTGGTGCTGGAAGTGGAAGTGATGGAGGTGGCCCGCTCGCGGATCCTCGAGCTCGGCCTGCAGTGGCCCAATACCTTCGGGGTGCTCAACGAAGACGGCAAGTCAGTGGAAACCCTCGATCAGTTGCGCGGTATCGACTCCTCGCGGATCACCATCTCGCCGTCGCCGCAGGCCAAGATCAACGCCCAGGACAATGACATCAACACCCTGGCCAGCCCGGTGATCCGCGTCAGCAACCGCGAGCAGGCGCGCATCCACATCGGTCAGCGGGTGCCAATTGTCAGCGCTACGTCGGTGCCTTCGACGCAAGGACCGGTGATCACCGAGAGCATCACCTACCTGGATGTCGGTCTCAAACTCGAAGTCACCCCGGTGGTGCACCTGAACAACGAAGTGGCGATCAAGGTGTCGCTGGAAGTCAGCAACGCCAAGCCGCTGGAACCGACTCGCCAGGGCACCATTCCGGTTCAGGTCGACACCCGCAACGCCCAGACCAGCCTGCGTCTGCATGACGGCGAGACCCAGGTGCTGGCGGGGCTGGTGCGCAATGACGACGGTGCCAGCGGCAACAAGATTCCGCTGCTTGGCGACATTCCCGGCCTGGGCCGGCTGTTCGGCAGCAACCGCAATGACAAGAGCCAGTCGGAGCTGGTGCTGTCGATCACCCCGCGCATCGTGCGCAACCTGCCGTACCAGAGCCCGTCGGACATGGAGTTCCCGTCCGGCACCGAAACCAGCATGCAGATCCGCAACCTCAATCGCCCGATCGAGGTCGACGACGAGCAACCGCTGGCCGCTGTACCGACTGCGGTGAGGCCTTAAACCATGAAACGCTCGATGGCAGGTTTCAGCCTGATCGAAGTGATGCTGACCCTGGCGCTGCTCGGGTTGCTGGCTTCGATTGCCGCACCGCTGACCGAAACCCTGGTACGCCGGGGCAAGGAGCAGGAGCTGAAGACCGCGCTGTATCAGATACGCGATGCCATCGACGCCTACAAACGCGCCTTCGACGCCGGTTACATCGAAAAATCGCTGAATGCCAGCGGCTATCCACCCAGCCTGCAGGTGCTGGTGGACGGCGTGCGCGATGTGCGCAGCGCCAAAGGTGCCAAGTTCTATTTCCTGCGGCGCATCCCCCACGACCCGTTGCTCAGCCACAAGAAGGATGACGAAGGCGGCTGGGGGCTGCGTGCTTACGACAGTTCGGCGCAAAGCCCGCGTGAAGGGGAGGACGTCTTCGACGTTTACTCCAAGGCAGCGGGCAAGGGCCTTAACGGCATCGCCTACGGACAATGGTGACCAGCATGCGACGCAACCAAGGCTTTACCCTGATCGAGTTGCTGGTGGTGATGGCGATCATCGCCACGCTGATGACCATCGCCATGCCGCGCTACTTCCAGAGCCTGGAAACCTCGCGCGAGGCCACCTTGCGCCAGAGCCTGGCGGTGATGCGCGAAGCCCTGGATCACTACTACGGCGACACCGGCCACTATCCCGAGTCGCTGGAGCAACTGGTCGAACAACGTTACCTGCGCAATGCGCCACTGGACCCGATCACCGAGCGGCGCGACGGCTGGCAGGTGGTGGCGCCACCGGAAGGTGTGGGCGGTTCGGTGGCCGATATCAAGAGCGGTGCAACCGGGAGGGCGCGTGATGGCAGCTTATATGCCGAGTGGTAGCGCCGCCGAGGCGGGCTTCACTTACCTGGGGGTGCTGTTGCTGATTGCGGTGACCGGCATCGCCCTGGGCTCGACCGTCAGCCTGTGGTCGACCCAGGCCCTGCGCGAACGCGAACGTGACCTGCTGTGGGTCGGCACCCAGTATGCCCAGGCCCTGCGCAGCTACTACCGCGACTCGCCAGGCCTGGCGCAGTACCCGCAGACCCTCGACGAATTGCTCGAAGACCCGCGCTATCCCAACCTCAAGCGCCACCTGCGCCGGTTGTACCCCGATCCGATCACTGGCAGCGACGACTGGGGCTTGCTGCGCTCCATCGACGGGCGTATCACCGGGGTGTACAGCCAGTCTGAGCAGGCCCCGCTGAAACAGACCGGCTTTGCCGCCCAGTGGTCGGACTTCGAAGGCATGGAGCACTACTCCGACTGGCAGTTCGTGGCCGAGAAAGCCTTCTCCGAATCTGCCGCCAGTGGCCGCAAGGGCATGGCTCAGGGAGCAGCGCAATGAACCGCCAACTGACGGCCTGCGCGCTGGCCCTGGTGCTGCTGGCCGGCACCGCCCGCGGCGGCGCCGAGGACGAGATGATGGGCTTTATCGTCGATAACACCATCTCGCACATCGGCCACGACTTCTATTACAGCTTTGCCGAGCGGCTGCGTGCCACCAGCCGCCTGGATTTCAACCTGGTGGTACGCGAGCGGCCGGACGCACGCTGGGGCAGCCTGGTTACGGTCGAGTATGAACAACGCGTGGTTTACCGCCGCTTTCTGCCACCCAACACCACCGAGCTGAAGGACGCCGCGTATGAGGCGGCTGACCTGGTCAAGGCGCAGATCATCCAGCGCAAGTTGCAGATGCTGCTGCAGGACACCACTGATCTCGAGAGGGACGAGCTATGAATAACAACAATACCCGCCGCCTGGCCTCCCTGGTTCTGCTGACTGCCCTGGGCAGCCAGGCCAGTGCCACGGAACTTGTGTACACCCCCATCAACCCCGCATTTGGCGGCAACCCGCTCAACGGCACCTGGTTGCTCAACAACGCCCAGGCCCAGAACGACCACGAAGACCCGGCGATCAAAGACCGTGCTTCAGCGCTTGCGGGTACTTCCTCTCTGGAGCGCTTCACCAGCCAGCTCGAGTCACGCCTGCTCTCGCAACTGCTCAACAACATCAATAACGGCACCACCGGCAGCCTGCAGACAGACGCCTTCATCATCAATGTGCTCGACGACTCTGGGGCCTTGACCATCCAGATCACCGATCGTGCAACAGGCGAAATTTCAGAAGTTCTGGTGAATGGCCTGAACCCTTGAAGGGTGGGGGCAATGGGGAGTGACAAACATGAAACGAATTCTGACCACACTGCTGATCCTCGCCATGCTGCAAGGCTGCAACTTGCGCAAACCGATGCCGGCCGAGCAGGATGGCGAAAGCCCGACGCTGACCCCGCGGGCTTCGACCTACTACGACCTGCTCAACATGCCACGGCCCAAAGGTCGGCTGATGGCGGTGGTGTATGGTTTCCGCGACCAGACCGGGCAATACAAGCCAACCCCGGCCAGCTCGTTCTCGACCAGCGTCACCCAGGGCGCGGCAAGCATGCTGATGGATGCCCTGCAGGCCAGCGGCTGGTTCGTGGTGCTGGAGCGCGAGGGGCTGCAGAACCTGCTGACCGAACGCAAGATCATCCGCGCTTCGCAGAAAAAGCCTGACACGCCGGTGAACATCCAGGGCGAACTGCCACCCCTGCAAGCGGCCAACCTGATGCTTGAAGGCGGCATCATTGCCTACGACACCAACGTGCGCAGTGGTGGCGAAGGGGCGCGCTACCTGGGTATCGACATCTCCCGTGAATACCGGGTCGATCAGGTGTCGGTCAACCTGCGGGCCGTGGATGTGCGCAGTGGTCAGGTGCTGGCCAACGTCATGACCAGCAAGACCATCTACTCGGTCGGACGCAGCGCCGGGGTGTTCAAGTTCATCGAGTTCAAGAAACTGCTCGAAGCCGAAGTGGGTTACACCACCAACGAGCCGGCGCAGCTGTGTGTGCTGTCGGCCATCGAATCGGCGGTGGGGCATCTGCTGGCCCAGGGGATCGAACGGCGCTTGTGGCAGGTGGCGGGCGATAACAGCGGCGACAATGCGACCCTGGACAAATACCTGAGTCAGTATCAAACCCCATGAGTGGGGGGAGGGCAACACCGGTGGGAGCGGGCTTGCTGTGGGAGCGGGCTTGCCCCGCGATTGAGCCAGCTACATCGCTTCGCGGGGCAAGCCCGCTCCCACCGGGGGTATCTGCTCCAACCAGGCAGTTGTCGTCTGTCAGTGTGTCGGGCAGCCCTGTTCCTTGACGATCCGCTGGGTTGACGCCGGATACTTGGCCAGCTTCGCCGCCGCCCGTGGCGGTCGCTTCACCAGCTCACCACCACAGTTGGGGCACTGGCCCTTGAGCTGACGCTCATTGCAGTCCTTGCAAAACGTGCATTCAAACGAACAGATCAACGCATCCTGGCTGTCACCCGGCAGGTCACAGCCGCAGCATTCACAGTTAGGGCGCAATTCGAGCATGGTCAGGTCCTCTGTCAAGGGCGATAGAGATGGGCATGGCTGGCGCGGTACAGCGCCGACTCGGAAAAGCTGTCACTGGCCAGTACCCTGCCGACCAGGATCAGTGCGGTACGGCGAAAGCCCTTGGCCTGTACCTGCTGGACAATACCATCAAGGGTACCCAGCACCCAGTCCTGGTCCGGCCATGTGGCGCGATGGACCACCGCAATCGGGCAATCGCCACCGTAATGCGGGCGCAGTTCCTCGACGATCTTCTCCAGGTGCTTGACCCCCAGGTGAATCGCCAGGGTACTGCGATGGCGAGCGAGGTCGGCCAATTGCTCACCGGCGGGCATCGGTGATTTGTCGCCGTAGCGGGTGAGGATCACGGTCTGGGCAATGTCCGGCAGCGTCAGTTCGCAGCCGAGCAGGGCGGCGCTGGCGGCCACGGCAGTAACGCCCGGGATGATTTCGTAGGGAATCCCCAGCTCGCGCAGGTAGCGAATCTGCTCACCGATGGCGCCGTACAGGCTGGGGTCGCCGCTGTGTACCCGGGCCACATCATGACCGCGGTCGTGCGCCTGCTTGATCGCTTCGATGATCTCTGCCAGATGCAGCTCGGCACTGTTGATGACCGTCTCGGCGCGATGCCCTTCGAGCACGGCGGCCGGTACCAGGGAACCGGCATAGATGATCACCGGGCAGCGATGGATCAGACGCTGGCCCTTGACGGTAATCAGCTCGGGATCGCCGGGGCCGGCACCGATGAAATAGACGGTCATGCAGAATCCTTGAAGAGAAAGCGCGGATTATCCGCCAAAGCCTGTGGTCGTGGCCAATGCCAGGCTGGCGTCGGCCAACAAGGTGCGGGTAACGCACAACTGTGCCGGGCCTGCGAGGTGCTCGGCTAACGCCAGCGCCGCGCTTTCGGCGACGCCATAGCAACCGCTGTGCTGGTAGGCAACGGCTGAGCGATGGCTCAGGCGGTGCTCGAAGGCGGCCAGTTGTGTGGCACTGAAGAACAGCAGGGGCACCTTGAGTTGCCGGGCCAGTTGTTGCAGGCCCGGCTCATCATGCTTGAGGTCGATACTGGCAAGGCCCGCGACCGCTGCCAGCGGCAGGTCGTGGGCCTTGAGGGTCTGTTCCAGCAGGTTGCCGAGGGTTTCGGCCGGGCAACCCCGTCGGCAACCGAGGCCGACGAACACGTGCATGGATTTCAGGCCTGGCTTGGGCGACGGAACAGCCAGGCACTGAGCAGGCCCAGGGCCAGCCAGAACGCGGCATTGGTCAGCAGCGAGGCGATTTTGAACTCGGCTTCCAGCGCTTCTGGGGCAAGCATCGCATGCACCTCTGGTTGCGGCGCGCCGATCACATGGGGCGCCACCAGCAGCACCACGCCCAGGGCTTTAAGCAGCCAGTTGGGAGCGAACACGATCATTCCGAGCCCAACCGCAGTGGCGGCAGCGGTACCTACCCACCAAGCCTGGCGCTGAGCCAGATCGGCTGCCGCAGTGCCTGGCAGTTCGGGTGGCAGGCCCAGCGTAGGCGCCAGGCAGAACACGGCAAAACCACCCAGCCCCCACAGTGCGCCACTGATCACGCTGTTTGGTGCGCGCAGGGTATAGAGTGCGGCGAGGATCAGGGCAAAGCCGACAGCGACCACCAGGTTACCGCCGGTGGTCGACAGCACGCGCTGCCAGCCATCTTCCGGGGCCCAGGCTTCGCTGTCGTGGTGGTGATCGGCGGCGACGCCCGGGGCATGTTCATGGGCTTCAACCGCAGGTGCGGCGCTTTCATAGGTTTCCGCCTGGAGAATCAGCGGCGCGACCCAGAAGCTCTGCAACAGGGTCAGCAGCAGGGCGGCCAGCAGGCCGGCAAACCCTGCGGTACTGGCAATACGCTTGATCATCGCAGGGCACTCAGTGGCAAGGGAAGGCGGCGCTGTGGCGGGTATCGTGGGCGGCGTTGTGCACCGCTTCGATATGCGAGAAACCGGCGAAGTACACCAGGCACAGGCCCAGCAGCGAGGCACCGACCGCAACCAGCAGACGCTGACTGAGGCTTGAAGGGGTAACGGCGGAGTGGCTGGCGGTACTGATAGGCATGGCGCTTTCCTCTTGGTGTTGTTCGGCAACAGGCAAGCGCAGGAAACCCCTGCACGGAACTCGCCCAGGGGTTGCAACAGCGCCCGCCCACCGCGGGTTTGTCAGGTTCAGTAGCACATTTGCGCACTGATAAGTTGCGGGCCGGTCTCCGGGCTCGCGAGGGGTGGCCTTGACCAACCTGCAGGCATCACCTTCCCATGCCGCACTGGCACAGTGGATCTGACGCTTCACTCGCTTACCGTTGCGGGGGCAGCACCGGACTGCCATGGCTTCAAAGTAAAGCACATGGTTCACCGGTTTCCCGTTTCACCCTGTGAAGGGCACCCGTAACAAGCTGTGTAGGAGAGCATGGCTGCAGGACTTGAGTCAATCGACGGCTAACGCATTGCCAGCACACCATACACACCCAGTGCGATGAGAAAGGCGTAGTAGGACTTGAGCCGCGTGCGGCTCAGTAGCCAGGCCAGCGCCACCGGCCAGATCCACAGCATCGACGAGGTTTGCAGACGGATCAGCGGATAAAGTGACCCCGCCAGCAGGCTGACCAGCATCGCCACCGAAGTGTACTTGCCGAGACGGTCGATAAAGGCGCGAACGCCGCTGGACAGCCGCTCGACTTCCACCACCAGCGGCAAAAGCCGGCAGACGGCGGAAACCAGTGCGCAGATCAGCACATACAGCCAGAACGTACTAGGGTCGGTCATAGACATAACTCGTCAGCATGGTAAGGGTGAGCACCAGCATCAGACTGATCTGCCCCAGCCAAAGCAGACTCGCTGCAGTAGCCAGCCCGGCGATCCATTGTGCGTAGAAGCTGTGGCGCTCGCGGGCCATCTTGCCGAGCGAGGCGCTGAGGAAGATCGCGATCACCACACTGACATCATCCAGCAGCGTGTTGTCGGCCAGACCGGCGAAGCAATAGCCCGCCATGGTGCCCAGCAACGCGGCGGCGTACAGCGCGAAGCACACCGTGTTCGCATAGGGACGGCTGATGGGCTGCTGTTCCTTGCGTATCGACATCAAGGTGAAGGCAGCATTGGCCATCACTGCCAGTGCGGGGACGAATGCCGTTCTGGGTCCTTCGAGGCTGGACTTCAGGCTCAGGGTGAAGATCAGAAAGCGCAGGTTGATGCTCAGCGCCGATACCAGAACGCCAAACGCGTTCAACAGATGCGCGGGGGTCTCCAGCAGGGTGAGCTGCAGCGGCGAGGCCATTACCGTGCCGCTGAACACCACCATCGTCGGCAGGTCCAGGCCATGGCGGCGCCCGAGCATGCCAATCAGGGCGAACGTCAGTAACAGCGAGAACACGAACGGCAACGCATCGCGGATGCCGGACGCTATCTCGCTGTGTGGCGCGAGCTCGAGCCGTGCGGGCTCAACCGGCATGGGCGTTGTGCTGCGCACTGGCGAGCAGGTCTTGTACACCCTCCCTGTAGGCCAGGGCTTTTTCCAGGTAGTACTCGGTGGAGAAGCGCGGGATGAACTCTTCCACCACCGCCACGCCGCGATAACCGTTGAGCGCGAAGCGGTTCAGTACATCGCTCAAGCGCAAATTGCCTTCACCAATCGGCAAGTGCTGGTGATGGGTGTCGTTAAGGTCGGCAATGTGCAGGTGGCGGGTGACCGGCGCCAGCGTCGCGATGGCCTCGAACAGGCTCTGTCCATAAGGCAGCAAGGAACATAAATGGGTTACATCTATGGTCACGTAGCAGCCGGTCTGTTGATGGAAGTACACATGCTCTTCGACGGTGAACACTGGAAACTTCGGACGCTGGCCACCCATGTTTTCCAGACACAACGCGATATCCCTTGTGTCACAACGCGCCTTGACCTGCGTGATGGCCTCGATCAGGTTCGCCATCAGCACGTGGTTGTCCAGCTGGTCCTTGTAGCCGGGATGAAACGTGACGCTGGTTGCGCCGGCTCGACGTGAAAAGTCCACTGCCGCGCACAGGCACTCAATCGCTTGGGCACGTTCATGCGAATCGCTGGCGCACAGGTTGTACTGACGCCCCCACCAACCGGCATGCACCGTCAGGGTGATCTCATTGTGCTCGATAAACTGACGGATCTGCCGGGCTAGTGCATCTCGATCATCAGCGTTCAAGGACCAGAATACGGTTTCGGCATCTTCACCTATCTCGAATTCGACCGCCTTGAAGTGCTTGGCCAGATCGGTGATCGAGCCAAGAATGTCTGCCGGGTTGTCGTATACGTTTGTGGAAAAGGAGATCTGCGGGAAATCCGCACTGATCGGTCCATCGATGTAATACAGGTTGTCTTTTGTGATCATTGCGCCTGTCCTTGGTGGGGGAACCGTGAGGGTGATATGGCAGCATTGAAGGCTTGATGGTCGTCGCCGGCGCCACAGGCCAGCAACACATAGCCGTGCCGGTCGCCGGAGCGGCGGATGGGCTGCCCGAATCTTTCGGGGTAGAGCATCGCGCGCAGCGCAAAACGGTTTCGCAGCAGGTGCGCGCGCAGGTGTTGCACGTCAGTTGCATGGTCCGCTTCGATGTAGCGGATCGCCATGTGCGTGTATTGGCGTTCGGGCGCGGGCAATGGAACGCCGGTCATCGCTGCAATGGTGGTAGCAGCCAGGTGCACGCCCGTGGTTCTCCAGACCATCTCCCAGATCTGGTCGCCGCCAAAACGGGTCTGGGTTTCGATGAAATGCAGGCGTTGACCGTCAATCTTGATCTCGGTGTGCGCCGGACCCCAGCGGTTGCCCATGCGATCGAGCAACCACAGAACCGCATCCTCGATCTGCGAGCGGCTGCTGTCGTCCAGATCGGCGGGAAAGTCATGTCCGCTTTCGACGTAACCCGGAGCGCCGCGCGTGTGCTTGCCGGTAATGCCGAGAATCCGGTGCTGGCCGTTCAGGCTAAGGGACTCGACGCTGTATTCAACACCCTTGGCGAACGCTTCGATCAGGTTGCGCCCCTGCAACAGCAGCGCGTCGACATCCTCCGGCTTGCCGATCGCGTAGATGCCTTGACTGCCCGAGCCGTTGACGGGTTTGACAATAGCCGGGCCGTGGCAGGCTACAAAGGCGCGGGCATCGTCGGCACTGTCGATGGCTGAGCAGGGCAACTCATAACGACTGCCTTTCAACAATTGACGAAACAGTAGTTTGTCGCGGCTGACCGCAACACTGTGCAGGCTGTTGTGGGCAATGCCCAGCTGCTCTCCCAATTGCGAAGCAGGCATCAGGCCCAGTTCCGAAAACGACACCACAGCATCGAACGGCCGTTGCCGATGAAGCTGCAGGATCGTTTCGCGGTAACTGGCTGGATTGGCAATGTCGGCGGTCAGTACCAGGGTCGCGTGTTGACGCTGGTAATCCGAGACCTGATCGGTTTGCTGAACGAGGGTGAAGCGAAAGCGCTGCGCTGTGTCCCAATCCAGCCCCGAATCCCGTCCACCGATCAGAAGAATGTGTTTGACCTGGGGGCCGGGGCTTTCGGCGTACACGTCAATGTCGGCGACAGCCAGCAGGGACGCGCGCAAACTGGCGCAATCGGGCTGGTGGAACTCGATGTACAGGTAATTCTGAAAGCCGTTGCTGACCGGCCCGATGCGCTCCCCCGGACTGACATAGGCATACCAGCGCTGGAAGCCGGGCAGGTGGCGGATGCGTTCGGCGTGATGCACGCCGTCGTAGGCTCTGTCTGCTCGGGCAAAGGGTGTGACGATGCCGAACGGACGCGGGGGCGTGCTGGCTTGTGGCAGCGGTTCTGCAGAAAGGGCGCGGTGGTAGCAGACGTCCAGCGGGATCTGCCAGGCCCGGCGAATCACGTGAATCCGGCTGCCGCCAGGCCGTGCGCCGACTTCCAGAATCCTCGGCCCGCTTGCAGTGAGAATAAATTCGACATGGGCAAATGTGCCTTTGAGCCCCAGGGCTTTTACGGCGTCGTGGGCCAGACGATGACAGCGATCCTTCAACGCCGCGTCGGGCTCCAGCACCGAAGGCGTGTAGCGGGCGAAGTGGTGAAAATCGTCGCGGCCGATATCTACGCCGGCAATCACATCGACCATCGGGAAACTGCTGATCGTCCCGTCAGGGCTGATGGCACAATCGATGGAGTGGTTGGAGCCTTGCAGGTACTCCTCAAGCAGTAACTGATCGGTTTCCCGGTGCTTTGTGCTCACATAGCGTTGTAGCGTCGGCCATTGGTCATGGTTGTAATCCAGCAGTTCTTGAGGGTCATGGATGCAGCGTACGAACAGGCTGCTATAGAGGTTTGCCGGTTTCAAAATGAACGGGTAGGGCAGTTCGTCGGCGCGCGCGAGCAAATCATCGATTTGCACCTCGCGCGAAACGACGTGCAAATCCGGGTTGCTCGACTGTTGGAAACATCGACGTTGCACGGCCTTGTCGAGCGTGTTTTCAACGCTTCGATGCAAATGGGCCAGCGCCGGCAATGCTGCGCACAGTCCGGCCGTGATAGCGACATATCCCTCACGAAAGTTCAGCACACTGGTGAAACCGTGCTTGTCGAGCAATTGCTGGGTCAGTTTGATCAGCTCTGCGCTGAGACCTTTGGAGAAATCGTAATGGGCTACGGGCGCAATCTTTGCTCGGTCAGCGATTTTACGGGTTGCACGGCTGTCGGCAATCAGCAGCGGTGCAATACCTTCGGCAACGAGGCCTTCGAATTCGCCATTGCGAATGTTGCCGACTATCAGGCAGCTGGGTGTGTTCATCGGAGGGGCACCTGGTCGAAGCTGTAGTGAATCCGGTTCAGACGGTGGCAAATGTGTGTCAGGCGGCTTCGGTCTGTGCCGTTCGTCCCGCCGCTCAAGGCGTTACGCAGAATCTGGGCAAGGGCGTCCAGATCCTCGCTGCTGATACCCAGGCGCGTGATCTCCTGTACGCCAAAGCGCAGGCAGTCGCGGCCATTGACACGCTTGTTGTTGACCCGGATGCCCAGTTCGTTGAGTTGTTGGGCGGCGCGCTGGCTGCAGGCGCTCTCGAGCAGTAGTAGATGGGTGTCCGTAGGGAGCACTGTCCAACCGGGGAGGTCGGCCAGCGCGTTGCGCAACTGACGGGCGTTATTGCACATGCGTTGGGCGTAAGCCTGGCCATAACGCTCCATTTCCACGAGGGTAACGAACAGTTGCAGCAATCCCGGCAGGTTGGGCGAGGACACGAGTGCGCCGCTGATGTTCTGTTCGATCTGCCTGGCAAGGTCGGCGCACCGGCAGACAATCAATGCCCGGTGCGGGCCCGGAAGTGACTTGTGGGTGTTGCCCTGAAGGATGTCGGCGCCCTCATCGAGCGGGTTGGCAAAGGCCTGGCCGGCGATAAGGCCGAGGGTGTGGGAGGCGTCGTAAATGATCAGCGTTTGGCGGTAGCCGTGGCGATTGAGCAGATCTCGCAACGGCTTGACGAGGATCGCAACTGTGGTCAGACCGTGATCGAGGAGCACGGCCGACGGTTGCTGCCCGAGGGCCTGGAGCTGTTGGTCGAACGCGTCCAGATCGATTTGCCCGTCGACGCGCAGTCTGAAAAAACGGCTGCGCCTGCCGATCTTTTGCACCAATGGCCCGGTCGCGAAATGTCCGCCGCATTCAGGTGACAGGGACAGAACGGTTTCGCCTGGTTCAGTCAATGCCGCCAGCACGCTCAGCGTGCAATGGACGCCGGAAAGAACCCGGTACTCAACGAATTCGACATTGAACATGGAATGAACGGCCCGGGTCGCGAGTGCCTTCAGCGTTTCCACTTCTGGAAAATGCTCGACCTGCATGCCGTTGAACTCGGCAGCATAACGGTGGCCCTCTGCAGTTTGGGCATTAAACAGATAACGGTCGTAATGACGGTTCTGTCCAAGTGTACGGGCAGTTTCGGACAGTATGTTCTCGTTAGCAGTCAGGGATAATGTCGATGTCCGCCGTGCAAGTGCCTGTTCAAACGCTTCGGCAATGTCCTTTTGTACATCGAGTAAGGTGGCTGGGCGTGCAGAAGTTGGATGATCCATTAGTCCCCCGCCAAGTCGAAGTCAATGATCAACATGTCACGAGTGCCAGGCGTTGAACCGTCAGGATGCGGTTGCAACGGAGAAACTTCGTGCAGAAGCGTCCGGTCATTCAACACGACTGTTTCCATGTAATCTGTCAGGGTTGCACGGAATACGGTTTCGCCATTTTCGTCAAACACCCGGCTTTCTCCGCCAATCACTGACTGGCGCTGAATCAGGTGTTGAAAGACAAAGTCATGACCATCGCGGTGTCGTCCTTCGGGCGTGGCCTGGCCTTCATTATGCTCATCGCACAAGACCCGGAATTGGTGGCAGGTGACTAGCCAGTCGCGCTGGCCGACGGTCAGCTCCAGGAGCGCCAGGTCGGCTGCCAGTAGCGTTTGCAGCACGGGCGAGCCGATAAAGGACGTTTCGCTGCGTGCATAGGTGCGTTCAATGCCACCGAGCAGCGGGTTATGGGCCGGGGGCTGAAAAAAGTTGCAGCTTTCGAGCGTTTTCCAGCGCCTGTCCTTGTGGCGATACTCGAACTTGCAGATACGCCGCTGGCGGGTACCGTTTGCTGCGCCCAGATAGATATCTGGCCGCAGGGTGTTCCAGGTTGCATTGAATGCACGGCACGTTTCGTTACCCAGTTGGGCAACCAGAGCCGCTGGATAACAAGTGCTGCTGGCGTAGAGGCAGTTACTCAGTGATTCGGAAAGTTCATACAGTGCGCTTTCGTCCGAATACCGTATCGCGCCGTTGGAACTCATGTTGCAGGCACGCGTTTGGCGTTAGAAAAAATAATTCGCAGCGGACATTTATGATAACCAATCATGCAAGAGTTCCTCTCTTGTGTGGTTAATATTCCCTGTTGCTGTCTCATGGTTTCTTTATTGTTTTAATTTATCAATTCGGTTTTTGTAAAAATATGTAACTTGCGCTGTTGGCTACTTATGTCGCAGGCGTTGAACAGAAGTTGTTATGAGGCTGGTGGCTTGTAGGAAGTAACTTACAGTCAAATATTTAAGTGCTGGATGTGTGTTTGGGTGCGTGAATAAACAATATTGCTACAACAATAATGCGACAAACATTGACCCGCCTCCCAAGCATGCGTAGCCTTGCGCTTTCGAGGTTCTTCGGCACGTGCCGAAGCTAAGAAGGGAACGCGGTTCAAGCCGCGGCTGCCCCCGCAACTGTGAACGGTGATGTTTACTGCCACGCCACTGCCGGCTCTATCGAATGAGCGGGCGGGAAGGCGCAGCGAACCTCAGGCCAAGGCCTGAACACCGTCAGCCAGGAGACCTGCCTCGAACAGTTTCCGACATAAACCGGGCGGGGTGATCCGGTGGCGAACGCGCCCAGGTAGTGATGCCTTTGGCTCTCGTCCCGCATGCCCGCCATCCTGCCAAGGGCATCGACATGAAAACACTGGCCAAACTCCCCGTCACCATCGTTACCGGCTTTCTCGGCTCGGGCAAAACCACGCTGCTGCGGCATATGCTCGACAACGCCCAGGGGCGGCGCATCGCGGTGATCGTCAACGAGTTCGGCGAGCTGGGCATCGACGGCGAAATCCTCAAGCAGTGCAGCATCGGCTGCAGCGAAGAAGAGGCCAATGGCCGCGTCTATGAACTGGCCAACGGCTGCCTGTGCTGCACTGTGCAGGAAGAGTTCTTCCCGGTGATGCGTGAGCTGGTAGCCCGCCGTGGCGATCTCGACCATATCCTCATCGAAACCAGTGGCCTGGCCCTGCCCAAACCGTTGGTGCAAGCCTTCCAATGGCCGGAAATCCGTAACGCCTGCACGGTTGATGCAGTGATCACCGTGGTCGACAGCCCGGCGGTGGCCGCAGGCACCTTTGCCGCTTACCCGGAGCAGGTCGACGCCCAGCGCAAACTCGACCCGAACCTGGACCACGAGTCGCCGCTGCACGAACTGTTTGCCGACCAGCTGGCCAGTGCCGACCTGGTGGTGTTGAACAAGGCTGACCTGATCGCCGCCGATGATCTGGCCAAGGTCCGCGCCGAAGTACAGGAAGAGCTGCCGCCAGCGGTCAAAGTGATCGAAGCCAGCAGCGGCCGTCTGCCGCTGGACGTGCTGCTGGGCCTGGGCGCCGAATCGGAAGCGCATATCGATGGCCGTCGGACTCACCACGATTCGCACCATGACGGCGATGACCACGACGATCATGACCACGATGCCTTCGACTCGATCTCCATCGAGCTGCCGCAAGCCGACGAGAGCCTGCTGCTCGATGCCTTGACCCAACTGGTGGTGCAGCACGGCATTCTGCGGGTCAAAGGCTTCGCAGCGATCCCCGGCAAACCGATGCGCTTGCTGATTCAGGGTGTGGGCACGCGCTTCGACAAACACTTCGACCGCGCCTGGCGCAGCGAAGAGCCGCGCACCACGCGCCTGGTGCTGATCGGCCAGGAACTGGATGCGGACCAACTGGAAGCGAGCCTGCGCGCCGCCTTGAGCGTCTGATCCATGCACCTGCTGCGGACCCAGCCCGGTGGTTTTGTACCGGACGACAGTATTGCCGATCTCGGCCAGACCCCGGCCGAGCTGGTCATTCTCTGCAGCGGTGACTCGCACCTGGCACTGCTGGCCGAAACCGCCCAGCAGCTGCCCGAGGATTTCCCCAGCCTGCGTCTGGCCAACCCGATGCAAGTACAGAACCATGCCTCGGTCGACCTGTATGTCGACGAGGTGTTGCGCCATGCCAAGGTGATTCTGGTGTCACTGCACGGCGGTGTCGGCTATTGGCGCTACGGTGTCGAGCAGTTGCTGGAGCTGGCGGCCCGTGGCGTGCAGTTGATCCTGGTACCGGGTGATGATCGGCCCGACCCGGAACTGACCAGCCTGAGTACCGTGTCGGCAGAGCAGGCCGAGCGGCTCTGGCACTTTTTGCGCCAGGGCGGCAAGGCCAACGCCCTGAACCTGTTCAACTACCTGGCCAGCCAGTGGTTGCAACGTGATTACCCCTGGGGCGAGCCGCAACAGCTGCCACGCACGGCGGTGTATCACCCGCGCAAAGCCAGCGCCGAGCTGGCTGACTGGTTTGCCGAGTGGCAGGTCGAACACCCGGTGGTGCCGATCCTGTTCTATCGCTCTCACCTGCAAGCGGCCAACACGGCTTTTATCGATACCTTTTGCGAGCGCTTGCAACTGGCGGGGCTTAATCCTTTGCCGATTGCAGTGGCCAGCCTTAAAGAGGCCGCTTGCCTGGCTCAGGTCGAAGACTGGCTCGATCAGGTCGACGCCGCCTTGATCATCAATACCACCGGCTTTGCCCAGTCCAGCCCCGAGCAACCGCACTTGCGGCCGTTTCGCCGGGATGTCCCGGTGCTGCAGGCGATCTGCGCCCAGGACAACCAGCCAGGCTGGGAAACCAGCGAGCAAGGCCTGGGTGCCCGCGACCTGGCCATGCACATCGTCTTGCCGGAACTGGACGGGCGCATCATCACCCGGCCGATCAGCTTCAAGGACCTGGCCTGGCGCAGCGAGCGCAGCCAGTCGGACGTGGTCTGCTATCGCCCGCATGCCGAGCGCATGGACTTTGTCGCTGAACTGGCGCGGCGCTGGTGCGCGCTGGCACAGTTGCCCAACCAGGACAAACGCGTCGCCCTGATCCTGGCCAACTACCCGACCCGCGATGGGCGTATCGGCAACGGCGTCGGCCTCGACACGCCGGCGGCAGCCTTGAATATCCTCCGTGCTCTGCAAGTGCAGGGTTATCCGCTGAGCGCCTTGCCCGACAGCGGCACGGCGCTGATCCAGACGCTGCTCGGCGGCGTCAGCAATGATCTGGACAGCCTGGACCAGCGCCCCTGCCTGCAAAGCATGGCGCTGGAAGATTACCGTGCTGCCTTTGCCGCCTTGCCCCAGGCCAATCAGGACGCTGTGCGCGAGCGCTGGGGCGAACCGGAGCAGGACCCGATGTTCCGCAGCGAGCGGATGATGGTCGCTGGCCTGCGCTTCGGCCTGACCTTCGTCGGTATCCAGCCGGCCCGAGGCTATCAGCTGGACCAGAGCGCGGTGTACCACGATCCCGATCTGGTGCCGCCGCACGGTTACCTGGCGTTCTATTTCTGGCTGCGCCACGGCTTTGCCGCCGACGCCTTGATCCATGTCGGCAAGCACGGCAACCTCGAGTGGCTGCCGGGCAAGGGCGTCGGCCTGTCTGCCAGTTGCTGGCCGGATGCGTTGATCGGGCCGCTGCCCAACATTTATCCGTTCATCGTCAATGACCCCGGTGAGGGCGCCCAGGCCAAGCGCCGCACTCAGGCGGTGATTATCGATCACCTGATGCCGCCGTTGACCCGCGCTGAAACCTACGGGCCGTTGCGTCACCTTGAAGCACTGGCCGACGAATATTACGAAGCGCAACTGCTCGACCCCCGTCGAGCCCGTGAGCTGCAACGGGACATTCTTGAGCTGGTGCGCGATAACCATATCGACCGTGAGCTGCAGCTGGAAGGTGCCCTGGACGATGCCGCCGTGTGGCTGCCGCGCCTGGACACCTACTTGTGTGACCTCAAGGAGTCGCAGATCCGCGATGGCCTGCATGTGTTTGGCGAGTCGCCAGACGGACGCCTGCGCATCGATACCTTGCTGGCGTTGTTGCGCGTCGAGCGTGGTGATGGCCGCGGCGCCAATGCCAGTTTGCTGCGAGCCTTGGCCAGAGCGCTGGCGCTGGGCTTCGATCCACTCGATTGTGCCCTCGGCGAACCCTGGAACGGCCCGCGCCCGGCGTTGTTGGAGGCGCAGGACGAGGCGCTGTGGCGTACGGCGGGGGACACCCGTGAACGCCTGGAGCTGCTCGCCGGTCATTACATCGCACACACGCTGGCAGGCACCGCTCAGGTGCCGCAGGAGCCACAGTGGTCAGAGGTGCGCGCCGTCCTCGAGGCGCTGCAACAAACCATCGCGCCGCAACTGGATGCCTGTGGCCCGGCCGAACTGCAAGGGCTGCTGGCAGCCCTGCAAGGCCGCTTCGTTCCGGCCGGCCCCAGTGGTGCCCCCAGCCGCGGGCGCCTGGATGTGCTGCCGACCGGGCGCAACTTCTATACCGTTGATGTGCGCAATCTGCCGACCACTACAGCCTGGCGTATCGGCTTTGCTTCGGCCAACCTGATTCTTGAACGTCACCTGCAGGACCACGGCGATCACTTGCGCCAGCTCGGCCTGTCGGTCTGGGGCACGGCGACCATGCGTACCGGTGGCGATGATATCGCCCAGGCCATGGCCCTGCTCGGCGTGCGCCCGGTATGGGCCAGCGGCAGCCAGCGGGTCGACGACTTCGAAATCCTGCCCTTGAGCCTGCTGGACCGGCCACGGGTGGATGTGACGTTGCGGGTGTCGGGGTTCTTCCGCGATGCCTTCGGCAACCTCATCAAGCTGTTCGATGCCGCGGTGCAGGCGGTGGCCGCGCTGGACGAACCTGATGACCTCAACCCGCTCGCCGCCAGGGTGCGCAGCGAGCGTGCCGAATTCGAGCGTCAGGGCATGAGCCAGGAGCAGGCAGCGCGTCAGGCGGGCTGGCGGATTTTCGGCGCCAAGCCCGGGGCCTATGGTGCCGGCGTGCAGAACGCAATCGATGGGCACTTGTGGCATGAGCGCAAGGACCTTGCCGAGGTCTACCTCAACCACGGTGGCTATGCGTACGGCGCTGCGGATGAAGGGACACCCGCGCGGGCCGATTTTGCCCGGCGCTTGAGTCAGGTCCAGGCGGTGATCCAGAACCAGGACAACCACGAGCATGACCTGCTCGATTCCAACGACTACTACCAGTTCCAGGGTGGCATGCTGGCGGCGGTGGAAAGTTTGGGCGGCAAGCCTGCGGCGAGTTACCACGGCGACCACAGTCAGCCCGACCGTCCGCGCATCCGCACCTTGAAAGAAGAGCTCAACCGGGTGATCCGCGCCCGTGCGCTCAATCCGAAATGGATCGACGGGGTCAAGCGTCACGGCTACAAAGGTGCCTTTGAGCTGGCGGCCACCATCGACAACCTGTTCGCCTTCGATGCCACCACGCACCTGATTGACGATCACCATTACCAGTCGCTGGCCGAGGCCTATGTGCTTGACGCGGCGACCCGCGACTTTATCCGTCAGCACAACCCCCAGGCGCTGCGCGACATCACCGAGCGTTTGCTCGAAGCCCAGCAGCGCGGTCTGTGGGAGCAACCGGGGGACTACCGAGAGGCCCTCGAAGAGCAACTGCTGGACGGTGAAGAAGAGACTTGAGATGACTGAACCTGCACATTTTCCGCTGTCTGCCGTGGTCGGCGCCGAAGCGTTGAAGCTCGCCTTGTGCCTGACCGCCATCGATCCGAAAATCGGTGGCGTGTTGATCGAAGGCCCACGCGGCATGGCCAAGAGTACCTTGGCCCGGGGTCTGGCCGATCTGCTCGGTGAGGGGCCGTTCGTGACCCTGCCGTTGGGCGCCAGTGAAGAGCGCCTGATCGGCACGCTTGACCTGGACGCCGCGCTGGCCCAGGGCAAGGCGCAGTTTTCTCCAGGCGTGCTGGCCAAGGCCGATGGCGGCGTGCTGTATGTCGATGAGGTCAACCTGCTGGCCGATCACCTGGTTGACGTGCTGCTGGATGTTGCTGCCAGCGGTACCAACCGGGTCGAGCGCGATGGCATTTCCCACCGCCACAGTGCCCGGTTCGTGCTGATTGGCACCATGAACCCGGAAGAGGGCGAGCTGCGCCCGCAGCTGCTCGATCGCTTCGGGCTCAACGTCGCCCTCGACGGCCAGCCGGCGCCCGAGGCCCGTGGGCAGATTATCCGTCGGCGGCTGGACTTCGATGCCGACCCTGAGGCTTTTTGCCTGCAGTGGGCTGAGGCACAAGCGCAATTGCGCGCCCGTTGCCAGGCTGCCCGTGAACAGTTGACCCGGATTGCCCTGGACGACCAGGCCCTGGCGCAGATCACCGAGCGTTGCTTTGCTGCCGGGGTCGATGGCTTGCGCGCCGACCTGGTGTGGCTGCGCGCCGCCCGCGCGCATGCCGCCTGGCGCGGTGCCGGGCAGATCGATGCAGAGGATATCGAGGCGGTGGCCGAGTTTGCCTTGCGTCACCGCCGTCGCGAGGTGCCACAACCGCCTGTGCACAGCCCGGCGCCGGAACCTCAAGGCGGCCATGGCGCGAATACCCAGCAAGGGCAGGGCGCCTGGGGCGAAATGCCGCCGCAAGCGACAGCGACCGGTGCTCGCCGCGAGGTGCCGAACTGGGCAAAAAAGCCCTGAGCATCCGTCGCCCGCGCACGGCGGATGCCAGGCCCCGGCCAGGAGCGATCAAGCAAGGACCGCGCGGGCGCGTCCGCGAGGCCGCCCAAGGCGCAACCGTGGCCTGGCCGGCAACCTTGCTCAAAGGCCGTCCCCGTCAGCGCCGAGACCTGTGCTGGCAGCAACGTACGGCCAGCGCTCATGAATTGTGGTTGGTGATTGTCGATGCCTCGGCCTCGACTCGGCGTTATCAGGCCTTGAGCCAGGCCAAGGGCCTGCTGGCCGGTTTTTTCGATCAGGCTTACCGGCAACGCGCGCGCCTGACCCTGCTCACCGCCAGTGGCCATGCGCCGCGCTGGCAGCGCCATGGCCTTAAAGCCTCGGCTGCCTTGCAGCCTTGGCTCGACAGTCTCGGTGCAGGTGGCGGTACGCCCTTGCTGGCTGCTTTGGAGCAGGCGCGGCACTGGCTGCAGGCACGCCAGCGTCAATATCCGCATGAGCAGCAGCGTTGCCTGGTGCTGACCGACGGTCGGCTTAACGCCTGGGAGCCGCTGCAACCGATGCCGTGTCCGAGCCTGTTAGTGGATATCGAGCGTTCGCCGGTGCGTCTGGGCCGCGCGCGTTTATTGGCGCAGCAATTACAGGCCGACTACCGGTCGATTGAAAGTTTCAAGGTGATTGGATAAATAAGGCGCATACAGAAACTGTACGAAAGTGTCGCTGCGACCTGATGCCGCAGTCTAACTTTTGCAAAAGCTAACTTGCTTGCCGCGCATCACGAAGATGCGCGGCCATGATAGTAAGCAGGTCGCGCTGATACTTACTTTGGCATTGACCAGGGTTGCAGTTGGCAACCTTGTTTTTTCAGCTCCGCGCGCATCTCTTCAATCAGGCTGGCCAGTTGGTCGGGGTCGGAGTAGGTGCTGCACGGCACCTGCTTGCCACCAATGCGGGTGCTGGTCCGGTCGATCACTGCCAGGCTCAGTTCACCTGTACCGTTAGGCGAATCCCAGGCAACACACTGGAAGGGTTCGAAGGCGTGGTCGGCAATCAGCAGTGCTTCGTTGACACGGAGCGGGGCGTTCATGGGTTCGGTCTCTCTGTGGGCCCAAACAAGATAATAAACAACCGCCTCAGCGGTGAGTTACTTGTACTGATGCACGCAGTACAGGGTGGAGTCACAAGTATCTTCAACTATTTTTGATTGCGTGCAGAAAACGCGTTGGCAAGTGCCGCGTGAGACGCTGAAAGTTCAAGGAAATTCCCCGGCGAGCCAGAGTATTGACACTTTGCGGACAGACGGTAGTGGGCGTTTGACGCATCGTTGCTACTGTTACAGACGGGCCCGCCAACTTGCTGTTTCTACATAAAATTCCAACAATTGGCGCCAAGGAAAGGTCATGCTTGAACCTGCATCGAACCGCCGCCTGCTGATCGTCGATCCTTGCGATGATTGTCACCGTTTGTTGCCGGGCCTGCGCGAGGTCGGCTGGGATGTTCACAGTTGTACCTTGTCTTCGGCCCTGGAACATCCTTGTGATGTCGGCTTGCTGCGCCTGCAAGCCTCGCACCTGCAGCGCCCGGATGCGGTCAAAGACCTCATCAGCCGCAGCAATACCGAATGGATTGCGGTGCTCAGCGCCGAAGAGCTGCGCATGCAGAATGTCGGTGACTTTGTCTGCGAATGGTTCTTCGATTTCCATACCTTGCCGTTCGATGTCTCGCGGGTGCAGGTCACCATTGGCCGGGCCTTCGGCATGGCGCGCCTGCGTGGCAAGGGCAATGCACAAGCGGATGGACTTGAGCACGAATTGCTGGGTGACAGCCGTCCGATTCGCGAGTTGCGCAAATTGCTCAGCAAACTGGCGCCCACCGAGTCGCCGGTGCTGATTCGCGGCGAGAGTGGCACCGGTAAAGAACTGGTGGCGCGAACCCTGCACCGCCAGTCGCAGCGCCATGACAAACCCTTCGTGCCGATCAACTGCGGAGCCATTCCCGAGCACCTGATACAGTCCGAACTGTTCGGCCATGAAAAGGGCGCGTTTACCGGGGCGCACCAGCGCAAGATAGGCCGCATCGAGGCCGCCAACGGCGGCACGCTGTTTCTCGACGAGATTGGTGATCTGCCTCTGGAGTTGCAGGCCAACCTGTTGCGGTTCCTTCAGGAAAAACACATCGAACGGGTCGGTGGTGGCCAGCCGATTGGCGTCGATGTGCGGGTACTGGCGGCAACCCACGTTGACCTGGAAAACGCCATCGCCCGCGGGCGCTTTCGTGAGGACCTGTATTACCGGCTCAATGTCCTGCAGGTGGTCACTGCGCCATTGCGTGACCGGCATGGCGACCTGTCGATGCTGGCCAACCACTTTGCCCATTTCTACAGCCTGGAAACCGGACGGCGGCCGCGCAGTTTCAGCGAGGACGCCCTGGTGGCGATGGGCAAACACGACTGGCCAGGCAATGTACGCGAACTGGCCAACCGGGTCAGGCGTGGCCTGGTGCTGGCCGAAGGCC
Source organism: Pseudomonas putida (assembly GCF_028682475.1). GTDB lineage: Bacteria > Pseudomonadota > Gammaproteobacteria > Pseudomonadales > Pseudomonadaceae > Aquipseudomonas > Aquipseudomonas putida_AG. The sequence continues at coordinate 43,731 of NZ_JANHLE010000036.1, forward strand.
GGCAGATCGAGGCTCAGGACCTGGGGTTGCTCAGCCAGCATGCGTTTACCGCGAGCATGGGTACCCTCGAAGATTACAAGCATCGGGCCGAGCACCAGGCGTTATGCGATGTACTCAATCGGCACAGCGATAACCTGAGCATTGCCGCCAAGGTCCTCGGGATTTCCCGGCCTACCTTCTACCGGTTGCTGCATAAGCACCAGATTCGCTGAGCCTGTACTGTCTTGTGGGAGCGGGCTTGCCCCGCGATAGCGGTGTGGCAAGCATACCGCTATCGCGGGGCAAGCCCGCTCCCACAGCAGCATCAGAAGTAGTAGGGAAACTTCAGGCTGAAGGAAAAGTCTGGCGAGTCTTCGGTCAGGCCAATGGCCAGGTTCGGGACGATGGTCAGGTTGTCGGTGGCGGCAAGGGTCATACCGATGTTGAAGTTTGCCGAGTTGTAGTCGCTGCTGGTAATCGATTGCCATTCGCCACCATCGGGCTTGATCTTGCTTTTGCTGGCAAACTGGTCGGTGAACGAAAACGACATGCTCATCTTCTCGTTCAAGGCAAATGCAATACCGGCACCGACCTGCCAGGAGTTGCCGAGTTTCACGTCACCCGGCACTTTGCTGTTGATCGTGGGGCTGATATCGCTGAACGAATCTTCCATGTTGTAGGTATAGGACAGGCTGCCGAAGAGCACGGCAGGGTCAAAGGTCTTGACCAGCGAGATACCCGGTGTGATCGCCCAGACACCATTGCCGGTCGGCAGGTCTTCAGGTACCGACAGGTTGTCGTTATTCGGGTCATTGACCAGTTTGATGCCATAGGGGTCATCACCGGTCGGTGCCTTGACCCGCAAGGTGACGACCGCGTCAGGCAGGTTCTCCGATTCATCGAGGAATTTGTAGGCAACCCCGACGTTGATATCACCGATGGTCGGGTCGCGGGTGACGGTCGCGTCGGAGGTGACCGGGCCGGCACCCCCTGCACCGCCAGAGGAGTAGGTGGACTCACGGTAGACCACGGGGACGTTGATATCGAACTGCCAGCGCTGGTCCAGGTTGTAGCGGGCGGTCAGGTCCAGTGTCCAGTTATCTGCCTTGATGCGGTCGAGGTTGATATTGCCGAGGAAAATCGAGTCCAGTGCCAGGAAACCATTGAGTACCAAGGCACGGGTATCGTAGTGCGTGTAGGTCAGCCCGGTTTCGACACTGAACTTGCCGCCACCGAAGAAGCCGCTGGCTTCGTCATACAGGTTGGAAACGCTTTGCGCCGGTTCCGAATCTTCTTTCAGCGATTGGCCGTAGGAACTGCCGGTGGTTCCTGGCGCGCCTGCGGCCACCGTCTGGCCACCCCTGACCGTTTCGGCGGGGGATTTGGTCAGGCGTTTGGGAGCCGGTGTCGCGGGTGTTTCTTCGACCTGGCGTACACGCTGCTCAAGTACCATCAGCGCTTGTTGTTGTGCTTCGTAACGCTGTTTCAACTCCATGAGTTCTTGTTTTAGTGCTTCGACCTGAGGGTCCGGTGCTGCGTAGAGCAATGTCGCCGGGGTCAGGCTACTCAAACAGACGATAGCTCTGAACGTTAACGATCGGTGCATGGGGTTAGCCGTCCCTTCTGACTACATTTGATGAGACTGAGCGTAGATCAGAATCCGAGAGTGCGAATTCCTTTGAGCTGGTCCAGGCTGCCGTTCAGCGACTCGGCTGTCGGCACGTTGTCACGCAGCACGACATTGAGAGAGGTGAGGTTTCTGACCTGGTTGCCGCCGCCAAGTAACGTGGTGTTCTGCATCAGGCCACCCTGGGCCAGGCGTTGCATGGTGCTGCCCTGGTTGTTGTTGGCGGTGATGTTCAGTTGTACACCAGTACCGGTCGAGGAAACGCTCAGGGAGCCTGCACCATTGGCGCCAACTAACGTCGAACCTGCGGCCAGTGCCTCGCCCCGCTGTTGTGCAGCCGGCGCCTGGTTGGCCTTGGTGACGTTTATATCCACGGCATTGTAGGCAGTGTTGTTGTCGCCAGCGGCCCGCACCACTTGTGTGACGCCTTCGGTGCTGTTGAGACCGCTGCCACCGGTGACGGTGCCGGTGCCGGGTGTTTGCGAACGCGCCGTGCCGCTGCCTTTTTTGTCGATCATCGACACATAGAACTGTGGCTTGATGGTCGATTGTTGAATCTGCATCGAGGAGGTTGCCCCGATCACTTCACCATTGGCATTTTGCCAGGTGCTGGTCATGACAACGCCGAAACTGATGATCCGCCCCGGCATGACATAGCGGCCACGCAGATTCGCCAGTTCCTGATCCTTAAGTTCGATGGGTTTGAAAGTCTGGGCCTGGCTCGGCAGGCTGGCGGCCAGACAAACCACGACTAGCCAGATTGGAGTCTTCATTGGATGCTCCTGGAGCCTCGTGCTCCTTTATCATTAGAAGAGTCATTAGAAGAAGTCGCTTTGGATGAAGCCGAAATCCATCAACTCTGCGTCTTGCACTGGGCTGAAGCCGTTGATGCGGTTCTTGGCGGTCAGCGGCATGGGGGGATCGAGCAAGGCATTGGTTTTGTCGTAACCCTTGCCGATAACGGCGAAGATGATGCCGTTCCAGCCTTTGACAAAGTCGTCGACTTTGTAGCGTTTATGACCGAGCACTGGATCACCGACGTAAGCCCAGCCTTTATCGACGCGTTGCAAGACTACAAAATGTTTGTAGCCACGCACGTCCATCAGTACCACCACCGGAATGCGGATACTGTGCAAGGTCTCGGGGGCCACCCGGTAACCGCGGGCACGCATGCCCAGGCTTTCCACGTAACGCTTCATGTCGAGCATGGAGAAGCCCTGAACCCGTACAAGGTCCTGATCGGCGTGTGCCAGCATGCCTTCGATGATCTGTTCTTCATTCACGTCCAGCCAGTAGGCCTGACGCAATATCGTTGCCAGCGACGCAGCGCCGCAACTGAAGTCGGTTTTCTGTTGCACCAGGTCGGCGAACTTGCGCTCACGTACACTCTGGATCGGCTTGAATATCACCGCACCACCCGGTAACACGGCAAGTGGCATCTGGGCCGCTTCACTCTGGCTGGCCAGGCAAAGCAAAAACGCCAAGGCGATGATGCGCATAGTTGGACGCCTTCCGGTTGGTTGAGAAAAGGCCCCCCGAAGGGGGCCTCCAGGCCACAACAATCAGAACGATTGGTTGGAGATGGCCAGCGAGTTGCTTTGTTGGTTGCCGACACCGGCAGCCACGTTGACGCCGAGGTTGCCGCTGCCGCCGTTCACCGAACCGCTCAGGGTTGCAGTGTTGGTCACAGGGTTAGCCCAGCCGGTTGGGGTCAGCACTTGGAACGAGATGCTGTTGCTCAGCTCAAACGAGTTGGCTTCGCTGAAGCTCTTCGAAATGCTGTCCGAAGACTCGGAAGAAGCTTCCTTGGCTTTGTCATACGAGGCGGAGGCCGATTTTTCGAACGAGGACTCGAACGCCTTGTCGAACGACGATTCGCGCGACTTGTCGTAGGAAGACTCGCGAGTTTTATCGTAGGACGACTCGTGAGACTTGTCGAACGAGACATCGAGGGTGCGATCAAACGAAGAATCGCGGGTCCTGTCGTACGACGAGTTCGACGAGGATTCATGCGATTTGTCGATCGATGCGTTGAGCGAAGCGGTGAGAGAAGCGTCGGCACTCTGGCTGCGGGTGTTTACGTTGCCGTTGTTGTCGCGGGTTGAGGAACGATTGGCTTCTACAGAAGCGTCCAGCGATACGTCCAGCGTAGTGTTCGAACTAGAGCTGTGATCGCGGCTGTTGGTGCCACTGGCCGACGAGCTGTTGGTGCCACTGGCAGCTGCGCTGAGCGAACCACTGGACGACGAGCTGTTGGAGCCGCTGGCCGACGAGCTGTTGGATCCGCTGGCCGACGAGCTGTTCGAACCGCTGGCACTCCAGCTATTGGAGCCGCTGGCATCAGCATTCCATGAGCCGCTTTCGCTCGAGCTCGAAGAAGAGCTCTTGTCTACGCTTGCGTCAAAGGTCCCTTCACGGGAGAACGATCCGCTTTTGGTGGTGGTGAAGGTCAACGTATCGATGGTGTAGGTCCGGTCGGCACTATTTACCACTTCCAGGCCAGGGCCGCTTTGATTGGCAGAGGCGGTGGCGGTTGCGTTACCCAGCGGAGCATTGGTGTTGGCAATTGCCATGGTGTTTTTCTGCTGGTTGAGGTCGCCGCCAGCAATGTTGATACCCATGTTGCCGCTACCTTCGCTACCCGATCCGCTCATCACAGCAGAGTTCTGGGTGCTGAAGTTGTAGACCTTGTTGTTGTTGCTGTATTGCGTGACTCGGGCAGTGGCTTCGGATGTGCCGAACACGAAGCTGTTGTCGATGGCGCTGGAATCGGAGCCAGCGTTGGCGATGGCGGCCGCGTTGTCTTGTTGGTTGCCGGCGCCTGCCGCCACGTTGACACCGACGTTGCCGCTGGTGCCTGACGCGGAGTCGCTCATTTCAGCTTCGTTGATGGTCCCTTCGTTGCGGATTTTGTTACCGGTGCTGCTTTGCCGGTCGTGCGCATTGGCAGTGGCGTCGACATAGAAGGCTTTTGGAGGAGGGGTGTGGTTGCCATGATGGTGGCTATTACCACGCCGATCGCCGTTTTCAGCTTGTACAGCAACAGCCATGACCGCAGCAATTGCGAAAACCAGAGGCTTGAGTGCCATCGAGGGTTTCATGGTGATTCTCCGTACTTTATTTTAGGTTAAGTGTTGTTCTTACCTGTTTGGGTCAGTCCACGACCCGTACGCTCAGGGTGTTGGCCATGCGGTTTCCCACCCCTGCGCTCTGATTCAACTGAATCACCCCGCGGCTACCGGTGAATGCCTGGTCACTGGTAGTGACCTGGCGATGGCCGGGTGCTGAGCCAGTTGGATCGGAGCTGTTGAGCAGCGTCACGTTCTGTTGCATGAGGACGCTGTCGTCGATACTTTGCGGCTGAGTACTGAGGCTGATACGCAGTGCGTTGGCTTGTTGGGTGCTGGCGCCGGCGCTCTGGTTGACACCCAGCGCGCCGCTGCCGTTACTGAAGGAATCGCCCTGGATGCTGGACCGGGCATCGATGGCGGGGTCGACCTGGGTACGCAGGCGTTGGCGAACCTCGGTGGTCGCGCTGGCGTTATGACCCGTGGCGAAGGCCCGCACGTTGGCCTGCTGCTGTAGATCGCCAGCAGCCTGGTTGACGGTGAGGTTGCCCTGGTACTGCTTGCCGGAATTGTCGATGGTGGCGTTATCGACTACAGGGGACTGGGCGAAGGCCGGTGCACTGCAAATGGCGGCCAGAATCAGCAACGTGTGCCTCATCTCACTTGCCTCCGGTCAGGATCTGCAAGGGAGCCAGGCCTTTCTGCACACTGGAATTGACCATGTTGGAGATGCCGTTGCCGCCGCCTGTGGAACGTCCACCGGCGAGATTGGGCAATTGAGTCTGGTTGCTGATATGACCGCCCAGGTTGTTGGTCTGTTGCGTGACCAGTGAGCTAATGCCCGCGCCGCTGCTGATACCGGCGAAGTCACCATCGCTCAGCTCGTTGGTTTGTTTGAGGATGTGCGCGGACGGGTTGGCATTGACGGTGACCGGGGAGGGATCGGGAACCAGCGGCGCGCGCGTCGCCATCCGCGGTTGCACATCGCGGGTAATGATGATGATTCCGTTCTCGGCCTGGACAGGTAAGCTGAAACTTGATCCCAACACGCATCCGACCAGCAGGAAGCGATAAATGCCTTTTTCAAATTTCTCCACGACGGCAATTCCTTCTTGAGTCGCTGGCCTGTTCAGCGTTGCGAGTAGGACAGCAGAAGGTGTGCCGCTTTTGCTTATTACCGAGAATTCAAAAGGTTGAGAGCTTTATCGGTACGTGCCGGGATTTTGTTGTATCAAGCATGAGACACATTTTTACCCTACGGCCGCTTGGCAGGCCGCAGGCTGCGCCGCAAGGGTTTTTCAAGGGTTGTATCAGGGGATTAACACCACCACCGAATTTGGGGAATGTCGCGCAAATACGGGGCATTTGACCCAGTGGGGTGTATCAGGGGGCTAACACTCGGTGGCGCACGCCGGGGATTTGCCATTGAGTAAATGCTGCACGGCACTCAGGGCTGCCGTACTGCGCTGGGCCCAGTCACCGCCAATGACCTGTACAGGCTGGTGATTGCGTTGCAGCCAAGCGAGGCTGTCAGCAAAAAATGCCTGACGTTGTTCCAGGGCCGGTTGGCAGCGCTGACCATCGCCGACCCAGATGACACCCGTGGGGTCGAGCAGCAAGTGTAGGTCATAGCGGCGCGCAAGCAGGGCCTGTTCGATCCAGGCCGGGCAATCACCGAACAGTACCCGGCTCCACAGCAGGTTGCTCAACAGGTGTGTGTCAAGAATCAGCAGCTCGGGCTGGCGGGCACGGGCGGCGTCTTCCCAGGCCAGCTGGCCGCGGGCGATTGCCGGAATATCGGCATAACAGGTATCGCGGCGATGTTCGTCGATAAAGTGACGTACATATTCACTGACCAGTTCCCCACCGAAGTGGGCCTGGATTTCATGGCTCAACCAGCTCTTGCCGCTGGACTCGGGACCACTCAGAACCAGGACCTTCATGCGCTGGCCAACGCCGGGTCGCGGCGCCACTCGCGCCAGCCCTGCACGGCGATCAAGGTGAACAGGGCATAGAGCGCTGCGGTCAGGTACAGCGCTTTGTACAGGAACAGGCCAACGAAGATCACGTCCAGCACGATCCAGAGCGGCCAGCACTGCACGCGCTTTTGTGCCATCCACAGCTGCGCGACCAGGCTGAAAGCGGTCAGCGCTGCGTCCAGCCAGGGTTGCGCGGCGTCGGTCCAGCTGGCCATGGCCGCCCCCAGCGCCAGGCTGCCGAGCAAACCCAGACCGAGACTGAAGAGAATGGCCTGGGAATCCAGGTGGGTGACCTGACGGGCTTCGCGCTGGCTGTCCGGGCGTGTCCATTGCCACCAGCCATAGAGCTGCAGCACGGCATAGATCAGTTGCAGAAGCATGTCCGAGTACAGGCGCACTTCAAAGAAGATCCAGCTGTAGAGCAGCACCATCACCAGACCGATGGGCCAGCACCAGGGATTCTGTTTGGTCGTGAGCCACACGGCGATAACGCCGAGCACGGCGGCGAACAGTTCGAGGCCGGACATCGGCGTTCCTTGGCAGGTTCGGGAGGAGGGCGGGGATTGTACCTTGTGGCACGGCAGATACCACACCCCTTGCTCAGCGGTGGGAGCGGGCTTGCCCCGGGTACAAACCGGGGACATCCTTTACATTTCAAACC
>NZ_JANHLE010000037.1 GCF_028682475.1 Pseudomonas putida
TCGGTAATCTTTGGTGTCTGTTCTGCCCTCATCAAGGGCCGGGCCCATGATATGGTTTCCCTCTGTCCGCACAGCCTCAAGGATGTCCAATGCCGCACGCAAACCCACTCCTTCCGGGATTCATGGTGGTCCACGGCAATCGCCTGGACGAACTGCGCAGCCTGGTGGTGAGCTGGATGCGCCTGCATCCTCTGGCACCTCTGGAAAATGAAATAGTCCTGGTGCAAAGCAACGGCATCGCCCAATGGCTCAAACTGGCCCTGGCCGAAGACCCTGAAGACGACGACCAGGGTGGTTGTGGCATTGCCGCTGCTATCGAGGTGCAACTGCCCGGCAGCTTCATGTGGCAGTTGTACCGGCGTGTGCTGGGACGCGACGAAATCCCGGAAGTGTCCCTGCTCGACAAGGCCCCGCTGACCTGGCGCTTGATGCGCTTGCTCCCCGAAGTCATCGACAAACCTCACTTCGAGCCCCTGCAGCGCTTTCTCACCGACGACACCGACCTGCGCAAGCGCTACCAGCTGGCCGAGCGCCTGGCCGACCTGTTTGACCAATACCAGGTCTACCGTGCCGACTGGCTCAAGGACTGGGCTGCCGGACGCCATGTATTGAACACCGCCCGCGGCGACGCCAAGCCGTTGCCCCCGGCCAATTGCTGGCAAGCCGAATTGTGGCGTGCGCTGTTGCTGGATGTCGGTGAGGAAGGCATGGCCCAGAGTCGTGCCGGGGTGCATCAGCGTTTTATCGAGCGGATCAACAGCCTCGAGCAGGCACCTGCCGGGCTCCCTTCCCGGGTGATCGTCTTCGGTATTTCTTCCTTGCCTGCCCAGGCGCTGGAAGCTCTGGCCGGCCTGGCCCGTTTTAGCCAGGTACTGCTCTGTGTGCACAACCCCTGCCGTCATCACTGGGCGGATATCGTTGCCGACAAGGACCTGCTGCGCCACCAGTACAAGCGCCAGCAACGCAAGCAAGGCATGCCCAGTTTGATCGATGCGCAATCCCTGCATCAGCACGCGCACCCGCTGTTGGCTGCCTGGGGCAAGCAGGGCCGTGACTACATCAACCTGCTCGACAGTTACGATGATCCCGGTAGTTACCGCACAGCGTTCACCGACGGGCGCATTGACCTGTTCAGCGAAAGTCAGCCGCAAAACCTGCTCAATCAACTGCAGGACGACATTCTTGAATTGCGTCCGCTGGCCGAGACCCGCGAATTGTGGCCGGCAGTCGACCCGGGCAAGGATCGCTCGGTACGCTTCCATGTCGCCCACAGCCCGCAGCGCGAAGTGGAGATCCTGCACGACCAGTTGCTCGCCCGCTTCAGCGCCGATCCACACCTGCGCCCGCGGGACGTGATTGTCATGCTCCCGGACATCAACACCTACGCCCCGCATATACGCGCGGTGTTTGGCCAGTTGGGCCGCGATGACCCACGCTTCATTCCCTTCACCCTGACCGACCAAGGCCAGCGTGGCCGCGATCCGCTGCTGATTGCTCTGGAGCATCTGCTGAAATTGCCGGACAGCCGTTTCGCGGTCAGCGAGATTCTCGACCTGCTCGATGTGCCGGCCTTGCGCGCCCGCTTCGCCATCAAGGAAAGCGACCTGCCGACCCTGCACCGCTGGATCGAAGGTGCCGGTATCCGCTGGGGCCTGAACGCCGAACAGCGCGCGAGCCTGGGCTTGCCGGCTGATCTGGAACAGAACAGCTGGCGATTTGGCCTGCGGCGCATGCTGCTTGGCTATGCCGTGGGTGTCGGCGAAGGTTGCGACGGGATCGAGCCGTTCGACGAAATCGGCGGCCTGGACGCCGCATTGATCGGTCCGCTGGTGGCCTTGCTCGACGCCTTGGAAGTCGCCTATCAACAGCTGTCCAGGGCGGCGACCGCCGCGCAATGGGGCGAGCGTCTGCATGCGCTGCTGCAGGTGTTCTTCCTCGCCGAAACCGAGCACGACGACTACCTGCTGGTACAGCTGCAGACCTTGCGCGAGACCTGGTTGCAGACCTGTGAGTCGGTCGCGCTCGAAGATCTGCTGCCGCTGACCGTGGTCCGTGAAGCCTGGCTGGCCGGGCTCGATCAAGGACGTCTGTCGCAACGGTTCCTGGCCGGCTCGGTGAATTTCTGCACCCTGATGCCCATGCGTGCGATCCCCTTCAAGGTGGTCTGCCTGCTGGGCATGAACGATGGCGATTACCCGCGCGCGCAACCGCCGCTGGATTTCGACCTTATGGGCAGCGACTACCGCCCCGGTGATCGCTCACGTCGCGAGGATGATCGCTACCTGCTGCTTGAAGCGTTGCTCTCGGCGCGCGACCAGTTGTATGTCAGCTGGGTCGGCCGCAGCATTCGTGACAACAGCGAACGTCCTGCCTCGGTGCTGGTCGGGCAGTTACGTGATCATCTCGCCGGCGGTTGGCGGCTGGCGGCTGCCAAGGAGCGTGACAAGCTCGATGCCGGCGAACAGTTGCTGCGTGCCCTGACCGTTGAACACCCGTTGCAGCCCTTCAGTGCCCGCTACTTCCACAAGGGCAGCAGCCTGTTCAGCTACGCCCGCGAATGGCGAACGCTGCACCTGCCAGCCGAGGCGCAAGCCAAGGCCGAGGATGACCTGCCGCCTTACAGCAGCGATGAAGCCTTGAGTCTGACCTTGCTGCAGGATTTCCTCCGCCATCCGGTGCGGCACTTCTTCAGTCAGCGTCTGAAGGTGTTCTTCGAGGCGGTGCAAGCGCCGCTGGCCGATGAAGAACCCTTCGTGCTCGACGCCTTGCAGCGCTACAGCCTCAGTGAAAGCCTGTTGTCTGCGGCGCTGGCAAGCCCCGACGATGCCAGCCAGGCACTTGGCACTCAGGCGCGGCGTCTGCAGGGCAGCGGCATGTTGCCATTGGCGGGGTTCGGCCAATGCCTGCAAGCTGAGTTGATCGAGCCATTACCGGATCTGCTGCAGCGCCATCAACAGTTGCTGCGCCAGTGGCCCAACGCCCTGGACAGTGCGTTACCGATCCGCTTCGAATACCGCCAGCTCAAACTTGAAGGCTGGCTAGGCCGGGTCTATCAGCGTGATGATCAATCCCTGCTGAGTATTACCACCTTGCCTAACGGCATCAGCAGCGGTCGCTCGCTGAAATGGCAGCGGCTGACCTCGACCTGGGTCATGCACCTGGCCGCCTGTGCCGTCGGCCTGCCGTTGCACAGTGCGGTGGTGGCCACGGATATCACCCTGTTGCTCGCTCCGATCGAGCAAGCGCGTGCCGCGGACATGCTCGGTGACCTGCTCCTGGCCCGTCAGGCAGGCATGAGTGCACCGCTGCCTGTGGCGACCAAGACCGCCTTCGCCTGGCTGGCCCAGAACGACCCCGATAAAGCGTTGGCTGCCGCGGCCAAGGCTTATGAAGGCGATGGCCAGAACAGTTTTGGCGAACGTAGCGAAAGCACCGCGCTGGCACGGCAGTTCAGCGATTTCGCGGCGTTGACGGCCAGTGAAGAGTTCGAGGGCTGGTGTGAAGCCTTGTACCGCCCGATGTTCGATGCGCCCTGGCAGACCTTGGGCAATGAAGAGGACGCCCAATGAGTTCCAATGCACCGCTGGCACTGACTTTTCCGCTGCACGGCAGTCAGTTGATCGAAGCCAGTGCCGGTACCGGCAAGACCTTCACCATCTCCGCCCTGTACCTGCGTCTGGTGCTTGGTCATGGCGGCGAGCAGGGCTTCGGCCGCGAACTGCTGCCACCTCAGGTGCTGGTGGTGACCTTCACCGATGCCGCCACCAAGGAGCTGCGTGAGCGCATCCGTACCCGCCTGGCGGAAGCGGCACGCTTCTTCCGTGGTGAACTGGATGACGCCGACCCGTTACTGCAGCAGCTGCGCGACGACTATCAACAAGACCTGTGGCCAGCGTGCGCCAATCGCCTGGATGTGGCCGCGCAATGGATGGACGAGGCGGCCGTCTCGACCATTCACAGCTGGTGTCAGCGCATGTTGCGCGAGCATGCGTTCGACAGTGGCAGCCTGTTTACCCAGACCCTGGAAACCGACCACAGTGAGTTGCTCGGTCAGGTCATGCGCGATTACTGGCGGCGCTTTTGCTACAGCATGCACGGCGATGCTCTGGCCTGGGTGCGCAGTCATTGGGTCAGCCCTGATGCACTACTGCCTCGGGTACGCGCGCTGTTTGGGCGGCAATATATCGAGAACAGCGCAGAAGAGCCGCAGGCACTGATCGATTCAGTGTTGCAACAGCGCGCCGAGCAGTTGCGCACGATCAAGGCGCCCTGGGCCCAGTGGTCCGGCGAACTGCTGCAGATCTGCCGTGAAGGGCTGGCTGCCAAGCAAGTGGACGGACGCAAGATGCAGGCGCGTTACTTCGAGCCCTGGTGTGAGAAGCTGGCCGTCTGGGCCGCAGATGAACTGGCGCTGGAACTTGATCTGGGCACCGGCTTCACCCGTCTGACCCGTGCCGGTATGGCTGAAGCCTGGAAAGGTGAACCACCGAGCCACCCGGCACTGCAGGCGATGGAAGGCCTGCAGGATCAACTGAAAGCCTTGCCGACACCTGATGCCTGCTTGCTGGAACACGCCGCCGCCTGGGTGGGGGCACGCTTTGAACAGGAAAAGCGCCGGCGGGCGGAAATGGGCTTTGACGACATGCTCCTGCGCCTCGATCATGCCCTGCACGGCGATGCCGGCGAGCGTCTGGCAGGCTTGATCCGTGAGCAGTTCCCGGTCGCCCTGATCGATGAATTCCAGGACACCGACCCGGTCCAGTACCGGATCTTTCAGCGCATCTACCGCATTGAAGAGAATGTTCAGGACACCGGCCTGTTCATGATCGGTGACCCCAAACAGGCGATCTATGCGTTCCGCGGCGCCGATATCTTTACGTACCTGGGCGCCCGTCGCGCCACCGCCGGGCGCCTGCACAGCCTGGACACCAACTACCGCTCCAGCCAGGCCATGGTCAGCGCGGTCAATCATGTATTCATGCAGGCCGAACTGCGTGAGCAGGGACGTGGCGCCTTCCTGTTTCGCGACGGTGATGACAACCCGGTGCCCTTTGTCGAGGTCAAAGCCAAAGACCGTAGTGAGCAGTTTCAGGTCGACGGACAGGCGCTCGCTGCCCTGAATCTGTGGCAGTTGCACAGCGACGAACCGGTCTCCACGGCGGTTTACCGTCAGCAGCTGGCCGCCAGCTGTGCCAGTCAGATTGTCGCGCTGCTCAATGGCGGAAAACAGGGCCGCAGCGGCTTTCTCCAGGCGGATCAGACGCTGCGTGGCTGTCTGCCTTCGGACATCGCCATCCTGGTGCGCGATGGTCGTGAAGCCCAATTGATTCGCGCCGAACTGGCGGCCCGCGATGTCCGCAGTGTGTACCTGTCCGACAAGGACTCGGTGTTTGCCGCCCAGGAAGCTCAGGACCTGCTGGCCTGGCTCAAGGCCTGTGCCGAGCCGGATGTCGAGCGTCTGCTGAAGGCGGCACTGGCGAGTATCACCCTGAACCTGCCGCTGTCGGCGCTGGAGCAGTTGAACCAGAACGAACGGGTGTGGGAACGCTGGGTCATGCAGTTCCGCCAGTACCGGCTGATCTGGCGCAGCCAGGGGGTGTTGCCGATGCTGCGCCGCTTGCTCCATGACTTTGACCTGCCGCAGGTGTTGATGACCCGCAGTGATGGTGAGCGCGTGCTGACCAACCTGTTGCACCTGGCCGAATTGCTGCAGCAGGCGGCCACCGAACTCGATGGCGAGCAAGCGCTGATCCGCCACCTCGGCGAGCATCTGGCCAGCGCCGGTCAGGCCGGTGAAGAGCAGATCCTGCGCCTGGAAAGCGATGAGCAACTGGTCAAGGTAGTGACCATCCACAAGTCCAAAGGCCTGGAATACCCGCTGGTGTTCCTGCCGTTCATCTGCACCAGCAAACCGGTGGATGGCCAGCGCTTGCCACTGGGCTGGCACGACAGCGATGGTCAGGCGCACCTGACCCTGACCCCGGATGCCGGGCAGATTGCGATGGCCGACGATGAGCGTCTGGCCGAAGATCTGCGTCTGCTCTACGTTGCCCTGACCCGCGCCCAGCACGCTTGCTGGCTGGGGGTTGCCGACCTCAAGCGTGGCACTGGCAAGACGTCGCTGCTGCACCGTTCGGCGCTGGGCTACCTGCTCGGCGGCGGCACGCCTTTAGCGGCTTCCAGTCAGTTGAGTGACTGGCTGCAGGCTTTGCAAGCGGGTTGCCCGGCGATTGCCAGCAACGCCATGCCTGAGGCCAACGAACAAAGCTATAGCGCACCCGCTAATCAGGCCGAGCTGCTGCCTGCGCGCCAGCCCAAACGCCGTGCGGCCGAGAACTGGTGGATCGCTTCCTACAGTGCACTGCGCATTGGCGAGGAGTCGCTGACCCTGGATGCTGACAGCTCACAAGCCCAGCAACTGCTCGATGACGAGCGCCCCGATCCGCAACAGCTGCGCGAAGTGATGCCTGGCAGCGGCGATATCCATCGTTTCCCTCGCGGTCCGAACCCTGGGACCTTCCTCCACGGCCTGCTCGAATGGGCGGGGCTTGAAGGTTTTGCCCAGGTGACGGTGAACGACGAAGCACTCAAGCGCACGGTTGGCCAGCGCTGCAACCGCCGCGACTGGACCGGCTGGATCGACACACTGAGCCACTGGTTGCAGCAGTTGCTGGTGCAACCCATGGCCCTGGCGCCGGACAGTCCACCCCTGGTCTTGAATCAGCTGAGTCAGTATCAGATCGAAATGGAGTTCTGGTTTGCCAGCCACAAGGTCGATGTCGGCCAGCTTGATCGCCTGGTGGCAGAACACACCCATCAAGGCGCTGCACGGGTTGCCGCCCAACCGGCTCAGCTCAACGGCATGTTCAAGGGCTTTATCGACCTTGCCTTTGAACATGACGGGCGCTACTACGTGGCCGACTACAAATCCAACTGGCTCGGCCCTGACGATCTGGCCTACAGCGAACTGGCCATGGAATCGGCGATCCTCAGTCACCGCTACGACCTGCAGTACGTGCTCTACCTGCTGGCCCTGCATCGCCAGCTCCGCGCACGGCTGGCGGATTACGACTACGACCAGCATGTCGGCGGCGCCGTGTTCATCTTTTTACGCGGTGTGCATTCGGCGTCCGGCGGTGTGTATTTCGTCAAGCCACCACGGGAATTGATCGAGCGCCTTGACGCACTGTTCCGTGGCTTCAGTGCACCGCAGCAACACGACCTGTTCCTGGGAGATACACCATGAGCCGTACCCTCGACGACCTGCTGCCGACGCCACTGGATGCCGGGCATCTGGCCGCACTTGAGCCCTTGAGTGACAGTGCCGACCTGCTGGCGTTGCTCGATCGTTGGGTCGAGCGTGGCTGGCTGCGCGCCCTGGACCGGGCCTTCGTCGGCTTTCTCGAAGAGCGCGACCCGGGAGGCGACCCATTGGTGCTACTGGCCGCAGCATTGGCCAGCCACCAGTTGGGTCATGGTCATGTCTGCCTGGATCTGGGTGAAACCCTGGCCGAACCTGACTTTGCCCTGTCGTTGCCGCCTGAGGGCGATGCCCTGGCGGGCCCTTTGTTGCTACCGTCGCAACTGCTTGAGCAACTGGCATTGAGTACCTGGTTACAGCGCCTGGCCAGCAGTCGCCTGGTCGCCAATGGTGCTTGCGTCGAAGAGGCTTCGCGGCCTTTGGTGCTCAGTGCTCGGCGTTTGTACTTGCGCCGTTACTGGGCCTATGAGCGGCAGATCGACAGTGCCTTGCGTCTACGTCTGGAGCAGGCCGAACCGGCCCCGACAGACCTGGCGGCGCGCCTGGCGCAACTGTTCGATGGAGGCAGCCAAGCGGGGCAGGTGGACTGGCAAAAGCTGGCTTGTGCCCTGGCTACCCGTGGCGCTTTCAGCATCATTACCGGCGGCCCAGGCACCGGCAAGACCACCACGGTGGTGCGCTTGCTGGCCTTGCTCCAGGCACCCGCCGTCGAGGCCGGGCGTCCATTGCGCATTCGCCTGGCGGCGCCTACTGGCAAGGCGGCGGCACGCTTGACCGAATCCATCGGTCAACAGGTTGAGCGCTTGGCGGTCGAAGCCCAGGTGCGCGAAAACATTCCCACCGATGTCTCGACGGTGCACCGTCTGCTGGGCAGCCGTCCGGGCTCGCGGCATTTTCGTCACCATGCGGGCAACCCCTTGCCCCTGGATGTGCTGGTGGTCGACGAAGCTTCGATGATTGACCTGGAAATGATGGCCAACTTGCTCGCCGCGCTACCGCCTCACGCCCGTCTGGTGTTGCTCGGAGACAAGGATCAACTGGCCTCGGTGGAGGCCGGCGCGGTGCTCGGTGACTTGTGCCGGGACGCCGAGGCTGGCCGTTATAGCGCCCAGACCCAGGCCTGGCTGGAGCAGGTCAGCGGTGAAACCCTGGCGGGTAGCGAACTGCTGGCGGGCACTGCCGAGCAGTATCCTCTGGCGCAGCAAGTGGTGATGCTGCGCTTTTCCCGGCGCTTCGGCGAGACCAGCGGCATTGGCCGGCTGGCGCGCCTGGTCAACCTGCAGGATGCCGAACAGGCACGGGCCCTGTTGCAACAGACACAGGATGACGTGTTCGGCCTGACCCTGCGCGGTGAGCAGGATCGTGCCCTCGACCGTTTGCTGCTCGATGGCCTTGGCCGTGGTAACGAGGGGCCTCAGGGGTATCGCAGCTATCTGCAGATCATCGGTCGGCAGCGTCCACCATTGACCACTGCGGTTGATGATCCACGCTGGGAAGCCTGGGCCATGGCGGTGTTACAGGGTTTTGAAACCTTCCAGCTGCTTTGCGCCGTACGTAAAGGCCCATGGGGCGTTGAAGGGCTGAACCAACGGGTCGGCCGGGTGTTGGGCGCTGCTGGCCTGATCGATGTCGAGCAACCTTGGTATGAGGGCCGGCCAGTCCTGATGACCCGCAACGACTACGGCCTGGGTCTGATGAACGGTGACATCGGCATTGCCTTGCGCCTGCCCGATGAGCAGCAACCCGGCCAGCAGGTGTTGCGGGTGGCCTTTGCTCGCAACGATGGCCGGGGCGGCGTGCGTTTTGTATTGCCCAGCCGTCTCAACGAGGTGGAAACCGTGTACGCCATGACCGTGCACAAATCCCAGGGCTCGGAGTTCACCCATACTGCCCTGGTGTTGCCCGATGCCTTGAACCCGGTGTTGACCAAGGAGTTGATCTACACCGGCATCACCCGGGCGAAAAGCTGCTTCACTTTGATCGAACCGCGCCACGGAGTGTTCGAAGACGCGGTGCGGCGCAAGGTCAAACGGATTTCCGGATTGATGCTGGAGCAGGTATGAAGGCGGCGATTCGGCCTTTCACCGGATGGGCAGCGGCCTGCTCCCTCGCTGGGAAATCGGCCACTGTGCTATCGTTGCGACATTATCCCGCTAGTTTGTAAGAGATTTCCTTGATGACAGTGGCCGCCCCGACATCGGGACGTATGACGCGTCGGGGGCGCTCGCTGATGGCTGCGTTGCCGCTGCTGTTCGGCGCGCTGGCCTCTGCCGAAACCAAACCGACCCCGACCCTGGCCGAGCAGCGGGCCACTGCCGTGACGCAGGTGGTCCAGGGTATTCTCAGCTACGCCCGCTGGCCGGTGGAGCCGGCGCAGTTGCGTTTGTGTCTGGTCGGTCCCACCGAATACGCCGATGATCTGGTCAAAGGCACCACGCAAGCCACTGGCCGGCCGGTAGTGGTGCGGCGCTTGCTGGCCGGTGACCCGCGTATCGCCAATGAGTGCGACGCGATCTATCTGGGCCAGTTGAACCCGGACGAACGCAATCAGTTGTTCAGCGCTGTCAGTGGTCATCCGATATTGAGCATCAGCGAAGCCGGCGACCCCTGCACAGTGGGCAGTGTGTTTTGCCTGCGGGTCAGTGACCGTCAGGTGGCGTTCGAGGTCAACCTTGATTCGGTAGCCCGCAGCGGCGTGCGCATCCATCCCTCGGTGCTGCAGTTGTCGCGGCGACGGGCGACACAGCCATGATCGGCTTTGGCTGGGGGCGTCAGCGTCCGACCCTGCGCGCAGTGCTGGGGCGTCGCCACTTGAGCGTGGCCTTGCTGGCGGTGGGCCTGGCCGGTGTTGCCCTGACCGTGCTGGGCGTGCTGGCGCTGCGGGTTTATGCCAATCACAACCTGCACCTGATCGCCCGCTCGATCAACTACACCGTTGAAGCTGCCGTGGTCTTCAACGACAGCAGCGCAGCCAATGAGGCCCTGGCCCTGATTGCCTCCACCGAAGAGGTGGCCGACGTCAAAGTGTTCGACGACAGCAACCAGTTGCTCGCCCGTTGGCAGCGCAGTAATGACAGCTTGCTCGCACAGATGGAGCAGCAGATGGCTCGCAGCCTGTTGGCGGAGCCGATCGTCATGCCGGTGCTGCATCAGGGCCAGCAGGTTGGTCATATCGAGTTGGTGGGGCAGGGCGGCAGCCTGGTGCGCTTTCTGCTCAGTGGCCTGGCGGGCATCCTCCTCTGTACCGTGCTCAGCGCCGTCGGCGCCTTGTACCTGTCGCGGCGGATGTTCGGTGATATCGTCGGCCCGTTGCGCAGCCTGGCCGCAGTGGCTCACGCCGCGCGGCGTGAACGCAGCTTCGACCGCCGTGTGCCTGAGGCGCAGATCGCCGAGCTCAACGAGCTGGGCAATGACTTCAATGCCTTGCTCGACGAACTGGAAAGTTGGCAAAGCCATCTGCAGAGCGAGAACGAAAGCCTCGCCCATCAGGCCAGTCATGACAGTCTGACCGGCTTACCCAATCGGGCCTTTTTCGAAGGCAGGCTCAGCCGCACGCTGCGTAATGCCAGCAAGTATCGGGAACACATGGCGCTGCTGTTTCTTGACAGTGACAATTTCAAGGACATCAACGACAGCCATGGCCATGCGGCCGGCGATGAAGTACTGGTCAGTGTCGCCACCCGCGTGCGCGCGCAGCTGCGCGAGCATGACCTGGTAGCGCGCCTGGGTGGTGACGAATTTGCCGTGTTGCTCACCCCTCTGCACAGCCGCGAGGATGCCCAGCGCATTGCCGAGAAAATCATTGCCAGCATGCGTCTGCCTGTTCGTCTGGGGCAAGGGCAGAGCGTCGTCACGTCGCTGAGTGTCGGTATCGCGTTCTTCCCGGATGACGGTCTGACGCCGTCGGATTTGTTGAGTGCCGCTGATGCGGCGATGTACCAGGCCAAGCGCAATACCCGTGGCCAGTGGCAAACGGCAGAGACGGAACGCTCTGCCAATCATGTAAAAAACAGGAGCTGAACCGTGACACACCTGAGTCGATACCTGCGTTTTCACTTTGCCTGGCTGGCGCTGATGCTGCTGGCCCTGAGCGGTTGCCAAAGCGTGCCGCCCAAAGGCCTGACGGCTGAACAGATTGCCCTGCTCAAGCAGGAAGGTTTCCGTTTGACCGACGAAGGCTGGGAGTTCGGCCTGTCGGGCAAGGTGCTGTTCGGCAGTGACCTGGACGCGCTCAACAGTGAAAGTCAGGCGATTGTCGAGCGGGTCGGCAAGTCACTGCTGTCGGTGGATATCCAGCGGGTGCGGGTGGACGGGCATACCGATGCTTCGGGCAGAGTCGCCTATAACGAGCAGCTGTCGCTGCGCCGGGCCAAGAGCGTGGCCAACGCCCTGACCGCCGTCGGCATGCGCCCGGAGAACGTCGAAACCCGCGGGCTGGGCAGCCGCGAGCCGGTGGCCAGCAATGACACCCGCGCCGGGCGCATGGAAAACCGCCGGGTGGCTATCGTGGTCGCGTCCGACTGATCGGCGAAGCCCATCGTGCGTGATTCACTCATCAACAGGGGCGAGTTGCGCTCGGTTAAATCCAAATCTGAGGCGCTCTCTCTAACGGTGGAACCAGGGCAGGGCTAATTCTACAAATCTAGTTTTGTGGAGCAGCCCCTAGAAGGTATTTAGCTAGGCGCACCGTACCATTCCCCAGTTTTTGATGGCATCGCTTACTCGCCTTTGAAACCGGGCAAGCCATTAGCAGCGCGCCATTCTTTCACTGTCTGGGTGATGCCTTCGTTTGAGTTGTCCGCACCATCCTCAGGATAGTAAATGAGGTCAGAACCCGCTGGATGCTCCGTGATGCGTTCGAACTCCTCCAGTAGCGGATCAAGAACTTCATCAGACGCGTGTTTATTTGCCTCCCGTATCTCTCGCATGAACTGGATGAACTCGGCTTCTGTGTAGTCAGAGAAGTGGTTTTTCATGGATTTATGTTCCGGTGAAGATCAATACGGTTTTTTGAAGTGTTTACTCGGAGCATAGGCCGGGGATGTCTACCTTTCCGGGGGCAGTCCAGTCACATCTGCTCCCTGGCACTGGTCATCAGTCACCTTTGAATCCCGGCAAGCCATTAGCAGCGCGCCATTCTTTTACAATCTGCGTCACGCCCTCAGGGGAGCTATCTGCTCCCTGCTCTGGGTAGTAGATCAAGTCTGACCCTGCCGGGTGTTCGCTTACCTTCTCGAAGTGCAACAAAAGCAAGTCTGCACGATCATCGTTTTCGGCTTGTTCGTCTTCCTTGGCGAGTTCTTGCAGCAGCTTGATGAACTCCGCTTCGGTGTACTCAGAGAAGCTGTTTTTCAGTAGTGTATCCGTCATGTTTGGCCTATTCGTTCCGGTGAAGATCGATGTGGTTTTTCGGTGTGTTAACTCGCAGGTTATCCACGTCGTACACGCCACCGCCTTCTGATACTTTTTCGAGGTGGTGAAGCTCGTAAGACAATCTGCCTCCGACTCTATCGGCTTTTCGAACACGCGGAGCCCGACCTGTACGCATACGACCAACACTTTGTTTGACGAACTGATCCGCTGCTGCTGATCCTGAGACAGCTTTCCAAAGTGCGGCTCTGAATGTGTCGAAGCTTTTGAATTCACGTCCCCTCAATGCGTCCGCCACGTCCATAGGTATCGGAACTCCCACTCCCGAACTCGCCCCGACAAGCCAGATACCAACCACATCCTCGCCTTGACCTGTTACTGTTCCGGGGGTCTTGCGAACATTCATCACGATGTACAACGGCTGCACACCGGAGTCGGCCGGGAACACAAGGATGAAGTCCTTGTACTCAGGCGGATAGATCGGGTTGACGATGATGTTATCAGCCTGCTCCGTAGGCGGATAAATCCAGATATGCGGGGCTTGTGGAGCACCTTCTAGCGGTGGAATTCCCGACGTGCTGGAAGGGCCAGCGGCAGGCGTCCATATCAAGGTTACGCCGTCGCCAAAGTCAGCCACTTGCTGGGAGCCTTGAGCAGCGAACTTCACTACGGGGATCATTTCCCAGTCGCGGTGCTTCTGGGTGTTGTACCCGTATCCCTTCAAGGTGCCGTCTGCCTGCTGTTCGACATGTATACGAACACGTGTGCGGGCTTTTTCAAGTGATTGAAGCTGCTCCTCTGTGTACAGGCTGCTATCGCCCAGACTAGAAGGCCACAGCAATGCAACAAAGCCAGTCAAAGCACCAGCAGCTACGCCAGCAGTGAGCACTCCAGCAGAAGCACCCGCACCCGTTGCAGCACTCCCACTGGCAGCAGCAACGCCAGCAGTGCACAAACCACCGCAAGACGCTCCAGCCGTCGCAGCAGCTCCACCCAATACAAGCGTTCCCAGCGTTGCCGGTATTGCACCGCTGACTTTCTTAAGGGGAATGTTCCCTTGTACATCCGTTTCACGGCCACCAAGAATGGCGAACTCGCCGTAGTTCCGCACCATCTCGACCGGGACAAATCCGCCTGGTTTCTGGTGATCGATTATGCCGTCAGGAAGATCGCAGCTCTTGGCGAAGACGCATCCGGTTAGCCTGATTTCCTCCCGCTTCTTGATAGCCCTGCTACGTGCCTCGGCTGCCTGCTCGTTCCTTTCGTTCGCCGCCACTGCTCTATCCCAAGCCGCCTGTGCTGCCTTTACCGCCTCGGCATGTAGCTTATTGTCATCTTGCCCACTTACCCCCAGATAATTTGGGAAAAGGTTTTTAATCGGCATAACATCCCCTGTACAAACTGACGATCCATGTTTCGCGATCTAAGTGTGACAGGACGCTACCTCATGCTCGCCTGGCATGCTTGTAGGACAATTCTCAAATACCATACTGAATGTTCATTTGTTGTGGCTGGCATTTGCCCGCTCAGTAGCGGTGCGGGTTTGAAAGTAGGTGTCACAAGTTGGGTGTCCAGCGCTGGAGCTGCTGACCTCGTTAGGATTCCCCTACCTGATGCCTTGAAGAACTGTCAGTCGGAGAACAGCATTTTCCGACTGCCACCCATCAACAAGTGCTGATTCAGCTCGGTGACCTCGCGGATGTAATCCCACAACAAGGTAATCCGCTTCAACTTGCGCAAATCCTCGCGGCAGTACATCCAGAACTGCCGGGTAATCTCCACCTCTTCAGGCAGAATCGCCACCAGGCGCGGATCCTGCGCGGCCAGAAAGCACGGCAGAATCGCCAGCCCGCGACCCTGCTGAGCCGCCACGTACTGGGCGATCACACTGGTACTGCGCAAGTTGGCGCTGGCCGCCGGGATCAGGTTGGCCAGGTACAGCAGCTCTGAACTGAAGGCCAGGTCGTCGACATAACTGATGAACTGATGACGCGCCAGGTCGCTGCTGCGGGTGATCGGTTCGTGGCTGTCCAGGTACTCCTGGGTGGCGTACAGGCGCAGGCGGTAGTCGCACAGTTTGCAGCACACGTACGGGCCATGTTCCGGGCGCTCCAGGGCGATGACGATGTCCGCTTCGCGCTTGGACAGGCTGATGAAGTGCGGCAGCGGCAGGATGTCCACGGAGATGGCCGGATAGGCATCGACAAAGCGGCTCAGCTGCGGGGTGATGAAGAAGCTGCCAAAGCCCTCGGTGCAGCCCATGCGCACATGCCCGGAAAGCGCCACGCCGGAGCCTGAAACCTGCTCGCAGGCCATGTGCAGGGTGCTTTCGATCGACTCGGCATAACTGAGCAGGCGCTGGCCTTCGGCGGTCAGGATAAAGCCGTTGGTCCGCGACTTTTCGAACAGCAAGGTGCCCAGCGCCAGCTCCAGCGAGCTGATCCGCCGCGACACCGTGGTGTAGTCCACCCCCAGGCGTTTGGCCGCGCTGCTGGCCTTGCGGGTACGGGCCACCTCAAGAAAAAACTTCAGGTCATCCCAGTTCAATGCGCCCAGCGAGGTGATGTTTTTTTGCATGTTGGTCCGGCTTTTATGTGCGTTTTTATTGGATCTTTGCACATCTATACTCCAAAACAAGCCCTAGACCCAAGCGTCCGTCGAGGCTACCCCGGCGACGTCGATCTCTCCCTAACAACAATTTCAGGAGAACGCACATGAACGCATCCCTTACTCCCGGCCAGACCAAGGTCGAGCAGGTCAAGCTGCTGATTGACGGCCAGTGGGTCGAATCGAAAACCAGCGAATGGCGCGACGTGGTCAACCCGGCCACCCAGGAAGTACTCGCCCGCGTGCCGTTCGCTACAGCTGAAGAAGTTGATGCGGCCATTGCCGCCGGTCAACGTGCCTTCGCAACCTGGCGCGACACCCCGATCGGCGCGCGCATGCGCATCATGCTCAAGCTGCAAGCGCTGATCCGTGAACACTCCAAGCGCATCGCCGTGGTCCTCAGCGCCGAGCAGGGCAAGACCATTGCCGACGCCGAAGGCGATATCTTCCGCGGCCTGGAAGTGGTCGAGCATGCGTGCAGCATCGGCAGCCTGAAGATGGGCGAGTTCGCCGAGAACGTCGCCAGTGGTGTCGATACCTACACCCTGCGCCAACCAATCGGCGTCTGCGCCGGTATCACTCCGTTCAACTTCCCGGCGATGATCCCGCTGTGGATGTTCCCGATGGCCATCGTCTGCGGCAACACCTTCGTGCTCAAGCCGTCCGAGCAGGATCCGCTGTCGACCATGATGCTGGTGGAGCTGGCGCTGGAAGCCGGTGTGCCGGCCGGTGTACTGAACGTCGTACACGGTGGCAAGCAGGTGGTCGATGCCCTGTGCACGCACCCGGACATCAAGGCGATTTCCTTTGTCGGTTCCACCGAAGTCGGCACCCACGTCTACAACCTCGCCGGTCAGCATGGCAAGCGCGTGCAGTCGATGATGGGCGCCAAGAACCATGCGGTGGTGCTGCCGGATGCCAACCGTACCCAGACCCTCAATGCCCTGGTCGGTGCCGGCTTCGGCGCGGCTGGTCAGCGTTGCATGGCCACTTCGGTGGCGGTGCTGGTGGGCAAGGCGCGCGAGTGGCTGCCGGAGCTCAAAGCGCTGGCGGCCAACCTCAAGGTCAACGCCGGTAATGAGCCGGGCACCGATGTCGGCCCGCTGATTTCCAAGCGCGCCAAGGAGCGTGTGCTGGGCCTGATCGAAAGCGGGATCAAGGAAGGCGCCAAGCTTGAACTCGATGGCCGCGATGTCAGCGTGCCAGGCTACGAGCAAGGCAACTTCGTTGGCCCGACCCTGTTCTCCGGGGTGACCACCGACATGCAGATCTACACCCAGGAAATTTTCGGCCCGGTGCTGGTGGTGCTGGAAGTCGATACTCTTGACGAGGCCATCGCCCTGGTCAACCGCAACCCCTTCGGTAACGGCACCGGCCTGTTCACCCAGAGTGGCGCTGCGGCGCGCAAGTTCCAGAACGAAATCGATGTCGGTCAGGTCGGCATCAACATTCCGATTCCGGTACCGGTTCCGTTCTTCAGCTTCACCGGTTCCCGTGGCTCCAAGCTCGGTGATCTGGGCCCGTACGGCAAGCAAGTGGTGCAGTTCTACACGCAGACCAAGACCGTCACCAGCCGCTGGTTCGATGACGACAGCGTCAACGACGGTGTGAACACCACCATCAGCCTGCGCTAAGGAGTTGATCATGCGTATTGCATTTATCGGTCTGGGCAACATGGGCGCGCCGATGGCGCGCAACCTGATCAAGGCCGGGCATCAACTGAGTCTGTTCGACCTGAATAAAACCGTACTGGCCGAGCTGGCCGAACTCGGTGGGCAGATCAGCACTTCACCGCGCGATGCGGCGCAGAACAGCGACATGGTCATCACCATGCTGCCGGCTGCCGCCCATGTGCGCGGTGTGTACCTGAACGAAGACGGTGTGCTGGCGGGTGTGCGCGCTGGTACGCCAGTGGTCGACTGCAGCACGATTGATCCGCAGACCGCCCGTGAGGTCTCGGCAGCGGCGGCGAAGCAAGGCGTGGACCTGGCCGATGCGCCAGTGTCCGGCGGCACCGGGGGGGCGGCGGCGGGCACCCTGACGTTCATGGTCGGCGCCAGCGATGAACTGTTCGCCACATTGCAGCCAGTGCTGGCGCAGATGGGCCGCAACATCGTGCATTGCGGTGCGGTGGGCACCGGGCAGATTGCCAAGATCTGCAACAACCTGCTGCTGGGCATCTCGATGATCGGTGTGTCGGAAGCCATGGCCCTGGGCAATGCCCTGGGCATCGACACCAAAGTGCTGGCAGGCGTCATCAACAGCTCCACCGGGCGTTGCTGGAGTTCGGATACCTACAACCCGTGGCCGGGCATCATCGAAACCGCTCCGGCCTCGCGGGGCTACACCGGCGGCTTTGGTGCCGAACTGATGCTCAAGGACCTGGGCCTGGCAACCGAGGCGGCGCGTCAGGCGCACCAGCCGGTGATCCTCGGTGCCGTGGCGCAACAGCTGTACCAGGCGATGAGCCTGCGCGGTGACGGTGGCAAGGATTTCTCGGCGATTGTCGAAGGCTATCGCAAGCCCGAGTAAACGTGCATCGCCAGCAAGGCTGGCTCCCACAGGTACTGCGCACACCTGATTCTGTGGGAGCTGGCCTTGCCAGCGATAAGCTGCGACGCAGGTCAGGCAAAAACGAAGTACTTGCGCACCGTCTCCACCACCTCCCAGGTGCCCTTCATCCCCGGTTCGATGACGAACACGTCACCCGCTTTCAGATGCACCGGCTGCTCACCTTCAGGGGTGATCACGCAGTAGCCGTCGAGGAAATGGCAGTACTCCCATTTCTCGTAATTCACTTCGAACTTGCCCGGAGTACAGATCCAGGTGCCCATGATCTTGCTGCCATCCTCGGACAGGTAGGCATTGAGGTTCACCGTGTGCGGGTCGCCGCCGATTCGCTTCCACTTGGTTGCGTTCAGCACGGGAGTAGGGCAGGTGTCGCGTAGAACGGTGATGAAGTCGGACATGTCAGCTCCAGATGATCGGATCAGAGGTCCGTCACCATAGGTCCGATCTAAGCGGGGGAGTTGTCTGGGGTCGACGTCGAGCGCTCGATCTGCGCCTCCTGCAGATAGCGCACCAGCGCCTGAGCATGCCCCGGCAAGCGCGTGAAGTCGCGGGAGCACAGCAGCAACTGGCGCTGCGCCCAGGGTTCCTCCAGCTTCATGCTGTGCAAGGCCAGCACGCCCTGCCAACGCCGGACGGCTGCCAGTGGCACCACACCCAGCCCGGCACCGTGGGCGACCATGCGAATCACCCCGTCAAAGCTTTCGGCCCGGACCCGCGTCTGCATCCGCTGCCCCAGGTGCAGGGCTTGTTCTTCCAGATGCAGGGCCAGGGCGCTGTCGCTCGACAAGCCGACGAAGCCATGCGTGAGTGCGTCGGCAAAGCGCATGGCGGATGTTGTCGCCAGGGGATGAGCGGGTGGCATGATCAGCACCAGGGGATCGTCGCGAAACGGCAGGGTTTGCAGGTGCTCGCTACTGACCGCGGTGGAGACGATGCCGATATCCGCCGCACCCTGGGTGATCGCCTGGACGATGCGCAGGCTCGGCAGTTCCTGGATGTCGAGGGTGATCTCCCGGTAGTCGGCGAGAAAGCCGGCGAGCAATTCCGGCAGGTATTCGCTCAGCGCCGCAGTGTTGCACAGCAGGCGTACCTGACCTTGCAAGCCTTGGGCGTATTGGCCCAGGTCGTACTGCAGGCGCTCGACCTGCTGGCTGATCAGGCGCGCATGTTGCAGCAGAGCCTGGCCGGCGGGCGTCGCTTGCACGCCACGGCGATTGCGCTCCAGCAAGGGCGTACCGAGAGAGGCTTCCATGGCGCGGATCCGCGCACTGGCGGCCGGTAGCGACAGGTGGCTGCGCTGGGCCCCCGCCGTGATGTTGCCGCACTCCAGGGTGTGCTGGAACAGCCGCAGGTCGATCAGATCAAAATGCATGAGCCTCTGCCTGAGCAATAGTCTGGCTCAGTATATGGCAGATTTTCAGGCGCCCGTCGCGCAGGCAGCATGGATGCATGACGACTCTATTTGGTTTTTATCAGGAAATCGGTCCGGCGCTGTCGCTGCTGGTGGTGTTCACCTTTCTGCTCGCGGGGGCGGTGAAAGGTGTCATCGGTCTGGGCTTGCCGACCATTGCCATGGGCCTGCTCGGGCTGGCTATGTCACCGGCGCAGGCTGCGGCCTTGCTGATCGTGCCCTCTACCCTGACCAATCTCTGGCAGTTGGCGGCGGGCGGGCATCTGCCGGCCTTGCTGCGGCGGCTGTGGCCGATGCTGGCGATGATCTTCATCGGCACGCTGCTGGGCAGTGCCTGGCTGGGCATCAACAGCGGCGAGTGGGCGGCACACGCACTGGGCGGCGCATTGCTGGTCTATGCGCTGTACGGATTGTTCGGGCGTGGTTTCAGTGTGCCGTTGGCGTGGGAGCGCTGGTTGGGGCCCCTATGCGGACTGCTGACCGGTCTGATCACCGCTGCCACCGGTGTCTTTGTCCTTCCAGCGGTGCCCTACTTGCAGGGGCTGGGCCTGAACCGCGACGAGATGGTCCAGGCACTCGGCCTGTCCTTCACCATTTCGACTCTGGCCCTGGCGCTGGGCCTGGCCGGCCAGGACGCGCTCGGCGCCGAGGCGTTGGGCGCGTCGCTGCTGGTGCTGGCGCCAGCGCTGCTGGGCATGCTTTGCGGTCAGTGGCTGCGCCAGCGCATCAGTGCGGCTCTGTTCAAGCGCTGCTTTTTTGCCGGCCTGGCAGTGCTAGGCGTGCACTTGTTGCTCAACGGCTAGCGGACGACGGGCTGAGCATTTCGATCAGTTGAATGTCGAAGTCACGCTCCAGGTAGTCCATGCGCTTTTCGAAGAACGCTTGCATGTGCGGCAGGGCCGAGTGCACGTCCAGCGCGGCCTTGCTGGCCCAGATCTCATAGAACACGAACAGGCTTGGGTCTTCCTTGTCGCGCAACATGTGGTACTCGATGCAGCCAGGCTCGGCGCGGCTTGGTTCGACATAGGCGCGAAACAGCGCTTCGAAGGCTTCGGCTTGTTCCGGGCGGGTTTTGGCTTTGAGAATGAAGCCGTAGGGTTCGCTCATGAGGTCGACCTCTGGTGGGGGAGAGCCTGATTTTATTTCAATAATGTAGGTTTGATTCGTGCTTTTCAGTCAAAAGTATTTTGCCCCGACGACGGTTTTTCCAGCGCTGTGCATGCCCTAATCTGCCGCCATCCAAATTCAACCGGTCCCGGGCCGTCGCAGACAGCACAGCGGATCGTACGACAGATGAGGCAAGTGATGAAAAAAGTCCTGTTGCTCAACGGCGGTAAAAAATTCGCCCACTCCGATGGCCGCCTGAACGAGACCCTGCACGAAGCCGCCCTGGCATTTCTCGATCGCGCCGGTTTCGACATCAAGACCACCTACATCGATGGCGGTTACGACAATGCCGAAGAAGTGCAGAAATTCCTCTGGGCCGACGTGATCATCTATCAGATGCCGGGCTGGTGGATGGGCGCACCCTGGACCGTCAAGCAGTACCTGGATGAAGTCTTCACCGCCGGTCACGGTAGCCTTTACGCCAACGACGGCCGCACCCGCTCCGATGCGTCGCAGAAGTACGGCAGCGGCGGTCTGATCCACGGCAAGCAATACATGCTGTCGCTGACCTGGAACGCACCGCAGCAGGCGTTTGATGACCCGAGCGATTTCTTCGAAGGCAAAGGTGTGGATGCGGTGTACTTCCCGTTCCACAAGGCCAACCAGTTCCTCGGCATGAGCGGTCTGCCCACCTACCTGGCCGTGGATGTGATGAAACGTCCGAATGTCGAAGCCGCAGTGGCCGCCTACGAGCAGCACCTGGCCCGGGTTTTCCAGATCCAGGCCTGATGAAACCTTGCGCTGGCCGCGCCAAGCGGCTATCTATCACGGCTGTTGCTCACCCCGGGGTACAGCCGTGAAAGCCAGGTCCGATGAATTGCAGGTGTTCGTCTCGGTGATCGAGTGCGGCTCGATTTCCGCCGCCGCCGAGCAGAGCGAGCAGACGCCTTCGGCGATCAGCCGGACCCTGTCGCGCCTGGAGGCCAAGCTCGGCACGACGCTGATCAACCGTACCACCCGGCGCATGGACCTGACCGAAGAAGGGCGGTTCTTCTTCGAACGGGCCAAGGCGATCCTGCAACAGATGGATGAGCTGGAAGAGCACCTGTCGGTGCATCACCAGACGCCTTCCGGACGCCTGCGCATCAATGCCGCCTTGCCCTTCATGCTGCATGCCATCGTGCCCTGGGTCGGCGAGTTTCGTGCGTTGTACCCACAGATTCAGCTTGAACTCAACACCAGCGACCTGATCATCGACCTGATCGAACAGAGCACTGATGTCGCCATTCGCATCGGCGAGCTGGCCGACTCCAGCCTGCATGCCCGTTCCCTCGGCTGCAGCCCGTTGAATGTACTGGCCAGTCCCGAGTACCTGGCGCGCCATGGCACACCGGAGCGGGTTGAAGACCTGCAGGCACATTCGCTGCTCGGTTTTACCCAGACCGAAACCCTCAACCATTGGCCATTGCGCCATGTCGAAGGTGATCGCCTGCTGATCCGCCCGAGCCTGTCGGCTTCCAGCGGCGAAACCTTGCGTGAGCTGGCCCTGGCTGGCGAGGGTATCGCCTGCCTGTCGCACTTCATGACTCACGAAGATATTCGTGCCGGCCGTCTGCAGGTGATTTTGCCCGAGCACAATAGCGGCTATCGGCAACCGATCAACGCGGTGTATTACCGCAACTCGCAGCTGGCCCTGCGCATTCAGTGCTTCCTCGATTTCATCCAGCACAAGCTGGCGGTCTATGCCTGCTGATCGCTCCCGGTGCGACAAAGCCTTCCTGCGCGCGGCGATTTTTTCTGCGGTGTTTGATTAGTTTTCTGACATCAGCCTTAATGGCTGTTCAACGAAAACAACACCAAGGAAGCTCTCATGCGCGTTGTGATGTTCCGAACCCTGGGCCTGAGTGCCGCGATACTCGCCAGTTCATCGGCTTACGCTGTGACGTTGGAAGGCGGCGCGGTGGCCGCACCCGATCAATATGGTGCACAGGTGGCCGCCGAAGTTCTCAAGAAGGGTGGTAACGCGGTAGACGCCGCAGTCGCCACCGCCTTCACCCTGGCCGTGACCTACCCCGAAGCCGGCAACATCGGCGGCGGTGGTTTCATGACCCTGTACATGGACGGCAAACCCTACTTCCTCGACTACCGCGAAGTGGCGCCCAAGGCTGCCAGCCGCAACATGTACCTGGACGAAAAGGGCGAGATCATCGAGAACCTGAGCCTGGTCGGTGCCCGCGCCGCTGGCGTGCCGGGTACGGTGATGGGCTTGTGGGAGGCGCATCAGAAGTTCGGCAAGCTGCCTTGGGCGGAACTGATCACCCCGGCAGTGGGCTACGCGAAGAACGGTTTCAAGATTGCTGCCAAGCAGTATCAATACCGCGAAGATGCGCTGGGCCTGTTCAAGGACAGCACCAACTTCAACGACTACTTCGGCAGCATGAAAGTCGGCGAGACCTTCAAGCAGCCGGAGCTGGCGCAAACCCTGGAACGCATTGCCGACAAAGGCGTCAGCGAGTTCTACCAGGGCAAGACCGCCGACCTGCTGGTCGCGCAGATGCAGGCCGACAACGGCCTGATCAGCAAAGACGACCTCAAGGATTACAAAGCGGTTTGGCGTGAGCCGATGGGCATCGAGTGGCGCGGCAATATGGTGTATACCGCGCCGCTGCCAAGCTCTGGCGGTGTCGCTCTGGCGCAGTTGCTGGGCATCAAGGAAAACCGTGCGGCGGACTTCAAGGGTGTCGAGCTGAACTCGGCGCGCTATATCCACCTGCTGGCGGAAATCGAGAAGCGCGTGTTCGCTGACCGTGCCGACTACCTGGGCGACCCGGATTTTTCCAAGGTGCCGGTCGATAAGCTGATCGCCAAAGATTACATCGCCAAGCGGGCCCAGGAGGTCAATCCGAGCGCCATCTCCGACACCGAGAAAGTCCGTCCGGGCCTGGAGCCGCATCAGACCACGCACTTCTCCATTGTCGACAAGCAGGGTAACGCGGTCAGCAACACTTACACCCTGAACTGGGACTACGGCAGTGGTGTGGTGGTCAAAGGCGCAGGCTTCCTGCTCAACGACGAGATGGACGACTTCAGTTCCAAGCCGGGTGTGGCCAACGCCTTCGGCGTGGTCGGCGGTGATGCCAACGCCATCGAGCCGGGCAAGCGTATGCTTTCGTCCATGGCGCCGACCCTGGTTACCCGTGACGGCCAGGTTACCCTGGTGCTGGGCACGCCGGGCGGATCGCGGATCTTTACCTCGATCTTCCAGGTGCTGAACAACCTGTATGACTACAACCTGCCGCTGGAAAAGGCTGTAGCCGCGCAGCGCGTGCATCACCAGTTGCTGCCTAAGGACACCATTTACTTTGACGCTTATGCGCCGCTGACCGGCAAGGTTGCGGATGAGCTGAAGAAGATGGGCTACACCCTGGAAGATCAGGGTTGGGAGATGGGCGATATCCAGGCGATCCGTGTGAACGGTGCAGCGCTGGAGACTGCTTCCGATCCGCGTGGGCGTGGGGTAGGGCAGGTCGTTAAGTAAGCGAAGCTTGGTTAACCTGTGGAAGCCGGCATTGCCGGCGATGGGGCGCTTGGCGCCCCTGGTCCGGCTACGTCGGGAATCGCCGGCAAGGCCGGCTCCCACAGGGATTTGACTACCTCAAGCAACAGTCAGACGCGGAAGTGGCTGACCATGGTCTGCAACTGATTACCCAGACGCGCCAGCTCAACACTGGAGGCCGCGGTTTCATCGCTGGCCGCCGCCGTCTGTTCCGACACATCGCGCACATTGATGATGCTGCGGCTGATCTGTTCGGCCACCGCACTCTGCTGCTCGGCCGCCGCGGCGATCTGCTGGTTCATCGACTGGATGTTCGACACCGTGCGGGTGATGCTTTCCAGCGAGGCACCCGCCTTGCGGGTCAGCTCGACGCTGCTGTCGGTCAGGTTGCGGCTGCCGAGCATCACATTGGCCACCTGCTGAGTACCGCTCTGCAGGCCGGCGACCAGCTCTTCGATCTCTTCGGTGGACTTCTGTGTGCGCTGGGCCAGGCCGCGAACTTCGTCGGCAACCACGGCAAAACCACGTCCGGCTTCACCGGCACGGGCCGCTTCGATGGCGGCGTTGAGCGCCAGCAGGTTGGTCTGTTCAGCCACCGACTTGATAACGTCCATGACGCTGCCGATCTTCTGGCTTTCCTGCTGCAGCAGGCCCATGGCTTCAGTGGAGCGGTGCACTTCTTCGGCCAGGCGTTCGATCTGGCTGATCGCCTCGGCAACTACCTGGTCACCGGCTCGCGCTTGCGCATCGGCGTCGGTTGCAGCAGATGAAGCGTGTTCGGCGTTACGCGCGACTTCCTGCACGGTGGCGGCCATTTCGTGCATGGCGGTGGCGACCTGGTCGGTCTCGACTTTCTGGCTGTTGACCCCGGCGCTGGTTTCTTCGGTCACCGCCGACAGCTCTTCGGCGGCGCTGGCGATCTGGGTGACACCATCACGGATGCCGCTGATCAGGTCGCGCAGGGTCGAACCCATGCGCTGGATGCCCTGTTGCAGCACGCCAAGCTCGTCGCGACGGGTGACGCGCAGGTTGTGGGTAAGGTCGCCGGCGGCGATCTTTTCCACCACGGCCAGGGTTTCGCGCAGCGGGCGGGTGATCTGGCGGGTGATGATCACTGCGGCCAGCACACCGACCAGCAACGCCAGCAACGTAGCGGTGAGCTGCAGGGTACGGGCCTGGGCACTTTCGTTGTCACGGCGTTCGAGCTGGATCTTGTACAGCGCATCGCTGATCTTGACGATGGTCGCGCCTTGTACGGTCATTTCCTGGCGGGCGACGGCAACATCGGCAGTGGCATCGCGGAACTGACGCACGGCGTCACGGTAGGCCAGCACTGCGCTTTCGAACTGCTGAATGCGTGCGGCTTCGTTCGGCATCTGACGGTTCAGGCTGGCGATCTCGGCCAGGGCACCATCGAGCTGGCGCAGCGCCAGTTGCTCGGTTTCGCTGCTGATGTCGGCGATATAGCTGCGCACGGCCAGGCGTACCTGGAACAACTGTTCCTTGGCCTGGGTGATGGTGCGGAACTGCTCCAGGCGGCTGGCGTCACCTTCAGGCAGGGCGAGGATGTCGCGGTTGATCGCCTCGACCAGCTCGATGGCGCGCGCAGCGGCCAGGTTCATCGCATCCCGCGCAGCCAGGCTGGTTTTGTAGCCGGCGCGCATCTTGTTGATCGAGATCTGATACGCGCTGATGGTCTGGCCCAGTTCCTGGAGCAACTTGACGTTTTCCGGGCTTTTGAAGGTCTTGAGCAGTTTTTGCTGCTGTTCGCTGAAGGCATTCAACTTGACCTGGACAGCGCCGGCAGCGGCATCGTCGCCGTTGGTCAGCATGTACTGCAGGCGGGTGATACGCAGGTCGGTCAGGTCACCGTTGAGCTGGGTGATGTCGCTCATCCAGTTACTGCGATCGATCAGCCCACCCATGCTGTTCCAGCCGGTCAGGGCCAGCAGGCTGGTGAGCAGCAGCACCAGGCCGAAGCCCAGGCCGAGTTTCAGGTTGACGCTGATGTTGGCAAACCAGCTATTCATACGATCCCTCCAGGAATGTTGTGCTTCTTGATCCATATCGCTGGAAGGTTGTTGTTTTTGAAGGCCAGCCGATCTTCTGAGCAGGGTATATCGGCGGCTAGCGCCGGAGCTGAAACGCTTTTTCAGCAAAAAAGATCAGTGGTCGTAACCGGGTTTTTCCGCGGCAGTCGATTGGGGCTGCCGCGGATCAGCAGGAAGGGGTTAAAGCGAGCGAATGGTGAAGGTGTCGCACTGATTGATGTCGCCCTTGGCAAAGCCGGTCTTGAACCAGCGCACACGCTGTTGCGAGGTGCCATGGGTGAAGGAATCCGGCACCACCCGGCCCTGGCCTTTCTGTTGCAGGCGGTCGTCGCCAATGGCATTGGCGGCGTTCAGCGCTTCTTCGATGTCGCCGGGTTCGAGCCAGTTCAGGCGTTGCTGGGCCTGGAACGCCCAGACGCCGGCCAGGCAGTCGGCTTGCAGTTCCTGACGCACCAGCAGGCCGTTGTCGCCCTCCATCCGCTCACCCCGCTGACGCGCGGCTTGAACTTTGGCCGACACGCCCAGTAGGGTCTGCACATGGTGGCCGACTTCGTGGGCGATGACATAGGCCTGGGCGAAATCGCCGGCCGCCGCGAAGCGCTGTTCCATTTCGCGGAAGAAGCTCATGTCGAGGTAGACCTTCTGGTCGGCCGGGCAATAGAACGGGCCGACCGCCGAGGAGGCGAAGCCGCAGGCCGAATTGATCTGGCCGCTGAACAGGGTCAGGGTCGGGTCTTTGTACTGGCGACCGGCCTGGGCGAAGATTGCCCGCCAGGTGTCTTCGGTGTCACCGAGGATCGAGGCGACGAATTCGGCCTGTTCGTCGTTGGCTGGTGGTGCCTTGCCGGTGTCGGTGCTGACCGGTGCAGTTTGCTGGCCCATCTGCCCGGTCAACTGGCCAAGGATCTGCAGCGGGTCCTGCCCGGTTATCCAGCCGATGCCGACGATCAGCAGGATCGCACCGATGCTCAGGCCCTTGCCTCCGCCGAAGCGCATGCCGCCGCCACCCTCGCCACGGGCATCGACGACATTGTCGCTACGCCTGCCTTTTCGCCATTGCATGAGTGCTCTCCCGCGCTTGGAAACATGAGCACAAAGATTAGTTCACCGCGTGTCGCTCTGTCAGATTCCTGATAGAGACATAACCATTTGGTTATGCATGTTAGGGTTATTTTCAATATTCCTCTGGCCGAACATACCGGAAACTGCAAGCTCGCCGGCCACGTCCAGGCGTTCCAATAATTCCAAGACAGGAGAACGGCATGTCTGCGCAAGACAATAGTCGCTTCGCAATCCGTGATCGCAACTGGCACCCGAAGGCCCTTACTCCGGATTACAAAACCTCCATTGCCCGTTCGCCGCGTCAGGCCCTGGTGAGCATTCCACAGTCGATCAGCGAAAGCACAGGCCCGGACTTTTCCCACCTGAAATTCGGCCAGCATGACCATGATCTGCTGCTCAACTTCAACAACGGCGGGCTGCCCATTGGCGAGCGGATCATTCTTGCCGGGCGGGTCTGCGACCAGTACGGCAAACCGGTCCCGCATACCCTGGTGGAAATCTGGCAGGCCAACGCCGGTGGCCGCTACCGTCACAAGAACGACCGCTATCTGGCGCCGCTGGACCCCAACTTCGGTGGTGTCGGCCGCGCCCTGACTGACAGCGAGGGTTACTACAGCTTCCGCACCATCAAGCCGGGTCCGTACCCTTGGCGTAATGGCCCCAATGACTGGCGTCCGGCGCATATCCATGTGTCGATCAGTGGCCCGTCGATTGCCACTCGTTTGATTACCCAGCTGTATTTCGAAGGTGATCCGTTGATCCCGATGTGCCCGATCGTCAAGTCGATCGCCAATCCTGACGCGGTACAGAGCCTGATCGCGCGGCTGGACATGAGCAACGCCAACCCGATGGATTGCCTGGCCTATCGCTTCGACATCGTTCTGCGCGGCCAGCGCAAAACCCACTTCGAAAACCGCTGAGGAGGTTTCCCATGCCTATTCAATTGCTGCCGGAAACCCCTTCGCAGACGGCCGGCCCGTATGTGCACATTGGTTTGGCCCTGGAGGCCGCCGGCAACCCGGCTCGCGACCAGGAGATCTGGAACCGCATGGCCCGGACCGATGCGCCGGGTGAGCATATCCTGGTGTTCGGCAACGTTTATGACGGTAACGGTCATCTGGTCAGGGATTCGTTCCTGGAGTTCTGGCAGGCCGATCACAATGGCCAGTACCAGGGCGATTTCAATCTGGAGCAAGCGTTCAACAGTTTCGGTCGCACCGCCACCACGTTCGATGCCGGTGAGTGGACCCTGCACACCATCAAACCCGGTGTAGTACGCAATGCCGCCGGTGTACCGATGGCGCCGCACATCAACGTCAGCCTGTTTGCCCGCGGGATCAACATCCATCTGCAGACGCGTCTGTACTTCGATGACGAGGCCCAGGCCAACGCCCAGTGCCCGGTGCTCAACCTGATCGAGCAGCCGCAACGGCGCGAGACCCTGGTGGCGACCCGCTGTGAGGTGGATGGCAAGTTGGCCTATCGCTTTGACATCCGCATTCAGGGTGAAGGTGAGACGGTGTTCTTCGACTTCTGATGTGTGCGTTCCGATCGCGGGGCTTACCCCGCGATTGCGCCTGTCCCTTTAAATTTGCGCTTTCGCCGTGGCTCTTTAAAATCGGCACAAATTTCAGGGACCATGACCATGGCCGGCAGTCAGATCGAACGCGCGTTCAGTCTTCTCGAACGCCTTACCAGCGAACCGCGCGGGTTGCCCCTGCAGACCCTGGCCGAAGAGCTGGACATTCCCAAGAGTGCCACCCATCGCATGCTCGCCGAGTTGATGCGTCTGGGCTATGTGCGCCAGAACCTGGAGAGCAGCCGCTATCACCTGAGCACTCGCCTGGTGGCCATGGGCTTTCGTTACCTGGCCAGCAGCGGCGCCGACATCGTTCAACCGATTCTTGATGAGCTGGCCCACAACACCGGTGAGCTAGTGCGCCTGGGTGTGGTCGACGGTGATCGCCAGACCTGGATCGCCAAGGCCCAGGGCGCGCGTTCGGGGCTGCGCTATGACCCGGACATGGGCCGTGATGCGCCGCTGTTCTACACCGCTTCCGGACACGCCTGGCTGTCCAGCCTGACTGATGATGAGGCCTTACAGCTGGTCGAACGTCAGGGCATTGCCAGGCGCGAGGAGTTCGGCCCCAACGCTCCTGCCTCCACTGCTGAACTGCTCGAGCGCCTGCGCCTTGCCCGTGAGCATGGCTACGCCTGGGTGGTCGAGAGTTCGGCGGTGGGCACCTCGGCATTGGCCGCCGTGGTCCGCCATCCCGTGGATGGCCATACGGTGGGGGTGCTCAGCGTCGCCGGGCCCAGCGCGCGGATGAGTGAAGCACGAATGCACGCGTTGGCGCCGGTACTGCTGGCGGCGGCGGCGGAGTTGTCGGCGGCCAGTCCTGCGTCCGAATTGTTTGTTTGATTCATCGCGGGGCAAGCCCGCTCCCACCAGGGTGTCACTATGCCGGTGGGAGCGGGCTTGCCCCGCGATGATTGTGCTTGCAATAAAACTGGAACTCAGTTCTAAATAACTGAAATTTCAGTTCCCCGAGATTGCACCCCATGCCCCGTCCCACTGCGCTCAGCGATGCCAGACAGCCACTGCGGGGCATTTTGCTGGTGGTGCTGGCGATGTTCCTGTTTGCCAGTCATGACGCTCTGTCCAAGTACCTGGCCGGGTTCTATCCGATCCTCTGGGTGGTCTGGGCCCGCTATCTGGTGCACACCCTGCTGATGATGGCGATCTTCCTGCCGCAGTCCGGGTTGCGCGTGTTGCGCACGCGGCGGCCGGGGCTGCAGGCCTTGCGCGCCTTGTGTCTGCTCGGCACCAGTCTGCTGTTTACCACCGCCTTGCAGTACATCCCGCTTGCCGAAGCGACGGCGGTCAACTTCCTCGCGCCCTTGCTGGTGACGGCACTGTCCCTGCCGTTGCTGGGCGAGAAGGTGACCCGTGGCCAGTGGGTGGCGGTGCTGGTGAGTTTTGTCGGGGTGACGGTGATCATCCACCCCGGCGGTGCGCTGTTCACCCCGGCCGTGCTGCTGCCTTTCGGTTCGGCGCTGTGTTTCTGTTTCTACCAGTTGCTGACCCGCAAGCTCAGCGGCATCGACAGCCCGACCACCAGCAACTTTTTTGCCGGGGTGCTCAATACGTTGGTGATGAGTGCCATCGTGCCGATGTTCTGGCAAACGCCGAGCCTGATCCACGGGGTGATGGCGGTGGCGCTGGGCACCTGCGGGATGACTGCGCACCTGTTTCTGACCCAGGCCTTCCGCCTCGCGCCACCGGCCATGCTGGCACCGTTCAGTTACTGTCAGATCGTTTTCGCCGGGATACTCGGCCTGGTGCTGTTCGGACACAGCCCGGACCTGGCCGGGCTGGTCGGTATCGCGCTGATCTGCCTCAGCGGGCTGGGCGCTGCCTGGTTGCAGCGCAAGCCTTAGGCTTCGACCTTCGGCACCTTGCGCGGGGCCAACAGGTACATCCAGGCCAGGGCAATGAAGTACATGGCCGGGATCATGGTGAACAGCAAGGTGTAGTTATTGTTGGTGGTGGTCAGGATGTAGCCCACCAGCTGGGTCATGAACATCCCGCCGATGGCCGCGCACATGCCACCGAAACCAAACACCGTGCTCATCATGTGCTTGGGCGTGTAGTCCATCACCAGGCTCCAGATATTGGCGGTCCAGGCCTGGTGTGCGGCGATGGCCAGGGAGATGGCCAGTACCGCCACCCACAAACTGCTGGCGCCGGCGGCGAAAATCACGCCGATGATGGTGATCGCGAACAGCAGCATCGACAGCAGGCGAGCCTTGACCGGCGCCATGCCACGGCCAATCAGGAACGACGAAAGAATGCCGCCGCCAACGCTGCCGAAGTCGGCGCTGATGTAGATGACGATCAGTGGGATACCCATCTGCGTCACACTGATGCCCAGGTTGTACTGCTGGTTGAGGAACGGCGGCAGCCAGTACAGGTAGAACCAGAACACCGGCGCGGTCATCGAGTAGGCCAGGGCGAAGGCCCAGGTGCCACGCATGCGCAGGATCCGCGAGAAGGGCACGCGGGCCTGTTCCGGTTCACTTTCGCTCACGTAAGCCAGTTCTTCCTTGCTGACCGTTGGGTGGTCTTCCGGGTTGAAGTACTTCAGGCCCCAGAACAGCACCCACACCAGGCCCAGTGCGGCCATGCCCATGAATGCGGCCTGCCAGCCCCAGACGGTGAGAATCAGCGGCAACAGCATCGGGGTGAACATCGCCCCGACGTTGGTCCCGGCGTTGAAAATGCCGGTGGCCACCGCCCGTTCGCCGGCCGGAAACCACAGGCGGGTGGTCTTGACGCAGGCGGGGTAATTGGCGGCTTCAGTCAGGCCGAGAATGAAGCGGCAGACCATAAAGCCCAGCGCCGAAGTGGCCAGGCCGTGGGCGCCGGTGGCCAGGCTCCAGAGCAGCACCGCGCAGAAGAACACGCGCTTGACGCCGATGCGGTCGATCAACCGCCCCTGGAGGACGAAGCCGATGGCGTAACCGACCTGGAACCAGAAGTTGATGTTGGCGTAATCCATCGCCGTCCAGCTCATTTCCTTGGCCAGGATCGGCTGCATGACGCCCAGGGCGGCGCGGTCGATGTAGTTCAGGGTGGTGGCGAAGAACACCAGGGCAAGCATGGCCCAACGGGTCGTGCCGACCGCCATGGCGCCACGGATCTTGTCGCCGATGCCGGCGTGCGGGGTGCTGGCCAGCGGCTGGGCTATGCGGGAACTGTGCGAATGGATCATGGGAGGGTTACCCGTATTTTTATGTTTATGGGTCAAGCCTTGGTCACGCAACGCTACGGACGCCAGGGTGCTCGGCGGTCGTTTGAAACGGCAGGGGTCGAGGCGCTTTTGGCGCGTCGAGCATCGCTGCCCGGTGTCGAAATGGTGCGCCTGTGGTCAAAAAAGGGTCAATTCGTTGAACGCTATTATGGGCGATAATCGAACACAAAACTAACTGGTTAGTACGTTTTCAATTGAGCAAAAAGTGTGCAGCGCCAATAATCGCAGCATCCGGGTTTTGCCTGCCCATCGGAGCCATAAAAAATGCAGCGTTCAATTGCCACCGTGTCCTTGAGCGGTACCTTGCCGGAAAAACTCGACGCCATTGCCGCCGCGGGCTTTGACGGGGTCGAGATCTTCGAAAATGACTTGCTCTACTACGCCGGCAGCCCGCGGGAAATCCGCCAGCGCTGTGCTGACCTGGGCCTGGCAATTACCCTGTTTCAGCCGTTTCGTGACTTCGAAGGCTGCCGTCGTGAGCGCCTGGCGCGCAACCTGGACCGCGCTGAACGCAAGTTCGACCTGATGCAGGAACTGGGGACCGATCTGGTCTTGGTGTGCAGCAACGTGGCTGCTGATTCACTGGGCGAGCGCCAGGTGTTGGTCGACGATTTGCGCCTGCTGGCCGAGCGTGCCGGGGCCCGCGATCTGCGCATCGGTTACGAAGCCTTGGCCTGGGGCCGGCATGTGAACACCTGGCAGCAGGTCTGGGACATCGTCCAGGCCGCAGACCATGCCAGCCTGGGGATGATTCTCGACAGTTTTCATACCTTGTCGCTCAAGGGCGACCCGCGGGCGATCGCCCAGGTCCCCGGTGACAAGATCTTCTTCGTGCAGATGGCCGATGCACCGCTGCTGGCGATGGATGTGCTGGAGTGGAGCCGGCATTTTCGCTGCTTCCCGGGGCAGGGTGAGTTCGACCTGGCGGGCTTTCTGGCGCCGATTCTGGCCAGCGGTTATCGCGGGCCGTTGTCGCTGGAAATCTTCAATGACGGTTTCCGCGCCGCACCGCCGCGGGCCAATGCCGCCGACGGTCTGCGTTCGCTGCTGTATCTGGAGGAAAAGACCCGCCAGCGTCTTGAGCAACAGACCGCGCAAGCGCAGGACGAGCGCCTGTTCGCACCACCGCCAGCCAGTGCCTACGACGGCATCGAGTTTCTGGAGTTTGCCGTTGACGATGCCCTCGGCGCCAAACTGGGTAACTGGCTGCAACGCCTGGGCTTCAGCCGTGCCGGTAGCCACCGCTCGAAGAATGTCAGTTTGCTGCGCCAGGGCGATATCAACCTGATCCTCAACGCCGAGCCCTATTCGTTTGCCCACAACTTTTTCGAAAGCCATGGCCCGTCCTTGTGCGCCACGGCAATCCGGGTCAAGGACAGCGCCCAGGCGCTGGCCCGTGCGGTGGCTTTCCATGGCCAGCCGTACCGTGGCCTGGTCGGGCCGAACGAGCGTGAGCTGGCGGCAGTGCGTGCGCCAGATGGCAGCCTGATCTACCTGGTCGATCAGGACGCCGAAGGGCGGACCATCTACGATACCGATTTCAGCCTGATGCCAAGCTCGGGTAACAGCCTCGGCCTCAAGCGCATCGATCACATGGCCCTGGCCTTGCCGGCCGATGGCCTGGACAGTTGGGCGCTGTTCTACAAAAGCCTGCTGGACTTCAGCGCCGATGATGAAGTGGTGCTGCCTGATCCCTATGGCCTGGTAAAAAGCCGAGCGCTGCGCAGCCAATGCAGTTCGATCCG
This sequence comes from Pseudomonas putida, assembly GCF_028682475.1. GTDB lineage: Bacteria > Pseudomonadota > Gammaproteobacteria > Pseudomonadales > Pseudomonadaceae > Aquipseudomonas > Aquipseudomonas putida_AG. The sequence goes on from NZ_JANHLE010000037.1 coordinate 33,556, forward strand.
CTTGCCATTGAACATCTCGGAAAACCGCAACACGGCCATTGCCCATGCGCTGTCGCATTATCGCGGCTCGGGCGTGCACCACATCGCCTTCGACTGCGACGACATCTTTGCTGCGGTCAAGCAAGCCAAGGAGGCCGGCGTGGCGTTGCTCGACATCCCGCTCAACTATTACGACGACCTGGCGGCGCGCTTTGATTTCGACGACGAATTCCTCAGCGAGCTGGCCTACTACAACGTGCTCTATGACCGTGACGCCCAGGGCGGCGAGCTGTTTCACGTGTACACCGAAGCGTTCGAGGAGCGCTTTTTCTTCGAAGTCCTGCAGCGGCGCAATGGTTACAGTGGTTACGGCGCAGCCAACGTTGCCGTGCGTCTGGCGGCCATGGCCAAGGCCCGTGCGGGCGCCCCGGCACAGGCCCGCTTGTAGGGCGGGGCCGGCAGGCTTTCTTCCTTATCCCCCGGGGCTCATAATCACCGGGTTAACCGTTGGCCACGAGTCCCGTATGACCACTACTCCAGCACGCTGCGACGCCCCGGAATCCGTGGCGCGCAAGGGGCGCAAGAACAATCCGGAAAAGACCCGCGAGAACATTCTCCAGGCGGCGATCAGCGAGTTCGTCCAGCAAGGGCTGGCTGGCGCCCGGGTCGATGCCATCGCCGAGCGCACCCAGACCTCCAAGCGCATGATCTACTACTACTTCAACAGCAAGGAACAGTTGTACGTCGAGGTACTGGAGAAGCTCTACGGCGATATCCGCAACACCGAGAGCAGTCTGCATCTGGCGGAACTGGAGCCGCGTCAGGGCATTCGCCGACTGGTGGAGTTCACCTTTGACCACCATGATCGCAACGTCGATTTCGTGCGTATCGTCTGCAACGAGAACCTGCATCACGGCGAGTATGTGAAGCGCTCTTCGGCCATTCGCTCGATGAACAAGACCGTGCTCAATGCGCTGGACGAAATCCTCCACCGCGGGGCCGCCGAGGGGGTTTTCCGTCAGGGCCTGGAGGCGCTGGATGTGCATTTGTTGATCAGTTCGTTCTGCTTCTATCGGGTGTCGAACCGCAACACCGTTGGCGAGATCTTCCAGGTCGATTTCGAGGATGCGGCGCTCAAGGCGCGGCATCGCGAGATGATTTGCGAGTCGGTGCTGAAGTTTTTGCAGGCCTGACCGAATCGCGGGGCAAGCCCGCTCCCACCGAATGAACAGCACCTGTGGGAGCGGGCTTGCCCCGCGATGCTTTTCAGCCGCCCATGCTATTGAAGTGCTCGATCATCCGCGCCGCATCCGGCTGCAAGCCGCTGAACAGCTCAAACGCCTTCACTGCCTGAAACACTGCCATGTTCGACCCATCCAGGGTGCGACAACCCAAGGCCCGGGCCTCGCGCAGCAGCTCGGTTTCCAGCGGGAAATAGACGATCTCCGCCACCCACAGATCAGCCCTTAGCAGTGCCTTGGGCACCGGCATGCCCGGCAGTTTGGCCATGCCCATCGGCGTGGTGTTGACCAGCCCATCGGCTTCGCTCAGCGCGTTGCTCAGCTCATGCCCGACGCGGGCGCGGCTGCCGTTGAAATGCGCATTGAGGTTATCCACCAGCGCCTGAGCCCGAGCCACTTCGACATCGAACACGGTCAACTGCCCGACCCCTTCGGCCAGCAGCGCATGGGCTACCGCAGCCCCGGCGCCACCCGCGCCGATCTGCACCACCTGACGGCGTGGCGCGTCGCTCAGGCCGCGGCGAAAACCTTCGGCGAACCCAAGGCAGTCGGTGTTGTGGCCGATACGCTTGCCGTCCTTGAGCACCACGGTATTGACCGCACCAATGCCGAGGGCCTCGGCGGAGAGTTCGTCGAGCAACGGCAGGATGGCCTGCTTGCACGGGAAGGTGATGTTCAGGCCGGTGTAGCCCATGGCTTCGGCGGCGCTGAGCAGTTGCTCCAGAGCGCTGCTGTCGAGTTTCAACTGGTCCAGGTCGATCAACCGGTACAGGTAGTTAAGACCCAGGGCGTGGCCTTCGTGCTCATGCAGTGCCGGAGTGCGTGAGGCCTGGATACCTGCACCGATCAGGCCGGCGAGGATGCCAGGAGAGGGGGCCGGATTCATGAGAAAACTCCATTGTTGTTCTTGGGAAGTGGCTGGCTCTGAAAATGTACCGTTTGGTTAATTTGGTCAATCGATGAACGCGGCCGAGGGCGTTTTTCTGTGCGCTGATCGCACAGCCTGTGCTACACCTGTTGATTCGTACCGGACCACGGAGGGAGACATGGCAATGCCGTTCAACGACTCGCAGTTGCTGGGTGAAACCTGGCCGGGCCTGGCCAACCTGACCCAGTCGATCTTCGCCGCCCTCGGTGGTCAGGGCTTTCGCAACAGCTTTCGCCTGGATCGCTCGCAGGCGACCTGCTTGCTGTTGATCGACGGCCTGGGCTGGAACCTGCTCCAGGCACATGCCCGGCACGCGCCATTTCTCGCCTCATTGATGCAGGCGGATGCGCATTTTCGCGTGGGCTTCCCGGCGACCACCGCCACCAGCCTGGCCTCGGTGACCTCGGGGCTTGGCAGCGGCGCGCATGGCATTGTCGGCTGCAGCTTCGCGCTGGATCAGCAGACCGAATTGTCGCCCTTGTCGTGGACCACGGCTGCACTGCAAACCGAAGCACCGCCAGGCGCGGCACCGGCGCCGGAATCGTTCATCGTGCCGCCGGATGCCTGGAGCCAGGCCAGCGCGCAGGGCATTGCCATCAGCACAGTCATGCTTGGCCGCTATGCCAGCTCGGCGTTCAGCCAGGCGATCTACAAGGCCGGACGGATACTCCCGGCCCCGGCTTATGACGCCTACCCGGAACTGATCAATGCAGCGCTGGCGACTGAAGAGCCGGCCTTCTGTTTTGCTTATTTCGGCGACCTGGATTTTGCCGGGCACCTGTTCGGTCCGGGCTCCGAGGGCTGGCTCAAGCAACTGCAAATCGCCGACCAGCTGGCTCAGGCCATCGCCCGCAAGCTACCGGAGCGGGTGCAACTGATGGTCATTGCCGACCATGGCATGCTGGCGCTGGACAGTGACCAGGTGCGTGACTTCGACCTCGACCCGGTGTTGCAGGAGGGCGTGCGCGCCATCGCCGGTGATATCCGCGCGCGCTACCTGTACGTGCCGACCCAGCAGGACCGTGTGCACCAGCGCTGGCAGAATCGCCTGGGCGAGGATTACCGGGTGTTGTCCAAGGCCCAGGCGATTGCCGCAGGCTTGTTCGGCGATGTGCTGCTCAGTCAGGCCGAGGCACGGATTGGCGATCTGATCGTGGTGCCGACCGGGGCGGGCGGGATTATTCGCAGCGAAGTGGAGAAGCACGCCAGTCAATGGCGAGGGCACCATGGGGCGCTGACGGATGAAGACCAGCAGGTGCCCTTGTTGATGTGCTCGGGGCTGGGCTGACGGAACGGACTCAGCCTTTCACCGGTACCAGGTCGAAACTGTCGGCCTGGTACTGGAACAGCAGGCAATCAGCCGCGGCGGTACAGCCGCTTTCATGCACCAGGCTGGCCGGCAGTTTGTAGTACGAACCCGTTGGATACTCGGTGCGCACCTTGTCGATCACGGCGTAGAAAGTGCCTTTCAGGACCACGGTTGGCAGGCTTTGGCTGTGGCGGTGCAGACCGTTGTCGGTGCCCGCCTTGAAGGTGACAAAGGCCGAGTAGTCGCCCTTGCCGAAAATATCCCCTTCCGTATTGGCGTAAGTGACTGCGCCGTTGGTGTTGGGGACTGCCTGCCACTGCAGCGCGGCGTTGGGCACCGAGATCAGTGTTTCTGCTTTGATCTCGCTCTGGGCAAACACGGTAGCGGCAGAGGCAGCCAGGATCAGGCCGGACAGCGAGGCTTTCAGGGCTTTCATTGGGGATAACCTTCGTTGAGTGGAGTGCGCGAAGGTTACTGGAGCGCTTTATGCAGAAATACGCACACAATGACGCATGACTTGTGCGTTCTTTGCACCAATCACTTCCGCCAGCGTGGTGCCTGATAGTAGGTCTGCAGGTAATCCAGCAGCGCGCGAACCTTGGGCGCCAGGTAACGGCTTTGCGGGTAGAGCGCATACAGGGTGCGTGCGGGTTGTTGCCAGTCCGGAAGCAGTTGCACCAGGCGGCCATCCTGCAAGGCGTCGTGGACGATGAAACGGTCAAAGCTGGCGATGCCCAGGCCACCGATGGCGGCGGCCCGTAACGCCATCGGCGAGTTGGCGCTGACACGACTGGGCATCACCACTTCGCGTTGGCTGCCCGATGGCCCGACCAGGCGCAGGCGCTGCGGTTGCGCGAGGCGGTTGTAGCCGAGCAGCGGATGTTCGCCCAGGTTGTCGGCCGTGATGGCAGTTGGCAGGCGCTTGAGGTAGGACGGTGCAGCGACCAGTATCACTTCACTCGGCGCCAGCGTGCGTGCCACCAGGCTGGAGTCCGGCAAGTGATCGGTGACCCGCAGGCACAGGTCGATGCCCTCATCGAGCATATCGACGAAGCGGTCGGTACAACTCAGTTCAATCTGCAATTCGGCAAAGCGTTCGACGAAGGCCGGTAACCAGTGCCCCAGTTCCAGTTCGCCAAACGCACTGGACACGCTCAGGCGCAAGGTGCCGGAGGGTTGCTGCTGGTGCTCGGAAAGCTCCAGCGTCATGGCCTCCATCTGATCGAGAATCTGTACGCAGTGGCGGTAGAACAGCGCGCCCGCTTCGGTCAGTTGCAGGCGTCGGGTGGTGCGGTTGAGCAGCTGACTGCCGAGTTGTCGTTCGAGGTTCTTCACCTGCCGCGACAGCACCGTATGGGATTGGCCCGCCAGCGCGGCAGCGGCGCTGAAGCTGCCGTGCTCGACCACGCGGCGAAAGGACTGCATGGCGCTGAACTGGTCCATCAGAGGGCGATGCTCCTTGAGGTCTGCGGCCCGTTGCAGGCGCTGGCAGAGCCGGCGCCTGCAATGCCGGGGTCAACGGCGAACCAGCAACACCCCACTTTCCATGTGATGGGTATACGGGAACTGGTCAAACAACGCACAACGCTCGATGCGGTGGGTGTCGTGCAACTGGGCGATGTTTGCCGCCAGGGTTTCCGGGTTGCAGGAGATGTACAGGATATTGTCGAAGCGCCGGGTCAGCTCGCAGGTGTCCGGGTCCATGCCGGCACGCGGCGGGTCGACGAACACGCTGCCGAACTGGTAGCTCTTCAGGTCGATGCCTTCCAGACGGCGGAATGGACGTACTTCGTTCAGTGCTTCGGTCAGCTCTTCGGCCGACAGGCGCACCAGACGCACGTTATCCACAGCGTTGTCGTCGAGGTTATGCAGCGCGGCATTGACCGAGGTCTTGCTGATTTCGGTGGCCAGCACCTTGCGCACCCGGGTCGCCAGCGGCAGGGTGAAGTTGCCGTTGCCGCAGTACAGCTCCAGCAGGTCGTCCTGGCGCTCGCCGAGGGCCTCGTAGGCCCAGTTGAGCATCTTCTGGTTCACTGCGCCGTTAGGCTGGGTGAAGGCGCCTTCCGGCTGGCGATAGCGGAAGCTGCGTCCGGCGATCTGCAGTTCTTCAACCGCGTAATCGCGACCGATCACTACACGTTTGCCCTTGGAACGGCCGATGATGCTGACATCCAGGTCTTTGGCCAACTGCTGCGCGGCGGCCTCCCAGTGCTCGTCCAGCGGACGGTGGTAGCACAGGGTGATCATGGCGTCGCCGGCCAGGGTGGTGAGGAACTCGACCTGGAACAGCTTGAAGCTCAGCGCCGAGCTGGCCTGCCAGGCGGCCTTGAGCCGTGGCATCAGTTCATTGATGCGCAGGCTGGCGATCGGGAAGTCTTCGATCAGGATCGGCGTGTGCTTCTCACCCGGCGCGAACATTGCGTAGAAGCGTTGCTCGTTCTCGCGCCACAGACGGAATTCGGCGCGCAGGCGATAGTGCTCGCGGGGCGAGTCGAATACCGCAGGTTCCGGGGCATCGAAAGGCGCCAGCAGCTCGCGCAGGCGCGTGGCCTTGGCGTCAAGCTGCTGGGTGTAGGTCGAAGGATCGAAGACAGCACTCATGCGTTGAACCAGCCCAGCTTGATGACGAACAGGATCGAGAGGATCACCAGCGCCGGGTTCAGGTCGCGGCGACGGCCGGAGAGCAACTTGATCGCAGTCCAGGAAATGAAACCGAAGGCGATGCCGTTGGCGATCGAGTAGGTCAGCGGCATGGCCAGGGCGGTGATCACCACGGGTGCGGCTTCGGTAACGTCGTCCCAGTTTATTTCAGCCAGGCCCGACGCCATCAACACGGCGACGAACAACAGCGCCGGCGCGGTGGCGAAGGGCGGCACGCTACCGGCCAGCGGGGCGAAGAACAGTGCCAGCAGGAACAGGATGGCGACCACGATGGCGGTCAGGCCGGTGCGTCCGCCAGCACTCACGCCGGCAGCCGACTCGATGTAGCTGGTGGTGGTCGAGGTGCCGAGCAGGGAACCGGCCATGGCTGCGGTACTGTCGGCGATCAGGGCGCGGCCCATCTTCGGCATGTGACCGTCTTTGCGCATCAGGCCGGCACGTTTGGCCACACCGATAAGGGTGCCGGAGTTGTCGAACAGGTCAACGAACAGGAAGGCGAAGATCACGCTGATCAGGCCGACATCCAGGGCACCCTTGATGTCCAGCTGCAGGAACGTCGGGGCCAGCGAAGGCGGCATCGAGACCACGCCGGCGAACGGGGTGACGCCCAGGCCGATCGAGGCCAGGGTTACCGCCAGGATGCCGATCAGTACTGCACCACGAACCTTCAGGGCTTCGAGGGCGACAATCAGGAAGAAGCCCAGGGTGGCGAGGATCGGCGCCGGTTGCTTGAGGTCGCCCAGGCCCACCAGGGTCGCCTGGTTATCGACGACGATACCGGCGTTGTGCAGGGCGATCAGCGCCAGGAACAGGCCGATACCAGCAGCAATGGCCGAACGCAGTGGTAGCGGAATGCTGTTGACGATCCACTCACGGATACGAAAGATCGACAACAGGAAGAACAGCACCGCCGAAATGAATACCGCACCCAGGGCCACCTGCCAGGTGTGGCCCATGTGCAGGACCACGGTGTAGGTGAAGAAGGCGTTCAGGCCCATGCCCGGCGCCAGGGCGATCGGGTAGTTGGCGATCAGGCCCATGGTGGTCGAGCCGATGGCGGCGGCCAGACAGGTGGCAACGAACAGCGCGCCCTTGTCCATGCCGGTCTCGCCGAGAATGCTCGGGTTGACGAACAGGATATAGGCCATGGCCAGGAAGGTGGTCACGCCCGCGAGAATTTCGGTGCGGACATTGGTGTCGTGTGCTTTTAGTTGAAACAGCCTTTCCAGCATGCCTGCTCCCCGTGGCGCGCCCCGGCGCCGTGAATGTATCGACCCCATCAGCAAAGCACAGACCGTACCGGACGGTTTGCGGAATTTGATTGGGCCGGAAAAAAGCCGCGCATCATACCAGCATGCTTGGCCAGCGGTAATTATTGTCGCGATACACTGCAGATATCTGCAGGTTCTGCGCCGATTCCCCCACATCCCCCTCATGAGAGCCCGCTGTGCAACTGATTGATTACCGCGACCTGAGCCAGGCCCAGCGCGACCAGCTGACCGGCATCCAGGTGCACCCCGAGCAACAGCGCTATTGCGGCGATATGGCCAGTGCGCTGTACCTCCTGCTGAGTACTGAAAGCGCTGACAGGCGCGGTGTGGTGCTGTTGCTCGATGCCGTGCCAAGGGCCTTTCTGTTACTCCAGCGCGGGGCGTTCCTGCCGCCCTGGGCCGCGGCCGATGCGGCCACGATCACTGCCTTGCAGGTGGATCGACGCTTGCAGGGGCGCGGTCTGGGACGATTTTGTATGCAGGCATTACCCGATTGGGTTCGCGCCTGCTGGCCGGATGTTCGCCGCCTGCAATTGTCGGTGGAACCCGCTAATCACGCCGCTCTGGCGTTGTACCGGGGCACTGGCTGGATTGACAGCGGTGATGGCTACCGCGCCCGCCAGGGCTACGAGCGCCAACTGACCCTGATGCTGTGAGCGACTACGCTTTGTTCATACCCCCGGTGGAGTGCAGTGATGAGCCACAGAGCCCTGATCGTAATTGCTGAAGGTGTGGATGACCTGCAGAGCGTGACCCTGATCGACGTGTTGCGCCGCGCCGAAGTGGAAGTGGTGGTGGCCAGCATCGAAGGCCGGCGCATGCTGACCTGCGCCCGTGGCACGCGCCTGACCGCCGACGGCATGCTGGTGGATCTGCTCGCCCAGCCGTTCGACCTGATCGTGTTGCCCGGGGGCGAGAAAGGGGTGCAGCACATGGCGGTGCACCAACCGCTGACACAGCGGGTAGTGGAGCAGGCCAAAGCCGGGAAGTTTTTTGCCGCGATTGGCGAAGGGCCCTTGGCATTGCAGGCTTTCGGGGTGCTGCGTCAGCGCCGTATGACCTGTCATCCGGATGTCAGCCAGCAGTTGTCCGGGTGCAGTTTCGTCGATCAGCCAGTGGTGGTGGATGGCAATTGCATTACCGCCCAGGGCTCGGGAGCGGCGCTGGCGTTTGCCTTGACGCTGGTCGAGCAATTGGTGAGCAGGGCGGTTCGTAACCGCATTGCGGGACTGATGCAGGTGTGACTGGTCTGGCTTCATCGCGGGGCAAGCCCGCTCCTACCGAATGACGGCGCCGCAAAGCACGCTCAGTTTGTAACGGCAAGTTACAGGAAGGTCGTGCGTTGCGCCCGTTCGTGCACTGTTTTGGGGCGCGCAAAACCGTGCACAACTGATCTGCGGCAATGAACCACACAACCGCGCGAGCCTTTCAGGACTATCCTTTCAGGCAGCCGTTGATCTGGATCAATAGTTTCATTTGCAACGGTGGGCCAGAACGGCCGAATTCCCTGCGTTGTGAAGTTTTCAGAACAATTCCAACTAGCCACACTCAACTACCGTGGGGGCAGTTGGCGCCAAGGCCTATCGCCTGACGCCGGATTACCTGACAGAGGAAGCACTATGTTCGGATTAGAGGCCCTAGATCTCGCCCGAATTCAGTTCGCGTTTACCGTGTCTTTTCACATCCTGTTTCCGGCCATCACCATCGGCCTGGCGAGTTACCTGGCGGTGCTTGAAGGCTTGTGGCTGAAGACCAACAACAGTGTCTACCGTGACCTTTACCACTTCTGGTCGAAAATCTTTGCCGTCAACTTCGGTATGGGTGTGGTCTCCGGCCTGGTCATGGCCTACCAATTCGGCACCAACTGGAGCAAGTTCTCCGACTTTGCCGGTTCCATCACCGGGCCGCTGCTGACCTATGAAGTGCTCACCGCCTTCTTCCTCGAGGCCGGTTTCCTTGGTGTCATGCTGTTTGGCTGGAACCGTGTCGGCCGCGGCCTGCACTTCTTTGCCACGGTCATGGTGGCCATCGGTACGATCATTTCCACCTTCTGGATTCTGGCTTCCAACAGCTGGATGCAGACCCCGCAGGGTTACGAAATCGTCAACGGCGTCGTGATTCCGGTGGACTGGTTCGCGGTGATCTTCAACCCGTCGTTCCCTTATCGCCTGCTGCACATGGCCACCGCTGCCTTCGTTGCCACAGCGTTCTTCGTCGGCGCTTCGGCGGCCTGGCACCTGCTGCGTGGGCGTGACAACCCGGCGATCCGCAAAATGCTCTCGATGGCGATGTGGATGGCCCTGATCGTGGCGCCGATTCAGGCCGTGATCGGTGACTTCCATGGCTTGAATACCCTCAAGCACCAGCCAGTGAAAATCGCCGCGATCGAGGGGCACTGGGAGAATGTCGGTGACGAACCGACCCCGCTGATTCTCTTCGGCATTCCCGACATGGAGGCCGAGACCACCCGCTTCAAACTGGAAATCCCGGCCCTGGGCAGCCTGATCCTGACCCACAGCCTGGACAAGCAAGTGCCGGCGATGAAGGAGTTCCCGAAGGAAGACCGGCCTAACTCCACCGTGGTGTTCTGGTCGTTCCGCATCATGGTCGGCCTGGGCATGCTGATGATCTTCGTCGGTCTGTGGAGCCTGTGGCTGCGCAAGCGCGACAAGATCTACAGCTCGCGGCCGTTCCTCTACCTGACCTTGTGGATGGGCCCGTCCGGCCTGATCGCGATTCTCGCCGGCTGGTTCACTACCGAAGTTGGCCGTCAGCCCTGGGTGGTCTATGGCGTGATGCGCACTGCCGACGGTGTTTCGAACCACAGCTATACCCAGCTGGGCGTGACCCTGGTGATGTTCGTGGTGGTGTACTTCGCCCTGTTCGGTGCGGGTTTGGGCTACATGATGCGTCTGGTGCGCAAAGGGCCGAAAACCGGCGAAGGCGAAGAGCCGATCAAAGGTGGACCTGGCCAGAAACGTACCCCCGCGCGGCCGCTGTCTGCTGCCGATGACACTGACGATCATGACAATGGCGAACACGCCAGCCTGAACAAGGGGAACTGAGTCATGGGTATTGATCTTCCACTGATCTGGGCCGTGATCATTATCTTCGGCATCATGATGTACGTGGTCATGGACGGCTTCGACCTGGGGATCGGCATTCTCTTCCCCTTCGTCAAAGGCGAGCAGGACCGTGACGTGATGATGAACACCGTTGCGCCAGTCTGGGACGGTAACGAAACCTGGCTGGTCCTTGGCGGCGCGGCGCTGTTCGGCGCCTTCCCGCTGGCCTACGCGGTGGTGCTTTCGGCACTCTACCTGCCGCTGATGCTGATGCTGGTCGGCTTGATCTTCCGCGGTGTGGCGTTCGAGTTCCGCTTCAAGGCCACGGCTGAAAAGCGTCACCTCTGGGACAAGGCGTTCATCGGCGGCTCGCTCGCTGCGACCTTCTTCCAGGGCGTGGCCCTGGGGGCCTTCATCGAAGGCTTCAAGGTGGTCGACCGCAGCTATGTCGGTGGCGCCTTCGACTGGCTGACCCCGTTCAGTCTGTTCTGCGGGCTGGGGCTGATCGTCGCCTACGCCTTGCTCGGCTGCACCTGGCTGATCATGAAAACCGAAGGCAAGCTGCAACTGCAGATGCATGACCTGGCGCGTCCTTTGGCCCTGGTGCTGCTGGCAGTGACCGGTATCGTCAGTATCTGGACGCCGCTGGCGCACCCGGAGATCGCCTCGCGCTGGTTCACCCTGCCTAACCTGTTCTGGTTCCTGCCGGTGCCGATCCTGGTGCTGGTGACCCTCTACGGCTTGCTCAAGGCGGTGGCACGCAATGCGCACTACACCCCGTTCCTGCTGACCCTGGCGTTGATCTTCCTTGGCTACAGTGGTCTGGGCATCAGCTTGTGGCCGAACATCATTCCACCATCGGTTTCGATCTGGGACGCTGCCGCACCCCCGCAGAGCCAGGGCTTCATGCTGGTGGGGGCGCTGTTCATCATTCCGTTCATCCTGGGTTACACCTTCTGGAGCTACTACGTGTTCCGCGGCAAGGTGACCCACGAGGATGGCTACCACTAGGAGGGCCCGGCGATGACTGGCAAACACACCTTCGATGAAGAGAAAAAGCCGCTCTGGCAACGGCTGGGCTGGCTGGCGGTGATCTGGGCCGGCAGCGTGCTGGCCCTGGGGATTGTTGCCTGGCTGATGCGCATGTTTATGGCTGCAGCGGGTTTAAGCACCCACTAAAGCGCATTTCCCATCCCGCCTTGCGGCGGATTTACCACCCTTCACAGTGTGAGCTGTGAAGGGTTTTTTTTGCCTACTGCATCTACTTACGCGCTTTGAGCACCACGAACTTCGGCGTCGCCGCCACTTGCTCAACGCCACGGAACAGGCGTGCCAGCTTGCTGTGGTAGCCCAGGTGGCGGTTGCCGACGATGTACAGCGCACCGCCGACCACCAGCGCTTCGCGCGCCTGTTGGAACATGCGCCAGGCGAGGAAGTCGCCGACCACCTGCTGCTGGTGGAAGGGCGGGTTGCACAACACGACGTCCAGTGACTGTGCCGGCTGGCCCGCCAGGCCATCGTCGGCGCGCACGCTGACTTCACGCTGACCCAGCGCCGCCTGCCAGTTTTCCAGTGCCGACTGGGTGGCCATGTAGGACTCATCGACCAGGGTGTAGTGGGCTTGCGGGTTGCTCAAGGCGCTGACGATCGCCAGCACGCCATTGCCGCAACCGAGGTCGGCGACCCGGGCTGAGCCGAGGTTGTGGGGCAGGTGAGGCAGGAACGCGCGGGTGCCGATGTCCAGGCCTTCACGGCAGAACACATTGGCATGGTTGAGCAGTTCCAGGCGTGGCGCATCCAGTTGGTAGCGCGTTGGGTAGGGGGAGGTGAATGCGCCTTTGTCCTCGACCGTGGCAATCAGCAGGCGGGCTTTCTTCTGCGCCAGCGACGCCTGTACCGGGCCGATGTATTTTTCCAGCAGATCACCGGCCGCGCGTGGCAGGTGTTTGATCATCGCACCGGCAATGACCTGGGCACCGGGTGCCAGATGCCCCTGCAAGCGGATCAGTTGCTCTTCGAGCAGCGCGAGGGTCTTGGGCACGCGCACCAGCACCCGGTCGAACGGGCCTTGCCAGTGGGCGTTTGCCGCTATGAATGGCAGCGCGTCGAAAGCCTGGCCATTACGCACCAGGTTTTTCTCCAGCGCCAGGCGGGCCAGGTACGAATCACCGCTGCTGGCGACCTGCAGATGGCGGCTCAGGCTGATGGCCAAGGCCCCGAAGCTGTCATTGAGAACCAGCACGCGGCTGCTGGCATCTGGCTGTTGCTTGGCCAGATGCTGCAGCAGGTACTCGTCGGCAGCATCGAAAGCTTGCAGGGGATCGTTGGCTTGCTCGGGCTGGCGAAGCAGGTCGAGCTCGGCGAAGGGGCTGGTCAACAAGGGCATGGCTTTAAGGCTCTGAGACATGGTCGCGCGACGCAGTCGGCCGCGTTTTACAGGGGCATGATTCTACAGGGCTTTGGATGGCAGGGGGTTATCCCAATAGGCCGCTCATGGCAGCAGTCGCAATGGCGCCAGTTTTGTTACTGCAGTTCAGCTTGGTGATGATGCTGCGGATATGGAAGTTTACCGTGCTTTGCGACAGCGAGAGGATGCAGGAGATGTCGGCAGCGGTCTTGCCGGCAGCTGACCATTTCAGCACTTCGGTTTCCCGGGTGGAGAGTTTGGGTTTGCTTGATGGGTGGTCAAATATCAGCGTGTGCATCAGGTTACACAACCACATGGTCTTCCCGGCCATTTCGTAGTATTCGCTTCTGTCGACCGGTGTATGACTGCGGATCACGCTTAACAGGCTTACGTTACGATGCAGGTCGTGTGCAGATTGGCTCCAGCCGTAACGCAGTCCATATTGTCGGGCCTGCTCCCAAAGTTCGGGGGTCTCTCGAAAGGCATCATCGTCCCAGAGAATAGGCAGCAACGAATCATGGCAATAGGCGACGATCGGGTCGATGCTCTGGTAGTTGCAGCGCTGATAGCACTCGTTCCAGGCCTTGGGAAAGTTACTATAAGTCTTGAACTGCGGGTGCAGGGAAGGGTTTGCCGGGGTCGGGGTGAAGGCAAAATACTCCATGCCCAGCTGTGCCGCCAGAGACGCCGCCAAGTCGAATCTCCGATGTTCCTCTGTTTCACTGAGCAGTTGTTTCAGCTGAACTTCCTGTCGGTATGGCATGGCTACTGCCTCGTGCAATTTGGATCCAAATTTCACTTTATAGAAAAACAGTGTAGGAATTACCTGACTCTTTTGCTGAGTTTTTTTCGTTACAAGCAAGTGCTTTTTTATCAGTTTGGGTCTTGGACCGACATGAAATCTGCGTGTCGACCGTGGCCGTGGCGATGCCACTACAATCCAGCGGTGTTTATCCTGGCGCGATTGCGCGACACTGGGCGCATCTGTTTTTTGGAGTAAGTCATGACTGCCAGTGCTGAAAAGTTCACCCGCCAGACGTTGCTCGACGTCCAGCCGCTGACCCCAAGCCTGTTCAGCCTGCGCACTACGCGTGATCAGGGATTCCGCTTCCGCTCCGGCCAGTTCGCCCGCCTGGGGGTGACCAAGGCCGATGGCAGTGTGGTCTGGCGCGCTTATTCAATGGTCTCGTCGCCGTTTGACGAGCACCTGGATTTCTTTTCCATCGTGGTGCCGGGAGGGGAATTCACCAGCGAGCTGAGTCGTCTGCAGGAAGGCGACAGCTTGTTGATCGATCGTCAGGCCTTTGGCTTTCTGACCCTGGACCGTTTTGTCGATGGCCGTGATCTGTGGTTGCTGGCCACAGGCACCGGCATCGCACCGTTCGTCTCGATCCTGCAGGACTTTGAAGTCTGGGAGCGTTTCGAGTCGATCAAACTGGTGTATTCGGTGCGAGAAGCCAAGGAGCTGGCGTACCTGGACCTGATCGCCGGTCTGGAGCAGCGTGACTATCTGGCCGAGTTTGCCGGCAAGTTGCAGTTCATTCCGGTGGTCACGCGCGAACAGCATCCCGGTGCTCTCAATGAGCGCATCACCACCCTGATCGAGAACGGAGAGCTTGAGCGCGCTGCGGGCCTGGCGCTGACGCCGGAGCATTCGCGGGTAATGCTCTGCGGCAATCCGCAGATGATCGACGACACCCGCCAGGTGCTCAAGCAGCGTGGCCTGAACCTGAGCCTGAGCCGCCGCCCCGGGCAGGTTGCGGTAGAGAACTACTGGTAGGAGCTGGCGACAGCCTGCGATGGGCCGCAAAGCGGCCCCGGGGCTGGATCAGGGCTGCCGATTCTGCGTCTTGAGCAGGTCGCGGATCTCGGTAAGCAGCTCTTCTTCCTTGGTTGGTACCGGTGGCAGGCTTGGCGCTTCGGCTTCTTCGCGTTTCAGGCGGTTGATCGCCTTGACGCCCATGAAGATCGCGAAGGCGACGATGATGAAGTCGAGAATGGTCTGGATGAATTTGCCATAGGCCAGCACCACTGCCGGTACATCGCCTTCGGCGGCTTTGAGGGTGACGGCAAGATCACTGAAGTCGACACCGCCGATCAGCAAACCAATCGGTGGCATGATCACATCACCCACAAAGGATGAAACGATTTTGCCAAAGGCGGCGCCGATGATGATACCGACGGCCATGTCGACCACATTCCCTTTGACCGCAAAGGCCTTGAATTCACTGAGCACGCCCATGGTTTATTCCTTGTAACAGATGAGTTGGTAAACGCAGTGTAATTCAGCTACACGCTTCATGCTCCGCGCTGCTGTTACAGACTGCAGTTATATCGAATAGTTTTGTCGTTTTATGTGGCCGCCCAGGTCACGTAGGTCGGCTATCATGGTTCCTTTTTCCGAGGACCGTCCCCCATGGCCAAGGCCAAGCGCATGTACGGCTGCACTGAGTGCGGCGCGACCTTTCCGAAATGGGCCGGACAGTGCGGTGAGTGCGGGGCCTGGAACACCCTGGTCGAGACCGTGCTGGAAAGCGGCGCTGCAGCAGCGCCCAGTGGCCGCACCGGCTGGGCCGGGCAGCAGGCGCAGATCAAGACCCTGGCCGAAGTCAGCGTCGAAGAGATTCCGCGCTTCAGCACCGCCAGCGCCGAGCTCGACCGGGTGCTGGGCGGTGGCCTGGTCGACGGCTCGGTGGTGCTGATTGGCGGCGACCCGGGTATCGGCAAATCGACCATTCTTCTGCAAACCCTGTGCGCCATCGCTACGCGCATGCCGGCGCTGTATGTCACCGGTGAAGAGTCCCAGCAGCAGGTGGCGATGCGTGCCCGGCGCCTGGGATTGCCCCAGGATCAGTTGCGGGTGATGACCGAAACCTGCATCGAAGCGATCATTGCCACCGCCCGGGTGGAAAAGCCCAAGGTCATGGTGATCGATTCGATCCAGACCATTTTCACCGAGCAGTTGCAGTCGGCGCCTGGCGGTGTCTCCCAGGTGCGTGAGAGCGCCGCATTGCTGGTGCGTTACGCCAAGCAGAGCGGCACGGCGATCTTCCTGGTTGGTCATGTCACCAAGGAAGGCGCGCTGGCAGGTCCCCGGGTGCTGGAGCACATGGTCGATACCGTGCTGTATTTCGAAGGCGAGTCCGACGGCCGCCTGCGTTTGCTGCGGGCGGTGAAGAACCGTTTCGGTGCAGTCAATGAGCTGGGCGTGTTCGGTATGACCGACCGCGGTTTGAAGGAGGTCTCCAACCCGTCGGCGATCTTCCTCACCCGTGCCCAGGAGGAAGTCCCCGGCAGTGTGGTCATGGCCACCTGGGAAGGTACCCGGCCGATGCTGGTGGAAGTCCAGGCGCTGGTCGATGACAGTCACCTGTCGAACCCGCGCCGGGTCACCCTGGGCCTGGACCAGAACCGTCTGGCCATGCTCCTGGCGGTGCTGCATCGCCACGGCGGTATTCCGACCCATGACCAGGATGTGTTCCTCAACGTGGTCGGTGGGGTCAAGGTGCTGGAGACGGCGTCCGACCTGGCATTGATGGCGGCGATCATGTCCAGCCTGCGCAACCGTCCGCTGGATAACAGCCTGCTGGTGTTTGGCGAGGTTGGCCTGTCGGGTGAAGTGCGCCCGGTTCCCAGTGGCCAGGAGCGCCTGAAAGAAGCAGCCAAGCATGGCTTCAAACGCGCCATCGTGCCCAAGGGCAATGCGCCCAAGGAAGCGCCGCCAGGATTACAGGTGATTGCCGTCACTCGTCTGGAGCAGGCGCTGGATGCGTTGTTCGAGTAGCAGGTGGTGGGAGCTGGCTTG
>NZ_JANHLE010000038.1 GCF_028682475.1 Pseudomonas putida
GGTCAGCATGCAGAGCAGTTCGGCGATCGGCGCTGGCAAGGGTCCTTCAGGGCTGGCCTCCGAAAGCTCCATCGATTCCCTGACCATCGATTTGCCAGGGGCCGGGCCCGGTAGCGTCTACCTGAAACTGAGCCTGATCGGTGATCCTGTGGACACCCGGGAATATCGCTACTTGATCCAAAATAGCCCGAGCCAGAATTTCAAGGTGCCCAGGCCTTGGCGGAATATGATCCCGCACTGGCTGTCCAGCAGCAGCTGTAACTGGATACCGGCCAAGGAAGGTCAAGGCTTGCGCCTCAGTGGCCCGTTCAGCACCGAGCCAGGTGTCCTTGGCTCACACCCTCGCACAGCCTCCCTGCGCTTGTGGTATCGCACCCCCTTGACCGCGCTGCTGGGCGTCAGAGGGTTTATCGGCGGTAAGCGCGGCGTCGCCTTCACCCTGAGTGACAGCGACGGTGTGGTTGCCCTGCGGGATGATCCGACACCGGAGCTGGATCGGGTGCCGGTGTATGTGCTCGACGCGAACGGAGCCGGAGCCTATTACCTGCAACCCAAGGACAAGACATGAGTACGCCACCGGCAGGCACCACGAAAAAACGGCTGTTTTCGCGCAATGACTATCTGGCGCCACTGCCCATCCCTACCGGCGAAAAACCCACTGACGTGCTCAATACCATTTGGCGCAAGAACGAGGTGTTTCTCGATATCGGTAATTACAGCATCGGCTCGGCGGTGATGGTGTTATGGACGATGATGATGGTATTCGCACTCATGGGATATCTGTTCAGAAACGATCCTGACGACATGCACATATTTGGGATCATGACTGCATTCATCATCGGAATTCCTACGTTGTTTTTAATTCAGGGTCTGTGCCGCGAAGTACCTTTACCAGTGCGCTTCAACCGGCAACGCCGTGAAGTGTGCGTACCACGAGCGGATGGCGAATACTGGATTATCCCTTGGGAAAGTGTAACGGCAGCGGCAACGCAACATTCGTCGGTGAGCCAAGCCGGTAAAACAACCATGGGCTTATTGGTCATTGGCTTTGAAAACCCCGACCCGCAGGCCAAGGACGATAACAAGCATTTCTCGCTGGGCTTCAACTGCGGCGGTGGCACCACCGCCATGGCGCTGTGGGAGTGCGTGCGCAGCTACATGGAAATTGGGCCGGACGCCGTGCCTGATAGCCGAGTGGGTATTGCACCCTACGAAGAAACACAAATCGGTTCGATCATCACCGACTTGCGTAAGGGGAATCTGATAGATGTTTTATGGGGGGTATTCTGCATTACGATGCTGGGGACCTATCTCGCGGAAAAACTACAGAACTTAAAGCTGTCGCACCCGCCTGAACTGACCTATCCCGCCATTATCGAATGGTCCAAACCGCTGCCGCCCGAGCAGTGGGCCAAGCGTTCCCCGGAGCTGGAAGCCGCCATCGCCAAGCGTGAGGCCGAATTGGCCGAGCATATGGAGCAGGAACAAAGTTGATGCTGGTGGGCCTTATCGCAGAGCGAGTCGGGACGCCATTACCACGCGCCTAGGCAGTGGCGGAATGTTACAGTCAGGTCCCCCCCAAGCGTAGCGCCAACGCCGCCAGGGTCAGCAGCAACACCGGTACGGTCAACACAATCCCGACCTTGAAGTAATAGCCCCAACCAATCTTCACCCCCTTGCGCTCCAGCACATGCAACCACAGCAAGGTGGCCAGGCTGCCGATCGGGGTGATTTTCGGTCCGAGGTCACTGCCGATCACGTTGGCGTAGATCATTGCTTCCTTGACCACGCCGCTGGCCGCGCTGGCATCAATCGACAGCGCGCCAATCAGCACCGTCGGCAAGTTGTTCATGACTGAAGACAACACCGCCGCCAGCAGCCCCGTGCCCATGGCCGCACCCCACACGCCACCCGCCGCGAAGTCGTCCAGCCAACCGGCCAGATAATCGGTCAATCCGGCATTGCGCAGGCCATAGACCACCAGGTACATGCCCAGGGAAAACACCACGATATGCCAAGGCGCCTCTTTGAGTACCTTGCGTGTGGAGATCTTGTGCCCGCGCGCCGCTACCAACAGCAACACCGCAGCACATACCGCCGAAATCGCGCTGATGGGGATACCCAATGGCTCCAGGGCAAAGCAGCCAACCAGCAGGATCACCAGCACCAGCCAGCCGGCAACGAAGGTCGCCGGATCCTGCACCACGCTACGCGGTCGATCCAGTTGCAGCGGGTCGTAGTCGGCCGGGATGTCGCGGCGGAAATACCACAGCAGCACCGCCAGGGTCGCTGCCACGCTGACCAGGTTGACCGGCAGCATCACCGCGGCATAGCGGTTGAAGCCGATGCCGAAGAAGTCGGCGGAAACGATGTTGACCAGGTTCGATACCACCAGCGGCAAACTGGCAGTGTCGGCGATGAAACCTGCGGCCATGACAAACGCCAGGGTCGCCGCCGGGCTGAAGCGCAAGGCCAGGAGCATGGCCACCACAATCGGCGTGAGGATCAGGGCCGCGCCGTCATTGGCGAACAACGCCGAGACCAGTGCGCCGAGCAGTACGATGTAACAGAACAACAGGCGCCCGCTGCCCCGCCCCCAGCGTGCCACATGCAGCGCCGCCCAGGCGAAGAAGCCAGCGGCATCGAGCAGCAGGCTGATGATGATCAGGGCGATGAACGTGCCGGTGGCGTTCCAGATGATCTGCCAGACCACCGGAATATCCCCCCACTGCACCACACCGCTGAGCAATGCCAGCACAGCACCACCCGTGGCACTCCAGCCAACCCCCAGGCCGCGGGGCTGCCAGATCACCAGGGTAATGGTCAGGAGGAAAATCAGCGACGCCATCAGCATTGCGGGGCCTTGAGAACGAAAAGTGGATAAAGCGGCGAATTCTAGCGACAGATCAATGTGTTGTTGGAAATTTTTTGTTGCAATACGCAAGTAATCGGCTGTCCAGCGATTACAGTGATGTCACTGCGCCAGAAGAGCGCGGATCCAGACCTGATCACGAGGAATGACCATGACCCTGAAGACTCCCCCGGCCCGCTATGGTGGCCTGTCGATTACCTTGCACTGGTTGATGCTGGTGCTGCTGGCGGCGGTGTATGCCCTGATCGAACTGCGCGGCCTGTTCCCCAAGGACAGCGTCGAGCGCAACCTGATGAAAGACCTGCACTTCATGCTCGGCCTGACGGTGTTCGTGCTGGTCTGGCTACGCCTGGCCCTGCGCCTGAGCCGCCCGACGCCGCCCATCGTCCCCGCCCCTCCCGCCTGGCAGACCGGTCTTGCGCACCTGATGCACCTGGCCCTGTATCTGTTGATGATCGGCCTGCCGATTGCCGGCTGGCTGATTCTCAGCGCAGCCAACAAACCGATTCCGTTCTATGGCTTCGAACTGCCGGCACTGATCGCGCCGGACCCGGACATGGCCAAGTTCATCAAGGGCTGGCACGAGCGCATCGGCAGCTGGGGTTACTGGTTGATCGGCCTGCATGCCCTGGCCGGGCTCTACCATCACTATGTACAGCGTGATAACACCCTGGTGCGCATGCTGCCGCGTAACAACTAGGCAAAACCGCGGCGGCCCTGGAGGCCGCCGCTGTGCAGAAAGATCAAGCGCGTGCCGGGGGCAAAAGCACCCGCTTCAATCTGCTCACGTAGCGCCAGCAGCGCTTTACCGGTGTAAAGCGGCTCCAGCGGCACACCGGACTCCGCCTCGCAGGCATTGATAAATGCCAGCAACGCCTCATCGACCTTGGCAAAGCCGCCGCGACTGGCTTCGTACAAATGGTATCCACGGCTCCCGGCCAACGCCTGCACCTCAGCAGGTACACCATGGTCCAGCGGTACCGCCAACGCGCCATGGACCAGATGCGCCCCGCCCTCAGCCAGCACCAGCCCCGCCAAGGTCGTACCGGTTCCCGCCGCCAGCCACCAGCCGTCGTAGTCCGGCCAACCCAGCTTCGCCAGCTGCGCCTTCGCTTGCTCGACAATCAAGGCGCAGCCTTTGACGCCCAGCGCGCCACCACCGCCTTCGGGCACGCAGTGCCAGCCCGGGTACTGCGACTGCCAGGGCAGCCAGAAGTCCGGCTGATGCCGCGCCCGATAGCCGGCGTAACCCAGCCAATGCAACTGCATGCCGAAGGCTTGCAGGTCGCGAACGGTGGCGGTGTCCTGAAAATGACCACGCAACAGGCCTGCCGTGGCAAAGCCGAAGCGTTTGCCGGCAGCCGCCAGCGCGTGCAGGTGATTGGAATGCGCACCGCCCAGGCTGATGATCCCGGGGGCTTGTGCTTGTCTGGCCAGACGCAGGTGCTCAAGCAGCTTGAACCACTTGTTGCCGCTGATCAGCGGGTCGATCAGGTCCAGGCGCAGCACCGCCAGCTCAATGCCAAACGGGCGCAGCCAGCTCAGCGCCAGGCGTTGTAGAGGGGCGTTGGGAAGCGTATCGAAACCAGTCATGTACAGATCACTGCCGCAGGGAAGCGGCAGTTTAACAGCGCGGCGGGGCAGATACCCCGCCGCGCGCAGCCCTCAGAGCTCGGCAGCCAGGCGCGAACCCTGGTTGATCGCCCGTTTGGCATCCAGCTCGGCGGCCACGTCGGCACCACCGATCAGGTGCACCGACTGGCCTGCGGCCAGCAGTCCATCCTGCAGCTCACGCAGCGGGTCCTGACCGGCACAGATCACCACGTTATCGACGGGCAGCACCTGCGGCTCGCCTTCGGCGATACGAATATGCAAGCCGGCGTCGTCGATATTCAGGTATTCGACGCTGTTGAGCATTTGCACCTGCTTGTTCTTCAGCCCCGTGCGGTGAATCCAGCCAGTGGTCTTGCCCAGACCGTCGCCGACCTTGGACTTCTTGCGCTGCAGGAGGAACACCTGACGCGCCGGAGCATGAGGTTCGGGCTTGATTCCAGCCACCCCGCCACGGGCCTCCAGCGCGGTATCGATACCCCACTCCTTCCAGAACGCTTCGCGATCCAGGCTGGTGGCCTTGCCCTGGTGCACCAGGAACTCGGAGACATCAAAGCCGATACCGCCGGCACCGATCACTGCGACCTTCTGGCCCACCGGTTTGCGCTCAAGCAGAACATCCAGATAGCTCAGCACCTTGCTGTGCTCGATCCCTGGAATCGCCGGCAGACGCGGGGCAATGCCGGTGGCCAGGATGATCTCGTCATAGCCGCCCGCTGCCAGCTGCTCGACATCGACACGGGTGTTCAGACACAACTCGACACCGGTGGTCTGCAGCTTGCGCTTGAAGTAGCGCAGGGTTTCATAGAACTCTTCTTTGCCCGGCACGCGCTTGGCCACGTTGAACTGACCACCGATCTCGCTGGCCGAATCGAACAGCGTCACCTGATGGCCACGCTCAGCGGCCACGGTGGCAGCGGCGAGCCCGGCAGGACCGGCACCGACCACGGCAATCTGCTTGACCTGGGTGACCGGCAGGTAATTGAGCTCGGTTTCATGGCAGGCCCGCGGGTTGACCAGGCAGCTGGTCAGCTTGCCGCCGAAGGTGTGATCCAGGCAGGCCTGGTTGCAGCCGATGCAGGTGTTGATCTCGTCGCCGCGCCCAGCCGCCGCCTTGTTGACGAATTCAGGGTCGGCAAGGAACGGACGCGCCATGGAGACCATGTCGGCATCCCCTTCGGCGAGGATCTGCTCGGCCACTTCCGGGGTGTTTATGCGGTTGGTGGTGATCAACGGGATCTGTACTGCGCCACGCAGCTTGGCCGTGACCTTGCTGAACGCCGCCCGTGGCACCTTGGTGGCGATGGTCGGAATACGCGCTTCATGCCAGCCGATACCGGTGTTGATGATCGTTGCCCCGGCCTTCTCGATCGCCTGGGCCAGTTGCACGATCTCTTGCCAGTCGCTGCCGCCTTCGATCAGGTCGAGCATCGACAGGCGGAAGATGATGATGAAATTCGGGCCGACGGCCTCACGCACACGGGTAACGATTTCCACCGCCAGGCGCATGCGGTTTTCGTAGCTGCCACCCCAGCGGTCGGTGCGCTGGTTGGTGTGGGCGGCGAGGAACTGATTGATGAAGTAACCTTCCGAGCCCATGATCTCGACACCGTCGTACTCGGCGCTTTGTGCCAGCAGCGAGCAATTGACGAAGTCCTGGATCTGCTTCTCGATGCCCTCTTCGTCCAGTTCATGCGGCTTGAACGGGTTGATCGGCGCCTGGATGGCGCTGGGCGCCACCGACTTGGGGCTATAGGCATAGCGACCGGCGTGGAGGATCTGCATGCAGATCTTGCCACCTGCCTCATGCACTGCCTTGGTAACGATGCGGTGCTTATCGGCTTCTTCCGGCGTGCTCAGCTTGGCGGCGCCGGAATACACCCCGCCCTCCACGTTCGGCCCGATACCGCCGGTGACCATCAGGCCGACGCCGCCACGGGCGCGTTCGGCAAAATAGGCGGCCATGCGCTCGAAACCCCCTGGTTTTTCTTCCAGGCCGGTGTGCATCGAGCCCATCAGGGTACGGTTGCGCAGGGTGGTGAAGCCCAGGTCCAGCGGGGCGAGCAGGTGCGGATAATGAGCAGCAGCCATAGTGAACTCCACAGCAGGCGTAATCACGGAATGCGGGCACCTCGCACGGATGGCGGGGCCCGTCGGTTATCTGTGGCCGACATTAAAGAGCAAGCCGCGCTGGCTCAATGACCGAAAGTGACAAGTTATTGATCCTAGTGCACCCGAGGTCTACCTTAGCGCTGAATCCCTTGCTGGCGCTGTGCTGATTCATGTTTGGTTTATCACTATGAACTGATTTTTTCACTCACAATTGAAAACGCCCAATGCAATGCATTGGGCGTTTTTTACATCAAGCAGCTTTATGCTTTACCCGTCATTACTTACCACAGATAACGGTAGCCCAGTGAGACGGCATACGGTTGTTCGATGTCAGCGCCTTTTGCGTACTCGGCATCCAAGGAAACCTTGCTGTTCGCGCTCAATTGCATGATCCCACCAAAGCCCATCTCTGTCCGGTTGCCCGTCAGCTTGGCCTTAAGCTTGGTGTCGTTCACATACACATTGCTGTCTGCGGCATGTTCGGTCACGTACGATGCTTTCAGGTAAGGCTGAATTTGCATGCCATTGGACATAGTGATGTTACGCCCCACCAAACTGCCCACACGGCTTTGCAGCGAATCGACATCATCGGCATTCACTCTCAGGCCATTGCTTGCGGTGTAATCGCCGCCGTCGGTTTTAGTGGCAGTGATCTCAAGTTGCGGCTCTACGAACCAGCCATCCTTAAGTGCAATATGCTTACCCACTTCGATATCACCACCGATACCGTTGCCGCTATATGAACTCTTGACCCGTTCGCCCAGATTGGTAGTGATTTTGATGTCATTGTTGAAGTGGCTGTACTTCAATACGCTATCGACGTAGTAGCCACTGTCGTCAATGTACGTGGCGTACACGCCGCCCATGGTACTGTCGATTTCGCCGGAAGAACTTTCACCAAAGTCGGCAGTCGAGTGTGCGCTGCCGATCACAGCGCCGAGGTATACCTTCCCGCCATCGACCGCCACGGCCTTGTCTGCACCGATCTCCATGCCGGTTATGTTCTGATCGTACGCACGACTCGAATCGCCATCCACATTGAACTGCTTGCCAATCGCACGCGTCCAGACGCCGCCCTCGTCTTTGCCCATACGCAGGTCACCGAGGCGTTTGACAAGTGCGTTCATTTGCGCGTTCCACATGTTAGCGGCAGAACTTTGTGAGGCGACAGCGGCGTTAGCCCCTTTGGACAGATTTTTTGGACCGGGATTTATCGGAACATGAGGGACAACCGGTACGTCAGGGATCGCAGGCTCATCAGGCTTCGCAGGTACATCAGGCTTCGCAGGTACATCAGGTTTCGCAGGCACGTCAGGCTTCGCAGGTACATCAGGCTTCGCAGGCACGTCAGGCTTCGCAGGTACGTCAGGCTTCCCCGGTACGGTGGCCGAGTTAACCAGGTACCAATCGCCTGCCTGCTGCGCGAGGGTGTAACGGAACACGCCCGCGTCGACATGATCGCCATACAGCGAGAACTTCCCGTCACCGCCTTTGCTTTCGACGACACGCAGTTGTTGTCCCGCCGCACTTGGATCACGGCCAGAATCCGCAATCACCAAGGTATGAGCACCCAAGGTCTGACCTTTTACCCGCAGCAGGTCACTCTGCAAAGCAGCCAAGTCGCTGTTCATCACGAACTTGCCGTGACCGCTCAAGTCTCCGTCGACAGTCAACGTCTTGAAGCCATTGCCCTGCGAGGCGCTGAATGCCACGCTGCCGTCGTTCATGGCCAATTGATGAACGGTGGAATCTCTGGTCATCGCCCACTCACTGCCACTGGCAATGGACAAGTTGTTGACCGCTGTTGTGCCGCCCGTCCAGCGTGAGTCGTTACTCAACGAAACGTCAGTATTGGACACTTGCGGGGAGGTCACGCCCGAGCCAAACACAATGTCGCCCACGGCCGTCACCTGTTTATCCATGGCCAGGGAGGCTTGTTTGTCAGATGCGATTTCGAGCAAGACACCGTTACCGCCTTCTACCTGTGCACCGTTGGACAGTGCAATAGAGGCGGCATCACTCTGCAGAGCGCTATAGTTTTTGCTGTAGAGAGAGCCCCCGTCGACATTCAGACTGCCATTGTTGACGGCTGCGGCAAACGCATCCACGCCTTCGCTGCGCACGTTGCTGCGCAGCAGATTGCCGGTGCCGTCGACCACCCTGATACCTGTTGCCTTGGCGCCAGAGGTCAGGATTTCTGCGTCTTTGAGGTTCAATTGAGTGGCTGCACCTTCAGCCAGAGCACCAAAACTCGAATCGCCGCTGGTGTTGATCTGGGCATTGGTTGCCGTCAGGTGTGCAGCATCAGTAGCCTGTAGCCCGTGAGAGGTGGCACCCAGAGTGGTTACATTCAGTCGGTCCGCAACAACACTCGAATCGAGTCCCCCGGCTGAGATTCCGTAGGAATAACCACCACGCGAGGTTATTGTTACATCAACTAAATCAGCCGAACCGCCAGCTGACACGTTCACGCCAGCGCTGCCGAACATTCCCGAAGTGGAGATGTCAGTGTCTTTGAGGCTCAATTGGGAGCCTGCGTCCTCTGTACTGGCGCCTGCGCTATAAGAATCGCTAGTGCTGATCTTGGCGTTGGTTGCAGTCAGGTCAGCACCCTCACGGACCTGCAGCCCTCGGGAGTTTTGAGACTTAGTGGTTATATTCAGACCGTCCACTTCCACACTTGAATCCGCCCCCCTAGCCTGGATACCGTTGGAATAGGCGCCATTAGTAGTGATGTTGACATGGTCCGCCCTGAGTCTGGCGCCGTTAACGTCAATACCAGAATTGCCGTTATTCAGAGTGGTTATTGTTACGTCATTTAAATTAGCAGCAGTACCCGCGTACAACGTCACGCCTTCGCCCGAAGTCTCGAAAGTGCTCGACGAAATGGATGCAGTAGTTCCAGCCTCATCAAGGACTATACCGCCACTTAACGATTTGATGGTGCTATCCACCAAACTCAAAGTGCCGCCACCATAGATATAGGCCGCTGCACCGAGCGGCGAGTCAAGTTTGAGCCTTGTGCCATTGAGGCGACTATTGCTGCCACCGACTTCCACATAACCATAAGTCTTGTCAGAAATATTATCGGTTCTTCCGGAATCATTCAGATAGTCCGCTGCCCACAGGTCAGTGGGGACGCTTGCGACAACGATCGCTGCGGCCAAAGATGTTTTTGCCATGGACAACCGGGGAACGCCCATAGCTTGATTATCTAAACCCCTAACTGTTTTTTTTGGCGTAATCTTCACAAAGTATACCTGAATGATTTTTAGTTAACACCCTCGTACTGCCAGGCGCAAGACACAGCACCCCACAGGAGGAGTGGGCTTATATTGACTACAAAATTTACGATGCTATTGATTGGCGAACGGCTACATATCAACAGCTCTGCGATGCAGAACCAATGTACCAGTAGCTGCATTTACGGTGGTCACCGCCACCACGCCAGGCAACACCAAGACAGGCAACAACGGCGTGGCAACTATCAGAAAATGAAAGTGAACACTCAGCAATGTTTAATGTGATTCAACAAGAACGCTTTTCGAAATCGCATCTCTTAAATTAAAAATTTTAATGCGCACACCCTGGCATCTACTTTCAAAAATAAAAAACCTGAATCACAAGAACACCTGACACCCTGCCCCCAAAACGAATGATCGCCGACAGGATTGCTTAAAAAATATGAGATTTTTCTTAAATTTACGTAAAACTGAAGGAGGCGGGGATGGAGTCATGACGCCGTGCGAGCCGTCGCCCTGCCTGGCGGGGCCGCTCTGCGCCAGCAGGAGCAGAGTTGCGCTGCCGCCACGGATCATGAAACCAAAAAGCCTTGCATCAAAATAAATTTAATGATAAACAAAAACTACCTTACCTGGCATTTCTTCCGCTTTGACGACTACATTGAGGAGCGTCCAGTCACAGCAAGCCATTCTTCATTGCATATTCATATAATTGGTTTTCATTGGCGATCCCCAGCTTTTGTTGCGCAGATATCTTTTGGTGACTGATCGTTTTGACACTCCGGCTCAGAATGATTGCAATTTCAGAGACAGTACGCCCCGCCACATAGAGCCTAAGCACTTCAGATTCTTTCTTCGACAGCGCCTTTTTATCGAACTTACCCTTGGCACTGGTATGATCCATGCGGAACTCATGAAGTATCTTTTTGACTTCCACGCCGATGTACTTATGCCCGAAAGAAACAAAACGAATGGCGTCTACTACATCAGTCTTTCGCCCACTCTTCAACAAAACACCATCCACCCCGACTGCAACTATTTTCTCCAGAATTGAAGCGTTCATCATCATTGTCAGAATGATCAGCTTGACATGTGGATAGCGACGCTTGACGAACGTGACAAGTGAAAGCCCGTCACCGTGCGCCCCGTCTGGCATATAGAAATCACTGATTAAAATATCCGGCCTTACCCGATCCATCAACTCAACCAACTCGGTCGAACTTGCAGCTTCACCACAAATCTCGATATCTGGCTCGTGCTCAAGGGACATACGAATACCTAGCAATACAAGAGGATGGTCGTCTGCCAGAATCACTTTTAGGGTCATGATGTTACCTCAAGAATAGGACTCAAATACTGCGCCAGGCTCTTTAACTGCTCATCTATCCGGACCAGTCAACTCACCTGCGCATGGGCTTAAATGTCTGAGCACATGTGCGCAGCGTCCATTTCTCCTATCGTAGCGAACCAGCCTTTCAAGCAATGGACATGCTCTATGACCCCTGTTGCATTTCCATCCGATGCCATGGGCAGCCCAACCCCCGGCTGCTCGCTTAGTACAATCTGTAGGAATATTCTTATATTAATCAGAAGACACGGACACTTCAATTAGCTAATTTTATCAACTCAATTACCTAATTCCATCAGCCCAATTACAGTGGCGGCCCCGGGCCTTGTTGAGTTCAGCCACATCGAACTGCCCCTTCAGTAAGCCGGAGAGCCATCGCACCTTCCGGGGTGACATCGGCATCCGGCCTGAAACCACAGGCCTTTCATCGTCATCCTCCTTTATTAATGTTGAGATAACTTCCCACCTGCGCCAGAACCTCAGTGCATTGACAATCCTGAACGACAATGCTAGATACCCGTAAAATGTAGTTTATAGTGAAATATAATCTCGGAAATTCAGGAAAACACTGCCTTAACGCATTGATTTACTGTATTTCTAATCCAGATTTTGAATAAAATTAAAGTCATGCGAAAACTTCTGTTGAGCGCCCTGGCGCTGGTTGTCATTGCTGCGCTGTGTGGCTACGGATTCTGGACCGAGCAACGGCCGAGCGGGCATTACCTGTCGGACCTGCGCATCGAGCTGGCCCTGAGCGAAGGCGTCCCCGCCGACCACGGCAACCTGCTGGGCGTCGAGCCGCAGCTGTATCCCAGTGACTACCAGAACCTGCAACGCCTGCATCGCAAGTTGGCCGCCTACCTGGAGCAGGCTCGCGGTCAGGGCCTGATCAGCGCCCGCACCATTGTCATCCTGCCAGAGCACATCGGCACCTGGCTCTGGGCCCGAGGCGAAAAGAACGAGCTGTACCAGGTCACCCAGCGCCGCGAAGCCTGGCAATGGCTGGAGCTGAGCAACCCGATCAGCTACGGTCTGGCCATGCTCGGCGCCGAAGGGGATGACCGGCGCGCCGATGCTCACCTGCGCATGAAAGCGCAGCAGATGGCCAGCGACTACCAGCAACTGTTCGGCGGCCTGGCCAGGGAATTCGGCGTGACCCTGGTGGCGGGCTCGATTGTCTTGCCCTCCCCGTATGTCGAGCGCGGCACCCTCAAAGTCGGCTCAGGTGCCCTGTACAACAGCAGCCTGGTGTTCGCCGGCGATGGCTCGGTACTCGGCCAGCCCCAGCGCCAGCAGCATCCGGACAGTGAAGTACGCCGCTACATCGACAGCGGCATCGACCAGCCGCCGCAAGTCCTGCAGACCCCGGCCGGACGCCTGGGCGTGCTGATCGGCAGCGACAGCTGGTACCCGAGCAATCAGCAACAACTGGCTAATCAGTCGGCCCAGTTCATCGCCAACCCCGCGTTCCTGGGCGGTAAAGACAGCTGGAACGCGCCCTGGCGCGGCAACCGCCATCAACCGCTGGCGGCTTCACTGCCGTTCAAACCCGGCGAAATCAGTGAAGCCCAGGCGTGGCAGCAGCTGACCCTGAAGGCCAACCCCAGCGACATGAGCAGCATGAGCGTATTCCTGCGCGGGCGTTTCTGGGATGTGGTCGCCGAGGGGCAGGGCTTTGCCAACCGCGCAGGCCTCAACCTGAACGGCAACCGCACTACAGGTGCGCGTCTGCTGAACCTGTGGCTGTAGGTCAGCCATGAACCGCCCGCGGATGCGCCTGGGTGATCTCTCAGTCGGTTTTATCCAGCCCCTGAGTGAAATCCTGCAGCAACGCGGGATCGAGCCTACAACACTGCTGGAGCGCTACGGCCTGGACACTGCACGCCTGGCCGAAGCGGGTGCGCGCCTGTCCATCCCGCGCTACATGCACCTGGGCCATGCCGCCATCGAGCTGACCGCTGATCCGGCCCTGGGCCTGCACATGGGTTGCATCAGTCGCCTCAGCCAGGCGGGCCTGGCCGGTGTCACCGCGGCCCAGGCCCCCACGGTCGGCGAAGCGGCGCGCACCCTGCTGCGCTTCGAGCCGTTGTACGCCGCCAACTACCGTGGCCACTCGAGCTTCCACGCCGACAGTGGCGGTGCCTGGCTGCGCTTTTACTCGATCAGCCCCTATAACGCCTACAACCGCTTTGTGGTGGATTCGCTGCTGTCCGGCTGGCTGGCGCAGCTGTCGACCCTGGCCGGGGTGAACCTGGTGGCCGAACGGATGGAGATCGAGTTCGAAGCACCCGCCTACGCCACTCACTACCAGATGCTGTGCAGCACCCCAGTGCTGTTTGGCGCGCAGACCAACCAGTTACGCCTGAGCCAGGCAAGTCTTGCCCTGCGCAACCCGGCACACTGCCCCAGCACCTGGCAGCATCTGTTGAAGTTATGCGAAGCGGAACTTGAACAACGCACGCGAATCCGCAGCCTCGGCGAACGCATCGCGCATCTGCTCGGACCACTGCTCAATGGCGGCCGGGAACCGGATCTGGAGGAAGTGGCGCGGCACCTGCAACTGCCGACCTGGACCTTGCGGCGCAAACTGGCTGAGGAAGGCACGCAGTTTCGCGCCATCCTCAACGATACCCGCCGCGACCTGGCCATGGCCTACATCCGCGACACGGAACTTGCCTTTGGCGAGATTGCCTATCTGCTCGGGTTTGCGTCGGCCGAGGCCTTTCAACGCGCATTCAAGCGCTGGAACAGCATGACCCCGGGCGAGTTTCGCCGCAGCCAGCGGCGTACCGGCTGAAACTACAGCTCGGTGGCGTCTTCGGCAGGCTCGGGTGGATCGAGCTCAAAGGCGCGGTATTCGAGTAGTTCTTCTTGATAGTCGTCCATCGTCTGCTCCGTCGTTTCTCATTCATTTCATTGATTCGTCATCGAGCCTAAAGTGCCGCGATGAAAGAAAAATGACAATGACGTTTATCAAAACAACGTAGCAGCAGTTGGAAAAATTATCCGCCCTTACTGCGGTGCCTGTTCAGGGCTTCCGACAGGCGCTACCGGCGCCACGCTCGATACCGGCTCAGCGGCTGCAGGCGCTGGCTGCTCGGCATTGATCGGCGTCGCCTCGACCGGTGGTGGTACCGGCTTGGAACCCTTGCTGTCGTCGACCACAGGCGCTGGCGCGACATCGACGACCGGCTCTTGCTGAGCTGGCGCCGGAGCCGGCTCCACCGGTGCTGGCGCAGGCGCAGCTGCTTCGGCCGGAGACAGGGCAGCAGGTGCCGGCACCGGAGCACTTTCAGGGATCCCCAACGCCGGCGCAGGCGTCTCTACCGGCTTTTTCAGCGAGGCCTTTTTCTTCTGCTCCTTGGGCAGGAAGCTTTCGACCAGGGCAAAGTAACGTTCGTAGAACTTGGCCGAGGTCACCGTCTCGCTAGCCACCTTGACCATTGAATCGTCGGTGGAGCCAATCGGCATCGACAGCGAGCCCAGCACGCCCACACCGACGCTGGCCGAGGTATTGGATTTTTTCAGCGCGTAACGGTCCTGCAAGGCGTTGGCGAACATGGTCGAGCGCTGCTCGTCGCCGCTGTCGCGGGCACAGACCACGTTGAAGCTGATCTGCAGGTGCGAATCACCGGTCTGCTGGAAGCTCTTGTTGCCATTGACCTGCCCGGCATCGCTGCTGGTGATGATGTAACCCTGGCTGAGCAAGGCACGCCGGGCTGCTTCACAGGTACTGGCTTCGCTGACCGGGAAGCTGCGCGAATAGGTGCCCGAGTCGTCGAAATTCTCGTGTTCGTAGATGGCAGCTTTCTTCGAAGAACAGCCGGAAACACCCGCCAGCACCAGGGCCAGCCCGAGCGCACTGAAGACGGTAGACTTTGACATTGCAAATCCTGAGTAAAACGATCGGTGCCTATTGTGCAACACATCGACGGAACACTGGAACCGCAAATTCATCGGTAGGAGCGGGCTTGCCCCGCGATTGCAGACGGTCAGCCACATCGCATCGCGGGGCAAGCCCGCTCCCACCGCCCTTCAACACAATTGAAATGGCGGCAGTAAATGACAGGCACAAAAAAAGCGACCCTTGGGTCGCTTTCTTTGTGACTTCAATATGGCGCAGCGGACGGGACTCGAACCCGCGACCCCCGGCGTGACAGGCCGGTATTCTAACCGACTGAACTACCGCTGCGTGTCGTGCAGGCCTGGTTTGCGCAACTGCCGCTAAACTCAGGCACAAAAAAAGCGAACCTTAGGTCGCTCTCTTTGTTGCTTCGAGGAGTTCAAGGGCCTCGAAGCGAAGATGGCGCAGCGGACGGGACTCGAACCCGCGACCCCCGGCGTGACAGGCCGGTATTCTAACCGACTGAACTACCGCTGCGTATCATACAAGCTTGCGCCTGTTTGAAACTGGGATCTGGCCTGAAGGCTTCGGTGCCTTCCGACCTCAAACCGGTCATTAAACCGATCTGGAGAAAAGTGGCGCAGCGGACGGGACTCGAACCCGCGACCCCCGGCGTGACAGGCCGGTATTCTAACCGACTGAACTACCGCTGCGCATATGGACTTGCGTCCTGTTCCTCTCTGGTAACACCTTCTTGCGAACGTGTCGGGTCAGGAACATCTCAGGAAGTGGTGGGTGATGACGGGATCGAACCGCCGACCCTCTGCTTGTAAGGCAGATGCTCTCCCGGCTGAGCTAATCACCCGTGTGCTTCGCTGAGGTGGCGAAATTTACGCAGGTATCGAACCTAAGTCAATACCCCCATTGAAGTTTTTTTCAAAAAGGGCAAAAAAGCAGTGTTACGTGTAGATCATCTTCTTGGTCATGCCGCCGTCGACCACGAACTCCTGACCCGTGACGAAGCCGGCATTGCGCGACAGCAGCCAGGCAACCATGGCCGCCACGTCTTCCACTGTCCCTACCCTGCCCGCCGGATGCTGGGCATGATCGGTTTCGCTCAGCGGCTCGGCGCGACGCTGGGACGGATCCCGCGCGTCGATCCAGCCAGGGCTCACCGCATTCACGCGGATCTCCGGCCCCAAGCTCACGGCCAGCGCATGGGTGAGCGCCAGTAGGCCGCCCTTGCTCGCCGCATAAGCCTCTGTGTCGGGTTCGGATTGAGCAGCGCGGGTCGACGCCAGGTTGACGATGGCCCCGCCGTGAGCGCGCAGATAAGGCGCACAGTGCTTGGCCAGCAGCATCGGCCCACCCAGATTGACCGCCAGCACGCGATTCCAGTACGCCAGGCTGAGGGTTTCCAGGGTGGTGTTGTGCGGATCGGCAATAGCGGCATTGCACACCAGCGCATCGAGACGCCCGAACTGGCCAAGCACCTCGGCAACCCCGGTCTTGACCTGGGCTTCATCGGCAACATCCATGCCGATGAACCAGGCATTGTCTCCCAGCACCTTGGCCGCCTTGGCGCCACGTACCCGATCAAGGTCGGTGAGCACCACCTGCCAGCCCTCGGCGATCAGCCAGGCAGCAATGCCCAGGCCGATCCCCCGTGCCGCACCGGTCACCAGCGCGACGCGGCCGTTATGGCTGCTGTCGCTCACCGACCAGTCGATCACAGCGCCGCCAGACCGCGGGCCAGATCGGCCTTGAGGTCAGTCACATCTTCAAGACCCACCGCCACGCGGATCAGGCTGTCGCGAATGCCGGCGGCCTCACGCTCCTGCGGCGACAGACGGCCGTGGGACGTGGTGCCCGGATGAGTGATGGTGGTCTTGCTGTCGCCGAGGTTGGCGGTGATCGAGATCAGCCGCGTGGCATCGATGAAGCGCCAGGCGCCCTCTTTGCCACCCTTGACCTCAAAGCTCACCACCGCACCGAAGCCACTCATCTGCTGCTTGGCCAGCTCGTGCTGCGGATGGCTCTGCAGGCCGGCGTAGTGAACCTTTTCGATACCGTCCTGCTGCTCCAGCCACTCGGCCAGGGCTTGCGCGTTGGCACAGTGGGCGCGCATACGCAGGTTGAGGGTCTCCAGACCCTTGAGGAAGATCCAGGCATTGAACGGGCTCAGCGACGGCCCGGCGGTGCGCAAAAAGCCCACCACTTCTTTCATCTGCTCGCTGCGTCCGGCCACCACGCCGCCCATGCAACGGCCCTGGCCGTCGATGAACTTGGTCGCCGAATGCACGACGATGTCAGCGCCCAGCTTCAGCGGCTGCTGCAAGGCTGGCGTGCTGAAACAGTTGTCGACCACCAGCTGCGCGCCCTTGGCGTGAGCAATCTCGGCCAGCGCGGCGATATCCACAAGCTCGGCCAGCGGGTTGGACGGCGATTCGACGAACAGCAGCTTGGTGTTGGCCTTGATCGCTGCGTCCCAACCGGCGAGATCCACCAGCGGCACGTAGTCGACCTGCACACCGAAACGCTTGAAGTACTTCTCGAACAGGCTGATGGTCGAGCCAAACACGCTCTGGGAGACCAGTACATGGTCGCCAGCGCTGCACAGGGCCATTACCGTGGAGAGGATCGCCGACATGCCGGTGGAGGTCGCCACCGCCTGCTCAGCGCCTTCCAGGGCGGCAATGCGCTCTTCGAACGCGCGTACGGTCGGGTTGGTATAGCGTGAATAGACGTTGCCTGGAACCTCGCCAGCGAACCGGGCAGCGGCGTCGGCCGCTGTCCGGAACACGTAGCTGGAGGTGAAGAACAGCGGATCGCTGTGCTCACCTTCCGGCGTGCGATGCTGGCCGGCGCGTACCGCCAGCGTATCGAAAGCGACCCCTTCGAGGTCGCTGTCCAGGCGCCCGGCATCCCATTCCTGTGTCATGCCGCTGCTCCTAACTCAGTTGTTGTAGAGGTCGATGATCGCGCTGACCGCCTGGTTCTTGACCTTGGAGGCGTCGTTGCGCGCCTGCTCGATCTTGTCCAGGTAGGCCTCGTCGATGTCGCCGGTAACATACTTGCCGTCGAACACCGCGCAGTCGAAATGCTCGATCTTGATCTTGCCACCGCCAACCGCTTCGATCAGGTCCGGCAGGTCCTGGTAGACCAGCCAGTCGGCGCCGATCAGCTCGGCGACATCTTCAGTGCTGCGGTTGTGGGCGATCAGTTCATGAGCGCTCGGCATATCGATGCCGTAGACGTTGGGGTAACGCACAGCCGGCGCTGCCGAGCAGAAGTAGACATTCTTCGCCCCGGCTTCACGGGCCATCTGGATGATCTGCTTGCAGGTGGTGCCACGCACGATCGAGTCATCGACCAGCATCACGTTCTTGCCGCGGAACTCCAGCTCGATGGCATTGAGTTTCTGGCGCACCGACTTCTTGCGTGCGGCCTGGCCGGGCATGATGAAGGTACGGCCGATGTAGCGGTTCTTGACGAAGCCTTCGCGGAACTTGACGCCCAGGTGGTTGGCCAGTTCCAGCGCGGCGGTACGGCTGGTGTCGGGAATCGGGATGACCACGTCGATGTCGTGATCAGGACGCTCGCGCAGGATCTTCTCGGCCAGTTTCTCGCCCATGCGCAGTCGCGCCTTGTAGACCGAGACACCGTCGATGATCGAGTCGGGACGTGCCAGGTAGACGTGTTCGAAGATGCACGGCGACAGCTGCGGGTTGGTCGCGCACTGACGGGTGTGCAGCTTGCCTTCTTCGGTGATGTACACCGCTTCGCCCGGCGCCAGGTCGCGGATCAGGGTGAAGCCGAGTACGTCGAGGGAGACGCTTTCGGAGGCGATCATGTACTCCACGCCTTCGTCGGTATGACGCTGGCCGAAGACGATCGGACGGATGCCGTTAGGGTCACGGAAGCCAACGATACCGTAGCCGGTGATCATCGCCACCACCGCATAACCACCGACACAGCGGTTGTGCACATCAGTGACCGCCGCGAACACGTCTTCTTCGGTCGGCTGCAGCTTGCCGCGCACCGCCAGCTCGTGGGCGAAGACGTTGAGCAGGACCTCAGAGTCGGAACTGGTGTTGACGTGGCGCAGGTCGGACTCGTAGATCTCCTTGGCCAACTGTTCAACGTTGGTCAGGTTGCCGTTGTGCGCCAGGGTGATGCCGTACGGCGAGTTGACGTAGAACGGCTGGGCCTCGGCCGAGGTCGAGCTGCCCGCAGTCGGGTAACGCACATGACCGATACCCATGTGTCCGACCAGGCGCTGCATATGGCGCTGCTGGAACACATCACGGACCAGGCCGTTGTCCTTGCGCAGGAATAACCGGCCATCATGGCTGGTCACAATACCGGCAGCGTCCTGGCCGCGGTGCTGGAGGACGGTTAGCGCGTCATACAGCGCCTGATTGACGTTCGACTTACCGACGATACCGACGATGCCACACATGCGACGCAACCCCTACTTAATGAAACTGGACTGAGCAGCTCTCAAGGCGTTTTGGGCCCCAGAAGCTGATCCTTGAACGGGAGATCAGCCGGTGCGCTGATCCCGCTGGCTAGCCACTGGCTGGTGAACCCCAGAATGAGGTTTTTCGACCAGTCAGCCACCAATAGAAATTGTGGTATCAGGCGAGATTCCTGCCACCACTGATCCTGTTGTACCGGCCCCAGGCTCAACAGCCCGACAGCCACCACCACCAGCAAGGCTCCACGGGCGGCACCGAAGGCCATGCCCAGGAAGCGGTCGGTCCCGGAAAGCCCGGTGACGCGAATCAGCTCGCCAATGAGAAAATTGATCATGGCCCCCACCAGCAGGGTGGCGACGAAAAGAATGGCACATCCAGCGATGACCCGAGCCGAAGGCGTCTGGATGTACGACTCCAGGTACTGCGACAGCGAGCCACCGAACATCCAGGCCACAGCGCCGGCAATGATCCAGGTAAGCAGCGACAAGGCCTCTTTGACAAAGCCGCGCTTGAGACTGATCAATGAAGAAACGGCGATGATCGCGAAAATCGCCCAGTCGACCCAGGTAAATGCCACAGTGCTGCCTGCAAACGGATAAGGCGGCGCATTTTACCAGAGCGGCGAGCTGTCGGTAAGCAGTGATTTGCCGCCCGGCACTGGCCGGGCGACGATCAATCAGCTGCGCTCAGGCTGGAAGCGTACGACGATGCCGTTGAGCTTCTGCTGGCGGCTGATCACATCACGCAGACGCTCGGCCTCGGCGCGTTCGATCAACGGCCCGACATACACCCGGTTCATGCCGCCGGCCGAGCGGATGTAGGCGTTGTAGCCCTGGCTGCGCAGGGTTTTCTGCAGGTTCTCGGCACCGGCCCGATTGGACAGGCTGGCCAATTGCACCGACCAGCTGACCGGTAGACCATTGACGTCGATCTTGCCTGCCGCAGGCTTGGTAGCGCTGGCGACAGCAGCAGGCTGGGCTTGCGGCTTGACCGCCGGCGGCGTTGCAGGCTTGGCCGCAACGGTTGGTGCCGGCGCTGGGGCCGGGACTGGCACCGCAACGGGCGCTGGAGCGATCGGCGTACTCGGCGCCTGGACTGGCGCGGTCGACTCGTCGACGATCACCGGGTTTTCTTCTGGCAAAACCTGAGGCTCAGGCACCGGCACAGGCTCGACCTGCACCTGCGGCATGCTCGGCGCTGCGGGGGCTTCCGGCGCCTCGACGCGTACCTGACGCATCTCGTCTTCCCGGGAAAACAGCATCGGCAGGAAGATCACTGCCAGTGCCACCAGCACCAGCGCGCCTACCATCCGTTGTTTGACCACTTTATCCAGCAATGCCATTTGCCCCATCCTCCGTGGCCTGCCGATCCAGCCACTGCAAGGCTTCGCCGACACAGAAAAACGATCCGAACAGCAGGATTTCATCATCCGCCGTTGCCAGCGCGCACTGCCCATCAAGGGCTGCCGCCACGCTGGAATAAGTCTTCACATCAGCGCCGAGGTTCGCCAGCGCCGCTTCAAGCTCGCTTGCAGAACGACTGCGCGCAGTATCCAGGGGCGCAACTGCCCAACTGTGAACCGCACCCAACAAGGGCTGCACCACCCCGGCCAGATCCTTGTCGGCCAACAGGCCGAACACCGCCAGGCGCTTGCCTGGTACCGGGCGTGAAGCCAGGCGCTGAGCCAGATACTCGGCAGCATGCGGGTTATGGCCGACATCCATGAGGATAGTCAACGCCTTGCCCTGCCAGTGAAATGCCCGACGATCCAGGCGACCGACCATCCGCGTGGCCTGCAGAACAGCGGCAATCTGCCCGGCATCCCAAGGCAGATCCATCAGCAAGTAAGCCTGAAGCGCCAGAGCGGCGTTTTCCATGGGCAGATCGAGCAGTGGCAGGT
Source organism: Pseudomonas putida (assembly GCF_028682475.1). Taxonomy (GTDB): domain Bacteria; phylum Pseudomonadota; class Gammaproteobacteria; order Pseudomonadales; family Pseudomonadaceae; genus Aquipseudomonas; species Aquipseudomonas putida_AG. The sequence goes on from NZ_JANHLE010000038.1 coordinate 21,411, forward strand.
TGTGCAGCTCGACCTGCTGGCCGCGGCTATCCACGCCCCGCCACTGCCAGTACTGATCCGTGCTGGCCAGGTCGAAATCACGACCACGCAGCAAAAACGGGCAATTCAGTTCACGCGCCTTGTCCAGCAGCGGTTGCGGCGGATTCAGGTCGCCGCACAGCGCAGGCTTGCCCTGACGGAAGATACCGGCCTTTTCGAAGGCCACCGACTCACGGGTATCGCCCAGGTAATCGGTATGATCGACACCGATGCTGGTGACCAGCGCCAGATCGGCATCGACAATATTGACCGTATCCAGGCGCCCGCCCAGGCCGACCTCAAGCACCACGGCATCCAGCGCCGACTGTTTGAACAGCCAGAACGCCGCCAGGGTACCGGCCTCGAAGTAGGTCAGGGAAATTTCGCCGCGAGCAGCTTCAACAGCAGCAAACGCCTCGCACAGCTGCTGATCGGCGGCCTCTTTGCCGTCGATCAGCACGCGCTCGTTGTAACGCAGCAGGTGCGGCGAACTGTAGACCCCGACTTTGAGCCCCTGAGCACGCAACAGGGCAGCCACAAAGGCACAGGTCGAGCCCTTGCCATTGGTGCCGGTCACGGTAATCACCCGTGGCGCCGGCTTGTCCAGCCCGAGCCTGGCCGCAACCTGTTGCGAACGCGCCAGGCCCATGTCGATGGCCGAGGGATGCAACTGCTCGAGATAGGCGAGCCAGTCGCCAAGGGTACGTTGGGTCATACGGTGGCAGGCGCCGGCGGTACGACGATCGGCTCAAGTACCGGCTCGACGAACTTCGGCGTCGGCAGGCCCATCATCTGCGCCAGCAGGTTGCCCAGGCGGTGACGCAGTTCCTGACGCGGGATGATCATGTCGATGGCACCGTGCTCCAGGAGGAACTCGCTGCGCTGGAAGCCTTCCGGCAGCTTCTCACGCACGGTTTGCTCGATCACCCGAGGACCGGCGAAGCCGATCAGGGCCTTTGGCTCACCGACGATGACGTCGCCGAGCATCGCCAGACTGGCGGAAACACCGCCGTAGACCGGGTCGGTCAGCACCGAGATGAACGGAATGCCTTCTTCGCGCAGACGCGCCAGCACCGCCGAGGTCTTGGCCATCTGCATCAGCGAGATCAGCGCTTCCTGCATACGGGCACCACCGGAGGCCGAGAAGCAGACCATCGGGCAGCGGTTTTCCAGGGCGTAGTTGGCGGCGCGAACGAAACGCTCGCCGACGATGGCACCCATCGAGCCACCCATGAACGAGAACTCGAAGGCGCTGACCACGATCGGCATGCCCAGCAGGGTACCGCTCATGGAGATCAGGGCGTCTTTTTCACCGGTTTGCTTCTGGGCTGCAGTCAGGCGGTCCTTGTACTTCTTGCCATCACGGAACTTCAGGCGGTCTACCGGCTCCAGGTCGGCCCCCAGCTCGGCGCGGCCTTCGGCATCCAGGAAGATGTCGATGCGTGCACGTGCGCCGATGCGCATGTGATGGTTGCACTTGGGGCAGACATCCAGGGTCTTTTCCAGCTCCGGACGATACAGCACGGCTTCGCAGGACGGGCATTTGTGCCACAGCCCTTCAGGCACCGAGCTCTTCTTCACCTCGGAACGCATGATCGAAGGGATCAGTTTGTCTACTAACCAGTTGCTCATGCTTTCTTTCTCCAGTAACGACGACCGGCAGGCTTTGGCTGCCAGGTTCGCGCGTATGCCCTTGAGCTCAATTCATGTATGACGCGATGATGGACCGGCTCCGGCGCCCCGCGTACAGCGAAGTGCCCCGATACCGCTCCATCGTCAACCTGTAAGGGCGACGCCTGTGGCGTCACCCGGTAATTTCGACCGGCCCATGGGTGCGATCCGGCAGCAACGGGCTGCGAAAGCTATGGACGATGGCGCGCGGCCAGCCGTCACATCGGCAACCACAGACGTCATCACGCCTGTTTGACTGCCTTGATAAAGGCCTCGATCCGCGCGGCATCCTTGATGCCCTTGGCTTGCTCGACACCGCCACTGACATCCACGGCATAAGGCCGCACCTGGGCGATGGCGCCTGCAACGTTATCCGGCGACAGACCACCGGCCAGAATGATCGGCTTGCTCAGTTTTTCCGGCACCAGCGACCAGTCGAAGGCTTCACCGGTGCCGCCTGGCACGCCAGCGACATAGGTGTCGAGCAGAATCCCGCTGGCCTCGCTGTACAGCTGGCACGCTGCCTCCAGATCATCCCCCGGGCGCACTCGCAAGGCCTTGATCCACGGCCTGTTATGACCGGCGCAATCGGCCGGGGTTTCATCCCCGTGAAACTGCAGCAGGTCCAGCGGTACCGCGTCGAGGATCTCGCCCAGCTCGCAGCGGCTGGCATTGACGAATAGTCCCACGGTGGTCACGAACGGCGGCAATGCGGCGATGATCGCCCGCGCCTGCTGCACATCGACCGCCCGCGGGCTCTTGGCATAGAACACCAGACCAATGGCATCAGCGCCCGCCTCAGCCGCAGCCAACGCGTCCTCAATGCGGGTAATCCCACAGATTTTGCTGCGAACGGCGTTCATGAGCTGTGAACCTCGGCTGATCCGGAAAGTCCCGGATGTTAGCAAATGGCTTCGGGGTCGTCAGCCGCCAGTGACTCGTAACCGGTGAGAAAGTGCGGGCCGATGTATCGCTCAGGCAAGCTGAACTCGTCGTGGTACTCCACCTGCACCAGGTACAGGCCGAACGGGTGCGCGGTGACCCCGCCAGTGCGCCGCTCGCGACTCTCCAGCACTTCCCGGGCCCATTCCACCGGACGCTCGCCGGCACCGATGGTCATCAACACCCCGGCGATATTGCGCACCATATGGTGCAGGAAGGCGCTGGCGCGGATGTCCAGGACAATCATCTTGCCGTGGCGGGTCACGCGCAGGTGATGGATGTTCTTGATCGGCGACTTGGCTTGGCACTGACCGGCGCGAAAGGCGCTGAAGTCATGAGTGCCGACCAGGTACTCGGCGGCCAGGGCCATGCGCTCGACATCCAGCGGCCGGTGGTTCCAGGTCACTTCCTGGCCCATGTGCGCCGGGCGGATCTGATCGTTGTAGATCACATAGCGATAGCGCCGGGCGATGGCCTTGAAACGGGCATGAAAATGCGCAGGCATTTCCTTCGCCCAGGCCACGCTGATGTCGTGCGGCAGGTTGATGTTGGCGCCCATGGTCCACGCTTTCATGCTGCGTACCACCTGGGTATCGAAATGCACCACCTGACCGCAGGCGTGTACACCAGCGTCGGTACGCCCGGCGCAAAGCAGTGAAACGGGCGAATCGGCAACTTTGGACAATGCCTCTTCGAGGGTCTGCTGGACACTCGGCACGCCATCGGCCTGACGCTGCCATCCGCGGTAGCGCGAGCCTTTGTATTCGACGCCCAGGGCGATGCGGAAGAAGCCTTCGGCCGCCGATTCGGCAACCGTGTTATCAATGATTTCCAAGAAGATACAGCCTGTCGATTTAGCAGATGGCGGGAATTATAACGACAACGGCAGCCACCAGGGCTGCCGTCGGACGTACAAGGGCAGGACTCAGACCAGACGCGAGAGCATCTCTTCGGCTTCCTGCTTCTGGGTATCGTTACCCTCTTTGCACACTTCGTCGAGAATGTCGCGGGCCCCGTCATGGTCGCCCATGTCGATATAGGCACGGGCCAGATCGAGCTTCGTTGCCGCCTCATCGGCGCCGCCCAGGTAGTCGAACTCCAGGTCATCACCAAGATCGTCGCTCAAGGCATCTTCAGCGGTGAAATGCGCCTCGATCGGCGGTTGTTCCAGGCTCTGCGACAGCTTGTCGAGCTCGGCGTTGACGTCATCGAGCTCGGAAGCAAAGCTCTTGGCGGCATCGGAGTCGTCATCCAGCGACAGCGACAGATCGAAATCTTCCGGCAGTTCCAGCTCGCTCAGCGGGTCGAATTCCGGCATAGTTTCGTCGAAAGCCGCGAGTTCGGCAGCGATATCGACCGGCTGATCGAGCGCTGGCACAGCAGCATGATCAGCGGCGACATCGAGATCGAAATCGGACAAGTCGTCAAGCGTGACAGGGGCTTGCTCGGCAGGCACTTCAAGCTCCGGCTCGGCAACCGGCGCTTCGAGCACAGGCTCGGGCGCAAGGTCCGCTACCTCAATTTCTGGCGCAGACTCGCCAAGCTGCAGCGGTTCGTTCAGATCCAGCCCTTGCAGGTCATCGTCCAGACTCAGGTCGAAGGCGCTGTCCAGGTCATCCTCGGCCAGCGGCTCCAGTGCCGACTCCAGCTCAGGTTCCAACTCGGCAACCGGTGCAGGTTCTGGTTCCAGCTCTGGCTCTGGTTGCACTTCGGGTTGTGCCTGCGGCTCATCCTGCAACAACGCCTGGACGTACTGGGCGTCCAGCTCGGCAGCCAGGGCTGCCGCCCCGATACCGCCCGCCGCAGCCAATGCCACCATGGCCGGGAAACGGCTCTTGAGGGCTTCGACGTCAGCATGGTTCTGGCCGGTAGCGATCAGTTGGCGCTCGTGACCGACAAAGGCGTCACGGTCGCCCTGGCGGGCATAGACTTCCATCAGCTTCAAGCGCAGGTCACTACGCTCCGGCGCCGCAGCCACTGCAGGCTCCAGCAGATCAGCAGCATGGTTCAGGCGACCACGGGCGATGCTCGATTCCACTTCGTCGAGCAGCGCATCACCACTTGGCACGGGTGCAGCATCGGCAGCCGGAGCCACCAGCGGCGCAGCCATTGGTTGCGGTTGGACAGGCGCTTGCTCAAGCGGCTTGACCTCTGCTTTCCTGACTTCCACGGCAGGCGCTTCAGCTGCGCTGGCCGCCGCAGCCGAGGCGGCCACCACTGCCGGCGCCAGCGTCACGCTTGGCGCTGGCACTTCCAGTCCTTCGAAGCTGCTTGGCGGCAGGTCCAGGTCTGGACCGCGCTCACCTTCTTCAGCCAAGGCGCGGGCCATGCGCAAATGTTTTTCCGCTTCCTGATCGGCCTTGCGTTTGCGTGCCAGCAGCAACAGCAACAGCAGCAGTACCAACAAGGCGGACGCGCCGATCAGCGCCAGCAACACAGGGTTGCCGAGCAGGTCGTCGAGCATTTTGCTGGAACTGCCAGGATTCGCCTCTTCAGCTGTAGCAGGTGCAGGGCTGTCGAGCGGCGCGGTATCGACCGCCGCAGGGGCCGGAGCAGCGACCGGCTCACTTGGCGCTGGCTGCAACTCGGCGGAAATCGCCGGCTGCTGAGGCGCTTCAGACGCAGGCTCCTGATCGGCAGCCCCCTGAGCTTCGAGCCTGGCCAACTGATCGCTTTTCAATGCGATCAGGCGCTCCATCTTGTCCAGCTGGCTCTGCAGGTCGCTCATGCGGCTTTTCAATTCGGCGTTGTCACGCCGCGTGGTATCGAGGCGTTCCTCAGCGACGGCGAGCTTATCGCTGACAGCTTTGCTTGATCCGGCAGCCGCTTTGCTACCGGGTGCTACCAGGCGCAGGTTGTCCTGATTGGCAATCCGCGCCGGAGCCGCCTCGGTGCCGGTGCGGCGCGTGGCGTCCAGTTGCCGGGCACGCGGACCCAGGCGCCGACCTTCACGCCAGGCGGCATACTGCTCGGCAACCTCAGCCACAGCCTGGCCCTGAGGAATGCTCATGACCTGCTGCTGATCGGGCATGCGCAGGACCTGGCCGGTTTTCAGCAGGTTGATGTTGCCGTTGATAAAGGCATCGGGGTTCAACGCCTGGATGGCCAGCATGGTCTGCTGCACCGAGCCGCCCTGACGCGCTTTCGAGGCGATCTCCCACAGCGTGTCACGGCGCACCGTGGTGTAGTTGGCCGGCGCGCTGACCGCCGGGCTGATCGCCGACTCAGGCTTGGCCCCCGGCAACGCAGCCTGGTTGACCAGCACACTGTAGTCGCGCAACAGGCGCCCGCTCGGCCACATCACCTGGACCAGGAACTTGACCATCGGTGCCGGCAGCGCCTGGCTGGAGGTCACCCGCAACACGCTCTTGCCGTTGGGATTGATCACCGGCGTGAAGACCAAGTCGTTGAGATAGGCCGGGCGCTCGATCCCGGCCTTGGCGAACTCTTCGGCTGGTGCCAGGCTCGGCGCCATTTCAGCGGCGGTCAGGTCGCGTACATCGAGCAGTTCGATTTCGGCATCCAGTGGCTGGTTCTGCGCCGACTTGAGGGTCAGTTCGCCCAAGCCGAGGGCATGCGCCATACCGGACGACAGCGCCGACGCCGCGGCTATTGCTAAGACCAGTTTGCGAATTCGAAGCATGACCTCTTCCTTTGAAAGAACCGTCCCCGGCGACCGAGCAAAATCTCGGTAAAAATTAGCTGCAAGTATCTTTTACACAACATGTTTTATCAACAATTGCGCCAATTGCACGGCGTTCAAGGCCGCGCCTTTGCGCACGTTGTCGGTGGTCAACCAGAGGTTGAGCTGCTCGGCTTCGTCTATTCCACCGCGCACCCGTCCAACATAGACCACGTCCTGGCCGACTGCGTCACCGACGGGGGTCGGATAATCCCCCTCCTCGACCAGTTCGATGCTGTCAGCCGTTTCCAGCGCAGCATTGACTGCCTTGAGGTCAATCGGTTCACGACTTTGCACCGACACACTGTAGCTATCGCCGAAAAACACCGGGACTTGAATACAGCTGACGGAAATCTTCAGCGCCGGCAAGTCCAGCACTTCGCGCAACTCGTTGAGCAAACGACGCTCCAGCACACCATGCCCCTCGGCATCGCTGGCACCCACCTGCGCCAGCAGGTTAAAGGCCATTTGCCGGTCGAAGAAACGTGGTTCCAAAGGACGTGCGTTAAGCAGCTCGGCGGTCTGACGCGCCAGCTCGTTCACCGCCTCGCGACCTTGGGCCGACACCGCCAGGCAAGCGGTAACATTGATCCGTTCGATGTCGAGCAGGCCTTTGAGCGGAGCCAGGGCAACGGCCAATGCCACTGCGGCGGCACTCGGGCTGCTGACTTGCAGCGGCTTGGGCAGGTTTGCCAACCGTGCGGCGTTGGCCTCGGGCACCAATGCTGGTGCCTGCTCGGCAGGCAAACCGCCAGACAGATCGATCACTGCGCAACCGGCCGCCTGTGCTCGCGGGGCAAAACTACGGGTAACGGCCGGGCCGGCAGCGAAAAAGGCCAGTTTGACCTTGCTGAAATCGAAGCTGTCGACCTCACGCACGCGCAGGCTCTTGCTGCGGAACATCACACCGCTGCCGGCTGACTCGTTGCTGGCCAGCAGGTGCAGGGTAGCCACCGGAAAATCCTGCTCTTCGAGAATCTGCACGAGGGTTTCACCGACAGTGCCGGTGGCACCGATCACGGCAATATCAATAGGCTGGCTCATGGGGAAATCCTCTGCTGGAACGGCGGGAGCGGCACTTTACACCACAATCGCAGGGCATGTGGGAGCGGGCTTGCCCCGCGATGCGATTTGACTGAAAGCTCGCAATCGCGGGGCAAGCCCGCTCCCACCGGGCCCCAAAAAAAAGCCCGCACTGTCTCCAGTGCGGGCTTCGAGTCCTGCCAGCGTCAGATCAACGCTCCAGCAAAATCCGCAGCATGCGGCGCAGCGGCTCGGCCGCGCCCCACAGCAGCTGGTCACCTACGGTGAAGGCGCCCAGGTATTGCGAACCCATGTTCAGCTTGCGCAGACGACCCACCGGAATGTTCAGGGTACCGGTGACATTGGTCGGGCTCAGCTCCTGCATGCTGATCTCGCGCTGGTTCGGCACCAGCTTCACCCACGGGTTGTGCTGGCTGATCATGCCTTCGATATCGGCGATCGGCACGTCTTTGTTCAGTTTGATGGTCAGCGCCTGGCTGTGGCAACGCATGGCACCGATGCGCACGCAGATTCCATCGACCGGGATCGGGCTCTTGAAGCGGCCGAGGATCTTGTTGGTCTCGGCCTGGGCCTTCCACTCTTCGCGGCTCTGGCCGTTCGGCAGTTCCTTGTCGATCCACGGGATCAGGCTGCCGGCCAGCGGTACGCCGAAGTTTTCGGTCGGGTAGGCTTCGCTGCGCATGGCCTCGGCCACCTTGCGGTCGATGTCGAGGATGGCGCTAGCCGGGTTGGCCAGGTCGTCCGCTACTGCGGCATGAGTGGCGCCCATCTGACGGATCAGCTCGCGCATGTTCTGCGCGCCAGCACCGGAAGCCGCCTGATAGGTCATGGCGCTCATCCACTCGACCAGGCCAGCCTCGAACAGGCCGCCCAGGCCCATCAGCATCAGGCTGACGGTGCAGTTGCCACCGATGTAATTCTTGGTGCCCGCGTCGAGTTGCTGGTCGATCACCTTGCGGTTGACCGGATCCAGAACGATGACTGCGTCATCCTGCATCCGCAGGCTGGAGGCGGCGTCGATCCAGTAACCCTGCCAGCCGGCTTCGCGCAGCTTGGGGAACACTTCGTTGGTGTAGTCGCCACCCTGACAGGTCAGGATCACATCGAGGGTCTTGAGTTCTTCAATGCTGTACGCGTCCTTGAGCGGAGCAATATCCTTGCCCACAGCCGGACCCTGGCCACCTACGTTGGAAGTGGTGAAGAACACCGGCTCGATGAGATCGAAATCCTGCTCTTCCAGCATCCGCTGCATGAGCACGGAACCGACCATACCGCGCCAACCGATCAGACCTACACGTTTCATCGCAACTACACCTTTGCTAAAAAGTGGGCCGCTGCTTCACATGGAAAAACAGCAGCGGGCCCGAGAGATTACAGATTCCGCAGCGCTGCGACTACTGCGTCGCCCATTTCCTGCGTACCTACCTTGCTGCAACCGGCCGACCAGATGTCACCGGTGCGCAGCCCCTGATCCAGCACCAGGCTGACGGCGTTCTCAATAGCTTCGGCTGCCGCCTGCTGATTGAAGCTGTAACGCAACATCATCGACACCGACAAAATGGTTGCCAGCGGGTTGGCAATGCCCTGCCCGGCGATGTCTGGCGCCGAGCCGTGGCACGGTTCGTACATGCCCTTGTTGTTGGCATCCAGGGACGCTGACGGCAGCATGCCAATGGAGCCGGTGAGCATGGAAGCTTCATCCGACAGGATGTCACCGAACATGTTGTCGGTGACCATCACATCGAACTGCTTGGGTGCACGGACCAGCTGCATGGCGGCGTTGTCGACGTACATGTGGCTGAGTTCGACATCCGGGTAGTCCTTGGCCACTTCTTCGACAATCTCGCGCCACAGCTGGCTGGAAGCCAGGACGTTGGCCTTGTCCACCGAGCAGAGCTTCTTGCCGCGAACGCGGGCCATGTCGAAACCGACACGGGCGATACGGCGGATTTCGCTCTCGCTGTACGGCAGGGTGTCGTAGGACTGACGCTCGCCACCTTCCAGTTCACGGGTACCGCGCGGGGCGCCGAAGTAGATGCCACCGGTCAGCTCGCGAACGATGAGGATATCCAGGCCGGAAACGATTTCAGGCTTGAGCGAGGAAGCATCGGCCAGTTGCGGGTAGAGGATGGCCGGGCGCAGGTTGGCGAACAGACCCAGTTGCGAACGGATCTTCAGCAGACCGCGCTCAGGGCGGATGTCACGCTCGATCTTGTCCCATTTCGGACCACCCACGGCGCCCAGCAATACCGCATCGGCCTGGCGCGCGCGCTCCAGGGTCTCGTCCGCCAGCGGCACGCCGTGCTTGTCGATGGCCGCGCCACCGATTACGTCATGAGACAGACTGAAACCGAGCTGGAACTTGTCATTGGCCAGCTCCAGCACCTTGACCGCCTCGGCCATGATTTCCGGACCAATGCCATCACCTGGGAGAATCAGAATCTGCTTGCTCATGGGTTCCTCTTGTTCGAATCAAGCGACACGCCGCACTGGCCTGCCGGAAAAATACCTGTGGGAGCCGGCCTTGCCGGCGATGGCGCCAGCCGGCTCAACACATCAATTACACGTCACGAAACAGCCAAGGCTGGCTAGCCCGATGCTTGGCTTCGAAGGTGGCAATCGCGTCACTGTCCTGCAAGGTCAGGCCGATATCGTCCAGGCCGTTGAGCAGGCAGTGTTTGCGAAACGCATCAATCTCGAAACTCAACACTTTGCCATCTGGACGGGTCACTGTCTGCGCCTGCAAGTCGATGGTCAACTGATAGCCAGGGTCGGCTTCGACCTGCTTGAACAGTTCATCGACTTCCTCATCGCTGAGGATGATCGGCAGCAAGCCGTTCTTGAAGCTGTTGTTGAAGAAAATGTCGGCGTAACTCGGCGCGATGATGCTGCGGAAACCGTACTCTTCGAGGGCCCATGGCGCATGCTCACGGCTCGAACCGCAACCGAAGTTCTCGCGGGCGAGCAACACGCTTGCGCCCTGGTAACGGTCGTGGTTCAAGACGAAGTCCGGGTTCTTCGGGCGCTTGCTGTTGTCCTGGTATGGCTGGCCGACATCCAGGTAACGCCATTCATCGAACAGGTTGGGGCCAAAGCCGGTGCGCTTGATCGACTTGAGGAACTGCTTGGGAATGATCTGGTCGGTGTCGACGTTGGCACGGTCCAAAGGCGCGACCAGGCCAGTGTGCTGGGTAAAGGCTTTCATGCTGCGCTCCCTTGGATCAACTCACGTACGTCGACGAAACGACCGGTTACAGCGGCGGCGGCGGCCATGGCCGGGCTCACCAGGTGGGTACGACCGCCAGCACCCTGACGGCCTTCGAAGTTGCGGTTGGAGGTCGAGGCGCAATGCTCGCCACTCTCCAGGCGGTCCGGGTTCATCGCCAGGCACATCGAGCAGCCCGGCTCACGCCATTCAAAACCGGCTTCGAGGAAAATCTTGTCCAGCCCCTCTTTCTCGGCCTGGGCTTTGACCAGGCCCGAGCCGGGCACGACGATAGCTTGCTTGATCGTCGCCGCCACCTTGCGGCCTTTGGCGATCTCAGCAGCAGCGCGCAAGTCTTCGATCCGCGAGTTGGTGCACGAACCGATGAAGACCCGGTCGAGCTGGATATCGGTGATCGCCTGGTTGGCGCTCAAGCCCATGTACTTCAAGGCACGTTCAATCGAGCCGCGCTTGACCAGATCGGCTTCGGCAGCAGGATCCGGCACGCGCTGATCAACCGCCAGGACCATTTCCGGCGAAGTGCCCCAGCTGACCTGTGGCTTGATCTGCGCAGCGTCCAGCTCGACGACTGTGTCGAACACCGCATCGGCGTCGGAGACCAGGTCTTTCCAGGCTTCTACCGCCTGATCCCACTGCTCGCCTTTAGGCGCATAAGGACGACCCTTGACATAGGCCACGGTCTTTTCATCGGTCGCCACCAGGCCCACGCGGGCACCGGCTTCGATGGACATGTTGCAGATGGTCATGCGGCCTTCGACGGACAGTTCGCGAATCGCGCTGCCGGCGAATTCCATCGCATGGCCATTGCCACCGGCGGTGCCGATCTTGCCAATCACCGCCAGGACAATGTCCTTGGCGGTGACACCGAACGGCAACTGACCTTCGACGCGCACCAGCATGTTTTTCATTTTCTTGGCCACCAGGCACTGGGTGGCGAGCACGTGCTCGACTTCCGAGGTACCGATGCCATGGGCCAGGGCGCCGAAGGCACCGTGGGTGGAGGTGTGCGAGTCGCCGCAGACCACGGTCATGCCCGGCAAGGTCGCGCCCTGCTCCGGGCCAATGACGTGAACGATGCCCTGACGCACATCATTCATCTTGAATTCGGTGATGCCATACTCGTCGCAGTTTTCATCGAGGGTCTGCACCTGCAAGCGCGACACCTGGTCGACAATGGCGTCGATACCGCCCTTGCGTTCCGGGGTGGTCGGCACGTTGTGGTCAGGCGTGGCGATGTTGGCATCGATGCGCCAGGGTTTGCGGCTGGCCAGGCGCAGGCCTTCGAAGGCTTGCGGCGACGTCACTTCGTGAATGATGTGACGGTCGATATAGATCAGCGCCGAACCATCGTCGCGCTGCTTGACCAAATGCGAATCCCAGAGCTTGTCGTAGAGCGTTTTGCCGGCCATCAGACTGTTCCTCATCAGCGTCTTTCTATGCCAATAACCACTTGGCTTGTACGGACGATGCTATGACGGTAGATTGAATAACTCAAATTCATAATTTTTATGCTTTGGATAACCCAAAGGAATAGCAAAGCCGTGGACTTCGCCAACCTCAATGCCTTTATCGCCGTGGCTGAAACCGGCAGCTTTTCCGGCGCGGGTGAACGCCTGCACCTTACTCAGCCAGCCATCAGCAAGCGTATTGCCGGACTGGAGCAGCATCTGGATGTGCGCCTGTTCGATCGCCTGGGCCGCGACATCAATCTCACCGAAGCCGGCCGTGCCCTGCTGCCGCGCGCTTATCAGATCGTCAACGTACTGGATGATACCCGCCGCGCCCTGAGCAATCTCACCGGCGAAGTGACCGGTCGCCTGACCCTTGCTACCAGTCACCATATCGGCCTGCACCGCTTGCCTCCGGTTTTACGGGCTTTCACCCGCCAGTACCCGGCTGTGGCATTGGATATTCAGTTCCTCGATTCAGAAGCTGCCTACGACGAGATACTCCATGGGCGCGCCGAAATTGCGGTGATCACCCTGGCACCCGAACCGCATTCTCTGGTTAAAGCGGTGCCGGTGTGGGACGACCCACTGGATTTCGTCGCCTCCCCGGAACATCCACTGGCGTGCGATGGCCCGGTAAGCCTTGCCGATATCGCCCATCACCCGGCGGTTTTCCCTGGTGGCAATACTTTTACACACCATATTGTCCAGCGCCTGTTCGAAGCCCAAGGGTTGACGCCAAACATCGCCATGAGCACCAACTACCTGGAAACCATCAAGATGATGGTTTCCATCGGCCTGGCGTGGAGTGTGCTGCCGCGCACGATGCTCGATGAACAGGTTGCGCCTATCGCTTTGCCGGGCATACAGCTGTCGCGCCAGCTAGGCTACATTCTGCATACCGAGCGGACATTATCGAACGCGGCCAAGGCTTTCATGGCACTGCTCGACAGCCACGCAGGCGACTCCGAGCCACTGAGGTAAAACCCGGCCAGTACAACCCTCAAGGACGCGTCACCCGCCAAAGGTCTGGTATCGATGCCCAAATCAGCAAATCGCTTTCCGCGCCTGCCACGCATCCATGCGGCAGATCCCCAGGTGCTGGAGCAGACCTGGGAAAACGCACCGCAACTGCTGGCGGCGTTGAATGGCGCGCGCCTGGGCGCCTGGTTCTGGGATGTCGAGACCGGTCAGATCAGTTGGTCCCGGGGGACCCAGGCGCTGTTCGGCTTTGACCCCGGGCAACCCCTGCCCAAGGATCTGGACTACCTCGACCTGCTGCCGGTCGAAGACCGCGCCCGCACCTTGCAGGCCTTCAATGCGGTTATCAATGGCGAACCGGTGGAACAAGCCCTGCGCCACCGTATCCGCTGGCCCGACGGCAGTCTGCACTGGCTGGAAATCAATGGCAGCCTGGCCAAGGACAAGCACGGCCGCCCGCAGATGATCGGGGTAATCCGTGAAATCACCCGCCAGCGGGAGCGGGAAACCGCGCTGATCAATTCTGAAAAGCGCTTTGCCACGCTGTTTCATCTGAGCCCCAATGTGGTGCTGCTGACCCGCCGCTCCGACGGCCTGATCCATGAGGTCAACCAGCACTTCGAACAGACGCTCGGCTGGCCCGGCCATCAGGTGATCAACAAAACCACCATCGAGATTGGCCTGTGGGCCAATCCGCAACAGCGCAACCTGGTGCTTGAAGCCACGCGTGGCAACAGCGGCCCGGTCACCCTGGAAGTGCAGTTTTGCGCCAGCAACGGCAAGGTCCATGACGGCATCCTCAGCACCCAGAACATCGAGCTCGAAGGTACGATCTATCTGCTCAGCACCTTTGTCGACACCAGCGAACGCAAACGCGCCGAACAGGCCCTCAAGGACAGCCAAGAGCGCCTGGACCTGGCGCTGGGCTCGGCGCAGATGGGTACCTGGGACTGGCATATTCCCAGCGGCATGCTCTATGGCTCGGCACGCGCCGCCGAGCTGCACGGCCTGGAACCGGTGCCTTTCCACGAATCCTTCGAGGCATTTTTCGAAGGCGTGCCGGAGCACGAACGCCGCAACATGCACAAGGCCTATCGCAGCCTGCGTGAAGGTCCGACCGGCAACTACCAGATCACCTACCAGATCCAGCTGGAAAACGGCACCTCACGCTACATTGAAAGCCGTGCCCGGCTGTACCGCGACGAACAGGGAAAACCGTTGCGCATGGCCGGCACCCTGCTCGACATCACCGACCAGGTTGAACGCGAGCAACGTCTGACCAGCTCGGAAGAAAAGTTCGCCAGCCTGTTCCAGGCCAGCCCCGATCCGATCTGCGTGACGCGCCAGGACAACGGTCAGTTCATCGAGATCAATCCGGCGTTCACCCAGACTTTCGGCTGGGACGCCCAGCACGTCATCGGCCGCAGCGCCGAGGAAATCGGCTTATGGGCCGAGTCTGCCGAACGTGCCCGGCGTATCGAACAGGTGATTCGCGACGAAGCCCTGAACAACGTCGCCGTGGTGATCAACCACAAAGACGGCCAGCCCCTGACCTGCGTGATTTCCAGCCGCCTGATCACCGTCGACGACCAGCCTTGCAGCGTCACCACCCTGCGCGACATCACCCAACAACAGCGCGCCGAAGCCGCGCTCAAATCCAGCGAAGAGAAGTTTGCCAAAGCCTTCCACTCCAGTCCCGACGCCATCACCATCACCGAAGTCGACAGCGGCCGCTACCTGGAGGTCAACGATGGTTTCTGCCGGTTGACGGGTTACAGCGCCAGTGAAGTGATTGGCCGCACCTCGAACGAAATCGGCATCTGGGCCGACGACAAACAGCGCGCGGTCCTGGTCTCGGAACTGCAGGAAAAGGGCCGTGTGCATCACCGGGAAATGCTCGGGCGCAACAAACGTGGAGAAATCCTCACCGTCGAGGTGTCGATCGAACCGATTGTCCTCAACGAGTCGCAATGCCTGCTGCTCACTGCCCGTGACGTCAGCCAGCTGAAGAACGCCCAGGCGCAGATCCGCCACCTGGCCTATCACGACCCGCTGACCAACCTGCCCAACCGCGCCTTGTTGATGGACCGCCTGAGTCAGCAGATCGCCTTGCTCAAACGCCACAACTTGCGCGGTGCCCTGCTATTTCTCGACCTTGACCATTTCAAGCACATCAATGACTCATTGGGCCATCCGGTCGGCGACACAGTGTTGAAAATCATCACCGCACGCCTGGAAGCCAGCGTACGCCTGGAAGACACCGTGGCGCGCCTGGGTGGAGACGAATTCGTGGTGTTGATCAGCGGGCTGGAAGGCAGCCGCGAGGAAGTCACGGAAAAAGTCCGCGAACTGGCCGACACCTTGCGTCAATTGCTGGCCGAGCCGATGTCCCTCGATGGCCAGCGCTTGCAAGTGACGCCCAGCATCGGCGTCGCATTGATTCCCGATCACGGCTCGACGCCGGCCGACCTGCTCAAACGCGCCGACATTGCCCTGTATCGGGCCAAAGATTCCGGACGCAACACCACTCAGCTTTTCCACACCACCATGCAAAAAGCCGCCAGCGAACGCTTGCGCATGGAAAGCGACCTGCGCCTGGCCCTGGCTCGCGGCGAACTGGCCCTGCACTTCCAGCCCCAGGTCGATGCCCGTGACAACCGCATTGTCGGCGCCGAAGTGCTATTGCGCTGGCACCACCCGCAGCTGGGTCAGCAGCCGCCAGCGCAGTTCATCCAGGTGCTGGAAGAAAGCGGTCTGATACTCGAAGTCGGCAACTGGATACTCGAAGAAGCCTGCGATGCCTGTGCCGGCATGTTGCGAGATCACTTGATCGACGCCGACGACTTCAGCCTGTGCGTCAACATCAGCCCGCGGCAGTTCCGCCAGAACGATTTTGTCGAGCGGGTATTGGGCAGCCTCGATGACTTTCGCCTGCCCTACAAGATGCTCAAGCTGGAAATCACTGAAGGTATCGTCATCCAGAACCTGGAAGACACCATCAACAAGATGCGTGAGCTCAAGCGCTATGGGGTGAGCTTTGCCATGGATGATTTCGGCACCGGCTATGCGTCGCTGACCTACCTCAAGCGGCTGCCGGTGGATGCGCTGAAGATCGACCAGTCGTTTGTCCGTGATGCACCGGAAGACCCCAACGATGCGGAGATTGTCCGGGCCATTGTGGCCATGGCCCGCAGCCTGGATCTGGTGGTGATTGCCGAAGGGGTGGAATTGTCTGAACAGCTGGAGTTTCTGGAACGGCAAGGGTGTTATTTGTATCAGGGGTATCTGCACAGCCGGCCATTGCCGTTGGCAGAGTTTCGGCGGTTGTTGCTGGAAACGCCGGCGTTGTAGGGCGGGCTTGCCCCGCGATTGCAGGCGGCCAACTGCACCGCTTCGCGGGGCAAGCCCGCTCCCACCGAGACACAGCCAACAAAAAAAAGGGCACCCGAAGGTGCCCTCTTTCACATCACCAACACACTCAGTTCAGCGCGGGCTTGCTATCCCCATTGATCGGGATGCGCTTGGCCTTGGCCTCTTCCGGCACAATCCGCAGCAGGTCGATGCTGAGCAGACCGTTAGCCAACCCGGCAGCCTTGACCTCGATATGGTCAGCCAGACGGAACGACAATTTGAACGCCCGCTGGGCAATGCCCTGATGCAGATAGGTAACGCTTTCAGCGCTGCTGTCACGCTTGCCGCCAGTGACGGTCAACACGCCTTTTTCCACTTGCAGGTCAAGATCCTGCTCCTGGAAACCGGCTGCAGCAACGACGATTCGATAATGGTCTTCGCCATGTTTTTCAACGTTGTAGGGAGGGTAGCTGCTACCCGCCTCATTACGCGCCGCAGATTCGAACAAGTCATTGAAACGGTCGAAGCCAACGGAATGACGGAACAGTGGAGCCAGAGAAAAAGCAGTAGTCATGGTACATCTCCTGAAAATCAGCGAGGTTGTGTAGTAGCGCGACCCGACTTCGGCATCGCGTACTCCTTAGATAAGGACCCTCGCCTGCTTTTCAAGCAACCCTGCGAAAATTTTTTCAGGCCGCCTCGCTGAGCGGAATACCGATCAATTGACCGACACGATCACAGTCGGTTTCCCGCCGCAGTTCGGTGAACAAGGCCACGGCCTCAGGATAAGTACGGGTCAGCATCGCCACCCATTGCTTCAGGCGCCCTGGCGCCTGGCGCGGGGTCATCTGTGCCCGGGCCTGCCCCCAGAAATCCTGGATCAGCGGCAGCAGGCTGTGCCAGTCCATGGGCACAAACTCGACGCCATCGCGCTCGGCGGCGATCTGCCGGGCCAGGTCCGGGCGTGATACCAAGCCGCGACCGAGCATGATGTCTTCGACGCCGCTCACTTCACGGCAACGCCGCCAGTCGTCCAGGGTCCAGACTTCACCGTTGGCGTACACCGGTACCTTGACCACATCCTGCACCTTCGCCACCCACTCCCAATGCGCGGGTGGCTTGTAGCCATCGACCTTGGTCCGCGCATGCACCACCAACTGCTCGGCACCACCTTCAGCGAGGGCCAAGGCACAATCCAGGGCACCGTCAGGGCTGTCGAAGCCCAGACGCATCTTGGCGGTCACCGGAATATGCGCAGGCACCGCGCGACGCACTTCACGCAGGATCGCGTGGAGCAGTTCCGGCTCCTTGAGCAACACCGCCCCACCGCGCGATTTGTTCACGGTCTTGGCCGGGCAACCGAAGTTCAGATCGATCACTGGCGCGCCCAGCTCGCAAGCCAGTACCGCGTTTTCTGCCAGGCAGACCGGATCGGAACCGAGCAGTTGCACACGCAAAGGCACCCCGGCTGCAGTCTGCGCGCCCTGGCTCAACTCAGGCGCCAGCTTGTCGAAGGTGGCCGCAGGCAACAGCCGGTCGCAGACGCGAATGAACTCGGTGACACACCAGTCAATGCCGCCCACCTGGGTCAGTACGTCACGGAGGATGTTGTCGACCAGCCCCTCCATCGGGGCCAGGGCAATTTGCATGGGGGATGAACCACGTAAAAAAGAAGTAAATGCTACCAGAACCGCAAGATTACGGGCTCAGCATTCACCTAACCCAGAACATTTCCGACAAGCCAGTCGGAAATTTTCCGCTCGCAGATAGGAGCCCTGGGACTGAACACCTCAGAAGAAGGCTTTTATTCTTTTACCCCTGCCAAAAAACGAGATCGACAACAGGGAGATATCAATGAAACAGCTATTCCCACTGTGGAGTTCTAACGCCTCCGCGTGCGTCCAGTCCCTGCCATACAAGAGTTCGATGATGAGATCAATTGACGCTGGATGTGCCCGCCCCAGGATGTCGCCAGCTCGTGAATGAGCTAGCGACTCGCTGAAAAGAAGCCCCAAGATGAAACAGATCAAACCCCACAACTACGAGATACTCCACTTCCGCACTGAATCCAGCCCACAGCAACACCGGGTCGATTGCCTCACATTGGCAAACCCTGCAGCAGAAACCGTTCTCAATGAGCTCCAATTCACCGGGAGAAACCCGTTCACCTCCGCGGATGTGAACATCCCTCCCCACTTGAATGGAGCACTACCCTATCGCCCGAGTAAGACCTAACTTCAAGCCATCTGCATAAGCGCCGGACTGTAACCTTCAACAAACTCCACCGGCATGCGCTTGGGCTTGCCGGTGGATAACTCGATGCAGACGAAGGTGGTTTGCGCCCGCAGCAACGTGGTGCCATCACTGGGCCGCAGCAGCTGGAAGCGTCGGGTCATCTTCAGGCGCTGGTCCCAGTCGACGATCCAGGTCGCCAACTGCAACTCGTCGTCTTCATACGCCGCCGCCAGATAATCGATTTCATGACGCACCACCGCCATCGCCCGGTCCAGGCGCCGGTACTCGGCAAGATCCAGTCCCAGACGCTGGGAATGACGCCAGGCACAGCGCTCCAGCCAGGTGACGTAGACCGCATTATTGGCGTGGCCGAGGCCATCGATATCGTCGGCCGCGACGCGCAGATCGATCGTGAACGGTGTTGCCAGATCCCAACTCATGCCCGCTCCAGGTCTGTGATGAACGGGCTGAGTGTAACGGAAGCTCAGGCCGATTGCCGCGCCGGTGCAAGACGATGCGCCAGCAGCGCCAGGACGCCCTCGATCAGTTGCGGGTCGGACAATACGCGCTGATGACCACCCTCAGGCAGCAGCAACAGACGACTGTCGAACCAGGCCCGATGAATCGACCGGGCCTCGCTGGCCGGTACCAGCGCATCGTCTTCGGCGTGGGCGATCAGGGCCGGTATTTCCAGTTGATAGCCGCCGACATCCAGGTGTCCGATCGGAATCCCGACATCCCGCTCGATCTGGCGCACAAAAGCCGCCCGCGCACGTGTCGGCATGCCCAGGTGATTGGCGAAACGACGCAATACACCCAGCAACTGCGCCGGCGCGGCAACACTCACCGCCGCTTCGGCACGCAGCCCCCACTGCAGGGCGAGCATGACACTGGCGCCCCCCATGGAATGACCGATGACCGCGTGCAACGGCGGCAATTCGGCAGCGGCTTCCAGCAATGCCCGGGCGAACAGCGCGACATGTGCCTGATTGCCCGGTGAATGACCGTGAGCCGGCCCTTCCAGAGCCACGGCGGTGTAGCCAGACTGCACCAGGGTATCGATCAGGTGCGCAAACTGGGTCGGACGCCCTTCCCAACCGTGCATCAACAAGACCGTCGGCCCCTGCCCCCAGCGCAGTGCCGACAAGCCGAAACGCAGCGTAATACGTTCGGCGCGAGCCAGCAGTGGCAACTCCCACTCACGCGGCGGCAGGTTGCGCGGGGTCATGAAGGCGCGGCGCATCTTGCCCGCGACATGTTCTGGTGCCAGCCGCCCAAGGGTGCCGTTGACGCTACGAATCCAGCTCAAGGTATTCATCGCTTCACTCCGGTGGATGTCGCTCGATCAAACCACCGCCGATTTGGCGGCACGCAGGATACGGTCAGACAGCTCGTCTGTGCCCAAGGCACGGGCCAAGGCCAGACCACCGACCATCAGGGCCAGGTCGGCAAGGACCTTGTCGCCCTCTTCGGGGCTGTCAGCCAGATTGGCCATCATCAATTCGAGGTGTTCGCCCAGCACCTGGCGGAAGGCATCCGGCAGCCGCGCCATCTCGCCCAGCGAGTTGGGCAGCGGGCAGGCGCGCTCGGTGGCATCACGGTGCTTGCGCGACAGGTAGAAAGCGGCGACCAGCGCACGACGTGATTCGCCGCTCATGTTCGGGTCGACTTCGGCAAGCAGCGCCCGGCGCTCTTCGAGCAATTGACTGAAAGCCTCGAGCATCAGCGCATCCTTGCTGTCGAAGTGCGCGTAGAAGCCCCCGACCGTAAGCCCGGCAGCGCCCATGACCTGGTTGACGCTGGGTTCGGCCGGACCGTGCTGGATCAGTGCGCTGCAGGCGGCATCAAGAATCCGTTCACGGGTTTTCGCTTTTTTGTCGTTCATGACTTGCCTCCGAATATTATGGTTAGAATATTATTCTCATAATATTTTTCTGCAAGCACTTTCCCTTGCCGCCTGTCGTGCAAAGGAAGAAAAAGGGAAGGAAAACTTTTTTCGAGACAAAAACAAAAGGCTCATTCAATAATCGAATGAGCCTTGAAATCCCACAAAGTGGGTAAAATGGCGTCCCCTAGGGGACTCGAACCCCTGTTACCGCCGTGAAAGGGCGGTGTCCTAGGCCACTAGACGAAGGGGACTTGTAACCTTCGTGCAGATCCGTTTTCACGAATCCTGGCAAAATTGGTGGAGCTAAGCGGGATCGAACCGCTGACCTCCTGC
Source organism: Pseudomonas putida (assembly GCF_028682475.1). Lineage (GTDB taxonomy): Bacteria > Pseudomonadota > Gammaproteobacteria > Pseudomonadales > Pseudomonadaceae > Aquipseudomonas > Aquipseudomonas putida_AG. The sequence goes on from NZ_JANHLE010000038.1 coordinate 42,230, forward strand.
ATGCCATGCAGGCGCTCTCCCAGCTGAGCTATAGCCCCAGATTTCTAGCCTCTCGGCCCAGCGATCTCTTTCGACATCACTTGTGTAAAACTGGCGTCCCCTAGGGGACTCGAACCCCTGTTACCGCCGTGAAAGGGCGGTGTCCTAGGCCACTAGACGAAGGGGACGAACCTTCTTACCTTACAACCCGGTCGCTGGAACCCGGTTGACTTCGCAGTCAGTGTAACCGACTGCGAATCGGAATTTGGTGGAGCTAAGCGGGATCGAACCGCTGACCTCCTGCATGCCATGCAGGCGCTCTCCCAGCTGAGCTATAGCCCCACAATGTCGCTTTGAACTGAATCGCTTGGCTGGGTGCTTCGCGTTTCGTTTCGTTCATCGCTGTGGACGGGGCGCATATTAAGATCGGATTGCAGACCTGTCAAATATATTTTCAACAAAATCCAAAAAAAATTTCCGAGATAACAAACACTTACCGCCCCACTACGGCAAACACCCCGATTTTGCTGGGGTGCAAGCCTGTGGGAGCCGGCCTTGCCGGCGATCCGGGCACCGCGCAATAACTGGCACTGCGCAGCCCC
>NZ_JANHLE010000039.1 GCF_028682475.1 Pseudomonas putida
TGATCAGGCGGATCGGGCCCATCAACCGGTCACGCTCCCGGGGCGCCAGGTCTGCCAGCCACAAGGGCGTGATACGGGGGTCGTAATAGCGAAAAAAGGCCTTGGCATCGCCCTCGAAGCGGGCGTGAATCAGGCTGCGCAGGTGTTGCACTACCGCCGCCTCATTGACCTCGGACTCCAGCCAGATACCCGCCGTCGTACTCCACTCTTGGCTAAAGGCATGCGCCAGCGGGCTGTTCGGCACGACCGGCAGCAACACCGGGCTCACCGTTACCAGCGCGCTGTACGCAGTCTGTTGATACAGCAATTGATACGCCGTACTGCCGGCGAGCTCGAACAGGCGATTCGGCAGGTTGTCGATCAGGGCGCCATCGAGCAGCAAATACGCCTGACTCATGGGTTCGACTCCGCTAGTTTTTGGCATGCGGCGCAGAACGGTGCGGCTTGCTGAGCGGCCTGCCGCAACGCCGCTTCCTGGGTAACCGCCGGCAAAGCATCCAGCGCCGCGGCAACCATCGGTATGGCCGAAAGGGCCTGCTGCGCGGGCACCCCCGATACCGGTGCACCGCCCAGAACGATGGGGACGCTGCTGAAGATTGCGCCGGGACCGATGACGAGATGCTGGCCGCCGCCTTTCAAGGTGATGCTGGCGCCGGCATCGAGGATCACTTGCGCCCCGGCATTCAGGTGCACTTGCTGACCGGCCTCGACCACCAGCGTTTGCCCGACCCGGGTGTGGATGCTGCTGGCGACTTGCAGGTAGTCGTTGGCCTTGAGTTCGACCTTGCGATCCGCCGTCACAGTGCGCTGATCTTCAGCTTCCAGCACCGCAATGCTGTTGCCCTTGATGGTTTCCCGGCGTTCGTTACCCACCTCAAGCTGGCTGTCGTTCTCGATCTTTTGCTCGAGATCGCGCTGGGCACGCAGGTAGATTTTTTCCTGCCCGGCCCGGTCTTCGAGCGACAACTCGTTGTAGCCACCACCGGCGGGCGAACTGCGGCTGCGCAACACGGTCTTGGTTTTGTTCGCGGGCAACGGGTACGGCACCGCCGTGCGGGTATTGGGCACGCAGCCGGTAATCAACGGCTGGTCGGGGTCACCTTCCAGGTAGGTCACCACCACTTCCATACCGATGCGCGGGATGGTCACCGCGCCAAAACCCTCACCGGCCCAGCTGGATGAAACCCGTAGCCAGCAACTGCTCTTGTCGCTGTTCAGCTCGGCACGGTCCCAATGGAACTCGACTTTGACCCGGCCATGCTCATCGCAGAAGATTTCTTCGCCCTCAGGCCCGGTTACGCGGGCGGTCTGGCTGACCAGCACGGGTTTTCGGGTGACCAGCGGTGGCCGGTAGAACACGTCCCAGGGAATGGCGCTGAAGCTGTTGCGGTAGCCTTGGCTGAAGCCGTCCTCGGCCTGGCTGTCGCTGTCGGCCGACTCCTCCAGTACCTGCGGCTGCTTGCCTTCGTGCGTCACACTGAGCAGGAGCCACAAGTCGTTGCAGGTTTTACGCGGGTGCTCGCGCAGGTCGAAGAAATGACCGCTGCGCAAGTTCGGCTGATCGCTCTTGCCTTCGGCCAGCTGATAGTCGCTGCGGTGCCGCTCCAAGGCCTGACGGGCCAGCTGTTTGCCGCGTTCTTCGGTGTCGATCGGCGTGGGGTAGTGGTAGTCCTCGAGCGCCGGCTTGAACTCGGCGGTGCACTGGTTCTCCACTAACCGGCTTGGCCTTTTCAGGTCGTAGTCGCGCCGGGTGACCTTAGTGGTCCGGGTACTGAAGCGCTGGGAGAACTGGCTGATGACCGGGTGATCGGCCACCTGCCCGGTGCCTTGCTGATACGGCGTTTCCCCCAGCTTGGGAAAGAAGGTCTGGTCTTCGGTGAACACCAGCCGGTGACCGTCCGGGCTGTGCTCGTGATGCCAGGCAATGCCTTCTTCACTGCACAGTCTTTGCAGTAGCTGGTAGTCGTTTTCGAAGTATTGAGTGCAGTATTCGCGCACGGGACTGTTGCGGACATGGAAGCTATAGGCATCGGCCTGAATGCCATGGCCGTGGAGCACCTGGGCGATAATCTGCGGCACCGTCAGCTGCTGGAAAATCCGCTGGTTATGGCTGAACTGCAAGTAGTGCAGGGCTGGCACCAGAGTCAGGTGATAACGGGTCAGACGTGTACCGGGCTCGCCGACCCTGACATCTTCGATCCGCCCATGGATACCTTCGCCATTCAGGCCGAACTGAAGGAACGCCGGCTGACTGAGCAGGCTTTCGAGGTCGAAGTCGGGGTACTCGCTGACCAGCTCGACCTGGATCGCATACAAGCAACTGATGGTTTCGGTACCGTCAAACGCCAGCACCTTGAAATCGTTGCGCACAGAAGGGAGCAAAAACGCGAAGTGCGCAGCATTGGCCGACGCGAACATAGGCTTATCCTTAAGCTGAAAAGTGAAAGCACAACGCGATGTCCAGGCGAACGCCCGGGCACGCTCAAATTTCAGCGCACGCTACCAAGGCAGCAAAGGAATTGATGTAAGACGCATCCTAAAGCGCGTGGGAAATTTCGCTTTCTCACACTCTGAGTGGCGCAGTGGCCTAGGTGTGGTCTGCGCGCACAAACCACCCATCCCGCTGCTGCAACCGCCAGCCCATCAGCCCCAGCGTCACCCCGCGCAAGGCCATGAACAGCAGAAAGCCCAGCCACACGCCATGGTTGCCCAGGTCTCTGGCGACATAGGCGACCGGCAAGGCAATCGCCACGCTGAGCAACATGCCATTGCGCATCTCCCGCGCCCGCGTCGCCCCGATGAACAGGCCATCGAGCAAGTAGCTCCACACCGCCACCAGCGGCAACAGCGCCAGATAAGGCAAGTACTGGTAGGCCGTGGCGCGCACGCTGTCGATATCGGTCTGCATATTGATGAACAGGTGCCCGCCAAACAGAAACAGCACGGCAAAGCCACTGCTGGCCAGCAGCGACCAGCCGCAGGCCACGGTCAGCGAGCGCCGCAAGGCCTGGCGATCACCGGCACCGATGGCATGCCCGCACAAGGCCTCGACCGCATGGGCCAGGCCATCGAGGGCATAGGCGGTCAGCAGCAGGCCATTGAGCAACAGGGCATTGGCCGCGACAGTGGCTTCACCCAAACGCGCGCCCTGCACGGTGATCAGGAAGAACACCGCCTGCAAGGCCAGGCTGCGGATGAAAATGTCGCGGTTGACGGCCAGCAATGGCCGCCAGCTCTGCCAGCGGCGCAGCAGGGCCCAGGCGACTTGCCCCGGGTAAGCGCGCAAGGCCGGGCGGGTCAGGGCCAGGCCGAGCAGGGCGGCACTCCATTCGGCAATCACCGAGGCCCGCGCCGAACCGATCACGCCCCAGTCCAGGCCCAGCACGAACCACAGGTTGAGGGCGATGTTGAGCAGGTTGGTGGTCAGCAGAATCACCAGCGGTGCCTTGGCGTTCTGGGTGCCGAGGAACCAGCCGACCAGGGCGAAACTGGCGAGCGCCGCTGGCAGGCCGAACAGGCGGGTCTGGAAAAAGTCCTGGGTCGATTGCTCCAGCGCCGCCGACGGCTGCATCAACTGCAGGGCCAAGTGACTGAAGGGCAGGGCCAGCAGGCCCAGCAGCAACGCGAACAGCAGCGCCAGCAACAAACCCTGTACCAGTACCTGGCGCAACGCTGCGCCATCGGCACGCCCGGCGGCCTGGGCGGCAAACCCGGTGGAGCCCATGCGCAGAAAACCCATGACCCAGGCGAGGAAGGTGTACAGGCTGGCGCCCACGGCGACCGCACCGAGCTGATGAGCATGCGGCAGATGGCCGATCACGGCGCTATCGACCAGCGCCACCAGGGGGACGGAAATATTCGAGAGAATCATTGGCGCGGCCAGGGCCCAGACCTTGCGGTGGGTCGGGCGGTCGCGCCAGTCGGTCAACAATCGGGACATGTCGGCTCCAGGCAAGCCGGACATTGTAGCCGCAGCGCACGCAGGCGGCCCGGTTGATATATAGTTCTTCCCTCAGAACCTGCTGCCAAAGAGTTTTTCCCATGCTCAACAAAGGATTGTTGCTGGCCTGCGCGCTGGCGTTGCTCAGCGCCTGCGACTCGTCTGCTCCGGACAAGCCAGCCCCGGCTCCGGCCCCCACGCCTGTGCAGACGCAGGAAGCCGCCAAGCCGGCCCGTGAAGACGCCGCGACCCTGGCCAAGCGTTATGCCGGTCGCGAACTGAGCGTCGTGGATGTCTCGGAAGTTCAGGTCGATGGCGCCAGCGCGCTGTCCTTGAGCTTTTCGGTGCCACTGGATGCACAGCAGAATTTTGCCGACCGGGTGCACCTGGTCGATACCGTCAAAGGCAAGGTCGACGGTGCCTGGGAGCTCTCCGACAACGGTATGGAGCTGCGCCTGCGTCACCTCGAGCCGCAACGCAAACTGGTGCTGACCATCGATGCCGGCCTGCAGGCCGTTAACGGCGAACGCCTGGCCGCTGAATCGGTCAGCCGTCTGGAAACCCGCGACATGCAGGCCACCATCGGTTTCGCCAGCCGTGGTTCGCTGCTGCCGACGCGCCTGGCCGAAGGGCTGCCGGTGATCGCCCTGAACGTCAACAAGGTCGATGTCGAGTTCTTCCGCATCAAGCCTGAATCGTTGTCGTCGTTCCTCAGTGCCTGGGGCCGCAACAGCAGCCTGTACTACTACCAGTCGAAAGAAACCCTGGACATGGCCGAGCTGGTTTACAGCGGCCGTTTCGACCTCAACCCGGCGCGCAACACCCGTGAAACCGTGTTGCTGCCGATCGCCGGAATCAAGCCGCTGCAGGAGCCGGGCGTGTACCTGGCGGTGATGCGTGCGTCGGGCACCTACGACTACTCGCAACCGGCCACCCTGTTCACCCTCAGCGACATCGGTGTGTCTGCACACCGTTACCAGAACCGCATGGACGTATTTACCCAAGGGCTGGAAGGCGGCAAGGCGTTGAGTGGCGTCAACCTTGAGCTGCTCGATGCCGAAGGGCGGGTGCTCGGCCAAGGCAAGACCGACAGCGACGGCCATGCCCAGCTGCCGATGCCGCCGAAGGCGGAAACCCTGCTGGCCCATCAGGGCGTGCACACCACCATGCTGCGCCTGAACAGTGCCGCGCTGGACCTGGCGGAGTTCGACATCACCGGCCCGCAAGCCAACCCCCTGCAGTTCTTCGTCTTCGGTCCACGCGACCTGTACCGCCCAGGCGAGACCGTGCTGCTCAATGGCCTGTTGCGCGATCAGGACGGTCGTCCGCTGAAGCCGCAGCCGGTGACCGTGGAAGTGCGCCGGCCGGATGAACAGATCAGCCGCAAGTTCGTTTGGGAACCGGGCAGCAATGGCCTCTACCAGTACCCGCTGCAACTGGCGACTGAAGCCCCGACCGGGCGCTGGCAGTTGTTGTTTGACCTGGGCGGCGGCAAGAAGCAGATCTACGAGTTTCTCGTCGAAGACTTCCTGCCCGAGCGTCTGGCCCTGGAACTCAAAGGCAGCGATGAGCCGCTGAGTCCTGAGCAGAGCGCCGAGATCGACGTCAATGGCCGCTACCTCTATGGCGCCCCGGCTTCCGGCAACCGCCTGAGCGGCCAGGCTTATGTGCGCCCGCTGCGCGAAGCGGTAGCGGCGTTGCCGGGCTATCAGTTCGGTTCGATCACCGAGCAGGAGCTGAGCCAGGACCTGGAGCTGGATGAAGTTACCCTGGACGCCAACGGCAAGACGACGATCAGCATCGAAAGCAAATGGTCCGAAGCCCGTTCGCCGCTGCAACTGACGGTGCAAGCCAGCTTGCAGGAGTCCGGTGGCCGGCCGATCACCCGGCGCCTGGAACAGCCGATCTGGCCCGCCGAACGCCTGCCGGGGCTGCGCGGCTTGTTCGACGGTGAAGAAACCGACAGCGATGGTCCGGTGGAATTCGAAGTGCTGGTCGCCGACCGTGACGGCAACAAGCTGGCGGCCAACAATCTCAAGGTGCGCCTGATTCGCGAGCGTCGGGACTACTACTGGAACTACTCGCAGAGTGACGGCTGGAGCTACAACTTCAACGAGAAGTTCCTGACCCAGAGTGAAGAGACGGTCAATATCAAGGCCGGCTCGACCGCCAAGCTCAACTTCCAGGTTGAATGGGGCCCGTACCGCGTCGAGGTCGAAGACCCGCAGACCGGCCTGGTCTCCAGCGCGCGCTTCTGGGCCGGCTACCGTGCCCAGGACAACGCCGACGGCGGTGCCGTGCGTCCGGACCAGGTCAAGTTGGCCCTGGACAAACCATCCTACGCCGATGGCGCTACCGCCAACGTGACGGTCACGCCACCTGCGGCCGGTACCGGTTACCTGATGGTCGAGTCCAGTGAAGGGCCGCTGTGGTGGCAGGAGATCGACGTGCCCGCCGAAGGCAAGACCTTCGCCATCAACCTCGAGCGTAAATGGGCACGCCATGACCTGTATGTCAGCGCCCTGGTGATTCGTCCGGGCGAGCGCAAGGTCAACGCCACGCCCAAGCGTGCGGTCGGTGTGCTGCACCTGCCGCTGGATCGTGGCGAACGCAAGCTGGCGGTGACCCTTAGCGCGCCGGAAAAAATGCGTCCCAAGCAGCCGTTGACGGTCAAGGTCCAGGCCCGCAATGCCGACGGCAGCGTGCCCAAACAGGTGCATGTGCTACTCGCCGCGGTAGACGTGGGCATTCTCAATATCACCGATTACACCACGCCAGACCCGTTCACCGGCATGTTCGGCCGCAAGGCTTATGGCGCCGACCAGTTGGACATCTATGGGCAGTTGATCGAAGCCGGTCAGGGCCGTCTGGCCAGCCTCGCTTTCGGTGGCGATGCGGCGATGGCCAAGGGCGGCAAGCGCCCGAACACCAGCGTCACCATCGTCGCCCAGCAGAGCGCGCCGGTGACCCTCAACGACAACGGCGAAGGCGAGGCCAGCGTCGATATCCCCGACTTCAACGGTGAATTGCGCCTGATGGCCCAGGCCTGGACCGATGAGCGCTATGGCGTGGCTGAAGGCAAGACCGTTGTCGCCGCGCCGTTGATCGCTGAGCTGTCGGCGCCGCGCTTCCTCGCCGGTGGCGACAGCACCACCCTGGCGCTGGATGTCTCGAACCTGTCCGGGCAGGCGCAAAAACTCAACGTGCGCCTGAGCACCGAAGGCCAGTTGAGCCTGATGCGCGCAGCCGAGCAAAGCCTCGAACTGACCCAGGGCAAGCGTGTCACCCTGCTGGTACCGGTGCAGGCCAACGGTGGTCTGGGCCAGGGCAAGGTCAAGGTCGAAGTGACCGGGCTGCAACTGCCGGGTGAGACGGCCACAGCCTTCAGCCGCGAATGGACTTTGGGCGTGCGTCCGGCGTACCCGGCGATGCTCAAGCACTACCGGGTGGCGCTCAACGATCAACCGTGGAGCCTGCCGGAGGCTGATCTGGCCGCATTCGAGCCGGCCGGTCTGGAGGCGATGCTGGCCTTGTCCAGCCGTCCGCCGCTGAACCTGGCCGAACAGATCCGTGCCCTGGAAGCCTACCCCTATGGCTGCCTTGAGCAGACCACCAGTGGTCTGTATCCCTCGTTGTATGCCGATGCCGCGACCCTCAAGCGTCTGGGCATCAGCGGCGAGCCCGCCGAAGTGCGCAAGCGCAAGATCGAGATGGGTATCGAGCACTTGCTGGGCATGCAGCGCTACAACGGCAGCTTCGGCCTGTGGAGTTCGGATTCCGAAGAGGAGTATTGGCTGACGGCCTATGTCACCGATTTCCTGCTGCGGGCTCGCGAGCAGGGTTATGCGGTGCCTGCCGAGGCCCTGAAAAAGGCCAGTGAGCGTCTGCTGCGCTATCTGCAGGAGCGCAACCTGATCGAGGTCAACTACAGCAACAATGCCGAGCACAGCCGTTTTGCCGTGCAGGCCTATGCTGCCCTGGTGCTGGCCCGCACCCAGCAGGCGCCGCTGGGCGCGCTGCGCAGCCTGTTCGAGCGGCGCAGCGATGCCCGCTCCGGCTTGCCTTTGGTGCAGCTGGCCATTGCCCTGGAAAAAATGGGTGACAAGCCCCGTGCGCAGCAAGCCTTGCAAGCGGGCCTGGCGGTCAGCCGCAACGACAAGGACTGGCTGGGCGACTACGGCAGCCCGGTGCGCGACCAGGCCTTGATCCTGGCCTTGCTCGAAGAGAACAACCTGGCCAGCACCCAGCTGGATCAACGGCTGTTCCAGTTGTCCGACCAGGTCGCGGCCAGCCAGTGGTTGTCGACCCAGGAACGCAACGCCTTGTTCCTCGCCGGCCGCGGCTTGCTGAACAAACCGGAAGGCAAGTGGTCGGCGCGTCTGGACAGTGCCGGCGAATTGCGTGACCTGGACAGCGCGCAGTCGGGTCTGAAACTGGAAGGGCCACTGCTGGCTTCGCCGCTGACCGTGCAGAATCAGGGCAGCGACACCCTGTACCAGCAACTGACCCTGTCCGGTTATCCACGCTACGCCCCGGCGCCGAGCAGCTCGGGCATGAACATTCGTCGTGAGTACCTCGGTTTGAACGGTCGGGCCCTGGATATCCGTGCGCTCAAGAGTGGTGATCTGGTGCTGGTGCACCTGGCCGTGACCGCCACCTCCCGGGTGCCGGATGCGCTGGTGGTCGACCTGCTGCCTGCCGGCCTCGAGCTGGAAAACCAGAACCTGGCGCAGAGCGCGGCGAGCCTGGACAACGCCAGCAGTGCGGTCAAACAGTGGCGCGACTCGATGCAGAACGCCAACATCGTGCACCAGGAGTTCCGCGATGATCGTTACGTTGCGGCGTTGCCTGTGGACAGCTACGGCACCACGCACTTGCTGTACCTGGCGCGTGCAGTGACCCCGGGTACCTACCGGGTGCCGCCGCCGCAGGTGGAGTCGATGTATCGACCGAACCTGCAGTCGGTGGGGGAATCGGCAGGTGAGATGGTGATCAAAGGTCGCTAAAGGGAATCGGTAGGAGCGGGCTTGCCCCGCGATTGCGGTGTGTCAGTTACATCGCATCGCGGGGCAAGCCCGCTCCCACCCACCGTCAGTGAATGATCCAGCTCATAACCCACAAGCCCAGCACCAGCCAGATGATGCCGAGGATGATCGAGGCACGCATGAAGGCACGGATGGCCGAGTACAGCAGCATCAAGCCGATGATCAGGGCAACGATGCTGACCAGCGAGGTGTCCATGCCCAATGTGCGCGCCAGGCCATCGATGAAATTGCCACCGGCGTTGGCCAGCAGGTTGAACAACCCGCTCAGGCCATCGACGACAAAGCGGATCAGTGCCCCCAACGCCTGGCCGAGCCACTCGAAAAAACCTTCTACATGCATAGTTGCTTCCTGATGATCGTATCGGCGAATCTGCCGTTGCCAACCCTTTGGCTGTGTACTGGCCTGCTCAGTTCCCTGGCCAGCGACACGGAGGCCTGATGCCCATCTTAGCGAAACGCCTGAGTGTCGTATCGGCTGTCGTGCTGTTGTGCGCCGCGCTGTTGTGGGCGGCTGACCGTCTGTGGCCTTTGCCGCTGCCGGCCGATGACCTGGCGCGCGTGGTGCTGGCTGAAGACGGCACGCCGTTGTGGCGTTTCGCCGATGCCGACGGGGTCTGGCGTTATCCGGTCAGTGCCGATCAGGTATCGCCCTTTTACCTGCAGGCGCTGCTGACCTACGAGGATCGCTGGTTCTACCACCATCCCGGGGTCAATCCACTGGCCCTGGCTCGTGCTGCCTGGCAAAACCTGCGCGGCGGACGGGTGCTGTCGGGTGGCAGTACCCTGTCGATGCAGGTCGCGCGGCTGCTCGATCCGCATGCGCGCACGCTGCCGGGCAAGCTGCGTCAGTTGTGGCGCACGGCCCAGCTGGAGTGGCACCTGAGCAAGGCGCAGATTCTGGAAATCTACCTCAATCGCGCCCCCTTCGGCGGGACCTTGCAGGGCGTGGCAGCAGCCAGTTGGGCCTATCTGGGCAAATCGCCGCAACACCTGACGCCGTCTGAAGCGGCCATGCTCGCGGTACTGCCCCAGGCGCCAAGCCGCTTGCGTCCGGACCGGCACCCGGCACGCGCGCAAGCGGCCCGCGACAAAGTGCTCAAACGCCTGGCCGAGTACCAGGTATGGCCCGAGCAACGCGTCATCGAGGCGATGGAAGAGCCATTGTTACTGGCACCACGTCAGGAACCTGCGCTGGCACCGTTGCTGGCGCGCCGCCTGAACCGGCCACACAGTCCGCCGCTGATCCGCACCACGCTCGATGCGGCGCTGCAGCGGCGCCTGGAAGACTTGCTGCTCGGTTGGCGCGCCCGCCTGCCCGAGCGCACCTCGGCGGCAATTCTGGTGGTTGAGGCGCAGACCATGGCGGTACGCGCTTACCTTGGCTCGGTCGACCTGAACGATGAGCGCCGTTTCGGTCATGTCGACATGATCACCGCATTACGTTCCCCCGGTTCGACCCTCAAACCGTTTCTCTATGGCATGGCCATGGACGATGGTCTGATTCATTCCGAATCCTTGCTGCAGGACGTGCCCAGACGCTACGGCGACTATCGCCCGGGGAATTTCTCCATGGGCTTCAGCGGCCCGGTGGCGGCCAGCTCCGCCCTGGCGCTGTCACTCAATCTGCCTGCGGTGCAGTTGCTTGAAGCCTATGGCCCCAAGCGCTTTGCCGCGCAGATGCGCAATGGCGGTGTGCCGTTGACCTTGCCCCCGCTGGCAGAACCGAACCTGTCGTTGATCCTCGGTGGCGCGGGCAGTCGCCTGGAAGACCTGGTGGCCGGTTACGGTGCGCTGTCTCGCGGTGGCTTGAGTGCGCCCATGCGTTTGCAGCCGGACGCACCGCTGCTCGAACACCGACTGCTGTCGCCAGGCAGCGCCTGGATCATCCGGCGCATTCTCAGTGGCCAGGCACGTCCGGACCGCGATCCGCATGCTGAACTGGTACAGCGTCCGCTGCTGGCCTGGAAGACAGGCACCAGCTATGGCTTTCGCGATGCCTGGTCGATTGGCGTCGGACCGCGCTATCTGATCGGTATCTGGATCGGGCGCCCGGATGGCACACCGGTACCCGGACAGTTCGGCCTGGCGTCGGCGGCGCCGTTGATGCTGCAGGTCCATGATGTGCTGAGCAATCGCGACAGCCAGCGCGGTATTGCCGTGCCGGTGGCGGCGGTGCCGGATAATGTCGGGGTGGCCGCAATCTGCTGGCCGCTGGGGCAACCGCTGGCCCGCCAGGACAGCAATTGCCGGCGTCAGCGTTTTGCCTGGACCCTGGATGGCACCACGCCGCCGACTTTGCAGGCCGCCGACCAACCCCTGAGCGTCGGGTTGCGTGAAACCGTGTGGGTCAACGCACAAGGGCAGCGGGTTGATGCCAGTTGCCCGGGCGCTCAGGCCAGGGAGATTGCCTTGTGGCCTGCGCCGCTGGAACCCTGGTTGCCCCGCGTGGAGCGTCGCGAAGCACGGCTGCCCGCGGTAGATCCGCAGTGCCCACCGCAGGTAGCGGCCACGGCACCGCCGCTGTCCATCGTCGGCGTGCGCCAGGGCGATCAACTGCGCCGTCCGGCTGCCAGCAGCGAACCGTTGCGTCTTGAGGTTTCGGCGCTGGGCGGCAGTGGGCGGCGCTGGTGGTTCCTCAATGGCGCGCCGCTCGGTGAGTCGCAGGGCCAGGAGCACTTGAGCGCTCGCTTCGAGCAGAGCGGGCGGGTGGAGTTGAGCGCGTTGGACGAGAGCGGCCAGACCGCGCGGGTCGAGTTTCAGATCAATGAATGAGCGGGCTGGGTGGCAGCCCCTTTCTGATTAGACGACCCTGCGCGCAGCACCTACGCTTGAACCTGACGAGGGAGCCGTCCTGGTGCTCTTGTATCTGTCGGGATCATGGAGCGTCACATGCGTCCGTTGGCCGTCGCGGTTCTCAGTCTTTCTTGGGCAAGCGGGCTGAGCGCCGGATCGCTGCCAGTGTTTCTCGATAGCAATGAAGTCGAACGCAGCCTGCCCGCGCCCAACCTGCCCGCCGACAGCTATCGGCCCAGTACACCGGTCTTGCATGTAGCCACCCCTGCGGCACCGTCGCTGCAACTGCCGATGAACACGCGGATCCTGTTGCACAAGGTGCGCTTTGTCGGCGGCACCCTCTATCCGTTGAGTGATCTGCGGGACAACTACCAGGCTCTGGTCAATCGCGAGATCACCCTGGGTGAGCTGGTCGAAGCCACCCAGCGCCTGACCCGGCGTTATCAGCAGGATGGTTACCTGTTGTCCTACGCGTACCTGCCGCCACAGGACTTTGCCGATGGACACGTACAGGTTGTGCTGGTCGAGGGCTACATTCGCGACTATGAACTGCAAGGTGATATCGGCCCGGCGTCTGCCTATCTGGACACGCTAGCGAGCAAGCTCAAGGCCGAGCGCCCGCTCACGCGCAAGACCTTGCAGCGCTATACCGCACTGATGAGCCGGGTGGCTGGCGTTACGCTGCAGGCCCAGGTGCTGCCTGGCGACGCCAATGGCGCGAGCACCCTGGTTGTCCAGGCTGCGCGCCAGCCCATCAGCGCGACGCTGAACCTCAGCGATGGCAGCCGCGAGGACCTGCAGGCGCTGTTGGGTGTCAGCAGCAATGCCCAGACTGCGCTGGCCGAGCAAGTTAGTTTCACGGCGCTGTTTCCTCCGGGTGCTGAGCATGAGCATTACTACCGCCTGGACTACGCCCAGCACCTGGACAGCGAAGGCAGTCAGCTGAACCTGTCGGCCACACGCTTTCGCAGTGATCCAGCCGCTCTGGTTCGCCTGAACAACGGCACCGACCTCAAGCAGCATCGTGAGCATGAGCGCTATTCGATTGGTTTGAGCCAGGTCGTGACAGCGTCACCCAGCGAGTGGCTCAACGTTGCCGGGCGTCTTTACGCAGTTAGCGACGACACTGATTATCAGGCCGTCGGCTCGGTCTTCAACAGCCGCAGCCGTACCGACCTGCGCGCCCTGGCCTTCGAAGGCGACTGGCGCCAGGCCGATCCCCGGCAATTGCGCATCCTCAGTGTCGGCGCCTACCAGGGCATGGATTACCTGGGGGCGAACACCGACAGCGATATCGACCTGGACTTTCTGCGCCTGCGGGTGTCCGGGCTGCAGAGTGATCGCTATTTCGATCATTGGCAGGGTGTGGTTTCGGCGGTGCTGAACTGGAGCAACGACAGTTTGCCGGACAGCGAGCGTGCCGTATTTGGCGGCCAGCGTTTCGGTCGTGGTTATCCCGCCGACCAGGCTTCGGGGGACAAGGGCTGGGGTGTGGCTTATGAGCTGAACTACAGTTTCAAATCCGATGGCCACGGGTTCAAGCTGGTGCAGCCCTATGTGGTACTGGATGCCGCGCGCAGCTGGTTCAACGAGCTTGAAATCCGCGACTCAAGGTTGTCTTCGGCAGCACTGGGGGTGCGCATTGGCGATGCACGCCACTACAGCATTGCCCTGGAAGCGGCCAAACCGATGTCGGACATCGCCCTCGACAGCCTCGACCGGCAGCCGCGTATTACCTTGAGTTTCAGTTTTCAACTGTAATCGCGTGGCTTGGGAAAGAGGTTATCCAGCGTTTCCAGCAGGCGGATGTGATAGACCGGTTTGCGAAACAGGTCCAGCACCTGAGGGCGCAGCAGGTCACTGATGTCGTCCATGTCGGCATGACCGGAGGTGACGATCACCGGCAAGTGTTGGCGGGCAGTGTGCTCGCGCAGGCGCTTGATCAGTGAAATGCCACTTTCTTCCGGCATGCGCAGGTCGGTGATCACCAAGGCCACGTCCGGGTGGCGGGTGAGCTGCTGCAGGGCGAGTTTTACCGAGGTGGCCGTGTGGCAGCAGAAACCTTCGCCCTCAAGCAGTTCGGCAAGTTCCAGCAACGCACCCTCTTCGTCATCCACCAGGAGAATCTGTTCACGCAGAGAGGAGGTTGGCATGGTGTATTTCCATTACAGGTCAAAGGTCAGGCCGTTCAGTCCATGAAGCCCGCCGCCAGGAAGCGGGCCTAGTGCGCTGTTGTCCGCAGGTGCAATGGCGAAGTGCTCGATGACAGCGCCAGCGCCAGCTGCGTGCGGTTGTGCATATGGGTCAGGCGCAGTACCTGGGAGACGTAGAGCTTGACGGTGTTTTCGGTGATGCCCAGTTCGCAGGCGATCTGATAGTTGGTCTTGCCCTGGCTGACCAGGCGCGCGACTTCCAGTTGCCGGGGGGACAGTTGTTCGAAGTTGCCCGGAAGGTTCTCGGCGACCGGCTCGTTCTCGACGTCGGTGGCGCGACGGTGTGCACCCAGGCCCCGGGCTTTTTCCAGGTCCTGGTAAAGGTCGTCGATCGAGTCGGCCAGGTACTGCAGTTTCTGGTTGAGGTTGCCCAGCCGCTGTTGGTTTTGCTGTTGTTCCTGCAGTGCGGCCTCCTGGCGTTGCACGCCTTCGAGCAGTTCGTTCAGGTCCAGGGGTTTCTGGTAATAGTCGGCAAAGCCTGCGCGCAAGGCCCTGATCACATCCTGTTTGTCGGCTCTGTCAGTGAGCATGATGGCCTCGAAAATCCGCTGTTGCCCGGCAATCGTCCTCAAGGCACCGAACAGCTCAACGCCATCGCATTGCGGCAGGTGCAGAGTGCACAACACCAGGCCGATCGACGGGTCGGCGGCAAAGTTTTCGATAGCCTGGTTACTGGACAGGCAAGGCAGGCAACGGTAGCCATTGCGCTCGAGAAATTCACACAGCTCTGCGACGACCAGGGGGTGGTCATCGACGACCAACACTTTTACTTCACTGAGGTTCCTGTTCACACGCTACTCCCTGCTGATAAGCCCCTCTCTCCCGGAGCCTGGGGTTTTGCAATCGGTCGTCAACTCACTAGAAAGTAGTCGTACTTTGCGTTCATGTAAAAAACGTGCACGGGCCAGAGACAGGCTTGGGCGACTAATGGATCCAGACACTGGCCAGGACAAAACCCGCCAGTATGAAGGGGGCAAAGGGTTGTTTGTTTGCCGATTCCTCAGTCAATTGCTTGATGCGGTTCTTGACCTTCTGACTCAACAGGGACCACAGCCAGCGACGGCTGGAGAGCCAGATCAGCACGGCAATCCCGGCGCCGATGAAGGTGCCCAGCACATACATGCGATCGGTCGCCAGGGCCAGGGCCGCGAGTAGCTTCACATCACCCGCGCCAAAGCGCCCGAGCATGTAACCGGGCAGAGTCAGGAGCATGACGATGGCCAGTGCCCAGCCGCCTTCACTGGCGTCGGCGCCGATCCAGGTGTGTCCGGTCATGAACAGGTAGGCCAGGGCGCAGGTCGCCGCGCCGAGGGTCAGGGTGTTGGCGATCTGGCGCTCACGCACATCTTGTTCAGCGCACAAGGCAAGCCACAGCAGCAGAACAATGCTTTGCATTGGCGAAATGCATCCCTTTGTGGTGAATGATTCTATGCTGTCAGTCAGGTGTCACTGTCAGGGTAGACGCGATCATGAAAGCAAGCCTGGTCGGAAGGCAAAAAGGCGCTGTGGCGCTGGCGTTCATTGCGGTATTCGTGATCTTTTTTACGCTGTTCCCTGCTGCGCTCAGCGACAAGGCCCAAGCGAGCCGGCAACGGTGAGTGGCGTGGCACGGTTGTTCGGGCGTTGGCGTGGGCGCTCGACACCGGTGATTGCCGAGCCGGAGCCACCGGCCAGTGTGCCCGCCGTGGGATTGCAGATAGGGCTCGACGATGGCGCCAGGGTACAGCGCCTGGCCGGCCCATTGCGTGCGGCGCTGGCGTTGCCGGCGCACAGCGAGGTGCGATTGCAGGACTATGTGCAACCCTACAGTCTGGTGGTGCTTGAGGGGGCGCCCATGGACTGGCAGGCGCAGCCGTTGGACCTGGATTTCAAGGCGGTCGGTGGCGGTACGCTGCATACCCGAGGCTGGTTGCTGGGACAGCCCGGCAATTGGCTGCTACAGCTGTTTGATATCGGCGATCTGTTGCAACATCGCCAGCAGTCGCTGGGCGCAGAGCGCCAACGCCACCTGATGAGTCATTTGGCCTGCGAATTACGCAATTGCAGTATCGAGCGTCTTGAGCACGTGGCCCGGGAGCAATTGCAATGGCTGGTTAGGCATTGGCGGGCCAGCGGTGGGCGGATCCTGCTGCCTGGGGAGCAGGGCTGGCAGACCTATGCCAGAAGCAACGACCCACTGCAGTGGCCCAGTGATGATGTGATCGGGCGTCTCCTGGATCGACGGGGTCCGGGGCAGATGGTCTCAAGCACCGAGCATGCAGACCTGCAGGCACTACTGCCGCAGGTCGATATTTACCTGCTGCCATATGCCCACGGGCATAGTGTCCAGGCCTGGCTGATTTGTGCCGATCCGCTTGAGCCGCTGGTTGCGGCGGATGCGCTCAGTGCCTGTGCCGCCTATGCCGAGCCTCTGGTCAGCCGTTTGGCTGTATTCGATCTGCAACAACACCGCGAGCGCCTGGACAGCCTGCAACTGCAGCTCGGCGCCGGGTGGTGGCAGTGGCGTTTGAACGAAGCGATGTTGCAATTGGACCCCAGCCTGGCAAGTAGTCTGGGGATGCCGAGTCAGTTGACCATCAGTCAGTGGCTGAGCCGCGTGCACCCGGCCGACCGCGAAGCGGTGCAACTGGCCCTTGGTGAGCTGCAGCGCGACGGTTGTGCCTTGCACTTGAGTCTGCGCCTGCTCGACAACAAGCTGCCGGCCACTGCCCGCTGGTATCGCCTGTGTGGGCAAGTGCGTGGCAGTGGCCAGCAACGTCGCCTGCAAGGTTTCATGCTCGATATCAGTGACATCAAGTGTCAGCAACGCTAGGCCCGCGCCTTCAGCGCGGCGGATAGTTCGACAAGGCGTTCATCACCGTTTCCTGGATCGCATTGCTGCGTTCTTCCGGGCTTGGCGGGTAGTTGTTCATGATCTGCTCGGCACTGCCGCGCCACACCAGCTTGCCATCTCTGGCGTCGAACATATCGACCTGGATGGTCGCCACCTTGTAGTCAACGCTGCGGGTCTCGTTGTACATCGGCCCGCCCCAGTAGTTACCCCAGTAGCCGCCCCAGGCCCCACCATAGTTGGTAGTGATCTGCTGCTGACGCTGTTCGACGATCAGGTAAGTCTGCACTTTCAAATCGCCTTTGCTGCTGCCCTGGGCCGGGCGCAAACCACGCTGATCCAGCTGGCCGGTAACGGCCTGGCGGATGCGCTGTTCGGTCAGGTCGCTCTTGATCCGCGGGTCGTCGGGGCGGTACTGCAGGGCCGGTTCCTGCCAGACCCAGCTGCGATAGGCAGTAAAGTCGCGGCTGGCGTCATAGTCCTGAGTGACGTTGTGGCTCTGGCAAGCCCCCAGAAACACCACGAGTGAAAGTAAAGCGAGACGGCACAACATGATGGATCTCCAATTGCCTTTAGCTGGGAGGATAGCCGTTGAGGGCCTTTTTCACTGATTCGCGCAGGGCCTCCTCGCGTTCGCGTTGCGAGCCCTGGCTGGCGGTTTCGGCGCTGGTGCTCCAGACGGCCTGACCGTCGCGGGCGTCATACAGGTCGACATGGACCACCATCACTTCGACTTCGTAGGTGCGTACCAAAGGCACGCTGGCATATACCCCATAGCCATTGTGGTAACGGCCGGCACTGCCGTAAGCGCCGTAGCCGCCGTACGGATAAGCCCCATAGGGGTAAGCATCGTAGGGGTAATAATCTTCGCGCACCTGCTGCAGACGGCGTTCCAGTTGCACATTGGCGCTGACCAGCAGATCGCCGGCCTGGCCATTGCGCGCCGGGCGCAGGCCGTGCTGATCGAGGGCGTTGCTGACCGCTTCGGCCAGTTGCGCAGGTTCTGCCATTGCGCCGCCGGCCGGCAGCTGGCCGTCGTGCCAGGCCCAGCTGCGGTAGCGGCCAAAGTCCCGTGGCGGCGCAGGATAGGCGCTGGCATCGAAAGTCGTGGCCGCTTGCGGCGGGGCTGGGGGCAGCGGGCGGGAACTGGCGACATAGGGGTTGCTGCTCTGGCAGCCGGCCAGGGCCAGGCACAGCAGGCCCAGAGGCAAACGGTACGGCATGGCACCCTCCCGGCGTGGTTCAGCGTGGTCGACAGAGCCAATGCAGGTAACGCCCCAACCCGGCAAAGGCGGGATGGCGCCGATGCGCCAGTTCCATTTCCAGCAGGTCGGGCAACTCGGCTCTGGCCTGGAATTCACTGGGCATGTAATCGTGAAACACCCGTACTCCGCTCTCTGTTTCGACCTGCCACAGATCTTCAAGTTGCACCCTGAGCGTGCGTGGATCAAGCGGTTTTTGCGGGGTCAGGCTTTGCTTTTCACCGGCCATGTCATCGCGCCGCAGTTTGCGGAAATGGCCCTTGAGCAGGTTGCGATAGACCAGCGCATCACGGTTGTAGAACGCCAGTGACAGCAGGCCATCGCGGCGGGTCAGCTGGTGCAGGACCGGCAGGATGGTTTCCGGTTCTGCCAGCCATTCCAGTACCGCATGGCACAGTACCAGGTCGTAGGGCTCGGTCAGTTGGCCGAGCAGCTCCTGCCAGGGCGCCTGGATGAACGTCGCCTGCTGGCCGGCTTCGGCAAACCGTGCGCGGGCGCCTTCGAGCATCGGCGCGGCGGGCTCGGCGAGGGTGACCTGGTGGCCGCGCTCGGCCAGCCATAGGGCCATGTGCCCGAGGCCCGCGCCGATATCGAGGACGCGCAAGGGGCGCTCGGGCAGGGTTTCAGCGAGGTCGGCCTGCAGAACCGCAAGGCGGATCGCGCCTTTGGCACCGCCGTAGATTTTCTCGGCAAAGCGCGTGGCCAGGGCATCGAAATGGCGGTCTTTCATCGGGCAAACCGCCGTTCGCTGTCGGCCAGCTTGGCGCGCACCACCTGCTCCATGTCCAGGCCCAGTTCGCTGCACAGCAGCAACAGGTACAGCACCACGTCGCCGACCTCCTGGCCGGCATGCTCCAGTTGCTCAGGTGCCAGCTGGCGCGACTGGTCTTCGCTCAGCCACTGGAAGATCTCCACCAGTTCGGCCATTTCCACGCTGGCGGCCATGGCCAGGTTTTTCGGGCTGTGAAAACCGCGCCAGTCGTTGTTGTCACGGATGCGGTGCAGGCGTTGGGTCAGTTCGTGCAGGTTCATCAAGGCTCTCCTCAAGCCGCATAGCTTCAGGCGGGCCGCTGTGCAACGCAAGCGCGGCGTTTCAGTCCAGTGACCGCCAGCTGCCGTGCATATGGACCAGCTCGCCGTGGCCGTCCAGACGGAGCTGGCCTTGGGCGGCGGCGGGGCTGGCGTTGAGGATCACTTCGCTGGGCAGGCGCAGCGGTTTGAGGAAGTCCACCGCGATCTCATAACCACTGGCCGGCAAGTGTCCGCGCAACGCGGCAAGGGTCATGGCTTTGCTCCACATGCCATGAGCAATGGCGCAGGGGAAGCCGAACAGCCTGGCGCTGGCGGCGCTCAGGTGGATCGGGTTGTAGTCGCCGCAGACCTTGGCATAACGGCGACCGATATCGCTGTCGGCGTACCAGCGGGTCAGTTCATCCAGCGGTTCACTGACCGGTTCTTCAGTCGCCGCGGGCTCACCGCTGAGCTTCACGCCGCGGCAGAGCATGCGGCTGGTTTCCGACCAGAGCAGACCGAGGCCGTCTTCCGCCTCGGTAATCATGTCGCAGGTGGCGCCTTTCTCGTGTGGCTGCAGGTTATCCACATGCACAGAGAAGCGCAGGCGACTGACACCACCCAGTGGACGCATAACGCGGATGCTGTTGTGCAGATGGACCATGCCCAGCAAAGGGAAGGGGAATTCCCTGGCCGTCAGCAACTGTAACTGCAAGGCGAAGGCCATCACGTGCGGGAAGGTTGGCGGCAAGCGTCCGTCGTCGCTGAAATGACAGAGCTTGCGATAGGCCTCAAGCTGCTGCGGCTTAACCTCCAGGTAGCAGCGCAAGCCACTGTCGGGCAAGGTATCGCCGGTGATCTTGCGCTTGCGCGCGGCGCGCAGGTAAAGGCTGGAAAGTGCCGCTGTGCTGCTCAGGTCCTGCCAGTGTCGAGTCATGTTCAGGCTCCCATTACGGCCTGGCCGCAGACACGTAGTACCTGACCGTTTACCGCACCGGAACCCGGTTGTACCAGCCAGGCAATGGCTTCGGCGACGTCCTGGGGCAAACCGCCCTGACCCAGGGAACTCATGCGCCGTCCGGCTTCGCGCAGGGCGAAGGGAATGGCCGCGGTCATGCGGGTTTCGATAAAACCGGGGGCCACGGCATTGATGCTGCTGCCGCGCGCGGCCAGTTTCGGCGCCCAGGCCTGGGCCAGGCCGATCAGCCCGGCCTTGCTGGCGGCGTAGTTGGACTGGCCGCGATTGCCGGCGATACCGCTGATCGAGGCCAGCAGCACGATGCGCGCGTGGTCATGCAGGGCGCCGCTGTCGAACAGCGCCTGGGTCAGCAGCTGCGGCGCCTTGAGATTGACGGCCAGCACCGAGTCCCAGTACTCGGGGGTCATGTTGGCGAGCGTCTTGTCACGGGTGATGCCGGCGTTGTGCACGACGATGTCGATGCCGTCCGGGAGCCCTTCAAGCAGTTGCGCGGCGGCGTCGGTGGCGCAGATGTCCAGCGCCAGACAGCGCCCGCCGAGACGTGCGGCCAGGGCCTCAAGGTCAGTCTTGGCCTGGGGTACGTCGAGCAGCACGACCTCGGCGCCGTCGCGGGCCAGGGTTTCGGCAATGGCTGCGCCGATGCCGCGCGCTGCCCCGGTGATCAGCGCCTTGCGCCCGGCCAGTGGCCGGGTCCAGTCCTGCACTTGCGTGGCGCAGGCCTGCAGGCGCAGGACCTGGCCGGAAACGAAAGCGCTCTTGGGCGAGAGGAAAAAGCGCAAGGCACCTTCGAGTTGGTCTTCTGCATCGTCACTGACGTACAGCAACTGCAGAGTGCCGCCAGCGCGCAGTTCCTTGGCCAGTGAGCGACTGAAACCTTCCAGGGCGCGTTGCGCGACTTGTGCCAGCGGGTCATCGAGCTGCTCCGGCGCCCGCCCGAAAATCACCACATGGGCGCAGGGCGCCAGGCTGCGCAGCAGCGGCTGGAAGAACTCGCGCAATTGCTTGAGCTGGTCAATGTCGTCCAGCTCGCTGGCGTCGAACGCCACGGCCTTGAGCTTGGGGCCAAGGCCTGCGACCCATTCGGTCGCGTTCAGGTCGGGGCTGGCGAAGCTGTAGACCTCATCGGTCAGGCGTTGGGCAAACGCCTCGACTTTGTTTGCCAGGGGGCCGCCGCCGAGCAGCAAGGCGCCTTCGACCGGGCGCAGTCGGCCTGCCTGCCAGCGTTCCAGGCGAGCAGGGCTGGGCAACCCGACGGCACCGACCAGGCGGCGGCCGAGATCGGAGTTGGCGAAGTCGATATAGCGGTCGCTCATGGCTTGCTCTCCCTCAAATAGCTTCAAAGTGTGGACCATCTTTGGCCATCGGTCGTTCGAACCCTGAAAAAACACCTACGCTGTGGGTGGGAACACCACTGCCTTAACCAGCCTCCCACCGTTAGAAAAGGACGAAACTTATGCGCTCACTGCGCCGGGTCGCAATCATTGGCGGCAACCGGATTCCCTTCGCCCGCTCCAACGGCGCCTATGCCACGGCCAGCAACCAGGCGATGCTAACGGCAGCCCTCGAAGGGCTGATCGAGCGTTTCGGGCTGCATGGCCTGCAACTGGGCGAGGTCGCCGCCGGGGCGGTGCTCAAACATTCACGGGACATGAACCTGACCCGCGAGTGCGTGCTCGGTTCGCGGCTCTCGGCGCAAACCCCGGCTTACGACCTGCAGCAAGCCTGTGGCACCGGGCTGGAAACCGCCTTGCTGGTGGCCAACAAGATCGCCCTCGGGCAGATCGACAGCGGGATTGCCGGGGGCGTCGATACCACCTCCGATGCACCCATCGCGGTCAATGAAGGTTTGCGCCGGATTTTGCTCCAGGCCAACCGCGGCAAGACCCTGGCAGACAAACTCAAGGCGTTTCTGCAGTTGCGTCCAGGGCACTTGAAACCGCAACTGCCACGCAACAGTGAGTCGCGCACCGGGCTGTCCATGGGGCAGCATTGCGAGCTGATGGCGCGGACCTGGCAGATTCCCCGTGCGGATCAGGACCAGCTGGCCCTGCTCAGTCACCAGCACATGGCAGCGGCCTATGCCGAGGGCTGGCATGACGATCTGCTCACGCCGTTCCTCGGCCTGACCCGCGACAACAACCTGCGCGCCGACCTGACCCTGGAGAAGCTCGCCAGCCTCAAGCCAGTGTTCGAGCGTAGCGACAAGGGCACCCTTACCGCCGGCAACTCCACGCCGCTCACCGATGGCGCTTCTGTGGTGTTGCTGGGCAGTGAAGAGTGGGCCCGTGAACACCAGCTTGAGGTGCTGGCCTATCTGGTCGACGGCGAAACCGCTGCGGTGGACTTCGTCAAAGGCCAGGAAGGGCTGCTGATGGCACCGGCTTACGCGGTGCCACGTTTGCTGGCGCGTAACGGCCTGGACCTGCAGGATTTCGATTACTACGAGATTCACGAAGCCTTCGCCGCCCAGGTGCTGTGCACCCTCAAGGCCTGGGAAGACCCCGACTACTGCCAGCACCGCCTGGGGCTGAGCGAACCGTTGGGCGCGATCGACCGCCGCAAGCTCAACGTCAAGGGCAGCTCATTGGCTGCCGGGCACCCGTTTGCCGCTACCGGTGGGCGCATCCTGGCCAACATGGCCAAACTGCTGGCCACCGCCGGCAAGGGCCGTGGCCTGATTTCAATCTGCGCCGCCGGTGGTCAGGGGGTGACGGCGATCATCGAGCGCTGACCCATGTGGCCATCGTGATGGGCGCAGGACGATTGGCATAGTGTTCGGCCATGATCGAGCAGACGATCAGCTGCAGCGGATGGTAGATCATGATCGGCAGCAGGATCAGGCCCAGCCCCGGATGCGCACCGAAGATCAGTGCAGCCATCGGCGCACCAGCGGCCAGGGATTTCTTGCTGGCGCAGAATACCGCTGCCACTTCATCGGCCGGGCTCAAACGCAGGGCCCGGGCAGTGCGGGTGGTCAGCCAGAGAATCAGCGCCAGTAACAGGGCGCTGCCCACAAACGCAGTGATCAGCACCGCACTGCCTTGTTGCTGCCACAGGCCCGAAACCATCGAGTTACAGAAGGCGGCATAGACCAGCAGCAGGATCACCAGCTTGTCCATGACGCTGGTGTAGCGCTTGTAACGGGCGAAGAAACGCCCCAGCCAGGGGCGCATCAATTGGCCGAGCACCAGCGGCATCAGTAGCAGGGCACAGAGGTCGAGCAGGGTCGCACCGAGGTCGATGCCGTTGCTGCCGCTGCCGACCACCAGGCTGACCAGCCAGGGCGTGATGAAAATGCCGAGGACACTGGACAAGCTGGCATTGAGAATCGCTGCGGGCACATTGCCGCCCGCGCTGCCGGTCAACGCCACCGAGGACGAGATGGTCGAGGGCAGGGCGCACAGGTAGAAAAAGCCCAGCATCAGCAGCGCCGGTACATGGCTGCCAAGCAGCTTGTCAGCCAGCCACCAGAGCAGCGGGAAGACCACGAAGGTGAAACCCTGCACCATCAGATGCAAGCGGCCGTTCTTCAGGCCACGGCCAATCTGCTCGCTGGACAGGTTGATACCGTGCAGGAAGAACACCAGGAACACCCCGCCATTGATCAGGTACTCGGCATGCAGTGCCCCGCCGCTGCGGCCAACACCGGGGAACAGCCAGGCGAGGAAGGTGGCGAGGAACATGCCGCAGAGGAACCAGTCGGTTACCACGCGTTTAAGGTGTTTGAGCGCTTGCATCGGCGGGCCTTCGAATCATTTTGTAATCATTGAGCGCACAGGCTACGCTCGGCGGATGATTGCCGTCTTGCGACATAAGGCCAAGTGATGCCGATAAACGGACAACAACCGTCACCGCGTCCGATTCCTGTGCTTGAGCGCCTGCCGCGGGCGCTGTATGCGCGGGCGGAAAGTCTCGGGGCCGGCTCCTGGACACCACGTCATCAGCATGACTGGGTACAGTTCTCCTACGCGATCAGTGGCGTGCTGGGGGTGTACACCGCCGAGGGCAGCTACTTCGCGCCGCCGCAGTGGGGCGTCTGGATCCCGCCTGGGGTTGAACACGAGGTGGTGACCTCGATGCAGGCCGAGATGCGCAGCCTGTATGTGCGCCGTGAGGACGCCAGCTGGGCGCCGGGGCAGTGCCGGGTGCTGGAAGTCACGCCGCTGGCCCGTGAGCTGATCAAGCAGTTCTGTCTGCTGCCGGTGGACTATGCCGAGGGCGACAGCGCCGACGCGCGGTTGGTGTCAGTGTTGTTGGACCAGTTGCAGACCCTGCCGGAGGTGGGCTTTTCCTTGCCTTTACCCCAGCATCCACGCTTGCTTGAGCTGTGCAACGAATTGCTCGCCGAGCCGGAGCAGGGGCAGTCCCTGGGGCAGTGGGCGCAGCGCTTGAACACCTCGGAAAAGACCCTGACACGTCTGTTCCAGCGTGAAACCGGCTTGAGCTTTCGCAGCTGGCGGCAGCGCATGCGCCTGTTGTCGTCGCTGACGGCGCTGGAGGCCGGACAGAGCGTCACCGAAGCTGCGCTGGGCTGCGGTTATGATTCCACCTCGGCCTATATAGCGGCGTTCAAAAGCCTGTTCGGTTTCACCCCGGGGGGCATGCGGCTGTAGTGCGGTAAAGAAATCTGGCGATTTTTGTGAACGATTGAGCACCAACATTTACAAAAACTATGGCAAGTCAGGCCGATTGCCGTTACAACGCAGTGCGGTCTTGCTACAGCGACAATCCGGTGCAGCACCGGTGACCTACAAAAAATCCCGTGTCTGGCAGAACAGGACCCCCGACAAAAGCCGATGAAGACTCCAAAACGCATTGAACCACTGGTTGAAGATGGACTGGTCGACGAAGTACTGCGACCGTTGATGAGTGGCAAGGAGGCCGCCGTGTACGTGGTGCGCTGCGGCAAGGAATTGCGCTGTGCCAAGGTCTACAAAGAGGCTAACAAGCGCAGCTTCCGTCAGGCCGCCGAGTATCAGGAAGGCCGCAAGGTGCGCAACAGCCGCCAGGCCCGGGCCATGGCCAAAGGCTCCAAGTACGGGCGCAAGGAGGCTGAGGACGCCTGGCAGAATGCCGAAGTAGCGGCCCTGTTCCGCCTGGCCAATGCCGGCGTGCGCGTGCCGCGACCTTACGACTTCCTTGATGGCGTGCTGCTGATGGAGCTGGTGGCCGACGAGTACGGCGATGCCGCCCCACGGCTCAATGATGTGTACCTGGAGCCTGAGCAGGCGCGCGAGTACCACGCGTTCGTGATTCGCCAGATCGTCCTGATGCTGTGCACCGGCCTTGTGCATGGCGACCTGTCGGAGTTCAACGTGCTGCTGGGGCCGGATGGCCCGGTGATCATCGACTTGCCGCAGGCGGTGGATGCGGCAGGCAACAACCACGCCTTCAGCATGCTCGAGCGCGATGTCGGCAACATGGCCGCCTATTTCGGGCGTTTTGCCCCTGAGCTCAGGGACACCCGTTACGCCCAGGAAATGTGGGCCCTGTACCAGGCCGGCGAACTGTTGCCGGAAAGCGAGCTGAGCGGTCAGTTCGCCGAGGACGAGCACAGCGCCGATATCGACGGGGTCATGCGTGAAATCGATGCGGCGCGCCTGGACGAAGCCCGTCGGCGCGCCATCCGCGAGGACGCCGAACGGGGTTCGAGCAAGGAAGAAGAGCCGACACCGCCCTGGTTGCAGTAAGCCGTCAGTGACAGCAGCTGCCCCCGGCTGCCAGGTCCTTGAGGATCGGGCAGTCGGGACGATCATCGCCCTGGCAATGGGCGACCAGCTCGCTCAGGGTATCGCGCAGGCTCACCAGTTCTTCGATGCGCCGGTTGAGGTCATCGATATGCTGGCTGGCCAGGGCCTTGACGTCGGCACTGGCGCGCTGGCGATCCTGCCACAGGGTCAGCAGACGGGCGACCTCATCCAGTGAAAAGCCCAGGTCGCGCGAGCGCTTGATGAAGGCCAGGCGGTGCAAGTCTTCCTGTTGGTAAACGCGGTAGCCACTGTCACTGCGCAGGGCTGGCTTGAGCAGGTTAATGGACTCGTAATAGCGAATCATCTTGGCGCTCAATCCTGAGCGCCGGGCGGCTTGGCCGATGTTCATTGGGCGTCGTCCTGTATTGGGTGTTCAGGCAGGCCCCCAGCATCAACCTTTCCACAAGGGTAAGGTCAATAGCCCAGCCCGGATCTGATCAACGTGAGGCCATTCTGATCGGTCGCAATCCGGTATTTATTGATCTGACCGGCCAACAGCTTCAAGTGGTTACTGCGCTGATTCTCGATCCCCGGCTGGCAGCCTGGGGCCTGGCCAGGCAGGTAGCGCAGACGCACATCGAGTTCGCCCGGTGGCAGGTTGAATGAGGTCGATTGTTCCTGGAACACGCGTCCGGCCAGTTGATCGTTGATGTACACACCAATCTCGCACGAGGTCGCCACTTCCAGACGCTCGCGGGAGATGATCAGAATGCTGTAGTCGCTTGGCCCCGCGGCATTGGCCTGGGGAAGCACGGCGAAAATACCCAGCAGGCCGAAAAGGCCGAAAGCTGCCCTGCGCATGAAATGAAACTCCTGCATCGTCAATCGTCAGGCTCGCAGCTTGGCCGACCCGCACGATGATTTCCAGCCCGGCAGCGTAAAGCGGATCTTGACCTTGCCCCGGTGGCAAGCTTGAAACTTGGTCAAAACCCACAGGAGGCAGTTCCCATGCAAGTGTTCAACGTTCAAGGAATGACCTGCGGCCATTGCGTCAAGGCCGTGACCCGTGCCGTACAGGCGCAGGATGAAGACGCCGTGGTTGAAGTCGATCTCGCGCAGAAACAGGTGAAGGTGCAAAGTTCGCTGCAGGCTCCGCAGATTCTTCAACTGATCCGCGAAGAAGGCTACCAGGCCGAAGCGCTCTGACCCCTGCGGGTCCGCGCGGTGGATAAAAGATTCATCGCGCGGGCCCAACTCTTCGCAGCGAAACCCCGGCAGGCCGGTTAGACTAGCAGACTTGCTTAGCCTGCTATGGATTCCCGATGAACCTGCGAACCATCCTGATTCTGGGCGCCTTGAGTGCGTTCGGGCCCCTGGCAATCGACTTTTACCTGCCAGGCTTTCCAGCGATGGCGCTGGCTTTCGGTACTGACGAAAAACATATCCAGACCACTCTGGCTGCCTACTTCCTCGGCTTGTCCATTGGTCAGCTGGCCTATGGGCCGGTGGCTGATCGCTTCGGCCGCAGGATTCCGCTACTGGTCGGCGTCTGCCTGTTTACCCTGGCGTCACTCGCTTGTGCCTTTGCGCCCAATCTCGATGCGCTGATCGTGGCGCGCTTCGTTCAGGCGCTGGGTGGCTGTGCCGGCATGGTGCTGTCAAGGGCCATCGTCAGTGACAAATGCGATGCGATAGCCTCGGCCAAGGTGTTTTCCCAACTGGTCCTGGTGATGGGCCTGGCGCCGATCCTGGCACCGATGCTCGGTGGTGTGCTGGTCAATGTGTATGGCTGGCAATCGATCTTTGTTGCCCTGACTCTGTTCAGCGCCCTGTGCACCCTGGCTGTTGCGTTGGGCTTGCCGGAAAGTCTGCCGGCCAGTCAGCCACGTCAGCCGCTTTCCGGTGCCTTGCGTCAGTACGGGCGCCTGCTCAAGGATCGGCTCTTCATCGGCCATGCCTTGACCGGGGGTATCGCCATTGCCGGGATGTTTTCCTATATCGCCGGTTCACCCTTCGTCTTCATCAAGCTCTACGGGGTGCCCGCCGAGCACTATGGCTGGCTGTTCGGCAGCAACGCGGCAGGTTTCATTCTGGTGGCGCAGATCAATGCGCGGCTGCTGGCCAAACGTGGGCCGGCCTTTTTGCTGCGACGGGCCGTATGGGTGTACCTGGCGTCGGGCTTGACCTTGCTGGCGATCAGCGCCTTGCAACCGGCTCAGCTGTGGCCGCTGCTGATTCCACTGTTCATCTGTATTGCCAGCCTGGGTTGCATCATCCCCAATGCCTCGGCGTGCGCCATGAACGGACAAGGCGCACGGGCCGGGAGTGCTTCGGCGCTACTGGGCTGTATTCAGTTCAGCGTCGCGGCGGGGGCTGCGGCATTGGTCGGCGTATTGCACGATGGCAGCGCAGTGCCCATGGCGCTGGTCATCAGTCTCTGTGGTCTGGGGGCGGTAGCGATGTCGATGGCTACGCGCCGGTTACAGCTCAGCCGACCCGTTTGAGCGGGTGTGGCGCCTGCAAGCGGGTCTGCAAGGTATTGACGAAGGCCCGGGCCTCGGCCTCGCTGCGAAAGTTCACGACCTGCTGGTCCAGTCGAACCTGCCAGGGGCAGCCGGGCTTCTGGGCTGATGCACTGACTTGAATAATCATCGCGGCATACCTGCAGTTGGCGTTGGCTGACGAATTGTAGCGCTGCTGTACGCCAGGGAAATGACCGGGATCAGTTGTCGGACTGACGGTCATGCCCACCCCGATAGCGGGGCGGGCGCTTTGCCTCAGAAACCCTCCAGTACGATCTTGCCTCTGGCTGCACCGCTTTCCAGCAGGGCGTGGGCGCGGCGCAGATTGGCGGCGTTGATGGTGCCGTAATGCTCGCCCAGAGTGGTCTTGAGGGTACCGGCATCGATCAGTTCGGCAACCCGGTTGAGCAGGTTGTGCTGCTCGATCATGTCGGCGGTTTCGAACAGCGAACGGGTGTACATGAACTCCCAGTGCAGCGACAGGCTTTTGCGCTTGAGCAGGCCGACGTCCAGTTGCTTGGGGTCGTCGATCAGCGCCAGCTTGCCTTGCGGGGCCAGGGCCTCGACCAGTTGTGCCAGGTGCTGGTCGGTCTGGGTCAGGCTGGCGACATGGGTGACGTAATCGATACCCTGCGCCTTGAGTGCTTCGGCGAGTGGCTGGCTATGGTCGACCACCTGGTCGGCGCCCAGTTGACGGACCCATTCCTGGGTCTGTGGACGCGACGCGGTGCCGATCACGGTGAGCCCGGTCAACTGACTAGCCAACTGGGTCAGGATCGAGCCGACGCCACCAGCTGCGCCGACGATCAACAGGCGTTGGCCCAAATCCTTCTTCCCTTCAGCAACCTGCAGGCGTTCGAACAGCAGTTCCCAGGCGGTGATTGCCGTCAGCGGCAGGGCGGCGGCTTCAGCGAAACTCAGGGTTCTGGGCATATGGCCGACGATGCGTTCGTCCACCACATGCAGCTCGCTGTTGGCGCCGGCCCGGGCGATGGAGCCGGCGTAATAGACCTTGTCGCCAGGCTGGAACAGGCTGACCTCGCTGCCCACCGCCTTGACCACACCGGCCACATCCCAACCCAGCACCTTGGCGACACCCGCTTCAGGCTGCACGTTCTGGCGGACTTTGGTATCCACCGGGTTGACGGAAATGGCCCGCACTTCTACCAGCAGGTCACGTGGCCCTGGCTCAGGGCTTGGCAGCTCGATGTCCTGCAGGGCGGCCGGGTCGGTAATGGCCAGGGAATGGTAGTAGGCGATGGCTTTCATGCGTGACGTCCTCAAGGGCAAATCGTTGGGCGCCATCATTGGCGCTTTCACTTCCTGTTAAAAGCCGCTAGAACGACAGATACTTTCAATATTTTTTTGATAATGCCGAGGCCTTCCTGTGCGAATCGATGACCTGCAGCTGTTCGTTCGCACCGCCGAACTGGGCAGCCTGTCAGCGGCGGCGCGCCTGCTCGACCTTTCTCCGGCGGTGGCCAGTGCCGCGCTCAAACGCCTGGAGCAGCAATTGGGTACGCGCTTGCTTGCTCGCTCTACCCGCAACCTGCGCCTGACCGCCGAAGGCGAGGGCTTTCTGTTGCACGCACGCAATGCCCTGGCAAGCCTGGATGAAGGACAGCGTCAGCTGGCACGGGGGCAGGATGACGTCAGTGGCGTATTGCAGCTGTCGGCGCCGTCGGACTTCGGGCGCAATGTCTTGCTGCCCTGGCTGGATGAACTGCAACGTGAACACCCGAAGCTATCGGTGCGCCTGTTACTGGGCGACCGCAATGCCGACCTGTTTCGCCAGGCGGCGGACATTGCCCTGCGCTACGGTACGCCGGAGGATTCAAGCCTGGTGGCACTGCCACTGTGTCCAGATAACCGCCGGGTGTTGTGCGCCGCGCCTGCGTACCTGGTCCGCCATGGCGAGCCGAAGGACGTTGCCGACCTGGCCCGGCACAATTGCCTGCTCTACCAGTTGGGCAGCCGTGTTCACGATCATTGGCGATTTGGCCGCGGAGCAGCTGAAGCCGGGATAACCGTCAGCGGCGACCGTTTTTGCGACGATGCCGATGTAGTCCGCCGCTGGGCGCTGGCAGGCGTGGGGATCGCCTACAAATCCTGGCTGGATGTGGCGTATGACGTGCAGGCAGGGCACTTGAAGGTGTTGTTGGGGCACCTGGAGGGCGAAGCCGCGCCGCTGAACCTGATGTGCACGCATCGGGCGCAATTGGGTAAGCCGGTGCAGTTGCTGCGCAATCTGCTCAGGGAACGCTGCCAGTTGCTGTTCGAACAATTACAGCATGTGAGCCCGTAGAGCACTTTTGCTGCTACAGAACTTGCCGATTTATTTGTAGTTCGTGAGTGCTTGAACTGTAGGCTTAGTTCCTGGTTTTTTTATGACCCGCTGTTTGAAAGTTGAAACGAACAGGTATGGCGTGCGGGTCTACAACAAACGTGTCGAAGGTTAACCCGTGCCTTATGCGAATACGTTGTGGCTATGGTTTGGCAGAGCAGGGTAGTTTTACCCCGTTGCCTGCAGAGAGGAACGGGGTTTGTTGCGCCGAGGCGGCTTATAATCGCCCCGGCAGTCGTTTCCAGCGAGAGAAACTTCCATGTCTGCGGCCGACAAGTTATCGCTATCACTCGATCTTTGCCTGGTTCAAAGCGCTGGCTGACTGCTGGTGAGTCAACACTAAAACTTCCAGCCGCTCTGACATCGGGAACCTCGCAGTAAACGCCGCTGCCATGGTTATTCGAACGATTTCAGATGTGATCTCGCAGGGAGTTGAGATATGAAACCTGTTACAAGTATCAGCCAGATTGCCAGCCTGCTCGCTGATCCCAAACGCAGCGCGATGCTCTGGGCGTTGATCGACGGAATGGCACGGCCCTCTGATGAACTGGCGGACATAACCGGCCTGACGCTTTCTTCAGCCTGTGCACATTTGGCAAGGCTCTCGGCCAGTGGCTTGCTCAAGCTTGAGCCGCGCGGCAGAAAACGCTATTTCAGGCTGGCCGGACCTGAAGTCGGCGCTGCTGTGGAAGCATTGGCCAGTGTTCAGGTCACCACCCGGGAAATGCTCGCGGCCCGGGAGGACGTCGGCATTCCCCTGTCCATGCGCCGGGCCCGGTTATGCGGTGATCATCTGGGCGGTGAGCTGGCGGCGGACCTCTACCAGCGCCTGTTCGACGCCGGCTGGCTGGAGGGCCTGGAGCAACAGATCGAAGTGACTCCGGAAGGGCGCACACAGTTTGCCCGCCATGGCATCTTCATTGACGCGCTGGCCCGCTATCAGCATAGAAGATTCAGCAGTTGTCGCTGCTGCAGCGAATGGAGCGACCACCGCCCGCACCTGGGTGGCGCGTTGGGCAGCAGCTTGCTCAAGCTGTTCATGCAATCGGGCTGGATCCGCGAGAGCGAGACTTCACGCAGGTTGCAGATCAGCGCGGCAGGACTGCATCAGATCAACCGGATTGCCCAGCCGTTAACGCTGCAATCCGTCGGCTAGCGCCGTAAGGCAAGCCCGCTCCCTCCGTAGGAGCGGGCTTGCCCCGCGATCACTCAACGATGTTTACGGCTTCACCAACCGCGCATCCAGGCTGTTCTGTGCCAGACGCCGGGCCTGATCCTGAGTCATGCCCAAGTGGGTATGCAGGGCATGGAAGTTTTCGGTGACATAACCACCAAAATAAGCTGGATCGTCCGAGTTCACTGTGACCTTCACGCCACGCTCGAGCATGTCGAGGATGTTGTGCTGGCTCATGTGGTCGAACACGCACAGTTTGGTGTTGGACAGCGGGCAGACGGTCAGCGGGATCTGCTCGTCGATGATCCGCTGCATCAGGCGCTCGTCTTCAATCGCACGCACACCATGGTCGATGCGCTGGATCTTGAGCAAGTCGATGGCTTCCCAGATGTACTCGGGAGGCCCTTCTTCACCGGCGTGGGCAACGGTCAGGAAACCTTCGCTGCGGGCGCGGTCGAAGACGCGCTGGAACTTGCTAGGCGGGTGGCCCATTTCCGAGCTGTCCAGGCCAACGGCGATAAAGGCATCGCGAAACGGCAGGGCCTGGTCTAGGGTCTTGTGCGCTTCTTCTTCGCTCAGGTGGCGCAGGAAACTCAGGATCAGGCCGCTGCTGATGCCCAGCTGCTGCTGGCCATCTTTGAGCGCAGCGCTGATGCCATTGAGCACCACTTCGAAGGGAATGCCACGATCGGTGTGGGTTTGCGGGTCGAAGAACGGCTCGGTGTGGATCACGTTCTGCGCCTTGCAGCGCAACAGGTAGGCCCAGGTCAGGTCGTAGAAGTCCTGCTCGGTGCGCAACACGTCGGCGCCCTGATAGTAGAGGTCGAGAAACTCCTGCAGGTTGTTGAACGCATAGGCCGAACGCAGCGCTTCGACGTCGTTCCAGGGCAGGGCGATTTTGTTGCGTTCGGCCAGGGCGAACAGCAGCTCGGGCTCCAGCGATC
Organism: Pseudomonas putida; assembly: GCF_028682475.1. Taxonomy (GTDB): domain Bacteria; phylum Pseudomonadota; class Gammaproteobacteria; order Pseudomonadales; family Pseudomonadaceae; genus Aquipseudomonas; species Aquipseudomonas putida_AG. The sequence goes on from NZ_JANHLE010000039.1 coordinate 32,748, forward strand.
CTTCCAGGTGCAGGTGCAATTCTGCCTTGGGCAGCGCGTTAAGCCAGTCGTACATAAAGTCGGTTTCTCATCAGGTGCGGTTGCCCGCATTCTACAGGGTTGTTCGCCGCTGGCCGAGAAAGCTGACCGGGTGGTGCATGCCACAAACCTTCTACAGTGACTACAGTCACTTTGTCCGCCATCACTGGATCAAGGCCGTCAATGCTTGCCCTCATGAACCAGGAAAAACCGTTGTTACTGGCTGTGCTGCTGGCGGCCCTGGCCTGGCCGCTGCAGGGACAGCTCTTGGAGCATGGTCACACGGTCGCGTTACTGGCGGGGTTGGTACTGGTGGTGGCAATCATCTGTGCATCGATGCGCGTGGCCCAACATGCCGAACGGCTGGCCGAGAATGTCGGCGATCCTTACGGCACCATGATTCTGACCTTGTCCGCGGTGATGGTCGAGGTGCTGGTGCTGGCGATCATGATGAGCAATGAGCCCTCGCCCACGCTGGTACGCGACACTATCTACTCGGCGGTGATGCTCGATATCAACGGGATCCTAGGCCTGGCAGCGCTGATGGGCGGGCTCAAGCACGGCGAGCAGCCGTACAACGATGATTCGGCACGCACTTACAGTGTGATGATCATGACCGCCATGGGGGTTTCCATGGTGGTTCCGGAGTTCATTGCGCGTGAGCACTGGAAGCTTTATTCGGCGTTCACCATCGCCGCCATGCTGCTGCTCTACGCCTTGTTCCTGCGCATGCAGGTCGGGCCGCACAGCTATTTCTTCAGTTACAGCTATCCGCAGAAGAAACGCCGCAATCCATCGCCGGTAGCGGTGAACAAGGTTCACTCGATCGTCATCCTGGTCTTTGGAGTGCTGGTTATCGGGGTACTGGCGGAGGCCATGTCGCATCCCCTGGATTATGGCCTGGAGGGCAGTGGGGCGCCGCCGGTATTGATGGCCATTGTGGTGGCGACGATTTCGGCAGCGCCGGAGATCCTCACTGCATTGCGTGCAGCGCTGGCCAACCGCATGCAGTCAGTGGTCAATATCGCCCTGGGAGCATCGCTGTCCACGGTGATATTGACCGTGCCACTGATGGAGGCGATGGCGCTCTACACCGGCCAGCCCTTCCAGATGGCCATGACGCCAGTGCAGACGGTGATGATCGCCATCACCCTGATCGTCAGCGCAATCAATCTCAACGATGGCGAAACCAACGCGATCGAGGGCATGACCCATTTCGTGTTGTTCGCCACCTTCATCATGCTGGCGTTTCTTGGCCTCTGAAGCCTCAGCCGGCAATCAGCTGCGCAGCGGCCTGGCGGTGATCGGCGATCAGGCCCTGGACGTCCAGGCCTTCGATCTGCCCGTCGATCACTCGCCACTGGCCAGCGATCATGACCCGGTCGGCGCGATCGGCACCGCACAGCAACAGTGCCGAAAGCGGATCGTGGCTGCCGGAGAAACGCAGTTCGTCGAGTTTGAACAGGGCCAGGTCAGCCTGTTTACCCACAGCAAGCTCCCCGATGTCTGTACGCCCAAGCAGTTGCGCCGATCCACGGGTAGCCCAGCCCAGGGCGAGTTCCGGGGTGATCGCTTCGGCGCCGTAGCGCAGGCGCTGCAGGTACAGGGCCTGGCGCGCTTCGAGGATCATGTTGGAGGCATCGTTGGAGGCTGATCCGTCGACCCCCAGGCCAACCGGGGCACCGGCGTTGGTCAGATCAACGGTCGGGCAGATGCCCGAAGCCAGACGCATGTTCGAGCTCGGGCAGTGGCAGATCCCGGTACCGGCGGCGCCCAGGCGGGCGATTTCGTCCGGGTTGAAGTGAATCCCGTGGGCCAGCCAGGTACGCGGACCAAGCCAGCCGACACTGTCCAGGTAATCCACGGTACGCAGACCGAAGCGTTGCAGGCAGAAGTCTTCTTCATCGAGGGTTTCGGCCAGGTGGGTGTGCAGGCGCACATCCAGTTCTTCGGCAAGGCTGGCACTGGCGCGCATGATCTCCGGGGTGACAGAGAACGGCGAGCAGGGGGCCAGGGCAATCTGGATTTGCGCGCCTTCGTCACGTTCGTGGTAGCTGTGGATAAGTCGTTGGCTGTCGGCCAGGATCACTTCACCCTGTTGCACCGTCTGCTGCGGCGGCAGACCGCCGTCGGCTTCGCCCAGGCTCATCGAACCGCGGGTGAGCATGGCGCGCATGCCCAGCTTGCGCACGGCTTCGACCTGTACGTCGATGGCGTTTTCCAGGCCATCCGGGAACAGATAGTGGTGGTCAGCGGCAGTGGTGCAGCCGGACAACAGCAATTCGGCCAGGGCCACGCGGGTGGCCAGCTCGAGCTTGGCCGGGGTCAGGCGGGCCCAGACCGGGTAGAGGGTCTTGAGCCAGGGAAACAGCGGCTGGTTGACCACCGGCGCCCAGGCGCGGGTCAGGGTCTGGTAGAAGTGGTGATGGGTGTTGATAAGTCCTGGCAGGACCACGTGCTCACGGGCGTCGAACACTTGTCCACAGGGGCTGGACGGGCTTTCGCCGAGGGCCAGGACTTCAGTGATGCGGCCGTCTTCAAGGACCAGGCCGCCACGGGCATCGAGGCTGTTGGCGGTGAAGATGGCAAGCGGGTTTTTCAACCAGGTACGGGTCGCAGGCATGGTGCCGGCTCCTCTGAAAGTGGGTTCAGGTTAGCCAGCTCAGTGTTGTCCTGTCTGCTGATCCAGGTCCGCCACGGTGGGCGAGGTGTCGAGTCTACACCCACCGTGAACGGTTTCACCAGATCAGGCTGTCGCCCTTGTAGTTGATGAAGTACAGACCACCTTTGCCGGCGTAGGCCTTGACCTGTTCAAGCAAGCCACGGGTGCTGGTGAGCACGTCAATGTCGGCACCTTCGCCACCCATGTCAGTTCTGACCCAGCCCGGGTGCATGGCCAGCACCGTGAGCGGAGTGTCGCCCAGGCGTACCACGAAGCTGTTGATCATCGAGTTCAAGGCAGCCTTGCTGGCTTTGTAGAGCGATAGTTCCGGTTCATTGGGAATGCTTACGCTGCCAAGCGCTGAGCTCATGAAGGCGATCACCCCGCTGTTTTTTCGCAGCTGTGGGCTAAAACGCTCAGCGACGCGGATGGGGGATACGGCATTGGTCATGAACAGATCGCCAACCTCGGCCAATTGCGCGTGTGCGGGGCTCTGGTCAGTTGGACCCATGACGCCGGCATTGACGAACAACAGGTCGAACGTCTGACCTTGCAGACGTTGCTGGAGTGCGTCGAGCTGGGTGCTGCTGTTCATCTCCAGGGTCTGCACCTGGACGCCTGGCAAAGGTGAAAGGTTAGTGGCCTTGGCCGGGTCGCGTACGGTAGCAATAACATTCCAGCCATCCTCTTGCAGACGTTCTACCAACCCAAGGCCCAGACCGCGAGAGGCACCGATGATCAGGGCGGTTTTGTTCTCAGGCATGTGGAAGCTCCTATCAATGGGACAATGGTTGATCAAAGAATAACCAGTCTAGCCAAACCGTGGCTGAACAGGCTGTTGACGCAGGGGTACACGGCTTATCCACAGCTTGCTCCACAGTATCTGTGAGCAAGCGCCGGATGTGGATATAAGCGCCTGCAGGCTTCCTCCCGGGGGTAATAAATGGGGATAACTGACTGATTTTCCGGCAGTTGAAACGCTGTCATCAAATCTTGATCAAAATATGATCGTTTGCCTGAAAGCCACGTGATTCAAGGCGCTCAGACGAATGCCCAGAGCTTATCCACAGCCAGGCCCACAGTGAATGTGGGCAAATGTTCAGCGCCGTTCCAGCAGGATCCGACCGCGGCTCAGGTCTGCCAGCTGACGTTGCAGCGGCTCGATCTGTTCTTCACCCAGCGCCAGCAACAAATCGACGCCGTTGGCGGTGAAGTGTTCTTCCAGCACCAGGCCGTCGGCTTCTGCCACACGCAATTTAAGCAGGGCCAGCTCACTGAAACTGCAACTGCAGCTGACTTCGCTGCGGCTGACCAGCAGGCGCTTTTCTGCCTGCTGCAGGCATTTGTTGGCACCGCCGCCATAAGCGCGGGCCAGACCGCCTGTGCCCAGCTGAATACCGCCGTACCAGCGGATCACCAGGACCACGACCTGATCGCAGTCCTGGGCTTCGATCGCTGCCAGGATCGGGCGTCCGGCGGTGCCGCCGGGTTCGCCGTCGTCGCTGCTGCGGTATTGCGCACCCAGCTTCCAGGCCCAGCAATTATGGGTGGCGGCCAGGTCGCTGTGCTGTTCTATGAAGCTCATGGCCTCGGCAGCGCTGCTGATCGGCGCTGCCAGGGTAATGAAGCGGCTCTTGCGAATCTCTTCGCGAAATTCGCAGGTGTCGAGCAGGGTAAAAGGCATAAACGCAGGTTCAGTCGGGAAGTTTCAGGCCACAGCCTTTGAGAATGATGTGGATAAGATTATTGCTGGCATCTTCCATGTCTTGCTTGGTCAGGCGGCTACGGCCGGTGACCTGGCAGATCTGGGTGGCGAAATCGGCATAGTGCTGGGTGCTGCCCCAAAGCAGGAAAATCAGGTGCACAGGGTCGACCGGGTCCATCTTGCCGGCGTCGATCCAGGCCTGGAACACCGCCGCGCGGCCCTTGAACCAGTCGCGGTAGTCCTGGCTGAAGTAGTCGCTCAGGCACTGGCCGCCGCTGATGATTTCCATGGCGAAGATCCGCGAAGCCTGGGGATTGCGCCGGGAAAATTCCATCTTGGTGCGGATGTAGGTGCTCAGCGCCGTTGCCGGATCGTCCTCGACGCTCAGGGCGTTGAAGGTGCTGTCCCACAATTCGATGATGTTGCTCAGCACCGCCACATACAGGCTCAGCTTGTTGGTGAAGTAGTAGTGCAGGTTGGCCTTGGGCAACCCGGCCTTGAGGGCGATGGTGTTCATGCTGGTGCCCTTGAAGCCATGCCGGGCGAACTCGTCTTCGGCAGCCTGGATGATGGCTTGCTCGTTCTTCTGACGAATGCGGCCGGCGGGCTTGCCCGGGGCGGTGACACGATGCGCAGGGACTTCGAAGGGCATGGGCGGTTCCAGGCAAGGCAACGGTTATCTTTTCTGACTGGCTAAGCTATCAGCATTAGTGCTCAGCGAGTAGCCGCCAGGCTTTCCAGAAAGCTTTCCAGGACCAGATGCGGGCGCCGCCCTTTGCGCGTCACCCAGCACAGGCTCAGGTCATAGAAGCGCTGCGCTGGCTTGAGCGCGCGCAGCCTGCCTTGTTGGACCCAGAAGCTGGCGTAGTGATCCGGCAGGTAGCCGATATAGCGCCCGGTGAGGATCAGAAAGGCCATGCCTTCACGGTCCGAGGCACTGGCAGTGCAGTTGAGTGCCTGATAGTGCGCCTGGACATCGGCCGGCAAACGGAACGTCGGGGCGATGGCGTCCTGGCTATTGAGACGCTCGTCGTCCAGCTGCCGGTCGTCGGCATAGAACAGCGGATGGCCCACTGCGCAATAAAGCAGCGAGCGTTCGCTGTACAGCGGCTGATACTCCAGCCCCGACAGCGGACTGGTCTGCGGTACCACACCGACATGCAGGCTGCCGTCGAGCACCCCTTGCTCAACCTGGCTGGGCGCGATCATGCGGATCTGGATGCGCACATCCGGGCCACGGTCCTTGAGCTGCGCCAGGGCGTGGGTGATGCGCATGTGCGGCAAGGTCACCAGGTTGTCGGTCAGGCCGATGTTCAGCTCGCCGCGCAGGTGCTGGTGCAGGCCGTTGACCTCGGTGCGAAAGCTCTCCAGGGCACTGAGCAGTTGCAGGGCCGACTGATACACCTCGCGGCCTTCCTCGGTCAGCGAGAAGCCGGCACGCCCGCGCTGGCACAGGCGTAATCCCAGGCGCTGCTCCAGATCGCTCATCTGCTGGCTGATGGCTGAACGGCCGATGCCGAGGACGTTCTCGGCCGCCGAAAAGCCGCCGCACTCGACTACGCTGCGGTAGATCTTCAGGAGACGGATATCAAAGTCGCTGACTTGCGCGAGGGGATCGGGGCGCCGGCTCATAGTTTAGTAGTCGTCTATCTGAAGATTAGAAAAGTTGGGTTTTCCAGACTTTATCCCCGTGACAACTTAGTCGCAACAACACTTATCGCTGCCCAATTGCCTTGCGAGGACTTGCCCGATGAATCTGCCTGAAAACGCTCCTGTCGGTCTGGCCAGCCAGCTCAAGCTGGACGCCCACTGGATGCCCTACACCGCCAACCGCAATTTTCAGCGCGATCCACGGCTGATCGTTGCCGCCGAAGGCAGCTACCTGACCGACGACAAAGGGCGCAAGATCTATGACTCGCTGTCGGGCCTGTGGACCTGCGGTGCCGGTCACACCCGCAAGCAGATTCAGGAAGCGGTGTCGCGCCAGTTGGGCGTACTCGACTACTCGCCAGCCTTCCAGTTCGGTCACCCGCTGTCGTTCCAGCTGGCCGAGAAGATCACCGAGCTGACCCCGGGCAACCTCAACCACGTCTTCTATACCAACTCCGGTTCCGAGTGCGCCGATACTGCGGTGAAGATGGTGCGCGCTTACTGGCGTCTGAAAGGCCAGGCCACCAAGACCAAACTGATCGGCCGTGCCCGTGGTTACCACGGGGTGAACATCGCCGGTACCAGCCTGGGCGGCGTCAACGGCAACCGTAAACTGTTCGGCCAGTTGCTCGATGTCGACCACATTCCACATACCCTGCTGGCCAGCAACGCCTTCACCAAGGGCATGCCGGAAGAGGGCGGTATCGCCCTGGCCGATGAAATGCTCAAGCTGATCGAGCTGCACGATGCTTCGAACATCGCTGCGCTGATCGTCGAGCCTCTGGCCGGTTCCGCCGGCGTCCTGCCGCCACCTAAGGGTTATCTGAAACGCCTGCGGGAAATCTGCGACCAGCACAACATCCTGCTGATCTTCGACGAAGTCATCACCGGCTTTGGCCGTATGGGCGCGATGACCGGTGCCGAAGCCTTTGGCGTTACCCCGGACCTGATGTGCATTGCCAAGCAAGTCACCAACGGCGCTATCCCGATGGGCGCGGTGATTGCCAGCAGCGAGATCTATCAAACCTTCATGAACCAGCCGACCCCGGAATACGCCGTGGAATTCCCGCACGGCTACACCTACTCGGCGCACCCGGTCGCTTGCGCTGCCGGTATCGCCGCCCTGGATCTGCTGGAAAAGGAAAACCTGGTGCAGGCTGCCGCTGAACTGGCGCCGCATTTCGAAAAAGTGCTGCACGGCATCAAGGGTGCGAAGAACATCATCGACATCCGCAACTACGGCCTGGCCGGTGCCATCCAGATTGCCGCCCGTGACGGTGATGCCATCGTGCGTCCGTACGAGATTGCCATGAAGCTGTGGCAAGCCGGCTTCTATGTACGCTTCGGTGGCGACACCCTGCAGTTTGGCCCGACCTTCAACAGCCAGCCGCAGGAACTGGATCGTCTGTTCGATGCGGTCGGCGAGGCCATCAACCAGGTCAGCTGATTCTTACACCTATATAAGAAGAGGACGCGAGCGCGCTCGCGTCCAGGATCACCCCCTTTTCTGGAGTTTTGCATGAGCACTGTTCAACACCTGATCAATGGCGAGCTGGTTGCTGCCGACGAGCGCACCGCCGATGTTTTCAACCCGTCTACCGGCCAGGCTATCCACAAGGTCGCCCTGGCCAGCAAGCAAACCGTGCAACAGGCCATCGATTCGGCCAAGGCCGCTTTCCCGGCCTGGCGCAACACGCCGCCGGCCAAGCGCGCCCAGGTGATGTTCCGCTTCAAGCAACTGCTGGAGCAGAACGAAGCACGTATCTCCCAGCTGATCAGCGAAGAGCACGGCAAAACCCTGGAAGACGCCGCCGGTGAGCTCAAGCGCGGCATCGAGAACGTCGAATTTGCCTGCGCTGCCCCGGAAGTGCTCAAGGGCGAGTACAGCCGCAATGTCGGCCCGAACATCGATGCCTGGTCCGACTTCCAGCCGCTGGGCGTGGTGGCCGGCATCACCCCGTTCAACTTCCCGGCCATGGTGCCGCTGTGGATGTACCCGCTGGCGATTGCCTGCGGTAACTGCTTCATCCTCAAGCCTTCGGAGCGCGACCCGAGCTCGACCCTGCTGATCGCCCAGCTGTTGCACGAAGCCGGTCTGCCCAAGGGCGTGCTGAACGTAGTGCACGGTGACAAGGAAGCAGTCGATGCGCTGATCGAGGCGCCAGAGGTCAAGGCTCTGAGCTTTGTCGGCTCGACCCCGATCGCCGAATACATCTATTCCGAAGGTACCAAGCGCGGCAAGCGCGTCCAGGCCCTGGGCGGCGCGAAGAACCACGCCGTGCTGATGCCGGATGCCGATCTGGACAACGCCGTCAGCGCACTGATGGGCGCAGCATATGGCTCTTGCGGCGAGCGCTGCATGGCCATCTCCGTAGCGGTGTGTGTGGGTGACCAGGTTGCCGATGCACTGATTGCCAAGCTGGAACCACAGATCAAGGCGCTGAAAATCGGTGCGGGAACTTCTTGTGGCCTGGACATGGGCCCTCTGGTGACTGCAGCTGCCCGTGACAAAGTGCTTGGCTACATTGACGACGGTGTTGCTGCCGGTGCGCAGCTGGTAGTGGACGGTCGTGGCTACCGCGTTGCCGGTAACGAAGATGGCTACTTTGTCGGCGGCACGCTGTTCGACCGCGTGACCACGGACATGCGCATCTATAAAGAAGAGATCTTCGGGCCGGTACTGTGCGTGGTTCGCGTGGATAGCCTGGAAGAGGCCATGCGCCTGATCAACGAGCACGAATACGGTAACGGCACCTGCATCTTCACCCGTGACGGTGAAGCGGCGCGGTTGTTCTGCGACGAGATCGAAGTGGGCATGGTGGGCGTTAACGTACCGCTGCCGGTACCGGTGGCTTACCACAGCTTCGGCGGCTGGAAGCGTTCGTTGTTCGGCGACCTGCATGCTTACGGTCCGGATGGTGTGCGCTTCTATACCCGACGCAAAGCGATCACTCAGCGTTGGCCGCAGCGTGCCAGCCATGAGGCTTCGCAGTTCGCATTCCCTAGCCTGTAAGGCCAGGTAGAGAAGGGGAGGCCGTGAGGCCTCCCTTTTTGTTTTTAGGGGTTTTGACCTTTATGTCAGTTTTATTGAAATAAGTCCTTGACGCCCCGTTTAATCTCTCTATAATTCGCCCCACTTCCGGCGCAGTCGGAACGGAAAACTCCTTGAGATTCAATGAGTTAGATGTTCCAGGTAGTACCGGAG
>NZ_JANHLE010000004.1 GCF_028682475.1 Pseudomonas putida
CTCCGGCATTACCTGGAACATCTAACTCGTTGAATCTCAAGGAGTTTTCCGTTCCGACTGCGCCGGAAGTGGGGCGAATTATAGAGAGATTAAACGGGGCGTCAAGGACTTATTTACGCTTTTGTTGCAGAAGCTGTTTTTCGACTCGCGAGACGCGGAATACGCTTGGCAAACAGCGGGATACGCAGCGCCAGCAGAACTGCGCCAATGCCCGCATAAACAGCCCACTCCGTGAGATCCGCCCGCACGATCCAGAGAAAGTGCAACAAACCCAACACCAGAATCACGTAGACCAGTTTGTGCAACTTCTTCCAGCGCGCCCCCAGACGTCGCTGACTATAGCGATTGGAAGTTATGGCCAAAGCCAGCAATCCCAAAAAGCCCAACGCCCCGACAATGATGTAGGGCCGCTTGCTCAACTCCACGCCCAACTGCCCCCAGTCCAACCCTAGAACGAAGACCATATAGGACGTCATGTGCAGCACTATATAAGCAAAGCACCACAACCCTAGCTGCCGACGCGAGACGATCCACCCCGCCCAACCGGTCAAACGCTGCAGTGGCGTCATGCTCAGGGTGATCAGAAGAAAGATCAGCGCGCCTAATCCCAGCCGGTCGACCAGAATCTTGCCAGGATCTGGCCCGAGCGCATTCATCGCCGCCTCATACAGCCACCACAACGGCCAGACGCTGGCCAGGACAAAGATGCCGAGACGAAACAGTGGATAGCGCATCAATAGTTCTTCCGCAGATCAAGCCCGCTATAAAGCCCCGCCACTTCCTCGGCGTAGCCGTTGAACATCTGGGTAGGCCGCACATTGGGACTGAACAGCCCACTGGGCAAGCGTCGCTCCCGGGCCTGGGTCCAGCGCGGATGATCAACCTCGGGATTGACGTTGGCATAGAAGCCATATTCTTCGGGCGCAATGGCCTGCCAGGTAGTACGCGGCTGCTCAGCCACCAGACTGATGCGCACAATCGACTTGATGCTCTTGAAGCCATACTTCCACGGCACCACCAGGCGTAACGGCGCCCCATTCTGATTGGGCAACTCGCGCCCATACATGCCAACAGCCAGAATCGCCAAAGGATTCATCGCCTCATCCAGACGCAAGCCTTCTACATAAGGCCAGTCGATGAGGGCAAAGCTGGAGCGCTGCCCCGGCATGCTCTTGGGGTCCTGCAGTGTCTCGAAGCGGATGTAGCGCGCCTTCGAGGTTGGCTCTACCTGCTTGAGCAGGGTCGACAGCGGAAAACCAAGCCAGGGAATGACCATGGACCAGGCCTCGACGCAACGCAGACGATAGATTCGTTCCTCCAGCTGATAAGGCTGCATGAAGTCTTCCAGCGCATAACGCCCAGGCTTGCCCACCTCGCCGTCAATCACCACCGTCCAGGGTTCGGTCTTCAGACTGCCGGCATTGGCCGCCGGATCGCCCTTGTCGGTGCCGAATTCGTAGAAGTTGTTGTAGTGAGTGGCGTCTTTGAAAGGCGTGGTCGCCTCCCCCGGCGCTGTGACCGCTTGCCAGCGGGTCACTGCCAGCTTGTCATTGAACCAGGCTGGCGCCGCACCCGCCTCGACATCGGCGTAGCGCGACATTTCAGCAGCGCTGGCCCATCGAGGCAGTGCAGACACCGCCAATGCGGCCGCCGTACCGCCGAGCAACGCGCGACGCGAGACATAGAGGGATTCTGGAGTGACGTCCGACTCGTGGCAATCGGAGGCTTTGGACAGCTTGATGAGCATGATGGCTCCGTAGAACTGGAGGACTGATGCACCAGTAGACTACGGAGCCCGAGCGAAATTACATCACTCGACGTTTTTACGCCGACGCATGCGCAACAGGTATTGCACAGGACCGGAGGCCGCATAGCCGAGGAACACCAGCAACAGAATGCGTGGTGGATCACTGAAGACTACCGCGAACACCAGCACCACGGCGAGGATCGCTACGAACGGCACACGCCCTTTGAGATCCAGCTCCTTGAAGCTGTTGTACTTGATGTTGCTGACCATCAGCATGCCCGCCGCTGCCACCAGCAAGGCCACCAGGAACGAAAGCTTCGAGCCCTGGATGCCAAAGTCGCTGAAGGCCCAGACAGTACCGGCCACCACGCCTGCCGCTGCCGGACTGGCCAGGCCGATGAAGTAGCGTTTGTCGGCCGTGCCGACCTGGGTGTTGAAGCGCGCCAGGCGCAACGCAGCGCCAGCGACATAGATGAAGGCGACCATCCAGCCGACCTTGCCCATGTCACCCAGAGCCCAGCCGAACGCCAGCAACGCAGGCGCCACACCAAAGGCCACCATGTCCGACAGCGAGTCGTACTCGGCACCGAAGGCGCTTTGGGTATTGGTCATACGCGCAACACGGCCATCGAGGCCGTCGAGCACCATGGCGACAAAGATGGCAATGGCGGCAAACGCGAAATACTTGCTCGCTTCACGCGGATCGCCAGCGCTCAGGGCAGCCTGGGCACTCATGGAATTGATGATGGAATAGAAACCGGCGAACAGGTTCGCGGTGGTGAACAGGTTGGGCAGCAGATAGATACCGCGATGCCGAACTTTGCGTCCTTCGGCGTCATGCCCTTCTTCAACATGCTCATCGATCGGTAGCAGGCTTTCGGCGTCAGAGGCCTTGTTCGGCTCTTCGGGACGTTCGCTCATGGACATTACCTTGCAACGGTGTGGAAAGTTTCGACAGAGGTCTGCGACGAGGGTTCGCCGACAGACGATGAAGCTTTATACCAGAAGCTGACCGCCTAAACGAAAAAACGCGGCCGAAGCCGCGTTTTCATCGCATCAGAACCAGATTAGTTCTTGGCCTTGTCGACGATTTTGTTAGCGGCGATCCAAGGCATCATCGAGCGCAGTTGCTCGCCGATGACTTCGATGCCGTGAGCGGCGTTGTTACGACGCTTGGCGGTCATCGATGGGTAGCCGGTAGCACCTTCGCTGATGAACATCTTGGCGTATTCGCCGTCCTGGATGCGCTTCAGGGCGTTGCGCATGGCCTGACGGGATTCGGCGTTGATGACTTCAGGGCCGGTCACGTACTCGCCGTATTCGGCGTTGTTGGAGATCGAGTAGTTCATGTTGGCGATACCGCCTTCGTACATGAGGTCAACGATCAGCTTCAGCTCGTGCAGGCACTCGAAGTAGGCCATTTCTGGCGCGTAGCCCGCTTCAACCAGGGTTTCGAAGCCAGCCTTGACCAGCTCGACGGTACCACCGCACAGAACAGCCTGCTCGCCGAACAGGTCGGTTTCGGTCTCGTCCTTGAAGGTGGTTTCGATGATGCCGGTACGGCCGCCACCGACGCCAGCGGCGTAGGACAGCGCAACGTTCTTGGCGTTGCCAGAGGCGTCCTGGTAGATAGCGATCAGATCAGGAATACCGCCGCCTTTGACGAACTCGGAACGCACGGTGTGACCTGGCGCTTTTGGCGCGATCATGATCACGTCCAGGTCAGCGCGTGGCACAACCTGGTTGTAGTGGATGGCGAAACCGTGGGAGAAGGCCAGGGTGGCGCCTTTCTTGATGTTCGGTTCGATTTCGTTCTTGTACAGCTGGCCTTGGAATTCGTCCGGGGTCAGGATCATGACCAGGTCGGCAGCCGCAACAGCAGAAGCCACGTCGGCAACTTTCAGGCCGTGAGCTTCAGCTTTGGCAACGGTGGCCGAGCCTTTACGCAGACCGACAGTGACATCCACACCGGAGTCTTTCAGGTTGCACGCTTGAGCGTGACCCTGGGAGCCGTAACCGATGATGGCAACTTTCTTGCCCTGGATGATCGAAAGGTCGCAGTCTTTGTCGTAGAAAACTTTCATGAACATACCCCTGTTATCTCGGCCCGATAGGGCCATCGCTAATTTTTTGAGTTAGATGCTGAGCACTTTGTCGCCACGGGCAATGCCGGTAACGCCGCTGCGCACTGTTTCGAGAATGGACGCGGTACCGATGGCCTGAATGAAGCTGTCAAGCTTGTCGCTGGCGCCAGTCAGCTGCACGGTATAGACGCTGCTGCTGACATCGACGATCTGCCCACGATAGATATCGGTGGTGCGCTTGATCTCGGCACGCTGTGCGCCCGTGGCCTTGATCTTGACCAGCATCAGTTCACGTTCGATGTGCGCGCTTTCCGAGAGGTCAACCAGCTTGACGACTTCAACCAGCTTGTTCAGGTTTTTGGTGATCTGCTCGATCACCTCATCATGACCGACCGTAGTCAACGTCAGACGCGACAGGGTCGGGTCTTCGGTCGGCGCTACGGTCAGGCTTTCGATGTTGTAGTTACGCTGCGAGAACAGACCCACCACGCGAGACAAGGCACCGGGTTCGTTTTCCAACAGCAGGGAAATAATGTGCCGCATGATTAGGTACGCTCCGTCTTGCTCAGCCACATGTCGCGCATAGAGCCGTCTTTGATCTGCATCGGGTAGACGTGTTCGCTGTTGTCGACCTGGATGTCGATGAACACCAGGCGGTCTTTCATCGCGAACGCTTCTTCGAGCTTGGGCTTGAGGTCCTTCAGGCTGGTGATGCGAATGCCCACGTGGCCATAGGCCTCAGCCAGCTTGACGAAGTCTGGCAGCGATTCCATATAGGAGTGCGAGTGACGGCTGTTGTAGGACATGTCCTGCCACTGGCGAACCATACCCAATACACCGTTGTTCAGGTTGACGATCTTCACCGGCAGGTCGTACTGCAGGCAGGTCGACAACTCCTGAATGTTCATCTGGATGCTTCCCTCGCCGGTGACGCAGGCAACGTCCTGGTCCGGGAAGTTCAGCTTGACGCCCATGGCCGCCGGGAAACCGAAGCCCATGGTGCCCAGACCACCGGAGTTGATCCAGCGATTGGGTTTGTTGAAGCGGTAGTACTGCGCCGCGAACATCTGGTGCTGGCCAACATCGGAAGTGATGAAGGCATCGCCCTTGGTCACTTCGCAGAGGGTTTCGATCACGGTCTGCGGCTTGATGACGTTACCGTCGCCCTTGTCATAAGGGAACATGTCACGATCACCGCGCCATTCTTCGATCTGCTTCCACCAGGCATCCATCGCCGCTTTTTCCGGCTGCTCGCCGATTTCGCGCAGGGTCGCAACCATCTCGGTCAGGACGCTCTCGACCGGACCAACAATCGGCACGTCGGCCTTGATGGTCTTGGAGATCGACGCCGGGTCGATATCGATGTGGATAACCTTGGCATTCGGGCAGAACTTGGCCGGGCCGTTGACCACGCGATCATCAAAGCGCGCACCGACTGCGAAAATCACGTCGGCGTGATGCATGGCCAGGTTGGCGGTATAGCTGCCGTGCATACCGAGCATGCCGAGGAACTGGCGATCGGTACCCGGATAGCCACCCAGACCCATCAGGGTATTGGTGACAGGCAGATTGAGCATCTGCGCGATCTCGGTCAGGGCAGCCGAACCGCCACCGAGGATCACGCCGCCACCGGCATAGACCACTGGACGCTTGGCAGCCAGGAGCATTTCAGCTGCTTTGCGGATCTGCCCCGAGTGACCACGGACAGCCGGGCTGTAAGAGCGCAGCTTGACCTTTTTCGGGTAGACGTATTCGAACTTCTCCGCCGGGTTGGTCATGTCTTTGGGGATATCAACCACCACCGGACCCGGGCGGCCAGACTGCGCCAGGTAGAAGGCTTTTTTCAGGACTTCCGGGATTTCCGAGGCATGTTTGATCATGAAGCTGTGCTTCACGATCGGCCGGGAAATACCGATCATGTCGGTTTCCTGGAAGGCATCGGTACCGACCATGGTGCTAGGCACCTGGCCAGAAAGGATAACCATCGGAATGGAGTCCATGTACGCAGTGGCAATACCGGTAATGGCATTGGTTGCGCCCGGACCGGAGGTTACCAGGACCACGCCGGCCTTGCCGGTGGCACGGGCATAACCGTCCGCCATATGGGTAGCCGCCTGCTCGTGACGAACCAGGATGTGGCTTACTTCCGGTTCTTTGAACAGGGCATCGTAAACATGCAGGAGAGCACCACCAGGGTACCCGTAGATGTGCTTAACGCCTTCGTCACGCAAAAAGCGGACGACCATCTCAGCGCCAGATAAAAGCTCCACGTTGTTCACCTCTAAAACGCCAGAATACCGCCCACGGTGGACGGGTCTTAATAGGTTTACTGCCAAGCAGAGCATGAGCGACGGAATCGCCGACTACGTCAGCACTGACTGAGCAAGTATTGGGAGCGCCCCAAAGTGTTGCGGGGTTTTCCCACCCAGCGCGAGGTAACGCGTTGCGGGGTGTAACAGGTCGGCGCGGGTGTGCGCCTCATGATCTGCTTAGCGGGTCTGCTTCTGGCAGTCCCTCTACAGCGGAATCTGGATTCTTCTTTTTCGGCGCGCGCAAGTCAAGAAAAATTATTGCCAATTTATCGCGAGGACGAACTACAGCCACCACTAATGCCAGTGACAGCAGCAGAAAAACAAACATTACAAACAAAAAGAGCCACAATCTGTGGCTCCAAGGGTGAAAAGAGGGAAATTCAGGCAGATGGACTGATCAATTGGTCAAACTCTGCTAGCAGCCTGCGTAGCTCGCGGCTTTGCTCCGAGCGATCGGCATAAACCGTTTCAGCCATGACCAGGATCCCGGAGGCGTTTGGTAGCGCCAGGCCCTTCTCGAGAATCTCTTTCATTTTCGGCAGGAAAATCCACTGCAGCCACTGATCGAAGTTCATGCTGTCGACCGCAAAGGGCACCGTGCTGGCCAGTGCCTGGGCACTCGGCGCAGTGTCACCCCACCAACCCTGGGCGTGCAGCTCGTGCTCGATCAGCAACAGGTGATCGGCGATATCCAGAATGCGCGGGTCCATTACAGGTTGACCTGGGCTTTCTGCCGCGCCAGCGCAGCACCGGCCGAGTCACCTTGTTTCTCGCGCGCCTGGGCAATGATGCCCCACAGGCCTGCTTGCAGGTCGGGACGGCCGTTGGCATAGGTCAGGGCACGACGGGCCAGCTGTTCCGATTGCGCTGCATCACCCTGAGCCAGGCGCACCTGGGCCAGACGGTAGAGCACCTGCGGCTCACGTGGGGCGATACGCTGGGCACGCTCCAGGCTCGACGAGGCACCGTTGTAATCACCACTGCCCTGCTGTTGCTGAGCGGTGGTCAGCAGCGCCAGCACCGGGCCGTCGAGCTGTTCGTCAGCCGACAGGCCACCACTGGCCGCGCCACTGCGTGGGATGCCGCTAGGCGCGCTCGGAGCGCTGGTACTCGGCATGGTGTAGCTGCCGGCATTGCTCGAACCGCTGTCGAACGGCACCGAATTGCCTGGCCCCGGCGTGATCGGGCCGGTGCTGATCGGCGCAGACGCCGTCGAAGCCGGGAATGTCTGGATCGGTGCCGCGCCCGCGCCCTGCGGAACCATCACGGTGACACCGGAGTCCTGCGGCACGGCCTGGGCCTGACGCGTACCGGCGTTGACCTGGGCACCACGGCTGGCCGTGACCCGTTCGCTATTGGACACACGCGTGCTCGAGTCGACCACGGGAATCGAGCCACGCTGAACGTTGGCGCAACCGTTGAGCAAAGCCAGTGCCGTCAAGGCAGGAAACCACCACTTGTTCACTTCACACCCTCTTTGCTTAATTCATCCAGCCCTTGACCCAGTCCATGACGGACTCGGCGGGATCCTGCGTACCGCCACAGGCGGCGCCGGCAGGCGGCTCACTGCCGCGAATATACGGCATCTGTACCGCGCCCGGGCAACTGCTGTCGGAGCCCTGCCCGGAGTGCGGGTCAATCCAGGCCTGGACGACGTTGTCAGGCAACGGCATGTCCAGCGGCAACGGGTCGGCCTTGCGCATGAAACTGGTCCAGACCTGCAGCGCGCCGGTGGCGCCGGTGAACGGCGTTTTGCCGTTATCGTCACGACCGAGCCAGACCACCGCCAGCAAATCCTGGCTGAAACCTGCGAACCAGCTGTCACGCGAATCGTTACTGGTACCGGTCTTGCCCGCCAGGTTCAACGAACTTGGCAAGACACTGTAGACCGAGCGCCCGGTGCCTTCGCGCATCACCCGCTGCATGGCGTTCTGGACCAGATAGATAGCCCCCGGATCGAAGCTCTGCTGGATCTGGAACGGATAACGCTTGAGCGGTTCGCCCTCGGCGGTCAGCACGCTGCGGATGCCGCGCATCGGCGTATTGAAACCACCGTTGGCCAGGGTCTGGTACATGGTCGCGACTTGCATCGGCGACATGCCGCCGGCGCCCAGCAGCATCGACGGGAAGGCCGGCCAATCGACATTCACGCCCAGCCGGCCAATGGTTTTGAGGACATTCGGCACGCCCAGTTCCAGGCCGAGCTTGGCCGTCGACAGGTTGTAGGAGTTGGCCAGGCCCTGGTACAGGTAGATGGTGCCATGCGAGCGACGGTCATAGTTCTGCGGCCGCCAGACCTGGCCATCGCCACCCTTGACCGAGAACGGTTCGTCCTGCACCCAGCTGGTCAGGGTGTATTGGCTCGGCTTTTCCAGCGCGGTCAGGTAGACCGCCGGTTTGACCAGCGAGCCGATCGGCCGTACGGCATCAATCGCCCGATTGAAACCGGCAAAGCCGGCCTGACGGCTGCCGATCAACGCCTGTACCTCACCGGTTTCAGGGTTGGTGACCACCATCGCGGCCTCGACCTCATCAGCACCTTTGCGTCCGGCCAGGCGCTTGAAGGTCTCGGACATCGCCGATTCGGACTTCATCTGCAGGATCGGGTCAAAGCTGGTGAAGATACGCAGGCCTTCTTCGGTCAAGTCTTCGTCACGGTAGTCCTGGCGCAACTGGCGTTTGACCAGATCAAGGAAGCCGGGGAACGAGCTGTCCGCCAGGCTGCCGCGCTTGGTCACACCCAGTGGCATTTTCTTCGCTGCGGCAACGGCTTCTGGCGTGGCCACGCCCTGCTCGGCCAGCAGGTCCAGCACCAGGTTACGGCGCACGGTGGCGCGGTCCGGGTAACGCCGCGGATTGTAGTAGGACGGTCCCTTGACCATGCCCACCAGCAACGCCACCTGATGCAGCTTCAATTCCGACAGCGGCTGGCTGAAGAAGAACTGGCTGGCCAGGCCAAAACCGTGCACCGCACGCTGACCATCCTGACCGACGAACACTTCGTTGAGGTAAGCCTCAAGGATCTCGCGCTTGTCGTAGTGCAGTTCCAGCAGCAAGGCCATCATGGCCTCGGTCAGCTTGCGACTGAGGCTACGTTCGTTGGTCAGGTAGAAGTTTTTCACCAGCTGCTGGGTCAGGGTACTGCCGCCCTGACGCATGGCACCCGACGATGTGTTGACCCACACCGCACGGGCAATCGACTTCGGCGATACGCCAAAGTGACTGTAGAAGTCGCGGTCTTCCACGGCCACCAGGGTTTCCAGCAGGTACGGCGGCACCTGATCGAGTTTGATCAGGATGCGGTCTTCAAGGTTCTTTGGATACAGGCCGCCGATCATCAGCGGCTCCAGGCGAACCACGTCGAGCTTGGAACCATTGAGGCCACTCAAGCCCGCCACATAGTCACCGGAGAAGCGCACGCGCACCGCTTGCGCCTGCTCCATGCCTTCATAGAACTGGAAACCACGGGTATTGAGGTCGACGGTATTGCCACTGACGGCGGCGGCACCCGGGCCGTTGGCGACGCTTTCACGGCGATAGCCCAGGGCATCGAGTTCGATGAGGAAGTCGTTTTTGCTCAGTTTCTGCCCGACGAACAGTTCCAGCGGCCGGGCATACACCTTGGCCGGGATGGTCCAGCGCTTGCCGGAGAACTTCTCCTGGACCACAGCATCGAGGTAAATGGCAAAGCCGGCCAGCACCACAAGGCCAACCAGGCTGAGCTTGATGGCCCAGCCCAGCCAGGCGCGCGAGCGGCCAGACGGGCGTTTTTTAGCGGTACGGGGGGATCGGGTACGAGTCATGGCGGCGGATTATACGCACTTTATTGATCCTCGACAGGCGCCCTCCGGCGGTTTGCACCAGCCTCACTTGCGGCCATAATGGCCCACTCGAAATCACCAAGACCCAGAAGGATCGCCCGTGAGCCAAGCCTTGATCACCGCGCTGCAGAACCCCGCCCTGTTCCCTCACCCGGTGAAGGAGTTTCAGCTCATCGAGACCCATATCTCCTGGGTACTGCTGACTGGCGACTATGCCTACAAGATCAAGAAGCCGATGAATTTCGGCTTCCTCGATTTCACCGAGCTGTCTGGACGCAAGCACTTCTGCAACGAAGAGCTGCGCCTGAACCAGCGCCTGACCGAAGGCCTGTACCTTGAAGTCCTGCCGATCACCGGCAGTGCCGAAGCGCCGCAACTGGGCGGCGAAGGCGAAGCGATCGAGTACGCGCTGAAAATGCGTCAGTTCCCGCAGAACCAGATGCTCAGCACCCTGCAAGCCAACGGTGAACTGAACGCCGAACACATCGACCAGATGGCCCGGCAGATCGCCGAGTTCCACTTGCAGGCACCCAAGGTTTCGGTGGAGCATCCGCTGGGCACCCCGGACAGCGTCATGGCACCGGTTGAGCAGAACTTCGAGCAGATTCGCCCGTTCCTCAGCGACAAAGCCGACCTGCAGCAACTCGATGCCCTGCAGGCCTGGGCTCAGGACAGCTTCAAGCGCCTTCACGGCCTGCTCGAAGCACGCAAGGCCGAGGGTTTCATTCGCGAGTGCCATGGTGACATCCACCTGGGCAACGCCACCCTGATCGACGGCAAGGTGGTGATCTTCGACTGCATCGAGTTCAACGAACCCTTCCGCCTGACTGACGTCTATGCCGACGTCGGCTTCCTGGCCATGGACCTTGAAGACCGTGGCCTGAAGTCGCTGTCGCGGCGCTTCATCAGCCAGTACCTGGAGCTGACTGGCGACTACGCCGGTCTGGAATTGCTGAATTTCTACAAGGCGTACCGCGCCCTGGTTCGGGCCAAGGTTGCGCTGTTCAGCATGCCGGCCAATGCCGATGCCGTGCAGCGCGCCACCACCCTGCGCACCTACCGCAATTATGCCAACCTGGCAGAAAGCTATAGCGCCATCCCTTCGCGCTTTCTGGCCATCACCCACGGTGTTTCCGCCGTCGGCAAGAGCCATGTCGCCATGCGCCTGGTCGATGCCCTGGGCGCGATCCGCCTGCGTTCGGACGTGGAGCGCAAGCGTATGTTCGGTGAACAGCAGACAGGCGATGTCGGTCAGTTGCAACAAGGCATCTATAACAACGATGCCAGCCAGGCCACCTATGCCCGCCTGCACGATCTGGCCAAAACCATCCTGCGTGCCGGTTTCCCGGTGGTCATCGACGCGACCTATCTCAAGCAGGCTCAGCGTCAGGTGGCAGCCAGCATTGCCGGCGACACCGGGGTGCCCTTCCTGATCCTGGACTGCAATGCACCAGACGCGGTCATCGCCAGTTGGCTGGCACAACGTCAGGCCGATCAGAACGACCCGTCGGACGCCACCCTGGAAGTGGTCAAGGCTCAGCAAGCCAGTCGTGACCCACTCAGCGCTGAAGAACTGCTGCAAAGCAAGCGCGTCGAGACCAATGAAAGCGGCAGTCTCGACCTGTTGGTCAAGCAGATCCGTCAGCGTCTGCCAGGGCTCTGATGCACCTCAGGACGTGAAGCAGTCGACACTTCACGCCTGATCTCCGGCGCCTCCGCAATGATGGCACTATAGTGTCATCTAAGTGCACACAAGGAGGCGCCCTCATGAATCAGCCACGGCAACTGGACAGCGCACTGTATGCGCTGGTGCATGACGAACAGATCGCCAGCTTCAACCGCGAAAAACCCAGGGACGCCAGCATCGACTTTCGCGGTGGCGATTTCCGCGGCCTCGACTTGCGGGAACTGGACACCAGCGGAATCGATTTCACCGATGCCTACTTCCGCGCCGCCGATCTGCGCGGCCTTGACCTGCGCCACAATGGACTCGAAGGTGCGAGCCTGTCGCATGCACAGATCTCCGGCACCTACTTCCCCAGTGAACTGAGCGCCGACGAAATTCTCATGTCGGTCAATTTCGGCACCCGCCTGCGCTATCGCACCCGCTAATTTACCGTTAAAGCCCCGCCTGCCGTGGCCTGGCGGGGTTCTTTCGGCTACTTGTCGGCAGCCCGATGGCAAAACGCCGCGTATTTCCCAAGTGCCGCTACACTGCTCATTGACCTGCCAACGATTCCTCCACAAGACCCGTTCAGCCGTCGCAAGGAGGCTTGATGAACGATGAACTCCAGCATCTGAAAAACCTTGGCAAGACTTCCGCGCAGTGGCTGCATGCGGTCGGCATCCACAGCGCTTCGGATCTGCGCCGACTGGGGGCGGTGAACGCCTACAAGGCGGTGCGCACCCGGGGCTTCCGGGCCTCGAAGGTGCTGCTCTACGCGATTGAAGGCGCCTTGCTCGACGTGCATTGGAATGACATTCCGGCCGAGCGCAAGGAGGCCCTGAACCAACAGCTCGATGCAAAAGCCGTTCAGAAAAATAATTGAGAATGTTAAGTAGCGACGGTTGACACCGTAATGATAATCGTTATGATTACCACAACTGGTCGCGAGACTGGTTGGGTAAGCTGAAAGCCCCTGGTTCGGACTCTCAGATTATCTCCTCATCAGGCTAATCACGGTTATTGACCCGGCTCTTTGCCGGGTCTTTTTTTTGCCCGGAGTTGGTATCGTTTGATAGCGTCAAACCAACAGTGACTCCAGGTAATTCCCCGCTATGCATTTTCTCTGCTCATCCGACCAATTAGGCGAAGGCCACAGTCGTGGCTTCAGCGTTGACGACACCGCGGTGTTTGCCGTGCGCCGCGCAGGCCGGGTCTACCTGTACCGCAACCGCTGCCCGCACCGCGGCATCCCGCTGAACTGGGAGCCGGATCAGTTTCTCGACAGCAGCGCCAGCCTGATCGCCTGCGGCCGACATGGCGCCCTGTTCCTGATCGAGTCCGGTGAATGCGTGGCCGGCCCCTGCGCCGGAGAGCAGCTGAGCGCCCTGGACTGCCTTGAAGACACCCAGGGCATCTGGCTCATGGCGTAAGCAGTACCGGCAACGCCCGGTCGATGTAGACCTGCTCGCCATCGACGCGCGTACCATAAGCCAGCACCTCGACGCCATCGGCCACCGCGGCGCGCAACGCTTGCGCGTAAGCCGCATCGATTTCATCGGCGGGCCGTACGGCTTCGACAGCGCTGAGATTGACGCAATACAGCTGCACCGCCCGCACGCCTTGGCGGGCCAGCGTCGCCAGTTCACGCAGATGCTTGGCGCCCCGCTGGGTGACCGCATCGGGAAAAGCCGCAACGGCTGAACCGTCAAAGCCCAGGGTCACGCTCTTGACCTCGACATAGGCCGGCCCATCGGCAAACTCCAGTCGAAAATCCACACGGCTGCGCTCCTCGCCGTAGGCCACTTCGCGTTTGAGCCCGGTAAAACCGGCCAGTTCGCTGATGATTCCGGCGCGCAGGGCTTCCTCGACCAGCGCATTGGCCCGCCCGGTATTCACACAGGCCAGGCGCCCTTGTGGTGTCTCACTGATTTCCCAGGTGCCAGGCAACTTGCGTTTGGGATCATTGGAGCGACTGAACCAGACCTGCCCACCTTCAACCATGCAATTGAGCATCGAGCCGGTGTTGGGGCAATGGATGGTGATCTGCTCGCCACTGGCCAGTTCGATATCGGCCAGAAAGCGTTTGTAACGGCGCAGCAGTCGCGCGGTTTCCAGAGGTGGAGAAAAACGCATCAGCCTTGCCAGCTCCGCAGACCACGGGCAATGCGCTCCACCGCTTCCTGCAGACGAGACAGGCTCTGAGTGTAGGCAAAACGCACATGGTGCCCGGCCTGATAGCGACCGAAGTCCAGGCCCGGGGTGAAGGCGACATGCTCGGTTTCGAGGAAATGCTGGCAGAAAGCGTAGGCATCACCGCCAAAGGCGCTGATATCGGCGTACAGATAAAACGCCCCCTGCGGCTCAACGGCAATCTTGAAGCCCAGTTCACGCAACGCTGGCAACAGGAAGTCGCGACGACGGCCGAATTCGGCACGACGTTCTTCCAGAATCGCCAGTGTCTGTGGCTGGAAACAGGCCAGAGCAGCATGTTGAGCCATGCTCGGGGCGCTGATGTAAAGGTTCTGTGCCAGCTTTTCCAGGTCACTGACCGCGGCCGGTGGCGCTACCAGCCAGCCAAGGCGCCAACCGGTCATCCCGAAGTATTTGGAAAAACTGTTCAGCACGAAGGCCTGGTCATCGACTTCCAGAACGCTGGCTGCATCCATGCCGTAGGTCAACCCGTGGTAGATCTCGTCGACTACCAGATGCCCATTGTGAGCGCGGGTTGCCGCAGACAGGCTGGCCAACTCGCTACGCTCGAGCACGGTGCCGGTCGGGTTGGCCGGGGACGCCACCAGTGCGCCGACGGTGTCCTGATCCCAATAGCGTTCGACCAGATCGGCGGTCAGTTGATAGTTGACCTCGGGGCCCACCGGTACCAGCTGCGCGCCGCCTTCGACCAAACGCAAAAAGTGCCGGTTGCACGGGTAGCCGGGATCGGCCAGCAGCCAGTGTTTGCCCGGGTCCACCAGCAAACTGCTGGCCAGCAGCAAGGCGCCGGAGCCGCCCGGGGTGATGAGGATTCGTTCGGGGTCGATGCTCAGGCCATAGCGCTGCTGGTAAAAGCCGGCAATCGCCTCACGCAGCGCCGGCAAACCCCGCGCCGCGGTGTAGCGGGTATGTCCGGCGGCCAGGGCAGCCTGGCCCGCCTCGACGATCGGCGCGGCGGTGGTAAAGTCCGGCTCGCCGATTTCCAGGTGAATCACATCACGACCGCTGGCTTGCAGCTCGTTGGCGCGGGCCAGCAGGGCCATGACGTGGAAGGGTTCTATGGCGCGGCTGCGCGCACTGTAGGACTGGGCCATCAACCTTCTCTCAATTAGGTCTAGAATGATGATTCTACCCGTGTGCTGAAGCGAACGTGTGGCTAAACCTGCTGTCAACCACGAAGACACCGGGAGTAGCGCGCCCCGATTCGATCTGGTAAGTTCGGCGGCTCGCAGTCGCAGGGCCGGCGGGCGCCGGAGATGGAGCAGCCTGCGCAATGGATTAGAAGAGTGAGAGGCGGTCTATTCATGTCCACCCAAGAAAAGCAACAAAGTCAACTCGTTCGCGGCTTCGAACCCTATAAAGAAACCAAGGGTGAGGAGTACATGGGTGTCCCCATGCGCGCGCACTTCACCAAGCTCCTGCAGAAATGGAAACTGGAGCTGATGCAAGGCGTGGACGCGACGGTGGACCACATGAAAGACGAGGCAGCCAACTTCCCTGACCCGGCCGATCGCGCCAGCCAGGAAGAAGAGTTCGCCCTGGAGCTGCGTAATCGCGACCGCGAACGCAAGCTGATCAAGAAAATCGACAAGACCTTGCAGTTGATCGAAGACGAAGAGTACGGCTGGTGCGAAAGCTGCGGCGTGGAAATCGGTATTCGTCGTCTGGAAGCCCGTCCGACTGCAGACCTGTGCTACGACTGCAAGACACTGGCGGAAATCAAGGAAAAACAGGTCGGCAAAGCCTGATCTGACCAGAACGGGGCGCTCAAGGCGCCCCGCTTCATTTATGGCCGTGACGATTGCCCAGTACCTGCATTGATGAGTATGAACAACCCTCGCTACATCGGGCGTTTCGCCCCTACCCCAAGCGGTTTCCTGCACTTCGGTTCGCTGGTCGCTGCGCTCGCCTCCTGGCTGGATGCCCGCGCGGTTGGCGGCCAGTGGCTGCTGCGCATGGAAGATATCGACCCGCCCCGCGAAGCCCCCGGTGCTCAGGCAGCAATCCTGCACACCCTGGAAAGCTACGGCCTGGAGTGGGATGGCGAGGTGGTCTACCAGAGTCAACGCCATAACGCCTACGCCGAGGTGGTCGAGCATCTGTTCCGCCAGGGCCTGGCCTATGCCTGCACCTGCTCGCGCAAGCAACTGGAGGGTTACAACGGCATTTACCCCGGTCTGTGCCGCAACCTCGGGCATGCCCAGCAGGATGCGGCCATTCGCCTGCGCGTGCCGGAGCTGACCTACCGCTTCGAAGACCGCGTTCAGGGCCTTTTCGAACAGCACCTTGGGCGTGAGGTGGGGGATTTCGTCATCCGTCGTCGCGACGGCCTCTATGCCTATCAACTGGCGGTGGTGCTGGATGATGCCTGGCAAGGGGTGACCGACATCGTGCGCGGCGCCGATCTGCTGGACAACACACCGCGCCAGCTTTACCTGCAGGAACTGCTGGGGCTGTCGCAGCCGCGTTACCTGCATGTGCCACTGATTACCCAACCCGATGGCCACAAGCTGGGCAAGAGCTACCGTTCCGCGCCGCTGCCCGCCGAACACGCCACGCCACTGCTGCTGCGAGCCCTGCGCGCCCTGGGACAAACCACCGATGCCAGCATGACGCAAGGCTCCCCGGCCGAAGTGCTGGCGCACGCTGCTTTACACTGGACCCCTGACGCTATCCCTCGTCGCCTGAGCGTGCCTGAAGCGGACCTTCACTGATCGGGTGGGAGCGGGCTTGCCCCGCGACATGATGCGACTGACAAACCGCAATCGCGGGGCAAGCCCGCTCCCACCTAGCCAAGCCTGTTACACCAACAAAGCCCAATAAATTCAAATCTTTGGCTAAATGGCTCAAGGACGTTTGCAGCCGTCAGCCCATCCGTTACCATCGCCGCAGCCATTTGCGCCAATAATAAGTCCAAGCCGCAGCGCCCTAACCTTTGAGGCCAGCATGTATATCTATCGTTTGGTCCTGCTTCTGGTCGTGGGGATCTATCTGTTCTCCCCGGCCATCATGGACTGGTGGATCGAGCCCACCGGAGCCTGGTATCGCCCTTACCTGCTCTGGCTGATCCTGATCGTCGTGACCTTTATCCTGCAGAGCCAACGTGATGCCGATGAGCTTTAGCCTGACCCAGATGATCCTGATCAGCGCCGCCTACCTGCTGGTGCTGTTCGGCGTGGCCTGGATCAGCGAACGCGGGATGATCCCGCGCGCGATCATTCGCCACCCCCTGACCTACACCCTGTCGCTGGGTGTCTATGCCAGTGCCTGGGCGTTCTACGGCTCGGTCGGCCTGGCCTATCAGTACGGCTACGGCTTTCTGGCCTGTTACCTGGGGGTTTCCGGTGCCTTCCTGCTCGCGCCAGTGCTGCTCTACCCGATTCTGAAGATCACCCGCACCTATCAGCTGTCGTCGCTGGCCGACCTGATCGCCTTCCGCTTTCGCAGCACCTGGGCCGGGGCGCTGACCACGGTGTTCATGCTGATTGGCGTACTGCCGTTGCTGGCCCTGCAGATCCAGGCCGTGGCCGACTCGATCACTATCCTCACCGGCGAGCCGGTCAAGGCCCGGGTGGCGCTGGCCTTCTGCGCCCTGATTACCTTGTTCACCATCTTTTTCGGCTCCCGGCATATCGCCACCCGGGAAAAACATGAAGGTCTGGTGTTCGCCATTGCCTTTGAGTCGGTGATCAAGCTGCTGGCCCTGGGTGGCATTGGCCTGTACGCGCTGTACGGGGTATTTGGCGGACCGCACCAGCTGGAAGTCTGGCTGCTGCAGAACCAGACCGCCCTGGCCGCCCTGCACACACCGTTGCAGGAAGGCCCATGGCGGACCCTGCTGCTGGTGTTCTTCGCCTCGGCCATCGTCATGCCGCACATGTATCACATGGCCTTTACCGAAAACCTCAACCCGCGCTCGCTGGTCAGCGCCAGCTGGGGTTTGCCGCTGTTCCTGCTGCTGATGAGCCTGGCCGTGCCTTTGATCCTCTGGGCAGGCCTGAAGATGGGTGCCAGCACCAGCCCGGAATACTTCACCTTGGGCCTGGGGATCGCCGCCAACAACCAGGCGCTGGCGCTACTCGCTTATGTGGGTGGGCTGTCAGCCTCCAGCGGCTTGATCATCGTCACCACCCTCGCCCTCTCGGGCATGGCCCTGAACCACCTAGTGCTGCCGCTGTACCAGCCACCGGCCGAGGGCAATATCTACCGTTGGCTGAAATGGACCCGCCGCGCACTGATCGTCGCGATCATCGCCGCCGGCTTCGGCTTCTACCTGACCTTGGGCAGCCAGCAAGACCTGGCCAACCTCGGCATCGTCGCCTTTGTCGCCACCTTGCAGTTCCTGCCGGGTGTACTCTCGGTACTGTACTGGCCGACCGCCAACCGTCGCGGTTTCATCGCCGGTTTGCTGGCCGGGATCCTGGTGTGGATGGTGACCATGTTGCTGCCCCTGGTGGGCAACCTGCAGGGCTTCTACATCCCGTTGCTGAACATGATCTATGTGCTCGACGACACCAGTTGGCACATGGCGGCCATTGCCTCGCTGGCGGCGAACGTGTTGCTGTTCACCTTGATCTCTCTGTTCACCAACGCCAGCAGTGAAGAAGTCAGCGCCGCCGAAGCCTGTGCGGTGGATAACGTCCGCCGCCCGCAACGCCGCGAGCTGCATGCCGCCTCGCCACAGGAGTTCGCCACGCAACTGGCCAAGCCGCTGGGGGCGAAGGCCGCACAGAAGGAAGTGGAACAGGCCCTGCGTGATCTCTACCTGCCCTTCGACGAACGCCGTCCCTATGCCTTGCGCCGCCTGCGTGACCGTATCGAAGCCAACCTTTCGGGGCTGATGGGGCCGAGTGTGGCCCAGGACATGGTCGAGACGTTCCTGCCTTACAAGTCGGGTAACGAAAACTACGTTACCGAAGACATTCACTTCATCGAAAGTCGCCTGGAAGACTACCACTCGCGCCTCACCGGCCTTGCCGCCGAGCTCGACGCCCTGCGCCGCTACCACCGCCAGACCTTGCAGGAACTGCCCATGGGCGTCTGCTCGCTGGCCAAGGATCAGGAGATCCTGATGTGGAACAAGGCCATGGAAGAGCTCACCGGCATTCCCGCCAAACGCGTGGTCGGTTCACGCCTGACAACCATCAGCGAACCCTGGCGCGGTCTGCTGCTGGGCTTCACCAACATCCCCGACGAACACCTGCACAAACAGCGCCTGGGCCTCGACGGCCAGACCCGCTGGCTGAACCTGCACAAGGCCGCCATTGACGAGCCGCTGGCGCCGGGCAACAGCGGCCTGGTGGTGCTGGTCGAAGACCTCACCGAGACCCAGGCCCTGGAAGACAAGCTGGTACATTCCGAACGCCTGGCCAGTATCGGCCGCCTTGCAGCCGGGGTGGCCCACGAAATCGGCAACCCGGTCACCGGCATCGCCTGTCTGGCACAGAACCTGCGCGAAGAGCGCGAAGAAGACGGCGAGATTACCGAGCTGAGCAGCCAGATCCTTGAGCAGACCAAGCGCATCTCCCGCATCGTCCAGTCACTGATGAGCTTTGCCCACGCCGGCAGCCATCAGCACAGCGACGAGCCGGTGTGCCTGGCCGAAGTGGCGCAGGACGCCATCGGTCTGCTGGCCTTGAACCGGCGCAATTTCGAAGTACAGTTTTTCAACCTGTGCGACCCCGAGCATTGGGTCGATGGCGACCCGCAACGCCTGGCCCAGGTCCTGATCAACTTGCTGTCCAACGCCCGCGATGCCTCACCGCCCGGCAGTGCCGTGCGGGTCAAGAGCGAAGCGAGCGAGCATACCGTTGACCTGATCGTCGAGGACGAAGGCAGCGGCATTCCGAAAAACATCATGGATCGTCTGTTCGAACCCTTCTTCACTACCAAGGACCCGGGCGAAGGTACCGGACTGGGGCTTGCTCTGGTCTATTCCATCGTGGAAGAGCATTATGGACAAATCACCATCGACAGCCCGGCCGATGCCCAGAGCCAGCGCGGCACCCGAATCCGAGTGACCCTGCCGCGCCATGTCGTAGCGACGTCCGCTGTGAACTGAGACCGTCGAGAGAATTGAATCAATGCCGCATATTCTGATCGTCGAAGACGAAACCATCATCCGCTCGGCACTGCGTCGACTACTGGAACGGAACCAGTATCAGGTCAGCGAAGCCGGATCGGTGCAGGAAGCACAGGAGCGCTTCAGCATTGCCACCTTCGACCTGATTGTCAGCGACCTGCGCCTGCCTGGCGCCCCGGGTACCGAACTGATCAAGCTCGGCCAGGGCACGCCGGTACTGATCATGACCAGCTACGCCAGCCTGCGCTCTGCCGTCGATTCGATGAAGATGGGCGCAGTCGACTACATCGCCAAGCCTTTCGACCATGACGAAATGCTCCAGGCCGTGGCGCGCATCCTGCGTGACCGCCAGAACGCGCCCGCCGCTCCCGCCGAGGCCCGCGGCAACGGCAAGAGCGGCATGGCCGACAAAGGCAGCAGCAATGCCGCCAATGGCGAGATCGGCATCATCGGCTCCTGCCCGCCGATGCAAGACCTGTACGGCAAGATCCGCAAGGTCGCCCCGACTGACTCGAATGTGCTGATCCAGGGCGAATCGGGCACCGGTAAAGAGCTGGTGGCCCGCGCCCTGCACAACCTCTCGCGCCGCGCCAAGGCACCGATGATTTCGGTGAACTGTGCCGCCATCCCGGAAACTTTGATCGAGTCGGAACTGTTCGGCCATGAGAAAGGCGCCTTCACCGGTGCCAGCGCCGGTCGTGCAGGTCTGGTCGAAGCCGCTGACGGCGGCACCCTGTTCCTCGACGAAATCGGTGAACTGCCGCTGGAAGCCCAGGCTCGCCTGCTGCGGGTACTGCAGGAAGGCGAGATCCGCCGGGTCGGTTCGGTGCAGTCGCAAAAGGTCGATGTGCGCCTGATCGCTGCGACCCACCGCGACCTGAAAAACCTCGCCAAGATCGGCCAGTTCCGTGAAGACCTTTATTACCGTCTGCACGTTATCGCCCTCAAGCTGCCAGCCCTGCGTGAGCGCGGTGCCGACGTCAACGAAATCGCCAATGCCTTCCTCGCCCGCCAAAGCGCGCGTGTCGGCCGTAACGACCTGCGCTTCGGCCATGATGCCGAACAGGCGATCCGTCATTACTCCTGGCCGGGTAACGTACGTGAGCTGGAAAACGCCGTTGAGCGTGCGGTGATTCTCTGCGAGAGCCCGGAAATTTCTGCCGACCTGCTGGGCATCGATATCGAGCTGAGCGACCTGGAAGACGACGAACCGTTCGCCAGCCTGTCCGGCAATGGCAGTACAGCCAACAACACCAGCCATGAACCCACCGAAGACCTGTCCCTGGAAGACTACTTCCAGCACTTCGTCCTCGAACACCAGGACCACATGACCGAGACCGAACTGGCGCGCAAACTCGGGGTCAGTCGCAAGTGCCTGTGGGAACGCCGCCAGCGCCTGGGCATCCCGCGGCGCAAGAGCGGTGCCACCAGCGACAGCTGATCCCTTTCAGCTGTCACCCGGGCGAAAAGCGGTAACACGGCGAAATGTGAAAAAACTGTTACCTCGCCACAATCTCGTAACAAAAACCGGGGCTTACGGTAACGAAGCCCCGGTTTTTTTTCGCCCCAGCAAGGCCACAAAAACGCTCCAAGCCCTTGTTTTACTGGGGTTTGCAAAAGTTGGCACGGCACCTGCTATATGTTTGGTACAAGAACAATAACAAGCACTGCAAAAGACAATAAAAATAAGACGAATCGGCTCACGCACAATAAGAACAAGACGGCGGAGGCGCAGCTAACTGATTCTTTTGGAGAGGAGTTGTATTTGGGGCTTGCCCCACAACCAGGCAGAGAACAATAAAAACTGCACTCAAGCAGGGCCTGAACTGGTTGGATCGCATGATCATTGCAACCTCAGCGACCAAAGCAATCCGTTTGCTCTTGAATCCCGGTTAGGGAGATCGTCCACAAGCTTTGCGTTTTGTGGATAGGGCACTCAACAAAAACAAGAAGCCCGGCAAAAAAATAATAAGAGCACACAACTACTTCTTGGGGAGCTTCGGCTCCCCTTGTAGTTTCTCCCCTCCGCATCACCCCTGCTTCGCTAGCGCCTACACCATCCCCCCAGTAAATGCTAGAATCCCCGCCCATCATGCGGCCATTCTTCGTTTTTGGCCGAACATTCCTTCAAACAGTGCATCCCATGCTGAAGAAGCTGTTCCAGTCGTTCCGTCCTCCCGTACGTGGCCCGCACCACAAGCGCACCACGCCTGAAGTGATCAATAGCGGTCAACACTCGCTGCAACGTGGCCAATTCAGTCGTCATGCGGTGAGTATCGTTGAGCGCCTGCAAAATGCTGGCTACCAGGCCTACCTGGTCGGCGGCTGCGTGCGCGACCAACTCCTGGGGATCACCCCCAAGGACTTCGATGTCGCCACCAGTGCCACCCCTGAGCAAGTCCGCGCCGAATTTCGCAATGCGCGCATCATCGGCCGCCGTTTCAAGCTGGTTCACATCCATTTCGGCCGTGAAATCATCGAAGTCGCCACCTTCCGCGCCAACCACCCGGAAAGCGAAGCAGAAGACAGCCACACCTCGTCGCGTAACGAGAGCGGGCGCATTCTGCGTGACAACGTCTACGGCACCCTGGAAGAAGACGCGCAGCGCCGCGACTTCACCATCAACGCCCTGTACTACGATCCGGTCAGCGAGCGCATCCTCGACTACGCCAATGGCGTGCACGACATCCGCAATCGTTTGATCCGCCTGATCGGTGACCCGACCCAGCGTTACCAGGAAGACCCGGTACGGATGCTGCGCGCCGTGCGTTTCGCCGCCAAGCTGAACTTTGGTATCGAGAAGCACACGGTGCAGCCGATCCGCCATCTGGCGCCGATGCTGCGCGAAATCCCGTCCGCCCGCCTGTTCGAAGAAACGCTCAAGCTGTTCCTCTCCGGGAACGCCGCCGACACCTTCGAGATGCTGGTCGACCTGCAGCTGTTCGATCCCTTGTTCCCGGCCAGTGCCGAAGCCCTGGAAGAACACCCGACCTACACCCACACCCTGATCAGCCAGGCCTTGGTCAACACCGACCTGCGCATCAAGCAGGGCAAACCGGTAACCCCGGCCTTCCTGTTTGCCGCCCTGCTGTGGCCGGCCTTGCCAGGTCGCGCCCTGCGCCTGCAAAGCCGTGGCATGCCGCCGATTCCGGCGATGAACGAAGCCGCGCACGAACTGATCAGCGAACAATGCCAGCGCATTGCCATTCCGAAACGCTTCACCTTGCCGATCCGCGAGATCTGGGACATGCAGGAGCGCCTGCCACGCCGCAGCGGCAAGCGTGCCGACCTGCTGCTCGACAACCCGCGTTTCCGTGCCGGTTACGACTTCCTGCTGCTGCGTGAAAGCGCAGGCGAGGAAACCGATGGCCTGGGCCAATGGTGGACCGACTACCAGGACTGCAACGACAGTGAGCGGCGCGACATGATCCGTGACCTGGGCAGTCGCGATGAAGGCGCCGCTGCCGGCCCGCGCAAACGCAAGCGCAGCCCGAGCAAGCGCAAACGTGCCGACGGCGGCGCAGGCGAATAAGCATGGAACGCGTGTACATCGGCCTGGGCAGTAATCTGGATGAACCCCAGGAGCAACTGCGCAGCGCAATCAACGCGCTGCGCGATCTGCCCGGCACAACGCTGGCAGCGGTTTCTGCTTTCTACAGCAGCGAATCGCTGTCACCCGGTCAACCGCGCTACACCAATGCCGTAGCCGCCCTGGACACCGCATTGGCCCCTCTGGACCTGCTCGACGGCCTGCAGGCCATCGAAGCCGCCCAGGGCCGTGAACGCAAGGAGCGCTGGGGGCCGCGCACCCTGGACCTGGATATCTTGCTGTATGGCGATCAGCTGATCGACATCCCGCGCCTTAAAGTCCCGCATTACCACATGCAGGCGCGACCGTTCGTCCTGTACCCACTGGCCGAACTGGTCCCGGCCGACTTCCTGCTGGCCGACCAGCGCAGCCTTGCACAGTTACTGGCAGATTGCCCGTTCGTCGGCCTGGAACGCCTGTAACCGGGCGTTCCCCCACAGGGTAACGCCCGTAACAGTGCATTCGTAACAATGCGGTAACAGGGTAATTGACTTCAGCCCCCACCCTCACGACTATAGGCGTCCGGTGGCGCCTGCGCGCCGCAAAAAGGCGTATATAGGCCTGGAACAGGTCGTAATTAAAACACCACGATCGATGATGTGCTGTTCCAGAAGATGAATACACGCGTTGTACGCAGTCGTTTTTCACAGCGCCTGAATGAGGATTCCTTTTCATGCCAGATGTAACCCTGACCACCCTGCAGAGCCTCAAGGCCAAGGGTGAGAAAATAGCCATGCTGACCTGCTACGACGCAACCTTCGCCCAGGCCGCCAGCCGTGCCGGCGTGGAAATCCTGCTGGTCGGTGACTCGCTGGGCATGGTCCTGCAGGGTCATGACAGCACCTTGCCGGTGACCAACGCCGAAATGGCTTACCACACCGCCTGCGTAAAACGCGGCAATGAAGGCGCATTGATTCTCGCTGACCTGCCATTCATGGCGTGTGCCACCATCGAGCAGGCTTTCGCCAACAGCGGCGCCCTGATGCAAGCCGGTGCGCACATGGTCAAAGTCGAGGGCGCTGCCTGGCTCGCGGAAACCATCCGCCTCCTGGCCGAACGCGGCGTTCCGGTCTGCGCGCATATGGGCTTGACCCCGCAAACCGTCAACATCCTCGGCGGCTACAAGGTCCAGGGCCGCCAGGAAAACCAGGCGCGGCAAATGCGTGCCGACGCGATCGCCCTGGAACAGGCTGGCGCAGCAATGCTGCTGCTCGAATGCGTACCCAGCGAGCTGGCTGCTGAAATCACCCAGGCGGTGAGTATTCCAGTGATCGGTATCGGCGCCGGCAGCGCGACCGACGGTCAGGTATTGGTGCTGCACGACATGCTCGGCTTGTCGCTGACCGGACGCGTGCCGAAGTTCGTGAAAAACTTCATGCTCGGCCAGAGCGATATCCAGGGTGCGCTCAAAGCTTACGTAACAGCCGTCAAGGACGTCAGTTTCCCAGGCAGCGAACACGGGTTCAGTGCATGAATACAGTCAAGACCGTCCGCGAACTGCGCGCCGCCGTGGCGCGGGCACGCAGTGAAGGCAAACGCATCGGTTTCGTACCGACCATGGGCAACCTGCACAGCGGCCATGCCGCGCTGGTGACCAAGGCCGCCCAGCGCGTCGATTTCGTCGTCGCCAGTATCTTCGTCAACCCGCTGCAGTTCGGCCCCAGCGAAGACCTCGACAAATACCCGCGCACGCTGGCCGCCGACCAGGAGAAACTGCTCCAGGCCGGTTGCCACCTGCTGTTCGCCCCCAGCGTCGAGGAGATGTATCCCGACGGAACGGACGGCCAGACCCGCGTCAACGTTGCGCAACTGTCCGAAGGCCTGTGCGGCGCCAGCCGTCCGGGGCATTTCGAAGGTGTGGCGACGGTGGTCAGCAAGCTGTTCAACATGGTCCAGCCGGATCTGGCCGTGTTTGGCCAGAAAGATTTCCAGCAACTGGCTGTTATTCGCGCCTTGGTGCGTGACCTGAACATGCCGATCCAGATCATTGGCGAGCCGACCGTGCGTGCCGAGGACGGCCTGGCGCTGTCGTCGCGCAACGGCTATCTGAGCGAAGAACAGCGCGCCATCGCTCCGGCGCTGTACCGGCTGCTGAGCCAGATGG
Source organism: Pseudomonas putida (assembly GCF_028682475.1). GTDB lineage: Bacteria > Pseudomonadota > Gammaproteobacteria > Pseudomonadales > Pseudomonadaceae > Aquipseudomonas > Aquipseudomonas putida_AG. The sequence goes on from NZ_JANHLE010000004.1 coordinate 25,617, forward strand.
CCAGCGCCATCGAACAGGGTGAGCGCGACTATCCAGCGTTGATCACCAACGGTCAGCAACAGCTGCAAAACGCAGGTTTTCGCCCCGATTACCTGGAAATCCGCCAGGCCCTGAGCCTGCGCCCGGCAACCGCCGAAGACCGCGATCTGGTGATCCTCGCCGCCGCCTTCCTCGGCGCCACCCGCCTGATCGACAACCTGCACCTGAACCTTGATAGCCAGTAACAAGGTCGCCCGCCGAGCCTACTCCCTGTAACCTGGGCTGATGCCTATAATTGGCATCAGCCTGCAAACGGGGCGCTGGTTTCAGTGTCCAAGGCAGTTCACGCAATAAGGAAATCTGCAGCGATGGCGTATTACCGCACCCCTCACGATGTCACCGTCCTGCCCGCCTGGCAGGCGCTCCAGCAGCACCGCGAAGCCATGCAGGACTTCAGCATGCGCGACGCATTCGCTGCCGAGCCGCAGCGCTTCGACCAGTTCTCCCTGAGCACCTGCGGACTGTTCCTCGACTACTCGAAGAATCTGATCAATGGCCAGACTCGCGACATGCTGGTCAATCTGGCCAATGAAGTTGGTCTGCAAGAGGCAATCAAGGCACTGTTCGCCGGCGAAATTCTCAACGCTTCCGAAGGCCGCCCCGCCCTGCACACCGCACTGCGCCGACCAGTAGGCGACAAATTGAGTGTCAACGGCGTCAACGTAATGCCCGAGGTGCACAAGGTCCTTAACCAGGTCACTGAGCTGGTTGGCCGCATCCATGACGGGCTGTGGCGCGGCTACAGCGAGAAGCCGATCACCGACGTGGTCAACATTGGTATCGGTGGTTCGTTCCTCGGCCCCGAGCTGGTTTCCGAGGCATTGCTGCCCTACGCCCAGCGCGGTGTACGCTGCCATTACCTGGCCAATATCGACGGCAGCGAGTTCCATGAGCTGTCGGCCAAGCTGCGCGCTGAAACCACCCTGTTCATCGTTTCCTCGAAATCCTTCAACACCCTGGAAACCCTGAAGAACGCCCAGGCCGCTCGCGCCTGGTACCTGGCCCAGGGTGGCTCGGAAGCCGAGTTGTACAAACACTTCATCGCCGTGTCGAGCAACAAGGCCGCCGCGGTGGCCTTCGGCATCCGCGAAGAAAACATCTTCCCGATGTGGGACTGGGTCGGTGGTCGTTACTCGCTGTGGTCGGCCATTGGTCTGCCGATTGCCCTGGCCATCGGTACCGCCAACTTCAAAGAACTGCTGTCCGGCGCCTACACCATGGACCAGCATTTCCAGAACGCGCCGTTCGAGCAGAACATGCCGGTGCTGCTGGCCCTGCTGGGTGTCTGGTACGGTAACTTCTGGGGTGCGCAGAGCCATGCGATCCTGCCGTACGATCACTACCTGCGAAACATCACCAAGCACCTGCAGCAGCTGGACATGGAATCCAACGGCAAGAGCGTTCGCCAGGACGGCACACCGGTCAACCACGACACCGGTCCGGTGATCTGGGGTGGCGTCGGTTGCAACGGTCAACATGCCTACCACCAGTTGCTGCACCAGGGCACGCAACTGATCCCGGCGGACTTCATCGTCCCGGTGGTCAGCTTCAACCCGGTTGCCGACCACCATCAATGGCTGTACGCCAACTGCCTGTCGCAGAGCCAGGCGCTGATGCTCGGCAAAACCCGTAGCGAAGCCGAAACCGAGCTGCGCGACAAGGGCATGAGCGAGGCCGATATCCAGAAGCTGGCGCCACACAAGGTGATCCCGGGCAACCGTCCGAGCAACACCCTGGTGGTCGAGCGCATCAGCCCACGCCGTCTTGGCGCGCTGGTGGCGATGTACGAGCACAAGGTGTTCGTGCAGAGCGTGATCTGGGGCATCAACGCCTTTGACCAGTGGGGCGTGGAGCTGGGCAAAGAGCTCGGCAAGGGCGTCTATCAGCGTCTGACCGGTGGTATCGAAGAGGCTGCCGAAGACGCGTCGACCCAAGGCCTGATCAACTTCTTCCGCAGCCGTCACCGCGGTTGATCGCCTGCGCTACCCCTGGCTGAACGAACACCGCCAGGGGTAGCGGCTACACTGTCCTGACAAAAACAATCAGGACAGGACCCCGCCATGTTCGATATCAGCGACTTTCCCCAAGCCGATGCCGTCAGCAAAGCGGCGCGTCTGAGCCAGGCCGATTATCAGCGCCTGTACCGCCAGTCCATTGAAGACCCCGATGCTTTCTGGGCCGAACAGGCCAAGGCCCTGGACTGGATCAAACCCTGGAGCAGCATTCAGCAGAGCGACATGAAGACCGGCCAGGCCATCTGGTTCAAGGACGCCCAACTCAACGTCAGCTACAACTGTATCGACCGTCACCTGGCCACTCGGGGCGACCAGCCGGCGATTGTCCGTGAAGGCGACAACCCCGCCGACTCCAGCGTCATCACCTACCGTGAACTGCACCAGCAGGTCTGCCGTCTGGCCAATGTCCTCAAGCAACGCGGAGTGAAAAAAGGTGATCGGGTGTGCATCTATATGCCCATGGTCCCCGAGGCTGCCTACGCCATGCTCGCTTGCAGCCGCATCGGGGCAATTCACTCGGTGGTGTTCGGTGGTTTCTCGCCCGACGCCCTGCGTGATCGCATCCTCGACGCCGATTGCCGCACCGTGATTACCGCCGATGAAGGCATTCGCGGTGGCAAGACCGTGCCGCTGAAGAACAACGTCGACAAGGCCTTGCTCAGTTGCCCGGCAGTCAGCAGCGTGGTGGTGATCAAGCGCACCGGTGGCAAGATCGACTGGAATGAAGGTCGCGATCTCTGGTACCACGACGCAATCAAGCAGGTCAGCGATAACTGCCCACCCGAGCCGATGGACGCCGAAGATCCGCTGTTCATTCTCTATACCTCCGGCAGCACCGGCAAACCCAAAGGCGTGCTGCACACCACTGCCGGCTATTTGCTGCAGGCCACCCTGACCTTCAGGACCGTGTTCGATTACCGCGATGGCGAGGTGTTCTGGTGCACCGCCGATGTCGGCTGGGTCACAGGCCACAGCTACATCGTCTATGGACCACTGGCCAACGGCGCGATCACCCTGATGTTCGAAGGCGTGCCTAACTACCCCGACGCCTCGCGCTTCTGGCAGGTAATCGACAAGCACCAGGTGAACATCTTCTACACCGCCCCCACCGCCCTGCGCGCCTTGATGCGTGAAGGTACAGGCCCGCTGCAGAACACCTCACGCAAAAGCCTGCGCCTGCTCGGCAGCGTGGGCGAGCCGATCAATCCGGAGGCCTGGGAATGGTACTTCGAGGCCGTAGGCGAGAAACGCTGCCCCATCGTCGACACCTGGTGGCAGACCGAAACCGGCGGCATCATGATCAGCCCATTGGTAAGCACCCGGCGGATAAAGCCTGGCTGCGCCACCCAACCAATGTTCGGCGTACAGCCGGTGCTGCTCGATGACCAGGGCAAGCTCATCGAAGGCCCGGGCAGCGGCATGCTGGCAATCAAGGCCAGCTGGCCCGGACAGATCCGCAGCGTGTATGGCGACCCGCAACGGATGATCGACACCTACTTCAAGCCGCTGCCCGGTTACTACTTCACTGGCGACGGCGCCCGCCGCGACGCCGACGGCGACCTGTGGATAACCGGGCGTATCGACGATGTGATCAACGTTTCCGGGCACCGTATCGGCACAGCCGAAATCGAAAGTGCGCTGGTATTGCACGACAGCATCGCCGAGGCCGCCGTAGTCGGGTACCCTCACGATCTCAAGGGGCAAGGCATCTATGCCTTTGTCACGCCCATGAACGGGGTCAACCCGGACGACACGCTCAAGCAGCAACTGCTGGCGCTGGTCAGCAAGGAAATCGGCAGCTTCGCCAAGCCGGAACTGATCCAGTGGGCGCCAGCGCTGCCCAAGACCCGCTCAGGCAAGATCATGCGCCGCATCCTGCGCAAGATCGCCTGCAACGAACTGGACAACCTGGGTGACACCTCGACCCTGGCCGACCCCAGCGTGGTCCAGGGCCTGATCGACAAACGTTTGAACACATAACCGGCAGCACCTCCTGGCTGCCTCGCACGCAAGGTAACCATGGAAGCGATTCGCCGCCGCATCGAAACCCAGGTGATGAGCCTGACCGGCTTGTCCCTGGGGCAACTTGACCTGGAAAACCCCAAAGGTGACCCCGGCCTGTTCGGCCCGGACAGCATCACCTGGCGAGTGCATGGCGACTTCCCGAGCATGCTGATCGGCGGTATCGGCGCCTTGCTCCTGCAACTCTTGCACCCGCTGGCACTGTCCGGCGTCTGGGATCACTCCAACTTTCGCCAGGACCTGCTCGGGCGCCTGCGGCGCACCAGCCAGTTCATCTCCGGCACCACCTTCGGCGCCACCGGCGATGCCAACTGGCTGATCGAAAAAGTCCGTACCATTCACCTGCAGGTGGTCGGCACCAGCGCTGACGGTCGCCCTTATGCCGCCAGCGATCCCGACTTGTTGACCTGGGTGCATGTGGCCGAGGTCAGCAGCTTTCTTGCCGCCCACCTGCGTTACCGCAATCCGCATCTGCCCCTCGCCGAGCAGGACGCCTACTACGCCGAAATCGCCCTGATCGCCGAACGCCTGGGGGCCCGGGATGTACCACGCTCTCGCCAACAGGTAAGCGACTACCTGCAGGCCATGCGTCCACAGCTGTATGCAGACGAACGCAGCCAGGAAGTAGTGCAGGTACTGCTCGATGCGCCTGCGCCCAGCCGTCTGGCCAAGCCGGTAGGCAACCTGATGCTGCGCGCTGGTATCGATCTGCTGCCGGAATGGGCCCGCGACATGCTGGAGCTGCAACAGCATCCATTGCAGCGGCGTTTGATTCGCCTGGGTATCAACAGCACGGCCCCGGTGCTGCGCTGGGCCATGCGAGACGGCTCGGCACATCGCGCACGGCGGCGTATGGGCATCCACTGAACACGACCGGGCGGTTCGCCATTGGCGATACCCGAAGCATCTATGCCACCATGGCGGTCGATCAAAGGCCCTACCGGGGCCCGTGCTGTTCTGACGCCAAATCGAATAAGAGTGAGGACCCGCGCCATGCAAGATGTTGTTATCGTTGCCGCCACCCGGACCGCTGTCGGTAGCTACCAGGGAGCGCTGGCCGCTATTCCCGCCGTCGACCTCGGCGCCGCGGTGATTCGCCAACTGCTGACTCTGACCGGCATCGATGCCGAGCTGGTCGACGAAGTGATCCTCGGCCAGGTGCTGACCGCTGGTGCCGGACAGAACCCTGCACGTCAGGCCGCCATCAAGGCGGGCCTGCCCCACGCAGTACCGGCAATGACCCTGAACAAAGTCTGCGGCTCCGGCCTCAAGGCCCTGCACCTGGCAACCCAGGCCATCCGCTGCGGCGACGCCGAGGTGATCATCGCCGGCGGTCAGGAAAACATGAGCCTGGCCAACTATGTCATGCCGGGCGCCCGTACCGGTTTGCGCATGGGCCACAGCGCGCTGATCGACAGCATGATCAGCGACGGCCTGTGGGATGCCTTTAACGACTACCACATGGGCATCACCGCCGAGAACCTGGTGGAAAAATACGGCATCAGCCGTGAAGACCAGGATGCCTTCGCCGCCGCCTCCCAGCAAAAAGCCGCCGCCGCCATCGAAGCCCGACGCTTCGTCGACGAAATCACCCCGATCCTGATCCCGCAGCGCAAGGGTGATCCAATTGCCTTCGCCACTGACGAACAACCGCGTGCCGGCACTACCGCCGAGTCGCTGGGCAAGCTCAAACCGGCCTTCAAGAAAGACGGCACCGTCACTGCCGGTAACGCCTCGTCGCTCAACGACGGTGCCGCTGCCGTGATGCTGATGAGTGCAGCCAAGGCCCAGCAGCTGGGGTTGCCCATCCTGGCGCGAATCAAAGCCTACGCCAACGCCGGTGTCGACCCTGCGATCATGGGCATCGGCCCGGTCAGCGCCACCCGCCGCTGCCTGGAAAAAACCGGCTGGGATCTGGCCGACCTGGACCTGATCGAAGCCAACGAAGCCTTCGCCGCCCAGGCCCTGTCTGTGGGCAAGGAGCTGGGCTGGGATGCCAGCAAGGTCAACGTCAACGGCGGCGCCATTGCCCTGGGCCACCCGATCGGCGCCTCGGGTTGCCGGGTGCTGGTGACCCTGCTGCACGAAATGATCAAGCGTGATGTCAGCAAAGGCTTGGCCACCCTGTGCATCGGCGGCGGTCAGGGCGTTGCCCTGGCGATCGAACGCTGATAGCTGCGGGAGGGGCTGCAACGGCCCCTCCCCTGGCTTGACCTGATAAACTGCACGTCCGCAAACCAAGGCCACGTGCATGTCCCTCTTGAATCAGGCGCTGCGCGCCGCCCTCGACGCCCGCCAGGGCCTAATCGCCGAACTGCATGCCCAGGGCACCGACTGCTATCGCCTGTTCCATGGCAGCCAGGAAGGCGCCAGCGGCCTGACCGTTGACCGTTATGGCCCGCAACTGCTGGTGCAGAGTTTTCACCAGACGCTTGAGCGCAGCGCCTTGCTTGAACTGCACGCCATGATTCAAGCGCAGCTTGGCCTTGAACTGCTGCTGGTCTACAACGACCGCTCCCAGGGCAACAGCCGCATCGACCGCCGTGACCCGGTGTACCAGGCCAGCGAAACGGCCCTGGCCGACCATGTCGGTCATGAATGGGGGCTGAACTACCGTGTCCGTGGCCGTCACGCCGGGCAAGACCCGCTGCTGTTCCTCGACCTGCGCAATGCCCGCGGCTGGGTCAAGCAACACAGTGCCGGCAAGCGTGTGCTGAACCTGTTTGCCTATACCTGCGGTGTCGGCCTCAGCGCTGCCGCGGGCGGTGCCCGTGAGGTGTGCAATCTGGACTTCGCTGAAGGCAACCTGGCGGTGGGCAAGGAGAACGCTGCGCTCAACCCGGAGCTGGCACCGATGGGGTTCATCCAGTCCGATTACTTCCCGGCGATCCGCCAGTTCGCCGGCTTGCCCATCAGCCAGCGCCGCGGTCACAAACTGCCGCCGTACCCACGCCTGGAGCAACGCCAGTTCGATCTGGTATTTCTCGACCCGCCGGCCTGGGCCAAGAGCGCCTTCGGCACCGTCGATCTGTTGCGCGACTACCAGAGCCTGCTCAAGCCGGCCCTGCTCAGCACCGCCGAGGACGGCGTACTGATCTGCTGTAACAACCTGGCCAAGGTCAGTCTCGACGACTGGCGCGAACAAGTGCTGCGCTGCGCCGAAAAAGCCGGGCGCCCGGTACGCGACTGCCAGGTGCTCACACCGGCCAGCGACTTTCCGTCGCAGGACCAGCAACCACCGCTGAAGACCTTGATTCTTCAGCTTTAAAACAAAGAACCGGGAATTTCCGAGCTATCTTCGGAACCGTTTTTACGTGCCATACTCCAAGCACTTCCGTTCCAGACAGACGACGCCGCACATGCCCAAAGGATTGAAACGCGCCCTCGGCGCCATGTTGGCCGCTTTGGCCCTGTACAGCCTGCTTGGCTTTCTGATTCTCCCAGGGGTTGCCCTGCGTATCGCCAACCAGCAATTGACCAACTACGCCACGGTGCCTGCGCACTTGCAGCGTATCGAGCTCAACCCCTTCAGCCTTGAGCTGACCCTCTGGGGCCTGCAAATTGGCGAGCCGGGCAAAGAGCAGGTCGGCTTTGAACGCCTGTATGCCAACCTTGAACTCGACAGTCTGTGGACCGGCGCCCTGCACCTGGCAGGCATCGAACTGGAAAAGCCGCGCACCGAATTGCTGTTCGCCAAAGACGGCAGCCTGAACCTGGCCCAGCTGTTCAAACTGCCGCCCAGTGAAACTAAACCCGAAGCGCCGCCGAGCGACCCTTTCCCGGTGCGCATCGGCAGCATCAAGCTCATCGAAGGCTATCTGCACTTCGAGGATCTGCGTCCCAGCGAGCCTATCGAGTTCCTCTACGACTCGATGAATCTTGAGTTGAAAAACCTCAGTACCCTGCCTGAAGACAGCTCCGACATGACCTTGGTAGCCATCGGACCACATGGCGGGCGCATAGACTGGAGCGGGACCATCAGCCTTGTGCCCATCGCTTCCGAAGGCACGCTGAAAGTCACCGAAGGCAAGATGAAAGGCTTCTGGCCCTATGTCCGCGATGCCGTGCCGCTGGTCCTGGAAGAAGGTGTCATCAGTCTCGACACCCACTACAAGCTGAACCTGTCGAAGGAAACCGAGCTGCTGCTCGACAACACTTCGGTGAGCATCGCGCCCTTTGCCATCAAGGCACCGGATGGTCGCCCACTGGCTCGCCTGGCACGCCTGGATATCAGTGAAACCTCTGTCGACCTTGCCAAACAATTGGTAACCGTAGGCAAGATCCGCAGCGAAAAGCTGGAAACCTGGGCCGCGCTGGAGGCCGATGGCCAACTCGACTGGCAAAAGTTGTTCGCCAGCCAGCCGGCCAAGGCCACGCCGAAGGAGAAAGCCGAACCTGCCGCAGCCGAACCTGATACCCAGGCGCAAGCGACCGCTGCCGAACCAGGCAAGCCCTGGCAGGTACTGCTCAAGGATGTGCAACTGCGTAACTATCAGGTCCACCTCGCCGACCGCTCGCAAAAGCAGCCGGTGGCGCTGGACGTGGCCCCGTTGAACCTCGACCTGCAGAACTTCGACAGCCTCAATCAGTCGCCTTTCACCCTCAAGCTCGATACCGGCGTGGGCAAGTCAGGCAAGTTGCAGGCGGCCGGTGAGGTCAACCTGGCACCCGTAACCGCCAAGCTCAAGGTCAGCACCCAGGACATTGACCTGCGTATCGCCCAGGCCTACATCACCCCGTACATCCGCCTGGAACTGCGCAGCGGCATGCTCGGCAGTGATCTCAACGTCAACCTCAGCAACGTTGACCCGCTGGCCTTCAGCATTGACGGCAAGGCGCAGGTCAACCAGCTGCATACTCTGGATACCATCAAGGACCGCGATTTCGTCAAATGGCAGCAACTCAACCTCGACGGGCTGTCCTACCGCCACGGTGACGCGTTGAGCATTGGAAAGGTCAGTCTGAAGCAGCCTTACGCGCGCTTCATGATCAACGAAGACCGCACCACCAGCGTCGATGACCTGCTGATCCCGCAACCAGCAACCGCGCAATCCAGCGCCCAGACAAAAACCAAGTCAGCAGCCAGCAGCGACAAGCCGCTAGGCATCCGCATTGGTGCAATCGATATCAACGATGGCTCGGCAAACTTTGCCGACTTCAGTCTGACCCCCAACTTCGCCACCGCCATCCAGCAGCTCAACGGACAGATCGGCACCATCGACAACCGCCAACCGAAGCCGGCCAAGGTCGATATCAAGGGCAAGGTTGATCGCTATGCCCCGGTGACCATCAAAGGCGCGCTGAACCCCTTCGACCCGATGGCCAGCCTGGATATCGCCACCAGCTTCAAACGCGTCGAGCTGACCACCCTGACGCCTTACTCGGGTAAATTTGCCGGCTTCCGTATCCGCAAGGGCCGGTTGAACATCGACCTGCACTACATCATCACCAACGGCAGGCTCAAAGCCGAAAACAAGGTGGTGGTCGAGCAGCTGCAGCTGGGCGAGAAGGTCGACAGCCCGGACGCGGTGGATCTGCCGATTCGCCTGGCCGTGGCCTTGCTCAAGGACACCGAAGGTAAAATCTCCATCGAACTGCCGGTGACCGGTGATCTGAACGATCCACAATTCAGTGTCATGCCGATTGTCTGGCAGACCTTGCGCAACCTGGTGCTGCGCGCCGCCCAGGCGCCATTCAAGTTCATCGGTGGCCTGATCAGCGGCGGCGACGCCCAGGACCTGGGCAGCGTCGCCTTCGCCGCCGGTTCCAGTGACCTGGCTCCCGATGCGCAAAGCGCCCTCGACAAACTTGCCGCGGCGCTCAAGGAACGCCCTGCCCTGCGCCTGGAGATCGAAGGCACCAGCGCCCAGAGCAGCGACGGGCCGTTGATTGCCCAGCAGCGTCTGGAGCGTGAATACCAGAGCACCTACTACAAGATCCTCCAGCGGCGCGGCGACAAGGTGCCGGCCCAGGCTTCGGAGCTCAAGGTCCCCGATGGTGACAAACCAGCGATGCTCGAAGGCATTTACCGTGCACGGATGAAACAGCAGCCACCCGCCGAATGGGAACAGCTGGACCGCGAGCAGCGCACCACGCAGCTGCGCAATGCGGTGCTCAAGTCCTGGGGTGAAAGCGCTCTGCTGCTGCGCCAGCTGGGTCAGGCCCGAGCCAGCAGTATCAAGGACTACCTGGTGGACAAGGCCAAGCTGGAGGACGATCGGGTGTACTTCATCGATGCCAGCCTCGGCCAGGCCGAAGCGGATGGCCGGGTGATCACGCCACTGCACCTGGATGCCGAGTAACCAACTGGTGGGATTGGCTCCCACCGGTATTTTCCCTGACCCGATAAAGAAGCCCCGGCAACCAGTTTATTCCCCCCAATTGGGGATACATAGCTGGGGACTTTTCAGCATTTTTCTACATCAATACCCCTTTCCGAGGGGTATTTTTTTGCTCCGTGAACGTGAAAGCCATACCGTGATCTAGCATGGTATGTAGACGCCATTCAGTTCTATGTAATCCATATGCGCCATAGGAAAGTGGATAGCAAACCAAAGCACAGATAGGGGGCGAGCTCATGTTTGTGACAGTCAGGGCTCGCGTCTATACAGATGCCACAGGTGTCTACACTGAGCTTCCAGTGCTTCTGACGCCCAGTGGTGTGTTGGAGCCGTTGCTCGACTACTACCTTTTCCGCAGCCACGACCGCAGCCTGACGTGGATGACGAAGGTTGCTCGCTCGGTTCGGATGTTCCTTGAGTATCTACAAATCAATCCTGAAGAATGCGACATCTTTCGACTCTTTCAGAATTTCGCTCAACGCCTCTACACCGGAACATTCAACCGCGATACAGGCCTCGACCCGACCGAATTATGCTGGGCTCCGAGATCTCCCCAAGATGCTTCGCACATCGTCACCCACCTGACTGACTTCTTCGAATGGCTTAGCGAGATGCGCCCCGAAGCTGCAAAGGTGAACCCACGGTACGCTGGTGGCGCCTTCGACCGACAGACTGAAGAGGCAGCTTACCAGTACCGACGCAGTAAGGCCTTTCTTGGCCACACTTGGGCGGCAAACGCATCCCCCATACAGACCGGACACCGGGTGCGAGGCCGACGCCTGCCCAAGGTGGAGAAACCTGAGCCGCCAAGTTTCCCGGAGGAGCGCTTTGAGGAGCTGCTGTACAAGGGGTTCTGCGTTGGCGGACGTTACGACTATCGCGGGATGCTCATCACATTGTTGCTGCACGGCGCGGGCTTTCGCGAGTCGGAGCCTTTTCATCTCTACATTCCTGACGTGATACCTGACCCTGTCAACAAGAGTAAAGCGGCGGTCCTCATTCACCATCCGTCGTACGGTTCGGCACCTGAGGATTGGCGCGATGAGCAAGGACGATCACGTAAAGGTAATCGAGCGGAATACCTCGTCCACCAGTTCAGCCTCGCGCCCCGTACTGACCTGATGAACCACCGTCACGCGGGCTGGAAAGGCGGACTGCACGATGGCCCCTACTACAAGCAGGCATTTTGGTTCTTGCCTGAGTATGGCGAGTGGTTCCTGAGCCTTTGGTATCGCTATCTGGAGCAGGTGGCGAACGTTGAACGCGACCACCCTTTCGCCTTCATAAACCTTAGTCGCGAGCCCGTCGGTGCGATGTACACGCTAACCCAGTACAACAAGGCACATGCCGCTGCCTCCGAGCGCATTGGTCTCACAGTCGGTAAAGCACTGGGAACTACGCCGCACGGCCACCGTCACGCGTATGGCCGCCGGCTGCGCAACGCTGGAATCGACAAAACGCTCATCCGTCGCTTCATGCATCACGCCTCGCTGGAAAGCCAGGAGGTTTATACGCAGGCGAATACCCGTGAGGCTCTAGCAGCACTAGAAACAGCAGCGCAGTTGCTGCGAGAAAAGCACACCGGGACATTCTCCGTGTCTAGCTAATTGTTTTCCATTATTGAAATCAAAGAACGAAGGGGGGCTGATGGCTGACAGAAAAAAGACTGTACTCAATCCCATCACTGTACCCCCCTCAAGGGTAGCCGGAGTTACACGTGAAACGGACATCACACTTGGCTGGGTCGAGCGTGACTATCCGCAACTAGCCGTCTGGCGCAACTTGGCTGTGGACTGGTTAGAAGGCGAGATGACAGGCGTCAGCGAAAAACTGTTTGGATTGGTGGCCTTCTTAGAGCGTTTTCTCATTCATCAAAACCTCCCACTTGATCCGGCGGTGATTCTAGCGCGAGACTCAGTTTTACCTGACTTTTACCGGGTGGCGTGCCCGGACTCGGCAAAAGGAGTCAGGTACAACAACTGCATCCATGCATTTCTAAGTTTCGTTCTGCTCCGTGACTTCAGTGAACTAGGAGACAACGGTCAGCCAATAGTCTCCCCAGCGTTCCATAATCCAGTGCCACGTCGCTCGGCTTCTGGCCTACCCAAGCGCGACGAAAGCGTGTACTCACCGTTGCCCTATGGCTACATCGAGGAGCTGCGGCAAATACTTGCTGCAGGGCCGGATTTTCGTGACTGGCATTGGGCCCAGGGGGGCCTTGGTGAAGTTGGTCTGTGCGGGCCCGGTGGGCCTGCTTGGTTCGAAGTGGTAGCGGAGCAAATTGATCGGAGCGACCCAGATTGCGTATGGCGTGAGCGATCGGTAAACGACAAGATACGTTTAGAGATGTGGAGCCCGGTTCGTTGGGTGGCGCTGTTAGTAAAACTTATCTTGCCACTCCGTACCTTACAGGTACGCATGCTGGACTCAGGCGAAGCTGACACTTGGCGCTATGCGGCAGAAACTTGGGAACTGAATAGAGGCCGACTTGCGCAGGGCAGCGAACGCAGACCTCTTCAACAGGGTGTATTTCGTCAAGGCACCCCACTCGCTGATGGCGAAGGGGCTTCGGTCGTGCTCTATGTCAACACTAACAAAACTGCTGATAAAGCCAAGCAAAGTTCCCAAAAAGGCTACTTACTTCCGTGGGCGCTCGGTGGCCCGGTGCATCAGGACGTGTTCTACTGGCTTGAAAAGCTCCGCAACTGGCAAGAAAAGTACAACCCAATTTCGCAGCGTACATCTTGGGCAAAGCTAGATAGTCGTCACATCAAAGCCAAGAGCAAGCTGCAACTAGCCGGATATTCCGATGCTTGCTTTCTGTTCCGTCTGGCGGAGGCGCGACCGAGCGAGCGTCATCTTCCGTTAACTCAAGACTCATTAGATAAACCTTGGTTCAACCTGCTTGACGCACTCGAGCTACGGCTTAATGAGCGCAGGGAGACCCACTCCAATGGGCAGTCAATAAAATTTCTTCCTCCTTTGGAGGAAAGAAAGACATCCTCGAAAAAAACTCTTTTTCCTCTGCATAGTTTGCGAGTCTCTCTCATCACCGCGCTTGCATTAGAGGGGATGGTGCCGTTTCCTATTCTTCAAAAGCTCGTAGGTCATAGCCGCCTGCTGATGACACTGTATTACACTAAACCAGGTGCTTCCTATATCAGCGACACGTTGTTAAAGGCTGTAGAGCGACTTGAAGCACACAAGGAAGCAAGCATTCAAAGCTTCCTTCTGGATACCGAATATGCCGAGCTCTTAGAAAAAGCCATCTGCAACAACGTGTCTGGTATTGCTGCAGCTATACCTCAGCATCCCGCAGCTAGGAATGCAGTTGGGTGGATGCCGATGCACCACGGGCTTTGCTTGGTCGGCGGCAACACTAGCGAAATTGAAGATAATGGCTCGGTTGGCGGGTGCTACAACGGTGGGCCGTTAACAGGGTCACCGAGTTTGAAAGTGCATGGACCCGTGCCGGGTGGTAGTAGAAATTGCGTTCGTTGTCGCTGGTTCGTTACTGAGCCACACCACCTACCTGCACTGGCTTCCCATTTCAATACATTGGCCTATCACTTTGACGAGGCGCGTAACGCTTGCATAGCCAACGAGAAAAAGTTGCATGACTTGAAAAAACAGAGAGCCGACGCAGAGGAAGAAAACCGACCATTTGTGCGGATCGACGCATATCGGCAGTCAGAGCGAGTGTGGGAGAAAAGCATGAAATGCTTCAGCGACCTTGCCGAGGACTTAGTCGCCTGCTGGCGTCTCATTGAGCGCTGTAAGGCTACTCTTGACGCCCCTATAGGCGATGGTACGCAACTGGTTGCTGCTGGCACGGTAGCTGATGTGAATATTGTATTCGAAGAGTCAGAGTCGGAGTTACTCCAGCTAGCAGGTGTATGTGAAAGCGTTGAGGTCTATCCAGACCTAGAACCGGGTAGGGCAGTCTTCCGCCGTAGCCAGTTGCTCGATGCAGTTCTTTATCGTGAGGGACAACCTCCTGTGTTTATGCTCTTGACAGAACAGGAGCAATTGCTCGCCGGCAATATGTTCATGCGTCACCTTGCTCAGAAAATGAACCCAGAGAATCCCGTACTCGGCCAACGGCAAGTGATTCATTTGATTGACTCAGGGGTGAGCCTCAGTCATCGCTTCGACGTGGACCTGACTACCCTGCTACCGACGGCAAACGGCATCCGGGATTCTTTCGCCAGGCATCAAGTGCAAGGAGGAGATGAAACATGAACGGCAATACGGACATCCATCCGGATGCTATCTTGGAGGCGTTGCTCGCCAAAGGCGGACGCTCAAACCGGCGTGCCAACCTTACGAAGGTGCACGACCTTTGCCGCAAACAGCATGAGGGTAACTCTCGAGACTTTTCATTGCCTGCTATTGGTCGCCTGGTGGAGGCGGATGGCATCATGAAGGGGCGGGCGCTTTATAACGCTCAATCCGCTGATTATCGAGTGCTCATTGAGGCTTGGGCAACTTACGCTGGGCCGCCTAGACCAAAGCAGGCAAAGATGCTGGCGAGTCATGAATATCTGATGCGCATTGAAGATCCAGCCATCCGTTCCATCATGCAAGCCATCATTGCCGAGCGAGACAAGCTCAAGGCACAACTCAACGTCCTGAAGGCCAACACGCAAGTGACTGTAGATCGGCGTCCACTGGGTGTAAACATTGCGGCTGCTCCTGGAGTGCAGCCGATGGCGGTGCTCGCCCTTGCCGCGCAACTGACGGCATCAGAGCATGAAGCCTTGCTTAAGGCGGTATCACCCGAGTACTTAGAAAAGTGCGGTCTACGGGAAGGCAGTCACGGCGAAATTATCAATGAACGCGGGCGGACGCTGTTCGAAGTTGGCTTTGCTCGGGCGATTCGCAAGGTACTGGGCGATTGAATCCTGATCAGAACTAAGTCTGATTTTTACCGACAAGGCCAGTGGTAGCTGGGATAGGTCCACTGAAAAAACATGGGGCACTATATGACTATGACACCATTAGATGACTTTCTTGGGTTTATTGAACAAAAGCATGGCGAGGAGACTTGGGTTTCACTCTATAAGCGAATAACCAAGGATGACAAGAGTGAGGATGGCGCGTTTTATTCTGCGCTTGTCAGCCAAAGTGCAACGGAAAGAGCTATAAGGCAGCCAAGTTGGGACTTGATGCTCGGCGGAGGGGGCCCTGGCCTCGTCATGGGCTACGAAAATGGTGAAGAGGTAACTACATATTTAGCACAAGGCGATGGCGAATATCGTCGCATCGTGATATATCGAGATTTTCATGGAAGAAAAGACAATTACTTCGAGATCCTAGAAGAGTTTCGATTATTTCATAATCTTTATTTCGACCAAAAATCGTCTACCTACTTAGCCTTTGATGACGCGGGGGATGAAGTCGAAGTCATAAAAATTCTCCCCTCCGAAATCAAAGTCAGGAAAGGATATTTGAAGTCTTTCATGGCAGCCACACAGACGAATTTATTACTTTACTTTGAGTTTACAAGGCACTTCACGTCTAATATTGGCTATAAAGACGACATAAAGAATGACAATCTCTGCATAGTGATTTACTCTGGCCAATCCTACTCAGAGGGATTTAGCTATTTCACTAGGGCTCTGGGAAAAAAGCTGATCCGCTGCGAGACGATTGAGAAGTCTGGAGTATGGCCTTTCACTGCAGCGAAGAAGTATGAAGATTTCATAATAGGCGGCGACCTTGACGCACCTATCGAGTACAACTGTGACCCTGATGAGTTAGCTAATTATTTCGGCGCAAACCCGAATGCTCCGCACTATTTAACACCTGTATTTTTCAAAAAAGAGGTTATGCAAAAATACTACAACTCCTGTGACTATGAAATTAGTGATGGCTACCTGTCTAGAAAAGGCTCATGGAGTCTACGATTCGATAACAATGCGCCAGGACATGTATCGGTTTTTTTAGGTGACCTAGGGAGAGACCTACCATCTAAAGAGCAGGTTTATTGGAAGAGCTTCAACTTTGTTCCTGATGGACACAGCATTAGCGAGACAAATTACCAAAGAAGTTTTCTTGGGAACTTCTATGATCCAGAAAGCCCCGAGCATAAATTTAAATATGCATTTGTAGAAGTCCAAAAAATCTGCTCAGAAAAGCTTGGGTGGTCACTATTTCTACCCTTGGCAGATAAAGACACTCACTTTCTTAACTCCATTCGCTCAATGCTCACTCGCGAACAATCAGAATTTGACGCATTGATTTTAGCTATTGCGAAAATTACTATTGACTCCGTCAACGTCAAGGGGCTTAGAAAATATTTAGACCAAGATGACGAAAGCAAGTCCATTGTACTGCTCGGAATGTTCCTACAGAAGTTGAATATTCAAAATCATGAGGAGTTATCAACTTTTCTTAGAGGAGTTCAGTCCGTACGATCTAGCGGCGTTGCTCATAGAAAAGGTACAGAGTATGACAAGGTCATAGCCAAACTGAACATAGATGAAGACAATTATCAGGCGGAGTTTGATGAAATACTTTCAAAATTTGTCTCATTATTTGAATCCATTGTGAAAGCAATTTGACATTTAAATTATTGTTAGATTCCAGTAACTAGCTAGTTCTGGAAACTAACAATATAGCTTGACACATGCCCACGGAGCCCCACTGGTAGTACGCGACCCTATACGGGAGGGCGGAACGAGGAGTACATCGCTCCGGTGGAAGGGATCGGCCCCCCGTGAAGTTCCTCCGCCATCCGAATTTTTGCGTCCATCCATTCCCGATACACGTCAATGCGCTCGTTGATTAGGGGGTGATTATCCGCAGACGCCGCAACCACGAACGCAATTGCCTGCCCTACCTCGACACAGGCCAGCAGCCCCAGGTTAACGTGCCAACTGTTTTGTCCATACACACCAGTCAATGAAAATCCGTGCATTCCATTGTCAATCGGACCAGAATCTTCTAAGTGATCGATCACGGATTTCCGGTTGGGGTGTGCCCCGAAGTCGATCGAGGCAGCATAGTGCGCCTGAACATACTCGGCCATCAGAGTATTAATCGACTTAAGTTCTTTCACCGCCTTTGCAACTGTGAAAACGTCCCGACAATTCTTGTGGTCCTTCTCCGAATCATGCCGACGAAACCAGATGTCAGCGTTCGCCCCGTCGCGTGCAATCAGGAATGCATAGCAGGCTGATTCAAGAGCTGTCCGGACAATAGGAAACGTCGATACCACGTGCCCCGAAAGCGCCTGACGCACTGCGCTGAGCAGCATGGTATAGGCATTCATTACCAAGAGTCCGGAAGTTGGGTCAGCCTTGAAATCGCAAGCGAAAATCTCCTCCTGAAAAATCTGATCCATCTGATTAACGAGATACATGAGCTGGGGCGGCTCGTTGGCATGATCCTGAGCGTTCTCGGAGGTTGCTACCAGGTAATCCTGCAAACTGCCGGCTTGGATCTTCATTCTGTCTCGCCCATGTATGAGAGGTATTTACTGATCTATTGACGGTTGATCGTAGTCGCTGGTCAACATAATGACACGTCTCGGGGCGCTTGTATGGCTTCCCAGACGTCTCAATCAATATTCTATTTCAACAAATTAATTAATTCGCGTAACTCTTCAGATGCTGATTTAATGATTTCCGGTCCCGGTACCTCAACCCCATGAACAAGGTAATTCCGAAATTTCTGCAGTCGTTGAGCTGCTTGTCCAAATGCGTTAGCCACGTCTGGGAATGACCGGCGAAGGACTTCGAACGGACGCATAACATTACCTGCATGAAGTTTATTCGGATAATGGTCTTTCGAGGCCTCAAGTAAGATTCTCTCATACTCGATCCACAACTGAATAAACTCACCAATAGCCTCATGTTGAAGGTAAGAGTCATTTGCTGCAGCGAGAGACATGGAGGGCGTGGACTCCACACGTCTAACTTTCTCATACATGGCGTAACGACTTGAGTCTTCACTCAAAATCTGGTCGATAACCTGTTCTGACAACGGTCGCTTTTCGAAATCGTTATGCAGAGGTTGTACGTATTTAGCGAGAGCCTCTGGCTTATTCAGGCCTAAAGATTTTAGCAGTTCGAATAGAGTATCCACTCGACCAACGGCTGCCTCGGTTAGAGTCGCCTCACCAAGTGCGGTTCTTGCCAACTCTATTAACGACGCAGCCAAATCGTAATGATTGGAAAACTCCCGTCCTTGAGTTGACGCCCGTAGTTCACCGGCACGCTGCAAGCGCTCCAGTGCGATTTCGCCCGATAAAACTAAACCGTTCAACTCGTCAAGGATGGAGTACTCCTCGACGGAGAGTTCACCCTGCAGCGGCTTATAGACCAGGTCGTGCTCGACTTCTGACCATGCGTGCATAAGCACTGAAGCAACTTGAATTTCTACTTTAGCCTCGGCATATCTTTGTTGAGATTCATGAAGCGAAGCCTCTTTCAAAACCACTCTGTAGTGCGTAGCCCAATAGCCGGAAAACCGTTTATTGTAAGAGGGGGCTGCCTCGGTAGGGAACTCCTTCGGTTCTTCAGTCAGGTCGAAGAGCGACCGAACAATACGTCCTACCTCCTGCCTTTCGCCTGGGAAATACAGAGCAACCCGCACGCCCGCCAAGTCTACAATATCTTCAAATATCGCAGAAACGTTTTGGTATTGGCGTTTAACTGCCCGTTGGCGAACTTTAGCTTCCAGACGAGCATGATTTTTTGCACGTGATGTGACGATAGCTCTAACACCGGCGGAGCGCAGATTCGCCTCCAATGCCTGTGCAACCATTCGACAAGCTTGCTCGTAAAAATCGTATTCCTTGCGGTACCGCGCGATGAATTCTGCGATCAAATCCAAAGTCTTCATCCATTGAATTACAGGTAATTCGAACAACCTATCGTACTGTCATAATGATGTCCATGAGGACATGAGGTCTCGCCAGGTTCGTGAGCCCAGAGACGTGCTGGAGCAGCCAAGGAGAAGGCTTCGGGCATGCCTGTGGTCGACGATCGATCTCCCTTCTAGCGGGGTGAAGAAGGTGTCAGGCATGACACCGGATGGGCTGCCACGTTGTTGACTTGGAGACGACGGTATCAATTTCGAACAGGCAACTTCATGAACAGTTGCTTGGCCACACCTTCAGCTTGACTGAAAGCAAGGAGCCAAGGGGCACGCTTAGGGGTGAATCGGGAACAAAGAAGCGCCGACGTTGCCGTTGGCGCTTAGGAATTATGATGCATTAGGATGTATTTCGACATCGTAAGGCTAGGATGCTCCAAAGCCGTTCCTGCTAGGTCTTCGTTCCCTACATCAAAAACTATGTACCATTAGGGTATAAGTCTTTTTAGGCCGGGGCTTTGAGTGACCAAGTCCTTTTGGTCTTTCGCATGAACCTGCAAGGGTCAGCGAGTCGGGAAAAGCTTCTGCTTAATTGGTTTTCAGGCCATCGGCCGATACAGCCTTAACGCCTTTGATGTTCTTGGCGATGGTCACCGCCATGGATTTCTGCGAATCAGTCAAGGCGACATCCGAAGACAGGGAAACCACACCTTTATTGGTCTCGACTTTGATGTCGGTGCCTGGCACGCCTTTTTCGGTCATCAGGTCAGCTTTGACCTTGGTGGTGATCCAGGTGTCCGAGCCCGCTTCAGCTGCCTGGGTCATTTCACCGGCAGCAAGGGTCAGTGGAGCCTGGGCAGGCTGTTGGGCGAATGCCGCGTTAGCCAGGGTCAGAGTCAGGGCGGTGGCAGTAGCGGCAGCAATAGCGAACTTCTTCATACGAGACACTCCTGTTTTTCGAAAAGTCTGCGCCGTAAGTCCTGGCAGCAGGGGTATGACTACCTTTGCAGGGCCTGTGCCAGCTTTCGCAATAAATTATTCCCTTATAAATCAATGTATTACGAAATCGCACAAAACTCGTGATCGTGCAATTTGCATGGCCTGGGAAAATCCTGCATGCAAGATGCAAGTCCGCAAGACAATTGCTACCGGCATAAAAAAAGGACCCCGAAGGGTCCTTTTCTTTACGCTACGTTCTTAGACGCCGGATGCCTTGGCAGCAGCAACGTCCTTGATCGACAGCTTGATACGGCCGCGGTTGTCGACGTCCAGTACCAGTACTTCGACTTCCTGACCTTCTTTGAGGATGTCGGTCACTTTCTCGACGCGAGCATCGCTCAGCATGGAGATGTGAACCAGACCGTCCTTGCCCGGCAGGATGTTGACGAAGGCACCGAAGTCAACGATGCGCTCGACCTTACCGACGTAGATCTTGCCGATCTCGGCTTCTGCAGTGATGCTCAGAACGCGCTGACGAGCAGCTTCAGCGGCGTCTTTGGTTTCACCGAAGATCTTGATCGAGCCGTCGTCTTCGATATCGATCGAAGCCTTGGTTTCTTCGCAGATGGCACGGATGGTCGCGCCGCCTTTACCGATAACGTCACGGATCTTGTCAGTGTCGATCTTCATGGCGATCATGGTCGGAGCATTTTCCGACAGCTCGCTACGCGACTGACCGATGATCTGGTTCATCTGACCGAGGATGTTCAGGCGCGCTTCCAGGGCCTGGCCCAGGGCGATTTCCATGATCTCTTCGGTGATGCCGTTGATCTTGATGTCCATCTGCAGCGCGGTAACACCTTTGGCGGTACCGGCTACTTTGAAGTCCATGTCGCCCAAGTGGTCTTCGTCACCGAGGATGTCGGTCAGGATGGCGAATTTCTCGCCTTCTTTAACCAGACCCATGGCGATACCGGCAACCGGCGCCTTCATCGGTACACCGGCGTCCATCAGGGCCAGGGAAGCACCGCAGACCGAAGCCATGGAGCTGGAACCGTTGGATTCGGTGATTTCCGATACCACGCGAATGGTGTACGGGAACACGTCAGCGGCAGGCAGCATGGCCTGGACCGAACGACGGGCCAGACGACCGTGACCGATTTCACGACGACCAGCGCCGCCCATGCGGCCACACTCGCCCACCGAGAACGGCGGGAAGTTGTAGTGCAGCATGAAGGGGTCTTTCTTCTCGCCTTCGAGGGTGTCCAGCAGCTGGGCGTCACGGGCAGTACCCAGGGTCGCAACGACCAGGGCCTGGGTTTCGCCACGGGTGAACAGTGCCGAACCGTGAGTCTTCGGCAGCACGCCGACTTCGATGTTCAGCGGACGTACGGTCTTGGTGTCGCGGCCGTCGATACGTGGCTTGCCGTTAACGATGTTTTCGCGAACGGTGCGGTATTCGATTTCACCGAAGATTTCTTTGACTTCGGCAGCCGATGGCTGGCCTTCTTCACCGGAGAACTTGGCAATCGCCTGATCGCGCAGCTCACCCAGGCGAGCGTAACGGTCGGCCTTGACGGTGATGGTGTAAGCCTGGGAAACCGCTTCGCCCAGTTCAGCGCGAATGGCGCTCAGCAGGGAAGTGTTCTCAGCCTTGGCAGTCCAGTCCCAGGTAGGCTTGGCAGCTTCGGCGGCCAGCTCTTTGACAGCCTGGATCACAGCCTGGAATTCGTCGTGGGCGAACAGAACGGCGCCCAGCATCTGGTCTTCGGTCAGCTCTTTGGCTTCCGATTCAACCATCAGGACGGCGTCGGAGGTACCGGCAACGACCATGTCCAGGCTCGATGCAGCCAGTTGCTCGTAAGTCGGGTTCAGCAGGTAGCCGGTGCTTTCATGGAAAGCAACGCGCGCGGCACCGATCGGGCCTTCGAACGGAATGCCGGAGATGGCCAGGGCAGCCGAGGTACCGATCATCGCAGCGATGTCCGGATCGGTCTTCTTGCTGGTGGAAACGACGGTGCAGACAACCTGCACTTCGTTCATGAAGCCTTCTGGGAACAGCGGACGGATCGGACGGTCGATCAGACGCGAGGTCAGGGTTTCTTTCTCGGAAGGACGGCCTTCACGCTTGAAGAAACCACCAGGGATCTTGCCGGCGGCGTAGGTCTTTTCCTGATAGTGAACGGACAGGGGGAAGAAGCCTTTGCCTGGATCGGCCTGTTTGGCACCGACCACGGTCACCAGTACGGTGACATCGTTGTCGACGGTGACCAATACGGCGCCGGACGCTTGACGAGCAATACGGCCCGTCTCGAGGGTAACGGTCGATTGACCGAACTGGAATTTCTTGATTACCGGGTTCACGGTTTCCTACCTTCTTCAGTGGCTCTGGGGGAACGGGTTCTTGCGAATTCTTGGGCAGCACAGGGAATCGGCCCTGTCGGCAGTCCAGATAAAACTAGAGGTTGGGAGCCTGCCCTGCCCTTGCGGTAAACCGCTCAGGCGAGGCAGACAGCCAACCTCATAGATACGCGCGGCGTGCTCATCGCTCCCGACGCCAGGCATCGGGAGCGAAGAATGCAACACGCCGTGCACACCACTGGCCAGGCCGCTATTAGCGACGCAGACCCAGGCGACCGATCAGGGCGCTGTAACGAGTGGTGTCTTTGCCCTTCAGGTAGTCCAGCAGCTTACGACGCTGGTTAACCATGCGGATCAGACCACGACGGGAGTGGTGGTCTTTACCGTTGGCCTTGAAGTGGCCTTGCAGCTTGTTGATGTTGGCGGTCAGCAGTGCAACTTGCACTTCTGGGCTACCGGTGTCACCGGCGGCTTGCTGGTATTCGCCAACGATCTTTGCTTTTTCTTCAACGCTGAGTGCCATCTGGCTTCTCCAAATCAAGGGAAACCGAACAAACGGTTTCCAATAGGCCAGGGACAAATCCCTGTATTCATAAAGTGAGGCGTAACCGTGCCTATTAACAGCCATCCTCTTTGCCACCAGTGCCAGGCCGGGGCCCGACACTGAAGGTTTCGATCATTCTGACCGAATCAGTCGACGCGGCGCGATGCGCCCGTCTTCGCTCACTTCACCTATACCGATGAAACGACCGTTGTGATCCTGTACCCGGACCATGCCGAACTTCGGCGCGTCGGGGGCTCTGACCGGCTGACCATGCAGCCAGTAGAAAGCACTGTGCTCGGAGAATTGCAGCAGAGGCCAGTCTTGCAGGCCGCTGTCCGAGGGCATCAGGAAGCGATCGACCGCTTCGTTGCCACCTTCGGCGTGTACTGCCTCGAGCGCTTCGAGGGTCACCGTCTGCGCCAGCTCAAAGGGCCCGGCGTGGGTACGACGCAGTTCGGCGACATAAGCACCACAGCCAAGCATCTCGCCGATATCTTCGACCAGGGTGCGGATGTAGGTGCCTTTGCTGCAGCCGACCGACAGTCGAACACGGGTGCCTTCGCACTCGAGCAACTCCAAGCGGTTAATAGTAACAGAACGCGCCTCGCGCTCCACTACTTCACCTGCACGGGCAAGCTTGTACAGCGGCTGTCCGTCACGCTTGAGGGCCGAGTACATCGGTGGTATCTGACTGATTTCACCACGAAATTGTGGCAGAACGGCTTCAACATCGGCGCGACCAACGGTCACTTCGCGGGTTTTCAGCACTTCACCTTCGGCATCGCCGGTGGTGGTGGTCTGCCCCAGTTGCATGACCGTCTCGTAACCTTTATCGGAATCGAGCAGGTACTGGGAAAACTTGGTGGCCTCACCGAAGCACAGCGGCAGCACGCCACTGGCGAGCGGGTCGAGACTGCCGGTGTGACCGGCCTTCTCGGCATTGAGCAGCCAGCGGACCTTCTGCAGGGCAGCGTTGGAGGTAAACCCCAACGGCTTGTCGAGCAGGATGATGCCACTGACGTTACGGCGAATACGTTTGACCTGGGCCACCGCTTACTCCTTGGTGTCCGGGGTATCGGCGGCCTGGTGCTGGCTGTCTTCGGCAACCGCACGCTCGATCAGCGCCGACAGGTGGGCGCCACGCGTCACGCTCTCGTCGTAGTGGAAATGCAGCTGCGGCACACTGCGCAGTTTCATTTCCTTGCCCAATTGCATGCGCAGGAAACCTGCAGCGGAATTGAGCACTTTAAGGCTTTGCTTGATGTCTTCAGCGCTGTCCTGGCCCATCACGGTGATGTACACCTTGGCGTGGCCGACATCGCGGCTGACGTCGACGGCAGTGATGGTCACAAGACCCACGCGTGGATCTTTGACTTCGCGACGAATCAGTTGTGCCAGCTCGCGCTGCATCTGATCGCCAATGCGTTGGGTACGGCTATATTCTTTGGCCATTTTTGCTACCTGTAACTAAAGCGGCAAACGCCCGACCAGGCTTGAGCCTGACCGGGCGTTGCGTTCAGAGGCGCTGACAACCGCCTTGCGACGGGCATTTCGCGCTTCCCATGCTCGATGCTTAGAGCGTACGAGCCACTTGGACTTTCTCGAAGACTTCGATCTTGTCACCGACTTTGACGTCGTTGTAGCTCTTCACGCCGATACCGCATTCCATGCCGGCACGTACTTCGGACGCATCGTCCTTGAAGCGACGCAGCGATTCCAGCTCGCCTTCGAAGATCACCACGTCGTCGCGCAGTACGCGGATCGGACGGTTGCGGTAAACCACACCCTCGGTGACCATACAGCCAGCGATGGCGCCGAACTTCGGCGAACGGAACACATCACGCACTTCGGCGATACCCAGGATGTTCTCGCGAACATCGCTGCCGAGCATACCGGTCAGGGCTTTCTTGACGTCTTCAATGATGTCGTAGATCACGTTGTAGTAACGCATATCCAGACCTTCCTGCTCGACGATCTTGCGCGCGCCGGCATCGGCACGCACGTTGAAGCCGAACAGTACTGCATTGGAAGCCAGTGCCAGGTTGGCGTCGCTCTCGGTGATACCACCGACACCGCCACCGATCACACGCACCTGTACTTCGTCGTTGCCCAGGCCACTCAGGGAGCCCTGCAGGGCCTCGAGAGAACCACGTACATCGGACTTGAGAACGATGTTGAGGGTCTTCTTCTCTTCCTGGCCCATGTTCTCGAAGATGTTTTCGAGCTTGCCGGCATGTGCGCGAGCCAGTTTGACTTCGCGGAACTTGCCTTGACGGAACAGCGCGACTTCACGGGCTTTCTTCTCGTCAGCCACCACCGACAGCTCGTCACCCGCATCCGGGGTGCCGTCCAGGCCGAGGATCTCGACCGGGATAGCCGGACCGGCTTCCTTAACAGGCTTGCCGTTTTCGTCGAGCATGGCCCG
The DNA here is from genome assembly GCF_028682475.1 of Pseudomonas putida. Lineage (GTDB taxonomy): Bacteria > Pseudomonadota > Gammaproteobacteria > Pseudomonadales > Pseudomonadaceae > Aquipseudomonas > Aquipseudomonas putida_AG. The sequence continues at coordinate 51,126 of NZ_JANHLE010000004.1, forward strand.
CACGCGGCCGTAGTTCGAACCGCACAGGACCATATCGCCCTGACGCAGGGTACCGTCCTGAACCAGCACGGTAGCCACCGGGCCGCGGCCCTTGTCCAGACGCGACTCGACGACAACACCACGACCCGGGGCCGATGGCGTGGCCTTGAGCTCGAGGATCTCGGCTTGCAGCAGAACGGCTTCAAGCAGTTCGTCGACACCGGTACCCATCTTCGCCGAAACCTTGACGAACGGCGTGTCTCCACCCCAGTCCTCGGAGGTAACGCCTTCGACGGACAGCTCGTTACGGATGCGATCCAGATCAGCGCCCGGCTTGTCGATCTTGTTCACGGCAACAACCAGTGGAACGCCAGCAGCCTTGGCATGCTGAACGGCTTCACGGGTTTGCGGCATCACACCATCGTCCGCCGCGACCACGAGGATCACGATGTCGGTAGCCTTGGCACCACGGGCACGCATGGCGGTAAACGCGGCGTGACCAGGGGTGTCGAGGAAGGTGACCATGCCGCGGTCGGTTTCCACGTGGTAGGCACCGATGTGCTGGGTGATACCACCGGCTTCGCCAGCAGCTACCTTGGCACGACGGATGTAGTCGAGCAGCGAGGTCTTACCGTGGTCAACGTGGCCCATTACGGTCACGACCGGTGCACGGGTCTCGGTCTCACCTTCAAACTTCAGCGATTCGGCCAGGGAGTCTTCCAGGGCAGTGTCGCTGATCAGGGTGACCTTGTGGCCCAGCTCTTCGGCGACCAGCTGAGCGGTCTCCTGGTCGAGCACCTGGTTGATGGTCACCGGAGTGCCCAGCTTGAACATGAACTTGACCACTTCAGCGCCCTTGACGGACATCTGGTTGGCCAGGTCGGAAACGGTGATGGTCTCGCCGATCTGCACGTCACGGATAACCGGACCGGTCGGGCTCTGGAAACCATGGGCATTGCGCTTCTTCGGCTTGCCCTTGCCACGGCCACCACGACGGAAGCCATCGCTTTCTTCGTCGGTGGTACGTGGAGCAGCACGCGGAGTTGGCGCCTTTTCCTTTTCCTTGACCTTGACCGAAACGCGCGGCGCTTCGTTACGGCGCTCGCCACCACGACGATCGTCGTCACGCGACTTGTCGTTGCGACGTACGTCGTCTTTCTTGCGCTCGGCAACCGGCGCCGGAGCGACGTCGGCAGTCTCGATCACCGGGGCCGGAGCCGGGGCAACCGGGGCAGCGGCAGCAGGTGCTGCAGCTGGCTGGCGACGGGCGTCTTCCTCGGCACGCTGACGTGCTTCGGCGTCGGCTTTCTCACGGGCAGCGTTGTCGGCTGCACGGCGCTCTTCCAGCTCGCGTTTCTGCTCGGCCTGGATCTCTTCCGGGCTGCGCTGAACGAATACTTTCTTCTTGCGTACTTCTACGCTGATGCTCTTGCTACCGGCAACACGCAGGGTGCTGGTGGTCTTGCGCTGCAAGGTGATCTTGCGCGGCTCTTCCACCTTCGCCTTGTGGCTGCTCTTCAAATGAGCGAGCAGAGCCTGCTTCTCATTGTCGGTCACTACCTGACCGGCGTCGGTGTGCGGCAGACCTGCCTCACGCATCTGCTGCAGCAGGCGCTCTACCGGTGCAGCGACCTCTTGGGCCAATTCTTTCACCGTGACTTGCGTCATGCACTTCTCTCCTCAGGCCGCGCCTAATTACTCGAACCAGTGGGCTCGGGCGGCCATGATCAACTTGCCGGCACGCTCTTGGTCGATGCCGTCGATGTCGAGCAGGTCGTCAATCGACTGCTCGGCCAGGTCTTCGCGGGTAACTACGCCGCGCACCGCCAGTTCCATCGCCAAATCCTTGTCCATACCCTCAAGCGAGAGCAGGTCTTCGGCCGGATGGGCGTCTGCCAGCTTTTCCTCAGTAGCGATGGCCTTGGTCAACAAACGATCCTTGGCGCGAGCACGAAGCTCATTGACGATGTCTTCGTCAAAGCCGTCGATGTTGAGCATTTCTTCCAACGGTACGTAGGCAATCTCTTCCAGGCTGGTGAAGCCTTCATCGACCAGCACCTGTGCCAGTTCTTCGTCGACTTCCAGCTCGTCGATGAAGTTGCGCAGGATGTCACCGGTTTCAGCTTGCTGCTTGGCCTGGATGTCCGATTCGGTCATCACGTTCAGGGTCCAGCCGGTCAACTGGCTGGCAAGACGCACGTTCTGGCCACCACGGCCAATTGCCTGGGCCAGGTTGTCGGCACCCACGGCGATGTCCATGGCGTGGGCATCTTCATCGACGATGATCGCCGCGACTTCAGCCGGCGACATTGCGTTGATGACGAACTGTGCAGGGTTGTCGTCCCACAGGACGATATCCACACGTTCGCCGCCCAGTTCACCGGACACCGCCTGGACACGCGAACCGCGCATGCCGATACAGGCACCTTGCGGGTCAATGCGCTTGTCCTTGGAGCGTACGGCGATTTTGGCGCGCGAGCCCGGATCACGGGACGCGGCCATGACTTCGATCAGGCCCTCGGCGATTTCCGGCACTTCGATGCGGAACAGTTCGATCAGCATCTGTGGCGCGGTACGCGACAGGATCAACTGCGGGCCGCGGTTCTCGGTGCGGATTTCCTTGAGCAGGGCGCGCAGGCGCACACCGACACGGAAAGTCTCGCGAGAGATGATGTCTTCACGGGCCAGCAACGCTTCGGCGTTGTTGCCCAGGTCAACGATGACGTTGTCACGGGTGACCTTCTTGACGGTACCGGAGATGATCTCGCCCAGACGCTCGCGGTAGGCATCTACCACTTGAGCGCGCTCGGCTTCACGGACCTTCTGGACAATGACTTGCTTGGCGGTCTGGGCGGCAATACGGCCGAACTCGATCGACTCGATCTTTTCTTCGATCACGTCACCGACTTTGGCTTCAGGATGAGTTTCCTGAATCTTCGCCGGCCACACTTCGATCGCCGGATCGTCCAGATCTTTCTCTTCGACGACAGTCCAGCGACGGAAGGTTTCGTAGCTACCGGTGTGGCGGTTGATTTCCACACGCAGGTCAACTTCGTCGTCAAAACGTTTTTTGGTTGCAGTGGCCAGAGCCACTTCCAGCGCTTCAAAAATTACGCCGGCCGGTACGCCCTTTTCGTTGGATACCGACTCAACAACCAGCAGTACTTCTTTGCTCATCGTACGCCTCGCCTTTCGCAAGCCATTGGATCCGCGCGGTCCGCGGGATCCGGCACGTCTCAGTCAAAACTGGGAATAATGTTGGCCTTGTCGATCGAATCGATCGGCAACAGGAACTCTTGGTTGTCTACCTGAACAACCACATCCTGATCCTCCACGCCACGGAGAAGGCCCTGAAAGTTACGACGACCTTCAAAGGGCGTACGCAGCTTGATCTTCACTTGTTCGCCGGCATGCGAAGCAAACTGTTCCAAAGTGAACAGCGGGCGATCCATGCCAGGAGAGGACACTTCAAGGGTGTATTCGGAACTGATTGGATCTTCGACGTCCAGAATTGCACTGGCCTGGTGACTGACGATTGCGCAGTCATCAACCAGAATGCCTTCCTCTTTATCGATATAGATACGCAGGACCGAATGTTTGCCTTGAGAGATGAATTCGATCCCCCAGCATTGATAGCCAAGAGCCTCGACCACCGGGGCCAACAAGGCCTGCAACTGTTCTAGCTTGCTCGACACCTGAACCCCCTCGTGCATGCTATGCAAATAAAAAATGGGCAAAGCGCCCATCCCTGATACGCCGTTGAATACCGGCGTTATGACTGTTCAGCCAAGAAAAAGCCCCTGCAAAAGGGGCTCCGCTGAAACTGGTTGCGGGGGCTGGATTTGAACCAACGACCTTCGGGTTATGAGCCCGACGAGCTACCAGACTGCTCCACCCCGCGACAAAGCTGGGGCGAAAGTATACGACCGAACCCTGACAGGGTCAATCTAACCTCCACCTACAAGAAAGCCCGCTGTAGCGGGCTGTCTTGTTTCAATTGGTACCGAGAAGGGGACTCGAACCCCTACACCCTATGGGCACAACCACCTCAAGGTTGCGTGTCTACCAATTCCACCACCTCGGCAATACTACTTTGAAACCCGTTACTTCTGCTCTTGAGCGGGAGGAACATCGCCAGCGTTAGTGGCTTCGCTCTTCTGCTCCTGGAGCACCGGTACATCATCTGTTGCCGGTTTTTGCTGCTTCACTTCCAACACCGCTGGATCTGGCAACCCTACCTGAGTCAGCTCATGAGCTTTCTCTTTAGCAAAGTATCCTAACCCAAGAGCAGTTAAGAAGAAAGAGGCAGCTAGTATAGCAGTAAACTTACTCAGAAAGGTAGCAGAACCTTGGCTTCCGAACACAGTATTTGAAGCACCTGCGCCGAAAGATGCACCCGCTTCCGCACCTTTACCCTGTTGCAGCAACACCAGCACTACCAAACCCAGTGCGCCCATCAGATGCAAAACAACGATCACTGTTTCCAGCATTTTTCAGTTTCCTGCGGCGCGACAAATTGCACCGAATTCGTCTGCGTTCAGGGAAGCCCCACCAATCAGGCCCCCATCGATATCCGGCATGCCGAACAGTTCAGCCGCATTGGCCGCCTTCACGCTGCCGCCGTATAGAAGTCGCACCTTCTTCGCGACTTCCGGGTTCTTTGCCGCCAGCTGCTCGCGAATGGCCTTATGCACATCCTGAGCCTGCTGTGGCGAGGCTGTCAGCCCTGTACCGATGGCCCATACAGGCTCATAAGCAATCACCGCACTGGCGAAGACATCAACACCGAACGCTTCGATGACGCTGTCCAGCTGACGCCCGACAATCTCAAGCGTTTTACCTGCTTCGCGCTCTTCGAGGGTTTCCCCTACACAGAGCACCGGCTTCAAACCGCAAGCCTGTGCCGCAGCGAACTTGCGATTGAGGACTTCGTCGTTCTCGCCAATGATCTGGCGGCGCTCGGAGTGCCCAATCAGTACCAGCTCGCAACCTGCCTCAGCCAGCTGGCTCGGTGCAACTTCACCGGTCAGCGCGCCTTGTTCAGGCTGTACCGCAGAATTCTGAGCGCCAACGGCGATCGACTTACCCTGCAATCCATCAATCACCTGATTGATGTACAGCGAGGAAGGAAACACCGCGACCTCAACACCGCTCGGCAAGGCCTGATTGCTCAAGTCCTTGATCAGCTCAGCGACGCTGGCGCGGGTACCGTGCATCTTCCAGTTACCAGCTACCATAGGGCGACGCATGCTGTACCTCGTCGGTCAAAGTGGGCGCAGATGTTACCCAACCAAATCACTGCTGGCAAGCGTATTTCAAACGCAAACTTCACTTACCAGTTTTGCCAGGGCTTCGGCGTGTGCGCGAACCTGACTTTCGTCATCGCCTTCGACCATTACCCGCACCAAAGGCTCTGTTCCGGACTTGCGCAGCAACACCCGACCACGCCCGGCCATTTCTTCGGTCACCCGGGCAGCGGCTTCTTTTACTGCCGAATGCTCCAGCGGATCGACCTTGCTGGCCCCGAAGCGCACATTGATCAGCACCTGCGGGCACTTGCGCAGGGCCTGGCGCGACTGCGCAAGGGTCTCCCCGCGGCGTTTGAGGGCCATCAGCACCTGCAGCGCAGCGATGATCGCGTCCCCGGTGGTGGTGTGGCTGAAGCACACCACATGGCCGGAATTCTCACCACCGAGAACCCAGTCGCGCTCGAGCAACTCAGCCATCACATAGCGGTCACCAACCTTGGCACGCACGAAGGGGATATCAAGATCCTTGAGCGCCAGCTCCAGGCCCAGATTGCTCATCAGCGTGCCAACGACCCCGCCCTGCAGCTTGCCGCGCTCCTGCAGGTCACGGGCGATGATGAACAGCAGCTCATCACCATCAACGACCGCACCGGTATGGTCGACCATCAACACCCGATCGCCATCGCCATCGAAGGCAATACCCAGGTCAGCATGACCAACCAGAACCGCGGCCTGCAGCGACTCGATATGGGTCGAACCACAATTTTCGTTGATGTTCAGGCCATCTGGCTGCGCCGACAACACCGTGACATCAGCACCCAGCTCGCGAAACACGCTTGGCGCCACCTTGTAGGTAGCACCGTGCGCGCAATCGACCACCAGCTTGAGGCCGGCAAAATCGGTACTGGTCGGCACACTGCTCTTGCAGAACTCGATATAGCGCCCGGCAGCATCGTTGATTCGCGACACCTTGCCCAGCTTGCTTGACTCGACCACGGTCATTGGCTGATCGAGCAATTCTTCGATCATCAGTTCGACTTCGTCAGGCAGCTTGGTACCCTGGCCGGAGAAGAACTTGATGCCGTTGTCGTCATGCGGGTTGTGCGAGGCACTGATAACGATGCCCGCCTCGGCATGGAAGGTCCGGGTCAGGTAGGCGATGGCCGGGGTCGGCATCGGCCCGAGCAGCATCACATCGGCGCCTGCAGCGGACAGACCGGCCTCCAGGGCAGACTCGAACATGTAGCCGGAAATACGCGTATCCTTGCCAACCAGCACCCGGCAAGCACCTTGCTTGCGAAAGGCCATGCCTGCCGCCCAGCCGAGCTTTAACATGAAGTCAGGGGTGATGGGGTATTCACCGACACGGCCACGAATACCGTCGGTACCAAAATATTTTCTGCTCATAGATGCTCCATCACGCTTATTCGGCGGTTTGAACCGCTGCAATCATCCGCACTACATCGGCGGTTTCGGCGACATCGTGAACACGCAGGATGCTCGCACCCTTGGTCATCGCCAGCGCAGCCAGGGCAAGGCTGCCATAGAGCCGTTCTCCGACCGGACGGCCCAGGGCCAGACCGATCATGCTCTTGCGTGAAACGCCCACCAGTAATGGACGCCCCAGCTGATAAAGCGCTTCCATGTGCTTGAACAGGCTAAGGTTGTGTTCCAGCGTCTTGGCAAAGCCGAAACCCGGATCGAGGATGATCCGTTCAGCCTCGATACCGACTGCCGCACACGCCGCCATTCGCTCTTCAAGATAGCTCGCCACCTCGGCGGTGACATCCTGGTAATGCGGATCGTCCTGCATGTCGCCCGGTTCGCCGCGCATATGCATCAGGCACACGGGCAAGCCGGTTGCTGCAGCAGCGTCCAGAGCGCCATCACGACTGAGCGAGCGCACATCGTTGATCAACCCGGCGCCAAGCCTGGCCGACTCACGGATCACCGCTGGGGTCGAGGTATCGACCGAGATGATCACATCGAGTTCACGATTGATGGCTTCGACGATCGGGGCAACGCGCTCAAGCTCTTCAAGCGCAGACACCGCTCGAGCACCAGGGCGAGTGGACTCGCCACCGACATCGACCAGGGTCGCACCGGCAGCCACCATCGCCTCGGCATGACGCAATGCCGCATCACGCTGGGTGAAACGACCGCCATCGGAGAAGGAATCGGGGGTGATATTGAGGATACCCATGACATGGGTACGGGACAAATCAAGAACCCGGTTGCCGCAAGGCAACCGGGTTGGGTACTGCTGTGACGTCATAAGAGCCCTTAGATTTGCGCCGCCGGGCCGCCAATCGGCGATTCCGGGCGATCACTCTGCGGTGCAGGCGTACCCGAGCCATCTTCCCAGTCACGTGGCTCGCGCGGAGTACGGCCGGACATGATGTCGTCGATCTGCTCGGCATCAATGGTCTCGTACTTCATCAACGCATCGGCCATGGCGTCGAGCTTGTCGCGGTTATCCGTAAGGATCTGCTTGGCGGTGGCATAGCACTGATCGATGATGCTGCGCACCTCGGAGTCGATCAGCTTGGCCGTTTCGCCCGAAACGCTGGCATGCTGGGAACCGGCGCTGCGACCCAGGAACACTTCACCTTCTTCCTCGGCATACATCAGCGGCCCAAGTTTTTCCGACAGACCCCATTTGGTGACCATGTTCCGGGCAATCTGGCTGGCCCGCATGATGTCGTTGGAAGCACCGGTGGTCACGCCGTCGAAGCCCAGGGTCATTTCCTCGGCGATACGGCCGCCGTACAGCGAGCAGATCTGACTGATCAGCGCACGCTTGGACAGGCTGTAACGATCTTCCTCAGGAAGGAACATGGTGACACCCAAGGCGCGACCACGCGGAATGATCGACACTTTGTAGACCGGATCATGCTCAGGCACGACGCGACCAACGATGGCATGACCGGCTTCGTGATAAGCGGTATTGCGCTTCTCTTTCTCGGACATGACCATGGTTTTGCGCTCAGCGCCCATCATGATCTTGTCTTTGGCCAGTTCGAATTCTTTCATTTCGACCACGCGCTTACCGCCACGGGCAGCGAACAGCGAGGCTTCGTTGACCAGGTTGGCAAGGTCGGCACCGGAGAAGCCAGGCGTACCACGGGCGATGACTGCCGGGTTGACGTTGTCGCCGACCGGCACTTTGCGCATGTGCACCTTGAGGATCTGCTCACGACCGCGAATATCCGGCAAGCCGACCACGACCTGACGGTCGAAACGACCAGGACGCAGCAGCGCAGGGTCGAGCACATCAGGACGGTTGGTGGCGGCAATGACGATGATGCCGTCATTCATCTCGAAGCCATCCATCTCCACCAGCAACTGGTTGAGGGTCTGCTCGCGCTCGTCGTGACCGCCACCCATGCCGGCGCCACGATGGCGACCAACGGCGTCGATTTCGTCGATGAAGATGATGCACGGGGCGTGTTTCTTCGCCTGTTCGAACATGTCGCGAACACGGCTGGCGCCGACACCGACGAACATTTCGACGAAGTCGGAACCGGAGATGGTGAAGAACGGAACCTTGGCTTCACCGGCAATGGCCTTGGCCAGCAGGGTTTTACCGGTACCCGGTGGGCCGACCATCAACACGCCACGCGGGATGCGGCCACCCAGACGCTGGAACTTGCCTGGATCGCGCAGGAACTCTACCAGCTCGCCAACCTCTTCCTTGGCTTCGTCGCAACCTGCGACATCGGCGAGGGTGGTCTTGACCTGGTCTTCGGACAGGAGGCGCGCCTTGCTCTTGCCGAAGCTCATCGGCCCGCCCTTGCCACCTGCACCACCTTGCATCTGGCGCATGAAGAACATGAATACGGCAATGATGACCAGGATCGGGAAGCTGGCGACCAGCAGCTGGGTCCAGATGGACTGCTGTTCAGGCTGCTTGCCTTCGACCACGACGTGGTTGTCGACCAGATCGCCGATCAGGCCGTTGTCCTGAATGGCCGGACGGATGGTCTTGAAGCTGTCGCCATCGGTACGCTTGCCGGTGATGACATAGCCATCGACCGCTACGCGCTCGACCTTGCCATCCTTGACCTGCTGAATGAAGTCGGAATAGTTGAGGGTCTGTGGCTCATTCGGGCTGGAGAAGTTGTTCATCACTGTCACCAGGACAGCTGCGATGATCAACCACAGGATCAAGTTCTTTGCCATATCGTTCAATTAGCTACCCTCTGAAGCCGGCTGACGGCGCAGCCGTGCCTCGCATGATATTCACCGGCCTAACTTACTACATAACCTACACATCTGCAGGCGCCGTCTGTAACCCTTTGTGAAACCTAGACTACACGATGTTCATCCAGGTCAGGCAGGACAGCCGATTGGAAAAAACTATCGGGCACCCTGAAAGCCTCCGGCCTGAAGCCTTACTCGCCGCGATAACCCCTCGCCAGCAAGTACTGCTCGCGGGAGCGGTCCCGCGAAGAATCCGGCTTGATCATCTGAACCTTGTCGAATTTCTGACGAGCGTCCTTCAGATATACGTCAAAGCCTTCGCCCTGGAAAATCTTGATGAGGAAATCTCCACCCGGTTTGAGCACCCGGCTCGCCAGATCAAGGGCCAGTTCACAGAGGAACATGGACTTGGGGATATCCACAGCAGGCGTACCACTCATATTGGGGGCCATATCGGAAATCACAAGGTCTACGTGTGAATTACCGACCGCCGCAAGGATCTGCTCCAGCACTTCGTCCTGGGTGAAGTCGCCCTGAACGAAGGTAACGTCCGGAATACTGTCCATTTCGAGGATGTCCGAGGCAATCAGACGACCCTGACCGCCAATCAGACGACTGGTCACCTGCGACCAGCCACCCGGGGCAGCACCGAGGTCGACTACGCTCATACCTGGGCGGATAATCCGGTACTTTTCCTGGATTTCCAGCAATTTGTAGCTCGCTCGCGAGCGATAACCATCCTTTTGCGCCTTTTTGACGTAAGGATCGTTGAAGTGTTCTTTCAGCCAGCCAAGGCTTGTCTTGGAACGCGCCACTGGGCACCTCGATGATTAGGGTCGTGATTAACTGGGCGGATCCACGGGCCCTCGGGTAAAATGGCCGCCATTTTTACAGAATCAGACACAAGGGTCAGATTATGCCGCTCAATAACGAGCAGAAGAAACAGTACAAATCCATTGGCCACGATCTGAAACCAGTTCTGATTGTGGCAGGCAACGGGCTGACTGAGGGCGTTATCGCCGAACTCGAACGCGCTCTGGCCGATCACGAACTGATCAAGGTCGAGATTCGCTCGGAAGATCGGGAAGAACGTGCCGCCGCAATCGCCGCACTGTGCAAAGCCGGTCGCGCCGAACTGGTGCAGACCATCGGCAAAAAGGCGCTGATCTACCGCCGCAACCCACAGCCGAACAAGCAGTTGTCGAACATCCATCGCTACAAGTGATGTTCGCCGCGGTCAGTGGCGCGCCCTGCGCGCCCTGCCCGGCACCGGCTGCATGACCAGCAACAATCCGGTTAGACCCAGCACCAGGTAACAGAACAACTGCCAGCGCAGTTCCTGGGGCAATCCCACGCGCAAGGCGAAATACGCCACGCACGCCAGCATCGCCATCAACAGCAACTGCCCACGCATGTCCCGCCACAGACTGGCCAGGCCCTGCGCCTGAATCAGCACCAGTGCCTGCACGCCTGCGCAAAACGCCGCAAACGCCACCAGCAACGATGCCATCAGGCTACCGATATCCTCGATCAACAACGGCGCCAGGCCAATCTGGCCCAACGCCGGCAGCAGACCGAAATGCAGCATCCACAGGCTACCCACCCAGAACACCTGGGTCAGTTGCCAGATTGCCGGGGCAGCAGCAAAGCCCCGGCGACGTTCAGATGTGCTTGACTTCGACAATCTCGTACTCGACCGTACCGCTTGGCGTCTTGATCACCACGGTATCACCCTCTTCCTTGCCAATGATGGCACGGGCGATCGGAGCACCAACCGAGAGCTTGCCCTGCTTGACGTCCGCTTCGTCCTCACCAACGATCTGGTAAGTCACCTGCTCGCCGGTCTCGGTGTTTTCCAGGTCCACGGTGGTACCGAAAATCACCTTGCCGGTGTGGGCGATGGTGGTGACGTCGATCACCACCGAGTTCTGCAGACGGCCTTCGATATCACGAATACGCGCCTCGACCATACCCTGCTCTTCACGGGCAGCGTGGTACTCGGCGTTTTCCTTGAGATCGCCCAGCTCGCGGGCCTCACCAATAGCCTGGCTCAGGCGCGGACGCTCGGTCTTGCTCAGGAACAGGTGCTCTTCCTCCAGGGCGCGAGCGCCCTGAACGGTCATCGGGTACTTGGTAATGCTCATGCTTCGAGTCCTGCATGCAGATCCTGCAAGCGGCGAACGGTCTTTTCAGGACCAAATTTCAGCGCTTCGCAGATGGCTTCACCGGCCGCAATGGTGGTGGTGCAGTAGATCTTGTGCTGCAACGCATTGCGACGAATCGAGTAGGAATCGGCAATCGACTGACGGCCTTCGGTGGTGTTGATGATCAACGACACTTCGTCGTTCTTGATCATGTCGACCACGTGCGGACGACCTTCGGTCACCTTGTTCACGCGACGCACTTTCAGGCCAGCCGCTTCGATAACCTTGGCGGTACCGACGGTGGCAACCACTTCGAAGCCCAGGGCGATCAGGTCGCGAGCAACACCGGCCACTTGTGGCTTGTCGTCGTCACGCACGCTGATGAACGCAGTACCACCGGTCGGCAGCACTTCGCTGGCACCCATCTGGGCCTTGGCAAACGCTTCACCGAAGCTGTCGCCGACACCCATGACTTCACCGGTGGATTTCATCTCAGGGCCGAGGATCGGGTCAACACCCGGGAACTTGGCAAACGGGAACACCGCTTCCTTGACGCTGTAGAAGTTAGGAATGATTTCCTTGGTGAAACCGATTTCCTTCAGCGATTTACCAGCCATGACGCGCGCGGCAATCATCGCCAGCGAAGTGCCGATGCACTTGGAAACGAAAGGCACGGTACGCGAAGCGCGCGGGTTGACTTCGATCACGTAGATCTTGTCGCCCTGCAGCGCCAGCTGGACGTTCATCAGGCCGACAACACCCAGCTCCAGGGCCATTTTCTTGACCTGCTCGCGGACTTCGTCCTGAACATGGGCTGGCAGCGAGTACGGTGGCAACGAGCAAGCCGAGTCACCGGAGTGAACACCCGCCTGTTCGATGTGCTGCATGATCGCACCGATCACCACGTCCTTGCCGTCGCAGACCGCATCCACGTCCATCTCGATGGCGCAGTTGAGGAAGTGGTCGAGCAGTACCGGGCTGTCGTTGGACACTTGCACCGCTTCACGCAGGTAGCGCTTGAGCTCGTCCAGCTCGTAGACGATCTCCATCGCACGGCCGCCCAGTACGTAGGACGGGCGCACCACCAGCGGGTAACCGATGACACCGGCAGCACGAATCGCTTCGTCTTCGCTGCGTACGGTAGCGTTTGGCGGCTGCAGCAGGTTCAGACGCTGAACCATGTGCTGGAAGCGCTCACGGTCTTCAGCACGGTCGATGGCGTCAGGGCTGGTACCGATGATCGGTACGCCGGCTTCTTCCAGGGCACGCGCCAGTTTCAGCGGAGTCTGGCCGCCGTAGTGGACGATCACGCCTTTTGGCTTCTCGACGCGAACCACTTCCAGCACGTCTTCCAGGGTCAGCGGCTCGAAGTACAGGCGGTCGGAAGTGTCGTAGTCGGTGGAGACGGTTTCCGGGTTGCAGTTGACCATGATGGTCTCGTAACCGTCTTCACGCAGGGCCAGTGCCGCGTGTACGCAGCAGTAGTCGAACTCGATACCCTGACCGATACGGTTAGGACCGCCACCGAGGATCATGATCTTGTCGCGGGTCGACGGGTTGGCCTCGCACTCTTCCTCGTAGGTCGAGTAAAGGTAGGCGGTGTCGGTGGCGAACTCGGCCGCGCAGGTGTCAACGCGCTTGTAGACCGGGAACACTTCCAGCTTGTGACGGTGACGACGCAGATTCTTGTCGGTGATACCCAGCAGCTTGGCCAGACGCTGGTCGGAGAAGCCCTTGCGCTTCAGACGCAGCATCAGGTCCTTGTCGATGGCCGACAGGGCCAGGGTCTTGACCTTCTCTTCTTCTTTGATCAGGTCTTCCATCTGCACCAGGAACCAGTGGTCGATACCGGTCAGGGCGAAGATTTCATCACAGGTCATGCCCGAACGCATGGCGTCGGCCACGTACCAGATGCGCTCGGCGCCCGGCACGGTCAGCTCGCGCTTGAGGATGCTGGCAGCGTCAGGGCTGGCCAGGTCGACTTTCGGGTCGAGGCCGCAAACACCGACTTCCAGACCGCGCAGGGCTTTCTGCAGGGATTCCTGGAAGGTCCGGCCGATGGCCATGACTTCACCCACGGACTTCATCTGGGTGGTCAGGCGGGCGTCGGCTTTCGGGAATTTTTCGAAGGCGAAACGTGGCAGCTTGGTAACGACGTAGTCGATCGACGGCTCGAAGGAAGCCGGGGTACGGCCGCCAGTGATGTCGTTCTGCAGCTCGTCGAGGGTGTAACCGACGGCCAACTTGGCGGCGATCTTGGCGATCGGGAAGCCGGTAGCTTTCGATGCCAGGGCCGAGGAGCGCGACACCCGCGGGTTCATCTCGATCACGACCATACGGCCGGTGTCCGGGCAGATACCGAACTGCACGTTGGAACCGCCGGTTTCCACACCGATTTCACGCAGCACCGCCAGCGAGGCGTTGCGCATGATCTGGTATTCCTTGTCGGTCAGGGTCTGTGCCGGCGCCACGGTGATCGAGTCACCGGTGTGCACGCCCATCGGGTCAAAGTTCTCGATCGAGCAGACGATGATGCAGTTGTCCTTTTTGTCGCGGACCACTTCCATCTCGTACTCTTTCCAGCCGATCAGCGATTCGTCGATCAGCAGCTCTTTGGTCGGCGACAGGTCCAGACCACGGGCGCAGATTTCTTCGAATTCTTCACGGTTGTAAGCAATGCCGCCACCGGTGCCGCCCATGGTGAAAGACGGACGGATGATGCACGGGAAGCCGAGCTTCTCGAGCACTGCGTTGGCTTCTTCCATGCTGTGGGCAATGCCGGAGCGCGGGCATTCCAGGCCGATGGCCTTCATCGCGGTATCAAAGCGCGAACGGTCTTCGGCTTTGTCGATGGTGTCGGCGTTGGCACCGATCATTTCCACGCCGAACTTTTCCAGAACGCCTTCGCGCTCCAGGTCCAGGGCGCAGTTCAGGGCAGTCTGGCCACCCATGGTCGGTAGCAGTGCGTCCGGGCGCTCTTTTTCGATGATCTTGGCAACGGTCTGCCACTTGATCGGTTCGATGTAGGTGGCGTCGGCCATGGCCGGGTCGGTCATGATGGTGGCCGGGTTGGAGTTCACCAGGATGACGCGATAGCCCTCTTCGCGCAGGGCTTTACAGGCCTGGGCGCCGGAGTAGTCGAATTCGCAGGCCTGGCCGATCACGATCGGGCCAGCGCCAAGAATCAGGATGCTTTTAATGTCTGTACGTTTTGGCATGGGTATCACTCAATTCCGCAGGTCAGTCGGCAAGCCGCTTTGAACATTCTTGGGGCAGCACCTGAACGCGGCTTGCACCGGTTCAGGGCCTCCTCGCAGGTGCTCAGCGGCGCTTGGCCATGGCATCGATGAAACGGTCAAACAGAGGCGCGACGTCAGTCGGACCCGGGCTGGCTTCAGGGTGACCCTGGAAGCTGAACGCGCTCTTGTCGGTGCGCTCGATCCCTTGCAGGGTACCGTCGAACAGCGACTTGTGGATGGCGCGGACGTTGCCTGGCAGGGTTGCCTCATCAACTGCGAAACCGTGGTTCTGGCTGGTGATCATCACCACGCCGGTATCCAGGTCCTGGACCGGGTGGTTGGCACCGTGGTGACCATGACCCATCTTGACGGTCTTGGCACCGGAGGCCAGGGCCAGCAGTTGGTGACCCAGGCAGATACCAAATACCGGAATCTCGGTTTCGAGGATGTCCTTGATCGCCTGGATCGCGTAGTCGCATGGCTCCGGATCACCAGGGCCGTTGGACAGGAACACGCCATCGGGGTTGAGCGCCAGGACTTCGCTGGCCGGGGTTTGCGCCGGCACTACGGTCAGGCGGCAGCCGCGGGCAACCAGCATGCGCAGGATGTTCAGCTTGACGCCGAAGTCGTAGGCAACCACGTGGTACGGCAGCTCGGCGGCGTCGATGGTCGCGTGGCTGTCGGTTTTCAATTCCCAGACGCTGGAGCGCCATTCATAGCTGGACTTGGTGCTGACGACTTTCGCCAGGTCCATGCCCTTGAGGCCAGGGAAACCGCGAGCGGCGGCGATTGCAGCCTCTTCGCTGATGTTGTCGCCGGCCAGGATGCAACCGTTCTGCGCGCCCTTCTCACGCAGGATGCGCGTCAGACGACGCGTGTCGATACCGGCGATCGCAACCACGTTGTTGGCTTTGAGGTAGTCAGGCAGCGACTGCTTGTTGCGCCAGTTGCTCGCAATCAGTGGCAGGTCGCGAATCACCAGACCGGCCGACCAGACACGGTCGGACTCGGCGTCTTCCGGCGTGGTGCCGGTGTTGCCGATGTGCGGGTAAGTCAGGGTAACGATTTGCTGCGCATAGGAAGGGTCAGTCAGGATTTCCTGATAGCCGGTCATTGCGGTGTTAAACACCACCTCACCAACGGTTTGTCCGTCGGCTCCAATGGCTTCACCGCGAAAAATGCTGCCATCGGCAAGGGCGAGTATGGCTGGCTTAGTCAAGAAGACCTCCCGTAAATCTAGCCTGAAGGGGCGATCGCAGGTTGCAAAAAAGCGGAATGACGTATAGACACGTCACCCCGCTTTCTTAATCGAATTATCTGCGCGCTTTTAGTGGACACACTAAAGCTGTAGCTTACAGAAAAACGCTTTTTTGGTCTACCACTGATGTGCCTGAAAGACGCAGGAATGCGACAGTGGGAGCGGGCTTGCCCCGCGATGCGGTGTAAGCCTCAAAAAGCAATCGCGGGGCAAGCCCGCTCCCACAGGCAATTGCCCCCGCTTGACAGGGCGGATCAACGCAGGTCGAGCACGTCCTGCATGTCGTACAAGCCAGGCGCGCGCCCGTCCAGCCACAGCGCGGCACGCACCGCACCCTTGGCAAAGGTCATGCGGCTGGAGGCCTTGTGGGTGATCTCCAGGCGCTCACCATCAGCAGCGAACAGCACGGTGTGATCACCGACCACATCACCGGCACGCACAGTGGCGAAGCCGATGGTCTGGCGATCACGCGCACCGGTCTGACCTTCACGACCATACACCGCCACTTCCTGCAGATCGCGCCCCAGCGCATTGGCAACGACCTCACCCATGCGCAGCGCGGTACCCGACGGGGCATCGACCTTGTGCCGGTGGTGAGCCTCGATGATTTCGATATCGACATCATCACCGAGCACCCGCGCAGCCATGTCCAGCAGCTTCAGGCTGAGGTTGACGCCAACACTGAAGTTGGCGGCAAAGACGATCGGAATGTCTTTACCCGCTTCGGCCAGCAGCTGCTTCTCTTCGACGCTGAAACCGGTAGTGCCGATGATCATGGCCTTGCCTGCTTTACGGCAGAACTCCAGGTTCTTCAGGGTTACCGACGGATGAGTGAAATCGATCAGCACGTCGAACTCATCGGCAACCTTGGCCAGATCGTCAGACAGCGGTACGCCGATTCGACCCAGCGCCGCCAACTCACCGGCATCAGCCCCGACCAGTGAACTGTCCGGACGATCAATCGCCGCCGTCAGGCCGGCACCCGGCGCCTGCTGCACCGCTTCGATCAGGGTTTTACCCATGCGCCCTGCCGCACCCATTACCGCTATACGTCGCATGCCCTATTCCTTCTTACAAGTCGCCGAAGAAGCGCTTAACGCCTTCGAACCAGCCATTGGCTTTCGGCGAGTGGGAACTGTCGCCTTCCAGCGAATCGCGCAGCTCTTCGAGCAGCTCACGCTGGCGACGGCTGAGATTGACCGGTGTTTCGACGGCGACGCGGCACATCAGGTCGCCAGCGCCACCGCCACGAACCGGCGCCACACCCTTACCACGCAGACGGAACTGCTTGCCGGTCTGGGTACCTTCCGGAATCTTCAGCTTGACCCGACCATCGAGGGTCGGCACTTCCAGCTCGCCACCCAACGCAGCATCGGTGTAGCTGATCGGCACTTCGCAGTACAGGTGCTTGCCGTCACGCTGGAAGATCGGGTGTTCACGCACGTTGATCACAACGTACAGGTCACCGGTCGGACCACCATGAGAACCGGCTTCACCTTCACCGGACAGACGAATGCGATCGCCTGTATCGACACCGGCCGGCACCTTGACCGAAAGGGTTTTGTACTCTTCGACACGACCTTCGCCGTGGCAGGAACCGCACGGATCAGTGATGATCTTGCCCTGGCCATGGCAACGCGGGCAGGTCTGCTGGACCGAGAAGAAGCCCTGCTGCATGCGCACCTGACCGATACCACCACAGGTCGGGCAAGTCGAAGGCGACGAGCCCTTCTTGGCGCCGGAACCGTCACACGGCGCACAATTGACCAGTGTCGGCACACGGATATTGACCGTGGTGCCACGCACCGCTTCTTCCAGGTTCAGCTCCAGGGTGTAACGCAGGTCGCTGCCACGCTGGGCACCGCCACGCGAACCACCGCGGCCACCACCGAAGAAGTCGCTGAACACGTCACCGAAAATATCGGAGAAGTTCGCGCCACCAAAGCCGGCACCGCCGCCACCCATGCTCGGATCGACACCGGCATGACCGTACTGATCATAGGCGGCGCGTTTGCTGGCATCGGAGAGCACTTCGTAAGCCTCGTTGGCTTCCTTGAATTTCTCTTCCGAGTCTTTGTCATCAGGGTTACGGTCCGGGTGATGCTTCATCGCCAGACGACGATAGGCCTTCTTCAGGTCCGCTTCACTGGAGCCGCGCTCAACTCCCAGAACTTCGTAATAGTCACGCTTTGCCATAAGTCTTTGCACTCTTGAGGACGTTCGGCAAACCTCTGCGCATTCCGCGCTGTGCCGCCAGCAGCTGCCTCAACCCCCTCCAGGAGGCCTGACAGATGCTGTAAAAATTCGGGTATTGCAGACACGCCAACGCGGGAGCAAGCCCCCGCGCGGCGACATCCTACCAGCCAACTACCAACAAGCAGTCAACCGGCCGACAACCTGTAGCAATTACTTGTTGTCTTTGACTTCTTCGAACTCAGCGTCGACGACGTCGTCGTGCTTGGCTTCTGCTTCAGCTTGCTGAGCGCCGCCCTGAGGCTGTTCGGCCTGCTGCTCGGCGTACATCTTCTGAGCAACTGGAGCCGAGACTTTCGACAGCTCTTCGACTTTGGCGTCGATGGCAGCCTTGTCGTCGCCTTTGATAGCGGCTTCCAGGGCAACCACGGCAGCTTCGATCGCAGTCTTCTCTTCAGCAGTGACCTTGTCACCGGCGTCAGCGACCATCTTGCGAGTCGAGTGAACCAGTGCGTCACCCTGGTTGCGGGCAGCGGCCAGTTCTTCGAACTTGCGGTCTTCTTCCGAGTTCGCTTCAGCGTCGCGGATCATCTGCTGAATTTCTTCATCGGACAGACCGGAGTTGGCCTTGATCACGATCGACTGAGTCTTGCCAGTAGCCTTGTCTTTGGCGCCTACGTGCAGAATGCCGTTGGCGTCGATGTCGAAGGTTACTTCGATCTGTGGCACGCCACGTGGTGCTGGTGGAATCTCGGCCAGGTCGAACTTGCCCAGGGACTTGTTCTGTGCAGCCTGCTTACGCTCACCCTGCAGCACGTGAATGGTCACGGCGCTCTGGTTGTCATCGGCAGTCGAGAACACTTGCGACTTCTTGGTCGGGATAGTGGTGTTCTTCTCGATCAGCGCGGTCATCACACCGCCCATGGTTTCGATACCCAGGGTCAGCGGGCTGACGTCCAGCAGCAGTACGTCTTTGACATCACCGGCCAGTACCGCACCCTGGATCGCAGCACCCATGGCAACCGCTTCGTCAGGGTTGACGTCTTTACGTGCTTCTTTACCGAAGAAATCGGTAACAGCTTTCTGTACCAGCGGCATACGGGTCTGACCGCCGACCAGGATCACGTCGTCGATCTTGCTGACGTCGATACCGGCGTCTTTCATCGCGATGCGGCAAGGCTCGATGGTGCGCTGAACCAGGTCTTCGACCAGCGACTCCAGCTTGGCGCGGGAGATCTTCACGTTCAGGTGCTTAGGACCGGTGGCATCTGCAGTGATGTACGGCAGGTTGACGTCGGTCTGCTGGCTCGAGGACAGCTCGATCTTGGCTTTTTCAGCGGCTTCTTTCAGGCGCTGCATGGCCAGCGGGTCACCTTTGAGGTTCATGCCGCTTTCTTTCTTGAACTCGTCGACGAGGTAGTCGATCAGGCGAATGTCGAAGTCCTCACCACCGAGGAACGTGTCACCGTTGGTGGCCAGTACTTCGAACTGGTGCTCGCCATCGACTTCGGCGATTTCGATCACCGAAACGTCGAAAGTACCACCACCGAGGTCATAAACGATCACGGTGTGGTCGCCTTTGGCCTTGTCCATACCGTAAGCCAGTGCGGCGGCGGTTGGTTCGTTGATGATACGTTTTACGTCCAGACCTGCGATGCGACCGGCATCCTTGGTGGCCTGACGCTGGCTGTCGTTGAAGTAGGCCGGAACGGTGATGACCGCTTCGGTCACTGGCTCGCCGAGGTAGTCTTCGGCGGTTTTCTTCATCTTTTTCAGGATTTCAGCCGAGATCTGTGGCGGTGCCATTTTCTGGCCGTTGACTTCAACCCAGGCGTCGCTGTTGTCCGCTTTGACAATCTTGTACGGAACCATCTGGATGTCTTTCTGCACGACGTCTTCTTCGAAGCGACGGCCGATCAGACGTTTTACCGCGTACAGGGTGTTGTGCGGGTTGGTGACCGCCTGACGCTTGGCCGACTGGCCAACCAGGATCTCGCCATCGTTGGCGTAAGCGATGATCGACGGCGTGGTACGCGCGCCTTCAGCGTTTTCGATGACCTTGGCGGTGCCGTTTTCCAGGATGGAGACGCAGGAGTTGGTGGTCCCCAGGTCGATACCGATGATTTTGCCCATGTTAACTCTCCCGAAACTTGAATTTGGTTGCCGCAGCAGTGGTGGCTAACTGCGGTAATACTTGAATGCTTGACACCTAGATGGGGGCGCCAGAAACGATTTCAAGCCTGCTCGTCAATCGACGGCGAAACCGCTGCTGGAGCCTTGCTGACCACGACCATGGCCGGGCGCAGCAGTCGACCGTTGAGCTGATAGCCCTTCTGGAACACCTTGAGCACGCTATTGGGCTCGACCTCGGCGCTTTCCTGCATGGCCATGGCCTGGTGGTGCTCGGCGTTGAAGGGCTCGCCGTGCGGGTCGATCGCCTCAAGGTTGTAGCGCTTGAGGGTGTCGTGGAACATCTTCAGGGTCAGCTCGATGCCTTCGCGCATTGGACGAATGCTCTCGTCGTCCGGGCTGGACAGCTCCAGGCCGCGCTCCAGGCTATCGATGATCGGCAGCAAGTCAGCGGCGAATTTTTCCAGGGCGAACTTGTGCGCCTTTTCTACGTCCTGCTCGGCGCGACGGCGCACGTTCTGCAGGTCGGCGGCGGTGCGCAGGGATTGATCCTGGGCCGCCGCCAGCTGCTCTTCGAGCACCTGCACGCGGGCGCTCAGGTCTTGGTCGCCAGTCGCTTCGGCGTTCAGATTCTGTTCATCCAGCTGTTCGTCAGCCATAAAATCTCTCCTCTCGAATAAGGTCTGCGAGCATTACTCGCGCGTCTGCCGCCTATATGGGGTCGCAAAACCCAGGTTCAAGGGCTGTGAAGCAGCGCGCGCACATTCGCTCATAACCCATCGCAATCAGAACCTCGCCCTGATAACCAAATTGAACTAAACACCGGCATTGTCAGCGGATTTGAAAACACTGTATAAATAACCAGACTTAACGCCTGGGAGCCGCCCCAATGCTGGTGCACCTGTCCGTACACAACTATGCCATCGTCGAACACCTGGACCTCGAACTCGCCCGCGGGATGAGCGTCATCACCGGTGAAACCGGGGCCGGCAAATCGATCATGCTCGACGCCCTGGGCCTGACTCTGGGTGATCGTGCCGACAGTGGCGTGGTACGCCCAGGCGCCGACAAGGCCGACATCCTAGCCACCTTCGACCTGGCGGACATCCCCGAGGCCCGCACCTGGCTGGCTGAGCGCGATCTGGACAACGATGGCCCGTGTATCCTGCGCCGGGTGATCACCGCCGAAGGCCGCAGCCGCGGCTATATCAACGGTACGCCCTGCCCGCTCGGCGACCTCAAGGCCCTCGGCGAGCTGCTGATAGATATCCACAGCCAGCACGAGCACCAATCGCTGCTGAAGTCCGATACCCACCGCCGCCTGCTCGACGAGTACGCGGGCGCCACCGACCTGGCCCGCCAGGTACAACTGGCCGCCCAGCGCTGGCGCCAGACCCGCCAGGAGCTGGAGCGCCTGTCCAACTCCGGTGACGAGCAGCGCGCGCAACATCAATTGCTCAGCTACCAGCTGGAAGAACTCGACAACCTCGGCCTGGGCGAGAACGAACTGGAGCAGCTGGAGCAGGAACACAAGAACCTGACCAACGCCGAGGCGCTGTTCGGTATTTGCCGCCAGGTCATCGACCACTGCAGCGAAAACGACTCGGGCAACGTGCTCAACGCCCTGACGGCCAGCCTCAATCGCCTGACTGCGGTGCAGAATGCGCCCAAGGCACTGGGCGAAGCCGCCAACATGATCGCCAGCGCACAGATCCAGGTTGAAGAAGCGGTCGGCGAGCTGAACCGCTTCCTGGATCACTTCGATGCCGACCCCGCGCGCCTGCAGCAACTCGAAGAACGCCTCGACAGCATCTATACCCTCGCCCGCAAGCACCGCGTGCACCCGACCGAGCTGGCGAGCCTGCAGCAACGGCTGATGGAAGAACTCGAAGGCCTGAATGCCAATGACGAGTCCATCGAGCGTCTTGGCGAGGAACTGGCGGCCTTTGCCCGTCATTACCAGGACAAAGCCGGTGAGCTGAGCGCCCTGCGCGGCCAGGCCGCCAGCCAGCTGGCTGGCGCGGTCGAGCAGGAAATCCAGCGCCTGGGCATGCCCGGCGGCCGCTTCAGCATCGAGCTGCACGCCAATGGCAGCGACGAGCTGTCGCCCCACGGCCTGGAACAGGTGGAACTGCTGGTCAGCGCCAACCCCGGCCAGCCACTCAAAGGCTTGGCCAAAGTCGCCTCCGGGGGTGAACTGTCCCGGATCAGCCTGGCCATCCAGGTGATCACTGCGCAAACTTCACGCATTCCGACCCTGGTCTTCGACGAAGTCGATGTCGGGATCGGTGGCCCGACGGCAGAGATTGTCGGTCAATTGCTGCGACGCCTGGGCGAGCGCGGCCAGGTGCTGACTGTGACTCACCTGCCCCAGGTAGCCGCTCAAGGCCATCATCATCTGTTTGTCCACAAGGTGCGCAACAGTGACGCCACGCATACCGCCGTGGCCAATCTGGGCAAGCGCGAACGGGTTGAAGAAGTCGCACGGATGCTCGGCGGTATCGACCTGACCAAGGAATCCCTGGCCCACGCCCGCAAGATGGTGGTCACCAGCAAGGCCTGATGTCCGCTCCAGAAAGCACAAAGGCGACCCCAGGGTCGCCTTTGATGCTGTGCAGCAAGAAGAAGTGTTACTTACTTTTTCTTGCGCACGTACAGGACCAGATTATGGTCAACCAGTTCAAAACCGTGCTCTTCCACGATTTGCTTCTGGCGCTTCTCGATTTCACTGTCGAAGAATTCGATGACTTCACCGGAGTCCACGACGACCATATGGTCGTGGTGGCCGCCATCGGCCAGCTCGAACACGGCGTGGCCGCCATCGAAGTTGTGGCGCACTACCAGGCCGGCAGCTTCGAACTGGGTCAGAACACGGTAGACCGTGGCCAGACCGACATCCTCGCCTGCCTCCATCAGCGCCTTGTAGACATCTTCAGCACTCATGTGACGTTGCTCGGTAGAGTCGAGCATCTGTAGAATTTTAACTCGAGGCAGTGTCACCTTGAGACCGGCTTTGCGCAGTTCGCTATTTTCAACCATGGTCAGCTTTCTCGCCGATGCTGCTTCGCAGCTTCTCTGAATACGGGTATGATCGGGGTTTACGTTGTCCAGCCAAGATAGTGGAAGTCGCCCACCGATGCAAAACACCAAGCTCTTGCTAACCAGCCTCACCTTTGTGGGACTGCTCGCACTCGCCGGTTGCTCGTTCCCCGGGGTTTACAAAATCGACATCCAGCAGGGCAATGTCGTCACGCAAGACATGATAGACCAATTACGCCCCGGAATGACCCGTCGGCAAGTACGGTTTATCATGGGTAACCCGCTGATCCAGGATACCTTCCACACCAATCGCTGGGATTACCTGTACAGCTTGCAACCTGGTGGCGGCCAACGCCAGCAGGAGCGCATGAGTATCTACTTCAACGAAAACGATCAGTTGGTCAGCCTGTCCGGCGACTTCATGCCAGGCGTCAGCCGCGATCAGGAAATCCTTGGCGGCAGCGGCGACACCAGCGTCAGCCCGGCACAGCCAGAGACCACCACCGAACCGGTTGAGCAGGTCAAGGAAACCCCGGCCAAACCAGGCTCCCTGGAAGAGAAGATCCAGCGCGAAGTCGATACCATCAAAACCATCCCGGTACCGACCCCCGCGCCACTGGAAACCTCGCCGCAGTAAGCATTCTGCAGGCAAAGAAAAGCCCGGAGATTCCGGGCTTTTTTGTGCCTGTCATTCAGCGCTTGGCTTTCTTGAACACCCTTGCCACCTTGGCGGCGCGCTGCTTGCGCACCTCCTTTGGGTCGATCAGCAAAGGCCGGTACAACTCGATGCGGTCACCTTCAGCGACCACCTGCTGCGCAGCATCGTTGACGACCTTGCCGAAAATACCAAGCGGGCACGCGGCTGTATCCAGACCCGGCACTTGTTCGGCGATCCCCGACAACCGCACTGCTTCACGCAGCGTCGTGCCGGGCGCCACGTCCACAGCCAGCAACCATTGCTGCTCGGCTGTGGCGTAGACCACCTCAACCCGCAAGTTGTTTTGCCCGCTGGCAGAAAGCATCGACCAGGGTATTGGCCGCCTGATTGAACAGCGGCCCGAGGGTCGCCCGCACCAGCGGTCCGGCG
The DNA here is from genome assembly GCF_028682475.1 of Pseudomonas putida. GTDB lineage: Bacteria > Pseudomonadota > Gammaproteobacteria > Pseudomonadales > Pseudomonadaceae > Aquipseudomonas > Aquipseudomonas putida_AG. The sequence continues at coordinate 75,647 of NZ_JANHLE010000004.1, forward strand.
TAGTCGAACGACAGGTCGAGGCTGATCTTGCAGGCTTTCTCGCCCAACGGCTTGAAGATCCACAGGCCGTGCAATTGATTGAACGGCCCCTCCTCCAGGTTCATCTCGATGGATTGCCCGGGCACCAGCACATTGCGGGTGACAAACTTCTGACTCATGCCGCCCTTGGCTACTTCCAGGCTGGCACGCATCAACTCGTCATTGACCTCGAGCACAGTGCTGGAGGAGCACCAGGGCAGGAACTCCGGGTAACGCGCAACATCGTTGACCAGGTCGTACAACGCCTGGGCCGGATAGGGCAGCAGGGCCGAACGTTGAATATGGGTAGTCATCTAGGTGTCACTTCCAAAGCTGAGCGGCAAACACAACCAGAATGCCGAGTGGCGCCACATAGCGCATCAAGAAGAAAGTCAGAGCAAACAGCAACGGGCTGCGCATTGCCAGTTCATCGCGCACCGCCTCACGCCCCATGATCCAACCCGCGAATATCACAAAGCACAAACCACCCAGCGGCAACATGATCCGCGAAGTGAAAAAATCGATCACGCCGAAGAAGTCCAGCCCGCCGCTCACACCCCATTGGTAGAGCTGAAAACCGCTGCCGTCGCTGACGAAAAAGCGTGCCTGCTGCCAGATATTGAACGAAAACACTGTCCCCAGCCCGACCAGCCAGCAACTGAAGGCCAGCCAGGTGGTGATCCAGCCACGCCGCACACCGGTGCGCTCCACCAGGTAGGCAACCATGGGCTCAAGCAGGGAAATCGCCGAGCTCCAGGCCGCAACTGCCACTAGAACAAAGAATACGACGCCCATCAATTGGCCAAAGGCCACATTACCGAAGGCAAACGGCAAGGCAACAAACATCAGGCCCGGCCCTTCGCTGGGGTTCAGGCCGGCAGCGAACACAATCGGGAACAGGGCCAGGCCAGCCAGCAGCGAAACAAAGGTGTCGAGTAAGGCCACGGCGACAATGGTACCGCCGATGGAAGCGCCTTTGGGCATGTAAGCGCCGTAGATCAACAGCGAACCAACACCGACACTCAACGAGAAGAAGGCGTGCCCCATGGCCGGCAACAAACCGTCCAGCAGACGCGAGGTGTCGAAGTCGAACATGAAATGCAGGCCCTGCATGAAGTGCCCGGTCGTCAGGCTGTACCCGAGCAGGATCACCAGCAGCAGGAACAGCAGCGGCATCATGATCCGCAGGCTTTTCTCCAGCCCGGCGACCACGCCACGGGCAATCACCAGCGCCGACAGCAACATGAACAGGCTGTGCCACAGCACCAGGCGCCAAGGGTCGCTGATCACACCATTGAAGTAACCGCCGACCTGATCAGCCGTCACGCCCTGGAAGTCGCCCCGGCCCATATTGATGATGTAGTCGAACGACCAGCCACCCACCACGCTGTAGAACGACAGGATCAGCAACGCCGTGATCATCCCGGCGAATGCCCACCAGGACCAGCGCGGCGACTGCCCGGCTTCCAGCGCCAGATCGCGCAAGGCGTTGGCCGGGCTTTGCCGGGTGCGGCGGCCGATCAAGGTTTCAGCCAGCATCACTGGAATACCGATCAAGGCAATACAGGCCAGAAACACCAGGACAAAGGCACCGCCACCATAGACGCCGACCATGTAGGGGAATTTCCAGATACTCCCCAACCCCACCGCGGCACCGGTCGCCGCCAGTACAAATACCCAGCGACTGGCCCAGCCACCATGGACAGAAACCTTGTCCGTCGACATCAACACGCTCAACTGTGGAAAAAAAGAGCGCGCATTGTCCGGGATTCACCTCACAGGCTCAAGCGCACTGCTACCCCGTAGCCGACGGCGCAACGACTGCCTATAATGCCGCCCCTATGGCTAAACAAACGAAACATCCGACAGGGACCATCGCGCAGAATAAAAAGGCGCGACACGATTACTTCATCGAGCACAAGTTCGAGGCCGGATTGGTCCTGTCCGGTTGGGAAGTAAAAAGTCTGCGTGCCGGCAAGGCGCATCTGACCGACAGTTACGTGGTGCTCAAAGATGGCGAGGCGTGGCTGATGGGCAGCCATATCACGCCGCTGACGGCCGCCAGTACGCACGTCATTGCCGACCCGACACGCACCCGCAAACTGCTGCTCAATAAACGCGAGCTGGAGCGCCTGCATGCGGCCGTCCAGCAAAAGGGCTACACCTGCGTAGCCTTGTCGATTTATTGGAGCAAGCACCTGATCAAGTGCGAGATCGCGCTCGGCAAGGGCAAGAAGGAATACGACAAGCGCGATACCCAACGCGAGCGTGATTCCAATCGCGAATTGCAGCGTGCAGTGCGCAACAAGGGCAAGGAAGACTGATTTCAGTCTGAGGCGCCTTTATCGCGGGGCAAGCCCGCTCCCACCAGGATTGCATAAACCTGTGGGAGCGGGCTTGCCCCGCGATAGCTTCAGCGCCCGCTACGCCGCTCCGCTCGCGCCGTTCGTTGCACTTCCTGGCGCACCTCATCGAGCACTTCCTGCACATACAGAATGTGTCGGCTGGACACTTCGCGAGCCTCCTCTGCCCGCCCTTCGACGATCGCCAGGTACAGCTCACGGTGCTGATTGATCAGCATGTCGCGGGTTTCGGCGCGTTGCTTGTACATGCCGCCGATGTTGGTCACCACGTTGCGCTTGAGCAGATCGAACAGGCCACGAATGGTGTGCAGCAACACTGCGTTGTGACTGGCTTCGGCAATTGCCAGGTGAAAGCGCGCATCGGCAGCGCCCTCCTCGGCCCGATCCACTTCACCAGAGCGGGCGTAACAATCCTGCAAGGCATCGAACGCTGCCTTGAGCCGCTGACGATCCGGCTCGGTCGCGCGAATGGCCGCGTAATAGGCGCACGATGCCTCCAGGGTATGCCGGAACTCCAGCAGATCGCGCTGCGCTTCGGGGTTGCATTCCAGCAGCTGCAACAACGGATCGCTGAAGGTCGAACCCAACGCCTCGGCCACATAATTGCCACCGCCCTGGCGACTGACCAGCAGCCCTTTGGCCACCAGCTTCTGGATCGCTTCACGCAATGACGGCCGCGACACCCCGAACTGTTCAGCCAACGCCCGCTCGGCAGGCAGCCGCTGACCGGCACTGAGGGTGCCCTCAAGAATCATCCCTTCCAGCCGCTCGACGATATCGTCGGACAAACGGCGTTGGCGGACCTGATCAAAAACCATCACATGCTCTCCACAATCCCGGGTGCTTTCGGGGCTGTCTATTCTGGCCTATCCGCTCTCCGCCGACACCCATCAGATTGCAACTTTCGCTGCTGCTCAGGGCATTTCGCCGACACCCATCCGAGGAAAGTTTTCTTGGGACAAATTGACACACCCACAGCGAGGCTTTTAACCTAGCGCCTCGACATTGTAAATTGGTCTTACCAATTATCCAATGCCAGTGCTGACCAACAACAATTAGGGGCCACCCCATATGCAAACCTGGCAACAGCTCTACAGTCCGCTTGGTAGTCTTGGTCTGTCCGCGCTCGCGGCAGTCATCCCGATCGTGTTCTTCTTCCTCGCTCTGGCGGTGTTCCGGCTCAAGGGCCACGTCGCTGGCAGCATCACTCTCGGTTTGTCGATCCTGGTGGCGATCTTCGCCTTCCAGATGCCCGCCGACATGGCGCTTGCCGCCGCCGGTTACGGTTTTGCCTATGGCCTGTGGCCAATCGCCTGGATCATCGTCGCTGCGGTGTTCCTCTACAAACTGACGGTCAAGAGCGGCCAGTTCGAAGTGATCCGCAGCTCGGTGCTGTCGATTACCGACGACCAGCGCCTGCAGGTACTGCTGATCGGTTTCTGCTTCGGCGCCTTCCTCGAAGGTGCGGCAGGCTTCGGCGCACCGGTGGCAATTACCGCCGCGCTGCTGGTCGGCCTGGGCTTCAACCCGCTGTACGCCGCCGGCTTGTGCCTGATCGCCAACACCGCGCCGGTGGCCTTCGGCGCGCTCGGCATCCCGATCATCGTCGCCGGTCAGGTGACCGGTATCGACGCCTTCAAGATCGGCGCCATGACCGGCCGCCAGCTGCCGTTGCTGTCGCTGTTCGTGCCGTTCTGGCTGGTGTTCATGATGGACGGCCTGCGCGGCGTCAAAGAGACCTGGCCTGCCGCACTGGTAGCCGGCCTGAGCTTTGCCGTGACCCAGTACTTCACCTCGAACTTCATCGGCCCGGAACTGCCGGACATCACCTCGGCCCTGGTCAGCCTGGTTTCCCTGACCCTGTTCCTCAAGGTCTGGCAGCCCAAGCATTCCTTCGCCGGCGCCACCGGCAGTGTCGGTGCAGCGGTGGTCAACGGCGGCAGCCAGCCTTCGCCGTACAGCCTCGGCGAGATCTTCAAGGCCTGGTCGCCGTTCCTGATCCTCACCGTGCTGGTCACCATCTGGACCCTCAAGCCGTTCAAGGCGGCCTTCGCCGCTGGCGGTTCGATGTACAGCTGGGTGTTCAACTTCGCCATCCCGCACCTGGATCAGCTGGTCATCAAGACCGCTCCGATCGTTGCGACCCCGACCGCGATTCCGGCCGTGTTCAAGCTCGACCCGATTTCCGCCACCGGTACGGCGATCTTCTTCTCGGCGCTGATCTCCATGCTGGTTCTGAAGATCAACTTCAAAACTGGTCTGACCACTTTGAAAGAGACCTTCTTCGAACTGCGCTGGCCGATCCTGTCGATCGGCATGGTGCTGGCCTTCGCTTTCGTCACCAACTATTCGGGCATGTCTTCGACCATGGCCCTGGTACTGGCCGGCACTGGCGCGGCCTTCCCGTTCTTCTCGCCGTTCCTCGGCTGGCTGGGGGTGTTCCTGACCGGTTCCGACACCTCGTCCAACGCCCTGTTCAGCTCGCTGCAGGCCACCACGGCGCACCAGATCGGGGTCAACGACACCCTGCTGGTCGCGGCCAACACCAGTGGCGGCGTGACCGGCAAGATGATTTCGCCACAGTCGATCGCGGTAGCCTGTGCGGCCACCGGCCTGGTCGGCAAGGAATCCGACCTGTTCCGTTTCACCCTCAAGCACAGCCTGTTCTTCGCCACCATCGTCGGCCTGATCACTCTGGTCCAGGCTTATTGGCTGACCGGCATGCTGGTTCACTAAAGTGTCAGAGGCCGGGTGCGTAACAGCGCGCCCGGCATCCGCCCCTTACAACCGACGCAGCGAGACCACATGATCATTTCTGCCTCTACCGACTACCGCGCCGCAGCGCAACGCAAGCTGCCGCCGTTCCTGTTCCACTACGCCGACGGCGGCGCCTACGCCGAGTACACCCTGCGCCACAACGTCGAAGACCTGGCGAGCATTGCCCTGCGTCAGCGCGTGCTGAAAAACATGTCCGAGCTGAGCCTTGAGACTCAGCTGTTCAACGAAACGCTGAGCATGCCGGTGGCGCTGGCGCCTGTCGGTCTGACCGGCATGTATGCACGGCGTGGTGAGGTCCAGGCCGCCCGTGCGGCAGCCGCCAAAGGCATCCCCTTCACGATGTCGACAGTGTCGGTGTGCCCGATCGAGGAAGTCGCCCCGGCCATCAACCGCCCAATGTGGTTCCAGCTCTACGTTCTCAAAGACCGCGGCTTCATGCGCAACGCTCTGGAGCGGGCGAAAGCCGCCGGTGTCACCACGCTGGTGTTCACCGTCGACATGCCGGTACCTGGCGCCCGCTACCGTGACGCACACTCGGGCATGAGCGGCCCGAACGCACCACTGCGCCGCGTCTGGCAAGCCATGACCCATCCGCAGTGGGCCCTGGATGTCGGCCTGCTGGGCAAGCCGCACGATCTGGGTAACATCTCCACTTACCGTGGCAGCCCGACGGGCCTGGCCGACTACATCGGCTGGCTGGGCGCCAACTTCGACCCGTCGATTTCCTGGAAGGACCTGGAGTGGATCCGCGAGTTCTGGGACGGCCCGATGGTGATCAAGGGCATCCTTGATCCGCAGGATGCCAAGGACGCGGTGAAGTTCGGTGCCGACGGTATCGTCGTCTCCAACCACGGCGGCCGCCAGCTCGATGGCGTGCTGTCCAGCGCCCGCGCCCTGCCGGCGATCGCCGATGCGGTAAAAGGCGACCTGAAGATCCTCGCCGACTCCGGCATTCGCAGCGGCCTCGACGTGGTGCGCATGATCGCCCTGGGTGCCGACACGGTGTTGATCGGCCGTGCATTCCTCTATGCGCTGGCCACCGCCGGTGAAGCCGGGGTGAAGAACTTGCTGGACCTGTTCGAGAAAGAAATGCGCGTTGCCATGGTGCTTACCGGCGCCAAGACCATCAGCGAAATCACCCGTGATTCGCTGGTACGCGAACTGGGCGCCTGATTGCCGCGCCCGCACCCGTCACCGCCTGATTGACCGGGACACCTGGCGCACCAGACGCCGCGGTCCCGCGAGGAGATTGCATGAGTCTGCCCGCCGCGTTCCTCGACACGGTTGAACACCTGATCCCCCGCGAGCGGCGTTTCGACGACCCGCTCTCGACCCTGGCCTTCGGCACTGACGCCAGCTTCTACCGGCTGATTCCCAAGCTGGTGATCCGCGTCGAGAGCGAAGATGAAGTTGTCACCCTGCTCAAGGCGGCGCACGCCGAGCAGGTTGCGGTCACCTTCCGCGCTGCCGGCACCAGCCTGTCCGGTCAGGCCGTGAGCGACTCGGTTTTGATCGTGCTGGGTGACAACTGGAACGGTCGCGACATCCGCGATGACGGCAAGCAGATCCGCCTGCAACCGGGCGTGATCGGCGCCCAGGCCAACGCTTGGCTGACCCCGTTCGGGCGCAAGATCGGCCCGGACCCGGCCTCGATCAACGCCTGCAAAATCGGCGGTATCGTCGCCAACAACGCCAGCGGCATGTGCTGCGGCACTGCGCAGAACAGCTACCACACCCTCGCCGGCATGCGCCTGCTGCTGGCCGACGGCACGCTGCTCGACAGCGAAGTCCCCGAGAGCGTCGCGCGCTTGCGTGCAAGCCACGGCGCGCTGCTTGAGCAACTCGGCGAGCTGGGCCGGCAGACCCGTGCCAACACCGAACTGGCGGCCAGGATCCGGCACAAGTACCGGCTGAAAAACACCACCGGCCTGTCACTGAACGCGCTCGTGGACTACGACGAACCGGTGGATATCCTCACCCACCTGATGGTCGGTTCCGAAGGCACCCTCGGCTTCATCAGCGCCGTGACCTACAACACCGTGCCGGACCATCCGCACAAAGCCAGTGCACTGATTGTCTTCCCCGATGTCGAGACCTGCTGCAACGCGGTACCGGTGCTCAAGCAGCAACCGGTGTCCGCAGTCGAACTGCTCGACCGCCGCAGTCTGCGCTCGGTGGAGAACATGCAGGGCATGCCGGTGTGGGTGAAGAGCCTGTCCGCCAATGCCTGTGCGCTGCTCATCGAGTCCCGCGCCGCCACACAATCGCTGCTGCATGAACAACTGGCACACGTCAGTGCCTCGATCGCCGGATTCCCGGTGGAAAAGCAGGTTGATTTCAGCGAAGACCCGCTGGTTTACAACCAGCTCTGGCGCATCCGCAAAGACACCTTCCCGGCGGTTGGCGCAGTGCGCGAGACCGGCACCACGGTAATCATCGAAGACGTCACCTTCCCGGTGGAGAAACTGGCCGAGGGCGTTAACCGCCTGATCGCACTGTTCGACAAGCACGGCTATGACGAGGCGATCCTGTTTGGCCATGCGCTGGAAGGCAACCTGCACTTCGTCTTCACCCAGGGCTTCGACTCGCCCGAGCAGGTTGCGCGCTACTCGGCCTTTATGGATGACGTCGCACAGCTGGTGGCCGTGGAATACGGCGGCTCGCTGAAAGCCGAGCACGGCACCGGACGCAACATGGCGCCCTTCGTCGAACTGGAATGGGGCAGCGATGCCTACCAGCTGATGTGGCAGCTCAAGCGCCTGCTCGACCCGAGCGGTATCCTCAACCCCGACGTGGTACTGACCGACGATCCACAGCTGCACCTGAAAAACCTCAAGCCCCTGCCGGCCGCCGACGAGATCGTCGACAAATGCATCGAATGCGGCTTCTGTGAGCCGGTGTGTCCGTCCAAAGGGCTGACACTCAGCCCGCGCCAGCGCATTGTGATGTGGCGCGACATCCAGGCGAAAAAACGCGCGGGTGACGATACCCGACAGCTCGAACGTGACTACCAGTACCAGGGCATCGACACCTGCGCCGCCACCGGCTTGTGCGCCCAGCGCTGCCCAGTAGGCATCAACACCGGCGAACTGGTGAAGAAACTGCGTGGCCAGGCCGCAGACCATGTGAAAACCGCCGACTGGCTGGCAGAGAATTTCCACACCGCCCTCAGTGGCGCCCGCTTTACCTTGCAGGCCGCCAACAGTGCACGCAAGTTGCTCGGCGCCCCGCGCCTGAGCCGCTTCAGCGCCCACCTCAGCAAGCTCAGTCACGGTCGCCTGCCGCAGTGGACCGCAGCCATGCCGCAACCACTGAAGAGCATTTCGTTCAGCCCGCCGAGCAACGATGCGCGGCCACGGGTGGTGTACCTGGCCGCCTGCGTGTCGCGCGTGATGGGCCCGGCGGCCAGCGACCGCGAGCAAACCTCGTTGCTCGACAAAACCCGCGCGCTGCTGGAAAAAGCCGGCTATCAAGTGGTGTTCCCGGACAACCAGGACAACCTCTGCTGCGGCCAGCCCTTTGCTTCCAAAGGCTACGCCGAACAGGCCGAACACAAGCGCCAGGAACTGATCAACGCGCTGCTGCATGCCAGCCGTGGCGGGCTTGATCCGATCTACTGCGACACTAGCCCGTGCACCCTGCGCCTGGTGCAGGACCTGGCCGAAACCCGCCTGGACCTTTATGACCCGGTACGTTTCATCCGCACCCACCTGATCGACAAGCTGGAGTTCACCCCCCAGGACGAACCGATTGCCGTGCACGTGACCTGCAGTACCCAGCACCTGGGTGAAAGCCAGGCACTGATCGATCTGGCGCGACGCTGCAGCAAGCAGGTGGTGATTCCTGAAGGCATCCACTGCTGTGGCTTTGCCGGCGACAAGGGCTTCACTACCCCCGAGCTCAATGCCCACTCGCTGCGCAGCCTCAAGGACGCCGTGCAGTACTGCAGCGAAGGGATTTCCACCAGCCGCACCTGTGAGATCGGCCTGTCGGATCATGGCGGGATCGATTATCACGGGCTAGTTTATCTGGTGGACCGCGTGACCCGGCCTCGGAACCTCTGAACGCCGATTGCGGGGCAAGTTGCCCCGCGATAGAGGCCATCCAATCTGAACCCCCGGCAAGCGTCGCAGTCCATCCAGAAAGGCCCTCTTTCCCAGGGCCATCCCGCCAAGGAGATTCACATGAAGCGTACTGCGATTTCCGGACTGTTGATCACCGCCGCACTGCTTGCCTCCCCTGTGTTCGCGGCTGAAGACCTGTGCACGGCCAACCTGCAAAAGATCAGCGACGCCACCACCACGGCCGGCGCGACGTCAGAGGGACTGGACGAAACCATCGCCAAACATGTTGAAGACGCCAAGAAAGCCCAGGCCGCTGGCAACGACAAGGATTGCATCGCCATCACCAGCAAAGTGCTCGAGCGCCTGGAAAAAACCGAAAAAGGCGGCCAGTAGCGGTTTAGCAGGGCGACTGGAACCGCAGTCGACGTCGCCCGACCGATGGCGTATACTGACCCCCGAGCGTTGAAAAACGCTTCAGCTAGAGCGCAACAAATGGGGCCGATTAGGATTCGACGCCGGTAGTGAAACTCTAGGTGCATGCCGAGTTGGTAACAGAACTCGTAAATCCACTGTTGCAACTTTCTATAGTTGCCAATGACGAAAACTACGGGGAAGTACGCTTCGCTGCGTAAGCAGCCTAGAGCTTCCTTCTGGTAGCTTCGGCTCCAGCAATCATCAGGGGATGCCTGTAAACCCGAAGTGATTGTCATACAGAACAGGATCGCCGTGCAGTACGTTGTGGACGAAGCGGCTAAAACTTACACAACTCGTCCAAAGCACCCTGCCCGTCGGGCGGCTGCGGATTAACTCAATAGACACGGCTAAGCATGTAGGACCGACAGCGGAGCACTGGCGGACGGGGGTTCAAATCCCCCCGGTTCCACCAAATAGGTAAAACGAAAAAGGCATCTGACGCTCTGCGCAGATGCCTTTTTTGTTGCCTATGAGAAATGAATCCTTACCATCCGCCTGGCAACCAGCCAAATGCACTGGCAATCGCATACGCCATGCTGCACAGGTACAGCACCACCACCAGCACCTGAATCAGCGGATGGGCGATCCAGCCGCACTGCCAGGCCGGAACGATGTCACCGTTCTTGCGCGCCGAACGCAGCATCAGGATCGGCATGATCGAGAGGATCACGCCGCTGAACACACCGGCGAAGTACAGCGCATTGACGAAGCCGACCATGCCGCTGTAAGCGAGGATGAACGGCGGAACGCAGACAATGCCGAGCACCAGCAGACGGTTCTTGGGATTGCTTTCCGAGCCCAGGCTTTTGAACTTGTCGAAAATGTTGGTCAGGAAGCTGCCGCCCAGGCCCCAGTACGAGGTCATCATGGCGCACAGGGCAAAGGTGTTGGCGGTGTAGAACGCCCACTGCCCAAGCGCCTGCCCCCAGGCCAGGGTGGCGACTTCAGTCTGGTTTTCCAGGCCGTTCAGGGCAATCACCGACATCGGTACGATCGCCAGCAAGATGAAGGTGATCACCATGCCCGTGATCACGGCGACAGGCAGGCGCTTGGGCGCGTGACTGAAACCACGGGCCATTTCCGGGACCACGTACTGTGCCGAGAAGCAGAACACGGCGATGTTGAACACCGGGATCATGTAGATCCAGCTGCCCTCGAACAGGTTGGCAAAATCGGTGCGTTCGTTGATCAGTGTCGCAATCACCAGCACCAGGGTCATCGAGACCATGCCAATGCTGATGAACTTCTCACCCTTGCCGATCGCCTTCAGCCCCAGGTACAGCACGAACGCGGCGGGCAGGAAGAACAGCATGCTGCCCAGCGCCGGGCTGATACCGAAGAACTCGCTGAGGATCTTGCCGCTACCGCTCATGTAGGCGGTCAGGGCACCAATGCTGTTAACCGCCACCGAAAGGAAGATCGCCCAGGCACCGAAGGAGCCGACATAGCGTTGCGCCAGGCCACTCAACTGGTGGTGGCTGCGGGTACGCAAGGTGGTTTCCGAGACATAGAGCATGGAGATGGTGGTGAAGACACCGGCAACCGCCAGCCACAAAAGCAGCGGCATGTAACCGGCCAGGCGGCTGGCATAGGCCATCGACAACACACCGGCACCGATGTTGGTGCCGACGATCATTGCCACGGCCTCGACGAAGGTCAGGCGTTTGACCTCCAGGCCCGATGATTCGGAAACGGACGCGTCAGCACCGCCCACGGCGATGTTGGGGTTTGCACTCATGATCACACTCACTGCGTATTTATATTTATTACCGGAAGCACCTGAAGCGATGCGTCACAGGCCCCTCGTCACGACGGTGGCTCTGTGCCATGGATTTTTCGAGCGGCGGGCAAAATATCACACAAGGTGTTCGGAATAACATCCAGACGAGGCGTAAGAGTGTGAATCAAAATTTCGGAAAAATTATTTAAAAGCAGATAGTTAGCGGATTTGAGGGGCAACGCGCAGAGGTCAAGCCCGACCAAGGTCGGGCTGCCTCAGTGGTGAGTACGATCAGAACTCCAGGCAGATCTTGCCGAAATGCTGGTTGCTTTCCTGGTAGCGGAACGCGTCGACGATCTGCTCCAGGGCGAAGGTTTTATCGATGACCGGACGCAAACCGTTGGCATCGATGGCCCGCACCATTGCCTGCTGTTGGGCCCGACTGCCGACCAGCACACCTTGCAGGCGGATCTGGCGCACCAGCGCCTGCACCAGCGGCAACTGGCCGGCGACTCCGGTGAGGATTCCGATCAGCGAAATGTGCCCGCCGATGCGTGCGGCGATCATCGATTGCTCAAGCGTCGCCGGGCCACCCACTTCGATGACGTGATCGACCCCACGATTGCCGGTGAGCTGGCGCACCGTTTCGCCCCAGGCCGGGGTCTTGCGGTAGTTGATCAGGTGATCGGCGCCCATGGCCTTGAGGCGTTCGAGCTTGTCGTCACTGGACGAGGTGGCAATCACCGTGGCGCCGGCCAGTTTGGCGAACTGCAGGGCGAAGATCGAAACACCGCCCGTGCCTTGTACCAGCACGGTATCGCCCGGCTTGAGTGAGTCGTCGGCCATCAGCGCGCGCCAGGCGGTAAGCCCTGCGGTGGTGAGGGTCGCCGCCTCGGCATGGCTGTAGCCTTTGGGGGCATGGGTAAACGAGGTAGCACGCGCGGTGACCTGTTCGCGGGCATAGCCATCGATACCGTCTCCTGGCACCGTCGCAAAGCCTTCCACCAGCGCCTGGCCGTCAAGCCAGTCGGGGAAGAAGGTGCTGACCACGGCATCACCCACGGCAAACTCCGTCACGCCGCTACCCACAGCCGTGACCACGCCGGCACCGTCGGCCATGGGGATGCGTGACTCGGCTGGTCCCCACATGCCGCTGACCACGGCAAAATCATGATAGTTGAGCGAGTTGGCGTGCAACCGGACGGTGATCTCCCCGGACTTGGGTGCGGCGGCCTCGCAGGTGCCGACTTGAACCTTGTCGTAACCACCACCCGCCTGGACATAAATAGCCTTGCTGCTCATGCGAACCTCCTGGTTGGATCGGGTAAATAGCTGGTCAGTCTTGGCCTCGACTTGCCAGCGGTCAAGCGCCAGCGCTTGCGAAATATCCAGACAAACAACAATAATGCGACTAATTATCAATTACTGCGCTGGTTGTCGTTCATGCCCGCTCCCGATCATGCTGCTCTGCATACGCTCTACAGCGAACACCACGGTTGGCTGAAAAGCTGGCTACGCGCCCGCCTGGGCAACGCCAGCGATGCCGCTGACCTGGCCCAGGACACCTTTATCCGGGTGCTGACCGCGCGCAATGCCCAGACCATTCGCGAGCCGCGCAGTTATCTGGGCGCCATCGCCAATGCGCTGATGATCGATAAATTCCGTCGCAAGGCGCTGGAGCAGGCTTACCTTGCCGAACTGGCAAACCGCCCGGAACGGATGGCCGATTCGCCGGAAACGCGCTTGCTGATCCTCGAAACCCTGGTGGCCGTCGACACCCTGCTCGACGGATTGGGGGAGCGCACCCGCCGCATCTTCCTCGCCGTGCAACTGGAAGGCCTGAGCTATGTCGCCACCGCTGAGCGCCTGGGGGTTTCGGTCACCACGGTGAAAAAGCACCTGATCCGCGCCATGACTCACTGCCTGCTGCTGACGGACGACTGAATGGCTCAAGCGCTGGATTACCGTACCCTCGAAGCCGCTGCGACCTGGTATGTCCAGCTCAACGCGGCGCAGCCCAGTGATGCCCAGCTGCAAGCCTGGCAAGACTGGCTGGGCAAAAGCCAGGCGCATGCCCAGGCATGGGCCCGGGTGGAAAAGCTGCAACGCCAGTTTGGCAGCCTGCCGGCCGATGTCGCCCTGCCGACCCTGGCCGGCGTCCGCGCGCGCCGTCGTGCAGTGGTAAAGACCCTGGCCGTGCTCCTGTCCGTCGGTGCCGCCGGCTGGAGCGTGCAGCAAAGCACTCCGGCCCAGGCCCTGATGGCCGAACTGCGCACCGGCAAGGGGCAACGGCGCCAGGTCAGGCTTAGCGATGGCAGCCAGCTCGAACTCAATTCCGACAGTGCCGTGGATATCCACTTTGATGACCAGCAGCGCCTGTTGCGCCTGTACCGCGGCGAGATCATGGTGCAGACCGCCAGCGACCCTGCCGCCCGCCCCTTCGAAGTGCAGACCGCCGAGGGCCGCGTGCGCGCCCTGGGCACGCGTTTCAGTGTGCGCAGCGACGACGGCCAGAGCCGGGTCAGCGTGTTGCAGCACGCAGTGGAGATTCGTCCTGTGGATAACCCGCTGCTGATGCGGCGCCTGGATGCCGGGCAAACGGTCAGCTTCGACCCGCGGCAGATCGGTAGCGTCCATAGCGCAGCACCCGGCACTGGCGCCTGGACCCAAGGCATGTTGACGGTGATCGAATGGCGCCTGGCCGACTTTGTCAGCGAGCTGCGCCGCTACCGCCCGGGCATGCTGCGCTGCGCTGAAGGCATTGCCGATTTGCGCCTGTCCGGTGCCTTTCGCATCGACGATACCGACACCATTCTGGAAAACCTCAGCGCCTCGTTGCCAGTCAAGGTGCGCTACCTCACCCGCTACTGGGTCAGCATCGAGGCGGTCTGAACAATTTCAACAAAAGGGTTGCCGATTTTCATTCTCATTCGGCTACGCAGTTAAAGCAGCAAATCCAGCTGCACCTCTGCCCAGCCAATCGAAGGAAAACCTGCATGACCCGCATTTGCCCCCGGGCACCCCGCCCTCTGGTTCGCGCCGCTCACCTGGCATTGTTCGGCCTGACCCTGGCGCCGCTGCCGCTGTTGGCCTTGCTGCCGACGCAGGCCATGGCACAGAGCGCCAGCAAGAACTTTCAGATCGCGCCGGGGGCGCTGGGCACCAATCTCAGTCTGTTTGCCACCCGCGCCAACATCACCCTGTCGTTCGATGCCCGCCAGACTCAGGGCCGGCAATCGGCGGGGCTGCAGGGTGATTATTCGGTGGAAGAAGGCCTGGCGCGGCTGCTGCAGGGCAGCGGCCTGCAGGCCCAGCGCCAGAGCAACGGCGGCTATGTGCTGGTCCCGGCCGATACCAGCGGCGCGCTGGAGCTGGGGGCGACCAGTATCAACGGCCAGCTCCTCGGCGAAACCACGGAAAACACCGGCTCCTACACCACCGCCGCTTCCCGGACTGCGACCAAGCTGCCGCTGTCGATTCGCGAAACACCGCAATCGATCACCGTTGTCACTCGCCAGTTGATGGATGACCAGGGCGCCCAGAGCATCTCCGATGTGTTGCGCAATACCCCCGGCGTATCGGCGCAGACCTACGACAGCGACCGCACCGAATTTTCCAGCCGCGGCCTGGTCATCACCAACTACCAGTACGACGGTGTGAACACCATTTACGACGGGGTCTACGACGAAGGCACCGCCCATGTCGACATGGCCATCTATGACCGGGTCGAAGTGCTCAAGGGCGCGACCGGGCTGATGACCGGCTCCGGCGATCCTTCGGCGACGGTCAACCTGATCCGCAAGAAACCCACCGCACAGTTCCAGGCCTCGCTGACCGGCAGTGCCGGCAGTTGGGACAACTATCGCGGCGAAGGCGATGTTTCCGGGCCGCTGAACAGCAGCGGCACCCTGCGCGGCCGCTTTGTCGGCGCACAACAGGACAAGAAGGGTTATCAGGATCACTACCAGCAGAAGAAAGAGGTGTACTACGGCATTCTCGAAGCCGACATTACCCCCGACACCCTGCTGACGGTCGGTATCGACCAGCAGAACACCACTCCGCGCGGTACCTCCTGGACCGGCAACCCGGTGTACTTTGCCGACGGCGGTCGTACCGATTTCTCCCGTTCGTTCAACCCAGGCGCCGACTGGAGCCGTCGCGACTTCCAGAACCGCACCTACTTCGCCTCCCTGGAACAGGCACTGGTCAACGACTGGTCGCTCAAGTTCAGCGTCAACCAGCTGCAAAGCGACCACGACACCCGTCTGGCCTCGGCCAGTGGTGGCTCACCGGATCGCGACGGCAATGGCATGTCCTTCTTCTGGGGGCGCTGGGAAGGACATCGGGTACAGAACTCTGCCGACCTGAACCTCTCCGGCCCCTTCAGCCTGTTCGGTCGCCAGCATGATCTGGTGGTCGGCTATAACACCTCATTCTCGCGCCAGACCGGCAGCACCTGGGACACCACCAAAAGCGGCGAAACCGGTATGGTGCCGGGCAGTATTTTCGATTGGGACGGCCACATCGGCGTGCCGGACTTCCCGAAAAACGGCAAGTACGAACAGAAGAAGAGCCAGAGCGGCGCCTACATCGCCACCCGCCTGCGCCCCACCGACGACCTGTCGGTGATCCTCGGTACCCGTGTCAGCACCTTCAAGTATCACGATAATTATGACTACGACGGTCTGAACCCGGATGTCTTCGCCGACAACTCGGCCAGCTACAAACAGCATGGCGTGGTCACGCCCTATGCCGGCGTGGTGTATGACCTGAACGACACCTACTCGGTGTACACCAGCTACACCTCGATCTACCAGCCGCAGAGCAACAAGGACAGCAACGGCGTCACTCTCGATCCGGTTGAAGGCGACAGCTACGAAGCCGGTCTGAAGGCGGCCTACTTCGACGGCAGGCTCAATGCCAGCCTGGCCTTCTTCCGCATCGAGCAGGACAACGTCGCCGAGTCGATCGGCACCAACCCGGTCACCAACGAAGGCATCTACAAGGCCACCAGCGGTGCAATCACCAAGGGCCTGGAGCTGGAAATCGCCGGCGAGCTGCAAGAAGGCTGGAACCTCTCGGCCGGCTACACCTATGCGCGCACCCGCGATGCCGACGAGCAGCGCATGTACGGCTTCCCGATGAGCACCAGCAAGCCTGAGCATCTGGTACGTGTGTTCACCACTTATCGCCTGCCGGGGATGCTGGACAAAGTCACGGTCGGTGGCGGGGTGAACTGGCAGAGTGCGTTCTACGGCAAGATCTACAGCAGTGCGGTGAGCGACTACACCTACATCAAGCAAGGCGGCTATACCCTGGTCGACCTGATGAGCCGCTACCAGTATGACGAGCACCTGAGCTTCACGGTCAACGCCAACAACGTGTTCGACAAACGCTACCTGAGCGGCCTGGGCAACTTCGACACCACCTACTATGGTGAGCCGCGCAATGTAATGCTGACTACGCGCTGGGACTTTTGAGGCCTGATCGCGGGGCAAGCCCGCTCCCACTGGACAACGCCAAAGCGGTGGGAGCGGGCTTGCCCCGCGATAGCTTCAACCTTGCAACAACGCCTGCAACGCCCGGCAATCCGCCGCATGCCAGTCGGTCAATTCCGGCCAGGGATTGTCCGGCAGATTGACCAGGACAGTCCGCGAGCCCGCCGCACGGCCGCAATCGAGGTCAAAACGGTAATCACCGACCATGACCATCTCGGCCGGCGCTACATTCCACGCCTCGGCCAGCTTCAACAAGCCACCGGGATGCGGCTTGGGTGGCGCTTCGTCACGTCCCAGCACGTACGGCTCGGCAAAGCAGTCCGCCAGGCCGATAGCTTCCAGCGTCACATGCGCCAGCTCACGCGCATTGCGGGTAAGGATACCCAGCTGACAACCCCGCCCGGCCAGCTCACGCACCAGCTCCACCGCGCCGACTGCAGCCTGCGAGCCAATCGCCAGATCACGTTCATGCTCCAGTAACCAGGCATGCTTGGCCGCAGCTTCGGCAGCAGGCAATGCCGCCAGGTGGGTAAGGATGTCGTCCGCCGGCGGAATCTCCAGGGCCTCGCGAATGGCCGCGAAGTCATGCACCGCGACAGTCAGGGTGCCGTCCATGTCGAACACCCAATGGCGGATATCCTTGAGGCTCATGCCCAGTCCTTGCGATGGCGAATCAAGCCTTCCTGGCAGGACGAAGCCACCAGTTGCCCAGCCTGGTTGAATATGTTGCCGCGGGAAAAGCCGCGAGCATTACCGGCCCACGGGCTGTCCATGGCGTACAGCAGCCACTCGTCAGCCCTGAGGTTGCCGTGGAACCACAGCGCATGGTCGAGGCTGGCAATCTGCATGTCTTTCTGCCACACCGATTTGCCATGGGGCAGCAGCGAGGTGGTCAACAGGCCGAAGTCCGAGGCATAGGCGAGCAGGTATTTGTGCAACGCCGGCACGTCCGGCAGGTTGCCATCGGCACGGAACCAGATGTACTTCACCGGCTCGCCCGGTTTGGGATTGAACGGGTCTTCTGCGGTGACCGGGCGCATTTCGATCGGCTTGGCGCACAGCATCTTGTCGCGGATCGTTTCAGGCAGGCGATCGGCCATGCGCTGAAACAACTCCACTTCCGACGGCAGGTTTTCCGGACCCACCACCGCAGGCATCTGCGTCTGGTGGGCGAAACCCTCTTCGTCGTACTGGAACGAGGCGCTGCAGGTAAAGATCGGCTGGCCCTTCTGGATCGCCGTCACCCGCCGGGTACTGAAGCTGCCACCATCGCGTACCCGGTCCACCGAGTAGACCACCGGCATCGACGCATCACCCGGACGCAGGAAATAACCGTGCAATGAATGCACATGGCGCGCTTCTTCGACCGTCTGGCTGGCGGCCGACAACGATTGCCCCAGCACCTGGCCACCGTACAGCTGGCGAAAACCCAGATCCTGACTGCGTCCGCGAAACAGGTTTTCCTCAATGGCTTCCAGACTCAGCAAGTCGACCAGATCGTCCAACACGTGGCTCATTCAAGATTCTCCAAAGCAATGCGCAACTGCGACAAATGATACAGGGTTTGTCATAGCTCACCTGTATGTTGTGCAATTCAGCCACGCAGGGTCTCTTGCCACTGGGCCCGGTTGATGCGGTACAGCACATGGGCACGCAGCGGATGGTCCTCGGACAGTTTCGGGTGCAGAAAACCGCCGTCGAGGTCCTGCTGCATGCCGATGGCCTGCATGACCTTCTGCGACGGTAGATTGCTTTCAGCAGTGAACGACACCACCTGCTCCAGGCCCAATTGGGCAAAGGCGCAGCGCAGGCTGGTCCAGGCCGCTTCGCTGGCAAAACCCAGGCCCCAATGGCGACGCGCCAGACGCCAGCCGATCTCCACGGCTGGCGCGAAGTCGGCATCGAAGCTGACATTGAGCAGGCCGGTCATGCCGATGAAAGCGCCAGAGTCCTTGCGCTCCAACGCCCACAAGCCAAAACCGTATTCGTTGAAATGGCCCCGGATGCGGCCGATCAGTGCGGCGCTCTCAAGGCGCGTCAGCGGGGCGGGAAAATAACGCATGACCTGAGGGTCGGCGCACAGGGCGGCGAACTCGTTGAGGTCGTCATCCTGCCATTGGCGCAGCACCAATCGTGCGCTTTCCAATTCGAGTATGGGGGTCATTGCCTGCTCCTGAACACATCACTTGCAGTGTACAGCGTAGGCAGAGGCAGGAAAGCTGGCGACAGGGGCCAGGAAAAATCAGCGTCTCGACAGTGCAGGCCAGGCCATCACTGTCGAGACGTTCA
The DNA here is from genome assembly GCF_028682475.1 of Pseudomonas putida. Lineage (GTDB taxonomy): Bacteria > Pseudomonadota > Gammaproteobacteria > Pseudomonadales > Pseudomonadaceae > Aquipseudomonas > Aquipseudomonas putida_AG. Next base: position 94,851 of record NZ_JANHLE010000004.1, read on the forward strand.
GGGCGGGAGCGATCAGAACGTGAAGCTTGCGGTCAGCTCCGCCGAGCGGCCCGGTGCCACGGTGGCGAACAGACCGACATGGGACGCATCGTAAATGGTTTCGTCGGTCAGGTTGAGGACGTTGAGCTGCAGGTCGAGGTTCTTGCTGACCTTGTAGCCAACCATTGCGTCGTAGCGCCAGTAGTCATCCACGGTAATGGTGTTGGCGTCGTTCATGTAGCGATCATCCATGTAGTTGGCACCGCCACCGACTCTCCAGCGCTCAGTGATGTCGTAGGAGCTCCACAGGCTGAAACTGTTGGGGGCAATGAACTTGGACTGATTGCCGTCGTTGCTGCGGTCACCACCGGACTTCACCACTTCAGCGTCCAGGTAGGTGTAGCCGGCCCAGATGGCCCAGGCGTCGGTGATTCGTCCGGTGGCTTGTAGCTCGAAGCCGGTGACTTTCTGATCGCCATCAAGGGCCACCAGGCCAGTGAGCGGGTCGGTTACCCGGGCGTTGGTTTTTTCCGTGCGGAAAACCGCGGCGGTCAGCGACAGCTGCTCGTTGAGCACATCCCACTTGGTACCCAGCTCCACACTGCGCGCTTTTTCCGGGTCCAGGTTGGCCTTGTTGCCGTTCAGGTTACCGGCACCCGCGCCATCAGCACCGCCGGACTGGGTGTTCTCCCCCGAGGGGTTGGACGATGTGCCGTAGGACAGATAGATGCTGCCATTGGGCATGGGCTTGAAGACTACACCGACCTGATAGTTCCACAGCTCGGTGGACGATTCGGCACCACCGGCAACGCGGTTTTTCACGTCGTAGTCGTCGTAGCGCAGGCCCAGGTTCAGGTCCCACTGCTCATGCAGCCCCAGGGTGTCGAAGGCGTACAGCGATTTGACCTCGGTCTGGTACTTGCTGGTGACTTGGCCAGTACCCGGCAACAGCGTCCAGCCACCGTCATGGGGGTTGGGGTTTTCCAGGTCGGCAGGACGACCGTTATTGCCTTTGTGCTTATCCTTGTCGGTAATGGTTTCGCGGCTGAGTTCCAGGCCGGTGGCATAGGTATGTTTGATGTTGCCGGTGTGGAAAGTACCAAACAGGTCGGTCTGGTTGATCAGCGTCGTGTTGACCACATTGCGTGGCCGGAAACCCCGCCCGACCAGTCCGCTTTCTTCTTGCTCGACATTGGCAAATACCGGACGGCTCATGACGTAGTTCTGCATGCTACGACCACCCCGCAAGGTGTTTCGTAGTTTCAGCTCTTCGGAAAAGTCGTGTTCGAGCATCAACGTTGCCAGGTCGGCAGAAGTCTTGCGGAAGTCGCGATCGACCAGGCCATAGAAATTGTCACGATCAACCTTGGCCGGCTTGTTGGTGATCAGCGAAATCGGGTGCCCCTGATCAGGAATGTCGTCCGTTTCAAGGTGGTAGTAACTGGCGGTGACACGGGTCGGCCCCTGCAGGCCCCAGGTGATGGTCGGGGCAATGCCCCAGCGCTTGACCTCGACATCGTCACGGCCGGGGGTATCGGCTTCGTGCTTCATCGCGTTCAGACGCAAGGCCAGGTCCTGCTCAGGCAGGTACTGGTTGATATCAACGGTGCTGCGCCACAGCTGGTCGGTACCCATGGTGACGGTACCGCCGATGGCGTCTTCCATCTTCGCGGCCTTGCTCACCAGGTTGATCGTGCCGCCGGTCGACCCCCGACCGCTATAGGACGAGCCCGGCCCCTTGACGATTTCCACCGATTCGACGTTGAACGCCTCATGGGACATGCGCCCCAGATCACGTACGCCGTCAATCTGGATGTCGGTACTGGCTTCGAAACCACGAATGAACGGACGATCGCCCAGCGGGGTGCCGCCTTCGCCAGCGCCCAGGGTAATGCCCGGGGTAGTGCGCAGCACGTCGGTCAACGATGTTGCGCCACGCTCTTTGATCAAGGCTTCATTGATGATGGTGATCGACTTGGGCGTTTCAAGCAGGGGGGCGGTGAACTTTGGCGATGACATTTCATCGACTTTGAACGTTTCGTGTGGCTTCCCGGTGATATCGGTTGCATCCAGCTCCACCGCTGTTGCCGGCGCAACCGTGGCAGCGGAAGTTTGCGCCAGACTGACGGAAGACCAGGAAGCCACTGCCAAGCCAAGTGCAGTGTAAAGATGACCTGATTCTGAACGACGTGTTATTTCAGCCTTATGTGCCATTAGTATTGCCACCACCAGAAAATGATGCGCAATGCTATTTACGAGGAATTATCAGATGAAGTTAATTTACATTATTTACGCAGAGTAACAATTCGTTTCAAAGATCAAACTTAGTTACATATATTTAGTTACAAATATAAAGTTACAAACTGCACTGACACAGTGCAGCCAAGTACAACTTGTACGCTATGACAAACTTCTAAACGTTTTGTTCAATTGCGCCGCCCAATAGCGCAAAAACGCCGTTTATCGCTTTCGTCCCATCAAGATTTTTTTCACATCCACTTCACCTTCTCTCCACGGGGTGCCGCCTACAGTGCCGCCACGCTCGTGGTACCTGCCCCAACCGGCTGCCACCCGATCCGATTGCGCGTTATGGAGTCGCAGCATGTTGCCCGGAACTATTCGAAACCCCGTCCTTACAGCGCTCAAGCACCGACGTATCAGAACAATGCTCATCGGCCTGTGCGTCATGCTGGCATTGGCCACGCTGACCACCTGGGCAGCAACGAGAACGCGAATTGTAGACTTGGGCAGTGACAATCAAATGCACAGCAGTGGTGTTTACAGTGAATGGTCCAAAGGTTCGGTGATCGTGTTGATCCGCCACGCTGAACGCTGTGATCGCTCAAGCAACGCTTGCCTTGGCGACCCGACCGGGATCACCGTGGCCGGCAGTCAGGCCGCCATGGACGTCGGTAATGGCTTGCAGCACCTGGGCCTGGGTAGTGCCGATGTGTTCAGCAGCCCGGAAGTCAGGACCCGGCAGACCGCGCACTTCATCTTCGGCAAAGCCATCAACAGCGAAGACTGGGTGCAACAGTGTGACGCGGACTTCGCCCAAACAGCCCTGGCGCACAAGGCACCAGAGCACAACCTGGTGCTGGTGACCCACAGCGGCTGCATCGACCATATGGAGCGCCAGCTGAACGTGCCCGGTGGTCAGCGCTCCAGCGACTATGCCAGTGCCTTGTTCGTCTCGGTCGCCGCCAACGGCAAAGCGAGAATCCTCGGCCAGATGAACGCCAGCGAATGGCAAAAAATCCTCAGCAGTACACGCACCTGAGCATGCAAAAGCCGGCTCAACGCCATGCCAGCATCACGACGCCCACGGTGATCAGGCTGATGCCCGCCCACTGACGCAGATCGAGCTTCTCGCCGAGCAGGGTCACCCCGAGCACGGCGACCAGCACCACGCTGAGTTTATCCACAGGGGCAACCTGAGACGCCTGGCCCAGTTGCAGGGCGCGGAAATAGCAGATCCAGGAAGCCCCGGTGGCCAGCCCGGACAACACCAGAAACAGATAGCTGCGCGGCGAAATCGAAGCCAGTGACTGGTACTGCCCGGTGGCGTAGAGAATCAGTGCCAGGCTGATCAGCACCACCACGGTACGCAGCAAGGTGGCGAAGTCGGAATTGATACCGCTGATGCCGACCTTGGCAAAAATCGCGGTCAGCGCCGCAAAGACCGCCGAGAGCACGGCCCAGAACGTCCAGGAAGCCAGCATTTGCAGTTCGCCTGTGGAAAAGTCTTCATTCAGCTTACAAAGTAGCGCAACCGCAAGCGCAACTGGCAAGATCGGACTCTGACCTGCTCAAGAACCTGCCATGGCCCTGCCCCTGATCTACCACGACGACTACAGCCCGGCGTTTCCCGCCGAGCACCGCTTTCCGATGGACAAGTTCCGCCTGTTGCGCGACCACCTGGTCGACAGCGGGCTGACCACCGATCAGGCCTTGCTGCGCCCGCAGATCTGCCCCAACGATATCCTCGCCCTGGCCCATGACCGCGATTACATCGAGCGCTACATGAATGGCGAGCTGTCACGCGAGGATCAACGCCGCCTCGGCCTGCCCTGGAGTGAAGCCCTGGCGCGACGCACGGTCAGAGCGGTCGGTGGCTCGTTGCTGGCCGCCGAGCAGGCCCTGGAACATGGCATTGCCTGTCACCTGGCCGGCGGCACCCACCACGCCCACTACGACCACCCTGCCGGCTTTTGCATCTTCAACGACCTGGCGGTGATCAGCCACTACCTGCTGGAAGCCGGACGGGTGCACAAGGTGCTGATCTTCGATTGCGACGTGCACCAGGGCGACGGCACCGCGCGGATACTTCACAACACCCCCGACGCCATCACCGTTTCCTTGCATTGCGAGCAGAACTTCCCGGCACGCAAGGCCCAGAGCGACTGGGATATCCCCTTGCCCCGCGGCATGGGCGATCAGGCCTATTTGAAGGTGGTGGAGGACGCGTTGAATTACCTGTTGCCGCTGTACCGCCCGGACCTGGTGCTGTATGACGCTGGCGTCGATGTGCACAAGGACGATGCCCTGGGTTACCTGCAACTGACCGATGAAGGCGTCGCAGCCCGTGATGAGCATGTCCTGCGCCAGTGCCTGGGCCGCGATATCCCGGTGGTCGGGGTGATCGGTGGCGGCTACAGCAAGGACCGCCAGGCCCTGGCCCGCCGCCATGGCATTCTCCATCACAGTGCCAAGCGGGTGCTGGGTTACTCACAATGACTGTGGAACCGCCTGTGGATAACCTGCGTGAAAGCCACTGCAGCCCTTTGCCCGTGTGGGTTTGAAGCGACTGTTCATTTTTTGCTCAGTGTTTCCGCCTGCCGCGCTGAGGTAGAATGCCGGCTCTTTTTCCCAGCTTGCAGCCGACCATGACCGACACCCGCTCCGCCAACCGCCCACACGTTGTCATTATCGGAGGCGGGCCGGCCGGGCTGATGGCCGCCGAAGTGCTCGGCCAGGCCGGGGTCGCGGTGGATCTGTACGACGCCATGCCTTCGGTGGGACGCAAATTCCTCCTGGCCGGGGTCGGTGGCATGAACATCACCCATTCCGAACCCTATCCGGCGTTCATTTCCCGTTATGCCGAGCGCAGCGCTGAAATCGCCGGATTGCTCGAAGGCTTCGACGCCGACGCCCTGCGCCAGTGGATTCACGATCTGGGCATCGAAACCTTCGTCGGCAGCTCTGGCCGGGTGTTTCCCCGCGACATGAAAGCCGCCCCGCTGCTACGTGCCTGGCTCAAGCGCCTGCGCGACAGCGGGGTAGTTATCCACACCCGTCACCGCTGGCTTGGCTGGAATGCCGATGGCAGCTTGCGAGTCGCTTATCCACAGGGCGAACTGGCGCTCAAGCCTGCTGCCACCATTCTGGCCTTGGGCGGCGGCAGCTGGGCGCGTCTGGGTTCCGATGCGAGCTGGTTACCCTGGCTTGTGGATAAAGGCGTACAGGTTGCGCCGTTGCAGGCTGCCAACAGCGGATTCGAGGTGCATGCCTGGAGTGATCTGCTCAAAAACAAGTTCGCCGGCGCGCCATTGAAGAACATCGCCCTGAGCCTTGCGGGTCAGGCGCCGCGCCTGGGTGAGTGCATTGTCACCGCGCAAGGTTTGGAGGGCAGCCTGGTGTATGCCTGGTCTGCGCAGATCCGTGAAGCGATCAACCGCGCAGGCAGCGCCACGGTGCTGCTCGACCTGCTGCCCAACCGCACTGTGGATAACATTCACAAGGCCCTGTCCAAGCCACGCGGCTCACGCTCGATGGCCAAGCACCTGCACAGCCAGTTGGGCCTGGACGGGGTCAAGGCGGCGTTGCTGCGCGAGCTGACCGATGCGCCGACCTTCGCCGATCCGGCATTGCTGGCCCAGGCGATCAAGGCCCTGCCGATTGTTCTGGTGCGCCCTCGCCCGCTGGATGAAGCGATCAGCAGCGCCGGCGGGGTGGTGTTCGAGGCGATGGATCAGCGCTTGATGCTCAACGCGCTGCCGGGGGTGTTTTGTGCCGGCGAGATGCTCGACTGGGAGGCGCCGACCGGGGGGTATCTGTTGACGGCGTGTTTTGCCAGTGGCCGTAAGGCCGGGCTTGGGGTTCTGGACTGGCTGGAAAACTGATCGCGGGGCAAGCCCGCTCCCACACTGTAGGAGCGGGCTTGCCCCGCGATAACTACCTCAAGGCTTACGCTTGCGCGGCCCGGTATTGAACGTCGGCACCTTGCGCACCGGTTTGGCCGCAGGCGCTGCCGCCGGCGTCTCGCCACTGTCCATCCAGCGCCCCAGGCTACGCTTGCTGCTGTTTTCCTTGGGCTTCTTCGGTTTCTTCGGCTTCTTCAGTACCTGACCGTTGGCATCAGTCATCGGCACCTTGTGATCCGGGATGAAATCCGGCTCTTCGTGACGCGGCAGGGTCTTGCGGGTCAGGGTTTCGATCGCCGATAGCAGCTGCACTTCATCGGCGCACACCAGCGAGATCGCCTCGCCGCTGTTGCCTTTACGACCGGTGCGGCCAATACGGTGGATATAGTCTTCCGCCACAATTGGCAGGTCGAAGTTGACCACCAGGGGCAGGTCGTCAATGTCCAGGCCGCGCGCAGCAACATCGGTGGCCACGAGGATCTGGATCTCACGTGCCTTGAAACTGTCCAGGGCCCGCTGGCGGGTCGCCTGGGGCTTGTCGCCATGGATGCCGTCGGCGTTCACGCCCAGACCACGCAAGCGCTCGACCAGTTGATCGACACCGTTGCGGGTCTTGGCGAACACCAGCACCTGTTTCCAGCGCTGTTTGCGCATCAGGTGGCTGAACAGCTCCGGTTTGCGCTTCTTGTCCACCGGGACGATCCACTGCTTGACCGTGCTGGCAGTGACGTTGCGCGGGCTGACTTCGATGCTCAACGGATCGTTCAGGGTCTGCGCAGCCAGCTGGCGGATTTCGTCGGAGAAAGTGGCCGAGAACAGCAGGGTCTGCCGACGCGCCGGCAAGGCGGCATAGACCGCACGCAGCTCTTCGGCAAAACCCAGGTCGAGCATGCGGTCGGCTTCGTCGAGCACCAGCGCCTGAAGCTGATTGAACTTCACTGCGTTCTGGCGGAACAGATCGAGCAAACGCCCGGGCGTTGCCACCAGCAGGTCAATGCCCTTGCGCAGCTTCATCATCTGCGGGTTGATGCTGACGCCACCGTACACCGCGTAGGTGCTCAGCGGCAGGTGTTCGGCGTATTCGCGGATGTTGCTGTGCACCTGTTCGGCCAGCTCACGGGTGGGCACCAGCACCAGGGCACGCACCGAGTTGCTGGCCACCTTGGCGCCTTCCAGGGTCAGGCGCTGCAAAAGCGGCAGGGCGAACCCTGCGGTCTTGCCGGTACCGGTCTGGGCCGCGGCCATCAGGTCACGCCCGGCCAGTACGGCAGGAATGGCCTGGGCCTGGACCGGCGTCGGGGTGTTGTAGTCCAGGCGCTCAAGCGCGCGCAGCAAGGGTTCAATCAGGCCGAGTTTGGCGAATGTCATGGCAGTACCGTCAGGGGAATTCAGCAATGGCGGCAGTTTACCTTGTTCCGCCAGCACCTTCCTGACAAACCGCTGCTACTTGCACAGCTCGCCGTCTGCCTGCGCTTGCGGCTTGCTCATCTCGACTGTCGGCTTGCGCCACTGCGGCAGACCGATCAACACCACCGCACCGATGATCACCGCCATGGCCACGCATTCCTCGAAACCGATCTGCTCGCCGGCAAACAGGATCCCGAGCAGCACCGCGACTGCGGGGTTGACGTAGGCGTAGCTGGTGGCCGCCGCCGGACGCACATGCTTGAGCAGATACATGTAGGCGCTGAAGGCCAGGATCGAGCCGAAGAACACCAGATAAGCCAATGCCCCCCAACCCGCGGCGGTAGGCATCTGGGTCATGCGCTCGCCGCTCAGGGCGCTGCCCAGCAGCAAGGCCGCACCCCCCACGAGCATCTCGGCGGCGCTGGCCATCGGCCCCTGAGGCAGTGGCAGGCTTTTGCTCCACACCGAGCCGAACGCCCACGATGCGGCGGCAAACAGGATCAACGCGGCGCCCATGGGACTGGCCTGCAGGTTGGAACCCAGGTTAAGCATGGCAATACCGACCAGCCCGAGGACGATCCCGGCCCATTCCAGGCGGGTGTTGCGCTGGCCCCAGAACAGGCCGAACACCAGGGTGAACAACGGCACCGTGGCCACCGCAAGGGCGGCAACCCCGGACGCCACGCCGGCATGCTCGGCCAGGGTCACGCCGCCATTGCCGCAGCTGAGCAACAGCACACCGATTGCGCCGGCTGCGCGCCATTGCGGCCAGGTCGGTGCTGGCACGCCGCGCCAGCGCAAAAAACCGTACAACAAGGTACCGGCGATCACAAAGCGCACGCCCGCCATCAGCAACGGTGGCCAGGACTCGACACCGATACGGATCACCAGGTAAGTCGAGCCCCACACCAGGTACAAGGCGAGGAAAGCGCCGATCAAAACCAATGGAAAGCGACGAGGGGCAGGCATGGGGGGCTCGAATTCTGATTGTCGGGGGGTTAGTTTAGAAAGGCATGCGCGCAAACATAAGTTACAAAACCTGTTTAAACAAACCGTACACTTTTGAAAGCACGGTTCTTCAGGCCATCAACCTTTGATTCGAAACACGCCTCGGGAAGTCCATGGACAAGTACGATCGAATACTCCTCAGCGCTTTGCTGGAAAACGGCCGCGCCTCGTTTGCGGAGCTCGCACGCAAGGTCAATCTGTCTGCTCCGGCGGTTGCCGAACGGGTCGCCAAACTTGAAGCCAGCGGCGTGATCACCGGCTACCAGGCCAAGGTCGATCTGGAGAAAATCGGCTTGCCGATCCAGTGCGTGATTGAACTGCGCCTGGCCAGCCACGGTAATCAGCAGACCTATGAAGAACTCTCGCAGATCCCGCAATTGACCGAGTGCCACCGGGTCACCGGTGATCCTTGCGTGATCATGCAGGCGGCCGTGGCCTCGATGCCGGAACTGGAGGCGTTGATCAACCGTGTCGCCCAGTTCGGCTTCAGCAAGACCTCGATCATTCTCTCCAGCGCTGTGGAGCGGCGCTTGCCGCTGGGCCACCTCGAGCACAACGGCAAGAAAACCTAGCGGTAGGTTTTCAGCGCCTCGGCGATCTTCGCCGCCGGGACTTTCTGCAAGCTGCAGAACAACTGGTGAGACACCGCACTGACGCCTTGCTCACGCAACTGACCGGCCAGGTGCTGGGCCAGGTTGGCGGCCATTTCCGCGTCGGCCATGGCCCGGTGAGCGGTGCCGGTGTCGGGCAGCCCAGCCCAACGGGTCAGGGTGCCGAGCTTGTGGTTCGGCGCCGCCGGCATCAGGCGCCGGGCCAGGAGCATCGAACAGGCGAAGCGCTGGCTCCGGCTGCGACCGATCTGCGCCAGTTCATAGTCCCAGAACTTCTGGTCGAACGAGGCGTTGTGCGCCAGCATCGGGGTATCGCCGACGAACTCGGCGACCTCGTTCATCACCCGTGCAACAGGCGGGGCACTGCGCAGCATGGCCGTGGTGATACCGGTCAGCGAGGCAACGAAGGCCGGCACCGGCAACCCTGCATTCATCAGGCTCTGGTAGCGCTCGACGATACGCCCCCCTTCGAGCATGACCACCGCCACTTCAGTGGCCCGGCAATTTGCACCGGGCGAAATGCCGGTGGTTTCGAAGTCGATGACAGCAATACGTTCCAAAACAAAACCTCAGTAAAACCTAGTGCCTGAGCAGCAGGCCGCCCTCGATGGGCACATAGCGGCTGGCCGCGCGAATCAGCGAGTTGGCAGTAAGCCCCGGAACGCCATAAGCGACGGCTTCAATCCCGTGACGGCTGATGACCCGCTCCAGCAATAAATCAAAATCACCGTCGCCGGAAGCCAGCACCACTTCATCGACCCGCGCTGCGGCGTCGATCACGTCCAGGGTGATACCCACATCCCAATCGCCCTTGGCCGAGCCATCGCTGCGCTGAATGTAGGGTTTGAGTTTGACGGTGAAACCGAGGTTGCGCAGGATCTGCTGAAACTGCTGCTGTTTGCTGTCGCCGCGGTCAATGGCATAGGCAACTGCCTCGACAATCTGCCCATGCTGGCTGATATCGGCCCACAGCGCGGCGTAATTGAAATGACAGCCATAGGCCTGGCGCACGGTGTAGTAGAGGTTCTGCACATCGGCGAACACCGCAATCTTCTTCACCGTTCTTCCTCATGGCGCCGTGGCGCGGTTGCCGGCCGCCGCACACCGGGGCCGTTTCGGCGCCCAGTATGCCAGCCTGGAGGCGGTGCGGGTATGCGTGCTCAGACGAAGCTGTCGTCGCCGCCGAAGAATCCGCCGTCGTCGCTACCGTAATCGCTATCCATGAAACCGCCCTGATCGTTGCCATAGTCGCTGTTGTCAGCGCTCAGGCGCTGCTCGTCATTACTGCCCCAGCCACCGCTATCGCTGGCAGGCACGGGCTCCTCCTTGATCACCTCGACCACTTCTTCGGGTTGCGACTGATGGTTGAACAGGCTGCTGATGCCTTGGGCCAGCATCACCCCGCCCGCCACCCCGGCTGCAGTCTGCAAGGCACCACCGAGGAAACTGCTGGCACCACCACGGGCTGGCGTCTGGGCAGGCGCGGCATTGAAACCTTGCTGGGCAGCAACGCCCGGCTGATTGAACGAACGCGACGGCTCACGCCAGCCACCCCCGCTCGCGGCGCTGGCCGGTGCTTGTGGCTGCGGTTGAGGATCACGGGTACCGCTACCGAAGATGCTCGAAAGAAAGCGGCCGCTGTTGCTCGGCGTGGTGGCTGCCACTTGTGCCTTGGCCTGATTCAGTTCGGCCTGCAGTTGCTTGTTCTGCTCGTCCAGGCGTTTGAGCGCAGCTTCCTGAACCAGGATTGCCTGTGCCATGTAGTAGGGCGCCGCCGGTTGCTGCTGCAGGTGCTCGGTGATGCGCGCCTGAGCCTGGGCATCACGGGGGACGTTCGGGTCCTCGGCTTGCCTGAGTCGGCCGAACAGGCCATCGATCAAGGTTTGTTCTTCACTGTTCATGGGCAACCTCACACAAGAGCCGGGGGAATTCAGGTTCACTGAAAATGGGGTGCCAGGGCCGTGGATTCAACACAAGGCGCGATGAAACTTTCTTCAGGTTGGGGGCTGGCTGGGCTAAAGTTACGCCCTGCTTTTTTCAACTGCGATATCGACCGATGAATCCGCTCAGTGTTCTGCGTGACTCCCTGTATTTCTTCCGCCGCCACCTGCTGAGCATCGCCCAGCTCTGTTTGCCGCTGGTGGTGCTCGAGGCACTCTGCACCCAACTGCTCTACCAACAGTTGGGCAAGGACGCGTCACAGGCCTATGGCATGCTTGCCAGCCTGTTGTTCTACCCACTGTACAGTGCCGCGCTGATTCTCTACCTCGACACCCGCAGCAACGGCTACACCCCGCTCAAGCGCAACCTGCTGGCCATGGCCCTGCGCCTGTGGCCATCGTTCGCCCTGATGGTGATGCTCAGCTCACTGTTGATCATGGCCGGCGCCGCACTGTTCATCCTTCCGGGGATCTGGGTGATGATCAACCTGGTGTTTGCCGAGTACCTGCTGGTGCTGCGCGGCCTGCCGCCTCTGGCCGCCATGCGCGAGAGCTTCCAGATGACCAGCGGCAACTTCTGGCGCATCCTCACCTGCATCCTCGGTGTGCTCGCCCCGTTGTGGTTGATCGATGGCCTGAGCCAGATGCTGATCCCTGAGCCTTCGCCGCTGGTGCAACTGGCCATCGACAGCGTCAATGGCTTCCTGCAGTTGTTCAGCACGGTGGTGATGTTCCGTCTGTACATGCTGGTCAGTGACGCGGCCGTGGAACCGCCAGCGCCCTGACCTGTTGCGCGGCCGGGTGGCTACTTGCGCGGCTTGGCCCGCGCTGTAGCCTCGGCGATCAGCGGGTCGTCCGGCCAGTAGTGTTTCGGGTAGCGGCCCTTGAGATCCTTCTTCACCTCGGCATAGGTACTGCGCCAGAAGTTGGCCAGGTCCTGGGTCACCTGCACCGGGCGCCGCGCGGGCGACAGCAGGTGCAGCAACACTTGCTGACGCCCCTGGGCAATCCGCGGGGTTTCGGCCAGACCGAACAATTCCTGCAGGCGCACGGCAAGGATCGGCGGTGTTTCGCTGTAGTCCAGGCGGATGTTCGAACCCGAAGGCACGCTCAGGTGCATCGGCGCCCACTCATCGAGGCGCTGGGGCAGCGGCCAGGGCAGCAGATTGCGCAGCATCGACGAAAGGTCGAGCTGGGCAAAATGGCTCAGGCGGGTAACCTTGCCCAGGTAGGGTTGCAGCCACTCCGGCAGACTTGCCAGCAGAGCGTCGTCGCTTAGATCAGGCCATTCACTTTCGCCATCGGCTGCCAGATCGAGCTGGCGCAGCAGCGCAACCCGCGCTTGCCACTGACGCAGCTCGGGTGTCCATGACAGCAGCTCCAGGCCTTTTCGTCGCACCAGCTCGAGCAGCGCCCGGGCGCGGGCATCCTCATCCAGACCGGTCAACGGCTCACGGCTGAGCACCAGTTCGCCGACTTTGCGCTGACGCTCGGCGCGCAATACGTTTTCACGCTCGTCCCAATCGAGGAGGTCGACGCTGCGCACCTGCTCGGCCAGTACCCCGTCGAACAAAGCCGGATCGAATTCCGCGGCCAGATAGATGCGCTCTTCGCGTTGCCCCTGGCGACTGCCGAGATCGGCGACCACCAACCACGGACACTTCATCAACGCATCGGGCTCGCCAAACAGCGCCGCACGGCCGTTGGCCAGACGGTATTCGCCGCCACCGGCACGGCGCTGCTGAGCCACCCGGTCCGGATAAGCCAGCGCCAGCAATGCACCCAGCCAACGGGAATGCTCGGGGTCGGCAACCGCAGAGCGCGCATTGCCACGCAGATAACCACGATACTGCCGGGCCAGTTGCCGGGCGCGCTGCACCCCACCCTGCCCGCCTCTGCTTGTGCGGGCTTCACCACTGAGCAAGGCCAGGCGGCTGTGCACATCAGCGCCAGCGCCACGCAGAATATCGCGCTCGCCCAACAAAGCGGCGACGTCACAGGCCATGGCTGCCAGGCCCAGGTCCTGGCCACGCAATAACAGATGGGCGATGCGCGGGTGTGCCGGCAACTCGGCCATGGCCTGGCCGTGCTCATTCAAGCTGTCCCGACTGTCAGCCTTGAATGCTCCCAGGCGCTGCAACAGATCCAGCGCCTGTGCATAAGCCGCCGCAGGAGGCTGGTCGAGCCAGCGCAATTGCTCCGGCGTGACGCCCCAGCGCGCCAGCTGCAAGGCCAATCCAGCGAGATCGGCCTGAAGAATTTCGGCACTGCCGTAGGCGGCCAACTGCTCATGCTGGGCCTCGGACCACAAGCGGTAGCACACCCCCGGTTCAAGGCGACCGGCGCGACCAGCGCGCTGGGTGGCGCTGGCTCGGGAGATACGCTGGGTATCGAGCCGGGTCATGCCGCTGCCCGGGTCGAAGCGCGGCACGCGCGCCAGCCCGGCATCGATCACCACGCGCACGCCATCGATGGTCAGGCTGGTCTCGGCAATGTTGGTCGCCAGCACCACCTTGCGTTTACCCGGAGGCGCGGCATCGATGGCCGCCCGCTGGGCATTGAGCTCCAGCTCGCCGTGCAACGGGCACAACAGGATGTCCTGACGCTCGCCCAGCGCTTCCTGCAACGATTGGTGCACCCGGCGGATTTCGGCCTGACCAGGAAGGAACACCAGCAGGCTGCCCGACTCATCGGCGATGGCCTGCAATACGCTATCGACCACTCGCGGCTCGATGTACTCGCCCGGCTGGAAAGGCCTGCCCCAACGTACATCGACCGGGTACATGCGCCCTTCACTGCTGATCACCGGCGCCTCATCAAGCAAGCTCGACAAGCGTTCGCCTTCGAGGGTTGCCGACATCAGCAGAATCTTCAGCGGCGGCTCGTCACGCAGCAACTCACGGCCATTGAGACTCAGGGCCAGGGCCAGGTCGGCGTCGAGGCTACGTTCGTGGAATTCGTCGAAGATCAGCAGACCGACACCCTCCAACGCCGGATCGGCCTGCAGGCGGCGGGTGAGGATGCCTTCGGTGACCACTTCAATCCGGGTTTTGGGACCGACTTTGCTGTCCAGCCGGATCCGGTAGCCGACCGTCTGCCCGACTGACTCACCCAGTTCACTGGCCAGTCGCTCGGCGGCGGCACGCGCTGCCAACCGGCGTGGCTCAAGCATGAGGATGGTCTGTCCCTGCAGCCACGGCTCGTCGAGCAACGCCAGTGGCACACGGGTGGTCTTGCCGGCGCCCGGTGGCGCTTCCAGCACCGCTTCATGGCGCAGGCTCAAAGCCTCACGCAAGGCGGGCAGTACGGCATCGATCGGTAACGAAATCATGGTGGCCCTCAAACAATTCGCCCAGTATACCGGCGAACCGAGCCCGCATTATCATGGTCTTAGCTGTAGATAACGGCTCTTTGCCTGTATCGTTGTGGCCCTCACTCCGGAGATTTCCATGCGTATTCCCTCCCGCGTCATCGGCGGCGTCCTGATAGCATCCTTGCTGACCCAACTGACGGCCTGCGGCACTATTTTCTACCCTGACCGGCGCGGCCAGATCGAAGGCAAGATCGACCCTGTGGTGGCCGCAATGGATGCCATCGGCATCCTGTTCTACGTACTCCCCGGTCTGATCGCTTTTGGCGTCGACTTCGCCACCGGTGCCATCTACATGCCTGCAGGGCGACACGCGCAGGTCGCCCCGGAAAAACTCAACCAGGCCATCAGCGCTGACGGCAAGGTCGACAACAGCAAGCTGCAGGCTATCCTCGAAAGCGAGCTGGGCCTGCGCCTGCCGCTCAACGACCCGCGCCTGATCCAGCACAAGGGCAGTGTCGAGCAACTGGCAATGTATGGTCTCAAGCCCGCCGCTTGAGCAACAGACAGGAAGCCTGCGCCAGCATGACCCCTTCGACTGAACATCAACGTCTGCTGCGCCTGGCCACCCGCGCGTCACTGGCGGTGGCCAGCATCCTGATCCTGACCAAGGCGGTGGCCTGGTGGCTCAGCGGTTCGGTGAGCCTGCTGGCCGGCCTGACCGACTCGGCACTCGACGGCGTGGCCTCGTTTCTCAACCTGCTGGCAGTGCATTACGCCTTGCGCCCGGCCGACGACGATCACCGTTACGGTCACGGCAAGGCCGAAGCCATGGCCGGCATGGCCCAGGCGCTGTTCATCGCGGTGAGCGCGGTGCTGATCGGTGTACAGGCCGTGGAACGCCTGCAAAATCCCCAACCGCTCGGTGATACGGCCATCGGCATTGCGGTGATGCTGCTGTCGCTGGCCCTGACCGTGGCCTTGCTGATGCTGCAGGCGCGGGTGATACGCATCACCGGATCAACGGCGGTGCGTGCCGATTCACTGCATTACCGCTCTGACCTGTTGCTCAACGGCAGCATCCTGATTGCCCTGGTCCTGGCCCGCGTGGGCTGGCCGCAACTGGACGCCTTCTTCGGCTTGGGTATCGCTCTGTACATATTCTGGAGCGCGCTGCAGATCGCCCGGGAAAGTACGTCGATCCTGATGGACAAGGAGCTGCCCGGCGATATCAGCGAACAGATGCTGGCCCTGGCCTGCAACGTACCTGGCGTGCGCGGTGCGCATGATTTGCGCACACGGGTTTCCGGCAGTCACTGGTTCGTCCAGGTGCATCTGGAGTTACCGGGTAACATGCCGCTAACCGATGCGCATGCGCTGTGCGATCAAGCGGCAGCAGCCATTCATGGACAGTACCCGAAAGCGGAAGTGTTGGTACATGCCGATCCGGTGGACTGAACCGGCGTATCAGTTGACGCTGTAGCCCCGCCCGCTCAAGCAAGCCCTCAGCGCTTGCCGGTAGCTGTCCGACACTGGTAAAGCCGGTGCATAAGTCGCTTTGGCCGGATCGAAGCCGCTTTGTTGCACCGCCCAACGGTGGCACTCGTAGCGATCCCGATCAGCCTGCTCCGGGCTTTGCCCCGAAACCGGATTGGCAACGACGTCGTAGTCATTTTCCATTGGTTGTGGCTCTGTGCTGGCCACCGGCGGATTGACCACAACGTACTCGTTGCTGTCTTGCAGATACTGGTAGTAGGTACCTGCCACCAGGAAATACAGTGAATCGGCAACCCATACTTCGCGGGCGTAATCCGGCAAGTAGCCGACCCGCATACCATAATGAGGCGCTACCACCACATAGCGCGGCCCTTGCGGACGGTACCAGTAGCCCCCGGAATAAAAGTATTCACTGCCACGGTAAGGCACACGCCAGTACTGGTCGGGAAACTGCTCAATCACCTGACCGGGCTGATATCGCGGGCCGCTGCCCCAGCCATTGCCATGACCATCAGGCCGCCCCGGCCAGTTATCCTGCGGTCGCTGTTGCGGCCCGCCCGCCTGGTAGTAGCGGTTGCCATTGTTGTGCCGAGGAATGTCCTGGTAGTAACCGGTTCGCGGTGGCTGGGTCTGGCGCACCTCGTCCGGGCGCGACTGCAGCGGCGACGTCCCTTGAGACTGCCCGGCGCCTTGTCCGCCATACCCATCAGCAGATCCACCCTGCCCCTCGGCCAATGCCTGCAGGTTGATACTGATGCACAACAAACCTGCACCGGCCAGACACCAGCTACGCGACTTCATGTTGTTCCTCTCGGACCGATGAGATGGGCCTGTGGATAAGAGTGGAAAAACCACGACGGGTTTCCCAACAATTTATCAGGCTGTCCGGACGAGGTATCGGCGCCACGATGAAAAATTACAGGCAATTTCGTGGGGGACTATGATCTTGGGACTGGGCTGGGCTGGGTTTCGAATGGGAGCTTATCCATTCGCTGTGGCGCCGCTGCCGACCCCTTCCGCCTTTACGGCGGCCTACTTTTTTCTTGGAAAAAGTAGGCAAAACCGCCTGCTCCTACATACGGCCCTACGCTGCGCTCCGGGTCCCCTCGCTTCGGTGCCTTCCAGGGGCATCGCGGCCTACGACTTGCTGCGCCAAGTCTACGGCTCGCGAACTTCGGCTTAGGCCGAAGGGTGCTGCGCACCAGCCCCCTCCAGACACCTCCGCTCGGCCTCCTGAAGTCGCAAAGTTACGGGCGGCGCCTGCGCTGACGCATCTTCGAAATCAAACTTTGGCGGAGCCAGGCTGATGCCATCGCGGGGTCAAGCCCGCTTCAAGGTGTTGATCTTGACCTTCATGCACGCAAGTTCAATCGCCGCGGACTGCGACTTCAGGAGGCTGAGCGTAGGTGCCTGTAGGGGCCGGTGCGTAGCACCTTCGGCGTAGCCGAAGAGCGCGAGCCGCAGACTTGGCGAAGCAAGTCGTAGGCCGCGTGGCCCCGGAAGGTGCCATAGCGAAGGGACCCGGAGCGCAGCGTAGGGCCGGATGCAGGAGCGAGCGGCTTTGCCTACTTTCCCCAAGAGGAAAGTAGGCCGCCGTAAAGGCGGAAGGGGCCGGCAGCATCGCCACATCGAATGGATAAGCTCGCAGCCTCAGCACCCAGCCCAGCCCAGCCCAGCCCAGCCCAGCCCAAAAATCATAGCCCCCGACAATTCCATGAAGGCAATAAAAAAGGGAGACCCTGGGGTCTCCCTTTGAGAATTTTGTCCGTGCTCGACGCTTGTGACGTCGGCTCACCTCACGCTGTCTTGTGAACAGTGTGTAGCCCGGGGGCCGAGCACAACCCTGTTGGGTTGCTGGCCGCAGCTGCCCTGATAAGGCCAGCTGCACTGGACTGATGTCCGGGCAGTGATTCTGGGTATAAGCATAGGGCTAGAGCGGCAGCAGAGGATTGCGAAGATTGCTCAATCAAATAGCACTTGCGCAATTTTTACCTACGGATCGATAATTCAACGCAATCAGAACAGAGAAGGCATGATCCATGAGCAAACTGGACCGCTACGACCTGAGCATTCTTGCCGAATTGCAGCGCGATGCACGCATCTCCAACCAGGAACTGGCCGAGCGTATCGGTCTGTCGCCTTCGCCCTGCTCGCGCCGGGTCAAGCAACTCGAAGACGACGGCTACATCGCCCGCCAGGTGGCGCTGCTCGACCGCAAGAAGCTCGGTTTGAGCCTCACGGCCTACGTATTGATCGGCATGGATCGCCACACCCCGGAACGTTTCGAAGCGTTCGAAACCGCCATCCGCAACCTGCCCCAAGTGCTCGAATGCAGCCTGGTTACCGGGATGGATGCCGACTATCAGCTCAAAGTGGTGGTCCCGGACATGGATCACTATCAGCAACTGCTGCTCGGCCACCTGACCCGTATCGAAGGGGTGACCAGCGTGCGCTCCAGCTTCGTGCTCAACCAGGTGCTGGCCAGCACCGAACTACCGTTGACGCACCTGCGTTAGTCAGACCGGCAAGCGCGGCGTATAATCGCGCGCCTCAACTTGCCGGAGAATATCGATGGATCCTGCGTTGTTCGAAGAGTGGATGATGACTGTCCTGGTCACCATCCTGATTGGTTTCATGGGTTTTATCGTCTGGGACCTGGCGAAGAAGTCCAAAGCCGGTAAGTTCGGCACCTTCATTCTGTTTTTCGTGCTGGGCCTGGGTATCCTCGCCTTCATCATCAAAAGCGTGGTGATTGGCTACATCGAAGGCGTTTAACGCCTAGGCGGAACTTCCCGCCATTGCCCCTGATCCAGACCGTCCAGGGTCCAGTCGCCGATCCGCACCCTGACCAGGCGCAGGGTCGGCAGACCGACGGCAGCGGTCATGCGCCGCACCTGGCGGTTGCGCCCTTCCTTGATCACCAGTTCCAGCCAGCTGGTCGGTATGCTCTTGCGAAAACGTACCGGCGGGTTGCGCGGCCACAACTGCGGCTCTTCAAGCTGCCGGGCCTGGGCGGGCAAAGTCGGCCCGTCATTGAGCTCAACGCCGTCGCGCAAACGCTGCAGCTGCTCGTCTGTCGGCTCACCCTCGACCTGCACCCAGTAGGTTTTCGCCAGCTTGTGCTTCGGATCGGCAATCCGCGCCTGCAGCTGGCCGTCATTGGTCAACAACAGCAAACCTTCGCTGTCGCGGTCCAGGCGCCCGGCTGGATAAACGCCGGGAATGTCGATGAAGTCCTTGAGGGTCGCGCGCCCTTCGCCATCGCTGAACTGGGTCAGTACGTCAAAAGGCTTGTTGAACAGGATCAACCGCGGCTCGGCCGGCGGCGCCTTGGGCTGGCGACGCGGGCCTGCGGGTTTGGCCGCGCCATGGCGCGGCTTGGAGCGTGGGGGTAACGGCATGGGGCCTCAGCGGAACGGCGGCTCGTCGAAACTGCGCAGTTTACGCGAGTGCAGCGAATGCAGCTCGGTGCGCAGCAGGTCGAGTGCGGCGATACCGATTTTCAGGTGCTGGCTGACCGCCCGGTTGTAGAAGGCGTTGGCCGCGCCCGGCAGCTTGATTTCGCTGTGCAGCGGCTTGTCCGAAACGCACAGCAAGGTGCCATAGGGGACGCGCAAGCGATAACCCTGAGCGGCGATGGTGCCGCTTTCCATGTCGACCGCCACCGCCCGTGACAGGTTGATCAGCGGACGTTCCTGAGCCCAGCGCAGCTCCCAGTTACGGTCGTCGTAAGTCAACACCGTGCCGGTGCGCAGACGCTTTTTCAGCTCGTCACCGCGCTCGCCGGTCACTTGCGCCGCCGCTTCCTGCAGCGCCATCTGCACCTCGGCCAGGGCCGGAATCGGAATATGCGGCGGTACCACCCGATCCAGAATGCCGTCACGGCGCATGTAAGCGTGCGCCAGCACGTAATCGCCGATGGTCTGCGACTGCCGCAGGCCGCCGCAGTGACCGATCATCAGCCAGCAGTGCGGACGCAGCACCGCCAGGTGGTCGGTGATGTTCTTGGCGTTGGACGGGCCGACACCGATGTTGACCAGGGTGATGCCATCGCCATCGGCGGCGATCAGGTGATACGCCGGCATCTGGTAACGGTGCCAGACCACGCTCGCCACCAGCGACTGGGCCTCACCGTTGTCCATGCTCTTTTCGATGATCACATTGCCCGGCAGGACCATGCGCACAAAGCGTGGGTCATCGCGCAGCTGCTCCAGGCCATGGCTGACGAACTGGTCGACATAGCGGTGGTAGTTGGTCAGCAGGATCCACGGCTGCACATGGCGCCAGTCACTGCCGGTGTAATGCACCAGGCGGCGCAAGGAAAAGTCCACCCGCGCCGCGTCGAACAGCGCCAGCGGCAGAGGATCGACGTTGGCCCAGTCGTACAGGCCATCGGCGATGCCATCGGTGGCAGCCGACAGGTCGGTGCTGGGGAAAACCCGCGCCAATGCGGCGGCAGTGATACCGCTACCGGCCAGTTCGTCGCCGTGCTCGACCACGTAAGGGTAAGGAATGTTCTGCTGGCTGACACCGACTTCAACGGTGACAGTGAAGTCGCGCATCAGTGGCTTGAGCTGCTCCAGCAGATAGCCACGGAAGGCCGCGGGATGGGTAACCGTGACGCTGTAAGTGCCTGGCAGCTGGACCTTGGCGTAGGCACGGGTAATGGCCGGCACTTCACCGTGATACTGGTAGGTCAGGCGCAATTCCGGGTAACGGAACAGTGCGCGTTCTTCGGCATTCGGCTCGGTGCGGTCCTTGAGGTAACGCTTGAGCGCCTGGCTCAGGGCCGCGGTGGATTCTTCATGCAGGGCCGCCAAACGATCGACGGCCTGCTCGGCGGTTGCTACGACAACGAAGGCTTCATCAGTACGGCTCACAATGTACTTCCTGTCTGACATGCATGTAGCCATCTTGCCTACTTATTCAGGCAAAGGCACGCATGTTAGAGGGGCCAGTTTGGCGTCGACCGCGCCACTATTTCGCCAACATCAATGCCCCGTGGCAGCACCCCGTAGACCCGGCCACTGCCGCCCAGGCGGCTGCCGATAAAGGCATCGCTGACCGTGGCATTGCCCGCCTCCAGCAACAGCCTGGCCTGCAGGCCCAGGGCGATGTCTTCGGTGAGCTGGCGGGCGCGGTACTGAATGTCGCCGGTGTCGGCAAAGGCTGCCTTGAGGTTGCCGATATGCGCCGCCAGACGCGGATCGCCGTGACCGTCACCGAGCTCAGCGAACAGCACATCGAGCACGCCCGGCTCCTTGGACAGGGCACGCAGCACATCCAGGCACTGGACATTACCGGAACCTTCCCAGGTCGAGTTGACCGGCGCTTCGCGGTACAGGCGCGGCAGGATGCTGTCTTCGACATAGCCTGCGCCGCCCATGCACTCGGCCGCTTCGTTGATCATGGCCGGGGCACGCTTGCAGATCCAGTACTTGCCGACAGCGGTGATCAGCCGGGCAAAACGCGCCTGTTGCGGGTCATCCGGCTGGTCGAGAGCATGGCCCATGCGCAGGCTCAGGGCCAACGCCGCTTCGCTTTCCAGAGCCAAGTCGGCAAGCACGTTCTGCATCAGCGGTTGCGCGGCCAGCAGGCGTCCGCCGACCTGGCGGTGGGCGCAGTGGTGGGCAGCCTGGGTCAGGGCCTGGCGCATCAGGGCGCTGGAACCGACCATGCAATCGAAACGGGTCATGGCGACCATTTCGATGATGGTCGGCACACCGCGGCCTTCCTCGCCGATCATCCACGCCAGGGCGCCGCGGAACTCCACTTCACTGGAGGCATTGGAGCAGTTGCCGAGCTTGTTCTTCAGGCGCTGGATATAGAACTGGTTGCGGCTGTCATCCGGGCGATGGCGCGGCAGCAGGAAACAGCTCAAGCCCTTGTCTGTCTGGGCCAGGGTCAGGAAGGCGTCGCACATCGGCGCCGAACAGAACCATTTGTGCCCGACCAGTTCGTAAGCCTGCCCCGGCCCCGGCGCGCCCACGGGGTAGGCACGGGTGGTGTTGGCGCGGACATCGGTGCCGCCCTGCTTCTCGGTCATGGCCATGCCGAGGGTGACCCCGACCTTGTGCCGGTCACCGACGTTACGCGGGTCGTACTCGGTGGCGAGGACCTTGGGCAACCAGTACTCCGCCAGTTCCGGCTGCAACTTGAGCGCCGGCACTGCGGCAAAGGTCATGGTCAGCGGGCATCCGCTGCCGGCTTCCGCTTGAGTATGCAGATAGGTCATCGAGGCCCGGGCGACGTGGGCGCCCTGGCGCGGGTCGGTCCACGGCAGCGACGGCAAGCCGTGCTCGATGGCCGTGCGCATCAGCTCGTGGTAGGCCGGATGAAACTCCACCAGATCGATGCGATGACCATAGCGGTCATGGCTGCTAAATTGCGGCTTGTTCTGGTTGGCCAGGAACCCGGCGGCCATCAGCGGCCCGCCTGCCAGAGCCCCGTACGCGTCGATCCGGGCCTCAGCCCAGCCTGCCCCATAGTGTCGCGACCACTGCTGCAGAGGCAGGTCGATGCGATACAGATTGGCCCCGTCCAGCGCTGGCGGCTGGTTGGTGACTTCATGGGTTTCAGCGTACTGGTGCAGGTTCATCAGGGGGCCTCCTGGATCCGGGCGTGACTGAAATTTCAGTGAATCACGCCCCGCCCCCCGCTCAAAGTGACAAATACGCCTAACTAGCCGCGATTTAGCCCGGTCCTGGCCAGCGCCTGCGGCTGGCTCAAGGCGAGGCTCAGCACCAGCTCGAAACGGCTGCCCAAGCCCGGGCTGGACTCATGCTGCAAGCGTGCCCCGATCAACCCGGCCAGCTGCCGGCAGATCGCCAGACCAATGCCCAGGCCTCCGTACTGGCGACTCATCGAGCCATCGACCTGGAAGAAGCGCTGATACAGACCGGGCTCGGCGAGGCGATCAAAGCCGATGCCGCTGTCGCTGACACTGATGGTCAGGCCAAGCAGACCCGGCCCTTGCAAGCGCCCGCGCACCTGCAGCACGACCCCGCCCTCATGGGTGAACTTGATCCCGTTGTCGAGCAGGTAGCTGATGCACAGCGCCAGTTTATGCCGGTCGCCGACCAGCAGCTCAGGCAAATCGGCCGGCGTATCCAGATTCAGGTACAGCCCTTTGCCCAGCGCCGCCGCGGCGTACTTGCTGCGCAGTTCCTGCAACAGGTGGCGCAAGCCGAAGGGTGCGTTTTGCGCACTGAGGCGACCGGCCTGCAGCTCGGTGAGAATCAGGATATCGTCGACCATGCCCATCATGTCCTGGGCTGCGTAACTGGCCGTGCGCTGGTACTGCGCCAACTCATGCGCCATGGGCACTGTCTGCATCAACTCCAGCGAACCGATCACGCCGTTCATCGGCGTGCGCAGTTCATGGGTCACCGTGGCCAGGAACTCATCCTTCAAGCGGTTGCTGTTGGACAGTTGCTGGTTGAGCACTTCCAGGGCCCGGCCGGTGTCGCGCAGGGCCTGGGCCTGCTGGTCACGCATGCTGTTGATGCGGTCGGCCAGGGCCAGCGACAGCAGGCACACCTCCAGCGCCGAACCGATCTGGCTGGCGTACATAGTCAGGAACACATTGGGCAGATAGCCCAGCACCATCAGTGTATTGACCAGGCCGCCGAGCAGGAACGCCGTCCAGGCGATGATGAAATAACGCGCCACCCGCATTCCGCGTCGCCAGGCAAACACCCCGGCGGCGAAGATCGTCACGGTGAACAGCAACGCCAGGGCCGTGGCCAGGCGCAGGGCGATGCCATAGCTGCTGATCAGCGACAGCAGCATGACCACCCCGCCACCGGCCATCAGCACCTTGAGCAGGCCATCGAAAGCGCGGCTGTGCCGGGCCATCTGCAGGAAGCTGCGGGCGAACTGGCAACCGAATAGTCCCGAGGCGCCAATGAACAGTGGCGTGGCGGCGTTCGCCCACCAGGGGCTGTCAGGCCAGAAATAAGCCACCGCCGCGCCGTTGACCGATACCTGATAGAGACCGAACGAGGCGATATAGAGGATGTAGTAGAGGTAACTGGTGTCGCGCACGCTGAGGTAGATGAACAGGTTGTAAACCAGCATCCCCAGCAGCACGCCATAGATCAGGCCAAGCACATAAAGGCGAGTCGGCTGCGCCTCCAGATAGGCCTCGGTGGACCATAACGTCAGCGGCGCCTGGACCGAACCCTGGCTGTGCAGGCGCAAGTAGGCGGTGGTGGTCTGACCGGGGCTGAAGGGTAATTCGAACAGGTAGTTGTTCTGCTCGATCTGGCGACTGGCATACGGCAGGGCATCGCCGGTGCGTTGCGCCAGGCGGAAAGTACCGCCGCTGTCGGGCAGGTAAAGTTCCAGATGGTCCAGTGGCGGGTAGGCCAGCTCCAGCAGCCAGCTGCGCGGCGCGGCTGAAGGCAAGGCGGTGTAGCGCAGATCGAGGCGAATCCAGAACACCGAGGTCGAATAACCGGCATTCAACACATCGGTTTGATGGCTGCGGAAATGCTCACTGAACGAAGGGGCACTGACCTGCGCAATGCTGGCATTGCCACCGCGGTCTTCGAATACCTGCATCACCCGCCCCAAGGGCAAGCTGCGCGTCGAGTCGTCGAAATCGACCGCCGTGGCCAGCAGTGGCAACCAGCCCAGCACAACAATCAGCAAATAGCGCATACAGCCCCAGCATGGTCTGTCCCGGTCGTGTCGCGGTAGCCTCCTGTCCGTTTGAGGCGACGCGATCCGGCAGTAACCGTTATCGGTTGTTTGAGCACTCTAGCATAGCTTTTCAGCACTATCAGGTGCCACATAAAAATACGAACAAAAGGCTCTATCTCGGCACTTTCAGCGATATGCGAATTCATTTCCTGACCACTTGATCAAAAAAGCCTGGCCTGGGGGCAGACCTGACAAAAGCGTTTGGTGGTAAGCTCGCGCACCATGAATACCTACAGCTCCCGCCCCGTTGTCCTCTGTCTCTCCGGCCACGACCCCAGTGGCGGCGCCGGCTTGCAGGCAGATATCGAAGCCCTGATCGCTCAAGGTTGCCACGCCGCTCCCGCCGTGACTGCCCTGACCGTGCAGGATACCGTCAATGTCACTGACTTCCGTGTGCTCGACCGCGAGTGGGTACTGGCCCAGGCCAACGCCGTTCTCGCCGACTCCACGGTCGCAGCCGTCAAGCTGGGCATGCTCGGCTCGCTGGACATGGTCGACACCGTCGTCGAACTGCTCAGCGCCCACCCGCATCTGCCGTTGGTCTGCGACCCGGTGCTGCGTGCTGGCGGCGGTGGCCGTCTGGGCAAGGACGAGGTCGGCTACGCCATGCGCGAACGCCTGCTGCCACTGGCGACCATCGCCACCCCGAACCTCCCCGAAGCCCGCATCCTCGCCGAACTGCCTGAAGGCAGCGCAGATGAATGCGCAGAAAAACTGTTGCCCTTCGTCAGACACCTGCTGATCACCGGCGGTCACGGCGACGAACACGAAATCCACAACCGCCTGTACAGCCGCGATGGCCAGCGTCACACCTGGACCTGCCAACGCCTGCCTGGCAGCTACCACGGCTCGGGTTGCACCCTGGCCAGCGCCCTGGCCGGCCGCCTGGCCCTCGGCGAGCAATTGCAAAGCGCCGTACGTTCGGCCCTGGACTACACCTGGCGAACCCTGCGCGATGCCGAACAACTGGGCAAAGGCCAATATGTGCCGCGTCGCCTTCCCCTGGATTTCTGTTCCTGAACCGAGGCCCCGAGATGAAGCTACGCGGTCTGTATGCCATTACCGACAGCCAGTTATTGGCCGGCAAGTTTCTGCCCTACGTTGAGGCAGCCCTTGAAGGCGGCGTGACCTTGTTGCAGTACCGCGACAAAAGCGCTGACCAGGCACGTCGCCTGCGTGAGGCCGAAGCCCTGGCCGAGCTTTGTGCGCGCTACAAGACCCGCCTGATCATCAACGACGATGCCGAACTGGCCGCGCGCCTGGGTGTCGGTGTGCACCTGGGCCAGACCGATGGCCCGCTGACCCCGGCGCGTACCCTGCTCGGCCGCGAGGCCATCATCGGCTCGACCTGCCACGCCCAGTTGGAGCTGGCCGAGCAAGCCGCGCGCGAAGGCGCCAGCTATGTAGCCTTTGGCCGCTTCTTCAATTCCGTGACCAAACCGGGCGCGCCCGCCGCCGATACCGCCTTGCTGGACCAGGCCCGGGCCCGGCTCAAATTGCCGATCTGCGTGATCGGCGGCATCACCCTCGACAACGCCGCCCCGCTGGTCGCCCATGGCGCCGACCTGCTGGCGGTGATTCATGGCCTGTTCGGCGCCGACAGCACGCAGGAAGTCACCCGCCGTGCCCGCGCCTTCAACGCCCTGTTCGCATCTGCTGATTGAGAGAGCCCATCATGTCTCGTTCCGAAACCCTGTTCGCCAACGCCCAGAAACACATTCCCGGAGGCGTCAACTCGCCAGTGCGGGCGTTCAAGAGCGTTGGCGGTACGCCGCTGTTCTTCAAGCATGCCGAAGGCGCCTACGTCACCGACGAAGATGACAAGCGCTACGTCGACTACGTCGGTTCCTGGGGCCCGATGATCCTCGGCCACAGCCACCCGGACGTGCTCGACTCGGTGCGCAAGCAACTGGAACACGGCTTGTCTTACGGCGCGCCGACCGCCATGGAAACCGAGATGGCCGACCTGGTCTGCTCGATCGTGCCGTCGATGGAAATGGTGCGCATGGTCAGTTCCGGCACCGAAGCGACCATGAGCGCCATTCGTCTGGCCCGCGGCTACACCGGCCGTGACAGCATCATCAAGTTCGAGGGCTGCTACCACGGTCACTCCGACAGCCTGCTGGTAAAAGCCGGCTCCGGCCTGCTGACCCAGGGCGTGCCAAGCTCCGCTGGCGTGCCGGCGGCCTTTGCCAAACACACCCTGACCCTGCCGTTCAACGACATCGACGCGGTCGAGAAGATGCTCGCTGAAGTCGGCCAGGAAGTGGCGTGCATCATCGTCGAGCCGGTGGCCGGCAATATGAACTGCGTGCCGCCGGCGCCAGGTTTCCTCGAAGGCCTGCGCACGCTGTGCGACAAGCACGGTGTGGTGCTGATTTTCGACGAAGTGATGACCGGTTTCCGCGTTGCCCTGGGTGGCGCACAGGCGCATTACGGCGTGACCCCGGACCTGTCGACCTTCGGCAAGATCGTCGGCGGCGGCATGCCGGTCGGCTGCTTCGGCGGCAAGCGCACGATCATGGAACAGATTGCACCGCTGGGCCCGGTCTACCAGGCCGGCACCCTGTCGGGCAACCCGCTGGCCATGGCTGCGGGCCTGACCACCCTGAAACTGATCAGCCGCCCGGGCTTCCACGCCGAGCTCAGCGACTACACCAGCCGCCTGCTCGACGGTCTGCAGCAGCGTGCCGATGCCGCGGGCATTCCGTTCGTCACCACGCAGGCCGGGGGCATGTTCGGCCTGTACTTCAGCGGCGCTGACGACATCGTCACCTTCGATGACGTGATGGCCAGCGATGCCGAACGCTTCAAGCGTTTCTTCCACCTGATGCTGGAAGGTGGCGTGTACCTGGCGCCTAGCGCCTTCGAGGCCGGTTTCACCTCGATCGCCCACGGCGAAACCGAGCTGAAAATCACCCTGGATGCCGCCGAGCGGGCGTTCGCCAAGCTCAAGGACTGATCCTGACTGGCTGTTTTGGCAGCCATCGCTGGCAAGGCCGGCTCCCACATGTGGGAGCTGGCCTTGCCAGCGATAGGGCACTGTTGTGGCCTGTAAGCAGAAAATCGAGTAAAGACTTTGTAAGGTAGGCGTTGCTTATCCCATAATGTGCCACCAGACACTTTGGCCGCAGCTTTGCAGAGGTAAGTCGATCCCCATGAACCGCACCGGCCGCGCCCTCGCCCTGGGCTGCCTGTTGCTTCTTCAGCCCCTGCTGGCCTCAGCAGGCGGTAACTCGTTGCTGATTCCGGCAACGGGCCGCTGCACCCTCAATTCCCAACCCGAAGACCTGCCCCAAGCCTTGGCCACATGCCAGCAGGCGGCGCAGCAAGGCGATGCCCAGGCCCAATACGAGCTCGGCGAGTTCTATTACGAGGGCACCAATACACCACGCGACCTCAAGCAAGCCCTGAGCTACTTCGAGCAAGCCTCGCTGCAAGGCCACGCCCAAGCTCAGTACCGTCTTGGTACCATGTTTTTCAAAGGTGAAGGTGTCGCAGCCAACAATGTACAGGCGTACATAGTGCTGAAAATGGCGGCGGTCAATGGCGCCGAAGACGCTCTGGACCTGGCCGATGAGGTCTCCGAGCAAATGCCCCGTGAAGATCTTGAAGTGGCGACCCAGGTATTGGGACAGATCTTCCGCAAATACCTGCTGGAGCTGCAGACTGCCGAAGGGCGTACCCCCTTCTCGCCACTGCCCTGAAGCCCGGGCTTATTTTTCCGGCATCGGCATCGGAAACGGCATCACGTTGCTGACGCCACGCGCCTCACTGATTTTTGGCGTTCCCAGGCGCTCGACCTCATCGATACGCACGATCGAGTGCATCGGCACAAAGCTGCGCACCACGCCCTCGAATTGCGCCTTGAGCTTTTCTTCGCTCGGATCGACCACCACCTGGGTGCGTTCGCCGAAGACAAATTCCTCTATTTCAAGAAAGCCCCACAGATCGCTCTGGTAGATCTGCTTGGCATACATCTCGAATACCTGGCCCTGGTTGAGAAAGATCACTTTGTAGATAGGTGCTTCGCGTTTGGTCATTTCGGCGGGGACAGCCACAGGTTGTAAAGAAAGGCCAAACTATAACATAGCCCCCAGACCGACAACGCTAGGATCCACCGCCGTAGCCCCTTATAATGCGCGGTTCTTCGAATTACCTGATGATCTCCCATGGCCAAGAAGCTTTATATCGAAACCCACGGTTGCCAGATGAACGAGTACGACAGCTCGCGCATGGTCGACTTGCTGGGTGAACATCAAGCCCTGGAGGTCACGGCACGGGCCGAAGACGCCGACGTGATCCTGCTCAATACCTGCTCGATCCGCGAGCGCGCCCAGGACCGGGTCTACTCCCAGCTGGGCCGCTGGCGCGAATTGAAGGACCTGAAGCCGGACATGGTCATCGCTGTCGGCGGTTGCGTGGCCAGCCAGGAAGGCGAATCGATCCGCAAGCGCGCGCCGTATGTCGACGTGGTATTCGGCCCGCAGACTCTGCACCGCCTGCCGGAAATGATCGATGCCGCGCGCACCACACGCCTGCCCCAGGTCGATGTGTCGTTCCCGGAAATCGAAAAATTCGATCACCTGCCCGAGCCGCGCATCGACGGGCCGACCGCCTATGTCTCGGTCATGGAAGGCTGCAGCAAGTACTGCACCTTCTGCGTGGTGCCCTACACCCGCGGCGAAGAAGTCAGCCGGCCGTTCGATGATGTCTTGTCCGAAGTCATTCACCTGGCCGAGAACGGCGTGCGCGAAATCACCCTTCTGGGGCAGAACGTCAACGGCTACCGCGGCCAGACCCACGATGGCCGCCTGGCCGACCTGGCCGAGCTGATCAGGGTCGTGGCGGCGGTGGATGGCATCGACCGCATCCGCTACACCACTTCGCATCCGCTGGAATTCTCCGACAGCCTGATCCAGGCCCACGCCGAGGTGCCGGAACTGGTCAAGCACCTGCACCTGCCGGTGCAATCGGGCTCGGACCGGGTGCTGGCGGCCATGAAGCGCAACCACACCATCCTCGAATACAAGTCCAAGCTGCGCAAACTCAAGGCCGCCGTGCCGGGGATCTGCATCAGCTCGGACTTCATCGTCGGCTTCCCGGGGGAAACCGAGAAAGACTTCGAGCAGACCATGAAGCTGGTCGCCGAGGTCGGTTTCGACTTTTCCTACTCCTTCGTCTACAGCCAGCGTCCGGGCACTCCGGCCTCCGACCTGCCCGACGACACCCCGGAAGAGCTGAAAAAGGAGCGCCTCAAAGCCCTGCAGCATCGCCTCGACACCCAGGGCTTCGAGATCAGCCGACAGATGGTCGGCACGGTGCAGCGCATCCTGGTCACCGACTACTCGCGCCGCGACCCCGGCCAGTTGCAGGGGCGCACCGAGAATAACCGTATCGTCAACTTCCGCTGCGACAATCCGAAGCTGATCGGCCAGTTCGTCGACATCCATATCGACGACGCCCGTCCGCATTCGCTGTTCGGCTCGCTAGCACACTAACCTGTCCAGCCGGGCCGCAATACTGGCCCGGCGACCCTTGATCGTTTCAGCGCTTTCGCCCTGCAGCGGCTAGGGTTATCCTTGAGTCCATCTCCATTGCCGTTGGGCGGCTAAAAAACAACCTTGAACGCACCCATAGAACCTCATCGTTTCATCCTCGAACCCTTCGAGGCCCATCGCTTCGCCAATCTGTGCGGGCAATTCGACGAGCATTTGCGCTTGATCGAACAGCGCCTGGCTATCGAAATCCGCAACCGCGGCAATCAGTTCGAATTGATCGGCGAACCCAAACACACCTCCTCTGCCGAGCAACTGCTGCGCCGTCTCTATCGCGAGACCAAGGCCACCGAGCTGTCGCCGGAAATGGTTCACCTGTTCCTGCAGGAATCTGCGGTGCAGGAGCTGGAAAACCCGGCCGTCAACGAAGTCAGTGTTTCCCTGCGCACGCGCAAGGGCATGATTCGTCCACGCGGGCTGAACCAGCAGCGCTATGTGAAAGAGATCCTCGGCAACGACATCAACTTCGGCATCGGCCCGGCCGGTACCGGCAAGACCTATCTGGCCGTGGCCTGCGCCGTCGATGCACTGGAACGTGAACAGGTGCGTCGCATCCTGCTGGTACGCCCGGCGGTCGAAGCGGGCGAGAAGCTCGGGTTCCTGCCCGGCGACCTGGCGCAGAAGATCGACCCGTACCTGCGCCCGCTGTACGACGCCCTGTATGAAATGCTCGGCTTCGAACACGTCGCCAAGCTGATCGAGCGCCAGGTGATCGAGATCGCCCCGCTGGCCTACATGCGTGGCCGCACCCTGAACAACAGCTTCATCATCCTCGATGAGAGCCAGAACACCACGGTCGAGCAGATGAAGATGTTCCTCACCCGGATCGGTTTCGGCTCCACCGCAGTGATCACCGGTGACATTACCCAGGTCGACCTGCCACGCGGCACCAAGTCGGGCCTGGCGCATGTCATCGAAGTGCTCAGGGGCGTGCCGGGCATCAGTTTCACGCACTTCCAGCCCAAGGACGTGGTCCGCCACCCGTTGGTGCAACGTATTGTCGAGGCCTACGAGCGCTTCGACAGCCAGCAGCAGAACCCGACCGAAGGCAAACAACGCGATGCTTGAGCTCGATCTGCAACTGGCAAGTGATGCACCGCACCCGACTGAAGCGCAGTTCCGCCAATGGTGTGAGCTGGCCCTGCGCCAGCGCACGGCCGACTCGGAAATGACCATCCGTCTGGTGGACGAAGTCGAAGGCCGTGAGCTCAATCACACCTGGCGGCACAAAGACTACGCCACCAATGTGCTGTCCTTTCCCGCCGACGTACCCGACGAGCTGCTCGATATTCCGCTGCTCGGCGACCTGGTGATCTGCATCGCCGTGGTCGAGCGCGAAGCCGCCGAACAAGGCAAGGCGCTGGAGGCCCACTGGGCGCACCTGGTGATCCACGGCTGCCTGCACCTGCTGGGCTACGACCACATCGACGACGATGAGGCCGAAGAAATGGAAGCCCTGGAACGGGAATTGCTGGCTGAACTGGGTCATCCGGACCCTTACGCCGACGACGAACACGACGCACCCCACACTGATATCTGCAAGGAACACGAGTAACCGCCATGAGCGAAGATCGATCGAGCAACGGGCAAAAGTCCTGGCTGGGCAAACTGACCCAGGCTTTTGCCCATGAGCCGAAAAACCGCCAGGAGCTGCTTGAGCTGCTGCGCGAAGCCCATCAGAACAAGCTGCTCGACAGCGAAGCGCTAACCATCGTCGAAGGCGCCATCCAGGTCGCCGACCTGCAAGTACGCGACATCATGGTGCCGCGCTCGCAGATGATCAGCATCAAGGCCACGCAGTCGCCACGCGAGTTCCTGCCAGCGGTGATCGACGCTGCGCACTCGCGCTACCCGGTGGTCGGCGAAAGCCATGACGATGTGCTCGGTGTGCTGCTGGCCAAGGACCTGCTGCCGCTGATCCTCAAGGAGAACGGCGACAGCTTCAACATCAAGGACCTGCTGCGCCCGGCCACTTTCGTGCCCGAGTCCAAGCGCCTGAACGTGCTGCTGCGCGAGTTCCGCGCCAACCATAACCACATGGCCATCGTCATCGACGAATACGGCGGCGTGGCGGGCCTGGTGACCATCGAAGACGTGCTCGAGCAGATCGTCGGCGACATCGAAGACGAGCATGACGTCGAGGAAGACAGCTACATCAAGCCGTTGCCCAGCGGCGACTTCCTGATCAAGGCCCTGACCCCGATCGAGAACTTCAACGCGTTCTTCGACAGTCAGTTCTCCGATGACGAGTTCGACACGGTTGGCGGTCTGGTCATGAGCGCCTTCGGCCACCTGCCCAAGCGTAACGAGACCACCGAAATCGGCCCGTACCGCTTCCGCATCCTCAATGCCGATAGCCGCCGGATTCACTTGCTGCGACTGACCCCTATCACCCGTTAAGGACAACCATGCGCTGGATCACCCGCCCCGGCTGGCCCGGTAACCTGCTGGCCGTGGCGGCCGGTGCAATCACCACCCTGGCCCTGGCGCCGTTCGACATCTGGCCGCTGGCACTGCTGGCGGCCGGCCTGTTCTACCTCGGCCTGCGTGAGCTGAGCCCGCGCCAGGCCCTGGGCCGCGGCTGGTGTTTCGGCTTCGGCCTGTATGCTGCCGGCACCAGCTGGATCTACGTCAGCATCAACACCTACGGTGGCGCCACGCCACTGCTGGCCACCGGTCTGCTGATAGCATTCTTTGCGGCTATAGCCTGGTTCTTTGCCCTGCCCGCCTGGATCTGGGCACGCTGGCTGCGCCGCAACGAAGCGCCCCTGGCCGACGCCCTGTGCTTCGCCGCCTTGTGGGTCGGCCAGGAAGCCTTTCGCGGCTGGTTCCTCACCGGTTTCCCCTGGCTCTATTCCGGCTACAGCCAGCTCGACGGCCCGCTGTCCGGCCTGGCGCCGGTCGGTGGCATGTGGCTGATTTCCTTCTGCTTGGCCTTGTCTGCCGCGCTGCTGTGCAACCTGCCACGCCTGCGGGCGCGCAAATCGTTCCTGGCCGTGGCAATCGTGCTACTGCTAGCGCCCTGGGCCGCCGGCCTGGCCCTGAAAAACCACGCCTGGACCGAGCCTGCCGGCAAGCCGCTGACGGTGGCTGCCTTGCAAGGTAATGTCGAGCAGGAACTGAAGTGGAACCCCGAACACATCAACGCCCAGCTGGCCCTCTACCGCGACATGAGTTTCAGCTCCAAACCGGTTGACCTGCTGGTCTGGCCGGAGACCGCGGTACCGATCCTCAAAGAACAGGCCCAGGGCTACCTGGACATGATGGGCAGCTTCGCCGCCGACCGTCACTCGGCGCTGATCACCGGCGTGCCGGTACGTGAAGTGGTGCACCAGCAACGCCGCTACTACAACGGCATTACCGTGACCGGTGAAGGCGACGGCACCTACCTCAAGCAGAAGCTGGTGCCGTTCGGTGAATACGTACCGCTGCAGGATATGCTTCGTGGCCTGATTGCCTTCTTCGACCTGCCGATGTCGGACTTTGCCCGCGGGCCGGCTGACCAGCCGCTACTGCAGGCCAAGGGCTATCAGATCGCCCCGTACATCTGCTACGAAGTGGTCTACCCGGAGTTCGCCGCAAGCCTGGCCGCGCGCAGCGACATCCTCCTGACCATCAGCAACGACACCTGGTTCGGCACCTCGATCGGCCCCCTGCAGCATTTACAGATGGCCCAGATGCGTGCGCTGGAGGCCGGTCGCTGGATGATTCGCGCCACCAACAATGGTGTCACCGGGCTGATCGATCCCTTCGGACGCATCACCGCGCAGATTCCGCAGTTCGAACGCGGCATCCTCTACGGTGAAGTGGTACCGATGCAGCAGCTGACACCGTACCTGCAGTGGCGCTCCTGGCCACTGGTGATTGTCTGTGCATTGTTGTTTGGCTGGGCCCTGCTGGCCAGCCGGATTGCCAAGACCGTCTAGTAGAACAGGCGGTAACCGAGCAGGCCGACTGCCTCATTGAGCAGTTGGCCGCTCTGCCACATCGCCTTGCTTTCCGGCAGCCAGCCACCGAACGGCCGGGCATGATCACGACCGAGAAAACCGACTGGCGCCGGCACCACGGTAAAACCCGCCTGCTCGAAGCTCCAGCGCGAACGCTGCATATGCCAGGCCTGGGTCACCACGACCACACGCTTGATGCCCTCAGGCAAGAGGATCCGGGCGCTCATCTGGGCATTCTCCCAGGTCGTGCGGCTGCGCTCTTCCTTCCAGCGCACACTCACCCCAAGATCATGCTGCAGCGCATCAGCCATCAGCTGTGCCTCGCTGGGAGGGGTGCCATAGTGCAAGCCGCCCGAGATCAACAACGGCAAGCCCGACACCTTGGCCAACCGGGCGGCGTAACGCATGCGCTCCATGGCCGTACCTGCCGGCTGATCAACAAAGTCCCAGGCCGGATCGCCGCGTTCGCGCCCGGCGCCCAGCACCACAATGGCATCCGCCTGCTCAGCCAGGTGTGCCCATTGCTCATGGCTCAAGGCCGGTTCGGTCTCCAGCAAACGCGCCGAATGCTCGACGACAATCGGCAGACTCATCGTCCACAAGCCCCCCAAGCCCAGGACAAAACACAAGGCAGACAGGCGCGGCCAGGAACGACGCAGCCACCAGGCCGCGAGCAACAGCAGGAACAATACGCCGGGCGGCAGGATTATCTGTTTGATCAAATAGCGAATAGGCACAGGTCACCTCCATGGAGGTGCGCAGCCTAAGAGGATCGGCACCTGGCAACAATAGTCAGGAGTCAGATGCCGATCATCTTGTCTTTGCAAAGGGGGGCGCACTCCGCATTGCGCCTGGGAATCCGCCCGGCTACTTGAATTGCAGCTTTCTGGATTTTGCCGTGGTGGTGGAGCGTGTCTTGTCCTTGAGCCAGACGACTCTGGCCGCAGGTGGCGGCTCCGCTGATAGCTGTGCGCCAGCGCATCCATGCCTGCCCTCTGGAAGAGCGTCCAGATAGGCTTTGATCACATCGAATTCGGCGCGGCTCAGGCCACGCAACTCCAATTCAGCAGGCATTTCATCGCGTAACCGAACGGACGTTCTGGCGACCTCCAGAGCAAGCCCCAGACGATCGATCAGCCGTTCGTAAAGCTCCGGTTTTGTTGCTTGTTGCTGCGACTCTCCCATCCGTTCACCTCATTGAAGATAAAATATCTCCCCCCAACAGTGAGCTTAGCGTTACTCGAAAAAGCAGCCGGACACTGCGACCAACGGCCCGCAACGCCTCTGGCGGTGCAATCAGGGTTTCCCTCGGTGGACAGGGGTCATGTATGCTAGGCCGTTCACCCTTTTGACACCGGATTGCCGATGTAGCGGTTTTCCCGCTGCCTGGATAAGGTCTCCCATCTCTAAGCGCAAAGTAGCCATGCACGAACTCTATCAGCCCCGCGAAATCGAAGCCGCCGCCCAGTCCTACTGGGACGAGCAAAAGTCTTTTGAAGTCAGTGAACAGCCAGGCAAGGAGTCGTACTACTGCCTATCGATGTTCCCGTACCCGAGCGGCAAGCTACATATGGGCCACGTGCGCAACTACACCATCGGTGACGTGATCGCCCGTTACCAGCGCATGCAGGGCAAGAACGTCCTGCAACCGATGGGTTGGGATGCCTTCGGCATGCCGGCGGAAAACGCGGCGATGAAGAACAACGTCGCACCGGCCAAGTGGACCTACGAAAACATCGAATACATGAAGACCCAGCTCAAGAGCCTGGGCCTGGCCTTCGACTGGTCGCGTGAAGTCACCACCTGCAAACCGGATTACTACCGCTGGGAACAGTGGCTGTTCACCCGCCTGTTCGAAAAAGGCGTGATCTACCGCAAAAACGGGACCGTGAACTGGGACCCGGCCGACCAGACCGTACTGGCCAACGAGCAGGTCATCGACGGCCGTGGCTGGCGTTCGGGCGCGCTGATCGAGAAGCGCGAAATCCCGATGTACTACTTCAAGATCACCGACTATGCCGACGAGCTGCTGGAAAGCCTCGACGAGCTGCCGGGCTGGCCAGAACAGGTCAAGACCATGCAGCGCAACTGGATCGGCAAGTCCCGTGGCATGGAAGTGCAGTTCCCCTTCGATCAGGCCAGCATCGGCCACGCCGGGGCCCTGAAAGTCTTCACCACCCGTCCGGACACCCTGATGGGCGCCACCTACGTTGCCGTTGCCGCCGAGCACCCGCTGGCCACCCAGGCCGCCCAGGGCAACCCGGAACTGCAAGCGTTCATCGATGAATGCAAGAGCGGCAGCGTCGCCGAAGCCGACGTCGCCACCCAGGAGAAAAAAGGCCTGGCCACCTCGCTGTTCGTCGAACACCCGCTGACCGGTGAAAAACTGCCGGTATGGGTCGCCAACTATGTGCTGATGCACTACGGCGATGGCGCGGTGATGGCCGTGCCGGCCCACGACGAACGCGATTTCGAGTTCGCCAAAAAGTACAACCTGCCGTTCAAGGCCGTGGTGCGCACCAGCCTGGGCGACGAAGTCGCTGCCGAGTGGGATGCTGCCTGCGGTGAGTACGGCCAGCTGATCAACTCCGGCGAATTCGACGGCCTGGACTTCCAGGGCGCATTCGATGCCATCGAAGTGGCGTTGATCAAGAAAGAGCTGGGCAAATCGCGTACCCAGTTCCGTCTGCGTGACTGGGGCATCAGCCGCCAGCGCTACTGGGGCTGCCCGATCCCGATCATCCATTGCCCATCCTGTGGCGATGTGCCGGTACCGGAAGACCAGTTGCCGGTCAAACTGCCTGAGGACGTGGTACCGGATGGTGCCGGTTCGCCTCTGGCTCGCATGCCTGAATTCTACGAGTGCAGCTGCCCGAAATGCGGTACCGCGGCCAAGCGCGAAACCGACACCATGGACACCTTCGTCGAGTCGTCCTGGTATTTCGCCCGCTACGCCTCGCCGAACTACGAGGGTGGCCTGGTCGACCCGAAAGCGGCCAACCACTGGCTGCCGGTAGACCAATACATCGGTGGCATCGAGCACGCCATCCTGCACCTGCTCTATGCACGCTTCTTCCACAAGCTGATGCGTGACGAAGGCCTGGTCAGCTCCAACGAGCCGTTCAAGAACCTGCTGACCCAGGGCATGGTCGTTGCCGAAACCTACTACCGCGTTGCCAGCAACGGCGGCAAGGACTGGTTCAACCCGGCTGACGTCGAAGTCGAACGTGACGCCAAGGCCAAGATCATCGGCGCGCGCCTGAAAACCGACGGCTTGCCGGTCGAAATCGGCGGCACCGAGAAGATGTCCAAGTCCAAGAACAACGGCGTTGACCCGCAGGCAATGATCGAAGCCTACGGTGCCGACACCTGCCGTCTGTTCATGATGTTCGCCTCGCCGCCGGACATGAGCCTGGAGTGGTCCGACTCCGGCGTCGAAGGTGCCAACCGCTTCCTGCGTCGTGTCTGGCGTCTGGCCCAGGCCCACGTCGCCCTCGGCTTGCCGGGCAAGCTGGACGTTGCCGCCCTGGACGATGGCCAGAAAGTGGTCCGCCGTGCCATTCACGCCGCAATCAAACAGGCCAGCACCGACGTCGGCCAGTTCCACAAGTTCAACACCGCCATCGCCCAGGTGATGACCCTGATGAACGTGCTGGAAAAAGCTCCGCAAGCCAGCGAACAGGACCGCGCCCTGCTGCATGAAGGCCTGGAAACCGTCGCCTTGCTGCTAGCCCCGATCACCCCGCACATCAGCCATGAGCTGTGGCACCGCCTGGGTCACCAGGGTGCGGTGATCGATGCCGGCTGGCCGGCACTGGACGAAAGCGCCCTGGTGCAGGACAGCATCGTTCTGGTCATCCAGGTCAACGGCAAGCTGCGCGGCCAGATCGAAATGCCGGCCGGCGCCAGCCGCGAAGATGTCGAAGCGGCTGCCCGCAGCAACGAAAACGTCCTGCGCTTCACCGAAGGCCTGAGCATCCGCAAGGTCATCGTGGTACCGGGCAAACTGGTCAATATCGTCGCCAACTGACAGGACTACCGGCCCGCAAGCATGGCGGGCCGGTACACAGAATCGGCCCACAAGGGAGCAACAAGATGATCAAACGCAATCTGCTGGTAATGGGCCTGGCCGTACTGCTCAGTGCCTGCGGTTTCCAGCTGCGGGGTACCGGCACCAGTGAGCTGAGCATCACGGAACTGGACCTGAGTGCACGCAATGCCTATGGCGACACCGTGACCCAACTGCGTCAGGCCCTGAAAAGCAGCGGCGTCAACGTTCACGCTGGCGCGCCATACAAGCTGGTTCTGACCAACGAAGCGGAAACCCAGCGCGCCGCCACCTATGCCGGTGGCTCGGGTCGTTCGGCCGAGTATGAGTTGAGCACGGTGCTGAGCTACAGCATCGAAGGCCACAACAATACCAATCTGCTCAACGACAAGCTGGAAGTGCGCAAGATCTACCTGCACGACGGCAACAACATCACCGGTTCCCAGCAAGAAGCGACCCAGACCCGCCAGGAAATGCGCCGCGAGCTGGTGCAGAACATGCTGGTACGCCTGCAACTGCTGACGCCGAGCCAGCTCGACCAGCTGCAGCAGGACGCCGATGTACGCGCCAAGGCCCAGGCCGACGCCATCGAAGCGGCCCGTCGTGCCCAGGACGAGACGCCTCAGCAGTCGCCCCTGCAACTGCCGATCAACTGAGCCTGAACGGGGCACTTCGGTGCCCCGCCTGCGACCATGAAACTCGCCCCCGCCCAGCTCAACAAACACCTGCAAGGCAGCCTCGCGCCGGTCTACGTGATCAGTGGCGATGACCCGCTGCTGTGCCAGGAAGCCGCCGATGCGGTGCGTGCTGCCGCGCGCCAGCAAGGGTTCGATGAACGCCAGGTATTCAGCGCTGACGCCAACTTCGACTGGGGCACCCTGCTCCAGGCTGGTGCCAGCCTGTCACTGTTCGCCCAGCGGCGCCTTTTGGAACTGCGCCTGCCTTCCGGCAAGCCTGGTGACAAGGGCGCTGCAGCACTGATCGAATACTGCTCACGGCCTGCCGAAGACACCCTGCTGCTGATCAGCCTGCCCAAGCTTGACGGCAGTGCGCAGAAGACCAAATGGGGCAAGGCGCTGATCGAAGGCCAGCAGGTCCAGTTCATCCAGATCTGGCCGGTCGACACCCAGCAACTGCCACAATGGATCAACCAGCGTCTGTCCCAGGCCGGGCTATCGGCCCAGCGCGATGCGGTGGACCTGATTGCCGCCCGGGTCGAAGGCAACCTGCTGGCCGCTGCCCAGGAAATCGAAAAGCTCAAGCTGCTGGCTGAAGGCAATCAGATTACCGTCGAGACGGTGCAAGCGGCGGTGGCTGACAGTGCCCGTTTTGACGTCTTCGGTCTGGTCGATGCGATTCTCAACGGCGAGGCTGCTCATGCCCTGCGCATGCTCGAAGGCTTGCGCGGTGAAGGGGTCGAGCCACCGGTGATTCTCTGGGCCCTGGCCCGGGAATTACGGGTGCTGGCCGGGCTTGCGCAGCAGTACAGCCAAGGCGTGCCGCTGGACAAGGCCTTCAGCCAGGCGCGGCCACCGGTCTGGGACAAGCGCAAGCCACTGATGAGCAAAGCCCTGCAACGCCACTCGGCGCAGCGCTGGAGCCAGCTGTTGCAGGATGCCCAGCGCATTGATGCGCAGATCAAGGGGCAGGCCCAGGGTTCGCCCTGGACGAGTCTGGCGCGCTTGTCGTTGTTGATGGCCGGACAACGTTTGGCATTGCCGGCAGAGTGACATCAATCGCGGGGCAAGCCCGCTCCCACAGAGGGTATTTGATCCCTGTGGGAGCGGGCTTGCCCCGCGACGCTTTCCCCCCTATATTGCGCCCAACCTCCAAAGGACCCCTGCCATGAGCAAAAAAACCAGGCCCAACAAGGCCAAATCGATCATCGCCCAACCCCTGTTCCGCAGCCGCCAGGAACGTGCAGGCAAAGGCAAAGGCAGCTACCGCCGCGAAGCCTTCCAATCGAGAGATTGGGAGGCTTCTTACTTTTTGGCTGCATAAAAGCAAGATTCCCGCAGGCATGGTATGGTCATCACCTGACCTGAAATACCTGGACCTGTGCATGCCCTTTTGTCTTTCCCATCGCTGGCAACCTCGCCAGCTGATTGCTGCCTCCAGCCTCATCCTGCTCGTCGCCTGCGCGGAAAAACCCACCGCCGCCGATGCCCTGCCGCTGGCCCCTGCCCAGCCCGCGCCGGTCGTGACCGTGCCGAGCCCGGCAGTCGACACCAGCACCGAAATCCAGCCGCTGCAAAGCTTTGCCCAGTGGCAAGCGGGCTTCCGTCAACAAGCCTTGCAAGCGGGTATCAACCCCGGCACCTTCGACCGCGCCTTCCTCGGCGTCACGCCAGACATGGACGTGATCAAGGCCGACCGCAGCCAGCCAGAGTTCGCCCGTCCCGTCTGGGAGTACCTCGACGGCGCCCTGTCGCCCCTGCGCGTACGCAATGGCAAAGGCCTGCTGAAAAAACACGCAGAGCTCTTGAGCCAGATCGAACAGCGCTACGGCGTCGACCGCAATGTGCTGGTCTCGGTATGGGGCATGGAAAGCAACTTCGGCCAGTTCCAGGGCAGCAAATCCGTCATCCGCTCCCTGGCAACCCTGGCCTATGAAGGCCGTCGCCCGGCCTTTGCCCAGGCACAACTGATCGCCGCCCTGCAGATCCTGCAGAACGGCGATATCCAGCCCGACGCCATGAAAGGCTCGTGGGCCGGCGCCATGGGCCAGACCCAGTTCATTCCTACGACCTACAACACCCATGCGGTGGACTTCGACGGCGACGGCCGCCGGGATATCTGGAACAGCTCCGCCGATGCCCTGGCCTCCACGGCCCATTACCTGCAAAGCTCCGGCTGGAAGCGCGGCGAGCCTTGGGGTTTCGAAGTGCAGCTGGCACCCGGCTTTGATTACTGGCTGGCCGACGGCAGCCAGCGCAAGAGCGTGGCCGAATGGATGCAGCTGGGCCTGAAACTGCCAGCCGGTGTACGCCTGCCAGCTGGTAGCGAGCAACTCTCCGCCGCGCTGTTGCTGCCTGCGGGATACCGCGGCCCGGCGTTCCTGGTGCTGGATAACTTCCGCGCAATCCTCAAGTACAACAACTCGTCTTCTTATGCCCTGGCGGTCAGCCTGCTCGGTCAGCGTTTCGATGGCTCAGGCTACATCGCCGGCCCTTGGCCAAAAGACGATCTGCCGTTGAGCCGTAGCGAACGGGTCGAACTGCAAACCCTGCTCAGCGCCAGGAACTACGATGCCGGTGCCGCCGACGGGATTATCGGCGCCAATACTCGCAAAGCCATCCGCAACGCCCAGCAAGCGCTGGGCTGGCCGGCTGATGGCTATCCGACGCATAAACTGCTGGAAAGCCTGCGTCAGCGCTAAATAAAAAACGCCCCGGTTCCGGGGCGTTTTTTATGCTGCGAACAAATCTTGCTGTAATTGCAGGGAATGTCGATCAGCATCCAGATGCACCAGCGCCCCTAACGGCAAGGTGATATTGGGATCGCAGTGACCACTGCGCCAGCCGGCCAGCACCGGTATCTGCAACGGTTCGAACATTTCCCGCAACAACGGCGTCAGCGCCTGCAACGTCAGTCCGGCAAAGTCCCCGACCAATACACCACGCAGCCCTTCGAACTTGCCGGCCAGGCGCAGCTGGGTCAACAGGCGGTCGATGCGATACAGCGGCTCGTTGACATCCTCGATAAACAGAATGCCATCCCGGCTGTGCAATTCTGCGGGCGTATTCAGAGTGGCACAGAGCATTGCCAGATTACCGCCCACCAGCCGCCCGGACGCCGCTCCAGGGGCGATTGTGCTCAACGGATGGCTAGCTGGGTGCTCCAGGGTGTCACCGCACTTCAAGCGCCCACTGAGCAGCTCGAACAAGGATGAGACCGTCGGTGCCTGCTTGTTTGCCAGCAATTCGGACTTGAGCATTGCTCCATGAAAAGTAACAAAACCGACATGCCGGGCAATCGCGCTGTGCAACGCCGTGATATCGCTGTAGCCCACCAACGGTTTCGGATGCTTGCGCAACAGCGCATAGTCGAGCCCTTCAAGCAGGCGCATGCTGCCGTAGCCACCGCGCAGGCAGATGATTGCATCGACATCGGGTGCGGCGAACGCCGCATGCAGGTCGGCCAACCGGCAAGCATCATCGCCAGCCAGATAGCCCTTGGCTTCGGTAACCCCGGGATAGATCCGGCATTGATAACCGCGCGCCTCGAACCACTGAAGTGCCGCGAGCGTATCGAGCGGGGCCGGGCCGGCTGGCGCGATGATGGCTATTCGGCCGTTGCCCGGCTGCGCCTTGGGCAGCATAGCGTTGCCTGCGTGCACCGCCGGCTGATGATCGATCGGAAGGTTCATCCAGACGACTCCTTGCTTGGACTTGAGCATCAACCCTAGTGCGGTTGACGGTCAAACGGCGGGTGGAAAAAATCCCGCAAACAAAAATGCCGATGCCGCTGGCAAGCGGGCATCGGCATTCAGCACAGCCGGGATCAGAGCTTGATCTTGGCC
Organism: Pseudomonas putida; assembly: GCF_028682475.1. Lineage (GTDB taxonomy): Bacteria > Pseudomonadota > Gammaproteobacteria > Pseudomonadales > Pseudomonadaceae > Aquipseudomonas > Aquipseudomonas putida_AG. Next base: position 137,527 of record NZ_JANHLE010000004.1, read on the forward strand.
TCATGTGCCTGCTGGTCGGCATGGTACGAAGAACGCACCAACGGACCGGAAGCGACGTTCTTGAAGCCCATCTTGTAACCTTCTTCGGCGAACCAGGCGAAGGTGTCCGGGTGCACGAAACGCTGCACCGGCAAGTGGCTGCGCGATGGCTGCAGGTACTGGCCGAGGGTCAGCATGTCGATGTTGTGCTCGCGCATGCGCTGCATCACTTCGATCACTTCTTCGTCAGTCTCGCCCAGCCCGAGCATCAAGCCGGATTTGGTCGGTACGTGCGGCACCAGCTCCTTGAACTTCTGCAGCAGGGTCAGCGACCACTGGTAGTCGGAGCCCGGACGCGCAGCCTTGTACAGGCGTGGCACGGTTTCCAGGTTGTGGTTGAACACGTCCGGCGGGGTCTCGGCGGTGATCGCCAGGGCCACGTCCATCCGTCCACGGTAGTCCGGCACCAGAGTTTCCAGCTGGACACCCGGCGACAGCGCGCGAATTTCGCGGATGCAGTCGGCAAAGTGCTGGGCACCGCCGTCACGCAGGTCGTCACGGTCCACCGAGGTGATCACCACGTACTTCAGGCGCAGGTCGGCAATGGCAACGGCGAGGTTCTTCGGCTCGTCGACGTCCAGAGGCTTCGGACGCCCGTGACCCACGTCGCAGAACGGGCAGCGACGGGTGCAGATGTCACCCATGATCATGAAGGTCGCAGTACCACCGGAGAAGCACTCACCCAGGTTCGGGCAGGACGCCTCTTCGCAGACGCTGTGCAGCTTGTGTTTGCGCAGCAATTGCTTGATGCGGTCGACTTCCGGCGAAACCGGGATACGCACGCGGATCCAGTCAGGCTTCTTCGGCAACTCGTCGGTGGGGATGATCTTCACCGGGATACGCGCGACTTTTTCCGCGCCACGCAGTTTGACACCCGCCTCGACCTTGGGCCGTGGCGCGGGTGTCACGCTTTGCACTGGTTCTTGCACAACAGTAGTCATATTCAGAAGATTCCGCCCGTAAGGGTCGTCTGCTCAGCATAGTCGAGGTGCTTGACCAGCTGCCCGCGCAGCCTTGCCCTTACCTCAGAGAGTTCGATCGAGCCTGCCTGGTCGCGCAGCTGGGTCATGGCCAGCCCCGCATACCCGCAGGGGTTAATCCGGCGGAATGGCGCAAGGTCCATGTCCACGTTCAAGGCAAGGCCATGGAAAGAACAGCCATTGCGGATCCGCAGGCCGAGGGAGGCGATTTTCGCTCCATCGACATAAACGCCCGGGGCATCGGCCTTGGCCGCCGCCTCGACGCCATAACTGGCCAGCAACTCGATCAGGCAGCGTTCGATCCGGGAGACCAGATCACGCACGCCAAACCCGAGCCGGCGCACATCAAGCAACAGGTAAGCCACCAGCTGGCCAGGACCGTGATAGGTCACCTGGCCGCCCCGGTCGGTCTGCACCACTGGAATATCGCCGGGCACCAGCAGGTGCTCGGCCTTGCCCGCCTGGCCCTGGGTGAACACCGCAGGGTGTTCCACCAGCCAGACTTCGTCGCAGGTTTGCGGACCACGCTGGTCAGTAAACCGGCGCATGGCCTCGAGCACCGGCTCGTAAGGCAATAGTCCCAGGTCGCGAAAGCCGAGGCTGGCCGGCATCAGAGCACCATTTTCACGATACCGGTAGCGCGCAGAGCGCTGTTGATATTGTGCAGTTGGTCTTCACCGGTCGCGACGATGTGCAATTGCACGGTGGTGTACTTGCCTTCTTTACTCTGGCGTTCGGCCAGGGTCTTGAGATCGACCTCAGCGTACTTCTTGAGGATCTCGATCACCGTATCTTTGAAATTGACCACGGTGTCACCGATTACCTTGATCGGGTAATCCGCGCAGGGGAATTCGATTTTGTGCGATTTGTCAGCTTCGGTCATGGCAGTAACGGCCTCGTAAGCCGTGGCAACAACAACGCCCCCGCGTGAGTGGGCGGGGGCGTGGCTGGTCACGATATCAGTTGAACAGCCCGTAGAAGAATAGACGAATGCTATCCCACACCCGGCCGAAGAAACCAGCTTCCTCAACAGCGTCCAGCGCGATCAGATCGGCGCTGTGTACAACGTTGTCATCCAGTTTGACTTCCACTTTACCGATCACGTCACCTTTGGCGATTGGCGCGGTCAGTTGCGGGTTCATGGTCATGCTTGCAGCCAGTTTCTTCAATTGGCCTTTAGGCAAAGTCATGCTCAGGTCTTGGGCCAGGCCGGCTTTGACCTTGTTGGCGGCACCCTTCCAGACTTGCGCCTCGGCGAGTTCGGTACCCTTCTGGTAGAAGGTCTGGGTTTCGAAGAAGCGGAAACCGTAGGTCAGCAGCTTCTGGGTTTCGGCAGCACGGGCTTGCTCGCTGTTGGTACCGAAAACCACGGCGATCAGGCGCATGCCATCACGCACGGCCGACGACACCATGCAGTAGCCCGCTTCGTCGGTGTGGCCGGTTTTCAGGCCATCGACGGTCTTGTCGCGCCACAGCAGCAGGTTGCGGTTAGGCTGCTTGATGTTGTTCCAGAAGAACTCTTTCTGCGAGTAGATCGCGTAGTGAGCAGGGTCTTCGTGGATGATTGCACGCGCCAGCACGGCCATGTCGTGAGCCGACGAGTAGTGCTCGGGGTTCGGCAGGCCGGTCGGGTTCATGAAGTGGCTGTTGCTCATGCCCAGATCGGCGGCCGTCTTGTTCATCATGTCGGCGAACGCGTCTTCGCTGCCGGCGATGTGCTCGGCCAGGGCGACACTGGCGTCGTTACCCGACTGGATGATGATGCCGTGCAGCAGGTCGCTGACGCTGACCTGGGTGCCGACCTTGATGAACATCCGCGAACCACCGGTGCGCCAGGCGTTTTCGCTGACGGTTACCGGGTCGTTCTCGCCGATTTGCCCGCGACGGATATCCAGGGTCGCGATGTAGGCGGTCATCAGCTTGGTCAGGCTGGCCGGCGGCAAACGCTCGTCACCATTGTTCTCGACCAGGATATTACCGCTGGAGGCTTCCATGAGCACGTAGGACTTGGCTGCCAGTTGCGGCGGCGACGGCATCATCTGCTCTGCCGCGAAGGCGGCAGGGGTGATCATCAGCGGTACAAGCAGGCAAAGGCGTTTGGCAAAGCTGGTTATGTTCATCCGTCTCTCGAAATGGCTATTGGGCTCATGCCCTACATGGGCAAAACGTCTTCAGGCGCTGGGCCTTGCGAGCAAAACGGCCATTGTACATGGCTGTTCCGCCCGCTTGCATGACAAACCGACCAGTCCCCCCGATCAGTCCGCCGTCACAACTTTTGGCTGGCCAAGGTTGGCCAGACGTACACTGTCCTGCATCTGCTGGGCTTCGCCCTGGCTGTTGATCGGCCCCATGCGTACGCGGTGCAGGGTCTGCTGGTTGCGCACGATCGAACTGATGAACACCGGCGCGCTGACCATGCCGCTCAGCTTGGAGCGCAGCAGTTCGGCGGCATCCGGGTTGGCGAAGGCGCCGACCTGCAAGTAAAGACCATTAGCGGCCTGGCTAGTGTTGCTGGCGATCTGCACCGGCACTACCGCGGCGGCATGCTGTTGCGGCGGCGGTGTCCATTGCTCGACGGTGCCGGTGCTGGCAGTCAGCACCTGCGGCTGGGAGATCTGCGGCTGATCCAGCACCATCGGTGCCGGCTGGCCACGCTGGGCCCACCACTGTTTCGGGTCGATGCCCTCGACGCGCACGCGCGCAGTACCGGTTTCGGCGTAACCGAGTTTTTTCGCCGCCGCATAGGACAGGTCGATGATGCGGTCCGAATAGAACGGGCCGCGATCGTTGACGCGCAGGATCACGCTGCGATGGTTGTCCAGGTTGGTGACCTTGACGTAGGCCGGCAGCGGCAGGGTCTTGTGCGCCGCGCTCATGCCGTAGAGGTCATAGACCTCGCCGTTGGCGGTGTTCTGACCGTGGAACTTGGTGCCGTACCACGACGCCGTACCCTCGGCGCGGTAGTTGCGCGAGTCCTGGATCGGGAAGTAGGTCTTGCCCAATACGGTGTAGGGGTTGGCCTTGTAGTTGCCGGTATGCACGGTTGGCGTGGCATCAGGGATCTTCGACACATCGACGTCCCACCACGGCGCGCCATCTTTGTGCGCACGGTTGATGTCCAGACCGGGCTTGGCCCGTACCACGTTGGTGCTTTGCTGCGTCGACGGCTTGCTTGAAGAGCAACTGGCCAGCATCAGGCCCAGGGCCGCGCAGCCGATCAGTTTCAGGGATGTATCAGAAAACATTACTTGGCGCCCCGTGCTTGAACCAGCAGGTCCGATAGCTGATGTACCGCCATCGCGTACATCACGCTGCGGTTGTAGCGAGTGATCGCGTAGAAGTTCTGCAGGCCCAGCCAGTATTCGGGGCCGTTGTCGCCTTCAAGCCGGAAAGCGGTGACCGGCAGATCATCGCGCAGCGCATCATGACTTGACCAGCCCAGTGCCCGCAACTCCCCGACCGTCTTGACCGCGTCAATACCGGGGGTCAGGCCCTCATCGATGCGATTACCGGTGGCCGTGGCACGACTGACCACCGGCTCGCCGGCGACCCAGCCATGGCGTTTGAAGTAGCTGGCAACACTGCCAATGGCGTCGTCCGGGTTGTTCCAGATATTGATGTGACCGTCACCGTCGAAGTCCACCGCGTAGGCGCGAAAGCTGCTGGGCATGAACTGCGGCAGGCCCATGGCGCCGGCGTAGGAGCCTTTGAGGGTCAGCGGATCGACCTGCTCATCACGCGCCAGCAAGAGGTACTCGCGCAGCTCTTTGCGGAAGAACTCGGCCCGTGGCGGGTAATCGAAGCCCAGGGTCGACAGCGCATCGATCACCCGGTAGTTGCCGGTGTTGCGGCCAAAAAAGGTTTCAACGCCGATGATCGACACGATCACCTGGGCCGGGACGCCATACTCCTGCTCGGCACGGGCCAGGGTCGCTTCGTGCTGACGCCAGAAATCCACGCCACGGGCGACCCGCGCGTCAGTGAGAAACATCGGCCGGTAATCCTTCCAGGGCTTTACCCGTTCGGCCGGCCGGGAAATCGCATCGAGGATCGACTGCTTGCGCTTGACGTCGGCAAACACATCCATCAATTGCTCGTTGGCAAAGCCATAATCGCGGGTCATCTCAGCGACAAACTCGGCTACCTGAGGTGAGCCGTCATAGTCGCCTGCGACCGCTTGCTGACCACCACCGAGCAAGCCGAGCAGGCCCACCAAGGGCGCACAACGAGCTGCCCAGCCACGCATTACTTGCATGTAATTCTTCACCTTATTCAAACCTGCGCAATCCATTTGCGATGCGTATGGATCGACATTAATACGCCAAACGCTGACAGCAGCGTCACCAACGAAGTTCCGCCGTAACTAATGAAGGGCAGCGGAACCCCCACGACAGGCAACAAGCCGCTGACCATACCGATATTGACGAACACATAAACAAAAAAGGTCATGGTCAAGCTGCCGGCCAGCAACTTGCCGTAGAGCGTCTGCGCCTGGGCGGTAATCACCAGGCCGCGGCCGATCAGCAACAAGTAGATCAGCAGCAGCGCACAGATGCCGACCAGGCCGAACTCCTCACCCATCACGGCGATGATGAAGTCGGTGTGGCTTTCCGGCAGGAAGTCCAGGTGCGACTGGGTGCCGAGCAGCCAGCCCTTGCCAAACACACCGCCGGAACCGATGGCCGCCTTGGACTGGATGATGTTCCAGCCGGTACCCAGCGGATCGCTTTCCGGATCGAGGAAGGTCAGTACCCGTTGCTTCTGGTAGTCGTGCATGACGAAGAACCACATGGCCACGGCCACCGGCACCGCAGCGGCGAGCACACTGAGGATCCAGCGCCAGCGCAGACCGCCCATGAACAGCACGAACGCGCCCGACGCGAGAATCAGCAACGCCGTCCCCAGGTCCGGCTGACGCACGATGAGGATGAACGGCACACCGATCATGACCAGGCTGATCATCACGTGCTTGAGGTGCGGCGGCAGGGAGCGCTTGGCCAGATACCAGGCAATGGTGGCCGGCATGATGATCTTCATGAATTCCGAGGGCTGGAAGCGGATCACCCCGGGAATGTTGATCCAGCGTGTGGCGCCCATGGCGTTGTGGCCCATGACGTCCACCACCACCAGCAGGATCACCCCGCAGACGTAGGCCAGCGGCACCCAGCGCGCCATGAAGCGCGGTTCCAGCTGGGCGATGACGAACATCGACACCAGACCGATGCCGAAAGAGCTGGCCTGCTTGAGCAGCAGATCCCAGTTCTTGCCGCTGGCCGAATAGAGGACGAACAGGCTGCCGGCAGCCAGGGTCAGCAGCAGGATCAGCAACGGGCCGTCGACATGGATGCGCTGCAGGAAGCTGGCGCGACGACGCATTACGTCTTCGCTGGAAAGCATGCGATCGAAATTGTTCTTCACTGAGCCGATTCCTGAGCGACGGTGGCGGGAGCGAACTCGGATTTGAGCCGGCCATTCTCGTCGAGCAACCAGGCGTCCATCACCTGACGCATTACCGGCGCTGCGACACGGCCACCCGCCTCGCCGTTCTCGATCATGACCGAGACCACGATCCTGGGGTTCTCTGCCGGCGCGAAGCCGACGAACAGGGCGTGGTCACGGTGGCGCTCCTGCACCTTGTTGCGGTCGTACTTCTCGCCCTGCTTGATTGCCACCACCTGGGCGGTACCACTCTTGCCGGCAATGCGGTACTGGGCACCGGCGGCGGCAGCACGGGCGGTACCACGGGCGTTGTGCATCACCTGCTCCATGCCATGGGTAACCTTGGCCCAGTCGGACTTGTCGCGCAGGACGATGTCGTCCATCGGATGCTCGTCCACCGGCGGCTGGCCTTCGATGGTCTTGGCCAGGTGCGGACGGTTCCACTTGCCCTTGCTGGCGATCAGCGCGATGGCCTGGGCCATCTGCAGCGGCGTGGTCTGCATGTAGCCCTGGCCGATACCGAGAATCAGCGTTTCACCCGGGAACCAGGCCTGGCGGCGGGTTGTGCGCTTCCATTCGCGGGTCGGCATCAGGCCGGCGGACTCCTCGAACATGTCGAGGGCGACTTTCTGCCCGAGGCCGAACTTGTTCATGTAGCTGGACAGGCGGTCGATGCCCATCTTGTGCGCCAGATCGTAGAAGTAGGTGTCGTTGGAACGCATGATCGCCAGGTCCAGGTCGACCCAGCCGTCACCGCTGCGGTTCCAGTTGCGGTACTTGTGGTCATAGTTGGGCAACTGGTAGTAGCCCGGGTCGAACACCCGGCTACTGGCCGTGACCACACCACTGTCGAGGCCGGCGATGGCCACAGCCGGCTTGATGGTCGAACCCGGTGGGTACAAGCCCCGCAGCACACGGTTGAACAGCGGTCGGTCGATCGAGTCGCGCAGCTCGGCATAGGCCTTGAAGCTGATGCCGGTGACGAACGGGTTGGGGTCGAAGCTTGGCTGGCTGACCATCGCCAGCACTTCACCGGTGTTCGGGTCGAGCGCGACGACGGCCCCACGACGCCCGCCCAACGCAGCCTCGGCGGCTTCCTGCAATTTGATGTCGAGGCTCAGGACAATGTCCTTGCCGGGGATCGGGTCGGTGCGCTTGAGCACCCGCAATACCCGGCCGCGGGCGTTGGTCTCGACCTCTTCGTAGCCAACCTGCCCATGCAGCTCGGGCTCGTAGAAGCGCTCGATACCGGTCTTGCCGATATGGTGGGTACCGCTGTAGTTGACCGGATCGAGGGTCTTGAGCTCTTTCTCGTTGATCCGTCCGACGTAGCCGACCGAGTGAGCGAAATGCGCTCCCTGCGGGTAATGCCGGACCAGCTGGGCAACCACCTCGACACCCGGCAGGCGGAACTGATTCACCGCAATACGGGCAATCTGCTCCTCGGTCAGCTCGAACAGGATCGGCACCGGCTCGAACGGCCGACGCCCCTGGCGCATGCGCTTTTCAAACAGCGTACGGTCGTCCGGGGTCAGCTCCAGCACCTCGACGATCACATCGAGCACCTGCTGCCAGTCGCCGGAGCGCTCGCGGGTCATGCTCAGGCTGAAGCTTGGCCGGTTATCGGCGATGATCACGCCGTTCCGGTCAAAAATCAGCCCGCGAGTCGGCGGAATCGGCTGCACGTGCACCCGGTTGTTTTCCGACAGGGTCGAGTGATAGTCGTACTGGATCACCTGCAGGTAATACAGGCGCGCGATCAGCACGCAGATCAGCAGAACGACCGCCACGGCACCGACCACGACGCGACTGCGCACCATACGGGCGTCTTTCTCGTGATCCTTGAGGCGAATCGGCTGCGTCATTGAAAGGCTTACAGGTTCATTTATGGTAAGGATGCCCGGACAGCACGGTCCAGGCGCGGTACAGCTGCTCGCCGATCAGTATCCTTACCAATGGGTGCGGCAGGGTCAGCGGCGACAGCGACCAGCGCTGCTCCGCCCGCGCACAGACTTCCGGCGCCAGCCCTTCCGGGCCGCCGACCATGAAGTTCACGGTACGCGAGTCCAGGCGCCAGCGGTCCAGCTCGACCGCCAGTTGCTCGGTACTCCAGGGCTTGCCATGGACCTCCAGGGTGACAATCCGTTCCCCTGGCTGGACCTTGGATAGCATGGCCTCGCCCTCCTGACGAATCAGGCGGGCGACATCGGCATTCTTGCCCCGGGTGTTGAGCGGTATTTCCACCAGCTCCAGCGACAGCTCCGAGGGCAGGCGCTTGGCATATTCATGCCAGCCGTCCTCGACCCACTTGGGCATGCGCGAGCCGACCGCGATCAGACGCAGACGCACGAGCCTTCCTTATTCCCGGTCTTTGAGATTGTCGGAATAGGCGTGAGTGTTTTCCGGGCTGTGGTGCTTGCCATCGGCGGCACGGCTCTGCTCGGCACCCATCCACAGACGCTCGAGGTCGTAGAACTGACGGGCAGCGGCGGTCATCATGTGGACGATGACGTCGTTGAGGTCGAGCAGCACCCAGTCGCTGTCGCCCTTGCCTTCTTCGCCCAGCGGCTGCACGCCCTTGGCCTTGACCTGCTCACGGACCTTTTCCAGCATCGCGCTGATCTGGCGGTTGGAGGTACCGGTGGCGATGATCATGTAGTCGGTCAGGCTGTGCTTTTCTTTTACGTCGATGACCTGGATGTCCTGGGCCTTGACTTCTTCCAGGGCGGACTTGGTCAGTTCGACCAGTTCTTCGGCACTGATGGCACTGATTTTTTGCTTGGTCATATAAAACTCATTCAACTCAATAGTGTGAGGCGCTTCACAGCACCTTCAGTTCGGCGCACGGTACAGGTTGTGCGCATCGATGTAGGCCAGTACTGCGTCCGGCACCAGAAACCGCACCGACTTGCCGCTGGCCAGCAGCTGTCGGATCTGCGTGGCTGACACCGCAAGCGGTGTCTGCCAGACGAATGCAATTTGTCCCGCCGGCCCAACCAGAGCCTGCGGGTCACTGACTGAGCGTGCGGCCAGCAGGTTGCGCAGGGCATCCGGTGGCTCGACGTCGGCATCCGGGCGTTGCAGCACCAGGATGTGACAGTGTTGCAGCAATTCTTCCCAACGGTGCCAACTGGGCAGGCCGCAGAACGCGTCCCAGCCCAGCAGCAGAAACAGCTGGTCCGAAGCGGCCAGTTCGGCGCGCATCAGTTCAAGTGTTTCGATGGTATACGACGGCGTGTCGCGCGCCAGTTCCCGCGCATCCACCGACAAGGTCGGCACGCCTTCAACCGCACAACGGACCATTTCCAGACGGTCCTGGGCCGATACTTGCGGCGTGTCCCGGTGCGGCGGGCGGGCATTGGGCATCAGCCGCAGCTCGTCCAGCGCCAGTACCTCGGCGACCTCAAGCGCGCTGCGCAAGTGGCCGATGTGGACCGGGTCGAAGGTCCCGCCGAGCACACCAATGCGCCGGGCGGGCGGCATCGTCATGACGGCGGCGAGCGGTTTGCGCTCGGCCAAGTCAGAGCGACTCCTGTCCACGCAGTTGACCGTCGCCGATCACCACGTATTTCTCGCAGGTCAGGCCTTCCAGCCCGACCGGACCGCGGGCGTGCAGCTTGTCGGTGGAAATACCGATTTCTGCGCCCAGGCCATATTCGAAACCGTCGGCAAAGCAGGTCGGGGTGTTGATCATCACCGAGGACGAATCGACCTCGGCGGTGAACTGCCGGGCCTGACCCTGGTGCTCGGTGACGATGGAATCGGTGTGATGCGAGCCGTAATGATTGATGTGCTCGATCGCCTGGTCCAGACCGTCGACCACGCGGATCGACAGAATCGCCGCCAGGTACTCGGTGTTCCAGTCCGCTTCAGTGGCCGGTACGGCATCGATAATCTGCCGGGTCCGCTCACAACCGCGCAGTTCGACGCCTTTTTCCCGAAATTGACGGGCCATTTCTGGCAGAAACTCTGCTGCAACCGACTGATCGACCAGCAGCGTTTCCATCGCCCCGCAAATGCCATACCGGTAGGTTTTGGCGTTGAAGGCAATGCGCCGGGCCTTGTCCAGCTCGGCGTGCTCGGCCACATAAACGTGACAGATGCCGTCCAGATGCTTGATCACCGGTACCCGCGCATCACGGCTGATCCGCTCGATCAGGCCCTTGCCGCCACGCGGCACGATCACATCGACATACTCGGGCATGCTGATCAGCGCGCCGACCGCTTCACGGTCGGTGGTTTCCACCACCTGCACCACCGCAGCCGGCAGGCCGGCTTCGGCCAGGCCGCGCTGGATACAGGCGGCGATGGCGCGGTTGGAGTGAATGGCCTCGGAACCGCCGCGCAGGATGGTGGCGTTGCCCGACTTCAGGCAAAGGCTGGCCGCATCGATGGTCACGTTCGGGCGCGACTCGTAGATGATCCCGATCACCCCCAGCGGTACGCGCATCTTGCCGACCTGAATACCCGATGGCCGGTAGCTCATGTCACGAATCGCCCCGACCGGATCCGGTAGGCTGGCGACCTGGCGCAGGCCGACGATCATGCCGTCGATCCGCGCCGGGGTCAGCGCCAGGCGCTCAAGCATGGCCGGTTCCAGGCCATTGGCGCGACCAGCGGCCAGGTCCAGCTCGTTGGCAGCCGACAGCTCGACGCGGGCAGCGTCCAGGGCATTGGCGGCAGCTTGCAAGGCGCGGTTCTTCTGCGCGGTGCTGGCACGGCCAATCACGCGGGAAGCCTCGCGGGCAGCGCGACCCAGGCGGGTCATGTAGTCAAGAACGGACTCAGTCATGGGCTCAGTAGTCTTGGCGAAGGGGAAAATCGGCTGATTATAACTGGCACGCCGCCCCGCGCCCAGCGGTGACAGGCGGATGGTCAAAAACAGTGTTCATATCAATGGCCAATCCACCCTTTGATCGCGGGGCAAGCCCGCTCCCACAGTGGGGATAAGGTCCCTGGCCGCTGTTCAGTCTCGATTAAGACAGAAATTGCTATCATCGCCGACCTGACCACCGCGAATCCGCCAGCATGCCCGACTCAGCCCCCTGCCCGTCCCGAGCCCTGCCCGACAGCTTCTTCGACCGTGACGCAGAGGAACTGGCCAAAGCCCTGCTGGGCAAGGTCATCCGCCACCGTCACGGTCCGTACTGGCTGGCAGCGCGGATCATCGAGACCGAGGCCTACTACCTGAGCGACAAAGGCAGCCACGCGTCGCTCGGCTACACCGAAAAGCGCAAAGCACTGTTTCTCGATGGCGGACACATCTACATGTACTACGCGCGCGGCGGCGACTCGCTGAACTTCAGCGCCCATGGTCCGGGCAATGCCGTGCTGATCAAATCGGCCTATCCGTTCGTCGACGCCATCAGCGACGACAACAGCCTGGCACAGATGCAACTGAACAACCCCGATGCCAGCGGCCAGGCCCGTCCGGCCGAACGCCTGTGCGCCGGGCAGACCCTGCTGTGCAAGGCCCTGGGCTTGAAGGTGCCGCAGTGGGACGGCAAACGCTTCGACCCCGAGCAACTGTTCGTTGAAGACTGCGGTATCAATGTGAAACACATTATTCAATCCGCCCGCCTGGGCATTCCCCATGGCCGCGACGAACATCTGCCCTACCGTTTCGTCGACGCCGACTTTGCCCGCCATTGCACACGGAACCCGCTGCGCCGGGGCCAAGTCGAAGGCCGGGACTACTTTCTACTGACACAAGGAAACTGACACGATGGGCCAATGGCTCGACAGCCTGACCGGTTGGCTTGGCGCCAACCCGCAATGGCTTGGCTTGGCGATTTTTCTGGTGGCCTGCGTGGAGTGCCTGGCCATCGCCGGAATCATCGTGCCTGGCACCGTACTGCTGTTCGCCGTGGCCGTACTGGCTGGCAGCGGCGCCCTGTCGCTGGGGGAAACCCTGCTGCTGGGATTCCTGGGCGGCCTGCTGGGCGACGCCATCTCCTACACCCTGGGGCGCAAGTTTCATCAGAACATCCGGCGCCTGCCGTTGCTGCGCCACCATCCGGAATGGATCGGCGGCGCCGAAAGCTATTTCCAGCGCTACGGTATTGCCAGCCTGCTGGTCGGTCGCTTCATCGGCCCGCTGCGGCCGATGCTGCCGATGGTCGCCGGCATGTTCGACATGCCCCTGCCTCGCTTTATCGCGGTCAGCCTGCTGGCCGGTGCCGGTTGGTCGGTCGCCTACCTGCTGCCCGGCTGGGCCACCGGCGCGGCCATGCGCTTGCCGCTGCCTGAAGGGTTCTGGCTGGATGCGGGCCTGATCGCCGCTGGCCTGGCCATACTAGTCGGCGTCAGTATCAACTGCAGCCTGCGCAGCATGCGTCGCGGCACCCGGGTGATTGCCGGTCTCAGTCTGCTGGCCCTGGCCGCGCTGTTTATCGGCTGGCCGTATCTGCATGAGTTCGACCAGGGTTTGATGACCCTGATCCAGGAGCACCGCAGCAATGTCATCGATGGCAGCGTGGTGCTGATCACGCGCATGGGCGATTTTCGCACCCAGCTGTTCCTTGGCGGCTTGTTGACGGGCCTGTTGTTGCTAGCCCGGCAATGGCGTCCGGCACTCTTCGCCGGTACCACCCTGATCGGTACGGCCCTGGCCAATGGCAGCCTGAAATGGCTGTTCGCCCGCGCCCGCCCGGAAGTGCTGACCGATCCGCTGACCACCTACAGCATGCCCAGCGGCCACAGCTCGGCAGCCTTCGCCTTTTTTCTGGTGCTGGCGGTGCTGGCCGGGCGCGGCCAGCCGGCGCGCATGCGCCTGACCTGGATCCTGCTGGGGTGTTTGCCGGCGCTGGCCATTGCGCTGTCGAGGGTTTACCTGGGCGCGCACTGGCCAACCGATATCCTCGCCGGGGCCATGCTCGCCTGCTGTATCTGCGCCACCAGCCTGACGCTTATCCAGCATCGCGAGCCGATCATCGCCCTGCCGTTGAAAGTCTGGTGGTTGATTCTGCCGGCCTGTGTAGCGCTTCTGGCGTTCTTCAGCCTGCATTCGCTGCCACACGCCCTGGTGCGCTACCAGTATTGAGGGCTCAGGCGAACAGCTCGCCCTGCAGTCGGTCAAGCAATGCCTGGATAGCGTCCAGGCGTTGCCGAGGTGAGTCGATGGCCAGCAGGTCGAGCTTGTCTTCTTCGACAAAGGGCAGCAGGTAAGCCAGCTGGTTGGCCAGTGCCTGTTGACCGGTGACCGTCACCGGCATGCCCAGTGCCTCGACCATCGGATGCTCGCCCAGCGCTTGCAGCAGCGCCAGCAAGTCATGATGGTCATCCGCCAGCGGCATATCTTCCCCCTCTGGCAGCCAGGACACATCAGCGACCAGCAACTGGTCTTTCTGCACCTCGAAAGGCCCGACACGAAAACGCCGGGTGCCCTCGACACGGATGCCGAGCAGGCCGTTGTCCTGCTGCTGAAAGTCGCGAATCAGCGCCTCGCAACCTATCTGCGAAAAGCCCGTCGGCGCTTTGCCGACCTGCTCGCCTTCAAGAATGCAGACCACACCAAAACCGCCGCCCCGCTTCATGCAGCGGCCGATCATGTCCAGGTAGCGCGCCTCGAAAATCTGCAGGTCGAGAAAGCAGCCTGGAAACAACACGGTATTGAGCGGAAACAGCGGTAACGTCATTGCAACTCCTCAAGCAACCAGGCTGACCGCCAGCGGCAGGAACACCGCCGTGGCAACGCCCATCAGGCTCATCGCCAGGGCCGCGAAGGCCCCGCATTCATCACTTTCCTGCAGGGCCACCGAAGTGCCCACTGCGTGAGCGGTCACGCCCAGCGCCATGCCTCGCGCCTCCGGGCTGTGCACACCACAGCGCGACAGCAATCCGGGGCCGAAGATCGCGCCAATCACCCCGGTGATCAACACGAACACCGCCGCCAGCGCGGCCACACCGCCGATCTGCTCCGCCACCAGCATGGCGATCGGCGACGTCACCGACTTCGGCGCCATGGTCATCAGGATCATGTGCTCGGCGCCAAACCACCAGCCCAGCAGCAGGCAGGCGCCCGTCGCGACGATCCCTCCGATTACCAGCGTAGTAAAGGTCGGCCAGAACAGCTGGCGAATCCGCCGCAGATTGAGATAAAGCGGCACCGCCAGCGCCACCGTCGCCGGCCCCAACAGGATACTCATGATCTCGGTACTTTTGCGGTACTCGCTGTAAGTCAAGCCACAGGCGAGCAGTACGCCAATGACCACCAGCATCGACACCAGCACCGGCTGAAGGAAAATCCAGCGGGTCTTTTCGTAGGCCGCCAGCACCAGTTGGTACGCCCCCAGGGTGATGCCGATGCCGAACAATGGATGGTGAATGACCGCGTCCAGTGCGCCGTTCCAGTCCAGGCTCATGGCCGCTCCTCACGCTTGATCTGACGGGCGATGAGCTTTTGCATCAGCACCCCGACGAAGGCCAGGGTCACCAGCGCCGAAATCACCAGGGCACCGACGATGGCCCAGAAGTCCGCGGCGATATCCGCGGCGTAGACCATCACGCCCACCGCGGGCGGCACCAGCAGCAAGGGCAGGTAGCGCAACAGGCTATTGGCCGCCTCGCTCAGCGGCGCGCCGACTTCACCGCGCACCATGAGGAACACCAGCAGCAGTAACAGGCCAATGATCGGCCCGGGCAAGATGGGCACAAACAAATGATTGATTGCCGTCCCAAGCAATTGAAACAACACCAGCCAGGTCAAACCACGCAACAGCATAACTTTCTCCTTCGGGCCTGGCGGCCATTATAAGCACGCTAACGACTTGCCTATAACTTGATATTCGCCGAAAACATGGCGACTTGACCGCTTTGAGCAGGCGTGCTGATCTTAGGCGTTCGAATCTGCCTAAGTCATAAGAAAACCAAAAATCGTCAGGAGAGTCACAATGCCCTTTGTACCTGTTGCAGAGCTGTCGCAGTACGTTGGAAAGGAACTGGGATGTTCCGAATGGCTGACCATCGATCAAGCGCGCATCAACCTGTTTGCCGAAGCCACGGGTGACTTTCAGTTCATTCATGTGGACGCGGAGAAGGCGGCAAAAACGCCGTTTGGCAGCACAATCGCTCACGGTTTTCTCACCCTGTCGCTGATCCCCAAGCTGATGGAGAACATCCTGGTCTTGCCTGAAGGCCTGAAGATGGTCGTCAACTACGGCCTGGATAGCGTGCGCTTCATTCAGCCAGTAAAAGTCGACAGCAACGTGCGCCTCAAGGTCGCCCTGAGCGAAGCCTTCGAGAAAAAGCCCGGCCAATGGCTGCTCAAGTTCACCGCCACCCTGGAAATCGAAGGCCAGGAAAAGCCCGCCTACATTGCCGAGCCGCTGACACTCTGCTTCGTCTGAGGCAACCCGATACTGAAACAGCCTCTGCGGCTGTTTCAGTCTGTACATTGTGCGGCATACTCGGGGCCTTACCCGTCCGGACCCCGTCATGCGCCCACTTGTTCCGCTTGCCCTGACCTTGCTGCTCGCCGCCTGTGGCGATGGCGAACCGCTGTCTCCGCCCGATGCCCGCCTGCCCGATGGCGGCCGCTTCCGGGGCCAGGTCGTCGATGGCCTGCTGCAAGGCGAAGGGCGCATCGATTACCCCAATGGCAGCTGGTATGCCGGCAACTTCCTGAACGGTCAGTGGCACGGCCAGGGCGAGTGGCATGGCAGCAATGGCGAGGTCTACCGTGGCCAGTTCCAGCAGGGTCTGTTCCATGGCCAGGGCACTCTGAAGACACCCGGCAGCAGCTACATCGGTGGTTTCAAACTGGGCCGTCGCGATGGCGAAGGCACCCTGAAAGAAACCGGCCTGTTGTATCGCGGCCAGTTCAAAGACGACCAGTACAGTGGCGCCGGGCATCTGGAGCTGGCCGACGGCAGCCAGTACCAGGGCCTGTTTGCTCGCGGTAAACCCAATGGCGAAGGCATCCGCAGCGACGCCACGGGCAACCAGTTCAGCGGTCGCTTCGTCAACGGTCAGCTCGAAGGCAGCGGCACCTTCAATAGCGCCGAAGGCGACCAGTACATCGGTGCCTTTCGTGACAACCACCTGGAAGGCCGCGGCCGCTACGAAAGCACCGACGGTGATGTCTGGATCGGCCAGTTCAAGGACGGCACGCTCAACGGCAAGGGCGAGTTGATCGGCGCTGACGGCAGCCATTACCAGGGCAACTTTGTCGATTGGCGCTTCTCTGGCAAGGGCCGCCTGCAACTGGCTGACGGCAGCCTCTACGTCGGCGGTTTCGATAACGACACCTACCAGGGCCATGGCCGCCTGACCTTGAGCGATGGCAGCAGCCAGAGTGGCTACTGGGTCAATGGCCAACGTGTGCGCGACGACCAGGGCCGCCTGTTACCCGACCCGCTGGAGCTGGCCTTGCTCAACCAGGGGCGCCTGCTGGAACAGGCCCAGGCCAAGGTGCCGGCATCGACGCCGGAAATCGAACTGTACAGCCTGGCCCTGGCGGGTGACGGCAAGCAAAGCGTGTTCCTGCGTGAAGCCGACTATGTCAGCAACCTGCTCAAGAGCCGTTTTGGCGCGGTGGGCCAGATCAACCTGGTCAATCACCGCGACCACCTCGATGACCGGCCGCTGGCAACCCGCGAGAACCTTACCCGGGCCGCACGCACCCTGGCCGAACGTAGCGGCCCGGAAGACCTGGTGTTCATCTACCTGACCAGTCATGGCAGCCACGAGCACGAATTGGTCCTCGACCTGCCGCGCATGCAACTGGCCGACCTGCCTGCCGACGCCCTGGCCAGCGCCTTGGCGCCATTAAAAGATCGCCACAAAGTGATCGTCATCTCGGCGTGCTATTCGGGGGGGTATATCGACGCACTCAAGGACAACATGACCCTGATCATGACCGCCTCGCGCGCCGACCGCGTATCATTTGGCTGCTCCGAGGAAGCCGACTTCACCTATTTCGGTGATGCGTTGTTCGCCCAGGCCCTGAACCAGACCGACGACCTGCGCCAGGCCTTCGACCTGGCCAGTGCCAGCGTTGCCGAGCGAGAGACGGCGCAAGGATTCGAAGCCTCCGAGCCGCAGATCTGGGCGCCCAGCGAGGTACTCGCGCACTGGCAACGGCTGCGCCAACAACAGGCACGTAAAGCCTTGCAGAGCAAAGCGGACAAGCAAGCTGGACATGCAAAAAATGCCAGTACCCACTAAGCTGACTGTATCAAGGGAGAGACATCATGTACTTGACGCCTCAGCATATCCTGCTTGCCGGAGCCACCGGTCTCACTGGTGAACATCTACTCGATCGACTGCTCAACGAGCCTACGGTCAGTCGAGTACTGGCCCCTACCCGTCGGCCATTGGCCGAACACCCGCACCTGGAAAATCCGGTCGGTGATCCCGCGCTGTTCCCGCCACAGCTGGCCGGTCGCGTCGATATCGCCTTCTGCTGCCTGGGCACCACGATCAAACAGGCCGGCTCCGAGCCCGCCTTCCGCGCCGTCGACCTGGACATGGTCGTGGCCTTCGGCAAACGTGCCCGGGAGATGGGCGCACGCCACCTGCTGGTGGTCAGTGCCATGGGCGCCGACCGCAGATCGCCGATTTTCTACAACCGGGTCAAGGGTGAGATGGAATATGCGCTGAGGGCTCAGGATTGGCCGCAGCTGACCATTGCCCGACCTTCGCTGCTGCTCGGAGACCGAGAGGAGCCACGCCTGGTCGAACAGATTGCTGGCCCGCTGTCGAAGCTGATTCCCGGCAAGTACCGCGGCATCGAAGCCTGCCAGCTGGCGCGGGCGCTGTGGCGTCTGGCGCTGGAAGAACAGGATGGCATTCGCATTGTCGAGTCTGATGAATTGCGCAAGCTCGGGAAATAATCGCGGGGCAAGCCCGCTCCCACTGGTTTGCACAACCGTTGTGGGAGCTGGCGTTGCCAGCGATGAGGCCCGCCGCTACAACCCGCCAGTCGCCTGAAACCCTATCCCCAGTGCGGTCAACACCGACAAAGGCAGCAACACGGTATCGAGCAAAGCACTCCCCGGCAGGTCCAGCCCCGGATACTGTGGCGCCTCGGCGCCAAAACGATCCATCGCACAGCAACCACCCTGCAATGCATACCAATCCAGCCGCGTGCCGCTATACACCAACGGCGCCCCCGGCTTGGCCGCATCCAGCGTGCGCACCGTCGCGCAACCGCTAACCAGCAAAACCAGCAGGCCTACGCCAAGCAGTCGCTTCATTCATCGGCGCCGAAGTGATGCTCGCCCCAACGTGGCAGCATGTCCTGGGGAATATTCAGCACATTGAGAATCCGCGCCACGACAAAGTCGATCAGGTCATCGATGGTCTGCGGCTGATGATAGAACCCCGGTGCCGCCGGCAGGATCACCGCGCCCATGTTCGACAACTTGAGCATGTTCTCCAGATGAATACTGGAAAACGGTGCCTCGCGCGGCACCAGGATCAGCTGGCGACGCTCCTTCAAAGTAACGTCCGCCGCACGCTCGATCAGGTTGTTACAAGCCCCGGTGGCAATCGCCGACAGGGTGCCGGTGGAGCACGGTACCACCACCATCGCCGCAGGCGCGCCCGAGCCGGACGCTACTGGCGACATCCAGTCTTCCTTGCCATACACACGAATCTGTCCGGCGGCGGCACCGGTGTACTCGGTCAAAAAGGCCTGCATCGCTTGAGGTTTGGCCGGAAGCAGCACATCGGTCTCGGTCGACATCACCAGTTGCGCCGCCTTGGAGATCAGAAAATGCACCTCGCGGTCCTCGCGCACCAGGCAATCGAGCAGGCGCAGACCATACTGCGCCCCCGAAGCCCCGGTCATCGCCAGGGTGATGCGTTCCGGCCCGCTCATTTCAGCGCCTCAGCCAGCTTGCCATGCAGCCCGCCAAAGCCGCCGTTGCTCATGATCACCACCTGGGTGCCCGGCTTGGCCTGGCTCTTGACCCGCTCGATGATGGCTTCAAGGCTGTCAGCGACCACCGAAGGCACCTTGCACTCGGCGGCAGTGGCAGCCAGGTCCCAACCGAGGTTCGGTGGCGCGTACCAGATCACCTGATCGGCATCGTTGACGCTTTCTGGCAAGCCATCACGGTGGGCGCCCAGCTTCATCGAGTTGGAGCGTGGCTCGATCACTGCGATCAACGGTGCATCGCCAATGCGCTTGCGCAGGCCGTCGAGGGTAGTGGCAATCGCAGTCGGGTGATGAGCGAAGTCGTCATAGATCGTCACACCCTGCACTTCAGCGACTTTTTCCATGCGTCGTTTGACGCTTTTGAACGCGCTCAGCGCAGCGATACCCATGGCCGGTACTACGCCAACATGGCGAGCTGCGGCCAGGGTCGCCAAAGCGTTGGCGACGTTGTGCTGACCGGTCAGCTCCCACTCGACCACACCCTGGGTTTCACCTTCGAAGCTGACTTCAAAGCGCGAGCCGTCGGCGCTGAGCAGTTTGACCTGCCACTGCCCGCCTTCACCCGTAGTCTGCACCGGGGTCCAGCAACCCATCTTGATCACCCGCTCCAGCGCTGGCTCGGTAGTCGGATGAATCACCAGGCCTTCGCTCGGAATGGTCCGCACCAGGTGGTGGAACTGCCGCTCGATGGCGGCCAGGTCCGGGAAGATATCGGCGTGGTCGAACTCAAGGTTGTTGAGGATCGCGGTACGCGGACGGTAGTGCACGAACTTCGAGCGCTTGTCGAAGAAGGCGCTGTCATATTCATCGGCCTCGACCACGAAGAACGGCGTGCCGCCCAGACGTGCCGACACCGAGAAGTTCTGCGGTACGCCACCGATCAGGAAGCCCGGACTCATGCCGGCATGCTCCAGCACCCAGGCCAGCATGCTGCTGGTGGTGGTTTTGCCGTGGGTACCGGCCACTGCCATCACCCAGCGGCCTTGCAGGACGTGATCAGCCAGCCATTGCGGGCCCGATACATAAGGCAGGCCCTTGTTGAGCACGTACTCGACGGCCGGATTGCCCCGCGACAGGGCGTTGCCGATCACCACCAGGTCGGGCGCCGGGTCCAGCTGGGCGGCGTCGTAACCCTGGGTCAGCTCGATGCCCTGGGCCTCGAGCTGAGTGCTCATGGGCGGATAGACATTGGCGTCGGAGCCCGTAACCCGGTGCCCGAGTTCTTTGGCCAGCACTGCCAGAGAACCCATGAAAGTGCCGCAGATACCAAGAATGTGAATGTGCATTATCGACCTCGCAAAACGTCGAGGCAGGGTAGCCCAGGGCGCAGGAATTCGCATCCTGTGTTTCGCTCAAAGGCTGCGGGCGATACCGTGTTTGCGAAGTTTTCGATACAAGGTATTGCGACTGACGCCCAACTGGGCTGCTACATGGGTCATGTGCCAGCGTTGTTGTTCCAAGGCCGCAAGCAAGGCACCACGCTCAGCGTCCTCCAAGGGGGCCACCTGTGGGAGCGGCGGTGCGACGACTCGACTTGCCCCGCGATTGCGGTCTGTCTGAACTACCGCATCGCGGGGCAAGCCCGCTCCTACCGTGATTGGTGGCAGATCGCAAAGGCGGATACAGCCGTCATCACACAGCGCCACCAACGTGCGCAACACATTCCGCAACTGCCGCACGTTCCCTGGCCAGGCGAAATCGAGCAAGGCCTGGCGTGCCGAGGGCTCCAACGTCACCGACTGCTCACCCGCCTCTTCAGCCAGAATGAAATCCAGCAGCTGCGCCTTGTCACTGCGCTCGCGCAAGGCCGGCAACTCGACTTCCAGACCATTGAGCCGGTAATAAAGGTCCTCTCGGAAACTGCCATCCTCCACCCGCTCCAGCAGGTTGCGGTGGGTGGCACTGATGATGCGCACGTTGACCGCCTGCGGCTCACCGCCAATCGGCACCACCATGCGATCTTCCAGCACCCGCAGCAGACGGGTCTGCAGGGCCAGGGGCATGTCGCCGATTTCGTCCAGCAACAACGTGCCGCCATCGGCCTGCTGCAACTTGCCGCGCATGCCTTCCTTGCGCGCACCGGTAAAACTGCCACCGCGATAACCGAACAGCTCGCTCTCGATCAGGCTTTCCGGAATCGAGGCGCAGTTCAAGGCGACAAACGCCCGGTCACGACGCTGGCTGGCCTGGTGCACGGCCTTGGCAAAGGCCTCCTTGCCGCTACCGGTTTCACCATTGATCAACAGCGGCACATCACGCTCGAACACGCGCACGGCACGACGAAAATCATGCTGCAGCGCCGGATCAAGCAGGCAGATTGACCCTGCTTTTTCCACCTTGGCGGCGGGTACCGGGGTCGGCAATACAGGTTGCGCTGGCTGGCGCACCTGTCCGCGCAGACTGGCGAACAGCAAACGCCCATCGCGGGTACGCAGCGGCCAGCTGGCACTGGCGTGGGTGGTGGTGCGGCTGAACAGCTCATCCAGGGCACAGTCGAAAAACATCTCCACCGGCTTGCCCAAGGCACCGCCACGAATGGTGCCGAGCAGGTTCAAGGCGCTCTGATTGACCGCACAGATCCGCCCGTCGCCATCGAAGGCCAGCAAGCCTTCACTGAACAGGCCGACCGATTCGGCTTGCAGGTGAAAGCGCAGCAGCCACTGGTTCTCGAAATAACGCAGGAAATAACAGCTCTCGATCATCTTCGCCGAAAGATTGACCAGCGCCATGGTGTGGAACTGGCTCTGACGCGACACGTCCGGGCGCGCCGAAGAGACATCGAGCACCGCCAGCAACTCGCCGTGCGGATCGAACACCGGACTGGCCGAACAGGTCAGGCCGGTGTGCCTGCCCCGAAAATGTTCGTCTTGATGGATGGTCAACGCCTGGCGCTCGACCAGGCATGTGCCGATACCGTTGGTGCCCTCGCGGGCCTCGCTCCAGTCGGCGCCCAGCCACAGCCCGGCACGCTCGAACCCCCGCCGTTCGGTTGGCGCGGTGACGCAATTGAGGATCACCCCGCGGGCATCGGTCAGCAACACCGCGTGCCCCGCTCCGGATAACTGCTGGTGCAGGCTGTTCATCTCATTGCCAGCAATCTGCAGCACCTGCTGCAGGCGCTCGCGGCTCTCCAGCACGCGGCCATGTTCGAGCACGGTCGGTGCCATGCTCTGCGCCGGGTCCAGGTGATAATCCTCAAGGCAACGCAGCCATGAGCGGGCAATCGAAGGATCGCTGCCCGGCCCGTGCATCTGGGCCTTGCCCTGGGTCACCGTGAGCACTTGCCGGGCGTGCCGGCTGAGGTGATTGTTCTGCACTTTTTATTGTTCTCCGCAGACGAGATCGGCCCAGCATCCTCTACCCGCATGCGCAATGCAATGCTGGCTGACCCGTGGGTCACTGTCTGTGCCATTAACGGTACAAAGTGTCACCCACGCTGTACCGACGCTGCCACACCGCCACCTTCACTCGCCCCGCAAAACCCCGCAAACCCTTGATTTCACTAGGCCTGAAAACACTGGCCCGCGCCTTGCTCTATGCTTTAGATATCCTCCCCAACAAACACAATAGCCAGGAGACACACCATGCGTTACGCACATCCCGGTACCGAAGGCGCCAAGGTTTCCTTCAAGAGCCGTTATGGCAACTACATCGGTGGCGAGTTCGTAGCTCCAGTCAAAGGGCAGTACTTCGAAAACACCTCACCGGTGAATGGCCAACTGATTGCCGAATTCCCGCGTTCCAGCGCCGAAGACATTGAAAAGGCCCTGGACGCCGCCCATGCCGCCGCTGACGCCTGGGGCTCGACCTCGGCGCAGGCGCGCTCGCTGGTCCTGCTGAAAATCGCCGACCGTATCGAACAGAACCTCGAACTGCTGGCCATTTCCGAGACCTGGGACAACGGCAAGGCCATCCGCGAAACCCTCAACGCCGACATCCCACTGGCTGCCGATCACTTCCGCTACTTCGCTGGCTGTATACGCGCCCAGGAAGGCGGCGCTGCAGAAATCGACGGCAACACGGTGGCCTACCACATTCATGAACCACTGGGCGTGGTCGGGCAGATCATCCCGTGGAACTTCCCGATCCTGATGGCCGCCTGGAAACTCGCGCCAGCCCTGGCTGCCGGTAACTGCGTGGTACTCAAGCCGGCCGAACAGACCCCGCTGGGCATCACCGTGCTGCTGGAACTCATCGGCGACCTGCTGCCGCCTGGCGTCCTCAACGTGGTGCAAGGCTACGGCCGCGAAGCCGGTGAAGCCCTGGCCACCAGCAAGCGCATCGCCAAGATCGCCTTCACCGGCTCCACCCCGGTGGGCTCGCACATCATGAAATGTGCCGCCGAGAACATCATCCCGTCGACCGTGGAACTGGGCGGCAAATCGCCGAACATCTTCTTCGAAGACATCATGCAGGCCGAGCCTTCGTTCATCGAGAAAGCCGCCGAAGGCCTGGTGCTGGCCTTCTTCAACCAGGGCGAAGTGTGCACCTGCCCGTCGCGGGCGCTGGTGCAGGAGTCGATCTACCCGGCGTTCATGCAGGAGGTGATGAAGAAGATCAAACAGATCAAACGCGGCGACCCGCTGGACACTGACACCATGGTCGGCGCCCAGGCCTCCGAGCAACAGTTCGACAAGATCCTCTCGTACCTGGAGATCGCCGAGAAGGAAGGCGCCGAGCTGCTCACCGGCGGCAAGGTGGAAAAACTCGAAGGCAGCCTGTCGACCGGTTATTACATCCAGCCGACCCTGCTCAAGGGCACCAACCAGATGCGCGTGTTCCAGGAAGAGATCTTCGGCCCGGTGGTGAGCATCACCACCTTCAAGGACGAAGCAGAAGCACTGGCCATCGCCAACGACACCGAGTTCGGTCTCGGTGCCGGCGTCTGGACCCGCGACATCAACCGCGCCTACCGCATGGGCCGCGGCATCAAGGCAGGCCGTGTGTGGACCAACTGCTACCACCTGTACCCGGCCCACGCCGCGTTCGGTGGCTACAAAAAGTCCGGCGTCGGCCGTGAAACCCACAAAATGATGCTCGACCACTACCAGCAGACCAAAAACCTGCTGGTCAGCTACGACATCAATCCGCTGGGCTTCTTCTAACCCACAAACAGCGCGGCCCCACCCTGGGGCCGCTCTGGCTCGCTTTCTGCAAGACCATCACCAGAGACACCGGCAACTGCCGGTCACGATAAAAAAAACAGGTGAACCCTATGCCAAGCGATCACTCCGGCAGTGTGCCGGCAGGCTCTTCTGTCGACTTTGAAAAAGTCGGCACCGACTATTTCCAACAACGTGAACTGAAAAAGGGCGCAGCCGGCTGGGTACTGCTGGTTGGCCTTGGCGTGGCCTATGTGATTTCCGGCGACTACGCCGGCTGGAACTTCGGCTTGGCCCAAGGCGGCTGGGGCGGCATGTTCCTCGCCACCTTGCTGATGGCCACCATGTACCTGTGCATGTGTTTTTCCCTGGCCGAATTGTCCTCGATGATCCCCACCGCCGGTGGCGGCTACGGCTTTGCCCGCAGCGCCTTCGGCCCCTGGGGCGGGTTCCTCACCGGCACGGCGATCCTGATCGAATACGCCATCGCCCCGGCAGCGATTGCCGTGTTCATCGGCGCTTATTGCCAGTCGCTGTTCGGTATTGGCGGCTGGATGATCTACCTGGCCTTCTACATCATCTTTATCGGCATCCACATCTTTGGCGTCGGTGAAGCGCTGAAGCTGATGTTCATCATCACCGCCGTGGCGGCGATTGCGTTGGGCGTGTTCCTGGTGGCCATGGTGCCGCATTTCAATGTGAACAACCTGTTCGACATCGCCCAGACCGATGCCGTGGGCGCCAGCAGTTTCCTGCCGTTCGGCTATGTCGGCGTGTGGGCGGCGATCCCTTACGCAATCTGGTTTTTCCTCGCGGTCGAAGGCGTACCGCTGGCCGCTGAAGAAACCAAGAACCCCAAACGCGACCTGCCGCGCGGCCTGATCGGCGCCATGTTGGTGCTGCTGGCCTTCGCCCTGCTGATCCTCGTGGTCGGCCCTGGCGGCGCCGGTGCCGAAGCGTTGAAAAGCTCAGGCAACCCGCTGGTCGAAGCATTGGCCAAAGCCTACGGCGGCTCGACCTGGATGGGCAGCTTCGTCAACCTGGTGGGCCTGGCCGGCCTGATCGCCAGCTTCTTCTCGATCATCTACGCCTACTCGCGGCAGATCTTCGCCTTGTCCCGCGCTGGCTACTTGCCGCGCAAACTCTCGCAAACCAACAAGAGCAAGGCCCCGGTCCTGGCGCTGGTAATCCCCGGGATCATCGGTTTCGGCCTGTCGCTGACCGGCCAGGGCGACCTGCTGATCCTGGTTGCGGTGTTCGGCGCTACGCTGTCTTATGTACTGATGATGGCCGCGCACATCACCCTGCGCATCAAACGCCCGAAAATGGAGCGCCCCTACCGTACCCCGGGCGGCATCTTCACTTCAGGTGTAGCGCTGGTGCTGGCCTGCATCGCCGTGGTCGCCGGCTTCCTGGTTGATCCGCGGGTGGTGATTGGTGCGGCGATCATTTATGGCGTCCTGATTGCCTACTTTGCGTTCTACAGCCGGCACCACCTGGTCGCCGGGACACCGGAAGAGGAATTCGCCGCGATCCAGAAGGCCGAACAGGCCCTGCACTGATCAACGCTATCTGCGCCGCAGGCCCTGCCTGCGGCGTTCTGGAGATTCTGTATGGCAAGTTTTGTACACACGGCAGGTCAGCAGACCTACCGCTTTGAAAGCCTCAAGGAAGTGATGGCCAAGGCCAGCCCGGCGCGCTCGGGGGACTTTCTTGCAGGCGTTGCGGCCAGCAACGATGGCGAACGGGTTGCGGCCCAAATGGCCCTCGCTGACATCCCGCTCAAACACTTTCTCAGCGAAGCACTCATTCCTTACGAAGAAGACGAAGTCACCCGCCTGATCATCGACACCCACGATGCCGGTGCCTTTGCCGCAGTCAGTCACCTGACCGTCGGCGGCCTGCGTGACTGGCTGCTCAGCGACCAGGCCGATGAAGCCAGCCTGCGCGCCCTGGCCCCCGGATTGACCCCGGAGATGGCCGCTGCCGTCTCCAAAATCATGCGCGTGCAGGACCTAGTGCTGGTGGCACAAAAAATCCGCGTGGTCACCCGCTTTCGCGGCACCATGGGCCTGCGTGGACGCCTGTCGACCCGCCTGCAGCCCAACCACCCGACCGACGAACCGGCCGGGATTGCCGCGAGCATCCTCGACGGCCTGCTCTACGGTAACGGCGACGCCATGATCGGCATCAACCCGGCCACCGACAGCATCGCCTCGATCTGCGCCCTGCTGGAAATGCTCGACGCCATCATCCAGCGCTACGACATCCCCACCCAGGCCTGCGTGCTGACCCACGTGACCACCTCGATCGAAGCGGTCAACCGCGGCGTACCGCTGGACCTGGTGTTCCAGTCGATCGCCGGCACCGAGGCGGCCAACGCCAGTTTCGGCATCAACCTCAATGTCCTCAAGGAAGGCTACGACGCCGGCCTGAGCCTCAACCGCGGCACCCTCGGGCAGAACCTGATGTACTTCGAATCCGGTCAGGGCAGTGCGCTGTCGGCCAACGCCCACCATGGCGTCGACCAGCAGACCTGCGAAACCCGCGCCTACGCCGTGGCCCGCCACTTCAAGCCGTTTCTGGTCAACACCGTGGTCGGCTTCATCGGCCCGGAGTACCTGTACAACGGCAAGCAGATCATCCGCGCCGGGCTGGAAGACCACTTCTGCGGCAAGCTGCTCGGCGTACCGATGGGCTGTGACATCTGCTACACCAACCACGCCGAAGCCGACCAGGACGACATGGACACGTTACTGACCCTGCTCGGCGTTGCCGGGATCAACTTCATCATGGGCATCCCCGGCTCCGACGACATCATGCTCAACTACCAGACCACTTCGTTCCACGATGCGCTGTATGCCCGCCAGACCCTCGGCCTGAAACCGGCGCCGGAGTTCGAAGCCTGGCTGGCGCGCATGGGCATCTTCACCCAGGCTGATGGCCGGGTGCGTTTCGGCGACAACTTGCCCCCGGCTTTCCGCCAGGCCCTGGCCCAACTGGGATGAACGAGGTGACCATGGACAACACCCCACAGCACGACAACAGCGCCAATCCCTGGCTGGAGCTGCGCCGCCTGACCCCGGCGCGCATCGCCCTCGGCCGCACCGGCACCAGCCTGCCGACCAGCGCCCAGCTGGACTTCCAGTTCGCCCATGCCCAGGCCCGCGATGCCGTGCACCTGGCCTTTGATCACCAGGGACTGCGCAGCCAGTTGAGCGAGCGCCAGCGCGACAGCCTGCTGCTGCACAGCGCCGCTGCCGACCGCGACAGTTACCTGCAACGCCCGGATCTGGGCCGCCGCCTGCACCCGGATTCAGCACAGTTGCTGCGCGAGCATGCCCTGGCCAACCCTGGTGGTGTGGACCTGGCCATCGTCGTCGCCGATGGCCTCTCGGCCCTGGCGGTGCACCGTCACACCCTGCCGTTTCTGACCCGCTTTGAAGAACAGTCTGCCGCTGAAGGCTGGTCAACCTCGCCGGTGATCCTGGTGGAACAGGGCCGCGTGGCGGTGGCCGACGAAGTGGGCGAGTTGCTCCGGGCGAAAATGACCGTGATCCTGATCGGTGAACGCCCGGGCCTCAGTTCCCCTGACAGCCTCGGCCTGTATTTCACCTACAACCCGAAAGTCGGCCTCACCGATGCGTACCGCAACTGCATCTCCAACGTGCGCCTGGAAGGCCTCAGCTACGGCATGGCCGCCCATCGCCTGCTGTACCTGATGCGCGAGGCGTGCCGGCGGCAGCTGTCCGGGGTCAACCTCAAGGATGAGGCGCAGGTGCATACACTGGAATCAGATGCCAACACCCCGAACAAAGGAAACTTCCTGTTAAGCAAACCCTGAGGTGCAAACGTTTCGTAGATTGCGCTTTCTAATTATCTTCAGGCAGCATCTGCCAAGGCGGCCGGCACTTTGCCGCACATTCCCATGGACCCTGAGGCCTGCTTATGCGGATCATCACAGCCACCCTGGAACACCTGGACCTGCTTGCCCCGCTGTTCATCAAATACCGCGAGTTTTACGGCAAGTTGCCCTACCCAGACTCTTCCCGCTCGTTTCTGGAAAAACGTCTGGAACGCGGTGAATCGATCATTTACCTCGCCCTGGCGGATGATGACGACAACAAGCTGATGGGCTTCTGCCAGCTCTACCCGAGCTTCTCGTCGTTGTCGCTCAAGCGCGTGTGGATTCTCAACGACATCTATGTCGCCGAAGACTCCCGGCGCATGCTGGTCGCCGATCACCTGATGCGCGAGGCCAAGAAAATGGCCAAGGACACCAACGCCGTACGTTTGCGGGTTTCTACCAGCACCGACAATGAGGTGGCGATGAAGACCTACGAATCCATGGGTTTTCATGTAGACACCGAGTTCAAAAGCTACATCCTGCCGATCAACTCGGATTGAATGCCGGCAGGCAACACTGAACCTGTGGGAGCTGGCGGCAGCCTGCGATGGGCTGCGCAGCGGCCCCACTGGCCTGAACTGACCTATCCCCTCCTTCCGACATCCGCCGCTACAAACTGCGCAGGCACAATCTTGTCGCCGCCGTATAATGCGCCGCCTCAAAATGTGTGAAACTTTACCCATCACTCGGGTAGCGGCTGATCGCATTCGCATTGCCAGTCATCACATCCCCGACCGGGTCAAAGAGCACAGGTGCTATACATGGATTTCAACCCGCTGGACCTCATTCTGCATCTCGACGTTTACCTCGATATGCTGGTCAACAACTATGGCCCGTGGATCTACGCGATCCTGTTCCTGGTCATTTTCTGCGAGACCGGACTGGTGGTCATGCCGTTTCTGCCGGGTGATTCCCTGCTGTTCATTGCCGGTGCCGTTGCCGCTGGCGGCGGCATGGACCCGGTACTACTCGGTGGCCTGCTGATGGCGGCAGCGATCCTCGGCGACAGCACCAACTATGTAATTGGCCGAACCGCCGGAGAACGGTTGTTCCGCAATCCCAATTCGAAGATCTTCCGCCGCGACTACCTGCAGCAGACCCACGACTTCTACGAGCGCCATGGCGGCAAAACCGTCACCCTCGCGCGCTTCCTGCCGATCCTGCGTACCTTTGCACCCTTCGTCGCCGGTATCGCGAAAATGCATTACCCACGCTTCCTCGGTTTCAGCGTCGCTGGCACCGTGCTGTGGGTCGGCGGCCTGGTGACCCTCGGCTACTTCTTCGGCAACGTGCCGTTCATCAAACAGAATTTGTCGCTGATGATTGTTGCGATCATCCTGCTGTCACTTGCGCCGATGATCGTTGGCTTTGTGCGCAGCCGCCTAAACCGCACCGCCAAGGTCCAGTAAGCGCTGGCCATGTGGTCACTGAGCGCCTGGCGCCGTCGCCGAACCCTGGCCCGTCACCCTATCGACCCGCAGCGCTGGCAGCGAGTTCGCGAGCGTCTGCCGATGCTCGACGGCCTGAGCGCCGAAGAAGACCACTGGCTGCGCGAAGCCTGCGTATTGTTTCTGCACGACAAGCACCTGAGTGCCCTGCCCGGCGTTGAACTGGACGGCGAGCAACGGCTGTTTCTCGCCGCCCAGGCCCAGCTGCCACTGCTGCACCTGGGCGAGCTGAACTGGTACCAGGGCTTCCACGAAATCGTGCTGTATCCCGACGACTTCCTCAGCCCCCAGCGCCACCGCGACGCCAGCGGCGTGGAACATGAATGGAACGGCGAGCACAGTGGCGAAGCCTGGCAACAGGGCCCGGTGATCCTCGCCTGGCCTGGCGTGCTGGCCAGCGGCGGCTGGGAGGGCTACAACCTGGTGATCCACGAACTGGCACACAAGCTCGACATGCTCAATGGCGACGCCAACGGCCTGCCGCCGCTGCACAACGACATGCGCGTCGGCGACTGGGCCAAGGCCATGCAAGAGGCCTTTGATGACCTCAACCGCCAGCTCGACCGCGACCCCGACGCCGAGACCGCCATCGACCCGTATGCGGCAGAAAACCCGGGAGAATTCTTTGCCGTTACCAGCGAATACTTCTTCAGCGCCCCGGACCTGCTCAACGCCGCTTATCCTGCGGTGTACCAGCAGCTGCGCGGTTTTTACCGCCAGGATCCGCTGGCCCGCCTGCACCATTTGCAGCACAACCACCCGCACTACCGGCAAGCGCAGGACTGACACTGCCGGACATCAGGGCGGACGTGGCAAGCCGTGCGGAATGTGCCTATAATCGCGACCAATTTTTGGCCAAACATGGGGGCACTGCCCAATGAGCTACAGCAAGATTCCGGCTGGCAAAGACCTGCCGAACGACATCTACGTCGCCATCGAGATTCCAGCCAACCACGCCCCGATCAAGTACGAGATCGACAAGGACAGCGACTGCCTGTTCGTTGACCGTTTCATGGCCACCCCGATGTTCTACCCGGCCAACTACGGTTACATCCCTAACACCCTGGCCGACGACGGTGATCCGCTGGACGTGCTGGTTGTTACCCCGTACCCGGTTGCCCCAGGCTCGGTCATCCGTGCCCGTCCGGTCGGCATCCTGAACATGACCGACGACGGCGGCGGCGACGCCAAAGTCATCGCCGTACCGCACGACAAACTGTCGCAGCTGTACGTCGACGTCAAAGAATACACCGACCTGCCAGCGCTGCTGATCCAGCAGATCGAGCACTTCTTCGCCAACTACAAGGATCTGGAGAAGGGCAAGTGGGTCAAGATCGAAGGCTGGGACGGCGCTGACGCCGCTCGTGCTGCGATCACCAAGTCGGTTGCTGCCTACAAAGGCTAAGCAGCGCTTAACAAAGAGCCCCGCTAAATGCGGGGCTTTTTGTTTGTGACAACTCCACAGATCCCTGTGGGAGCTGGCGGCAGCCGGCGATCGACCGCAAAGCGGTCGCAACCCAGACGCCACCGAGCTTGAATCCTAACCAGGCTTAGCTTTAGACATCCCCAAGCCCACATCATCAACGATCGCTTTGGCGAATTCGTTGAGAAAATAAGCGGCCCACAACATCTCGCCGTCTTCATCCAGCAGCCCCGCCTCGATCAGCTTGTGCACACAACCCATCACGGTTGAAGCCTGCTCCAGCGCGTAGTCACACGGCACATCCGGCGCAATGCGAAACAGCCCCATGGGCGCTTGCTCGCTGCGGATGAAATCCACCACACCTACGGTCTTGCCGGCCTCCAGGCTCATGGCTTGACTCCTTGCAGCTTGCTCAGCGCATGCTCGACCAATGCCCTGGCCATCTCGGCCGAATGCAGCACATTCACCAGCATGCCCTGGCCGGGTTCATTGGCGTGGGCGCGGCAGAATTCGTCGGTGGTTTCGTGGATTCCGCGCAGGAGTTCGCTGGCGAAGGCCAGGGAGTCTGGGGGGATGAGATCGCTGTGGATGGAGAAATAGGGGGTGGTAATGAGGGAATCGGGTGGATCAGGGACAATCTTTTTCATGGCTTAACTCCCAGTCGATTCAGGAGCTTCCACCTCAATCCTTCTCACCAGATTAGGGTGGCAGCTGTACGCGGGGTGAGAAACCGAGGACATAGGAAACTCGGCCAGACCGAAGTCTGCCCGCGCACAGCCGCCATAACATGGCTGCTCTAATGTCATCGGGTTTCTCACGCCCGGTCGCCAAAAAAAGACGACCTGAGGAAATTAGCCCTGATGCACTTTCCGAACAACAGCGAAAAGGCGGCAGCGTGCGTAGGATAGTTCCGAACCACATCCGAAGTGAATTTTTTCGGAAAGACACCTCCTACGCCGTCCTAGGCAATGCCTGTAAAACCAGGCTTATTCCGGCCTTAAAAATGAACCTCGCGTTTATAGCCCGGGCGGTGCAAGCCCTCTAGACTCGGGACGCATGAATACCTCCGGTGATCGACTCAAAACCCTGCTGCACGAGTGCAGCCTCTCGCCTTCCGACTTTGCCGCCCAGCGCAAGGTCACGCCGCAGCACGTCAACAACTGGTTCAAACGCGGCGTGCCCCTGGCCCGACTCGACGAAATCGCCGAGTTGCTGTGTGTCCGCAGCAAATGGCTGCGCACGGGCGAAGGCCCCAAACACCCTGCCCCCTTGCCACGCCTCAACGCAGCGCTACGCAAACCCGGTACAGAACCGACGGAACCGAGCCTGCTCGCCGCCAACACCCGTGATGACATCCAGTTGCCGTTCTACAGCATGCAATCCAGGCAATTTCGCCCCATCCCCGACCGTTACCTGCGCCTGCCCGTCCGTGCCCTCGATACCCTTGGTGTCGACCCGGACGTGGCGCTGTGCGTGAGCATGCCGGCGAGCAACATGAGCCCCTTGCTGCCTCGCGGCAGCACCCTGGCCATCGACTGCGGCCAGAAACACATCGTCGAAGGCGAGATCTACGCCTTGCTGCACAACGGCCGCCTGCGCATCCACAGCCTCAGCCAGCGCGCCAACGGCACCTTGCGCCTGCACAGCCACGACAGCGACGAACACCCCACCGAAACCTACAGCCCGGCGCAGCTCAAAAGCCAGAAGCTGAGCGTGCTGGGTTGGGTGTTCTGGTGGGGGCATTTACGCGACAGCCGCCCGAGTTGAGCGGCTGCGGGTGATTTTTTGCTGGGCATCTGGCGCGATAGCCAGTATGCTACGCCGCACATTTCGCCCCGGCTGCTTAGCACGCCTGCGGGCCTGGCGCGGCACACACTGCCTGTCGCCACCTCCCGGCCCCAGCGCCGGAGCAACGATTTTAAGGCGGTTGCGGCTTACCATAAATTAGCCAAGACCGTCCCCTAGAAGCCGGCCACAAGCCGGCTTTTTAATGCCTGAAGCCTTTGCAGGATGGCCTCCAGCGCATCTCAAGCAATGCAAACCAGCTGGATAATGTTGTTCGTCTCTAAGAATTGAGTATCCGTCCATTCCGCAATTTTACTTAGTTGCGCAGGGGACAGGTCATATACATAAATTTCGTCTTCAGGATCGTTCCATCCCATTAGCTCGATGAGTTCGGCTTGCCGGGCAGATGGGATTTCAACTGTCTTTAGCAGTGCATCGGTTTTACTATCGAACACTTCAATTACGTGTTTCATTTTTCTACTTTCCTGGCTGGATTTGCAGGCTTGGTTTGTTCGCCGGTATCGCCTGCCATCCCCCCAAATTTCATAATAGCCACAGTGCGGCAGAAGCTCTGCTGGTCAAGTATGTGCTGCAACGTTATCAGATACAGCCTCTACGCGGTGGGAGCGGGCTTGCCCCGCGATGCGATATAGCTGACAGATCGCAATCGCGGGGCAAGCCCGCTCCTACAGGTGCCGCTCAATCCCCGTCAAACACCACCGGCTTCATCGCCGCCGTATTGACCTTCAGGGTAAACACATCCGGCCGCGCATAGTGCCCGCACACGTCAAAGTCCAGGTTACTGGCCTGCCCCACCGTCAGATCGATCTCGGCGTACAAAATAGTCTCCTGATCAAACACCGGCCCGGCCAGCACCTGCCCGGTCGCACTGACGATCATGCTGCCGCCATGCATGATGTAGTCCCCTTCTGCCGCCTCCAGGCCGAAATCCTCCCGGTAGGACGCCGGGTACTCACCCAGGGTGATCGCCTGGCAAGCCGAAAGCACTGGCACCCGCCCTTCCAGAGCAATGTGGACCATGGACGCGGCCCAGGTCGGACGATCATCAGCAGTCGGCGCACAGTAGATTTCAGTCCCCTGCGCATACATCGCCTGACGCAGTGCCGGCATGTAGTTCTCCCAGCAGATGACCGTACCGAGCCGGCCAAACGGGGTATCCACCGGGGCGATGCTCGAGCCGTCGCCGAAGCCCCAGATGATGCGTTCCTGGCCGGTCGGCATGAGTTTGCGGTGATAGCCGGCCACGCCCTTGCCCGGTGCCAGGGTCACGGCGGTGCAATAAAGGGTCCGGCCCAGGCGCTCGATGATGCCCATGACCACATGGACGCCGGTTTCATTGACCACTTCAGCGAGCCTGGCCAGCTCCGGGCCGTCGAGGCTGACAGCGCCTTGCACATAACGCAGGTACTGCGCGCGGCCGACATCGCTGCGACTGCCGACGACCGTGCCAAACGCCGCGCCTTTGGGGTAGCCACCGAGAAACGCCTCGGGGAACACGGCAAGTTCACTACCTTGCGCAGCGGCGTCGCGAATCAGCCCGGCGGCTTTCTCGGCGCTCAGTTGCGGCTCGAAGGGGATGGATGAAGCTTGAACAACGGCAACCTTGATCATGAGTCTTCCCTTGATGAATGGTGAGGATCGGCTTAGCCGCGGGTGATATCGCGGTCTTTGGTTTCCGGGAGCAGGAACCACAGCACGATGAAGCAGATCAGCGACACCGCAGCCAGGTAGGCGGCGGGGATATTCGGGTTGTGCGTGGCCTGGATCAGTGCCACGGCAATGAACGGTCCCGGTCCCGCCAGCAGCGCCAGGGCAACGTTGTGGCCAACGGCAGCGCCGGTCGAACGGATCGAGGCCGGGAACACTTCAACCAGCAGCACCACGTCCATCACGGCGGTGATTGCCACCAGCGCCGCCATGATCACCAGCCCCAGCAGAATCGCGGCGAAGCTGCCGGTGTTCATCAGCAGAAACACCGGGTATGCCAGCACAGTCAGGCCGGCGGCGGCAGTCAGGACAAACGGACGGCGGCCGAAGCGGTCGCTCAAACGACCGACCAGCGGGTTGAACAGGGTGTAGAGCACCAAGGCAAGGCTGCACAGCACCAATGCGGTCGATTTGCTCAGGCCGACGGTCTGGGTCAGGTGGGTGTTGGCGTAGGTGATGAAGTAGTACAGCGACACACCGAACAGCGCGGAAAAGGCGAACGAGACCACGAAGGCCCGTTGCTTGGCCCCACGCGAAACCTGCTCCAGGCCTCCGGTAGCGCGCTTGTGTTGCAGCGCTTCGTAGACCGGGGTGTCGCCCAGTTTGCGGCGGATGTACATGGCTACACCGGCCATGATGATCGAGGCCACGAACGGTACGCGCCAGCCCCAGGCCAGGAGGTCTGCGTCCGACAGGGTCGCGGTGATGATGGCGGCGATGGCCGTACCACACAGGAATGCCGCGCCCGCAGTGCCGGTGATGACGCTGGCGGCGGTTGCCCGGCGGTTGGCGGGTGCGCTTTCGACAATGTAGATGCCGGCGCTCGACCACTCTCCACCCACCATCATGCCCTGCAGAAAACGCAGCGCGACCAACAGGATCGGTGCGGCAATGCCGATGGCGGCGTAGCCGGGCAACAGGCCGATCAGGGTGGTGGCCAGGCCCATGCCGAACACGGTGATGATCAGCACGGCGCGGCGTCCCAGCTTGTCGCCAATCGGCCCTAGTACCACGGCGCCCAAAGGCCGCGAAAGAAAGCCCACGGCAAACACCGCCAACGACGACAGCAGCGAAACGCCGGGCGCCGTCGAAGGAAAGAACAGTTGCCCGATCACCGCGGCGAAGTAACCGTAGATGGCAAAGTCGAACCATTCCATAAAGTTGCCAATACCGACGGCAATGGCCCGTTTGCGCAGCTCTGCTGCGTCGTTTGATGAGACGGCGTGCTCACCCTGTTGCGATTGCACTATTGAATCTTGCATCCCCGGCCACCTGATTATTGTTGTGTTTACGCAGGGTCGAGATTAAGAATGTCGAGGCAAATTAATCAAACGAATATAAGAGATAGGCATGATTAGTGTTGCTAATATCAGCAGAGTCGACCTCAATCTGCTCATCGTTTTTCAGTGCCTGATGAATGAGCGCAGCGTAACCCGGGCAGCAGCGGTGCTGCACGTCACGCAAGGCGCCGTGAGCTCTTCGCTCAAGCGCCTGCGCGAGCAGTTTCACGACGAGTTGTTCATCCGCACCGGCACCGGCATGGTACCGACCCGCCGGGCGCTGGAGATCGCGCCGAAAGTTACTGAGGCCCTCACCGCCGTGGCCTCGATCGTCGACAAGCGCCCGCAGTTTTCCGCCGAATCGTCCACGCGGGTGTTCAACATTGCCCTGTCGGACGACATCGAAAGCTATGTCTCGCCACGCCTGGTCAACGAAGCCAAAGCCCGCGGGCTGTCAGTGAAGTTTGCCTTTCACCAGAGCAACAGTTCGCTGTGGAAAACTTCGTTGGCCGACCCGGATATCGACCTGGTCCTGTGCTCGGAACCCAAGGAACTGACATCGCATTACAGCTCTCAGGTGCTGTTTTCTTCGTCCTACTCATGCCTATACGACGGACCACGGCTGAACCTGAAAAGCCAGCTCACCCGCGATGAATACCTCATGCACGAGCATGTGCGGATTTCCTTCGACGGACGCCGGGGGTTCGTTGATGACCTGCTGGAAAGCGAAGGCGTCGCCCGCCGCGTTTCGGCATCGTTCACCCACTTCAGTGGCGCCTTGGCGACCCTGGTGCACAGCGACGTGATCGCCACCTTGCCCACTTTTGCGGCCCTGTCCTACGCCCGCATCGCGCGCTTGACCGTCAGCCCGGTGCCGATTTTCGTTCCGGCTTTTCGCGTGTTCATGGTCTGGGATGTGGAACACAACGACGACCCGCACAACCGCTGGTTGCGCAGTTTTATTATCGACACTACCCAGGAACTTCAGCACGGCTCACTCACGCCGACCTGAGCGACAGTAACCGGCTGCAGACGCCATTACATTGACATCACCGACCTTAACATCGAGACTTTCCGCCTCTTCAAGATGCTCATTGATATGGAATGCACCATGAGAAATCTACTTGTAGCCTCTTTGGCCGCGGTTGTGCTTACCGGCTGTTCTGCCGAAATCGACAACGCAGAAGTCATGACTAGAAACGGCTTGATCTACAAGTACGGCGACACTGATCCTTTCAGTGGCCGAGTCGTTAACACGCCAATTGGCCTGCCAGGCATTTCAGCCCTGTGTAACTCTCAAGTAGAAAAGGGACGCTACAGCGGCATAAGCGAATGTTTCTATAACTCGCAGAAAGTTTACGAAGTCGAATACGCTGCAGGTATCAAGAACGGTACAGAAACCGTGTTCGACGCCAAAACAGGCGCCAAGGTGTCGGTAAAGAACTGGAAGAGCGGCCGCCTGGACGGGACTGTAGAGGAATACCAGAACGGCGTGCTGACGCATCGAAAAGCGTTCAAGGATGGCAAGCCGGATGGCCAGGAAACCCGCTGGACCGCCGACGGTAGCAAGGTGATCACTGAACTCAGCTGGAGCGAAGGCAAGAAGTTCAGTGGCTATGAGACCGACTCAGAGGCAAAGCTGAACTATGCAAACGGCCAGCTTCACGGGCCGCAAACGAAATACGACTACATTGTCGGTAGCCTGAAGCAATTCGTCGCCGCAGAAGAGAACTACAAAGACGGCAAGCTTGATGGCGTACAGAAGCAATATAAAAACATTCTGCACACCGCTATTGTTCAGCAGGCGTCCGAAATCATCTACGCGGACGGTACTGCAGTCTCCGGGTGGATCCGGCAGTTCAGCACCCCGGATGGCAAGGTGCTCCAGGAAATCAAGCTCGTGCAGACCGAGCAAGCTGAGGACGAGGACTTCTTCAGCGGTTACCCCGGCAACCTCGTACCCGACGGCGTCATCCAGTCGTACAACCCGCAAACCGGCCAGCTCGAAGGCCAAGAGCGCTGGGTTAACGGTGTAAAGGAAACACAATCATCCCTGCTTTCCACGGTTGCAGCGGTTTCTGCCGAGACCTGTCAGGACGCCTGGATGACCGAGTACCGCAAAGAAGTCGGCGAAGAAGCGATGATCACCAGCGACCAGATTGGCGAATGGGAACAATGGTGTGCTGAAGGCAAGTTGCCTTAAGGCAGGTGTTCAGCGAGGGCGGCTCAAGGGCCGCCCTCATTGCTTGCTGGCTTCTCCCCCACGTGCTCAGCCTTTGACGCACACCACCTGCCGCAAGGTATGCACCACCTCCACCAGCTCCCGCTGCGCCTGTATCACTGCATCGATGTCCTTGTAGGCCATGGGAATTTCATCGATCACGTCTTTGTCCTTGCGGCATTCCACATGCGCGGTGGCGCGCACCTGATCTTCCAGGGTGAACTGCTTTTTCGCCCGGGTACGACTCATGGTCCGCCCGGCGCCATGGCTGCAGGAGCAGAACGACTGTTCATTGCCCAGCCCACGGACGATGAAACTCTTCGCGCCCATGGAGCCGGGGATGATGCCCAGTTGGCCCTTCTGCGCCGATACCGCGCCCTTGCGGGTCACCAGGATGTCCTGGCCGAAGTGGTGTTCGCGCTGTACGTAGTTGTGGTGGCAGTTGACCGCTTCCAGGTTGGCGTCGAAGGATTTCCCGAGCACCTGGCGAGCCGCAGCAATCACCGCGTGCATCATCAAGGCACGGTTCTGCCGGGCAAAATCCTGGGCCCATTCGACCGCTTCGACATAGTCGTCAAAGTGGCGGCTGCCTTCTTTGAAATACGCCAGATCCTTGTCCGGCAGGTTGGCGATGTGCTGGCGCATGTCGGCCTGGGCCAGTTCGATGAACAGGTTGCCAATGGCGTTGCCCACACCGCGCGAACCGCTGTGCAGCATGAACCAGACGCGGTCGCTTTCATCCAGGCAGACTTCGATGAAATGGTTGCCGCCGCCCAGTGTGCCCAGGTGCTGGCGGTTGTTGGTTTTTTCCAGTTGCGGGTACTTGCCGGTGATGGCCTTGAAGCGCCCGGCCAGGTCTTTCCAGGCCTGATCGGCCTGGGCCGGGACCTTGTCCCAGGCACCCTGGTCGTGACGACCGAAGGTTTTGCCATGCGGCACAGCCTGCTCGATGGCGCTGCGCAGCCGGTGCAGGTTGTCGGGCAGGTCTGCGGCAACCAGCGAGGTGCAGGCCGCGATCATGCCGCAGCCGATATCCACACCCACTGCCGCCGGGATAATCGCGCCCAGGGTCGGGATCACGCTGCCGATGGTCGAGCCTTTGCCCAGGTGCACATCCGGCATCACTGCCAGGTGCTTGAAGATGAACGGCATCTTCGCCGTGTTGATCAACTGCTGACGGGCTTCGTCTTCCACCGGCACGCCCTGGGTCCAGAGTTTGATCGGTTTGCCGCCGGCCA
The DNA here is from genome assembly GCF_028682475.1 of Pseudomonas putida. Lineage (GTDB taxonomy): Bacteria > Pseudomonadota > Gammaproteobacteria > Pseudomonadales > Pseudomonadaceae > Aquipseudomonas > Aquipseudomonas putida_AG. The sequence goes on from NZ_JANHLE010000004.1 coordinate 177,000, forward strand.
CTTCAAGCAGGTTCATGTCACACCTCTGGATTGACGCACATGTATTTACAACCAGAAACACAATGCGTTCAGGAAAATTTACAGTACACCAGACAGCGACTAAGGTGTAATCAGAGGACCGAATCGCGACTGGCAGGACGCCAGTCGGCACATGCTGAGCAGGTGCCAACAGGCATCTGGATTGGCCTCTTTTCGAGGGCCGGGGAGACAACTCCATGGGGCGCCGCAAGCCAACCCGGAGTTGTCCCCGCCTCTCCTTTTCCCGCCCTTATTTCAACTTCAGCTGCGTGCGCAAATAGTCGTGCAGAGCGGCCGCGCTCTTGCGGTAGCCGTCGGCAGTCAGGTGCACCAGATCGCCACGAGCCAGGCCTTGCGCCTGCCAGGCGGCAATCGAGCATTGTCCGCCCATGAATGCCTGCCAGTCCCAGAACAGCGCATTGGCTTGCTGCGCGGCCTGGCGCTGGATGCGGACGACCGCAGCCAGTTGCTGCGGCTGACGCGCGGCGCAACTACGCGCCTTGCGCTGCTTGATCGAGTCTGGCGGACCGACAATCAACACCACCGCCCGCGGCAGGTCGCGGCGCAGGCGCTCAAGGGTCTGCTTGAGCTGGGTCTGGTACAGGTTCAGGTCTAGGGTGTCGTCGAACGCCTCGTTGGTGCCGTACGCCAGAATCACCAGGTCCGGACGCAGCGACTTGAGTGTGTCCTGCCAGCCGGGCTGCCATTTTTCCGTTACCTCAAGCCGCGCACCGTTGATGCCCAACGCCGAGTAGATCACCCCGGCATTCTTCTGCCCCTGAAGGTACCAGCCCCCCAGTACGGTGCCGGGGCGGCTGTCGAGGGTCAGATCCAGCGGCAGTCCGAGATTGTTCACCACCGGGCCGAAGCGCCATTGCCCTCCCGTGGCGGCCAGCAACCGGCGGTTCTGACCACGAGGGTCACGCAACAACAGAGAAGTACTTTCCTGCGCCTGGTATAAGGCGGACACTCGATAGCGCTGGGTGCTCGGCTCACGCGCCTCGATACGCACACTGGGCTTTGTCGCCAGGGGTACCGACAGATAGCCGCCAAGCGGGAACTGCGCGCTCTGCTGGTTACGTGCCGACACCAGTTCCCACTGGCGCTTGGCAGCCTTGAGGATGACCGGTTCATAACGCGTGCCCGGCACCGGCGTAGCGGCAACCAGGCCGATGCCGCCATCGCCGTACTGCGCCTGCAGCAAGCGGCGCATCTCACCGCTGAACAGGTCGGCGGCGGTATGCGAATCACCAAACTGAACGACCGTGACCGGCGCGCGGTTGGCATTCCTGAACTTGCCGGCCAGCACCGCGAGGTTGCCATTGCTCTGGTTGAGCGCAGGCTTGGCCGGCGCAGTCACCGGTCTGGCCGTGGTATTGACCGCCGCCACCGGGCTACAGCCCGGCAACGCACAGACCAGTAGAGCCAACCCAAGAATGTTGTGCAGTCGACGCATCAGTGTCCCGTTACAGTAAGGCCCGGGAATGCGATCTTCGACAATATCTGTTCGGCGATCAGCTTTTGCCCGGTGATAGTGAAATGAATGCCGTCATCGACCCGGGTCTTGACCCGTTTGCCCTGGCTGTCCTGCAAGGTATAGGAGAATTCGTCGTCCTTGTAACCCAGCACCGGATTGACCGAAAGGTAGTGTTGCTGGTGCAGCCCGACCTGCTCCTGATACAGGCCGCTGAGGTAGGCCATGGCGCTGGACAGCCGCGGCGTCTGCATGTTCGGCGGGCCGACCCAGATCACCTGCACCTGGTGCTCGCGGGCCTGATCGAGGATCGCATTGATGCGCTGGCGGTAGGCACTCTCCCAGTCCGGCGACTTGAAGCGCAGGAACGGCTTGCCCTTGCCCTGGGGCATGTCCCACGGATCGTTGGGGCCGAGGAAGATCACCATCAGGCGAATGTTCGGCGAGCTGTCCAGGGTCTGCGCCACAGTTCGCGGCCAGTTGAAAAACCCAGGATAGGCCAGCCCGGTACTCTGCCGGCTGAGGTTGACGCTCTTGATCTGGTAGCGCTTGCGCAGGGTGTTGGCCAGGTGCGGTGCGACGCCTTGCATCAACGAGTCGCCGACCAGAAACACCTCGTCACCCGCCGCCAGCGAGACCAGGGTGGCTGACGACGGCGTTGGGGCAATGGCTGCGGCTGGCTTGACCGCTTCCACGACTGTCGCTGGGACAGCCTCCTTGACCGCCAGCGGATTGCTCGCCACTGCCTGTGGCGCAGCATGGGCTGCCACCAGATTCACCGGAACCACGGGAATGGGCGCCGGCAGCTCGACGGTTTCAACCTTTGCTATCGCTGTGCGGCTCTGCACCAGGCTGTCGACAAAGCTGTCACGGGCCGCACCCAGCGCCTGGGTCAGGTTGCCGCCCAGACGCCAGGCCGGGCTTTGCCCAAGCACCGGCAGCTCGCAGCTCTGATGGTATTTCTGCTGGCAGTAGAGGCTGATCGACTCCTGGTTCAGCCAGAACAGCAGCACAGTGGCCAGGACAATCGCGTAGAAGGCTTTCGCCGCATCCAGTTGCACGCGCAGCAGTTGAGCGGAATTAGAAGCTGGCATAGATGAACCCCGGCACGCCCGACTGCGAAGCAAAGATCACCAACGACACGAACACCCCGAGTGGAATCGGATAGAACTGCCAGGGCAAGCGGGTTGTGGCGGTAAACAACTGACGAAGCAGGGCAAGCAGCTGTGGATAGACCGCGACGTACAGCACACTCGCAAGCACCAGCAGGCCGGTCGCCGAGAACAGCCCGTCAAGGCTCAAGCCGCCAATGCCGGCGAGCATGTCGATGGCTTCTTCGAAACTTGCGCAGCGGAAAAAGATCCAGGCAAAGGCCACATAGTGAAAGGTCAGCAGACGCGCCGCCAACCCCGCCCCGGGCCAGCGCATGGGTTGCGGAAGGATATAGGTCGAAGCCTTGTACAAAGCCAGGCCGATACCGTGCAGTGCCCCCCAGATAATGAAGTTGAGGCTCGCGCCATGCCACAAACCGGAAATCAGCATGGCCAGCAGCATGTTCAGGTTGCCGCGCCATACCCCGCGGCGGTTGCCGCCCAGCGGGATGTACACGTAGTCACGGATGAACAGCGACAGACTGATGTGCCAACGCGCCCAGAACTCCTTGAGGTTGTGCGCCGCATAAGGCGCGTTGAAGTTGTCGGGCAAGCGGAAGCCCAGCAACAGGGCGATGCCGGTCACCAGATTGGTGTAGCCGCTGAAGTTGAAATAGATCAGAAAGCTGTAGCCATAGACGCTCAGCAGGATCTGTTCCGGCGAGTAACTGCCCGGCGTTGCGAACACCGGATCGACCCATTCGCTGGCCAGCCAGGCGCTGCAGAAGAACAGCTTGACCACCGCCTGGGCGATCAGGCCCAGGGCTCGTTGAGGCTCCAGCACCTGGCGAATGGACGGCGGCCGGATTTGCGGCAACATATGCGCGGCGCGGTTGACCGGGCCGGCGACCAGACTGGGGAAGAATGCCAGGTACAGGGCCAGGTCCATCGGACTGGCGGATGGCATCTCGCGCCGATTGATCGACACCAGGTAGCTGACCGAATGAAAGGTGTAGAACGACAGACCAATCGGCAGCAGCACTTCCAGCACCGGCAGCGACACAGCGATACCGGCACTGGCCAGTGCGCCCTGCACGCCCGCGACAAAGAATTCCTGATACTTGAACAGGTAGAAGCAGCCCACGACCAGCAGCAACACCAGCAGGTAACTGAAACGCCGCCCCGGATAGCGTTCACCGAGCCGCCCGAGCAGGTACACCAGGGCGCTGTAGCCGAGCAGGACATACAGGGAGTTGAGGCTGAAACTGGCCACCAGGGCATAACTGGCCGCCAACAGCAGCACGTTCTGAAGGCGAACGCTCCAGCACAAGCTCCAGTAAATGACGAAAAACAGGATGAAACTGAGGCCGAACTCGATCGAAAGGAAGCTCACAACGTAGTCCATTACGTGACGTCAGATAAAAGAAGCCGCACCTGCGCGAACCCGCGAGATAAAGCGGCCGCGATTATGGCAGAGAGCCGCAAGCAGCCACAATGAAAGCCTTGCAGGAAAATCAAGCGCTGGCCGTCGGTGTTTATGCAACAGAATGCGACGAAAGATCCGCCCTACCGATTTGCTCCCCCCGCCCCGCTCTGCTAGTGTCGCGCCGTTTATACCGCCACCGAGACAGCCGCCATGGCCCGAAAAAAAGCCTCCATCGATTTCGAGCAATCCCTCGCCGACCTGCAAGCCCTGGTCGAACGCCTGGAGAACGGTGAGCTGTCGCTGGAAGACTCGCTGACCGCCTTCGAACAAGGCATCAGCCTGACCCGCGACTGCCAGGCCGCGCTGGTCCAGGCCGAGCAGAAGGTCCAGGTGTTGCTGGAGCGCGATGGCGAACTGAAGGCCGAACCTTTCGACGCGGAACAGGCAGAATGATTGCCCACTATCAGGCCAGCTGTCAGGCCCGGGTCGATGCGGCCCTCGAGCAGTTGTTCGTCGCCCCTTCGGCAGAGCTCACCCGCCTCTACGCCGCCATGCGCTACAGCGTGATGAACGGCGGCAAGCGCGTGCGTCCGTTGCTCGCCTATGCCGCCTGCGAAGCCCTCGGTGCCGCCCCCGAGCAAGCCAATGGCGCCGCCTGCGCGGTCGAGCTGATCCATGCCTACTCGCTGGTGCACGACGACCTGCCGGCCATGGACGATGACGACCTGCGCCGTGGTCAGCCGACCACCCATAAAGCCTTTGACGAAGCCTGCGCGATCCTTGCCGGCGACGGCTTGCAGAGTCTGGCTTTCAACGCCCTGCTCGATCCGCAACTGAGCCCGCAGGCTGACGGTATTCGCCTGGCCATGGTCCAGACCCTGGCGCTGGCCGCAGGTCCGGCGGGCATGGTCGGCGGTCAGGCCATCGACCTCGGTTCGGTGGGCCTCAAGCTTGACCAGACCGCGCTGGAGTTCATGCACCGGCACAAGACCGGCGCCCTGATCGAAGCCAGCGTGCGCCTCGGCGCCCTGGCCAGTGCGCGCGCCGACCAGGTGCAGCTCGATGCCCTGCAGACCTACGCTCGGGCCATCGGCCTGGCGTTCCAGGTGCAGGACGACATTCTCGACGTAGAAAGCGACACCGAAACCCTGGGCAAACGCCAGGGCGCCGACATCGCCCGCGATAAACCGACCTACCCGGCCCTGCTCGGCCTGGAAGCCGCCAAGGCTTATGCCCTGGAATTGCGCGATCAGGCCCTGGAGGCCCTGCGGCCTTTCGACGCAGCGGCCGAGCCGTTGCGCGAGCTGGCGCGCTACATTGTCGAGCGACGCAACTAAGTCGCCTGTTCCGGCCTCATCGCCGGCAAAGCCGGCTCCCACATGAGCCAGGCCTTGCACTATTACTGTGGGAGCCGGCCTTGCCGGCGATAGGGGCCAATGCCCCCCCACTCAATGGGCAGTAAACACCGCAATAAGGTAAACTGCCGCCACTTCATATCTATAACGATTCGCCTGATGCCCACGACGTTTCAAGAGATCCCCCGCGAACGCCCGGTCACGCCGCTGCTCGACCGTGCCGATACGCCCGCCGGCCTGCGCCGGCTGGCTGAAGCCGACCTGGAGAACCTGGCTGACGAACTGCGCCAGGAACTGCTCTATACCGTTGGTCAGACCGGCGGGCATTTCGGTGCCGGCCTGGGCGTCATCGAGCTGACGATTGCCCTGCACTACGTCTTCGACACCCCGGACGACCGGCTGGTGTGGGACGTGGGTCACCAGGCCTATCCGCACAAGATCCTCACCGGTCGCCGCCAGCGCATGCACACCCTGCGCCAGAAGGACGGCCTGGCCGCTTTCCCGCGTCGCGCCGAGAGCGAGTACGACACTTTTGGCGTCGGTCACTCCAGCACCTCGATCAGTGCCGCGCTGGGCATGGCCATCGCCGCCCGCCTGCAGAACGATCCGCGCAAGTCCATCGCCGTGATCGGTGACGGCGCGCTGACGGCCGGCATGGCCTTCGAGGCGTTGAACCACGCCCAGGAAGTCGATGCCGACATGCTGGTGATCCTCAACGACAACGACATGTCGATCTCGCGCAATGTCGGCGGCCTGTCCAACTACCTGGCCAAGATTCTTTCCAGCCGCACCTATTCGAGCATGCGCGAAGGCAGCAAAAAGGTCCTCTCGCGCCTGCCTGGTGCCTGGGAAATCGCCCGCCGCACCGAAGAGTACGCCAAGGGCATGCTGGTGCCCGGCACCCTGTTCGAAGAGCTGGGCTGGAACTACATCGGGCCCATCGACGGTCACGACCTGCCGACCCTGATCACCACCCTGCGCAACATGCGCGACCTCAAGGGCCCGCAGTTCCTGCATGTGGTGACGAAAAAGGGCAAAGGCTTCGCCCCGGCAGAAGTCGACCCGATCGGCTACCACGCCATCACCAAACTCGAGCCCGTCGATGCCCCGGCTGCCGCGCCGAAAAAGGCTGGCGGTCCGAAGTACTCGGCAGTGTTCGGTCAGTGGCTGTGCGACATGGCCGCGGCTGACGAACGTCTGGTCGGCATCACCCCGGCGATGAAGGAAGGCTCTGACCTGGTGGCGTTCAGCGAACGCTATCCGCAGCGCTACTTCGACGTGGCGATTGCCGAACAGCACGCGGTAACGCTGGCGGCCGGCATGGCCTGCGAAGGCGCCAAGCCGGTGGTGGCGATCTACTCGACGTTCCTGCAGCGCGCCTACGATCAACTGATCCATGACGTTGCCGTGCAGAACCTCGACGTGCTGTTCGCCATCGATCGCGCCGGCCTGGTCGGCGAAGACGGCCCGACTCACGCGGGCAGCTACGACCTGTCGTTCCTGCGCTGCATCCCCGGCATGCTGGTGATGACCCCGAGCGACGAGAACGAGCTGCGCAAGATGCTCAGCACCGGCCACCTGTACAACGGCCCGGCGGCAGTGCGCTATCCGCGTGGCAGTGGCCCGAACGCGACCATCGAAAACAACCTCGAGCCGCTGGAAATCGGCAAGGGCGTGGTTCGCCGTCAGGGCAGCAAGGTCGCCCTGCTGGTGTTTGGCGTACAGCTGACAGAAGCTCTGAAAGTTGCCGAAAGCCTCGATGCAACCGTCGTCGACATGCGCTTCGTCAAACCGCTGGATGAAGCGCTGGTACGCGAAATGGCCGCCAGCCATGAGCTGCTGGTGACCATCGAAGAAAACGCCATCATGGGTGGCGCGGGCGCTGCGGTCAGCGAGTTCCTCGCCCGTGAAGCCATACTCAAGCCGGTGCTGCATCTGGGCTTGCCGGATGTCTACGTCGAGCACGCCAAGCCTGCGCAGATGCTGGCCGAGTGCGGGCTGGATGTTGCCGGGATCGAGGCTTCGGTGCGTCAGCGCCTGCAACTGCTCGGCCTTTAGGGCCTAATCGCGGGGCAAGCCCGCTCCCACAGTGGGAGCGGGCTTGCCCCGCGATAGCAATGGAACAACCATGAAGCGCTATCGCCTTACCCCGCTGTTGCTCTGCCTGCCCACCACCCTCCTCGCCGACCCCATCGACCGCGACAACGCCCTGAAGCTGCCCGACACCCTGATCAGCGCCAATCGCCAGGTCGAGGACCGCACGCAATCCAGTGCCGCCAACACGGTGTTCACCCGCGACGACATCGATCGCCTGCAGCCCTCCAGCGTCACCGACCTGCTGACCCGCGTACCGGGCGTACAGGTCGCGCCTACCGGCGGACGGGGCAGCGTGCCCGGCATCTACATCCGCGGCAGCAAGACCGCACAAAGCCTGGTACTGGTCGACGGCGTGCGCATTGCCAACGCCACCTCCGGTGACAGCGGCCTGCAGTTTTTGAATATCGACCAGATCGAGCGGGTCGAAGTACTGCGCGGTTCACGTTCGGCGGTCTATGGCAGCGACGCTATCGGTGGCGTCATCCAGATTTTCACCCGTCGCAGTGCCCAACAGGGCCTGCAGCCACGCCTGCGCCTGGCCGCCGGCAGCAATCAGACCTGGCAACGCAGCCTCGGGCTTTCTGGCGGCGACCAGAACACCCGCTTCAATCTCGGCGCCAGCCTCGATGAAAGCGCCGGCATCGACTGGAGCCACACGTCCTACCCAAGCGATGGCGACCATGACGCCTACCGCAACAAGTCGTTCAACCTGAGCCTGAGCCACAACTTCAATGACAACATCGAGGCCGGCCTCAACCTGCTCGACAGCCGTGGCCGCAGCGAATACGACAACCCGTACGGTCGCTTCGACATGGACACCTTCCAGAGTTTCGGCCAAGCACCCTACACCGATTTCACCGTCAGTAGCCTGGGCAGCTACCTGGGCGCCCAACTCAACGAACAGTGGTATTCGCGTCTCGAAGTCGGCCACAGCGAAAACCGCGACAAAAAACGCGACAAACTCAGCAGCGACAGCAGCGAGTTCAACACCTATCGCGATTCAGCCAGCTGGCAGAACGACCTGACGTTCGATGAGCAGAACAGCCTGATGATCGGCGCCGACTGGTACCAGGACCGCGTTCACGGCAGCACCCAGTTCGACGAGGATAGCCGCTGGAACCGCGCAGCCTTTATCCAGCACCGCTTCAAGGGCGAGTGGTTTTCCACCGAGCTGGGCTTGCGGCGCGACCAGAACCAGCAATTCGGTGGGCAGAATACCTGGAGCGGCAGCCTGACCCTGCCCGTCAACCCGGATAACGACCTGCTGCTGTCCTACAGCGAAGGTTTCCGCGCCCCGACGTTCAACGACCTGTATTACCCGCAGTACAGCAACCCGGACCTCAAGCCCGAGCGTTCAAAAAGCTACGAACTGCAGTGGCGCAGCCAGCTCAGTGAAGAGAGCCGCCTGGAAACCTCGATTTACCGTACCGACTTGCGCGACGCGATCATCTTTGGTGAAGGTTCGATCCCTCGCAACGTGGCCTCAGCCCGAATCAACGGCTTTGAAGCGGCCCTGCACCAACAATGGTTCGGCTGGCAGAGCAACCTCGGCCTGGCATTGATTGACCCTCGCGATCGCGACAGCGGTCATACCCTGGCCCGCCGGGCTCGCCGTACCCTGAGCCTGGACCTTGACCGGCAGTTCGATCGACTGGGGCTGGGCGCCAGCTGGCAGGCGGTGAGCAGTAGCTACGACGATGAAGCCAACAGCAATAGCCTTGGCGGCTATGGCCTTCTCGGCCTGCGCAGCAGCTGGACATTGAACCCTGAAATCAAGCTGGACCTGAAGATCGACAACCTGCTGGACAAGTCTTACTCCCGCGCCCTGTATACGTACGAAGGCACCCAGTACGGCTACCGCGAAGAAGGCCGCACCTGGCTGCTCGGCATCACCTGGACACCGGCGCTTTAACCTCAAGCGCCCGACACAGCTGCGCTGTCGCTTCGATCATCTGCCCGCTGGGCCGCTCCAGGCCCTTGTCCGGCACCCGCAGCAATCGCCCGTTGCGCACGGCATCGACCTGCGGCCAGGCCTTCCAGGCGTCAAGCTGGGCCTGCTCGCTGGCGAGGATCACCTGGGGATCGCGCAACAGCACCGACTCCAGGCTGACTTGCGGCGCAGGCACCTTGAGCTCGGCGAACACATTGCGCGCACCGCACACCGCCAGGGCATCGCTGACGATCTGCCCGCCACCGACGGTGTACAACGGTTTATCCCACACCTGGTAGAAAACCCGCAGCGGCTGTTGGCGATGATACTGCGCACGTAGCGTCTGCAATTGCTCACGCAGCTGCTGCGCACGCGCCCGCCCTTGCTCCGCGCGCCCAATTTGCACGCCGATGGCCTCAATCTGTTCGATCAACTCATCGATGCCATGGGGTTCGGCGGTGTAGGTGGCGATGCCCAGACGCTTGAGCTGATCGCGTTGGGCCGCCGGCACGCTGCCCGGCCAGAGCAGCAACAGATCAGGCTTGAGGCTAAGCAGCCGCTCCATGTCGATCTGGCCGTAGCGTCCGACCGACGGTACCTGGGCCAGGGCCGGTGGACGCTCACCACCGTCGAGCATGCCCACCAGCAGATCCGTGGCGTGCAGCTCGACAACGATTTCCGACAGCGAGGGGGCCAGGCTGACCACCCGTGAGGCGGCCGCCAGTGGCGCGGCCAGTGTCAGCAACACCAGCAGCAGAACGCCGCGCATCAGCCGAGCTGACGCGGGATACGGTAGAGGTAGAGCAGGACCAGGCTGGAGATCGCCAGGAGGATCTGCGGCACCGTTTCCAGGCCGACAAACACCGACAAGGCGGATATCCAGGCCGGCAGGCAGGCGAACAGCATGCCCAGGCGCCGCACCCGCGCCAATTCGCTCCAGGCGGCAGGTTCGGCGTCACTGTTGAGGGCTTTCTGGGTCGCGATCAATGCCCGCTTATAGGCACCAAAGCGCGGCAGGCTGAGAAACATCGAGGCCACACCGGCGATGAACACCGGCATCGCCAGGACCGCAATCAGCGCCTGCAGGTCACCAAAGGCCCAGGCAAACACCAGCAACGGCGCCAATGCCAGCGCCAGGTACTGCCACCAGGCGAGTTCGAGGCGGCGGCGAACCTGAGCGCGGGTCACGCCCGACCGGCCTCGCCCTGGTGCTCGTTGCCCATCATGTGGCCGAGCTTGCCGGCCTTGGTGGCCAGGTAATGTTTATTGTGCGGATTATGACCGGTGTGCAGCGGCACACGCTCGGCGACCGGGATGCCCATGCCGGTCAGTGCCTTGACCTTGCGCGGGTTGTTGGTCATCAGGCGCAGCGACTTGACCCCCAGGTGCTCAAGCATCGGCTGGCACATGCCGTAGTCACGCTGGTCGGCGGCAAAGCCCAGGCGCTCGTTGGCCTCGACCGTGTCGGCACCACCGTCTTGCAGCTCGTAGGCGCGGATCTTGTTCAACAGGCCAATGCCACGGCCTTCCTGACGCAGGTACAGCAGCACGCCACGGCCTTCGCGGGCGATGGCCTGCAGGGCCGCCTCAAGCTGCGAACCGCAGTCGCAACGCTGGCTGAACAAGGCATCGCCGGTCAGGCATTCGGAATGCAGGCGCCCGAGCACCGGTTGCCCATCGGCGATATCACCCAGGCTGAGCACAACGTGCTCGCGGCCGGTGGCTTCATCGAGAAAACCATGCATGGTGAAAGTCGCAAACGGGGTAGGCAGCTTGGAAGCGGCAACAAAGACGACGGGCACTTTGTGCTCCTGATTTGAAAGCTTGAAGAATAAAGTGAGCCGATTGTACCAGCATGTGCACGGGCTGCTCAGGTCGAATCTTCGCTCAAATCCATCGAGAGATACGATTCGACCTACTCCAGGCGTGCCCTTTCGTCGAACGGATAGGGTTGCTGCCAGTGACTGAAGATCTCGCGCAATTCGCCACTGGCGACCAGTTTTTCCATGCGCTGGTCAAACAGCGCCATGAGCGCGCGGCCCTTGTCGGTCTTGCCGAAGGCCAGGTACAGCGGCAGCTCGGCAATATGCGTGCTGCGAAACCTGCGGCGTTCACCGACTGCAGCCTGGTCCAGAACGTAGTCGACTTCAGTCTGCGCATCGATGTAGAAATCCACACGCCCGCGTTCGAGCATCGGCAAGATTCCCTCGCGACGCTGCACCTCGCGGTATTCGCCGACATTGGGCAGGTAGTCCTGATAGTCGTAGCCACGCACCCAGGAAAGCTTGAACTGCCCCAGGTTCTCCGGGGTCGGTACGGGCTTGCTGGTAAGACTCAGGGCGTAGATATGGTCGGTATCGAAATTCCACCGCGGGTAGAGATTGTCAGTGCTTTCTTCGTGATAGGAGCCGACCCAGGCATCGGCTTCACCGCGTTTGACCAGGCCGATGGCACGGCTGTACGGCACGCTGGATATCACCACTTTGACCCCGGCCGGCTCGAATACCTTGCGCATAAGGTCCCAGGCGATGCCGCTACCGTCGGCGTTGGTGTAATCCTCCCAACGCTCGCTGGCCAGCCGAACCTGATTGGGTACCTCAATTGTCTCGCTGGCGTGAACACGGCTGGCGACCAGCGCCAGAGTCAACAGGACCACTCGCCATCCACGCATTGCACCACTCCCTTAAGTGACACTCCATACAAGCACCTGCATACCCAGCCAAGCAAAGACGCCTGCCAGCACATCGTCAAGCATGATACCGACACCGCCGTGCACATGGCGGTCGACCCAGCGAATCGGCCAGGGCTTGAGGATGTCAAAAAAGCGGAACATCAAAAAGCCCGCCAGCAGCCATTGCCAGCCTTCGGGGACCAACCACAGGGTGATCCACATGCCGACCATCTCGTCCCAGACAATGCCTTCATGGTCATGAACACGCAAGTCATCGGCGACCTTGCCGCACAGCCAGAAGCCGAACAGCATGGTCAGGCCGAGCATCAGCCAGTAGCCCCAGTCGGGCAGCATCTGCCACAACGGGATAAACGGCAACGCCACCAGCGAGCCCCAGGTGCCCGGCGCCTTGGGCAAGGTCCCGGAGCCGAAGCCGAAGGCCAGAAAGTGCCACGGATTGCGCCAGACCGACGGCGGAACGTTCTCCGCAGGCACCTGATTGGGGTGATCGGTCACGGTTGCTCCCTAAAATGTTGATAGCCCCGGGTGGTCGGGGTGATGTCCTGTCCCTGGCCGTCCACCAGGCTGACGCCCGCGCCAGTGCCTGCATGCCCCACCACATGGATCGGCCAGCCGGCCGCCAGCAGGGGCACAAGTTCGGTTTCAGGCAAGGTGAACGCCAGTACATAGTCGTCGCCGCCGGCCAGTGCAGCGTGCTGCGCACCTGCATGCCCGAAGAACGCTTGCAGCGCAGCAGACAACGGCAGCCGATCCAGCTCGACCTGCAGCGATACCTGCGAAGCTTTGGCGATATGTCCGCAGTCGGCCAGCAGGCCATCGGAGATATCCAGCGCGGCTGTCGCCTTGCCGCGCAGCGCCTGCCCCAAGGCAAATTGCGGCTGCGGCGACCAGTAATGGCCGAGTAGCGGTTCGGCCACACCAGGCTCGGCCTGGCGCTGGCCGAGCACCAACGGCAAAGCGCCGGCGGCATTGCCCAGCTCGCCGCCGACACACAGCAGGTCACCGGCGCGCGCGCCACTGCGGGTCAAGGCCTGGCCCGCCGGCACGCGGCCGAACACAGTCATGGTCAGGCTCAATGGGCCACGGGTGGTGTCGCCACCGATCAGACTGAGTCCGCAGGCCTGGGCCATCTGGTTCAGACCACGGGCATAGGCCTGCAGCCAGTCGGCACGCACTTCAGGCAGGGTCAGGGCAAGGGTAAAGCCGATGGGCGTGGCGCCCATGGCAGCCAGATCACTGGCGGCAACAGCCAGCGAACGCTGACCGAGCAGAAAAGGGTCGCAGACAGCCGGGAAATGCACCCCGGCCACCAGCGTGTCGGTGGAGATCGCCAGTTGTTCGCCAGGCGGCGGGCTGAGCAAGGCACAATCGTCGCCAATGCCCAGCGCCACCGCTTCGCCGCCTTGCGCGCAGGGCGCAGCGGCGAAGTAATGACGAATCAGCTCGAACTCACCCATTGGCAATCAGCGCCGCAATCAGCGCTTGAACGCCTTTACTTCGGCTTCACGCAGCCGTGGAGCCAGTTTGTCGAGCACACCGTTGACGAACTTGTGACCGTCGGTGGCACCGAAGACCTTGGCCAGCTCGACACCTTCGTTGATCACCACGCGGTACGGTACATCAGCACGCATCATGAACTCCCAGGTGGACAAGCGCAGCACCGCCAGTTCGACCGGATCGAGCTCTTCGAGGGCCAGGTCCAGGCACGGCTTCAGTGCTTCGTCGATCTCGACTTTCTTCGCCGGAACCCCGTGGAGGATTTCGCGGAAGTAGGCACCGTCGACATCGGTGAAATCGTTATCGACCCGGAACTGCGCTTCGATCTCGTTCAGCGACTGCCGAGCCATGTGCCATTGATACAGGGCCTGGGTCGCGAGCTGACGGGCTTCGCGACGCTTGGCGCTCTTCGATGGCTTGCCAGCATCCGCAGGTTTTGGATCGCGCGGGTTGAAACGATCGTGCTCGTCGCTAATCACTTGGCCTCCAACTGCGCCAGCAGGCTGACCATTTCCAGAGCGGACAGGGCAGCTTCGGCACCCTTGTTGCCGGCTTTGGTGCCGGAACGCTCAATGGCCTGTTCGATAGAATCGACCGTCAGGACACCGAAGGCGACCGGTACGCCGAACTCCATGGACACCTGGGCCAGGCCCTTGGTGCATTCGCCCGCTACGTATTCGAAGTGCGGGGTACCGCCACGGATCACTGCGCCCAGGGCGATGATGGCGGCGTATTCGCTTTGCTGGGCGACTTTCTGTGCTACCAGCGGGATTTCAAAGGCACCCGGGGCACGGATGATGGTGATGTCGCTTTCGCTCACGCCATGGCGAACCAGGGCATCAACAGCACCGCTTACCAGGCTTTCTACGACGAAGCTGTTAAAGCGGCCAACCACCAAAGCATAGCGACCTTTGGGGGCAATGAAGGTACCTTCGATGGTCTTCAGGGTCATTGCGCAGTTCTCATCTTAAAGAGCCAGGCCGCAAAGGGCGGCCTGTGAGGGTTTGGGACACGAATGGCAGCACGACAAAGTGCCTGCTTTATTCGGAGGGCACGTATTCTACAACTTCCAGATCGAATCCGGATATCGCATTGAACTTCATTGGCGAACTCATCAGGCGCATTTTGCGTACGCCCAGGTCGCGCAGGATCTGCGAACCGGCACCGACAGTGCTGTAAGTGGTCGGGGTTTTCGCCGGTGCGGCGTCGGCGCTTTCGCGGATATGCGCCAGCAGCACGTCACCTTCCAGCGGGTGACCGAGCAGCAGCACGACACCGCTGCCGGCCTCGGCAACCGCGCTCATGGCGGCGCGCAGGCTCCAGCGGCCTGGCTGTTTGACCATCAGCAGGTCGCGCAGCGGGTCCATGTTGTGCACCCGTACCAGGGTCGGTTCTTCCGCGCAGATGTTGCCCAGGGTCAGGGCCATGTGCACGTCGCCTTCGACCGAATCGCGGTAGGTGACCAGGTTGAAACTGCCCAGTTCACTGTCCAGCGGCTGCTCGGAAATCCGCTGAATGGTACGTTCGTGGATCATCCGGTAGTGGATCAGGTCGGCGATGGTGCCGATCTTGATGCCATGCTCGGCGGCAAACACTTCCAGTTCCGGACGACGCGACATGGTGCCGTCGTCGTTCATCACCTCGCAGATCACCCCGCTCGGCTCGAACCCGGCCATACGCGCCAGGTCGCAGGCAGCTTCCGTGTGGCCGGCACGCGCCAGGGTACCGCCAGGCTGGGCCATCAGCGGGAAGATGTGGCCGGGGCTGACGATGTCTTCAGCCTTGGCATCACGGGCGGCGGCCGCTTGCACGGTGCGCGCGCGGTCAGCGGCGGAGATACCGGTGGTCACGCCTTCGGCGGCTTCGATCGACACAGTGAACTTGGTACCGAAGCCCGAGCCGTTGCGCGGCGCCATCAGCGGCAGCTTGAGCGTTTCGCAGCGCTCGCGCGACATTGGCATGCAGATCAGGCCACGGGCGTGCTTGGCCATGAAGTTGATGTGTTCGGCCTTGCAGCACTCAGCGGCCATGATCAGGTCGCCTTCGTTCTCGCGGTCTTCGTCATCCATGAGGATGACCATTTTGCCCTGGCGGATGTCTTCAACAAGTTCTTCGATGCTGTTGAGCGCCACGCGGCACCCCCTTTCAAATCAGGATTTCAGGTAGCCGTTGGCGGCCAGGAAACTTTCGGTAATGCCGCTGCCGGCGTTCGCCTCGGCGGCTTTGTCACCCAGCAGCAGACGCTCCAGGTAACGGGCCAGCAGGTCGACCTCAAGGTTGACCCGACGACCAGGACGGTAGTCGGCCATGATGGTTTCGGCCAGGGTATGCGGGACAATGGTCAGTTCGAACTCGGCGCCATCGACGACGTTGACTGTCAGGCTGGTGCCATCGACGGTGATCGAGCCCTTGTGAGCAATGTACTTGGCCAGTTCCTTGGGTGCACGGATGCGGAACTGGATGGCGCGGGCGTTATCGCTGCGCGACACCACTTCGCCGACACCGTCGACGTGACCGCTGACCAGATGGCCGCCCAGGCGGGTGGTCGGGGTCAGGGCCTTTTCCAGGTTGACCCGGCTGCCGCTTTTCAGCTCGTTGAAGGCGGTGCAGTCGAGAGTTTCACGGCTGACATCGGCCCAGAAGCCATCGCCAGGCAGCTCGACCGCGGTCAGGCACACACCGTTGACGGCGATGCTGTCGCCGAGTTTGACGTCGCCCAGGTCGAGCTTGCCGGTTTCGACATACACCCGCACGTCGCCGCCTTTAGGGGTCAGCGAGCGGATACTGCCGATGGATTCGATGATGCCAGTAAACATGAGTCCTCCTCGAGAACAGGGCTGCGCGTGGCTAGCCTGGAATTATACGCCGGGCGCCGGCACAGGGATGGCAGTGACTCGCCAGTCATCGCCTACCGCACGCATTTCAGTGATTTTCAGTTGCTGCGCCTCGCTCATGTGATTCAGCGGCCAATCCAGCAACGGACGGGCACTGGAGCCGAGGAACTTGGCGGCGAAAAAGATCTGGTATTCATCGATCAGGCCAAGCCGGGCAAAAGCACCGACAAGACCGGCACCGGCCTCGAGCAGCACTTCGCTGGCTCCCCGCTGTGCCAGTTCACGCATCAGCGCAGACAGGTCGACCCGACCGCCCTCGCCCGGCAGGCTCAGCAGGTCGTGGCCGGCTTCGGCGTAACGCCGGTCGGCACTGGCGGCAGTGACCACCAGCGCCGGACCGGCCTGGAAGAACGGCGCATCCAGCGGCAGCCGCAGGCGGCCATCGACCAGCACCCGCAAAGGTGGGCGAGCCATAGCCAGGGCTGTGGTTTGCGCATCGAGGCCCAGCTCGTCTGCACGCACCGTCATCCGCGCCTTGTCGGCGAGGACGCTTTCGGCGCTGGTCAGCACCACGCTGGAGCGCGCACGCAGGCGCTGCACCGCAGAACGGGCGGCCGGGCCGGTGATCCACTGGCTTTCACCATTGGCCATGGCCGTACGGCCGTCCAGGCTCATCGCCAGCTTGGCCCGTACGAAGGGCAGGCCGCATTCCATGCGTTTGAGGAAGCCCGGGTTGAGCGCGCGCGCCTCGGCTTCGAGCACGCCGCTGGCGACCTCGATGCCGACTTCGGCCAGACGTTTGAGGCCTTGACCTGCGACTTGCGGATTGGGGTCCTGCATGGCCGCGACTACCCGCGCGACACCCGCCTTGACCAGCGCCTCGGCACACGGCGGCGTGCGCCCGTGATGGCTGCACGGTTCAAGGGTGACATAGGCGCAGGCGCCGCGAGCCAGTTCACCGGCCTGGCGCAGCGCGTGCACTTCGGCGTGCGGCTCACCGGCACGCACATGCCAGCCTTCGCCGACAATCTGGCCGTCGCGAACAATCACACAACCGACGCGCGGATTCGGGTGGGTCGAATACAGGCCCTTGCGGGCCAGTTCCAGGGCCCGGGCCATGTAATGGGCGTCGAGTACCGCGCGTTCGTTGGACATGCTCACTCTTTAACCGGCTCACGGGCCAGGCGGTCGATTTCTTCGCGAAACTCGTTGAGGTCCTGGAAGCGCCGGTACACCGACGCGAAGCGGATGTAGGCGACTTCATCGAGCTTCTGCAGCTCGTTCATCACCAGCTCACCGACCACCAGCGATTTGACCTCGCGTTCGCCGGTTGCCCGCAGCTTGTGCTTGATGTGCGCCAGCGCCGCTTCCAGGCGCTCGACGCTGACCGGGCGTTTTTCCAGGGCGCGCTGCATTCCGGCGCGTAGTTTTTCTTCGTCGAAGGGTTGGCGGCTGCCGTCCTGCTTGATCAGGCGCGGCAAAACCAGCTCGGCGGTTTCGAAGGTGGTGAAACGCTCACCGCAGGCAACGCATTCGCGCCGGCGGCGCACTTGCTCGCCCTCGGCAACCAGTCGCGAGTCGATGACCTTGGTGTCGTTGGCACCGCAGAAGGGACAGTGCATGGTGGCAGGCAACAAAAAAAGGGAGGGCCATGGTAGCGCATCCCACTGGCAAGACAAGCCAAAGGGGTTACCATCCACTCAGGAAATATGCCGCGAAGGAATTCCCCATGCCATTTCGAGCGCTCGTTGTGCTCAGTTTTGCCGCCTTGCTGGCAGCCTGCAGCAGCGATCAACCCCAGCAAGCACTGGAGCCCAAAGCCCCGGTAGCAAGTAAAACCGCGAAACCTCTCGGCCCGTTGCCGGCCTATCAACGTGAGTTGAGCGGCACCTTGCTCAATGTGCCAGCCGGCGCCGAGATCGAGCTGGCGCTGCTGGTCATCGATGACCGCGGCCGCCCGCAGGACCTGCTGGCCAGCAGCACGCTCAACAGCAACGGTCTGGACATGCCCTATCAACTGCGCTTCAACCCCGAAGCATTCCCTGCCGGTGCGCGGGTCGAATTGCGCGGCCGCGCGAGCAAGTCCGGGCAATTGATCCTGCACCTGCCGCCGGTCCGGATTTTCCAGGCACAAACCCAGGTCACCGGCCCACTGCGCTTCGAAAAAGCGCCATGATGGCACCGGTTCAGTTGCAACAGGCTTTGGGCGAACTGCTCGGCGATGCCCGGCTGGTGGTCAGCGAGCTGCCCGAGTGTGCGCTCAAGCTGTGGCTGATCGACGCCGACAACATGGACCGCGAATTCAGCCCGGAAGAAACCCGGCGCATCCTCCACGAGCCGCCGTACTGGAGCTTCTGCTGGGCCAGCGGCCTGGCCATGGCCCGTTACCTGGACCAGCACCGCCACTGGGTAGAAGGCAAGCGTGTCCTGGACTTTGGCGCCGGCTCCGGGATCGCCGGAATCGCTGCCGCTCGCGCGGGCGCCCTTGAGGTCGTGGCGTGCGACCTTGATCCACTGGCCCTGCAGGCCTGCCAGGCGAATGCCGCGCTCAATGGCGTGGAACTGCGTTATTCCGAGGACTTTTTCCAGGAAGCCGACCGCTTCGACCTGATTCTGGTAGCCGATGTGCTCTATGACCGGGCCAACCTGCCACTGCTCGATGAATTCCTCAGCCGCGGCCAGCAAGCCCTGGTGGCCGACTCGCGGGTGCGTGACTTCAGTCATCCGCTGTACCAGCCATTGGGCGTGCTGGAGGCCCTGACCCTGCCGGACCTGGCCGAGCCCCACGAATTCCGCCGGGTCAGCCTGTACCACGCCAGCCGCCAGCCTTTATAGTGATGCCATTCACGGATTTTCGAGAGTCGCGATGAGCCAAGACACACCCTATGTTTTCGATACCAGCGCTGCCGATTTCGACCAACTGGTCATCGCCAACTCCCACCACAAACCGGTGCTGGTGGATTTCTGGGCCGAGTGGTGCGCCCCCTGCAAGGCGCTGATGCCGCTGCTTGCGCAAATCACCGAGAGCTATCAGGGCGAATTGCTCCTGGCCAAGGTCAACTGCGATATCGAGCAGGACATCGTCGCCCGCTTCGGCATTCGCAGCCTGCCAACCGTGGTGCTGTTCAAGGACGGGCAGCCGGTCGACGGTTTTGCCGGGGCCCAGCCTGAGTCGGCGATCCGCGCGCTGCTCGAACCGCATGTGCAAATGCCGCCACCGGCGGCTGCCGATCCGCTGGAACTGGCTCAGGGATTGTTTGCCGAGGGTCGCTTCAGCGAAGCAGAAGCCACGCTGAAGGCGCTGCTGAGCGAAGACAACAGCAATGCCGCAGCGTTGATCCTGTACGCCCGCTGCCTGGCTGAACGCGGTGAACTGGGTGAAGCGCAGACCGTGCTCGATGCGGTCAAGAGTGATGAGCACAAAGCGGCACTGGCCGGTGCCAAAGCCCAACTGACCTTCCTGCGTCAGGCTGCAAGCCTGCCGGAAGTCGCCGACCTCAAGGCGCGTCTCGCGCAGAACAGCGAGGACGATGAAGCGGCCTATCAGCTGTGCATCCAGCAGTTGTCGCGCCAGCAGTACGAAGCGGCGCTGGAGGGCATGCTCAAACTGTTCATGCGTAATCGCGGCTATGAAGGCGGCTTGCCGCACAAGACGCTACTGCAGGTGTTCGACCTGCTGGGCAATGATCATCCGCTGGTGGGGACTTACCGGCGCAAGCTGTTTGCTGCCTTGTATTAAGCATCCGGCCCCATCGCCGGCAAGGCCGGCTCCCACAATGGATCAGGGTGATCTGCAAACCCTGTGGGAGCTGGCCTTGCCAGCGATGGGGCCAGCACAGACTCACCCCACCCAGTGATAGACCGGCGCATCCGCCCCACTTTCGACTTTCACCTCGGCACTGTGGCGCAAGCGCACCAGCAAACGCTTACCCGCCGCCGTACTTCCCGCCAGCCCTTCCAGATGTTCCAGCAACTCCGGCCCATTGAGCTGCCCGGCGTTGCGCAATACCTCACGTGCCGCCTGCCAGAGTGCGTCATCCGGCCGGGCACTGGGCGTTGATGCCACTGCAGCAGCCGTCGCAACCGGCGCCACAGCCGCCAATTGTCCGCCCAGATGTGCCCATTCCGCAGGGTCCAGCTCCAGGGTCAAATCCACCGGCCAGTCGCCGATATGTCCACGAATTCGCACGCTCGTTTCCTCTGCTGAATGCCGGGCTCCATGCTCCCACGCCGACGATCCGTCGCCAAGCACGCTGGCATCGGCAGAACAAGTTGTTATAACATAACCAAACATATCCTGTGCCCTCGTGGAGTCCTGCCCATGCGTCGCCTGTTCCTTGCCCTGCCGTTCGCCTTGCTGCCCCTGGCCGTTGCTCACGCCCATGAGGACCACGAGCATGATCATGACCACGCCCATGGCAGCCTCGCCGCCCATGAGCACGGTGTCGCCCGCCTCAATGTGGCACTTGAAGGCAAAGTACTGGAACTGGAACTGGAAAGCCCGGCCATGAATCTGGTCGGCTTCGAGCACGCTGCCACCAGCGCTAGCGACAAAGCCAAAGTCGCCGCCGTGCGTGCGCAACTGGAAAATCCCCTTGCCTTGTTCGCGCTGGCCAAAGCCGCCAACTGCAGTGAAAGCGCCCAGGAACTGGAAAGCCCACTGTTCACTGATACGCCGGAGTCAGCAAAAGATGAACATGGCCACAGTGAAATTCACGCCCACTACACCTTCGACTGCGATAAGCCTGAACAACTCACCACACTTGACCTGAGCCCGCTGTTCAAAGCCTTCCCCGCCACCAACAGAATTCAGCTACAACTGATCGGACCGAATGGCCAGCAGGGCATTGAAGCCACTGCCGCCCGCGCCTCAATTCCTCTCTAAAAGCCCCTTCTCCATGAGCCAGGCACTGATTGAACTGACCGACCTGGGCTTTGCCTGGCCGGGCCAAGCCCCTCTGCTGGACATTCCCGCCTTGCGCCTGGAAGCCGGCGAATCGCTATTTCTCAAAGGCCCCAGTGGCAGCGGCAAAACCACCCTGCTCGGCCTGCTCGGCGGTGTGCAGGTACCCGACCGCGGCAGCATCCGCCTGCTGGGCCAGGACCTGAGCAAACTGAAACAGGGCGCCCGTGATCGCTTCCGCGTTGATCACACCGGCTACATTTTCCAGCAGTTCAATTTGCTGCCGTTCCTTTCGGTAAGGGAAAACGTCGAACTGCCCTGCCGTTTCTCGCGCAGCCGCGCGCAACGCGCTGCCGAACGCCACGGCAGCATCGACCAGGCCGCCGCCAGCCTGCTCGCCCACCTTGGCCTGAAAGATCCGGCCTTGCTCGCCCGCCGCGCCGACAGCCTGTCGATCGGCCAGCAGCAGCGGGTCGCCGCCGCCCGCGCGCTGATCGGCCAGCCGGAGCTGGTGATCGCCGACGAACCGACCTCGGCCCTCGACGCCGACACCCGTGAAGCGTTCATTCGCCTGCTGTTCGCCGAATGCCGTGACGCCGGTTCCAGCCTGCTGTTCGTCAGCCATGACCAGAGCCTGGCCGCGTTGTTCGACCGCCAGCTGTCACTGGCCGAACTCAACCGCGCGGCCCTGCCTGCCAACGCTCAGGAGGCCTGATGTATCTGCTCCGTCTAGCCCTGGCGAGCCTCGCCAACCGTCGTTTCACCGCCTTTCTGACCGCCTTTGCCATCGCCCTGTCGGTGTGCCTGCTGCTGGCCGTTGAGCGGGTACGTACCGAAGCCCGCGCCAGCTTCGCCAGCACCATCAGCGGCACCGACCTGATCGTCGGCGCCCGCTCCGGCTCGGTGAACCTGTTGCTGTATTCGGTGTTCCGCATCGGCAATGCCACTAACAACATCCGCTGGGACAGTTACGAACACTACGCCAGTGACAAGCGGGTGAAATGGGCCATTCCGATTTCACTCGGTGACTCGCATCGCGGCTACCGAGTCATGGGTACTACCGGCAGTTACTTCGAACATTATCAATACGGCCGCAAGCAAAACCTGCAATTGGCCGAGGGCCGGGCGTTCGCCACCGATCCGTTCGAAGTGGTGCTGGGGGCCGAAGTTGCCCAGGCCCTGCACTACAAGCTCGGTGACAAACTGGTACTGGCCCACGGTGTGGCTGCCATCAGCCTGGTCAAGCATGACGACAAACCCTTCACCGTGGTCGGCGTGCTGCAGCGTACCGGCACTCCAGTGGATCGCACCCTGCATATCAGCCTCGGCGGCATGGAAGCGATTCACATCGACTGGCACAACGGCGTTCCAGCCCGAGGTACCGGGCGGATCAGCGCCGAACAGGCGCGCGACATGGACCTCAAGCCCGCCGCGATCACCGCGTTCATGCTGGGCCTGAACAACAAGATTTCCACTTTCAGCCTGCAGCGCGAAATCAACGAGTACCGCACGGAGCCGCTGCTGGCGATCCTGCCGGGAGTCGCCCTGCAAGAACTCTGGAGCCTGATGGGCACTGCCGAACAGGCGTTGTTCGTGGTCTCCCTGTTCGTCGTGCTGACCGGGTTGATCGGCATGCTCACCGCGATCCTCACCAGCCTCAACGAGCGGCGCCGGGAGATGGCCATTTTGCGCTCGGTCGGTGCCCGTCCGTGGCATATTGCCGGATTGCTGGTGCTTGAAGCGCTGGCCCTGGCAGTGGTTGGTATCGCTGCCGGTCTGGGCTTGTTGTATCTAGGGATTGCCCTGGCTCAGGGTTATGTACAGGCCAACTACGGACTGTTCCTGCCGCTGGCCTGGCCAAGCGTCCATGAGTGGAACCTGCTGGCGATCATTCTCGGTGCCGCGCTACTGATGGGCAGCGTGCCGGCCTGGCGTGCCTATCGGCAGTCGTTGGCCGACGGCCTGTCCATTCACCTGTGAGACGCTTGATGCCACGTATTCTGCTGTCGCTACTGCTGCTTATGAGCACCCCGTTGTGGGCGGACGAACCGCGCACCCTGGAGTGGCCGCAACTGATTCCCGCCGGTGCGCCAATCGTCCAGCCGCAGACCGCACCGCTGCACGACCTGTCGCAATTGAGCGACGCCCTGGCCGCCGAATCGGCGCCGGCCGCTCACCAGCAGGTGCCGAACGCGCCGGTGGTCAAGGCCCTCGATGGCCAACAGGTGAAGTTGCCGGGCTATATCGTGCCGCTGGAAGTCAGTGAAGAAGGTCGCACCACCGAGTTTCTCCTGGTGCCCTACTACGGCGCCTGCATCCATGTGCCGCCGCCACCGTCGAACCAGATCGTGCATATCGTCAGTGAGATGGGGGTGCGCGTCGAGGACCTCTATCAACCCTACTGGATCGAGGGCCGGATGCAGGTGAAAAGCACCAGCAGCGAACTGGCCGACGCCGGCTACCAGATGGAAGCCGAGAAAATATACGCTTATGAACTAGAATGATTGGCCCCACACAATGGCTTTGACGCTTTCATTGAGCTGGGTCAAATCGCGAAAATAATGGCTCTTTACCATTGGACGTACCAATTCTAAACGTCCTCTGGGAGCTTCCATGAACAAGTCCTTGCTCAGCGCCTCGCTTTTCGCCTTGGCGCTCGCAGCCCCTGTTGCCCACGCCCACCAGGCTGGCGACATCATCGTGCGTGCCGGCGCAATCACTGTTAATCCCAACGAGGACAGCAGTGACATCAAACTCGACGGCACCAAGGTGGCCGGCACCAAGGCGACTCTGGATAGCGATACCCAACTGGGCCTGACCTTTGCCTACATGCTGACCGACCACATCGGCCTCGAGCTGCTGGCCGCCACGCCGTTCCACCACACCGTCGGCGTCAAGGGTCTGGGCCCAGGCCTGGATGGCAAGCTGGGCGATATCAAACAACTGCCACCGACCCTGTCGCTGCAGTACTACCCGATGGAACCAAGCTCGAAGTTCCAGCCGTATGCCGGTATCGGTCTGAACTACACCATGTTCTTTGACGAAGACCTGGACAGCAACCGCAAGGCTCAGGGCTTCAGCAACCTGAAAGTGAAAGACTCGTTCGGTCTGGCCGGTCAGTTGGGCATGGACTACATGATCACCGACCACTTCCTGGTCAACGCCGCAGTCTGGTACATCGACATCGATACCAAGGCCACCATGGACGGCCCGACCGCACTGGGCGTCGGCAAGACCAAGGTCGACGTCGATGTCGATCCATGGGTCTACATGGTCGGTGTAGGTTACAAGTTCTAAGGCTGCGGGGCCTCGGAAAGAAAAAAGCGGCGATTAAATCGCCGCTTTTTTTTATTCTTTGCCGAGCAATCGAGCCAGGCCAACGGCCAGAGGCGTGGGCTGCGGGAGCTCGAAACGCGCCAGCAACCGCTGGTTGTTCGCCCGTGAGTGGCGAATATCGCCAGAGCGCGCAGGCCCGTGACTGATCGCCGGCAACTCGCCCAGCACTGATTTGAGCGCCGCCAGCAACTGGTTAAGCGAAGTGGCCTGGTTCAGACCGATGTTGATTGCACCCTCTTCAACCTCCGGCAACTCCAGTGCCTGGACCATCACCGCGACCAGATCGGCGATATAGAGAAAATCACGGGTCTGTTCGCCATCACCGAACAGCGTGATGGGGGTACCGCTCAGGGCGCGCTCGCAGAATATGCTGATCACCCCGGAATACGGCGACGACGGATCCTGGCGTGGCCCGAAGATGTTGAAGAAGCGGAACACCACCGGTTCGAGGCCATGCTGGCGACGATAGAAGTCCAGGTACTGCTCACTGGCCAGCTTGTCCACGGCATAGGGTGTGAGCGGCGCCTTGGGAGCATCTTCCTCGACCGCCAGGCCTTCGCCGTTGTTGCCGTAGACGGCCGCGCTGGAGGCAAACAGCACCCGCTTGATGCCATTGAGGCGCATGGCTTCGCAGACATTCAAGGTGCCGATGAAGTTGCTCTGGTGGGTTTTCACCGGGTCGTCCACCGAGGCCTGCACCGAGGCAACGGCGGCCAGGTGCACAACCGCCTGGCAGCCCGCGGCCGCGCGCTTGACCAGCTCAGCGTCGGCGACATCGCCTTCGATCAGCTCAAGCCTGGGGTTGTCCATCTGCAGGTTGCCGGGTTTGCCGGTGGACAGATCATCGAGGACCCGTACCGCGTAGCCTTTTGCCAGCAGCGCATCGCTCAGGTGAGAACCGATGAAGCCGGCGCCACCGGTGATCAGAATTGGGGCATCAGCCATGACGATAGAATCGATCCAGTAGAGGTGGCAAACCCGAGCGCCAGGCGCGGGGCTTGATACCGAAAGTGTGCAGAATTTTCTTGCAGGCCAGCACTGCATGTTGCGGTTCTTCGCTGGCATCCGGACGTGCGGCATGGGCCTGCGCGGTCGGTGCGGTGACAGCCAGTGGGTGCAGCTGCGCCGCTTCGGTGAGGATAGCCTGACCGAGCGCCAGCGGCGTGGTGGCTTCGTTACCGGCGTAATGGTACGTGCCCCACAGCGGCGCTGCGCAATCGAGCTGCTTGAGCACCGAGAGAATCACCCGGGCGGCATCGTCCACCGGGGTCGGATTGCCCCGGCGATCATCGGCCAGGAGCAATTCCTGGGGCTGTTCGGCGCGGGTCAGAAAACGCCCGAGCACGCCATCGATGCTCTCGTCGAGCAACCAGCCAAAACGCAGCATTACGTGCTGCGGGCAGGTCGCCCGCACGCTCTGTTCGATCCGCCACAGCGCCTGACCACGCAGGCCCAGCGGCACCGGCTCATCCTTCTCGCTGTAGGCGGTGGCACGCGAGCCATCGAACACTCGGTAACTCGAAGGCTGGAGCAGAATGATGTTGTGGTGTTGGCACAGTTCGGCCAGGCGCTCCACCGCGCGCTCCTGCTGGGCCAGGCGCTTTTCGCTGACGGACTCGGCCTGGAACCAGTCGAAGTAATAGGCCAGATTCACCAGTGCGTCGGGGCGGGTGTCGTCCAGCAGCTGGGTCAGGCTGGCCGGGTCCCAGCCGTGCTCTGGCGGACGCGGCGCGAGAAAGCCGATATCTTCCTCGGCCCCGAGACGAATCAGCGCTTGCCCAAGGGCATTTCCACCACCCAACAGCATCAGGCGCATTCGCATAGAGTCAGCAGATCCGGTCAGATTGATTGAGGAAAGGGCACATTTTGCGTTTTCCGGCAGGGGAAGTCCAACGCTGGCCTAGCGAACGCCTTATCTACGCCAATCGGCAAACGGCCTATAATGCGCCCGACATAAGCATCCTCGGCTTCTCAAGGCGACGTCCATGGAACTTGAAGCGGCTTCAGCACAACGTTCAACCTGGCAATACGATGAGCCCAGCCCCGGCGCTGAGCGCTTCATCACCGAAACCTTCGACAGCTATCAGCAACAGGCCCGGCTACTGATCCCCGACCAGGAGCGTGCGGCGCCGCTGTTCGTTGTCGGCGGCGCGCGCTCGGACTTCACCCGCCTCAATCCCCTGCTCTACCGGCTGCAGGCATTGGGTATCGGCTCCCTGACCGCCAACCTGTCCGGGCATAGTCTAGCCAGCGAGCCGGGTGCGTTGGAACCATCACTGCGCACCAACCGTGAAGAAGCACTGCGTTTTCACCGGCATATCGCTGCGCGCTGCCAGACCGTGATCGGTCATAGCCTCGGCGCGTCCATCGCCTTGAAGCTGGCGGCGCAGCAACCGTCTGTGGATAAGTTGATCCTGATCTGCCCTGCCGTCTACCCCGACAACGCCCATGACGCACCCTTCGGCCCGGACTTCACCGCGGCAATCAGCAAGCCCTATGGCTTTCTCGACTGCGACAGTTTCGAGTTCCTGCGCCGGTTCCACGGCCGGGTGTTGCTGGTACTGGGTGAGTTCGACGGGCTCAACTCACAGACCCATGGCCAGGGCGCCGGTACATCAGCCGGCACCCTGTGGCTGGCGGGTGCCCAGCGCTACAGCCCAATCCCGGAAGAAGTCACCCGCTCGCTGCTCCAATCCGTGCCGCCTCCGCATCTGCAGTGTCTGTTGCTGTCAAACTGCGATCACGGCATCGCGGCACATTTGCGTGCATCGCCGCAGGTGGCGGATCAGGTGGCGCAGACCGTGGCGGAGTTCATCTTCGACGCCAGCTGATCATTCGATCTCGAACAGCCCGTTGCTGATCGGCCCGACGCTCAGGCGCTCGCGCACATCGTCATCGATACGCGGGTCGTCCGGGCGATACAGCTTCACCTGGCGGTAGGCGCTGATGCGGTTGATCTCGGTCCCCAGATACTCCCAGACCACCCGGGTGCACGCCGGGGTGCGCCGGTCGCCACTGGAAACCCCGGTTTTCAGGCCGTTCAAACGGGTGATGCGGCTCTTGAAGCTGGGGATCAGGATAGTCTGGCTCATCTCGTTCACCGTCAGCGACTCGTAGTCGATGAGAAACAGGCGATCCTGCAACTGGAACGCCGCACCCAGGTAGCGGCACCGTACCCAATCCTCGGCCTGCACATCGGTACTGCTGGAACGCTCCTGACGTTCCTGGCGTTCGAACAGGAAAGTGCCGCGCTCCTCGCGCAGGTGCACCAGTGACAGCAGGATCGAGCCCGGCACCGACATGCAGTTGGAATATTCGAAGTAATAACCGCAGTAACGCGACAGGTTGCCGCTCTGCTCGCGCAATGGCCGCAGCAGTTCGCTCAGCGGATCTTGTTGCGCAACGCTGACGCTGGCCGGGTTGCGCGCGCCGATCAAGCGGGCGAACTGCTCAGGCGGCAAACCCAGCTCGTAATCCTCGACACCGAAGAAATCGCCGATGCGCTTGAGGTTGAACGGCGTCGGCTGGCTCTGCCCGCTCAGGTACTTGTTGAACTGTGCCCGGTTGATCGACAGCTGCCGGCAAACCTCTGAGATAGAGCGGTAGTGACTGCAGGCGAGTTTGAGGTTGATGCCGAGGTTTTCGCTCATGCGCGTCGTTCCAGGTGATGCGATAGGCGCCAGTTTAGCATCAAGCCGCATCAACTCAGAGCAACCCGCGAAATTGTAACCATATTTATCTTGGCCAACCATGCGCCCCATGGATACGGCGCAACGGTGCCTGTCCGGTTGTCTTTCATGCAAAGAATAAGAATCGAGGTCACTCCATGCTCGAAGCACTCAACGATTTCCTTTCGGGGAAACTCCTCATCGTGCTGATCGTCGGACTCGGCGGTTATTTCACTATCCGCTCGCGTTTTGTCCAGTTCCGCCATTTCGGCCACATGTTCGGCGTGTTCAAGGAATCCCTGCGTGGCCAGGCTGGCCAGTTGAGCTCGTTCCAGGCCCTGATGCTGAGCCTGGCCGGCCGCGTCGGTGCCGGTAATATCGCCGGTGTCGGTATCGCGGTAACCCTCGGCGGCCCAGGTGCGGTGTTCTGGATGTGGGTCACTGCCCTGGTGGGTATGTCCAGCAGCTTTTTCGAATGCACCCTGGCCCAGGTCTACAAGCGTAGCGACAGCGACGGCCTGTACCGTGGCGGCCCGGCCTACTACATCCAGCATGGTCTGAAGCTCAAGACCATGGCGGTGGTGTTCTCCCTCCTGCTGCTGGTGACCTACGGCTTCGCCTTCAATGGCCTGCAGTCCTACACCGTGACCCACTCGCTGCAGAACGCCTTCGGTTTCGCACCCGAGCACACCGGCATCGCCCTGGCCGTGCTGCTGGCCATCGTGTTCCTCGGCGGCATCAAGCGCATCGCTGCAGTCTCCGACCTGCTGGTACCGGTCAAGACCCTGGCCTACATCGGCGTGACCCTGTACGTGATCGGCAGCCAGATCGAGCACGTCCCGGCCATGCTGGAAACCATCTTCAAGAGCGCCTTCGGTCTCGATCCGGCTTTCGGCGGCCTGCTCGGCAGCGCGATTGTCATGGGCGTGAAGCGTGGCGTGTTCGCCAACGAAGCAGGCCTGGGCAGTGCACCGAACGTCGCCGCCGTGGCTGCAGTGAAACACCCGGGCGCGCAGGGCGTGGTCCAGGCCTTCAGTGTGTTCCTCGACACCTTCGTGATCTGCACCTGTACCGCGCTGCTGATCCTGCTGTCCGGCTTCTACACCCCGGGTTTCGAAGGTGACGGTATCGTCCTGACCCAGAATTCCCTGGCCGCCGTAGTCGGTGACTGGGGCCGTCTGTTCGTCAGCGTGGCACTGTCGCTGTTCGTCTTCACCTGCATCCTCTACAACTACTACCTGGGCGAAACCAGCCTGCAGTTCCTGACCCGCAATCGCCTGGTGCTGCTGGGCTACCGCGCGCTGGTGCTGGCCCTGATCGTCTGGGGCTCGGTGCAGAACCTGTCCACCGTGTTCGCCTTTGCCGACATCACCATGACCTGCCTGGCCTTCGTCAACCTGATTGCCCTTGCCCTGCTGTTCAAGATCGGCCTGCGAGTAATGCGTGACTACGACGAGCAGCGCAAAGCCGGTATCAAGCAGCCGGTATTTGATGCCCGCAAGTTCAGCGATCTGGACCTGGATTTGCAGGCCTGGCCGGTCAATTCGCGGACTGAATCCAAGCCTGCCGCCAGCGCCGCTGTCGCGCAGCCGCAGAACTGACATGCGCGCCGTCAACAACCTGCTGGTTCTCTACACCGGCGGCACCATCGGCATGCTCGAAACCCCGCAAGGTCTGGCACCAGGCGGTGGCTTCGAGACGCGCATGCGCGATTACCTGGCGGCTCACCCCGAATCGCCAGGCATCCGCTGGACCTTGCGTGAACTGGCGCCGTTGCTCGACAGCGCCAACATGCAGCAGGCCAACTGGCTGGCGATGTGTGACGCGATTGTCGAAGCCGTGAAGAAGGATGGCCACGACGGCATCCTCGTCCTGCACGGCACCGACACCCTGGCCTACAGCGCAGCGGCCCTGTCATTCCTGTTGCTTGGGCTGGAAGTACCGGTGGTACTGACCGGTTCGATGCTGCCGGCTGGCGCCGCGGACAGCGATGCCTGGAGCAATCTGTGCGGCGCCTTGAGCCTGTTCGAGACGGGTGTCGAGAACGGCGTGCACCTGTATTTCGCCGGCCAGCTGTTGCATGGCGCGCGCGCCAGCAAACTGCGCAGCGAAGCCTTCGATGCCTT
Organism: Pseudomonas putida; assembly: GCF_028682475.1. GTDB lineage: Bacteria > Pseudomonadota > Gammaproteobacteria > Pseudomonadales > Pseudomonadaceae > Aquipseudomonas > Aquipseudomonas putida_AG. Next base: position 207,447 of record NZ_JANHLE010000004.1, read on the forward strand.
TGCCGCGCTCCCGCGTCATCGCGAGGGGCCGCGAGCCGAGCAGATTCCAGCGGTGCTCACCTATTGTCAGCCTCGTGTGGCGGTGAACCTGGCGGTATTGCCGGTCTATCCGGGGCTACAAGCGGCGCATGTGCGTGCGCTGATCGACAGTGGCGTCAAGGGCCTGGTGCTCGAATGCTACGGCAGCGGCACCGGCCCTTCCGACGATCAGGCCTTGCTCCAGGCCCTGGCTGATGCGCGCCAGCGCGGTGTGCTGACGGTCGCCATCAGCCAATGCCCGCAAGGCAGTGTGAGGTTCGATACCTATGCAGCGGGCAGCCGGCTACGTGGCACGGGCTTGGTCTCGGCCGGTGGCATGACCCGCGAAGCGGCGCTGGGCAAACTGTTCGCGCTGCTGGGTGCCGGGCTGGATGTGGAAACCGCGCAGCACTGGTTCGCTCTGGACCTGTGCGGGGAACGGGCGCAGTAGAAAATGGCGGAAGGCAGCGGGAGTCGAACCTGCCCGGGAACGGCTGCCGTCCCCAACCGGGTTTGAAGCCCGGCCGCGCCACCGGGCGCGATTACCTTCCTTGAACTCAATGCCCTGGCGAGTGTGCCAGGGCGTTGTCGCCACGCACCTGACGGCGGTCACCGATGCGCCGGGTCAGGCCGATGCGATCAAAATATTCCAGCACCTGAATGCTGCGCTTGCGGCCGATGCCCAGCACATCACGAAAGGCGGCCACCTGCACCACCGGATCGTCACTGGCCAGCTGCAAGAGCATAGCTGCCATTTGTCGGATTGTGGCGTCAGGATAGAACAGATCGCGCACCACCTGATGCACTTGGCCCAGACGTGCCAACTTGCGCAGCAACAATCGCACCTGCGCCTCCTCTTGCGCCAGCGACCTGGCCAGATCACGCACCCAAGGCGGATCGAATTGCCCCTGTTCAAGCAGCGGCTGCAACTGCTGCCATAGCGCCTCATCGGCCTCGCTCAGGCGTACCTGATGTTCGGGCAGGTGCAGCCAGGGGCCATTGCCAACAAGGGCGCCGCTGGCGAGCAACTCATCAAGCAAGCTGATAAAGGCCGGACGCTCCAGCGGCAAGGCGGCAAAGCGGCGCAACCGGTCCCGGTCGGGGCCGAGCTGATCGGGCTCCTGCTGGTGAAAATCTGCCAGCTTTTGCACTACCACCTGCTTCAGCCCCTGCCACCGTGCCGTGGTGAACAGCAACGGGCCCTGACGGGTAGCGATAACCTGGACATCTGCCGGTAATGTCCAGCTGCTACGCAGGCGGTTGAACTGACGCTCCAGGCGCTGCGGATCAAGGCCGACCTCATCGTTGGCCAGTAGCCCCGGCAAGGCCTGCTCGAGGCTGTCGACGCTGGCCAGCGCCTGCAACTGCGCCAGCCGCGTCTCGCTGCGCCGTTGGCGCGCCGGGGCAAAAGGATCAAGCACCCGGCCACCGCCAAGGGTGCGTTGCGCGCTATGGTCGCGCAACACCAGGCGGTCGCCGTGTACCGCCTGCAGCGGCGCGTTGAGCTGCAACTGGGCAAACATGCGGCCACCCGGGAGCAAAAACTCACCCTGCAACAAAGCCACCCGCGCGCTGACATCCTGGGTGCCCAGGTGCACATGCACCGGACTGAAATGGGTAAAGCTGCGAGCTTCACTGGCCAGCAGGTGCAGCTCGATATCCACGCGCTGGGTCGGCCCATGCAGCCATTCGGCAAGCAACCAGTCGCCACGGTGAATCTGCGCAAGTTCCAGGCGCTCGGCGCTGATGTTCAGCGCCACCCGCTGCCCCGCCCAGGCCTCGGCCACCGCCTGGTTCTGCGCATGCAGCCCGCGTACCCGCACCGGCTTTCCAGCCTTGCCCAGGAGCAAACTGTCGCCCAGCTGTACCTGACCATCGAGCGCGGTTCCGGTGACAACGATACCGGCGCCCGACACCGCGAACGCACGATCGATGGCCAGGCGAAAGCCACCTCGGCGACTGCGCTCACGAATCTCGCCCTGAGCATGGATCAAAGCCTGACGCAGGGCATCGACACCTTCGCCGGTCACGCTGGACAGCGGAAACTGAGGGGCGCCAGCATAGGAGCCGGCCTCCAGCAGGGTGCTGATTTGCGCCTGCACCTCGCGGACCCGACGCGGCTCGACGCGATCGCACTTGCTGATGGCCACCAGCAGGCGGGGAATCCCCAGCAACTGCACAATCGCCAGGTGTTCACGGGTCTGCGGCATCACCCCGTCATCTGCGGCCACCACCAGCACCAACAGATCGACACCCTGAGCACCGGCCAGCATGTTGTGGATAAACCGCTCGTGGCCCGGCACATCGATGAAACCGGTCGACGGCGCCCCCGCTTCCAGGCTGGCATAGCGATAGCCCAGGTCGATGGTCATGCCCCGTTCGCGCTCTTCCCGGCGCTGATCCCCCGCCTGGCCGGTCAGGGCTTCAAGCAACGAGGTCTTGCCATGGTCGATGTGCCCCGCGGTGCCGACAATCACCTGATCGTCTCCAGCAGCGGCAATTGCGCCAGCCAGGCTGGCTCATCATCCAGTTGCCGCAGGTCCAGCCACAGGGCGTCATCATCGATACGCCCAAGCACCGGAACCGGGAGATTGCGCAGCGCCTCCTCCAGCGTTCGCAAGCTGCGCCCGCGCAAACGCCTGGACAGCTGTGGACGCAGGCACAGGGCGGCACTGGGTAAACGGGCGACCGGCTGGCTGCCGCTGCCGATCATGCTCTGCGCCGGCATGGCGGCGACGCCCCAGTCTGCACCGAGTACCTGCCCGAGCAGCGGCGCCAGGCGCTCGGCCTGGGCGGCAATCTCAGACTGGGGACGGGTCAACAGCCGCAGGCTGGGCAGCCGTTCAGCCAGCAGGTCAGGGTTACGGTACAAGCCCAGTACGGCTTCCAGCGCGGCGAGAGTCAGCTTGTCGACCCTGAGCGCACGTTTGAGCGGGTTCTTCTTGATCTTCGCGATCAGCTCCTTGCTCCCGACGATGATCCCGGCCTGGGGGCCACCGAGCAGTTTGTCGCCACTGAAGGTGACGATGTCGGCACCGTCGGCCAGGGCCTGGCGCACCGTCGGTTCGGCGGGCAGCCCCCAGCGCGTGAGATCGAGCAAGCTGCCGCTGCCCAGATCCTCAAGCAACGGCAAGCTATGTTGGTGAGCCAGTTGCGCCAGCTCTCGAGTAGCAACCTGAGCAGTGAAACCCTGGATGCTGTAATTACTGCAGTGCACCCGCATCAACAGGCCGCTGCGCGGGCCGATGGCCGCTTCATAGTCGCGGGCGTGGGTACGGTTGGTGGTACCGACTTCATGCAGTTTGACTCCGGCGCGGGCCATGATGTCCGGAATACGGAAGGCGCCGCCGATCTCGATCAGTTCGCCACGGGAAATGATGCCTTCCTTGCGTGCGCCCAGACTGTTAAGCGCCAGCAAGACCGCCGCCGCATTGTTGTTGACCACCGTGACCGCCTCGGCGCCGGTCAGCTCACGGATCAGTCCTTCAATCAGGTCATCGCGGTCACCGCGCTTGCCGGTGGCCAGGTCGTATTCAAGGTTCAGCGGGTAGCGCGCCGCCATCTGCACCGCGTCGATGGCTTCCTCAGGCAGCAGCGCACGGCCAAGGTTGGTATGCAATACCGTGCCCGTGAGGTTGAACACCCGGCGTACCTGGCTGCGGTGCTGGGCGGCAAGCCGTTCGCCGGCGCGACCAGCCAATACCGGTGGCGCCAGCTCGACAGCGTCCAGTTGTCCCAGATGGGCAGGTTCGCGCAAGTCGTCAAGCAGCTGGCGCAAAGTAGCCAGTACGGCATCGCGACCATAGCGCTCGATCAGCGGCTGGCAGGCGGGGTCGCGCAACAGGGTATCGATAGAGGGCAGGCGTGTCGGCAGTTTGGCGAGGTTGGAGGGCATTAACGAGGTTACCTTCAACAGGGTGGACCAGATCGCGGGGCAAGCCCGCTCCCACAGGTGAAGGGGGCGCTCCTGTGGGAGCGGGCTTGCCCCGCGATGGCAGCGGCACAAAACCTGAGTGTAGACGCTAGGTTCACTCCCCTCCCGGCGCCAGCATCAGGTTCGGAGCCAGCCGCTGATAACCCTCCTGATCCAGACGCAAATCCAGCGCAAGGCTCGCCAGATCCGCAGACAGCGCCTCGGCATCAGCATCGCACTCCAGATAGATCTGCTTCAGGTAGCTCTTGCACCCCGGACAACACTCGGCGCGCAGCGGTGCCTTGCCAGCAGCATGGCGATCATCCTCGAGGTTGAAATAAGTCAGCCCCTTGCTCTGCTCGCAGTAGATACATTTGACCCGCACCACATGCCACTCACACGCACACAGCGAACACACCAGATAACGCAGGCCGTTGTACTTGCCACGATGACGGATCACCCCGGCCATCGGTGGCGACCCGCAGGCCGGGCATTGGCAAAGACTGTCGCCAGCCTTGAGCTCGGTGTTCGAAAGGCTCAGCAACCAATGGCTCCAGGCCGCCTGCAGCGCAGCCCCCAGAAACGGCACCAGGGCTGCTGGCACGGCGCTGAACTGCCCGGTCAGCAAGGCGATGCCCCAGAGCTTGCGCTGCTCGGCACTGGATGTGTTCAAGACGTTTACGGCCGCCAGCAATTCAGCGCTGGCCGGTGCCGGATAGCGCTGTAGCAACGCGTCAAGGTAAGACAGCCACTGCCCTTCACGCACCAGACTGTCAGCGGCCAGCGGCGGCAAGCCGTGCTCGACACACAAACGCTGACGCTCTGTCTCGGCAGGCACCGCGGCGGGGGGCTGGTCCATCAGGCTTTGCTGGACGCGGCACAGGTCGGCAACCAGGCGCAGGTAGTCCCCCAGGGCATTGCCCTCGGCGAGTTTCTCCAGACGCGCGGCGCGCAAGGCAAACAGGTTTGCTGGCGGCAGATAGAGAAACGGCGGCGTGCTGGCCGCCGCTTCGATCTGCCCAGGTTCAAGAATGGTGCTCAAGTGGTCATCCTTTTTTACCGATCTGCGAGTCCGGCGGATCCTCGCGGGTCACTTCCCGATACCATAGCTCATGGTGTTTTTTCGCCCAGGCGCGACTGACCCAGCCATGCAGCATGGCGCTGACCGAGCCCTTGATCCAGACCCCGGCGTAGATGTGGATAATGATGCTCAGCACCAGCACGAAAGCGGCCAGCGCGTGCAGCAACGTCGCCAGGCGAATCGAGCCGATACCGAAGTACTGGCTGAACCAGGCGCGCCAGATCACCACGCCACTGAGCAACAGCACCAGCATGCACAGCAACAGGGTCCAGAACAGCAGCTTCTGCCCGGGGTTGTACTTGCCGATGGGCGGCACGCCCTCCTCTTCGTTGCGCATTACCCGGTCGATACGCCTGAGCCACAAACGATCATTGGCGATAAAGAAATTCGCCCGCCAGAAGCGCAGCACCAGAAACAGGAAGAACACGAACATCAACACGCCAATGAACGGGTGCAAGATGCGTGTCCACGGCCCGCCGCCGAACAGATGGCTGAGCCAGAACAGCGCCGGGTGAAACAGCGCCAGCCCCGACAATGCCGCCATGATGAACAGGATCGCCACCAGCCAGTGGTTGGTGCGTTCGTTGGCGTTGTAGCGCAGGATGGGTTTGTCTTTCATGGCCGCTCCTCCCCTTGCCCACCCGGCTTGTGCGGGTCATACACATGCACCGCCGGATCGACCACATGCACGCTGGTGTCCGGCGCACTCGGGTGCTCGTCCTCCTCGACCCGGTTCGGGCCAATACGCACATAATGGAAGAACCCGGCCAGCACCGCCGCGCCCATGGCCAGCAGTGCCAACGGTTTGCTGATCCCTTTCCACAACCCCACCAGCGGGCTGATCACCGGCTGGTCCGGCAGGCCGGCATACAGCTTCGGTTGATCGGCGTGGTGCAGCACGTACATCACATGGGTGCCACCGACGCCATCGGGGTCATACAAACCGGCGTTGTCGAACCCCCGCGATTTGAGGTCGACAATGCGTTCGGCGGCATGCTCCTTCATGTCCTCCTTGCTGCCGAACACGATCGCACCGGTCGGGCAGGTCTTCACACAGGCGGGCTCCAGCCCCACCGCGACGCGATCGGAGCACAAGGTGCACTTGTAGGCTTTGTGATCCTTCTGCGAAATCCGCGGAATGTTGAACGGGCAACCGGTAATGCAGTAACCGCAGCCGATGCAGTGGTCCTGGTTGAAGTCGACGATGCCGTTGGCATGCTTGATGATCGCGCCGGGGCTCGGACAGGCCTTCAGACAACCTGGATCGGCGCAGTGCATGCAGCCGTCCTTGCGGATCAGCCACTCCAGATTACCGTCGGCATTTTCGTGCTCGGTGAAGCGCATCAGGGTCCAGGTCTCGGCCCCCAGGTCATGCGGGTTATCGTACGTGCCGTAACTGTGCCCCACCTCGTCGCGCAACTCGTTCCATTCCGAACACGCCACCTGGCAGGCTTTGCAACCGATGCACTTGGTGGTGTCGATCAGCTTGGCCACTTCCTCCTGCTGGCGGATCGACGGCGGCGCCGTGGTGGTGGCCGAACGGGCGATGATGTCTTGGCTAGCCATCAGATTTTCTCCACGTTGACCAGGAACGACTTCGATTCCGGGGTTTGCGTATTGCCGTCACCGAGGAACGGCACCAGGGTGTTGGTCAGGTAGCCGTGCCGGGTCACCCCGGTAAAGCCCCAGTGCAGCGGAATGCCGATCTGGTGCACAGTCTGGTTGTTGACCTGCAACGGCCGAATCCGCTTGGTCACCACCGCTACCGCCTCGATATGCCCACGCTTGCTGGAGACGCGCACCCGGTCGCCTGCGGCAATGCCTTTCTCCTTGGCCAGCACCTCGCCGATTTCGACGAACTGCTCCGGCTGGGTCACGGCGTTGATCGGACAATGCTTGGTCCAGAAGTGGAAGTGCTCCGTCAGCCGGTACGTGGTTGCAGCGTAGGGGAAGTCCTTGGCTTGCCCCAGGGTGTCCCATACCGAATCGAACACCCTTCCTGCCGGGTTGCTAGTGGCCTTCTTGTTGTTCGGGTGCAACGGGTTGACCCCGATAGGTGTCTCGAACGGTTCGTAATGCTCGGGGAACGGGCCTTCGGCCATCTTGTCCAGGGCAAAGAAGCGCGCCACGCCCTCAGGGTTCATGATGAACGGGTTCATCCCCGCTTCCGGTGCCACGTCGGCCTTGAAGTCGGGCACGTCGGTGCCGCCCCAGGCCTTGCCGTTCCACCACACCAGCCGCTTGTTCGGCGACCAGGGGTTACCCTGTACATCTGCCGAGGCGCGGTTGTAGAGAATCCGCCGGTTGGCCGGCCAGGCCCAGGCCCAACCGAGGTTCTGCTTCATGCCGAACGGGTCGGCGTTGTCGCGCCGGGCCATCTGGTTGCCCTGCTCGGTCCAGCTGCCACAGAAGATCCAGCAACCGGAGGCGGTACTGCCATCGTCCTTGAGCTGGGCGAATGCGGCCAGTTGCTGCCCGGCCTTGATGGTCGCGCCACTGGCATCAGTGACATCGGCCACCGCGTAACCGCTGAACTCCTTGGCGATTTCTTCCGGTGTTGGCTCGTGCGGTACCTTGTACGGCCAGTTGAGCTTGAGGATCGACTCGGCCCAGGCACCACCTTCGCGCTGGTAACGCTCACGAAGGCGCAGGAACAGCGCGCTCATGATCCACACGTCGGTACGGGCCTGACCCGGCCCATCTGCGCCCTTCCAGTGCCATTGCAGCCAGCGGCTGCTGTTGACCAGCGAACCGTCTTCCTCGGCAAAGCAGGTCGTGGGCAGACGAATGACTTCGGTTTGCACATTCGCCGTATCGACATCGTTGTACGGCCCGGCATTGCGCCAGAATTCCGAGGTCTCGGTGGCCAGCGGGTCCATCACCACCAGCCACTTCAATTTGCTCAGCGCGGCAGTGACACGGTTCTTGTCAGGCAAGGCGGCAATCGGGTTGAAGCCCTGGCAGAAGTAACCGTTGACCTGCTCTTTGGCCATCATGTCGAACATCTTCAACACGTCGTAGCCCGGGATATCCAGCTTCGGCAGGTAATCAAAGCCCCAATGGTTCTCGGCGGTGGCGTTGGCGCCATACCAGGCCTTCATCAGGCTGACATGGAACTTGCCGTAGTTCTGCCAGTAGGACAACTGCCCCGGTCGCAGTGGCTTCGGCGCGCGCTTGGCGATATAGGTGTCGTAGTCCTGCTCGGCATCCGACGGCAGGGTCAGGTAGCCCGGCAGCAGGTTGGACAACAGGCCCAGGTCCGTCAGCCCCTGGATGTTGGAGTGACCGCGCAGGGCGTTGACCCCGCCACCGGGCATGCCGACGTTGCCCAGCAGCAACTGGACCATGGCCGCGCTGCGGATGATCTGCGAACCGATCGAGTGCTGGGTCCAACCCAGGGCATAGAGGATCGTCATGGTCTTGCCCGGTTGCGAGCAGGTGGCGATCTCTTCCCAGACCTTGCGCATGCTGTCCACCGGCATGCCACAGATCTGGCTGGCCAGCTCCGGCGTGTAGCGGCTGTAATGCTGCTTCATCAGTTGATAGACGCAGCGCGGATCCTGCAGGGTCGGGTCGACCTTGGCAAAGCCGTCTTCACCCAGCTCGTAACCCCAGCCGGACTTGTCGGTGTAGCTGCGCTTGTCGGCGTCGTAGCCGCTGAACAGACCGTCTTCAAAGCTGAAACCTGCTTTGACGATGAACGACACGTCGGTGTAGTTGCGCACGTACTCGTGCTGAATCTTGTCTTCGGTCAGCAGGTAATTGATCAGCCCGCCCATGAAGGCGATATCCGTACCGGTACGGATCGGCGCGTAATAGTCGGCCACCGAAGCGGTTCGGGTAAAACGCGGGTCGACCACGATCAGCCGGGCCTGGTTGTGCGCCTTGGCCTCGGTCACCCATTTGAAGCCACAGGGGTGGGCTTCTGCAGCGTTGCCACCCATCACCAGGATCAGATTCGCGTTGGCGATATCGGTCCAGTGATTGGTCATGGCTCCACGGCCGTACGTCGGGGCAAGACTTGCCACCGTCGGGCCATGTCAGACACGTGCCTGGTTATCGAACCCCAGCATGCCCAGACTGCGAACGACCTTGTGAGTCATGTAGCCGGCTTCGTTGGAGGAAGCCGAGGCGGCCAGAAAGCCTACGCTCAGCCAGCGATTGACCGTCTGGCCCTGGGCGTTTTTCTCGATGAAGTTGGCGTCTCGGTCGGTCTTCATCAGATCGGCAATACGATCGAGCGCCTCATCCCAGGACACCCGCGTCCACTCTTTGCTGCCCGGCTTGCGCACCTGCGGGTACTTCAGGCGGTTGGGGCTGTGGATAAAGTCGAGCAGACCGGCGCCTTTCGGGCACAGCGTGCCGCGGTTCACCGGGTGGTCGGCATCGCCTTCGATATGGATGATGTTCTGTGCAACGTTCTTGGCCGCATCGCCCTGGCTGTACATGATCAAACCACAGCCGACGGAGCAATAAGGACAGGTGTTGCGGGTTTCTTTGGTATGCGCCAGCTTGAAGTGACGCACCTGCTCGGCGAAGGCCGGTGTCGGGGCCATGCCCAACGCAGCCAGGCTCGAACCTCCAAGGCCGATCGCGGCGACCTTGAAGAACTGCCGACGGTTGAGATCCATCGTGCACTCCTGATCAGGTGATGGACGCGCGGGACGTTGCCGGCGTCTCTTGAACGATCACGGTGGCGACTTTTACTGCAGGCGCCAGTTGATACTGTAGTCAAGATTTCTGAATCAGGGATGAAAAATGGCCACCATTGCTGCACACCAGCCTCGAAGGGCTATGACCTGCCTAGGGCGATCAGCAGCACGTATGGAGCGGCCACCGACTGCAGTAGCTACTGAACGGTGACTTTCACCCACTGGAAGCAGTTTCAGCAGACGCTGTACGGGAAAGATGGAAAGTATTTTCACCCTTATACTCAGCAACGATTTTCTCATTCAACTCAGTGGAATCCGGACATACAACTGAATAGTAATGAAGTAAATACGCCTCTGGCGTCATTACTGTTTCAGGTTTCAAAGTCCAGCTTGTGATACCGATAATAATGGCGCCAAGGCTGAATATCGGCCCAGGATACAGTTGAATAAACTGGATAAACGTTGGGCCTCTCAACATACTGACCATTACCGTCGACGGCCCGAAGATAAGGGTCAAAAACCCAACCAGACAAAGAACTGCACCAATCAAAAACCCGATAAAGCTGAGAAAGCCCGCTGGCTCTCCGAGTTTTTTCGATTCTATGTGAGCGGAATAGTCATCAGAGAATGTTTCAACTACGTAGTCTCCTGGCAAGGAGCCCACCATGACTTCCCACTTCAGATTTTTACTTTCACTCTCTTGCATTTCATCCTCCTGAATAAATTTCGGGACGGATTCTAACGAATGCAAGATCGCCAAAAAAACCTAAACCATGGCAAAACAAAAAAATCAGAATTTTCTTACCGCGAAAAACGAAAAAGCCCCTGACCTTATAGGTTAGGGGCTTTTGAAACCAACTTCACAACGTTCTAAATCAGAACGGAATATCGTCATCAAAGCTGTCGAAATCCGGAGCTGGCTGCGGTGCGGCCTGTTGCGGCGCCGGGCGCTGCTGCGGTGCCGACTGCTGTGGACGCGGGGCCTGTTGGCGAGGCGCCTGGTTGTAGTTGTTGCCACCACCCTGAGGCTGAGAACCATCCTGGTTCTGCGGACGACCGCCGAGCAGCTGCATGGTGCCCTGCATGTCGACGATGATTTCAGTGGTGTAACGCTTGATGCCGTCTTTTTCCCACTCGCGGGTCTGCAGTTTGCCTTCGATGTAGACCTGCGAACCTTTACGCAGGTACTCGCCAGCGATCTCGGCAACTTTGCCGAACATCGAAACGCGGTGCCACTCGGTGCGCTCGACCTTCTGGCCGGTTTGCTTGTCGGTCCACTGCTCGCTGGTAGCCAGGCTCAGGTTGGTCACGGCGTTACCGTTGGGCAGGTAGCGGACTTCGGGATCCTGACCGCAAGTACCGACCAGAATGACTTTGTTAACCCCACGGGCCATAACGTTCTCCTAGGCTTCGCACGCTGCGGAGGCCGGGTTTACCAGGCGCTCCAGGGTCGTGCGATCCAAAATTTGTGTATCAAGTTTGATATAGATGGCGGACTCATCGGCCACCACCACTGCGTCGGTCACACCCGGTACGGCCAACAGCCGCTCGGTCAGTCCCGCTTCGCGGACCGCCTCGGCCGACAACGGCATACGCAGGCTGGTCACGTACGGCGGCTCACGCATGCTCAGGGCAACGATCCACCACACGGTACACAAGGCTGCGCAGCCCAGGAACACCGTGCTCAGGCCTCCGTGCTGGAACAACCAGCCACCGAGAATTCCTCCCAGCGCGGCGCCAAGGAACTGGCTGGTGGAGTACACCCCCATGGCCGTGCCCTTGCCGCCGGCGGGCGACACCTTGCTCACCAGCGAAGGCAAGGATGCCTCCAGCAGGTTGAAGGCAGTAAAGAATATCACGGTGCCGATCACCAGTTCGTGCAAGTTGTCTGCCGACAGCCAGAAGTACAGCTCGGTCAGCACCAAAACACTGACCGCACCCAGCAGGACACGTTTCATCTTGCGCTTTTTTTCGCCATAGATGATGAACGGGATCATTGCAAAAAATGAGACCAGCAAGGCGGTCAGGTACACCCACCAGTGCTCTTCCTTGGGCAGGCCGCCACGCTCGACCAGCGCCAGGGGCAAGGCAACGAAGCTGGCCATCAGGATCGCATGCAGAACGAAGATGCCGACATCCAGGCGCAGCAGGTCGGGATGCCGCAAGGTCGGCCCCAGGGCCTGCTTGGCGACGCCCGACTCGCGGTGTTGCAAGGCGCCGTGGGACGCCGGCACGACGAAGGCGATCAGGGCGATGCCGACCACCGCCAGGCCGGCTGTGGCCAGGAACAGCCCGGACAAGCCGAAGGCACGGGTCAGCAAGGGGCCAACCACCATGGCCACGGCAAACGACAAACCGATGCTCATGCCGATCATAGCCATGGCTTTGGTCCGGTGTTGCTCGCGGGTCAGGTCCGAAAGCAGCGCCATCACTGCCGCCGAAATCGCCCCGGCACCTTGCAGGATACGTCCGGCAATCACCCCCCAGATCGAATCGGCCTGAGCCGCCAGCACGCTGCCCAGGGCAAAGATCACCAGGCCCAGGTAAATCACCGGACGACGACCGATGCGATCGGAAATGACCCCGAACGGAATCTGCAGGAATGCCTGGGTCAGGCCATAGGCACCAATGGCCAGGCCAATCAGCGCCGGAGTGGCACCAGCCAGGTCCATGCCATAGGTCGCCAACACCGGCAGGACCATGAACATGCCCAGCATACGGAAGGCGAACACCAGGGCCAGGCCGCCTGCGGCGCGGGTTTCGCTGCCGCTCATGCGTTCGCTGTGGGGATCGTGCATGGATAAACCTCGTGTGAACCGGCGGCGATTCTACCAGTCCGATCGCGTAACGGCATATACGTGACGCTTTGCCGCGTACTGGCAGGGAGCCGTATACTCAACTGTTTATGCCCGCCAAGCGAGGCCGCAGTGGACAAGATCCTGATTCGTGGGGCACGAACCCACAACCTGAAGAACATCGACCTGACCCTGCCCCGGGACAAGCTGATTGTTATCACCGGCCTGTCCGGTTCCGGCAAGTCGTCACTGGCCTTCGATACTCTGTACGCCGAAGGTCAGCGCCGCTACGTCGAATCGCTGTCGGCGTACGCCCGGCAGTTCCTGTCGATGATGGAAAAACCTGACGTCGACACCATCGAAGGTCTGTCGCCGGCGATTTCCATCGAACAGAAATCGACCTCGCACAACCCGCGCTCGACTGTCGGCACCATCACCGAGATCTATGACTACCTGCGCCTGCTCTACGCCCGCGTCGGTACCCCGCGCTGCCCGGACCACGACATCCCGCTGGAGGCGCAGACCGTCAGCCAGATGGTCGACCTGGTGCTGGCCCAGCCCGAAGGCAGCAAACTCATGCTGCTGGCCCCGGTGATTCGCGAGCGCAAGGGCGAGCACCTGGCCGTCTTCGATGAACTGCGTGCCCAGGGCTTCGTCCGTGCCCGGGTCAACGGCAAGTTGTTCGAACTCGATGAACTGCCCAAGCTGGATAAACAGAAGAAACACACCATCGAAGTGGTAGTCGACCGCTTCAAGGTCCGCGAAGACCTGCAGCAGCGCCTGGCCGAATCCTTCGAGACCGCGCTGAAACTGGCCGACGGTATCGCCCTGGTGGCCTCGATGGACGACGAGCCGTTCGAGGAGATGATCTTCTCGGCACGCTTCGCCTGCCCGATCTGCGGTCATGCCATCAGTGAGCTGGAACCCAAGCTGTTCTCCTTCAACAACCCGGCGGGCGCCTGCCCGACCTGTGACGGGCTGGGGGTCAAACAGTTCTTCGACACCAAGCGTCTGGTCAATAGCGAGCTGACCCTGGCCGAAGGTGCAATTCGCGGCTGGGACCGGCGTAACGTCTATTACTTCCAGATGCTTGGCTCACTGGCCGCGCACTATGATTTCAGCCTCGAAGTGCCCTTCGGCGAACTACCGGCCGAACAGCAGAAAGTCATCCTGCACGGCAGCGGCAAGCAGAACGTTGATTTCAAATACCTCAACGACCGCGGCGACATCGTCAAGCGCTCGCACCCGTTCGAAGGCATCGTGCCGAACCTGGAGCGCCGCTACCGCGAGACCGAGTCGGCGACCGTGCGCGAAGAGCTGGCCAAGTTCCTCAGCACCCAGCCCTGCCCGGATTGCCGTGGCACGCGCTTGCGCCGTGAGGCGCGACACGTCTGGGTCGGCGAAAAGACCCTGCCGGCGGTAACCAACCTGCCAATCGGCGATGCCAGCACCTACTTCGGTGGCCTGAAGCTGACCGGCCGTCGCGGTGAAATTGCCGACAAGATCCTCAAGGAAATCTGTGAGCGCCTGCAGTTCCTGGTCAATGTCGGCCTCGACTACCTGACCCTCGACCGTAGCGCCGATACCCTGTCCGGCGGTGAAGCCCAGCGTATCCGTCTGGCCAGCCAGATCGGTGCCGGCCTGGTCGGGGTGATGTACATCCTCGATGAGCCGTCCATCGGCTTGCACCAACGCGACAATGACCGCCTGCTGGCTACCCTCAACCACCTGCGCGATATCGGCAACACGGTCATCGTGGTTGAACACGACGAAGATGCCATTCGCCTGGCCGACTATGTCGTGGATATCGGCCCGGGTGCCGGCGTGCATGGCGGGCAGATCGTCGCCGAAGGCACACCAGCCGATGTCATGGCCCATCCTGATTCGCTGACCGGCAAATATCTGTCCGGGCGGGTGAAAATTGCCGTACCGGCCAAGCGCACGCCGCGCAACAAGAAGCTTTCGCTCAAGCTCAAGGGCGCACGCGGCAACAACCTGCAGAATGTCGACCTGGATATCCCGATCGGCCTGCTGACCTGCGTGACCGGTGTTTCCGGCTCGGGCAAGTCGACCCTGATCAACAACACGCTGTTCCCCCTCAGTGCCACGGCCCTGAATGGCGCCAGTACCCTCGAGGCGGCGCCACACGACAGCTGTGACGGCCTGCAGCACCTGGACAAGGTCGTCGATATCGACCAGAGCCCGATCGGCCGTACACCACGCTCGAACCCGGCGACCTACACTGGCCTGTTCACCCCGATCCGTGAGCTGTTCTCCGGTGTGCCGGAATCCCGTTCTCGCGGCTACGGCCCGGGGCGCTTCTCCTTCAACGTCAAAGGTGGACGTTGCGAGGCCTGCCAGGGCGACGGCCTGATCAAGGTCGAGATGCACTTCCTGCCGGACATCTACGTGCCTTGCGACGTGTGCAAGAGCAAGCGTTACAACCGCGAAACCCTGGAGATCAAGTACAAGGGCAAGAACATCCACGAGGTGCTGGAAATGACCATCGAGGAAGCCCGCGAGTTCTTCGACGCGGTGCCGGCGCTGGCGCGCAAACTGCAGACGCTGATGGATGTCGGCCTGTCCTACATCAAACTGGGGCAGTCGGCGACCACCCTCTCCGGTGGCGAAGCGCAGCGGGTCAAGTTGTCTCGCGAGCTGTCCAAGCGTGATACCGGCAAGACCCTGTACATCCTCGACGAGCCGACCACCGGCCTGCACTTTGCCGACATCCAGCAGTTGCTCGATGTATTGCACCGTTTGCGCGATCACGGCAACACCGTGGTGGTGATCGAGCACAACCTGGACGTGATCAAGACTGCCGACTGGATCGTCGACCTGGGGCCTGAGGGCGGCTCCAAGGGTGGGCAGATCATTGGTTGCGGTACACCGGAAGAAGTCGCCGAGATGAAGCAGTCGTATACCGGTTACTACCTCAAACCGCTGTTGGAGCGTGACCGGGCCTGAATCAGGCCCGTTTCAACAGAAACAAAAAAGCCCCGCACTGGCGGGGCTTCTTTTTGTTCCGGGAAAATTACATCTGCGACTGCAGGTAATTCTCGAGGCCGATGGACTTGATCAGGCCTTGCTGCTTTTCCAGCCAGTAGGTGTGATCTTCTTCGGTGTCGGCCAACTGCAAGCGCAGGATGTCACGGCTGATGTAGTCCTTGTGCAGTTCACACAGCTCGATGCCTTTGCACAGTGCGGCGCGCACCTTGTATTCCAGGCGCAGGTCGGCTGCGATCATTTCCGGCACGGTTGCACCTACGTCCAGATCATCCGGGCGCATGCGTGGAGTGCCTTCGAGCATGAGGATACGACGCATCAGGGCATCAGCGTGCTGGGTCTCTTCTTCCATCTCGTGGTTGATACGCTCGTAGAGCTTGCTCAAGCCCCAGTCTTCGTACATCCGCGAGTGGATGAAATATTGGTCACGTGCCGCCAGTTCGCCCGTCAGCAACGTGTTGAGATAATCGATTACGTCCGGGTGACCTTGCATCGCCCTGCCTCTCCCTGTGTGAAAGTTATAGTTTGAACCAGGATGCCCGGAAGGTCACTTGGAATCGGGCATAAATGTGCAAAAAAGCGGGTAAACAGTAGTGATATTCATTGAAAAACCGCCCAAATGAGGGCGGTTCTTTTTATCACTTCGACTTAGGCGAGATTTATGCCCAAAGCCTTGGCAATCCCTTCTCCATAGGCCGGATCGGCCTTGAAGAAGTGCTGCAACTGACGTTGGACGACCTCTTCGGAAACCCCGGCCATGGCTCCGGCAATGTTGTTGATCAACAGGGCCTTCTGTTCGGCATTCATCAAGCGGAACAGTGCACCGGCGTGGCTGTAGTAATCGGTGTCTTCGCGATGATCGTAACGATCAGCCACACCGTTCAACTCCAGAGCGGGCTCGGCGTACTGCGGCGCCTGCTTCGGCGCATTGCCATAACTGTTCGGTTCGTAGTTAGGTGCTGCACCACCGTTGCTGCCAAACGCCATGCTGCCATCACGCTGGTAGGTGTTCACCGGGCTGCGTGGGGCGTTCACCGGCAATTGCTGATGGTTGGTACCAACGCGATAGCGGTGGGCATCTGCATAGGCGAATACGCGGCCCTGGAGCATACGATCCGGCGACAAACCGACACCTGGAACCATATTGCTCGGCCCGAATGCAGCCTGTTCGACTTCGGCGAAGTAGTTGAGCGGGTTGCGGTTCAGCTCCAGCTCACCGATTTCGATCAACGGGTAATCCTTCTGCGACCAGGTCTTGGTCACGTCAAAGGGGTTCTCGTCGCGGCTGGCTGCCTCTTCTTCACTCATCACCTGGATGCACACCGCCCATTTTGGGAAGTCGCCGCGCTCGATGGCTTCGAACAGGTCGCGCTGAGCGTAATCAGGATCAGTACCCGCCAGGCGCGCCGCCTCAGCAGGCGCCAGGTTCTTGATGCCCTGCTTGGTCTTGAAGTGCCATTTGACCCAGGTGCGCTGACCCTGAGCATTGATCAAGCTGTAAGTGTGGCTGCCGAAACCGTGCATGTGACGGTAGCCGTCTGGAATGCCCCGATCAGAGAACAGGATGGTGACCTGGTGCAGCGCCTCAGGCGAATGCGACCAGAAGTCCCACATCGCCTGCGCACTTTTCAGGTTACTTTGCGGCAGACGTTTCTGGGTGTGGATAAAGTCGGGGAATTTCAGCGGATCACGAATGAAGAACACCGGGGTGTTGTTACCTACGATGTCCCAGTTGCCTTCCTCGGTATAGAACTTCAGGGCGAAACCCCGCGGATCACGCTCGGTATCCGCCGAGCCACGCTCGCCACCGACCGTGGAGAAACGCAGGAAGGTTTCGGTCTGCTTGCCGACAGCGCTAAACAGCTTGGCGTAACTGTACTGGGTGATATCCCGGGTTACCGTGAAGGTGCCATAAGCTCCCGAACCCTTGGCGTGTACACGGCGCTCTGGGATGTTCTCACGGTTGAAGTGGGCAAGCTTTTCAAGCAGGTGGAAGTCATCCAGCAACAACGGCCCCCGCGGCCCTGCGGAGCGCGAGTTCTGGTTGTCGGCAACCGGTGCACCGCTGGCGGTGGTCAGTGTCTTGGTCTGGCTCATGCGCTATCTCCCTATCGGTCCTTTCGGTCTCAAACTGCCGGCTAATCGGCCTGGAATGAGTATCGACGAGAACTGTGACAGCAACAAATTCATTACCTGACTTGGATCAATAGATTGTTTCAATACATCAAGACACAAAAAACCGGGCACTAGGCCCGGTTTCTTGTTTCAGACTGACGTCTTATTCAGCAGCTTCTACCGAACCACCGACAGGACGATCAACCAGCTCGACGTACGCCATTGGTGCGTTATCGCCAGCGCGGAAGCCGCACTTGAGGATACGCAGGTAGCCGCCCTGACGGGTGGCATAGCGCTTGCCCAGATCGTTGAACAGCTTACCGACGATTTCTTTCGAACGGGTACGGTCGAAAGCCAGACGACGGTTAGCTACGCTGTCTTCCTTGGCCAGGGTGATCAGCGGCTCGGCAACGCGGCGCAGTTCCTTGGCTTTTGGCAGGGTAGTTTTGATCAGCTCGTGCTCGAACAGCGACACCGCCATGTTCTGGAACATAGCCTTGCGGTGAGAGCTGGTACGGCTCAGGTGACGTCCACTTTTACGATGACGCATGATTCATTCCTTACCAAACACTACGTTCGGTGATTACGACGATCAGGCAGTCGCCTTGTCGTCTTTCTTAAGACTTGCAGGCGGCCAGTTGTCGAGGCGCATGCCGAGGGACAGACCACGGGAGGCCAGAACGTCCTTGATTTCAGTCAGGGACTTCTTGCCCAGGTTCGGAGTCTTCAACAGTTCTACTTCGGTGCGCTGAATCAGATCGCCGATGTAGTAAATGTTCTCCGCCTTAAGGCAGTTGGCCGAACGCACGGTCAATTCCAGATCGTCAACCGGACGAAGCAGGATCGGATCGATCTCGTCTTCCTGTTCGACTACCACAGGTTCGCTGTCACCTTTGAGGTCGACGAACGCAGCCAGCTGCTGTTGCAGGATGGTTGCAGCACGACGGATAGCCTCTTCAGGATCCAGAGTACCGTTGGTTTCCAGATCAATAACCAGCTTGTCCAGGTTGGTACGCTGCTCGACACGGGCGTTTTCCACCACGTATGCGATACGGCGAACCGGGCTGAACGAAGAGTCGAGCTGCAAGCGACCAATGCTGCGGCTTTCGTCTTCATCGCTCTGACGCGAATCGGCCGGCTCATAACCACGACCACGAGCTACGGTGAGCTTCATGTTCAGGGCGCCGTTAGACGCCAGGTTAGCGATTACGTGATCGGGGTTAACGATCTCGACATCATGATCCAGCTGAATATCGGCAGCGGTAACCACCCCCGAACCCTTTTTCGACAAGGTCAGCGTAACTTCGTCACGACCGTGCAGTTTGATAGCCAGGCCTTTCAGGTTCAACAGGATTTCAATGACGTCTTCCTGTACACCTTCGATTGCCGAGTACTCGTGGAGTACACCGTCAATCTCGGCCTCGACTACTGCACAGCCAGGCATAGAGGACAACAGGATGCGGCGCAGCGCGTTGCCCAGGGTATGGCCAAAGCCACGCTCGAGAGGCTCGAGCGTGATTTTAGCGCGGGTTGGACTGACGACCTGCACATCAATGTGGCGGGGCGTCAGGAACTCATTTACCGAAATCTGCATGGATGCACCTATTTTCTAGCCCTTACTTGGAGTAGAGCTCGACAATCAGGCTTTCGTTGATGTCGGCGGACAGGTCGCTGCGAGCAGGAACGTTCTTGAAAACGCCCGACTTCTTGGCAGCATCCACATCTACCCACTCAACGCGGCCACGCTGGGCGCACAGTTCAAGGGCTTGAACAATGCGCAGCTGGTTCTGCGACTTCTCGCGAACCGCGACCACGTCACCCGGACGAACTTGGTAGGACGGAATGTTTACAGTCTTGCCGTTGATGCTGATCGCTTTGTGCGAAACCAGCTGACGGGATTCGGCACGAGTAGCGCCAAAGCCCATACGATAAACGACGTTATCCAGACGGCATTCGAGCAGCTGCAGCAGGTTCTCGCCGGTTGCACCCTTCTTGGAGGCTGCTTCCTTGTAGTAACCGCTGAACTGACGCTCGAGAACGCCATAGATGCGACGTACTTTTTGTTTCTCGCGCAGCTGGGTGCCGTAGTCGGACTGACGGCCACGGCGCTGGCCGTGGATACCTGGGGCTGCTTCGATGTTGCACTTCGATTCCAGAGCGCGAACGCCGCTCTTCAGGAACAGATCGGTGCCTTCACGACGAGACAGTTTGCATTTTGGACCAATGTAACGTGCCATTTATCTGTCTCCTGATTACACGCGGCGCTTCTTCGGCGGACGGCACCCGTTATGCGGGATTGGCGTCACGTCGGTGATGCTGGCGATCTTATAGCCACAACCGTTCAAAGCACGAACAGCGGACTCACGACCTGGACCTGGACCCTTGACGTTAACGTCGAGGTTCTTCAGACCATATTCCAGCGCAGCTTGACCAGCACGCTCAGCAGCTACTTGAGCAGCGAACGGGGTGGACTTGCGGGAACCGCGGAAACCCGAACCGCCGGAGGTAGCCCAGGACAGAGCGTTACCTTGACGATCGGTGATGGTCACGATGGTGTTGTTGAAAGACGCGTGGATGTGGGCGATGCCATCAACCACTGTCTTTTTGACTTTTTTACGAGGACGAGCAGCAGGTTTTGCCATTTCTAAATTCCTGTCGATTCGCTGGTGCGATTACTTGCGGATCGGCTTACGCGGGCCCTTACGGGTACGCGCGTTGGTCTTGGTACGCTGACCGCGTACTGGCAGACCCCGACGATGACGCAGGCCGCGGTAGCAACCCAGGTCCATCAACCGCTTGATTTTCATGTTGATGTCACGGCGCAGATCACCTTCGGTGATGTACTTCGCAACTTCAGTACGCAGCGATTCAACCTGCTCGTCGCTCAGATCCTTGATCTTAGCGGCTGGGTTGACCCCAGTCTCTACACAGATTTTCTGTGCAGTAGTGCGACCAACACCATAGATGTAGGTCAGCGAGATAACAGTGTGCTTGTTATCTGGAATGTTGACGCCTGCAATACGGGCCATTCAGTGGGACTCCAATTGACAGCTACCTACGCCCCGGAAGCCAAGAAATAGGGCGCGAGATAATATCGCTGTAGAAACAAATAATCAACCCAGCAGCGCACTAGCTGCTGGGTTTGTAGCGCAAATCACACTCAGCCTTGGCGCTGCTTGTGACGTGGTTCCGCACTGCAAATTACTCGAACAACACCTTCGCGGCGAATAATCTTGCAGTTACGGCACAGCTTTTTCACCGATGCACGAACTTTCATCACCAACTCCTCGAACCTTAAGGGTCTCTCAGCGCAGCAAACCGCTGCCACCGTAGCCTTTCAGGTTGGCTTTCTTCATCAGGGATTCGTACTGGTGCGAAACGAGGTGCGATTGTACTTGGGACATGAAGTCCATCACAACCACTACCACAATCAGCAACGAGGTCCCGCCAAGGTAGAACGGAACGTTTGCAGCAACCACCAGGAACTGGGGAAGCAGACAGACGGCCGTCATATAAAGAGCACCGAACATGGTCAAGCGGGTCAGAACGCCATCAATGTAGCGCGCCGACTGCTCACCTGGACGGATGCCCGGAATAAAGGCACCGGACTTCTTCAGGTTCTCCGCTACGTCTTTCGGATTGAACATCAACGCCGTATAGAAGAAGCAGAAGAAAATGATCCCTGCACTAAACAGCAGAATATTCAACGGCTGACCAGGAGCGATCGACTGCGAGATGTCCTGCAACCAGCCCATACCTTCGGACTGACCGAACCAGGCACCCAGCGAAGCCGGGAACAGCAAGATGCTGCTCGCGAAAATGGCAGGAATAACGCCCGCCATGTTCACTTTCAGCGGCAAGTGGCTGGTCTGCGCAGCGAAGACCTTGCGGCCCTGCTGACGCTTGGCGTAGTGAACGGCGATACGACGCTGACCACGCTCAATGAACACCACAAAACCGATAATCGCTACTGCCAGCAAACCGATAGCGACCAGAGCGAAAATGTTGATATCGCCTGTACGTGCAGACTCGAAAGACTGCCCGATTGCTCTCGGAAGACCGGCGACGATACCTGCGAAGATCAACATCGAGATACCGTTGCCTACACCGCGCTCCGTGATCTGCTCACCCAGCCACATCATGAACATTGCACCGGCCACAAACGTGGACACTGCAACGAAATGGAAGCCAAAGTCAGCAGAAAACGCCACGCCCTGACCGGCCAGACCAATGGACATGCCAATGGCCTGGACCAGCGCCAGGATTACGGTGCCGTAGCGGGTGTACTGGCTGATCTTGCGACGGCCAGCTTCACCTTCCTTCTTCAACTGCTCCAGCTGCGGGCTGACGGCGGTCATCAACTGCATGATGATCGATGCCGAAATGTACGGCATGATCCCCAGTGCAAAGATGCTCATCCGTTCCAGCGCGCCGCCGGAAAACATGTTGAACAAGCTAAGAATGGTCCCCTCATTCTGTCGAAACAGTTCCGCCAGCCGGTCCGGGTTGATACCTGGAACTGGGATGTGTGCGCCTATCCGATAGACGATGATCGCCAGAAACAGAAAACGCAGACGAGCCCAAAGTTCAGACATCCCGCCTTTGCCGAGCGAAGAGAGAGCACCTTGCTTAGCCATTTATTCCTCGAACTTGCCGCCAGCTGCTTCGATAGCCGCACGCGCACCTTTGGTGGCTGCGATACCCTTGATGGTGACCGCGCGAGTAACTTCGCCCGACAGCATGATTTTCACACGCTGTACGTTCTGGTTAATCACGTTGGCATCCTTCAGGGATTGCACGGTGACAACGTCGCCTTCCACTTTGGCCAGCTCGGACAGACGCACTTCGGCGCGATCCATGGCTTTCAGGGAAACGAAGCCGAATTTCGGCAGACGACGGTGCAGCGGCTGTTGACCGCCTTCAAAGCCTGGAGCGATGGTGCCACCGGAGCGGGAGGTTTGACCTTTGTGACCACGGCCACCAGTCTTACCCAAACCACTACCGATACCACGACCCGGACGATGCTTCTCGCGACGGGAACCCGGCGCTGGACTCAGATCATTGAGTTTCATCGATTAACCCTCGACGCGCAGCATGTAGTAAGCCTTGTTGATCATCCCGCGGTTCTCGGGAGTATCCAGGACTTCTACAGTGTGACCGATGCGGCGCAGACCCAGACCCTTAACACACAGTTTGTGGTTAGGGAGACGGCCGGCGGTGCTTTTGATCAGCGTTACTTTAACGGTAGCCATGATCAACGGATCTCCTCAACGCTCTTGCCGCGCTTGGCAGCAATGGACTCAGGAGATTGCATAGCTTTCAGACCCTTGAAAGTGGCGTGAACCACGTTTACAGGGTTGGTCGAGCCATAGCACTTGGCCAGGACGTTCTGAACGCCAGCAACTTCCAGGACGGCACGCATTGCGCCACCGGCGATGATACCGGTACCTTCAGAGGCAGGCTGCATGTACACCTTCGACGCGCCATGGGCGGACTTGGTGGCGTACTGCAGAGTGGTGCCGTTCAGGTCAACCTGAATCATGTTGCGGCGAGCAGCTTCCATGGCTTTCTGGATCGCAGCAGGTACTTCGCGCGATTTGCCACGGCCGAAACCAACACGACCCTTGCCATCACCTACCACGGTCAACGCGGTGAAAGTGAAGATACGGCCGCCTTTTACGGTTTTGGCAACGCGGTTAACTTGAACCAGCTTCTCGATGTAGCCTTCGTCGCGCTTTTGATCGTTATTTGCCATAACTTAGAACTCCAGCCCGCCTTCACGAGCAGCATCAGCCAGCGCCTTGACGCGGCCGTGGTACTTGAAGCCGGAACGGTCAAAGGCAACTTGAGATACACCGGCGGCTTTCGCGCGCTCAGCTACCAGCTTGCCAACCTTAGTGGCCGCGTCGATGTTGCCGGTGGCGCCATCACGCAGTTCTTTGTCCAAAGTCGAGGCGCTGGCCAGGACTTTGCTGCCGTCGGCCGAAAGGACCTGGGCATAGATGTGCTGCGAGGAGCGGAACACGCAGAGACGCACGACTTCGAGTTCGTGCATTTTCAGGCGTGCTTTGCGAGCGCGACGCAGTCGAGTAACTTTTTTGTCGGTCATTTGCTAGGCCCTACTTCTTCTTGGCTTCTTTACGACGGACGACTTCGTCCGCGTAACGCACACCCTTGCCTTTGTACGGCTCTGGTGGACGGAAGTCGCGGATTTCAGCGGCCACCTGACCTACCAGCTGCTTGTCGATACCCTTGATCAGGATATCGGTCTGGCTTGGGGTCTCAGCGGTGATACCCGCTGGCAGTTCGTAATCCACTGGATGCGAGAAGCCAAGCGCCAGGTTCAGCACGGTGCCTTTGGCTTGTGCTTTGTAACCAACACCGACCAGCTGGAGCTTGCGCTCGAAGCCTTGGCTTACGCCTTGGACCATGTTGTTAACCAGGGCACGGGTGGTACCGGCCATTGCGCGAGTTTGTTGATCGCCATTGCGAGCAGCGAAACGCAGCTCACCAGCTTCTTCAACGACTTCTACGGACGAGTGAACGTTCAGTTCGAGAGTGCCCTTGGCACCCTTCACCGAAAGCTGTTGGCCGACGAATTTGATTTCGACGCCAGCTGGCAGCTTAACGGGGTTCTTAGCGACGCGAGACATGCTTATCCCCCCTTAGAACACTGTGCAGAGAACTTCGCCGCCGACACCGGCAGCGCGCGCAGCACGATCAGTCATCACACCTTTGTTGGTGGAGACGATAGACACGCCCAGACCGCCACGTACTTTCGGCAGTTCTTCGACGGACTTGTACTGACGCAGGCCTGGACGACTTACGCGCTTGACTTCCTCGATGACCGGACGGCCTTCGAAGTATTTCAGCTCGATGGAAAGCGATGGTTTTACTTCGCTGCTGACCTGATAGCCAGCGATGTAACCTTCGTCTTTCAGAACTTTGGCTACCGCAACCTTCAGAGTCGACGAAGGCATGCTTACGACGGACTTTTCAGCCATCTGGGCATTACGGATGCGAGTTAGCATGTCCGCTAACGGGTCCTGCATACTCATGGGCTAGACGCTCCTGATACAAGAAAAATTAGCCTCTCGGCTACTACAGTCGCCTGAGCGCGCCAGATCAAAAAACCCGGGCTCAGGAGAGCCGGTCATTCTAGACAGTTCCCAGAAACGAAACAAGCCCCAGAAGGGGCTTGTTTCGTTGCAAAGTCACCGGTGGTCGGAAGATTGCTCCCCCGCCACCTGGACGCTGCCGGCACGTCTTACCAGCTGGCTTTAACCAGACCTGGAACGTCACCGCGCATTGCTGCTTCACGCAGCTTGTTACGGCCGAGGCCGAACTTGCGGTAAACGCCGTGTGGACGACCGGTGATGCGGCAACGGTTACGCAGGCGCGAAGCGCTGGCGTCACGTGGTTGCTTCTGCAGAGCTACGACAGCGGCAAAACGCTCTTCTGGAGTTGCTTCCAGATTAACGATGATCGCTTTCAGCTCGGCACGCTTCTTGGCGTACTTGGCAACAGTGAGCTGACGCTTCAGCTCACGGTTTTTCATGCTCTTCTTGGCCATTTTCCTACTCCAATCAGTTGCGGAACGGGAATTTGAAAGCACGCAGCAGAGCGCGGCCTTCGTCATCGTTCTTGGCAGTGGTGGTCAGGGTAATGTCCAGACCGCGCAGAGCATCGATCTTGTCGTAGTCGATTTCCGGGAAGATGATCTGCTCTTTCACGCCCATGCTGTAGTTGCCACGACCATCGAAGGACTTGGCATTCAGGCCGCGGAAGTCGCGAACCCGAGGCAGGGAGATCGCCAGCAGGCGGTCCAGGAATTCGTACATACGATCGCGGCGCAGAGTAACTTTAACGCCGATCGGCCAGCCCTCACGGACTTTGAAGCCCGCGATGGATTTCCGAGCGAAAGTCACAACGGCTTTCTGACCGGTGATCTTCTCCAGGTCAGCAACAGCGTGCTCGATGACTTTTTTGTCGCCGACAGCTTCGCCCAGACCCATGTTCAGGGTGATCTTGGTAACGCGCGGAACTTCCATCACGTTCGCCAGCTTAAGTTCTTCCTTAAGCTTCGGAGCAATTTCCTTCCGGTAAATCTCTTTCAGTCGTGCCATGGTCTTCTACCTAGCAGTGTTCAAGCATCAACCGCTTTTTGGGTCGACTTGAAGACACGAATTTTCTTGCCGTCTTCTACTTTGAAACCAACGCGGTCAGCCTTGTTGGTTTCGCCGTTGAAAATGGCGACGTTGGAAGCGTGCAGTGGCGCTTCTTTCTCGACGATACCGCCTTGTACGCCCGACATCGGGTTAGGCTTGGTATGACGCTTCACCAGGTTGATCCCACCAACGACCAGACGGTCGTCAGCGAGAACCTTGAGCACCTTACCGCGCTTACCTTTGTCTTTGCCGGCGATCACGATGATCTCGTCGTCACGACGAATCTTTTGCATGTCGGATCTCCTTACAGCACTTCTGGGGCGAGCGAGACGATCTTCATGAACTTCTCAGTACGAAGTTCACGGGTCACTGGCCCAAAGATACGGGTGCCGATCGGCTCTTGCTTGTTGTTCAGCAGAACAGCAGCATTGCCATCAAAGCGGATGATGGAGCCGTCAGCGCGACGGACACCGTGGCGAGTGCGGACTACAACAGCAGTCATCACTTGGCCTTTCTTCACTTTACCGCGCGGAATTGCTTCCTTGACGGTTACCTTGATGATGTCACCGATGCCGGCGTAACGGCGGTGCGAACCGCCGAGAACCTTGATGCACATGACGCGACGAGCGCCGCTGTTATCGGCCACATCGAGCATGGATTGAGTCTGAATCATAAAATTTCTCCGACCCTTAGCCCTTAGACTTCAACAGCGCGTTCGAGAACTTCAACCAGTGCCCAAGCTTTGGTCTTGGCCAGCGGACGAGTCTCGCGGATGGAGACCTTGTCGCCGATGTGGCACTGGTTGGTTTCGTCGTGCGCGTGCAGCTTAGTCGAACGCTTAACGTATTTACCGTAGATCGGGTGCTTTACGCGACGCTCGATCAGTACGGTGATGGTTTTGTCCATCTTGTCGCTGACGACACGGCCAGTCAGCGTACGGACGGTTTTTTCAGCTTCAGCCATGATCACTTACCTGCCTGCTGGTTGAGCACAGTTTTCACGCGAGCGATGTCACGCTTAACTTGCGAGAGCAGGTGCGACTGCCCCAACTGGCCAGTTGCTTTCTGCATACGCAGATTGAACTGGTCGCGCAGCAAGCCGAGCAGTTGCTCGTTCAGCTGCTGTGCTGATTTTTCACGAAGTTCATTCGCTTTCATCACATCACCGTCCGCTTAACAAAGGAGGTGGCGAGAGGCAACTTTGCAGCTGCCAAGGCGAAAGCCTCACGCGCCAGCTCTTCAGAAACACCCTCGATCTCGTACAGGACTTTGCCTGGCTGGATCTGGGCAACCCAGTACTCCACGGAGCCTTTACCTTTACCCATCCGCACTTCGAGAGGCTTCTTGGAGATCGGCTTGTCCGGGAACACACGGATCCAGATTTTACCGCCACGTTTTACGTGACGGGTCAGAGCACGACGTGCCGACTCAATCTGGCGGGCGGTGAGACGACCGCGAGCAACAGCTTTCAGAGCAAACTCGCCGAAGCTGACTTTGCTACCGCGCAGTGCCAGACCACGGTTGTGGCCAGTCATCTGCTTGCGGAATTTTGTACGCTTTGGTTGCAACATTTGGCGTACCCCTTACTTAGCAGCTTTTTTACGAGGCGCTGGTGCTTGTGGTTTCAGTTCTTCTTGGCGACCACCAATAACTTCGCCTTTGAAAATCCAAACCTTCACACCGATCACACCGTAAGTGGTGTGAGCTTCGTAAGTGGCATAGTCGATATCAGCACGCAGGGTGTGCAGCGGCACACGACCTTCGCGATACCATTCAGTACGTGCGATTTCAGCACCACCGAGACGACCGCTCACCTGGATCTTGATGCCTTTGGCACCAATGCGCATGGCGTTCTGTACGGCGCGCTTCATGGCGCGACGGAACATCACACGACGCTCCAGCTGCTGAGCTACGCTCTGAGCAACCAGCATACCGTCGAGTTCCGGCTTGCGGATCTCTTCGATATTGATGTGCACAGGCACACCCATTTGCTTGGTCAGGTCCTGACGCAGTTTTTCAACATCTTCACCTTTCTTCCCGATAACGATACCTGGACGAGCGGTGTGGATGGTGATGCGTGCAGTTTGAGCCGGACGATGGATATCGATACGGCTAACGGACGCGCTTTTTAGTTTGTCTTGGAGGTACTCACGCACATTCAGATCTGCGAGCAAATAGTCCGCATAAGTCCGACCGTCTGCGTACCAGACGGAGGTGTGCTCCTTGACGATTCCCAGGCGAATGCCAGTGGGATGTACTTTCTGACCCATCTGATCGACTCCGTTACTTGTCCGCAACCTTGACAGTGATATGGCAAGACCGCTTGACGATGCGATCAGCGCGGCCTTTGGCACGCGGCATGATGCGCTTCAGCGAACGCCCTTCGTTGACGAAAACGGTGGAGACCTTCAGGTCATCAACGTCTGCGCCTTCGTTATGCTCGGCGTTGGCTACGGCCGACTCGAGGACTTTCTTCATGATTTCAGCGGCTTTTTTGCTGCTGAAAGCCAACAGGTTGAGCGCTTCGCCCACCTTCTTCCCGCGGATCTGGTCGGCGACCAAGCGGGCTTTCTGGGCGGAGATTCGAGCGCCCGACAACTTAGCGGCTACTTCCATTTCCTTACCCCTTAACGCTTGGCTTTCTTGTCAGCCACGTGCCCACGATAAGTGCGGGTACCGGCAAACTCGCCCAGTTTATGGCCGACCATGTCTTCGTTCACGAGAACTGGGACGTGTTGGCGACCGTTGTGTACCGCGATGGTCAGACCGACCATTTGTGGCAGGATCATGGAACGGCGCGACCAGGTCTTAACTGGTTTGCGATCGTTCTTTTCCGCCGCCACTTCGATCTTCTTCAGTAGGTGAAGATCGATAAAAGGACCTTTTTTCAGAGAACGTGGCACTGTCGTATCCCTCTATTTACTTGCGACGACGGACGATCATATTGTCGGTACGCTTATTACCACGAGTCTTCGCGCCCTTAGTCGGGAAGCCCCATGGCGATACCGGATGACGACCACCGGAGGTACGACCTTCACCACCACCATGTGGGTGGTCAACCGGGTTCATGGCAACACCACGAACGGTTGGGCGAACGCCACGCCAGCGTTTGGCACCAGCTTTACCCAGCGAACGCAGGCTGTGCTCGGAGTTCGAGACTTCGCCCAGGGTCGCACGGCATTCAGCCAGGACTTTACGCATTTCACCAGAGCGCAGACGCAGGGTCACATAGACACCTTCGCGAGCGATCAGCTGAGCCGAAGCACCAGCGGAACGAGCGATCTGTGCACCTTTGCCCGGCTTCAGTTCGATGCCGTGAATGGTGCTACCCACTGGGATGTTGCGCAGTTGCAGGGAGTTGCCTGGCTTGATTGGAGCCAGAGCGCCTGCGATCAGCTGGTCGCCAGCAGCAACGCCTTTAGGGGCGATGATGTAGCGGCGCTCGCCGTCTGCGTAGCACAGCAGTGCGATGTGAGCAGTACGGTTTGGATCGTATTCGATACGCTCGACAGTGGCGACGATGCCATCTTTGTCGTTGCGACGGAAGTCGACCATACGGTAATGCTGCTTATGACCACCACCTACGTGACGAGTAGTGATGCGGCCATTGTTGTTACGACCACCAGACTTCGATTTCTTCTCGAGCAGCGGTGCGTGAGGAGCGCCTTTATGCAGCTCCTTGTTGACCACCTTGACCACGAAACGGCGGCCAGGGGAAGTCGGTTTGCATTTAACGATTGCCATGATGCACCCCTTCCTTACTCAGCACTGCTGCTGAAATCGAGATCTTGGCCTGGCTGAAGGGAGACGATCGCCTTCTTCCAGTCATTGCGCTTGCCCAGACCACGTGCGGTACGCTTGGTTTTACCCAGAACGTTAACAGTCGACACGTTTTCGACTTTTACGCCGAACAGGCCTTCGACAGCTTTCTTGATTTCCAGCTTGGTTGCATCAGTAGCAACCTTGAATACGAACTGGCCTTTTTTCTCAGCCAGAACGGTAGCCTTCTCGGAAACGTGCGGGCCAAGGAGGACTTTAAATACGCGTTCCTGGTTCATCCCAGCAGCTCCTCGAATTTCTTCACGGCCGACACAGTGATCAACACTTTGTCGTATGCGATCAGACTGACCGGATCGGAACCCTGTACGTCACGTACGTCGACGTGCGGCAGGTTACGAGCAGCCAGGTACAGATTCTGATCAACAGCGTCAGAAACGATCAGTACGTCGCTCAGACCCATGCCGTTCAGCTTGTTCAGCAGGTCTTTGGTTTTCGGTGCTTCAACAGCGAAGTCCTGAACCACGACCAGACGGTCGGTACGCACCAGCTCAGCGAGGATGGAACGCATTGCTGCGCGGTACATCTTCTTGTTGAGCTTCTGCGAGTGGTCTTGAGGACGAGCCGCGAAAGTGGTACCGCCGCCACGCCAGATTGGGCTACGGATAGTACCGGCACGAGCGCGACCAGTACCTTTCTGACGCCATGGGCGCTTACCGCCACCAGCAACGTCGGAACGGGTTTTCTGCTGCTTGGTGCCCTGACGGCCGCCGGCCATGTAGGCCACGACTGCTTGGTGAACCAGCGTCTCGTTGAATTCGCCACCGAAAGTCAGTTCGGAAACTTCGATCGCTTGAGCGTCATTTACATTTAGTTGCATGTCAGCTTCCCCTTAACCGCGAGCCTTGGCAGCCGGACGCACAACCAGATCACCGCCAGTAGCGCCAGGAACGGCACCCTTGACCAGCAACAGATTGCGTTCAGCGTCGACGCGCACTACTTCCAGGGACTGAACGGTCACGCGCTCGGCGCCCATATGACCGGACATTTTTTTGCCCTTGAATACACGACCAGGAGTCTGGCACTGGCCGATAGAGCCCGGGACGCGGTGGGAAACGGAGTTACCGTGGGTGTTATCTTGACCGCGGAAGTTCCAACGCTTGATGGTACCGGCAAAGCCTTTACCTTTCGACTGACCGGTAACATCTACCATTTGGCCAGCAGCGAAGATTTCTGCATTGATCAAGTCGCCAGCCTGGTAGTCGCCTTCTTCAAGACGGAACTCCCAGACACCGCGACCAGCGGCAACGTTCGCTTTAGCGAAGTGACCTGCTTGAGCAGCAGTCACGCGCGAAGCACGACGCTCACCAACAGTGACTTGCACTGCACGGTAGCCATCGGTTTCTTCGGTTTTGAACTGGGTGACGCGATTCGGCTCGATCTCAATGACCGTGACCGGAATGGAGACACCTTCTTCGGTGAAAATACGGGTCATACCGCATTTACGACCGACTACACCAATAGTCATGTTGTAAACCTCATGAGTGTACGGGGCTTTCACCCGCTATGGCCGCCCATTTCAGAGCGTTACACGACTAAGACCGTGTCTTAGCCGAGGCTGATCTGCACTTCCACACCGGCCGCAAGATCAAGCTTCATAAGAGCATCAACGGTTTTATCCGTTGGCTGGACGATGTCCAGAACGCGCTTATGAGTACGGATCTCGTACTGGTCACGCGCGTCTTTGTTGACGTGCGGAGAGACCAGAACGGTGAACCGCTCTTTACGGGTAGGCAGTGGAATTGGACCACGCACTTGAGCACCAGTACGTTTCGCGGTTTCCACGATTTCCTGGGTGGATTGGTCGATCAGGCGATGGTCAAAAGCCTTCAACCTGATACGGATTTGCTGATTTTGCATTGGATTTCAGACTCCAGGCTGCTATTCCCACCGGGCGCACTACGCCCGTTAAAAGGAGGCGTGATTCTATAGACGCCCCTATTGGGTGTCAACCCAATAAAAAAAGCCCCCGCTGAGCGGGGGCCTTTTTCAACCTATCGAGAATTACTCGATGATTTTG
>NZ_JANHLE010000040.1 GCF_028682475.1 Pseudomonas putida
CCTGTTGCCACAACCCAGCGACGCCCATTCACTCGGGATGTGGGCGTCGATCCGCAATTACATGGAAGACGGTCAAATGGTGGATACGCCGAACCCGATGCTGGCCGTGTTGGGGTTGATTCCAACCGGGGATCGGCTCAAGCCCTACGAAGGGCTACACACCTTTGAAATCGAACGCGAAGACGCGCGGTCCATGGGCGGCCTGGATGAAGGTGGGGAGCATTTAACGGCTGAGCAGCGAGAACGCTATGGCTATACCAAGTTATCCCGATGGCCCTTGCGATTCTGGTACATCCGTCGCGTGCTGGTGTTTTGGAAGATGCCTTACCTGCTGGCCGAATGGGGCCACCGCAAGGGGCGCCCGACGCTGCCGGAATCCGTGCAGGCATGGTCACAACCGTTGCCACCGGAGCAATGGGCAAAGCCCAGCCCGGCCTTGGTAAAAGCCAATCAGATCGTCAAAGAGGCGATGGACAAGAAAGGCGCGACCTTTGTCGAGGCCTGCAAAGCGGCGGGGTTACATTGATGGCGCGTCAACGGGCCTGATTGCCCCACAAAGTACCCGGTGAGAACGGGCTTGCCACGCGATGAGGCCTTCGATTGCCCCACGTTTTTTGAGCATATCCATTGGCGGTGGTGGCGCTAAGTCACTTTTCCGCCCTTACAGTGGGTTACTTTGGCAAACGCCGGTGTGCCGGCCCGGCCCAAAGTAACGCAAAGGGCTCGCCCCACCAGGGGCCCTACGCTCCGGTGCCGCTACGGGGCATTGCAAGCAACTCTACGCTTCGCAACTTCGGCTACGCCGAAGGCGCTACGCGCTAGCCCCTCCACGAAACCTCCACTCAGCCCTACTGGTTAACGGGGCGGGTGGATCAAGATCAAAAGCACATTTGGCCTGCTTGGTCGTTGTCGGTTCAGTGATCAGGTGTGAAAAAAGGGGTATTGCCAGCACTGCTACCCCCGACAAATCCGTACCTGACTACGAACATCTCAGTACACAACCCTAAAATCATCGAAATAGTTTTCAGTTGTCCAGTTAGCCCTTTGCACTGTTGAAAAAACAACCTTCTTGAACTTTCTCGCGCTTGTGGGTTTGATCTCAATAATACCTTGCCGATCCTCGTCTTTTTGATGAACCAACTGATTGTTCTCGTCATAAGCATAAACCGTCCCGCCCCCGCTTAAATAAAACTGCATGAACGTGGCCGCACGATTTAACACGAGCGTCAGACTGATGACGTTTCCAGCCACCGGCTGCGTCTCGGACATATGTATCCTTTTTTCGATTTGACAAGATCCGCGCACTGTCCAGGAAGGCGTAATCGTCATGAATTTTAACGAGAGTGACTCACCATTTCCGAGGTACCGGCGTGGTTGATCATTGAGATCATCAAACTCCTCGGTTGGTAGATTTTTAACCTGCAGCGTGAGCGGTGGAAATTGTAGTGCTCTGGCCTCTTGCTCGGCGCCGTCAAAAGTAACCTTTATGATTACAATCAGGGAGCTGCCGGTCGTGAGCTTTAGCAACTCGCTGCGCATCATGCGCACGCTCAATCCCGTGCCGGCCTGGCTATCGCTGACCACCAGCCCGCGCGCCAGGACAATTGGATACTCCCCGTTTTCCGAGGTGCCCCGCGCGACAATCCAGTAGCGTTGCCCTTGGACAATCAACGGCCATTGACCCACTTCCACCGTGGCATCGCCCGCGAAATCAGCCAGATCCAGTATGTTCTGCCTGGCTTCGCGCACGGTCGGGGTGGGCAAATCCCCCTCACGCAGCTCACCGACCACTAGTGCCAGTGGCTCGGACAGCACTCCCGGATTGTCCCCGCGGACAACGGCGTAGCGCACCGTGATGGTCTTGCCTTGACTGGCCGCTACCACCGAGACCGGGATGGCGAAGTCGACATAGCCAAAGGCACTGCCATTCTGTTGTGCACTTTGATACGAATCCCTATCGCCCTCACCCTGCCAGTCCACGGTCAGGACGTCGCCAGCCTGCATGCGGCTGTAGGCGACGCGGACAGTGGCGCCGTTTCTTGCCTGGATCGGGTTGAGGGTGTCGCCCGCTGCCTCTCGCACCGTCGGCGCCAGCAGGCTTTGCGCCAGTTGCCGCTTGATCAGGAAAGACAGTGGCTGTGAGGTGGCTATGCGGCCATTCTGGCGTTTGACCTCATAAATCACCGACACGCTGTTATCGAGATTGCCGATGATGTAAGGGTCATACGCGATCCTGACCGGAATCGGAGCATCGGCGTTGCTCCCATTCACGGTGACGTTGGAGGTGAACGTAGAGCTGCTCTCCCACCTGAGGGTGATTACGTCGCCTTCGGTCTTGTCCCGATACTGGGGAATATTGACGCGGGTCCCGTTACGCACTTCGTCGGGATCGAGGATCAGGTTTCGGAGGCCGACGATGGCTTGGCTGGCTGGGTGAGACTCATAGGACATCGTCATGACGGGCTCCTCAAGGTGAGCAGCGCAGGATTGGCGTGCTGCGGGTATTTTGCGGAAGATCCGGACGTCCGGTAACTGGCAAAAATACTAGGTTGGGGTTGGCATTTCCAGCAATGCTCACCCCTTTCAAAACCCGTACCTGAGTGCACAGAAACCGGGTAACTCGCTAGCGAATGGAGAACTCTGGTCTTGGTGGTGCTGAAGCCGATTCTGCTTGTCTGCTCCTATTCTCCTCTGGACTCCGGACTAGCAGGTAAGGAGTGGCCTGCAGACAGGTTGTTTAATTGTGTATAGCCCCACTCTATTTCAGCTAACACAAAACTTGTCTGCCACCAGTTACCAGGCTTCCGGGTGCCGGTAAGTATGATCCACTCAGGGAACCGCTCATTGCTTTTGAATGTATCAAAGGGGTAAGACCCCTCCGTTACCGGAAGAACCCGTCTTTCAATTAAGCCCCCTTTATCCCAAAACTCGATAGCCGGGCCTGCTGTGCTGAAAATTGCGCCAAATCTATATACGACCGATCTTACACTGCCATTGAAACTTACTTTAATTGTTGATGCCGCCACAATATCTATGTAGTAACTTGTCTTTGGAGGGACCGGTGCGACAACCCGCGTACTTACCTCCTCGTGTGTGTCACTCTGAAGGAGTTGCAATGTTACTCCTGATGGATATGGGTAAGGTGTGTTCAAGGATAAGTTAAACGCGCCTCTAGCACTCCACCCCTCACGCCCACTGACAAAGGTTATATCTCGAACCGTTATGGGAAGTGTTGCCGACGTCGCCCACGTACCGTTGACCAAGACCTCATAAGCCCACGCCTTCTGGCCCTGGTCAACCAGACTAAA
Source organism: Pseudomonas putida (assembly GCF_028682475.1). Taxonomy (GTDB): domain Bacteria; phylum Pseudomonadota; class Gammaproteobacteria; order Pseudomonadales; family Pseudomonadaceae; genus Aquipseudomonas; species Aquipseudomonas putida_AG. Next base: position 3,309 of record NZ_JANHLE010000040.1, read on the forward strand.
CAGCTGTTCTACAGGTACAACGAGGTTGAGCGTCGCACCTGGCTGGGTCACAGTGACAGCATCTGTGTACAACCCACCCGTCACCCCGCGCACCTGCTCACCGGCGCGCAGGTTCGCCGTTGCCGGTACGCGTATGCTGGCACCTGCATTTGGTTTGTAGATCGCGCCACTTTCCGCCTCTGGGACGGTCGGCGCCGGCAAGGTTCGAGGTATGTTCAGTAGCATAAGCGCCAAGGTCGGGAAGACTCGCGCTCCGGCTTCGCTCACTCCCCCCTCGAATGCCACCTTGACTTCCAGGCTAACCGAGCTGGCAGAGCGCAGCTTTTCAAGCTCGCTGCGTAGCATGGTCATGCTCAGGCCGTTTCTGACATGGTTTTCATCGACCAATTGGCTTTGTGCCACATAAAAACTGTAGGGATTGCCATTGACCAAGGTTCCCCCTACCACGGTCCAGTAGCGCTGCCCTATGGCAATCAAAGGCCAGGGCTGGACGTTGACCGTGGCATTGCCTTGGAATGTAGTGAGATCGAGCGTACCAGCGCTGGCTTCGGGCACAGTCGGGGCTGGCAAAGCGCTCTGGGACAGTGCACCGACAACCAGTGCAAGCGGCTCGGAAAGCAAACCCGGATTGCCCCCACGGACAACGTTATAGCGCACCGTAATGGTCTTGCCTTGACTGGCCGCCACCACCGAGACCGGGATGGCGAAGTCGACATAGCCAAAGGCACTGCCATTCTGTTGTGCACTTTGATAGGAGTCCGCCCCGCCTTCACCCTGCCAGTCCACGACCAGGACGTCGTCAGGCAGCATGCCGGTATAGGTAACACGGACAGTGGCGCCGTTTATCGCCTGGATCGGATTGAGGGTATTACCCGACGCTTCTCGCACTGTCGGCGCCACCAGGTTTTGCCCCAGTTGCCGCTTGATCAGGAGCGCCAATGGCTGTGAGGTGGCGGTGCGGCCATTCTGGCGTTTGACCTCATAGATCACCGATACACTGTTGTCGAGGTTGCCGATGATGTAAGGCTCATACGCGATCCTGACCGGAATCGGCGCATTGGCATTCCCCCCATCCACTGTGACATTGGTGGTGAACGTGGAGCGGCCTTCCCATCTTAGGGTAATAATGTCGCCTTCGGCTTTGTCCCGGTACTGGGGAATGTTGGCGTTGGTCCCGTTGCGTACTTCGTCGGGATCGAGGATCAGGTTTTTGAGGCCGTCAATGACTTGAGTATCTGGCAGGGACGTCATGAAGAGCTCCCGAAAGTGAACCGCGCAGGGTTGGCGTGTTGCTGGCTATGGTGCGGAGAATTCGCACCTCGGGTAACTGGTAAAAATGCTAGGTAGCGTCAAGTTTTTCGCTTCATTGCAACGTTGGTCCGCAGGGGATCAAATGCTTCGGGATATGTAAATGCTGGTCATTTCAAGTCCTAGGAAATAACCTACGCGGTCTGTCGATGCCCTTCTGATTGCCTTGGGAAACCAGTCCTTCTAGTCTCCTCGGGTCGCTGTCGGTTCAGCGATCGGGTGTGGAAACCTGAACAGTTCGAATGGGTTGCCGTTATGGTAGCTGTGCGCGGGAGGCCGTCTGGCCTGCCGGGCTTACCCGTTCGCTCGGTTTTCCACCCCGCGTACAGCTGCCACCCTTAGTGTGGAAACGACGGGTTGCAGCCCTTCTTGAATGGGCTTGCCATGAAAAAAATCGTCCCCGATCCACCAATACCCTCGCTCTACCCCACCCTCGAAAAACCGTTCGGCGACTGCCCCGCCGGTCACCCACAGCTGTTCTCCGTCAACGCCGGCCTCGCCCCGCACGATGCGCTGGTGCATATCTCGCTGTACCTGCGTTGTGCGTATGACACGGGCAACAAGGCTTTCGATGGTATCGATGAATCATCCAAGGGCTTTCTCTGGTCCACCCTGCATTCGGTGGAAATGGCCAAGGGGCTGGCTGAGGCTTTGCTCGATGCCCTTGAGGATGGGGAGTTGAGTCGTCTTTGAAAGCATCGCGGGGCTTGCCCCGCGATGACACAGCTAGTCCGTCAACGTACGCAATTCGTCTCGCACCAATTCAGGAATCGCGGTCGACTTGTTGCTGGCCCGGTCTACATACACATAGACAACATAACCAAGCGCTGACACTTCAGTCTCGTCATTGCGGAAGATCCCCAGTTCATACCGGGCACTGCAGCTACCCAGGTGCGCAATACGCAGGCCCACGGTCACCTGATCAGGAAAGGTGATCGACGAAAAGAAGGTGCAGCTCGACTCGACAATCAGGCCGATGACCGGGCTGCTGTCGATATCCAGCGTCCCCTGCTCCACCAGGAACTGGCTGATCGCCGAATCGAAGAACGAGTAGTAAACGACGTTCTGCACATGACCATAAGAGTCGTGGTCACCCCAGCGCGTGCCGAGGGTATAGGAACGCCGAAAATCTTCGCGACGGGGACGGTAGGTCTTCTCGCTCATGGCACCTCCGCAAAATCGGCGGCGCAGCGGGCGGTGCTGAGTTCCATCACAGGCATAGCAATAACCTCGAACGAGTACGTTGATAATGTCCGCTCGTATGCAGCCGAGCTTCGGATTATCAAGATATCGGCTCGCAGGCCCGCAGAGCCCCTCCCAGGCGGGGGGGCGCTGTTGCTAATAGTCGTAGCGATCCACCGCCCGGCGCCGCTCGTTGTCGTCACGCATGTCGTAGTTGGCAGTGGTCTGGATGTTGCTGTGGTGCGCGAGTTTCTGCGCAATCGACAGGTCGTGCTCTTCGATCACGCGGGTGATGAACGAGCGACGGAAGTCATGGGGCATGATCTTTACCCCGACCTGGGTGCCGCGCTGGCGGGCGATGTAGTAGATCGCATGTTTGGTGATGCGCTCGCGGGTGATGTGGCTGCCACGGCGAATGCGGTTGAACAGGAAGTCATCATCGGCCTGCCCCTCGGGCAACTGCTCGCGACGAAAGGCCAGCCAGGCGTTGAGTTTGTCAAAGGCCCAGGTCGGCGCGTACTTGATCAGCTGCTTGTTGCCCTTGCCCAGCACCTGCAGGCTGCGCTCGTGGAAATCGACCTGGCTCAGGTCGAGGTTGACCGACTCGGATTTACGCATGCCGGTACCATAGAGCAAGGCGATCACCGCCGCATCGCGCAGCCCCTGGGGGCGCGGGTCGGCGGCGCAGGCATCCATCAATTCACGAATCAGGCTGCGCTTGAGGTTGCGCCCGCTGGCCAGGCGTGTGCCCTGGGTCGGCTTGACGCTACGGATGCGCAGCAGTTGATCCTGGCTGATCAACCCCAGCCGCCAGGCCTCGTTCATCACCCCACGCACCGCATTGACGTACAGCGACGAAGTGTTCGGCGCGTAGCCATCGGCGCGCAAGGCTGCCACCAGGGCGGTGACATGGCCAGGTTCGAGCTGGTGCCACGGCACCTCGCGGATGTCGCAATCCTCGAATCCCAAGCGGTCGGCAGCATCCTGGAGGATGTACTTCATGGTCAGCTGACTGGAAGGCGCCAGGCGGGCGAGGTATTGCAGCAGGGGGTTTTGCAGTGAATCGGACAAACCGGGAATCCTGTAGAACGAAACTGGGGGCAAATGCCCCATGTCATGACCAGGTCATTGATTGGCAAGCCATTTACACCCGGTACGGATGCCGATAGTACCTCATCCGGCCGGTCGGGATCGATTGAAGGCAATATCATGGCGTGCCCTGCCCCCGGCTTGCGGCTACAGTTGCTCAAGGTCCCTATCGCCCGAGACAACATGGCTTTTCATCGACTGACCCGCAGCCACCCGCGATTGAGTAGCGCCGCCCTCGTCGGGCTCCTGGCCGGTTGGCTGCTGCCGGCACACGATTGGGTCGAGCATGTACTGATCGGCTGGAACGCCGGCGTCTGGCTCTACCTGCTGTTGATTCTGTGGCTGACGCTGGGCGCCAACGCCGAAAAGGTCCGCAAGGTTGCCAGTATCGAGGACGAGAACGCCGGCCTGGTGCTGTTCACCATCAGTATCGCGGCGATTGCCAGCCTGGTCGCCGTGGTCCTGCAACTGGCGGCCGGCGCCAAGCTCGACGAGGGGCCGACGGCGCTGCAGCTGACCTTCACCGGTTTCACCGTCGTCGGCTCCTGGCTGCTGATCGGCGCGATTTTCAGCCTGCACTATGCCCACCTGTTCTACACCGCCCAGGCGCACACGCCGCTGCTGCGCTTCAGCGATGGCGAACGGCACCCCGACTATTGGGACTTTCACTACTTTTCCTACACCCTGAGTGTCGCAGTGCAGACCTCCGATGTCGGCGTGGCCGGGCGGCAAATGCGCCGGGTGGTGCTGGCCCATTCACTGGTGGGTTTTATCTTCAACACCGCGATTCTGGGTTTTACCATCAACATGGCCGCCACGCTGATCAAGTGAACAGCGGCCTTCGAGCACCTGCACTGCACAGCGGGCGATGCGCTGGCAGGCCTGCTCCAGGCGCTCACTGTCGAGCACCAGGCCAACCCGCACGTGCCCCGCCGCACTGGGACCAAAGGCATCACCGGCGAGTACCGCCACCCCGTGTTCCTCCAGCAGGCGCTCGGCAAAAGCCTGCGCCCCCAGGCCGGTAGCGCGGATATCCACCATCACGAACATCCCGCCGTCCGGTTTGTGCACGCTGATACCCGGGCAATCGGCGAGGCTGGCACACACCCGGTCACGCCGCTTGCGGTAGGTGTCACGCATCTGCGCCACTTGCGGCAGGTCCTGCTCCACGGCCACCTGGGCGGCATCGAGGATGAAGTCCGGAAGGCCGTAGAGCATGCACAACGCCAGGTTGCTCAAGTGCTCGCACAACGCCTGCGGAGCAATGACCCAACCCACCCGCCAGCCCGACATGGCGTGGGATTTGGACAGGCTGTTGATGGTTGCGCAGCGCGCGGCCATGCCCGGCAGGCTGGCCGGGCTGAAGTGCGCGCCCTCGTACAGCAGCTCGCTGTAGACCTCATCGGCGATCAGCCACAGGTCATGCTCGATACAGATCTGCGCCAGACGTTCCCAACTGCGTCTGGGCAGGCTGGCCCCGGATGGATTGTGCGGGCTATTGAGCAGCACCGCCCGGGTGCGCGAGGTAACCCGCGCAGCGACGTCGGCCGGGTCGACGCGAAAGCCTTGTTCCGGTCGCACCGGCACCGGTATGACCTTCGCCGCACAGGCGCCGAACACGGCCTCGTAGGTGACATACATCGGCTCGGCGACGATGACCTCGTCACCGGCATCCAGCAGGCACTGGGCAACGCCATACAGCGCGCATTGCGCGCCAGCCAGCACCACCACTTCGTGCGGGTCGACCCCCTGGCCACTGTGACGCATATGCCGCCGGGCTATCGCCTGGCGCAAGCCAAGGCTGCCGCGCACGTCGGAGTAATGCGTGTTACCGGCACGCAGGCTACTCACGGCGGCCTCGACAACCGGCGCCGGCGTATCGAAATCCGGATCGCCGATCGACAGCAGGAAAATCTCCCGCCCCTGCTCGCGCAACTCCAGTGCGCGGTAGTGGATGTTCCAGGCAGCAGCACCGTCACCGGCGATACGTTGGGTGAGCGTTGAATAACGCATGACGGTCTCCTTGACTGAACCCGGGGCAGCCATTGGTCCGAAAATCCCAGGCAAGCATCCCAGCCGACTGTCGGTAAAAATAGCAGAGCGCCAATCCCCGCAACGGGGAAATGTCGCCAGCAAACGTTTGCCGTTTCAGTCTTTGTTTTCAGAGCGGAATGCAGACGCCAAAAGGCTGCTTGAAAGCATCGAAAAGCTGTCATGACTGCGGGCGGACATTCACGGTAGCGGTGCTATGTTTAGGTTTCTTGAACGTCCGCCAAGTCTTTACGCACAGCTTGCTCCGCTCGCCCTGTTGTTCACCCCTACATGGAGGCCGGAATGAACAAACTGACGTTTCCCAACGCCTGCCAGGTGATGCGCTGGTACTTTCATCCATTGGGCTTCGAGGCCAGCATGGATGCCCCGCGCAGTATGGTGGCTCGCCTGTTTGACCGGGCTACCGGTGAAACCCTGCTGGCCATCGCCGGGATCCCCTGCGCCACGCTGATGCCCGCTGCCGATGTCGAACGGATCATCGAAGCCGTCGAAGCCGAGCTCGACGCCTTCGAGCCCTCCGGCAACCTGCGCGCCGCCGGCTGAGCTCAGCTGAGCGCCAGTGACTGGCGTGCGCGCTCGATATCGACAATAAACCGCTCGGCCGGCAACGGCTGGCCGAGCAGGTAACCCTGCAGCGAGTCGCAACCCAGGCGGGTGAGGAAGTTCTGCTGGCGGTCGGTTTCCACCCCTTCGGCGACGATGCGCAAGCCCAGGGCCTGGCCCAGCGCGACAATCGCCGAGACGATTGCGGCATCATCGCTGTCCTGCTCCAGGTCGCGGACGAACCCCCGGTCGATCTTCAACTCGTTGGCCGGCAGGCGCTTGAGGTACATCAGGCTCGAATAGCCGGTGCCGAAATCATCGATGGACAGATCCACGCCCATGTCCGACAGGCGCTGCAGCACGGCCATGCTCGCGTCGGCATCGTGCATGGCGGTGGTTTCGGTGATTTCCAGGGTCAGGCTGTTGGCCGGCAATTGATGACGCGCCAGCACCTTGGCAACGCTCTCGACCAGCCCGCTGTGGCAGAACTGGATGGCCGAAAGGTTGACTGCGATCCGCCAACCGCGGTAGCCCTGATCAATCCAGTTGCGCATCTGCCGACAAGCTTCATCCAGCACCCACTCACCGATCGGAATGATCAACCCGGTTTTCTCTGCCAGGCCAATAAAGCGATCCGGCAGCAACAGGCCGTGCTGCGGATGCTCCCAGCGCAGCAGCGCTTCGGCACCGATGGGCCGGCACTCCTGGGCATCGAACTTGGGCTGGTAGAACAGGCGGAACTGTTTTTGCTCCAGGGCCACGCGCAGGTCCTGGAGCAGTTGCAGCTGCAGGCGCGCGTTGCTGTTCATCGACACGTCGAAGAAGCTATAGCCGTTCTTGCCGGCGCTCTTGGCGTGATACATCGCCGCGTCGGCGTTGCGCAGCAGTTCATGCTGGTCGATGCCGTTGCCCGGGAACAGGACGATACCGATACTCGCCGAGATCTGCAGGCTCTGGTCGCTGACGCGGAAGCTGCGCGAGATCAGGTTGACCTGTTTGGCGGCAACGCCCATGGCGTCGTCGGGCTCCTGCAGCTCCACCAGCAGCACGAATTCGTCGCCGCCAATACGGGCCAGGGTGTCCTGGCTGTGCAGGTGGCCGCGCAGGCGCAGGGCCACTTCCTTGAGCAGCAGATCGCCCATATGGTGGCCGAAGGCGTCGTTGACCGGTTTGAAACCGTCCAGGTCGATGAACATCAGGGCAAAACAGCCACCCTGCTCGCTCACCTTGCTGATCGCCTGGTCGATGCGATCGGCCAGCAGCGTGCGGTTGGGCAAGCCGGTCAGGGTGTCATGCAGGGCCAGTTGGGTCAGTTCCTGGTTGGCCCGGGTCAGCGAGCGCGCCAGTTCCGCCGTCCGGGCTTCCAGGCGGGCGTCGAGCACCGAGGTCAGCAGCGCCACCGCCAACACGGCCAGGGTGGTGATCAGCACCAGGTAATCCAGGCCATTGCCACTCAGGCCAGTGCCCAGCGCGCCGCAGAAACTGCCTTCAGGGAAGTTCGCCGCCGCCATTGCGGTGTAGTGCATGCCGACAATCGCCACGCCCATCACCACCGCCGCAGCGCCGCGGATCTGCCGGACATACAGGGTTTGCTGACGCAGGTGAAAGGCAATCCACAACGCTGCCGCCGAAGCCCCCACGGCAATCAGCAACGACAGGGCGAACAGCAACGGGTCGTAGTCGATGCCTGGCTGCATCAACAACGCGGCCATGCCGGTGTAATGCATGCTGCTGATACCCGCGCCCATGATCAGCGCCCCCAGGCCCAACTGGGTCCAGGGCAGGCTCGGCTGGCTGACCAGCCACAAGGCAAACCCGGACGACAGCCCGGCGATCAACAGCGACAGCAAGGTCAGGGCCAGGTCGTAGCCCAACGGGATCGGCAAGCTGAAGGCGAGCATGCCGATAAAGTGCATCGACCAGATGCCGAAGCCCATCGCCAATGCACCACCGCTGATCCACAGGTACACCGCCCGGCCCTTGGCGGTAGCGATGCGTCCGGTCAGGTCGAGTGCGGTATAGGAGGCAAGAATGGCTACACAGAGCGAAATCAACACCAGCGAAGAAGAGTAACTACCAATCAGCATTTGGCCTTCCACAACCCTTGGAACCGGGCACTGGTGCGGCCCGGGGAAAAGCCGATGATTGTACTCAACCTTTGGCGAAACGCACGGAGTTTTAAGTGGCATTTCGCAATGACAGAAGGCTTGTCAAAAACCTAACGATTAGATGATAAATAATCCTTATACATCAATTATTTACACTGATTTTTTAATGTCAAACATCGCTCATTCATGCAATTTGCAGCAATACATTTCCTAAGCGACATCTGACATTAACAAATCAACCTAACATCTTGTTTTTATTCGTTTTTTAATAAAAACATCAAGGCGACTCAGCAAACGCCGCTTGCGCATCCCATCCGCCACCCAGTGCCGCGATCAACTGTACGCTGGCCACCAGCCGCCCCTGCAGCAAGGTCAGCACACTGCGCTCGTTGCTCAGCGCGGTGGTCTGCACATTGACCACATCCAGGTAGGCGATCAGCCCGGCCTTGTACTGGTTGCTGGTCAGGCGCAGGGACTCGCGCGCCGACTCCAGGGCTTCGCTGCGCACCTTGGCTTCGTCCTCGTAAACGTCGAGCTGCACCAGGTAGTTCTCCACTTCCTTGAAGCCATCGAGCACCGCCTGACGGTACTGCGCCACGGTCTGGTCGTAGACCGCCACGGTACGGTCGACCTCTGCCGAGCGCTGGCCGCCGTCGAACAGGGTCATGGCCAGTTGCGGGCCTACCGACCAGAAACGGTTGGGCAAACTGATCCAGTCGTTGAAGCTGCTACTGCTGTAGCCGCCGCTCATGCTCAGGGTCAGGTCGGGGAAGTAGGCGGCACGGGCCACACCGATACTGGCGTTGGCCGACATCACCTTGCGCTCGGCCGAAGCAATGTCCGGGCGTCGCTCCAGCAACTGCGAAGGCAAGGCCACCGGCACCTGCGGCAGCGCCGGAATGTCCTTGCTGTCAGCCAGGGCGAAGTCGGCCGGCGCCTTGCCCAGCAGCACGGCGATGGCGTTTTCCAGCTGGGCGCGCTGCCAGACCAGGTCGATCAGGTCGGCCTGGGTGCTTTTCAGCTGGGTTTGCGCCTGGGCTACCGCATCCTTGCCAGACACCCCGGCGCGGTACTGGTTTTCGGTCATGGTCAGCGAGCGCTGATAGGCCGCGACCGTGGCTTCGAGCAGGCGTTTCTGCTCGTCCATCACCCGCAGTTGCAGGTAGTTCTGCACCAGCTCCGATTGCAGGCTCAGGCGGATCGCCGCCATGTCGGCCAGGCTCGCCTCGGCGCTGGCCTGGTTGGCGGCCAGGCCGTCACGCAGCTTGCCCCACAGGTCGGCCTCCCAGCTGACCCCAAGGCTGGTGCTGTAAGTGTCGCGGATGCCGCTGCTGGAGTTACTCAGGCTCGAGCTGGAACTGCCGGTGCCCTGGCTGGAGCGGTTCTTGCCCGCGCTCAGGTCGACGCTGGGGAACAAGGCGCCACGCGCGCTGCGCACCAAAGCCTGGGCCTGACGGTACTGGGCTTCGGACTGGGCAACGGTCTGGTTGCTGGCATTGAGCTGCTCAACCAGGTCATTGAGCTGAGCATCGCCATACAACTGCCACCAGGCGCCACGGGCCAGGGCATCGGAAGGATTGGCCTGGGTCCAGCCGGCAGCATGCTTGAACGCCACCGGTTCAGGCGCTTGCGGGCGCTGGTAGTCCGGGCTCAGGGTGCAGGCGCTGAGCATCGCCAGGCACAGGCTGGAGGCCAGCAGGCGCGAACCACGGGCGCCCAGCAGTTGCTGCAGGGAGCGGTCGGAGAAAAGCGGACGTCGGGTCATAGCGGGGTTTCCAAAGCAGCGTCGGTGCGCACGCCGCGCCAGTGGTTGAAGCGATGGCGCAAGCGGTCCAGATAGAGGTAGACCACCGGGGTGGTGTAAAGCGTGAGGACCTGGCTGAAGACCAGCCCGCCGATGATGGTCAGGCCCAGCGGCTGGCGCATCTCCGAGCCTTCGGCATGGCTGAGCAGCAACGGCAAGGCGCCGAGAATAGCGGCGATGGTGGTCATCAGGATCGGTCGCAGACGCAGCAGACAGGCGCGGCGGATCGACTGTTCCGGGCTCAACTGTTCATGACGTTCCAGCTGCAAGGCCAGGTCGATCATCATGATGGCGTTCTTCTTCACCACGCCAATCAGCAGGAACAGGCCGAGCAGGGAAATCAGGCTGAACTCGCTGCCCACCACATACAGGGTCAGCAAGGCCCCTACCCCGGCCGACGGCAAGGTCGAGAGAATGGTCAGCGGGTGAATGTAGCTTTCATAGAGAATCCCCAGCACCAGATACACCGCCAGCAACGCGCCGAGAATCATGAACGGCTGGCCTTTCTGGCTTTCGGCAAAGGCATCACCGGTACCGCCGAGTTTGGCAATGACGTCCTCGGGCAGGCCAACCTTGGCCACCGCCCGCTCGACTGCGGCCAGGGCCTGGTCCTGACTGTAGCCTTCGGCGATGTCGAAGTTGATGCTTTCCGAGGCGAACTGGCCTTCATGGCTGACCCGGTCATCGGCCAGGCTGTTCTCGTAATGGGCGAAGGTCGCCAGCGGTACCCGGGCGCCGTCGGCGGTAATGACCTGGACCTGTTCCAGGCTCCGCGGGTCCTGAGCGTATTTAGGGTTGATCTCCATCACCACCTGATACTGGTTCAGGCTGTCGTAGATGGTCGATATCTGCCGCTGGCTGTAGGCGTTGTTCAGCACCGAGGTGACCATGCTCATGTCGATACCCAGGCGCTTGGCCTGTTCACGGTCGACCACCAGAGTGATCTGCTGGGTACCACCGCCTTCGCGGGCGTCGATGGCCGTGAGCTCCGGCAGGGCCTTGAGCGCCGCGACCACTTTCGGGTACCACTCGCGCAAGGCCGATAGCTCGCTGCTCTGCAAGGTGTAGAGGAACTGTGAGGAGCTCTGGTCGCGGCCGCCACCGCCGAACTGCAGGTCCTGGTCGGCCATGAGGAACAGGCGCCCGCCAGGCACCTTGGGCATTTCCTTGCGCAGGCGCTCGATGATCTTCTGCGCAGACATCTTGCGTTCGCCGATCGGCTTGAGGCGCACCAGCACCATGGCGTTGTTGGTGCCACTGTTGCCACCGATAAAGCCGGCAACGCTTTCCACCGCCGGGTCCTTGAGCAAGGCCTGGCGGTAGATTTCCATCTTCGGCTGCATGACCTGGAACGACAGGCCGTCGTCGCCACGGACAAAGCCGATCAACTGACCGGTGTCCTGTTGCGGCAGGAAGGTTTTTGGCACAACCACATACAGGGCGATGTTGACGGCAATGGTCACCAGCAGGCTGGCCAGGGTCAGGCGCCGATGGCGCAAGACCCAGTCGAGGCTGCGTCCATAGCCGGCCATCATGCGCTGGTGAAGTTGTTCGCTCCAGCGCTGCAGGCGCGTCTGCCCTTCCGGTGCCTGCGGTTTGAGCCAGCGCGCACAGAGCATCGGCGTCAGCGTCAGCGACACCACCAGCGAGACAATGATCGCCACCGCCAGGGTGATGGAGAACTCGCGGAACAACGAGCCGACGATACCGCCCATGAACAGGATCGAGACAAACACCACCACCAGCGACAGGTTCATCGACAACAGGGTGAAGCCGACTTCCCTGGAGCCCAGGTAAGCGGCGCGCATCGGCGGCACGCCTTCGTCGATGTGCCGGGAGATGTTCTCCAGCACCACAATGGCATCGTCGACCACCAGGCCGGTGGCGAGGATCAGCGCCATCAGCGACATGTTGTTCAACGAGAAACCGCACAGGTACATGGCGGCAAAAGTGCCGACCAGCGACACCGGCACCGCCAGGGTCGGGATCAGTGAGGCACGCAGGTTGCCGAGGAACAGGAACACCACGAGGATTACCAGCACCACCGCGATGATCAGGGTGTGCTCGGCCTCCTTGAGGGTCGCCTTGATCACCGGCGAGCGGTCCATGGCCACGTCCAGCTGGACGCTGGCCGGCATCAGCGATTCCAGGGCTGGCAACTGCTCCTTGATCTTGTTCACGGTCTCGATGATGTTGGCGCCGGTCTGACGGTTGATCACCAGCAGCACGGCGTCCTGGTCATTGAAGAAGCCGCTGTTGTAGCGGTTTTCCACCGCATCGCTGACCTTGGCCACATGGCTCAGGCGCAATACCGCTCCGTCCTGGTAACGGATCACCAGCGGCTCGTAGTCCTTGGCCTTTTCCAGCTGGTCGTTGGCCTGCACCTGCCAACTGCGCTGGCCATCTTCGATAAAGCCTTTGGGCCGGCGTTGGTTGGCATTGGCGATGGTCTGGCGTACATCGTCCAGCGCTACGCCGTACTGATTGAGCAAGTGCGGTTCGAGCTCGATGCGCACCGCCGGTAGCGAACTGCCGCCGATCTGCACCTCGCCTACCCCCGGCACCTGGGACAGGCTCTGCGACAGGATGGTCGAGGCCAGGTCGTAGAGCTGGCCCTTCTGCAGCACGCTGGACGTCAGGGCCAGGACCATGATCGGCGCCTGGGACGGGTTGTACTTCTTGTAGGTCGGCATGCTGCGCATACCGCTGGGCAGCAGGTTGCGCGAGGCGTTGATCGCCGCCTGCACCTCGCGCGCGGCGGCATCGATATCACGGCCCTGGTCAAAGCCGAGAATCACCCGGGTCGAGCCCTGGCTGGAGTTGCTGGTCAGCGTGGTGACCCCGGAAATCGCGCCCATCGAGCGCTCCAGCGGCGTCGCCACGGTTGAAGCCATGACCTCGGGGCTGGCCCCCGGCAGGTTGGCCTGAACCACGATCACCGGGAACTCGATCTGCGGCAGCGGCGCCACCGGCAACAGGCCGAAGCTGACACCACCCAGCAGCATGATCGCCAGGCTCAGGAGCATGGTCGCTACCGGGCGGCGGATAAAGGGTGCGGAGAGGTTCATGGCAGGTCCTGCACCGCAGTATCAGGCCGCGGGCGCATGCGTCGCGCCAGTCGATCGAAGTACAGGTAGATGACCGGTGTGGTGAACAGCGTCAGCACCTGGCTGACCAGCAGCCCGCCGACCATTACCAGGCCCAGCGGCTGGCGCAGCTCGGCGCCGGAACCGGTGGCGAGCATCAGCGGGATGGCGCCGAACAGGGCCGCCAGGGTGGTCATCAGGATCGGCCGGAAGCGCAGCAGCGCCGCTTGATAGATCGCCGCTTCCGGGGCCATACCCTGGTTGCGCTCGGCCTCGAGGGCAAAGTCGATCATCATGATCGCGTTTTTCTTGACGATACCGATCAGCAGAATAATACCGATAATGGCGATCATGCCCAGGTCGTTGCCGGACAGGATCAGCGCCAGCAAGGCGCCCACCGCCGCCGACGGCAGGGTCGAGAGAATGGTGACCGGGTGGATGTAGCTCTCGTAGAGCACGCCAAGCACGATGTACATGGTCACCACCGCCGCCAGAATCAGCAGCAAGGTGCTCGACAGCGAGTTCTGGAAGGCTTCGGCCGCGCCCTGGAAGCGGGTCTGCACACCGACCGGCATGCCGATCTCCTGCTGCACCTGCTCGATGGCCTTGACCGCTTCACCGAGGGACACGCCTTCGGCCAGGTTGAACGACATCATCACCGCCGGGAACTGACCGATATGGGCAATTGCCAGCTGCGCCTGACGCTGTTCGATGCGCGCCAGGCTCGACAGCCGCACCTGGCCGCCGTCGGTGGCTTTCACATGGATCTGTTCAAGCACCTGCGGCCCCAGGGTGGAAGCGGCTTCGGCCTGCAGCACCACGCGGTACTGGCTGGCCTGGGTGTAAATGGTCGAGATCTGCCGCTGGCCGAAGGCGTCGTACAGGGCGTTGGTAATGTCGGCGACGTTGATGCCCAGGCGGCTGGCGGCATCCCGGTCGATCACCAGGAACACCTGCAGGCCCTTGTCCTGCAGGTCGCTGGCAACATCGGTGAGTTCCGCGCGCTGCTGCAGGGCATCAACCAGCTTGCCGCTCCACAGCGCCAGCAGCTCGGCGTCCGGCGACGACAGGCTGAACTGGTACTGGGTACGGCTGACCCGGTCTTCGATGCTCAGGTCTTGTACCGGCTGCATGAACAGACGGATGCCGACCAGCTTGTCGACCTGCGGCTGCAGCCGGGCGATCACCTGCGCGGCGGTCAGGTCGCGCTCGCTGTGGGGCTTGAGGTTGATCAACAAACGTCCACTGTTGAGCGTGGCGTTGTCACCGTCGACGCCAATGTAGGACGACAGACTCTGTACCGCCGGATCCTGGAGGATCACCGCACTGAGCTTTTGCTGGCGTTCGCTCATGGCCGCAAAAGACACCGACTGCGGCGCTTCGGAAATACCCTGGATCACCCCGGTGTCCTGCGCCGGGAAGAAGCCCTTGGGCACCACCAGGTACAGCAGCACGGTCAGCGCCAGGGTTGCCACCGCGACCAGCAGGGTCAGCGGCTGGCGCTTGAGCACCCACTGCAGGCCACGGCCATACCAGGCGATCATCCAGTCGATCCAGGCACCGCTGGCGCGGTAGAAACGCCCCTGCTCCTGCTCGGTGGGCTCACGCTTGAGCAGGCGCGCGCACATCATCGGCGTCAAGGTCAGCGACACCACCAGGGAGATCAGGATCGCCACTGCCAGGGTGATGGCGAATTCACGGAACAGACGACCGACCACATCGGCCATGAACAGCAGCGGAATCAACACTGCGATCAGCGAGAAGGTCAGCGAGATTAGCGTGAAGCCAATCTGCCGGGCGCCCTTGAGCGCCGCCTGCATGGGGGTTTCGCCCTCTTCGATGTGCCGGGAAATGTTCTCCAGCATAACGATCGCATCGTCGACCACAAAACCGGTCGCGATGGTCAGCGCCATCAGGGTCAGGTTGTTGATCGAGAACCCGGCCAGGTGCATCACCGCAAAGGTGCCGATCAGCGACAGCGGCACGGCCACCGACGGAATGATCGTCGCGCTGAAGCGGCGCAGGAACACGAAGGTCACCATCACCACCAGGGCGATGGCCAGCAGCAGTTCGTGCTGAACATCCTTGACCGAGGCACGGATGGTCTGGGTGCGGTCGGTGAGCACGGCGACATCAAGGCCGGCCGGCAGGTTGTCGGTAATTGACGGCAGCAGGGTCTTGATCCGGTCGACCACCTCGATAACGTTTGCGCCCGGCTGGCGCTGGATGTTCAGCAATACTGCCTGGTTCTGGTTGGCCCAGGCCGCCAGGCGCTCGTTCTCGGCGCCGTCGACAATCTCGGCGACATCCTTCAGGCGCAGCGGCGCACCGTTGTTGTAGGCCAGGATCAGGTTGGCGTATTCCTCGGGAGAACGCAGCTGGTCGTTGGCGTCGAGCATCGACACCCGGGTCGGGCCGTCGAAGTTGCCCTTGGGCTGGTTGACGTTGGAGGCGCCGATCAGGGTGCGCACATCCGCAAGGTTCAGTCCGGCAGACGCCAGGGCATCGGGGTTGACCTTGATCCGCACGGCCTGGCGCTGGCCACCGGCAATACTGACCATGCCAACGCCGCTGATCTGCGCGATCTTCTGCGCCACGCGGGTGTCGACCAGGTCGTTGAGCTTGGGCAGCGGCATGGTTTTCGAGGAGATCGCCAGGGTCAGCACCGGGGTGTCGGCCGGGTTGACCTTGTTGTACACCGGCGGTGCCGGCAGGTCGCTGGGCAGCAGGTTGCTGGCGGCGTTGATCGCCGCCTGGACCTGCTGCTCGGCGACGTCCATGTTCATGTCCAGGCTGAAGCGCAAGGTCAGCACCGAGGCGCCGCCTGAGCTGGTCGAGGCCATCTGGGTCAGGCCCGGCATCTGCCCGAACTGACGCTCCAGCGGCGCAGTGACCGCGCTGGTCATTACTTGCGGGCTGGCGCCCGGGTACAGGGTCATGACCCGGATGGTCGGGTAATCGACCTGCGGCAGCGCCGCCACAGGCAGCAAGGTGTAAGCAATCAGGCCAGCCAGCACAATCGCCAGCATGCTCAGGGTGGTCGCCACCGGGCGCAGGATGAACAGCCGCGAGAGGTTCATGCGCCGGCCTTGTCCTTACGGTCCGCGGCCGCGGAAGCATCGTTGTTGTCCTGACCCTGCAGGTGCTGGCCGGGGGTCTGCGGGACTTGCGAGCTGTCGTTGACCACCTCCACTTCGCTGCCATCGCGCAAGCGGTCGGTACCTTCGAGCACCACCCGCTCGCCCTTGGCCAGGCCTGCGGTGACCACGGTGTGGTCGCCGTCGCTGGCGCCGAGGGTGAGTTTACGGATGCGCACCTTGGTGTCGCCTTCCATGACATAGACAAAGGAGCCGTCAGTGCCGAACTGGATGGCGGCCGAAGGCGCCAGCACCACGTTGGTCAAGGTGTCGGCCAGCAGACGCACGTTGACGAACTGGTTGGGGAACAGTGCTTCGTCCTGGTTCTCGAAGAACGCCTTGAACTTCAGGGTGCCGGTGGTGGTGTCGATCTGGTTGTCGAGGCTGCGCAGCACGCCGACGGCCTGCTGCTTGAGGTCGCCGCGGTCCCAGGCTTCGACCGGCAGTTTGGCGCCGCTGCGGTAGCGGGCCAGCACGGTGCTCAGCTCCGACTCGGGCAAGGTAAAGGCCACGGTGATCGGCTGGGTCTGGGTAATCACCACCAGCGCCGTGGTGTCGTTGGCCGCCACCAGGTTGCCGACGTCGAGCTGACGCAGGCCCAGGCGACCGCTGATCGGGGCGCGGATACGGGTGAAGTCCAGGTTCAATTTGGCATCGCCGACCGCCGCCTGGTTGGTCTTGATGGTGCCCTGAAACTGGCCGACCAGCGCCACCTGCGTGTCGAGGGTCTGCTTGGCGATACTGTCTTCGGCGTACAGGCCTTTATAGCGCTCCAGATCGATCTGGGCGTTTTTCAGTTGGGCCTGGTTCTGTGCCAGGGTGCCTTCGGCCTGCTGCAGGGCGATCTGGTAGCTGCGCGGGTCGATCTCGGCGAGCAGGTCGCCGGCCTTGACCTTCTGCCCTTCCTGGAAGTTGACCTTGACCAGTTCGCCGCCTACCCGGCTGCGGACGTTGACGGTATTGGTCGCAGTCACCGTGCCCAGGGCCTTGAGGTAGACCGGGAAATTGCCGACGGTGGCCGGCTCGACCCGCACCGGCACCGGTCCGGCAAAGGCCCCGAAGCCTGGCCGCCCGCCCTTGCCACCGGGTGCGCCGGCAGCCTTGTGCGGCGCTGGAGACGGCCACAGCCACCAGCACAGGCCGGCAACCAGCAGCAGGATCAGCAGGCCGACAAGCCAGCGACGAGGGGAACGGGAACGAGAAAGCATCGGTTGATCGACCATTGGACTGGAAAGAATTCTTTTGAGGAGGCTGAACGATAAGCACTGCAGCGGGATAAGCAAAGCGCCTTTACCGGCAATTTACCTTGAGCTTACGTTGCTAAGGCAATGAACTGTAAATGAAAACGGCCTGGACGATGTCCAGGCCGTAACAATTGCTAACACCTGTAGGAGCGGGCTTGCCCCGCGATTGCGAGCTGTCAGTGACATCGAATCGCGGGGCAAGCCCGCTCCCACCGCTGCAATCAGATTACTTCAAGACAGCCAGAGCAGCCTCATAGTTCGGCTCGTCGGCGATTTCGCCAACCAGTTCGCTGTGCAGCACGTTGTCATTTTCATCCAGCACCACCACCGCGCGGGCGGTCAGACCGGCCAGCGGGCCGTCGGCGATGGCAACGCCGTAGTTCTCGATGAACTCGCGGCCACGCAGGGTCGACAGGTTCTGGACGTTTTCCAGGCCTTCAGCGCCACAGAAGCGCGCTTGCGCGAACGGCAGGTCAGCAGAAATGCACAGCACCACGGTGTTGTTCAGTTCGTTGGCCTTCTTGTTGAAGGTGCGCACCGAGGTAGCGCAGGTCGGGGTATCGACGCTCGGGAAGATGTTCAGCACTTTGCGTTTGCCGGCCAGGCTGGCCAGGGTCACGTCAGCCAGGCCTGCACCAACCAGGGAAAACGCTGGCGCTTTCGAGCCGACCTTCGGCAGTTCGCCGTTGACCTGAACAGGATTGCCTTTGAGAGTCACTTGAGCCATGAGCTGAGTCCTTATGCGGGGTGAGTGGTAAAGGACCAGAGTTAATCATGAAAGTGCCCGGGCACCTATGGGGGAGAAGCAAATTGTTGTATTGCCAGACAATTATTGTGGACAAACCGGCCACCCGAAAGCAGACAATCCTGCTTGCGGGTGGCCGGTCAACCGGTCAACTGAGCAGCGAATAGACCAGCGCCGAGATCGCCACCAGGCCAACGGCCACGACGAACACGTTGGACATCTGCCCGCTGTATTTACGCATGGCCGGGACCTTGCGGATGGCGTACATCGGCATCAGGAACAGGATCGCCGCGATCACCGGGCCGCCGAGGGTCTCGATCATGCCGAGGATGCTCGGGTTGAGGGTGGCGACGATCCAGCAGATCACCAGCATGAAGGCGGCGGTCATGCGGTCCAGGGCCTTGGCGCCTGGACGCTTGCCGGTCTTGACGATCAAGCCCTTGAGGCCCTCGCTGGCACCGATGTAGTGGCCCAGGAACGACTTGGCGATGGCGATGAAGGCAATCAGCGGCGCGGCAAACGCGATGGTCGGGTTGCTGAAGTGGTTGGCCAGGTACGACAGGATCGACAGGTTCTGCGCCTTGGCTTCGGCCAGTTGTGCCGGGGTCAGGGTCAGCACGCAGCTGAACACGAAGAACATCACCATCGCCACCATCAGCAGGTGGGCACGGCACAGGATCTGCCCGCTGCGCTCGTCGGCGTGCACGCCGTAACGGCGCTTCTGGTCGACGGCAAAGGCCGAGATGATCGGCGAATGGTTGAACGAGAACACCATCACCGGGATCGCCAGCCACAGGGTGTGCAGGAAGGCCGAACCCGACGGCACTTCAGTGGCGGTGCTGAGGATACCGCCGCTCCAGTGCGGAATCAGGAACACGGCGAGGAATGCCAGGGCCACGATGAACGGATAGACCAGCAGGCTCATGACCTTGACCGTCGCCTGCTCACCGCAGCGGACAATGGCCAGCAAGCCGAGAATCAGCACGAACGACAGTGCCGCGCGCGGTGGTGGCTCGATGTGCAGCTGGTGCTCCATAAAGCTGCCGACCGTGTTGGTCAGGGCCACGCTGTAGATCAGCAGGATCGGGAAGATGGCGAAGAAATACAGCAGGGTGATCAGGGCGCCAGCCTGAATGCCGAAGTGCTCTTCGACCACGTCGGTGATGTCGGCGCCATCGCGCCCGGACAGCACAAAGCGGGTCAGACCGCGGTGGGCGTAGTAGGTCATCGGGAATGCCAGCAACGCCAGGATCAGCAAGGGCCAGAAGCCACCCAGCCCGGCATTGATTGGCAAGAACAGGGTTCCAGCGCCGATCGCCGTGCCAAACAGGCCCAGCATCCAGGTTGTATCCTGACGGGACCAGCTGCCGAGGGCGACTGGGGTCGATTCGAAGCGTTGTTCAACGCTCGGGGCCTGCTCATTCATCCGGGTGCAACTCCACTCGCAAGACTGCAACAGGGCTGAGAGTGGCGAAACAGAGGCATCACCGCCCCTCAACCATACAAAGAGGGGCGCGATTGTGCGCCGATTGGTTGCACTTGCAAAGCCCCGCCCGACGGAGCGGTTGCACCTTTTACAAAAGCATCGCGGGGCAAGCCCGCTCCCACAGGGTGGATACCGCACCTGTGGGAGCGGGCTTGTCCCGCGATCAGGATTTCTTACTGAACCGCAGCAATCGCCTCAGCCACCTGCTGCAGGTTGTCCGGACGCAGCCCGGACATGCACACCCGGCCACTGTCGATCAGGTACACGCCGAACTCGTCACGTAGGCGACGCACCTGCTCGACGCTCAAACCGGTGTAACTGAACATCCCGCGCTGGCTCAGGAAGAACTGGAAGTCCTGACCCGGCAGCAGCACCGCCAGGGCATCGACCAGCCCTTGACGCATGTCGAGAATGCGCAGACGCATCTGCTCCACTTCAGCCGCCCATTGCGCGTTGAGCACCGCATCGCCCAGCACTGCGGCCACCAGTTGCGCACCGAAGGCCGGCGGGCTGGAGTAGTTGCGGCGCACCGTGGCCTTGAGCTGGCCAAGTACACTTTGCGCGGTGTCGGCATCGTCGCAGACCACCGACAGCCCCCCTACCCGCTCGCCATACAGCGAGAAGATCTTCGAGAACGAGTTGCTCACCAGGCACGGCACACCGGCACGGGCCACTTCGCGGATGGCAAAGGCGTCTTCTACCAGACCTTCACCGAAGCCCTGATAGGCGATATCAAGGAACGGGATCAGGTTACGCGCCTTGACCACCTCGATGACCTGCTGCCATTGCGCCTGGCTCAGGTCGACACCGGTCGGGTTGTGGCAGCACGGGTGCAGCAGCACGATGCTGTTGGCGGCCAGGCCCTGCAGGGTCGCGAGCATGCCGTCGAAGTCCAGGCCGCGGCTGTTCGGGTCGAAGTACGGGTAGGTGTTGACCTTGAAGCCTGCACCTTCAAAGATCGCCCGGTGGTTGTCCCAGGTCGGATTGCTGACCCACACCTGCGAATCGGGGAAATAGCGCTTGAGGAAGTCGGCACCGACTTTCAGCGCGCCAGAGCCACCGACAGTCTGCACGGTGGCCACACGACCGCCCTGCACGGCTGGATGGTCGTTACCGAACAGCAACGCCTGGATTGCCTGGCGATAGCTGCTCAGACCTTCCATCGGCAGGTACAGCGAGGCTTCATGCGGCTGGCCGGCCATGCGCTTTTCAGCTTCGCCAACAGCAGCCAGTTGCGGCACCACGCCTGCGGCGTCGTAATACAGACCGATACTCAGGTTGACCTTGTTGGCGCGCGGATCGGCCTTGAAGGTTTCCATCAGGGAGAGAATCGGATCGCCGGCATAGGCATCGACATGTTTGAACACAGCGTGCAGCTCCTTGGGTCTGGGCAAATCGAGAAGGACTGTGCCGAGGATACCTGTAGCCGCGCCGAAGCAACATGACCTTTGATGCAACTAATCTGTGCACCCATGCATGCCTTGGCCCTTACACGGCCAGGGCAGCCAGCCTTGAGTGAAGGCCAGGTACAGCAAGGCACAAACATTGGCGCTCGCAGTCTTGCCGAGCATATTGCGCCGGTGCGTGCGTGTGGTCTGGTCACTGATGCCCAGCGCGCGGGCAACCTGCTTGTCGCTCAGCCCCTGGGCCAGATAACCCAGCACGTGTTGTTCACGTGCAGACAGCGGCGATGCCGACCTTACCCGCCCGGCCGCAAGGTCGGGGCTGCACCCAGGCACAGATAGATGGCCACCAGCGCGCTGGCTCTACCGACCTTAAGTTTGTCGAGAAGATTCTCGCGGTGTTTACGTGCCGTGGAAAAGGTAATGGACAACCGGTGTGCGACTTCGCGATCAGTCAATCCACGCGCAACCCACGAAAGCACTTCGGTCTCCCGGTCGCTCAATCGCATGTTCGCTCCCTGAACGGTTCGCCACCGCACCACCGGCCCATGCCTGAAAATCAAGCCTAGGACCTGCCCTACCCCTGTCAAGTCGAGCCCGAGCGGCCGTTTCATACCGCATTTGCCGAATGTTGCCGGGCCCCGCACTGCGCGAGGATTTCTTCGCCGATGTTGTTCAACCCGGTGGTCGGCGGCAGGGATTGTCGCTGCGAGTCGCTGTTCGGCCCACTCGAACTCACAATGGAAAAGGAATACACCTCATGAACTGGAATCGCTCGTTCACCGACCTGATCCGCAATGGCCGTGCTGCTTACTGGGGCAACTGGACCCTCGACCAGAAACTCAAGGTCGGCAGCGTCGGCTTTGTTTCCCCCGACAATGGTGACTTCACCCTGGTGCAGGAGCAGGCACCCGGGCTGATCATCAGCACGCGCAATGCGCCGAACCAGTGGAAATTGTCGTCGAGCAATGTCAAGCGCACTCAGAGCGGCGTGACCCTGGACGGCTCGGCCACCGACCCGGAAACCGGCACCAAGATCACCGCAGGCACAGAAGTGAAGTGGGATTTTGCCTCCACCGGCTCCATCGCCTCGGAATTCGGCATTTCCTCCGAAGCGTACCTTGCCGATCTCACCCAGCTGACCCAACCGCAAACCCTGCAGTGGCTCAAAGACCAGGCGACGCGAGTCAGCATGGCCTCAAGCACCGGCATCGCCCAGGGCTTCGGCGTGGTCACCAGCGTCATCTATGCCACCAGCGGCCTTAATGTCGGCTCGCAAGATGACAGCTCATCATTCTCTGTGACCGGCTCCGTGGGCGGCGTCCAGGACCTGCTGGCCAGCGCCGACGCCAAGGGCTCCTACGTTTCCACCAACCAGACCAAAAGCGTCGACCAGCACCTGTGGCCCGACAAGGCCAGCACCCTGGCCAGTCAGCCGATCCCGATTGCCTACACCTTTGCGTCGTTCGATGGTGAGCTGCTGATCCCGAACTGGATCAATCGCCTGGGCGGGCTGGAAATCCTCTTCAACAACCAGCCCGGCTGCACCTACATCACCAGCATCACGCTTGACTACGACACGCCTACCGGCAAGCAGCATCAGTCGTTCAGCCTCAGTGGCGGGCTGTCGAAAACCATTGGCAACATTCCGCTCAATGCCACCAACATCACCGCCCAGGTGTCGTTCAAAGGAATGATAAACAACGACAACTACAGCTTCAGCTGGCCGAGCCCGCTGGGCCAGTGGCTGACCGGAAGCCGGGAAATCCAGATGACCGGTGTATGGCCGGGCAAGACCTCGGCCAAAGACCTCCAGCACTGACAAGCGCCTGATCAATCCATCTGCATAACGCAGCCCACCAGGGCTGCGGCGAGGACACCGCTATGTGTAACTGCACATCCGACTTTCTGGTCAAACACGTCCGCATCCTTGGCCAGCGCCAACCTGACGACCTCTACAACCAATTGATACAACGCGATCTTGAAGTTCCTGAAGACGCGATGCGCATTCTCAATCAGAAGATCGACAACACCCGTGAAGCGGTGACACACCGTGCCGGTATCACCCTGCAAGCGAGGGTCGAAGAGTTCGGCCATCAGTATCCCAACACCGTGATGTTCATGGACCTGGCGACGCTGCGACAGCTCTGCACTTCGCTCAACCCGTTACAGCCCGGCAAGCGCGACTTCGATTGCAATGTACGCATCCCCTGGATTGTGACCTGGACGGGTACCAACAGTTACGAAGTGGTGCAGAACGCCGCCGGTTTTGCCGCTTCCACCAATACCGAGGGCTTTTGCAATCATTACCGCGAACCGGTAAAGGATCCGCAAAGCAAGACCAGTACCTGGAAACCTAAAGGCCTGTAACCGCCCGCCCCATCGTCAGCCTGGCTGACGATGGGGCCCGTTTATACCAACGCCTGCAACTGCTCCAGCTCGGAAACGGACAACGTCACCCCCTGGCGCGCCGACAACTCGCGCTCACGATAACGCCGCTCCCCCGGCATCCGCTGCAAGCCCACCGACTGCATCTGCCGTACCAGCTCATGGCTGCGCTCGGCAAAGCGACTGCCTTCGGCCTTGCCCGGATCAATCACGATAATCAGCTGTCCGGTCCAAGGGGTTTTCGCGCCCGGGTGTTGCGACCAGTCGAACTCCCAGGAGAAGTTTCCGCCGGTCAGTGCCGCCGCCAGCAGTTCGACCATCATCGACAGGGCCGAGCCCTTGTGCCCACCGAACGGCAACAGCGCGCCGCCGTCGAGAATCTTCTGCGGATCGCGGGTCGGCTCGCCCTGGCTGTCGACACCGATACCATCGGGCAGTTGCTCGCCTTTGCGCGCCGCGATCTGCACATCACCGTGGGCCATGGCGCTGGTGGCCATGTCGAAGACGATAGGGTCGCTACCGGCGCAAGGCGCGGCAAAAGCAATCGGGTTGGTGCCGAACAATGGCTGGCGGGCACCGTGCGGCACCACGCAGGTCATGCTGTTGACCACGCTCAAGGCCACCAGGCCTTCATCGGCGAAGGGCTCGACATCCGGCCACAGGGCCGCGAAATGGTGCGAGTTATGGATGGCCAGCACGGCGATCCCGGCACTGCGCGCTTTTTCCACCAGCAGCTCACGCGCAGCGGCCAGTGCCGGTTGGGCAAAGCCGCCTTTGGCGTCAACCCGTACATAACCACTGGCGACATCGACCACGTCAGGCACAGCCTTGCCGTCGACCCAGCCACTGGCCAGGGTCGAAACGTAACCGGGAATGCGGAACACACCATGGCTGTGGGCACCATCGCGCTGGGCGCTGGCGCAGTTGAACGCCAGGGCGCGGGCCACCGCTTCACTGGTGCCATGGCGAACAAAAATACGCTGCAACAAGGCCTGCAGATCGGCAAAAGCAATCTGCGTGACTGCGGTGTCGGGGCGTGCGGACATCTGAAGCTCCCTTTTTGGATTTGGAATGGGCGACAGCGATGAGCAATGGCGAAACTTTCCTCTTGTGACAGCAAACTGTCAAATGTTGACTTGATGACAGAAAACATTCATTTTCTGTTTCAACGTGCAACCGCCTTCGAGAATCGCCGTGAGCCAACCGATCAAACAACGCCTGGAAAACAGCCTGCACAATGCCGCGGCTTCCGGGCGCAAGATCGCCAGCTACATGCTCGCCAACCTCACCGACCTGCCGTTCGAAACCTCGGCAAGCCTGGCGGCAAAAATCGGCGTCAGCGAATCCAGTGTCGGGCGCTTCTGCCGGGCCCTGGGCTACGAACACCTCAAGGCACTCAAACACGATCTCAAGGACGACCTGGGCGATGGCCCGTGGCTGGTCGGTGATCGTTTGCAAGAATTCCGCCAACAGCATGGCAAAAATGCCTCCGGCCTGGCACGGAGCCTCGAACAGGAAGTCGGGGCGCTGGTGCGGGTCTACGAATACAGCCGCACCCCGGCCTGGGAAACGGTCAGCCAGCGCCTGGCGCAGCGGCGCAAGGTGTTTGTCGCCGGGTTTCAGACCGAGCGCGGCATCGCCCAGTGCATGGCCCACCTGCTGCAGTACCTGCGCGACGGTGTACAGGTGGTCGATGGCAGCGCCGGGCATTTCGGCGAGGTGCTACTCAGCGACCCGGCCGACTGCTCCCTGGTGGTGTTCGAAGCGCGCCGCTATTCCCGCCATGCCCTGAACCTGTGCCGTAAGGCCCATGAGGCGGGCATCCCGGTAACACTGGTTACCGACACCTTCTGTGACTGGGCCGATGCCAACGCCAGTGAGGTGTTTCGTATCCCCACCGAATTCAATCTGTTCTGGGAGTCCACCGCGACGATGCTGTCGTGGGTACACCTGATGGTCAACGAGGTCTGCAAGAAGCTAGGACCGGATGTTGAAAAACGCTTGGAAGCAACTGCCGCTCTACACAATGAATTCGTTGGCTACACGTCAGCGAGCAAACAATAGCAAGAGTGCAAACAACAGATCGAGGTGTAACATGAAACCCGTTATCCGCTTTGCAGGTGCGTGCGCCCTGCTGCTCGCCGGCGCAACCATGGCTCAGGCCGAAACCCTGAAAATTGCTACCGAAGGCGCCTACCCGCCGTTCAACTATGTCGATTCGGATAACCAGCTGCACGGCTTTGATGTCGATATCAGCAAAGCCCTGTGCGAGCAGATGAAGGTCGAATGCACCCTGGTGGCCCAGGACTGGGAAGGCATCATCCCGGCGTTGATGGCGAAGAAATACGACGCAGTGGTGGCGTCGATGATCAACACCGAAGAGCGCCGCAAGAAAATCGCCTTCACCAACCACTACTACAAAACGCCGCTGTCGGTCGCGGTGGCCAAGGACAGCGAAATCACCGACGCGCAGACCACCTTCAAGGGCTATACCGTCGGCGCGCAATCCTCCTCGACCCAGGCGATCTACGCCGAAGACGTCTACGGCAAGGCCGGTGCCGACGTCAAACTCTACCCGACCCTCGATGAAGCCAACGCCGACCTCGCCGCCGGCCGTCTGGATGGCGTGATTGCCGACAAATTCCCGCTGACCGAATGGCTGGGCAAGGCCGGCAAGGACTGCTGCAAGATCCTCGGCGACGTCAACGGTACCAAGGCTGACGCTTCGATTGCCGTGCGCAAGGAAGATGAAGCCTTGCGTGAGCGCCTGAACAAGGCCCTGGACGAGATCGTCGCCAACGGCACCTACCAGAAGATCGCCAGTCGTTACTTCGACTTCGATATCTATCAGTGACTGATCGCGGGGCAAGCCCGCTCCCACAGGGGTTGTTCATCACCTGTGGGAGCGGGCTTGCCCCGCGATAACCCCCTCACAAGCACCACACACTCTTGAACCGAGAGGGTCCGCCCATGCTCGAACAACTGTCCCTGTTATCTTTCGCCAGCGGCGGCTGGGGCCAGGCCCTGCTGGCCGGCGCCCTGGTGACGATTTCCCTGGCCCTGGCCTGCCTGCCCATCGGCTTGCCCCTCGGTCTGGGCGTGGCCTTGATGGCGCGCTCGCGCAAGCGCTTTCCGCGCGCCGTGGCCACCGTCTTTTCAACAGTGTTTCGCGGGCTGCCTGAGCTGCTGACGCTGTTGATCATCTACTACGGCTGCCAGATCGCCGCGCAGAAAATCCTCGCTGCCATGGGCTATGAAGGCGAAGTGCTGATCAACACTTTCCTCGCCGCGATGATCGCCTTCAGCCTGGTATTTGCCGCGTTCTCCAGCGAAATCTGGCTGGGCGCTTTCAAAACCGTCGCCAAAGGTCAATACGAGGCCTCTCAGGCCCTGGGCCTGAGCAAGGCCACAACCTTTCGCAAGGTGATCTTCCCGCAGCTGGTGCGCATTGCCATGCCGGGCCTGTCGAACAACTGGCTGTCACTGCTCAAGGACACCTCGCTGGTCTCGACCATCTCCCTGGTTGACCTGATGCGCCAGACCAACCTGGCGGTCAGCGTGACCAAGGAACCGATGTTCTTCTATGGCGTCGCCTGCCTCGGTTACCTGCTGTTCTCGGCGCTGTCGGGACGGGTTTTCGTGTTTATCGAGCAGTACTTCAGTCGTCACCTGCGGAGTGCCCGGACATGAGTTTCGATCAACTGTTGGCGCTGGTCCTCGATCCCGACCTGCTCGAACGCTACGGCCCGCGCTTTATCGACGGCCTGCTGGTGACCGGCAAGTTGGTGGCGATTTCCTTCACCCTCGGCGCCCTGCTCGGCATGCTGCTGGCCCTGGCACGCTTGTCCAACAGCCTGGTATTGCAGCGCCTGAGTGCCGGCTACATCTACTTCTTCCGTGGTTCGCCCCTGCTGGCCCAGCTGTTCTTGCTGTACTACGGGCTGGGTTCGCTCAAGGGCTTCTGGCAGGACGTGGGGATGTGGTGGTTCTTCCGCGAAGCCTGGTACTGCACGCTGCTGGCCTTCGTCCTCAACACCGCCGCCTACCAGGCGGAGATCTTCCGTGGCGCGCTGCTGGCCGTCGCCCCCGGCCAGTATGAAGCGGCCAAGGCCCTGAGCCTGAAGCGCTCGACCACCTTCTTCAAGGTGATCCTGCCGCAATCGATGATCGTCGCCATCGGCCCGCTGGGCAACGAACTGATCCTGATGATCAAGGCCAGCGCGATTGCCTCGCTGGTGACCATCTACGACCTGATGGGCGTGACCAAACTGGCCTTCTCGCGCAGTTTCGATTTCCAGATCTACCTGTGGGCCGCCGTGCTCTACCTGCTGATCGTCGAAATCGTGCGCCGCAGCCTGAAACACATAGAAGCCCGCCTGGGCCGCCACCTGCACTGATAGCCTGCTGTGAGGACCGTTCCAATGCATTGTCAAACCATCGTTCTGGGCGCCGGTATCGTCGGCGTCAGCACGGCCCTTCACCTGCAGGCCCGCGGTCGCAAGGTCATCCTCATCGACCGCGACGAGCCCGGCAGCGGCACCAGTCATGGCAACGCCGGTCTGATCGAGCGCTCCAGCGTGATCCCCTATGCCTTTCCGCGGGAGCTGTCGAGCCTGCTGCGCTACGGCCTCAATCGCCAGTCCGATGTGCGTTACAGCCTGACCCACGTACCGAAGATCGCGCCGTGGCTGTTCAAGTACTGGCAGAACTCCTCTGCCGCCGGCCTGAAGGTCGCCACCCACGCCATGTTGCCGCTGGTGCAACGCTGCGTGGAAGAACACGACGCCCTGATCGATGCCGCCGGGCTTGGCGAGCTGGTCAAGGCCAATGGCTGGATCGAGGTGTTTCGCAACGATGCGGCGTTCAGCAAGGCCAAAGCCGATGCACATGCCCTGGCGCCCTATGGCCTGAGCTACGAAGTGCTTGATCGCCAGCAACTGCATCAACGCGAAACCGACCTGAGCGACAACGTGGTCGGTGGCATCCACTGGCTCGACCCCAAGACCGTCACCAACCCCGGCGGCCTGACCCGTGGCTATGCCGCCCTGTTCGTCAAACGGGGCGGCCAGTTCATCCATGGCGATGCGCGTACCCTGCGCCAGATCGCCGGCGAATGGCAGGTCGACAGCCGCCAGGGCCCGATCACCGCCGCCGAGGTGGTAATCGCCCTCGGCCCGCAATCGGCTGACCTGTTCAAGCCGTTGGGTTATCGCATTCCGCTGGAAATCAAACGCGGCTATCACATGCATTACCAGGGCCGTGATGGCGCCGAACTCAAGCATTCGATCTGCGATGGCCAAGGTGGCTATGTGCTCGCACCGATGGCCCAGGGCATCCGCCTGACCACCGGCATCGAGTTCGCCGCCAGCGGCGACGCCGCCAACGAGATTCAACTCAAGCGCTGTGAAGTCCTGGCGCGCAGGATCTTCCCCCTTGGCCAGCGCCTCGACGCCCAGCCGTGGCTGGGGCGACGCCCTTGCCTGCCGGATATGCGCCCGGTGATCGGCCCGGCGGCACGCCACAAGGGCCTGTGGTTCAACTTCGGCCACGCCCATCACGGCCTGACGCTGGGGCCGGTCAGCGGCCGCCTGCTGGCCGAGATGCTCACCGGCGAGGCAACCTTTACCGACCCTGCGCCGTACAGCGCGGCACGCTTCAATTGATCGCGGGAGAATAACAATATGACCGCTTCACTGAGCCTTGCAGCAACCAGCCCCGCCCCCAACGCCGACCCGCGCAAAATCGTGGTCAGCATCGAGGGTTTGAACAAGCATTACGGTGCCTATCATGTGCTGCACGACATCAACCTGAACGTGCGCGAAGGTGAGCGCATTGTCCTGTGCGGGCCTTCGGGTTCGGGCAAATCCACGCTGATCCGCTGCATCAACCGCCTGGAAATCGCCGAGAAAGGAGTCATTCGAGTCAACGACACCGACCTGGCCCTGACCACCCGCCAGGCCGCCGATGTGCGCAGTGAAATCGGCATGGTGTTCCAGCACTTCAACCTGTTCCCGCACATGAGTGTTCTGGACAATTGCACCCTGGCGCCGATGAGCGTGCGCGGTTTATCGCGCAAGGAAGCGGAGGAACGTGCACGCTTCTATCTCAACAAGGTGGGTATCGAGAGCCAGGCCAACAAATACCCCAGCCAGCTTTCGGGTGGGCAGCAACAGCGCGTGGCGATTGCCCGGGCGCTGTGCATGAAGCCGAAGATCATGCTGTTCGACGAACCGACCTCGGCGCTCGACCCGGAAATGGTCGCCGAAGTGCTGGATGTGCTGGTGAAACTGGCGGATACCGGCATGACCATGCTCTGCGTCACCCATGAGATGGGCTTTGCCCGTCAGGTGGCCGAGCGGGTGCTGTTTCTGGATGGCGGGCAGATTATTGAAGATGCCAGCCCCGAGGCGTTTTTCAATAACCCGCAGACGGCGCGGGCCAAGGGCTTTCTCGCGCAGATTTTGCATTGATGCAATCGCGGGGCAAGCCCGCTCCTACTGTGGGAGCGGGCTTGCCCCGCGATAGATTCACCTTTATTGCGGATGCATCTTCGACTTGATCAGGCCGATGATAAAGGTCAGCACCGCGCCCCCGGCACCCCCGCCGATAATGCTGCTGATCAGTGCGGCCAGGTCCACTCCGCCACCGGCGGCCGCAGCCGCAGGCTCACCGGTTACCGCCGCGACAATCTGCCCGAGCACCACCCCGCCGATACCCCCGACGATCGAATTGAGCCCAGGCCCCATGCTTTGTTTGCTCATGCCGACAGCATTGCCGCCCACTACCCCGGCAATGATCTGAACCACCAGACTGACAATATCCATGATCTGTACCCCTTGCAGCGTTGAGAGGACGACTCGCATCCGACGACTACAAAAGGCACGACCACAGGATCAGAGGCGTCTTGGCCCGGTCAACGACTGCAGGCTGTTGCCGATGGCAAAAGTATAGGTGGCCAGTGGCCGCCCGGCTGTCAAATATAATTAACCGCGACAAACGCCCACAGCGCCGGCTGGCAAGGCATGCGCAGCGATAATTGCACCGAAGCAATGACAAGCTTCGCCCGCGCAATCTGAAGTCGTTTGACATATTAAACGGCTCTGGCAAGCTGTATGACAGGTTTCGACCGGAAATACGCGCCCTCAGCGCCCTTCCGGCAGTGCTCGAAACCTCAGGTAGCGCAAAGGTTTCAGCAGCGCGCCTGCACAATAATGACAGGCCGCGCCTGTCCCAAGGTGACATATGCCCAACAGCAACATTGGCAATAAGAAACAAACCCTTCGCAAACCCGTCGTCCTGATGACCATGGGCGCCCAGGAGCGCAAAGGTCACGATTATCAGGTCATGACCCACAAATACATCGTGCCGCTGGTTGAACACGCCGGTTGCGTACCCGTCCTGGTACCGACCTGCTGCGGCATCGAAGACCTCGAAACCTACCTGGACATGGCTGACGGTGTTTACCTCACCGGTGCGGGCAGCAACATCGACCCAGCGCTCTACGGCCAGGAAAACCAGACCCCGGGCAAAGCCCAGGATCGTGACCGCGACCTGTTCGACCTGCCCCTGGTGAAAGCCGCCATCGCCCGTGGCCTGCCGATTTTCGGCATCTGCCGTGGCATGCAGGAAATCAACGTAGCCCTGGGTGGCGACATCTACCAGAAGGTCTACGCAGAAGCCGGCTTCAACGATCACCGGGAAAACCCGGAAGATCCGGTCGACGTGCAGTACAGCGCTGTGCACAGCGTGCGTCTGGAGCAAGGCAGCTGGCTGCAGAAGCTGCTGCAAGGCAACGAGATCCGCGTCAACTCGCTGCACGGCCAGGGCCTGAAAAACCTCGGCAAAGGCATCGAGCCGCTGGCTTATGCCGAAGATGGCCTGGTAGAGGCGATCCATGCACCGAGCCTGTCGCCTTTCCTGTTTGCGGTGCAATGGCACCCGGAATGGCAAGCGGCGAAGAACCCGGATTCGGTGAAGATGTTCCAGGCCTTTGGCGACGCCTGCCGCAAGCAGATGGTCAAGGCTCAAGGCGGTAACAAGCTGAGCTCTGCGGCCTGATCTAGCTGCAATCGCGGGGCAAGCCCGCTCCCACCAGGTTGAGGTAAAACCTGTGGGAGCGGGCTTGCCCCGCGATGCGTTTCCCCCTTCATATTGATCCTGATCACTGGCCTTACGCCCGCCAAACGCGCACCCTGAACACAGACTGCACGCCCCAGCCACGCACACCTGTTCAGGAGAAATGGCCATGTCCCGCATGAAAGCGGCAATCTTCGTTGAAAAGAACCGCATCGTTCTGGATGAAAAACCCATCCCCGATGTCGGTCCCTCCGACGCGCTAGTACGCGTTACCACCACAACGATCTGCGGCACCGACGTGCACATCCTGCGTGGCGAGTACCCGGTCGCTAAAGGCCTGACCATCGGTCACGAGCCGGTCGGCATCATTGAAAAGCTCGGCAGCCAGGTTCAGGGTTTTAGCGAAGGCCAGCGGGTCATCGCCGGGGCGATCACCCCCAGCGGCCATAGCTACGCCTGTCTGTGCGGTTGCGCATCCCAGGATGGTCCGGGCACGCCACACGGCTTTCGCCCCGCAGGCGGCTGGAAGTTTGGCAACACCATCGATGGCTGCCAGGCTGAGTATGTGTTGGTGCCCGATGCCATGGCCAACCTGTCACCGATCCCCGACGGCCTCAGCGATGAACAGGTACTGATGTGCCCGGACATCATGTCCACCGGCTTTTCCGGGGCCGAACGCGGTGGCGTGCGTATTGGTGACACGGTCGCCGTGTTCGCCCTCGGGCCCATCGGCCTGTGCGCCTTAGCGGGTGCCCGTTTGATGGGCGCGACCACCATTATCGGTGTTGATACCGTTGCTGCGCGCCTGACGGTTGCGCGTCAGTTGGGGGCCACCCACGTGGTCGATTTCAAACAGGGCAATGTGGTGGAACAGATCATGGCCCTGACCCACGGCCGCGGTGTGGATGTCGCCATCGAAGCGCTCGGCACTCAATCAACTTTCGAGTCGGCCCTGCGCATCCTGCGCCCGGGCGGCACCTTGTCGAGCCTGGGCGTGTACTCGTCCGACCTGACCATCCCGCTGTCGGCCTTTGCCGCAGGCCTGGGCGACTACAGCATCGTCAGCACCCTGTGCCCCGGTGGCAAGGAGCGCATGCGCCGGTTGATGGAGGTGGTCGGCAGCGGCAGCGTCGATCTCAAGCCGTTGGTCACTCACCGTTTCAAGCTGGACGATATCGAGGCCGCTTATGAGCTGTTTGCGCACCAGCGCGATGGGGTGATGAAGGTCGCGATCACGCCTTGAGTCTTTTCGCGGGGCAAGCCCGCTCCCACCGGGCCATCACCATCCCGGTGGGAGCGGGCTTGCCCCGCGATAAATCTTACACCTGCGGTCCCTGCAGACGCGGGGCCCAGTCCTCCACTTCAGCCTGTTCCAGGCGGCGCGCCAGGGTTCGCTGCCAGTTCGGCACCAGAGGCAATTCCAGGCACTGGCGAATGATTTCACGATCCACACGCTTGTCGAACAACACAGACGCCAGCCGAGCTACCGACCACTGCGGATGCGGCCGCTCGACCAGTTCGAGCGCCATCCCCGCCGCCAGCACGCCCTCCTCCAGCACCCGGTAATACCAACCGGTACGACCGCTTTGCTGGACGCGCAACGACATGTCCTTGACCCCGAAACGATCATTGAGCTTCCAGCACGGCATGCGCCCCTGGGAAACTTCCAGCACCGCCGTGCCCACCCGCAAGCGATCACCCAGACATACGCTCTGCTCGGTCCAGCCGTAGGTGCTGAGGTTCTCGCCAAAGGCACCGGGTGCCTGTAGCAACGGGTGCTCACCCAACTCTTCAGCCCACAGCGCATAGTGCTCGCGCGGGTAATGATGAATGGCTTTTTCCTTGCCGCCATGCACCCGCAGATCACCCTGTTCGTCGCCCGCCAGGCCGAGCGCCGTCACCGCCAGTTCGCCGCTGCGTGGCTGTTTGGCGATCGCACTACTGGAACCTGGCCGGGTGAAGGGTACGGCCGTGCCGGTCAACACAGTTTCAAGCTTCATCGGCATTACTCCGTCGTTTCGGCGAGCTGATGCTCGCGGCAGATCAGTTCGCGCTCGGCCGCGGCCAGCGGCTCTTGGGTCAGTTCGCAAAAGCCACCGCTGGCAGTCTTGCGGTGAAACCGGCAGGTCTTGCACAAGCCGAATCCCGGTACGTTCTCGCTGCGTTGGACAGTGCGCAACAGGTCAGCAAGCAAGCTTTCCAGGTCCTGAGCACGCGTGCCCATGCGCGCGCTAGCGGCGGCCAGAAAATCCGGCGGCATCACCGCATCGAGCAAGGCCCGGGCAGGTTCGGTCAGGCTCAGGTGCACGCTGCGTTTGTCCGCCGCATCCTGGGTCTTGACGATCAAGCCCTTGGCCTCCAGGGCCTTGAGCGATTGCGAGACCGTGCCCTTGGTCAGCCCCAGGTACTCGGTTACCGCCAGCGGCGTATTGGAATAGCGGTTGCAGCGCGCCAGGTACAGCAAGGCGCTGAGCTGGATCGGCTGCAGATCGGCCAACAGCGGGTGCTGGCGGAACCAGACGCGGGTCAGGCTCGACAGCCTTTCCAACAGGTCGAATAGCACGGTGTGTAGCCTCGGTTGATCACGTCGATAGATAGTATCGAATAAAAACTATATTGACAAAGGCCGGGATGTGTTTAGGCTATTTGGTATCGATTCGAAACCATAATTCCACAGGAGTCATCCCATGAAGCGTACCCTGGCCTTCACCCTCAGCCTGCTCGCCACCCAGGTCTGGGCCCATGAAACCCCTGGCATCAACAGCGTCAAGGGCAATGCCGAAGCCGCCTTCGATCTGGTCCAGACCCGCGTCTTCAAGCAAGGCGACAATCTGGTGTTCGAACAACTGGTCGACGGCAAGGCCGGTAGCCGCCTGCCGAGCGCCAAGGGCGCGTTTGCCGGGGCCGAGGTCTACAGCTACGTCTGGCCCACCAGCCTGGACAGCAGCAGCGTCGGCTTCGAGGCCAAGGCCGGGATCCTCGCCCTGGCCCTGACCTCGCACCCGGATTTCGATGACACCCCGCAGCTCGACGAAAACCGCGATGGCAAGAGCGACAACGACGGCGGCCTGTGGCATTCCCACTGGGTGGTCTTGAGCAAGGATGAAAGCTGCGGCCCGAGCGGGCTCAAGGTGCGTGACATCCCCAAAGGGACCAAGCCGAAATTGCCCGCCACCTGGCCGGGTGCGCCGATCTACATCGACTCTCCCGGTTACGCGCTGAGCGTGGACAAGAACGCTGCGCAGATCAGCGTACCGCTGGCAGCGGTAGGCTTCCCGCAGAGCTTCAACTACGACGGTGTAACGGCAGCGCTGAAGGTCAACGCCGACCTGCACAATCCGCTGCTGTGTGTCAGCAGCGTGTGGGACATCAGCTCCGGTGACCTGTCGTTGCCGGGCACCTGGAAGCTCAAGCAGGATTAAGCGACAGCAGGCGAGCCGCCCGACGACAGGCTGCGGCTCGCCTCTGGGCAAACGCCCGTTGGCGTCGCTATGCTGGAGGTCATGAACGCCTCCCTGCCGACCCGCTCCCCCTGCCCGCCCGGCGCCTGCAATTGCGGCCGTGAAACGCTGCAGGACATGCGCATCCTGCTGCTGACCCGCCAGGAAGAAAAGCGCCTGCTCGAGCGCCTGGAGAATCTGCAGAGCCTGGCAGACCTGGAACACATGCAGCGCAAACTCTACGAGAACCTCGGCATTCGCCTGCAGATCAGCCCCAGCGATAACGAAGTGCGGACCATGCGCGGCTTCACCATCCAGATCGAAGCACTACCGGGCCTGTGCCGCAAGACCCGGCAAAACATCCCCGCCGCCATCCGG
>NZ_JANHLE010000041.1 GCF_028682475.1 Pseudomonas putida
AGGCCCCATCGCGGGGCAAGCCCGCTCCCACAGCTTTCAAACCCCGGTAGAACTGTGTAAAACAGATCGGATCCAAACCGCCAAGGATTCTCGATCATGATCTACCGTCCACTGGGCCGCAGCGGCCTGCAAGTGTCCGCCCTGACCCTGGGCAGCATGATGTTCGGCGAGCCCACCAGCGCCGAAGATTCCCTGCACATCATCGATAAAGCCCGGGACCAGGGCATCAACTTCATCGACACCGCAGACGTGTACAGCGCCGGGCGCAGCGAAGAGATCGTCGGCGAAGCGATTGCCCGCAACCGCCATGAATGGGTGCTGGCCACCAAGGTTGGCTTTGGCCCGGCTGACGGGCTTCCCAACCGCAGCGGTTTGAGCCGCAAGCACATCTTCAATGCCATCGAAGCCAGCCTGACGCGCCTGGGCACCGATTACCTGGACATCTACTACCTGCACCGCGAAGACCACAACACCCCGCTGGAAGTGACCGTCGCCGCCATTGGCGATCTGATCCGCCAGGGCAAGATCCGTTACTGGGGCGTGTCCAACTTCCGTGGCTGGCGCATTGCCGAAATCTGCAACCTGGCCGAGCGCCTGGGCGTGCCGAAGCCTGTGGTCAGCCAGCCGCTGTACAACATCGTCAACCGTCAGGCCGAACCCGAGCAGTTCCAGGCAGCAGCGCATCACGGCCTGGGCATTGTACCCTTCAGCCCGTTGGCGCGCGGCGTCCTCAGTGGTAAATACGCGCCCCATGCCGCGCCGGATGCAGGTAGCCGCGCCGGCCGTCAGGACAAGCGCATCCTGGAAACCGAGTGGCGCCCCGAATCCCTGGCCATTGCCCAGAAAATCCACGCCTATACCCAGGATAAAGGCGTTGGCATGGTCGAGTTCGCCATTGCCTGGGTGCTCAACAACCAGTTGATCAGTTCAGCCATTGTCGGTCCGCGTACCGAGGCGCAATGGGACACCTACAGCGGCGCGCTGCAGGTACCGATCACCGCTGAAGATGAAGCGTTCATTGATTCGCTGGTGACTCCAGGGCACGCCTCGACCCACGGCTACAACGATGTCGCGCACTTCGTCAGCGGCCGCCTGCCCCGCTGACTCCCGGTGTGAACAACTGTCCCCCGGTGGGAGCGGGCTTGCCCCGCGCTGCGATGCGGCTGACAGGCCACAATCGCGGGGCAAGCCCGCTCCCACCGGGTAAGGCCATTGTTCCTGTAGAGAGCCATGCAAAAATGCAGATTCGGCCTGCAGTTTTGTCGATTGTATTGAGCAAATTTGCACTGATAGGATCCAGCGATCCTCTAGCGCCTACCCAGATCGTGATATTTCACGTGGAAAATCAATAACAAAGCAGGGAGACAGCGATGACCGCGCACGTTCACACGCCGACCGAGGCGCCGATTCTGGCCCAGGTCCGCAACCATATCGGTCACTTGACCCTCAATCGCCCCGCCGGCCTCAATGCCCTGACCCTGGACATGGTGCGCAGCCTGCAACAGCAGCTTGATGCCTGGGCCAGCGATCCTCTGGTGCATGCCGTGGTCCTGCGCGGTGAAGGCCCGAAAGGCTTCTGTGCCGGCGGCGACATCCGTTCGCTGTACGATAGTTACAAGGCAGGCGACAGCCTGCACCGGGATTTCTTCGTCGAGGAATACGCCCTCGATCTGTGCATCCACCATTACCGCAAGCCGATCCTGGCGTTGATGGACGGCTTTACCCTCGGTGGTGGCATGGGCCTGGCCCAGGGCGCGGAACTGCGCGTGGTCACCGAGCGCAGCCGCCTGGCCATGCCGGAAGTCGGCATCGGTTACTTCCCGGATGTCGGCGGCAGCTACTTCCTCTCGCGGGTTCCCGGCGAGCTGGGTACCTACCTGGGCGTCAGCGGTGTCCAGGTGCAGGCGGCCGATGCGCTGTACTGCGGCCTGGCCGACTGGTACCTGGACAGCAGCAAGCTGGTGCTGCTGGATGAGCGTCTCGATACCCTGAGCTTTGGCGAACACCCGCTCAAGGACCTGCAAGGTGTGCTGGCCAAGCTTGGCACCCAGGTGCTCGACGATGCCCCGCTGGCCAGACTGCGTCCGGCTATCGATCACTTCTTTGCCCTGCCCGATGTCAGCAGTATCGTGGAACAACTACGGGCGGTGAGCGTCGCCGACAGCCACGAATGGGCGCTGAAAACCGCCGAACTGCTGGACACCCGTTCGCCCCTGGCCATGGCCGTGACCCTGGAAATGCTGCGCAGAGGTCGTCATCTGAGCCTGGAAGACTGCTTCAAGATGGAGCTGCATCTGGATCAGCAATGGTTCGAGCATGGTGACCTGATCGAAGGCGTGCGCGCGCTGATCATCGACAAGGACAAGCAGCCGCGCTGGAACCCTCCGACCCTCGCCGGCCTCAGCCGTCAGCGCGTGGATCAATTCTTCGAAGGCCTTTAAGGCCTGGAGTATGCAGATGCAAGACCTGGAACTGACAGAAGAACAGATCATGATCCGCGACATGGCCCGTGACTTCGCCCGTGGCGAGATCGCACCCCATGCCCAGGCCTGGGAAAAAGCCGGCTGGATCGATGATCAAGTGGTCAAGAAGATGGGCGAGCTGGGCCTGCTCGGCATGGTCGTGCCCGAGCAATGGGGCGGTAGCTACACCGACTACGTCGCCTACGCCCTGGCGGTTGAAGAAATCGCCGCGGGTGATGGCGCCACCGGGGCGCTGATGAGCATCCACAACTCCGTCGGCTGCGGCCCCCTGCTCGCCTATGGCAGCGCCGAACAGCAACAGACCTGGCTGGAGCGCCTGGCGACTGGCCAGGTGATTGGTTGCTTCTGCCTGACCGAGCCGCAAGCCGGCTCCGAAGCGCACAACTTGCGGACCCGCGCCGAGTTGCAGGGCGATCACTGGGTCATTAACGGCGCCAAGCAGTTCGTCAGCAACGCACGTCGCGCTGGCCTGGCCATCGTCTTTGCGGTGACTGATCCGGAGCTTGGCAAGAAAGGTATCTCGGCGTTCCTGGTGCCGACCGACAACGAAGGCTTTGTCGTCGATCGCAGCGAACACAAAATGGGCATCCGCGCCTCGGATACCTGCGCGGTGACCTTGAACAACTGCCGCATCCCCGCCGCCAACATGCTCGGCGAGCGCGGCAAGGGCCTGGCCATTGCCCTGTCCAACCTTGAAGGTGGGCGTATCGGCATTGCCGCCCAGGCGCTGGGGATTGCCCGTGCAGCCTTCGAAGCGGCGCTGGTTTATTCGCGTGACCGCATCCAGTTTGGCAAACCGATCAACGAGCACCAGAGCATCGCCAACCTGCTGGCCGACATGCAGGTGCAGATCAATGCCGCGCGCCTGCTGATCCTGCATGCCGCACGCCTGCGCAGCGCGGGCAAACCGTGCCTGAGCGAAGCGTCGCAGGCCAAGCTGTTCGCTTCGGAAATGGCGGAAAGGGTCTGCTCCAAGGCGATCCAGGTGCATGGTGGTTACGGCTACCTGGAAGATTACCCGGTGGAGCGCTACTACCGCGATGCGCGGATCACCCAGATCTATGAGGGGTCGAGCGAGATCCAGCGCATGCTGATCGCGCGGGAGCTCAAGCACTACGCGCTGTAGCCGTTGATCGCGGGGCAAGCCCGCTCCCACTACCTAGCCGCTCATGGCAGTGCTAGCGGTGGGAGCGGGCTTGCCCCGCGAAAATAGTCGAAGCACATCGCACTGATGCAAATTAGCCATTGAAACCGCAGCAGCGCCTGAAGTAAGCTCAAGTCCATCAACTGGAGAGTCCCATGTCGCCATCCACCCTCACTCACGCTCAACACGCAGGTCGCCCGTCGCGTCCCGTGCTGGCTGTGGCCGAGTGTGCGACTGCCGCTCCTGCTGCGTTTTATTTTGGGTATTGGTTTAGCCACAGGCGCCGCTGATACCCACACCGGCGCCCACTTTCAAGGGGCCGCCGAACACGAGAATACTCAACCCCCGGTCGCCCCCCCCGACCGGGGGTTTTGTTTTTTCAGCCCCCAGACAACCGAACAGATAACGAGGATTACCCCATGAACTACGCCACTTACCACCGTTACCCAAGCTTTACTGCCTGGCGATTTAGCCAATCCCGTTCGGGCCAGCTTGCCGCCTCCGATCGGTCCAGCACAGGTGGCAGCACCACACAGAATCTCAATCCGGCTCTTTGTCGAACACCTCGATAGGGCCGACCGCGCGGGATGAACCCGCCGTCCGCCCAGGGAAAAAATCGCCATGCAATCGTCTTCGCTCGCTCTGCCCCTGACCCAGCCTCAAGCCGCCAACAGCGCTGTCAGCCAGCGTTTGCCCAGCCCGCACCTGCTCAAACAGCAGATGCCGCTTACCACCGCCCTTGCCCACCAGGTCGAAACCCATCGCCAGGCCGTACGCGCCATTCTCGAAGGCCGGGATTCGCGCCTGCTGGTAATCGTCGGCCCCTGCTCGATCCACGACCCGCGCTCGGCCCTTGAATACGCCGACCGTCTCGCCGCCCTCAACGAAGAGGTCAACGATCAGTTGCTGCTGGTCATGCGTGCCTACGTTGAAAAGCCGCGCACCACGGTGGGCTGGAAAGGCCTGGCCTACGATCCGCACCTGGACGGCAGCGATGACATGCACGCCGGCATCGCCCT
This sequence comes from Pseudomonas putida, assembly GCF_028682475.1. GTDB lineage: Bacteria > Pseudomonadota > Gammaproteobacteria > Pseudomonadales > Pseudomonadaceae > Aquipseudomonas > Aquipseudomonas putida_AG. The sequence continues at coordinate 4,647 of NZ_JANHLE010000041.1, forward strand.
GTCCCGCGGCTTGATGCTGGGTATGCTGGAACGCGGCCTGCCGATTGCCACTGAGCTGCTGCAGCCGATGGCTGCCGGTTACTTCGACGACCTGCTGAGCTGGGCAGCCATCGGTGCACGCACCACCGAGTCGCAGATCCACCGAGAAATGGTCAGCGGCCTGGAACTGCCCGTAGGCTTCAAGAACGGCACCGACGGCGGCGTCGCCATCGCCTGCGACGCGATGCGCAGCGCGGCGCATCCGCACCGCCATTTCGGCATGGACACCCAGGGCTACCCGGCGATTATCGAGACCCTGGGCAACCCCGACACTCACCTGGTATTGCGTGGCGGCCATCAGGGCCCGAACTACGAGCAGGCCAGCATCGCGCAAGCACGTCAGGGGTTGCTCAAAGCAGGACTGACGCCGCGGATCATGGTCGATTGCAGCCATGCCAACAGCGGCAAGGATCCGCTGCGCCAACCAGCGGTGTTCGAAGATGTATTGCGCCAGCGCCTGGCAGGTGATCGCTCGATCGTCGGCATGATGCTTGAAGGGCATCTGTTCGATGGTTGCCAGACGCTGGGCAAGGCAGCGCTCAAATACGGTGTGTCGATCACCGATGGCTGCCTGGGATGGGACGCGACAGAAAGGCTGTTAAGCCAGGCTGCAGCAGCCTTACGTGACATTCCACAGGAAAATCCGGCGGTAATCGGTTAGTCTCGGCACTTTCTTGCAAAGGAGTATCTCCCATGGCCAAAGCCACTGCCCGTCACATCCTGGTTGCCACTGAAGACAAGTGCAATGAACTGAAGGCTCAGATCGAAGCCGGTGCCGATTTCGCTGAAATCGCCAAAGCCAACTCCACCTGCCCGTCCAGCCGTCAGGGCGGCGACCTGGGCTCCTTTGGCCCGGGCCAGATGGTCAAGGAGTTCGACACCGTGGTGTTCAGTGCCCCCGTCGGTACCGTACAAGGCCCGGTGAAGACCCAGTTCGGCTATCACCTGCTGGAAGTGACCAGCCGTCAGGACTGAGTCCGTCACTGAACCGGTCCGCCAGGGCCGGTTCAGCACCTGCTAAGCTACAGCCACATTCGTGGGCACAGGTAGTCAGGCGCTTGCAAACCGGTCTTTCCTCTCTCCTTATCGTATTCGCTCTGACCCTGACCTGGGCCTCCGCCGCCTCGGCCGCCCCCGGTCACGCCCTCACGGTCTATGGCGAACCGCCCCGCTACCCGGCCAGTTTTCAACACTTCGAGTATGCCAACCCCAAGGCCCCCAAAGGCGGCAGCCTGCGCCGCTCGGCGCTCGAAATCGGCCAGTTCGACCATGTGTTGCCGTACATCGACAAGGGCATCGGCGTGGCCGAGGTCGATGGCTGGCTGTATGCGCCCCTGGCCGTCCGCGCCCATGATGAGCCCTACACGGTGTATGGACTGGTCGCCCGCCAGTTAGAGCGCGATACCGAAGGACACTGGCTGCGTTTCTACCTCGATCCCCGTGCACGCTTTGCCGATGGCCAAGCGATCCGCGCAGAAGACGTGCGCTACACCTTCGATCTGCTGATGCGGGAGGGAAACCTCAAATACCGCACTCAGTTCGCCGATGTCGAACGGGTCGAGATCGAGGGCCCGCGCCAGATCCGCTTTCACTTCAAAAGCAACCAGAACCGCACGTTGCCCCTGGACCTGGCCACCCTGCCAGTGCTGCCCGAGCACTGGTGGAAAAACCGCGACTTTGCTAGCGGTGGCGGTTTCGAAGCGCCACTGGGCAGTGGCCCCTACCGTATCGGCAAGATCGACAATGGCCGCAGCATCACCTTCGAGCGCGACCCGGACTGGTGGGGCCGTGATCTGCCGGTCAACCGTGGGCGCTATAACTTCGACCGTTTGAGCATCGAGTACTTCGGCGACACCGAAGTGGCGCGCCAGGTGCTGCGCGGCGGTGGCTTTGACTACAACCGCGAGTTCTCCGCCACCGGCTATTCGATCGGCTACAACAGCCCGGCCCTGGACGATGGCCGGTTGCAGCGGGCGCACCTGGCCAAAGATGCACCGCAGACGGCCCAGGGATTCGTGTTCAACCTGCAGCGCCCGATGTTCAAGGACCGTCGGGTGCGCCAGGCGCTGGCCCTGCTGTGGGACTTCGAATGGAGCAACCGGCAGATGATGCGCAACATGTACATCCGCCAGCAGAGCTTTTTCGCCAACAGCGCTTTGGCCGCTCGTGCCTTGCCGGATGCGCAGGAGCTCAAGCTGCTCGAGCCGCTGCGCGGGCAAGTGCCTGACGAGGTATTTACCCAGGTGTTCGAAGCGCCGCGCACCGATGGCTCGGGGCTCATTCGCGACAAACAGCTGCAAGCCCTGGCGCTCCTGCAGGCGGCCGGCTGGAAGCCCGAAGGCGACCAACTGGTCAATGACCAGGGCGAGCTGCTACGGTTCACTTTCCTCAACGGCCAGGCCGGTTTCGAGCGTCTGCTGCTGCCGTGGAAGCGCAACCTGGCGCAAATCGGCATCACCCTGGAGATCCGCCGCATCGACGCCTCGCAGTACGTCAACCGGCTCATGGCCCGCGACTACGACCTGATCGTCAGCGGCTACCCGGTGTCGCCGTCGCCGGGGCTTGAGCTATACAACTTCTTTGGCTCGGCGGCGGCCAACGACCCGGGCTCGAACAACTACATGGTCTTGCAGGATCCTGCCGTGGACCGCTTGCTCGACGGCCTGGTCAAAGCTGAAACCAAAGCCGACATGCTCCGACATGCACATGCCCTGGACCGGGTGCTGAGCTGGAACTACTACTGGATTCCCAACTATTACCCGCCGGGTTCGTCGACGGTGTGGTGGAACCGTTTCGGCCTGCCCAAGGTGCAGCCGAGCAACGATGAAGGCCTGGACAGCTGGTGGGAAGTCAGCCCGACAGCGCTGACCAACGCGCAGATGGCCGAGCGTCTCAAGGAGCAGCCATGACCGCGTACATCCTGCGCCGGCTGTTGCTGATCGTGCCGACCTTGCTGATTATCCTGCTGGTCAACTTCGTCATCGTCCAGGCTGCGCCGGGCGGGCCGGTGGAACAGGCCATCGCCCGCTTGCAGGGCATTGGCGGCAGTGCGCCAGGGGCCAGTGTCGAGACCCTGCATGCCAGCTCACGGGCCAGCCGTGGCCTGGACCCCAAACTCATCGATGATATCAAGCGCCAATACGGCTTCGACAAATCAGCCCCCGAACGGCTGTGGCTGATGCTGACCCAATATGCCCGCCTGGATTTCGGCAACAGTTTTTTCCGCGGTGCCAAGGTCACCGACCTGATCCTGGAAAAGATGCCGGTGACCTTGTCACTGGGCTTCTGGGCGACCCTGATCACCTACCTGGTGTCGATCCCCCTGGGGATCCGCAAGGCGATACGCCACGGCTCGGCGTTCGATGCCTGGAGCAGCAGCCTCATCGTTATCGGCTACGCCCTGCCCTCGTTCCTGTTTGCCTTGTTGCTGATCGTGCTGTTTGCCGGTGGCACCTCGTTGAACTGGTTCCCCGTACGCGGTCTGGTCTCGGAGGACTTTGACCAACTGAGCCTGCTGGGCAAATTGGCCGACTACTTCTGGCACCTGGTGCTGCCGGTCGGTGCGCTGGTGATCGGCGGTTTTGCGACCCTGACCTTGCTGACCAAAAACGCCTTCCTCAACGAAATCACCCGCCAATACGTTATCACCGCCCGGGCCAAGGGCCTGAGCGAGCGCCGGGTGCTATACGGGCATGTGTTTCGCAACGCGATTCTGCTGGTGGTGGCAGGCATTCCCCAGGCCTTGATCAGTGTGTTCTTCGCGGGCTCACTGCTGATCGAAGTGATCTTCTCCCTCGACGGGCTGGGCCGCATGAGCTATGAAGCGGCAGTCTCACGGGACTATCCGGTGGTGTTTGGCTCGCTGTTCATTTTCACCCTGTTCGGCCTGCTGATCCGCCTGGTCGGCGACCTGTGCTACACCCTGGTCGATCCGCGCATCGACTTTGCCACGAGGGCCCACTGATGTTCAGCCTGTCGCCGGTTTCACGCAGACGCCTGCAGCGCTTTCGGCGCAACCGCCGTGGCTGGGTGTCGCTGTGGCTGTTTGCCGTGCTGCTGGTGCTGAGCCTGGGCGCCGAGCTGGTGGCCAACGACAAGCCACTGCTCATGGGGTATCAGGGGCAATTGTATTTCCCGGCGTTCAAGCGCTACACCGAACAGACCTTCGGCGGCCAACTGCCGTTCCAGCCCGACTACCGCAGTCAGTATGTGCAGCAGCTGATCAAGGACCAGGGCGGGTGGATGCTGTTTGCGCCGGTGCCGTTCAGCGCCGACACACCCAACTACGACCTGCAGCAACCCACACCCAGCCCGCCGTCGGCGGTGAACTGGCTGGGTACCGACGACCAGGCCCGCGACGTACTGGCTCGGGTGCTGTACGGCACGCGGGTGTCGATCCTGTTTGCCCTGGCCCTGACCTTGATCAGCACGGTGATCGGCATCGCCGCCGGTGCTTTGCAGGGCTACCACGGGGGCTGGGTCGACCTGATCGGGCAACGCTTGCTGGAGGTCTGGTCGGGCCTGCCGGTGCTCTACCTGCTGATCATCCTCAGCGGTTTTGTCGAACCGAACTTCTGGTGGTTGCTGGGGATCATGGCGCTGTTTTCCTGGCTGGCCCTGGTGGATGTGGTGCGCGCCGAATTCCTGCGTGGGCGCAACCTCGAATACGTACAAGCCGCACGGGCCCTGGGCCTGCAGGACAGCGGGGTGATCCTGCGGCACATCCTGCCCAACGCCATGAATGCCACCTTCACCTACCTGCCGTTCATTCTCACTGGCGCCATCACCACCCTCACCGCCCTGGACTTTCTCGGCTTCGGCATGCCGGCCGGCAGCGCTTCGCTGGGCGAGCTGGTCAACCAGGGCAAGCAGAACCTGCAGGCGCCGTGGCTGGGCTTTACCGCGTTTTTCGCCCTGGCCTTGATCCTGTCGCTGCTGGTGTTTATCGGCGATGCCTTGCGCGAAGCCTTCGATCCACGGGCATAATCGCAGCCTTTGATGTTCAGGGAGCGGCCCATGCCTGCCAGTGACAGCCTCAAGGATTATCAGCAGGTGCGCCAGCTGGCGATCCGTTCGCTGTTCGAAATCATCGAGCAGTCCAGCGAGGGCACCCTCATCGTCGACCGCGATGCGCGCATTGTCTGGATGAACGAGCGCTACGCCCGGCGCTTTGGCCTCGAAGATGCAGCGAGCGTCATTGGTCAGCCCTGTGAAAGCGTGATTCCCGGTAGTCTGATGCGTGAGGTGGCCAGCAACGGCCGGCCGATTCTGCTGGACATGCTCGACACACCCAAGGAGCCGCTGGTGGTCATGCGCCTGCCAGTGCACGACGGTGAAGGCGCGTTGATCGGTGCCATCGGCTTTGCCCTGTTCGATGAACTGCGCAGCTTGTCGCCACTGCTCAAACGCTACGCCAGCATGCAGCAGGAGCTGGCCTCCACCCGTTCACTGCTGCGTGCCCGTCAGGCCAAGTACAGCTTTGCCCAGTTCATCGGTACCAGCGCCGCCAGCCTTGAGGTCAAGCGCCGGGCCCGGCGCGGCGCCAGCAGTGACTCGGCGGTATTGCTGCTCGGCGAAACCGGCACCGGCAAAGAGCTGCTGGCCCATGCCATTCATGCGGCCTCGGCACGGGCGCACAAGGCGTTTGTCAGCATCAACAGCGCCGCCATTCCGGAAACCCTGCTGGAAGCCGAATTCTTCGGCACCGCACCGGGTGCCTACACCGGCGCCGACCGCAAAGGCCGTCCGGGCAAGCTGCAACTGGCCGAGGGTGGCACCCTGTTTCTCGACGAAATCGGCGACATGCCGCTGCCGTTGCAGAGCAAATTGCTGCGCGTGCTGCAGGAAAAAGAATACGAGCCGGTGGGCTCCAACCAGATGATGCACAGCGACGTGCGGATCATTGCCGCGACCTCCACCGACCTCACGGCGGCGATGGCCCGCGGTGAGTTTCGTGCTGACCTGTACTACCGCCTCAACGTCCTGCCGATCCAGGTGCCGCCGCTGCGTGAGCGCCTGGATGATTTGCCGGCGCTGAGCGAAGCCATTCTCGAAGAACTGGGCAGCCAGCACGAACTGGATGACGAAGCCCAGGCGCTGCTGGCCCGGCATGCCTGGCCGGGTAATATCCGTGAGCTGCGCAATGTGCTGGAACGCGCCACCTTGCTCGCTGACCAGCCGCGTTTGGGGGCTCGCGACTTGCAGGCGGCGCTGGGTAATCTGGCGCCATTGGACGTGCTTTCGGCACCGATGAGCTATAAACAGGCGTGTGCCGAGTTTGAGCGGAAGTTGTTGGCCGATACCCTCGCCCGGTGTGCCGGGAATGTGCCGGAGGCGGCACGCCAGCTGGGGTTGGGGCGCTCTACCCTGTACAAGAAGCTGGTTGTCCTGGGGCTCTCGTCTCAATAACGAGACCCGTGTTTCTTTATTGAGATTGTTATCGCGGGGCAAGCCCGCTCCCACAGCCCCCCCGGTGGGAGCGGGCTTGCCCCGCGAATGCCTGTCTCTAATTGGAGACCAATAACCCCAGAAAACAAACAATACCTATATATTTCAATCACTTACATATTTGGCACGATTCCCGCTATCTCCTGCAACCAACAAAAACAAGATGGATCCAAGGAGACACTCGATGAGTGTAATCATCGCCCTGGCAGCCCTCGCGCTGCTGATGCTGGCTGCCTACCGTGGTTATAGCGTTATCCTTTTCGCCCCCATCGCCGCCCTCGGTGCGGTGCTACTGACCGACCCTTCTGCCGTGGCCCCGGCCTTCACCGGCGTGTTCATGGAAAAGATGGTCGGCTTTATCAAGCTGTATTTTCCGGTGTTCCTGCTCGGTGCCGTGTTCGGCAAGCTGATCGAGCTCTCCGGCTTCTCCCGTTCGATCGTCGCCGCAGCGATCCGCCTGCTCGGTACCCGTCAGGCCATGCTAGTGATCGTGTTGGTCTGTGCACTGCTGACCTACGGCGGGGTGTCGCTGTTCGTGGTGGTGTTTGCGGTCTATCCGTTTGCCGCCGAGATGTTCCGCCAGAGCAATATTCCCAAGCGCCTGATCCCGGCGACCATCGCCCTGGGGGCGTTTTCCTTCACCATGGATGCCCTGCCCGGCACCCCGCAGATCCAGAACATCATCCCCAGCACCTTCTTCAACACCACCGCCTGGGCGGCGCCCTGGCTGGGTCTGATCGGCACCCTGTTCGTGTTCTGCACCGGCATGCTCTACCTGCAACGCCAGCGCAACAAGGCCCTGCGGGCCGGCGAAGGTTACGGTACCGACCTGCGCAACGAGCCGGAAACCGCCGCCGACCTGAAATTGCCCAACCCGTTGCTGGCGCTGTCGCCACTGCTGCTGGTGGGGGTGATGAACCTGCTGTTCACGCACTGGATTCCCGCCTGGTACGGCAAGACCCACAGCCTCAGCCTGCCGGGCATGAGCGCGCCGGTGCAGACCGATATCGCCAAGCTCACCGCCATCTGGGCGGTCGAGGCGGCGCTGCTGCTCGGTATTTTGCTGGTGCTGCTGGCCGGCTTTGGCGCGATCAAGCATCGCTTGGCCGAAGGTAGCAAAAGCGCAGTCAGCGGCGCCCTGCTGGCGGCAATGAATACCGCCTCGGAATACGGCTTCGGTGCGGTGATCGCCTCCTTGCCCGGCTTTCTGGTACTGGCCGATGCCTTGCGCGCTATCCCCAACCCGCTGGTCAATGAAGCGATTACCGTGACCTTGCTGGCCGGCATCACCGGCTCCGCCTCCGGGGGCATGAGTATCGCCCTGGCGGCGATGTCCGACAGTTTCATCGCTGCCGCCAATGCCGCCAACATTCCCCTTGAAGTGCTGCACCGCGTCGCAGCCATGGCCAGCGGCGGCATGGATACCCTGCCGCACAACGGCGCGGTCATCACCCTGCTGGCCGTCACCGGCCTGACCCACCGCGAAGCCTACAAAGACATTTTCGGCATCACCCTGATCAAGACCCTGGCAGTGTTCGTGGTCATCGCCACCTTCTATGCTACCGGCATCGTTTAAGGAGCACCTCATGCAACTCAACGGCAAAACAGCAGTGGTTACCGGCTCCACCAGCGGCATTGGCCTGGGGATTGCCCATGTGCTGGCCAAGGCCGGCGCCAACCTGGTCCTCAACGGCTTCGGCGACGCCAGTGCGGCCATCGCCGACGTCGCTCGCCACGGCACCCGGGTCGGGCATCACCCCGCCGACCTTGGCGACGTGCAACAGATTGAAGAGCTGTTCGCTTACGCTGAACGTGAATTTGGCGGCGTCGATATCCTTGTCAACAATGCCGGCATCCAGCATGTCGCGGCGGTCGAAGACTTCCCGGTGGAGCGTTGGGACTCGATCATCGCGATCAACCTGTCTGCGGTGTTCCACGGTACCCGCCTGGTGCTGCCGGGCATGCGTCAGCGCAACTGGGGGCGGATCGTCAATATCGCCTCGGTGCACGGTCAGGTCGGCTCCACCGGCAAGGCCGCTTACGTTGCCGCCAAGCACGGGGTGGTCGGGCTGACCAAGGTGGTGGGGCTGGAAACCGCCACCAGCAATATCACCTGCAACGCCATATGCCCGGGCTGGGTACTCACGCCGCTGGTACAAAAGCAGATTGATGACCGCGCCGCCCGCGGCATTGATCCGCAACAAGCACAGCACGATTTGCTGGCCGAGAAGCAGCCGTCGTTGGCCTTTGTCACTCCCGAACATCTGGGTGAGCTGGTATTGTTCCTCTGTAGCGAGGCTGGCAGTCAGGTTCGTGGCGCTGCCTGGAACATCGACGGCGGCTGGCTGGCCCAATGAGAGGCGGCCCGGGATCTGGCTGCGGCATCGTCTTTTTTATCTGCAAGGAGGCCTTATGCGCCCAATCCCTTTCACTGCGCTGCTGACCCTGACCCTGGCTGCCGGTACAACCGTACAGGCCGCCAGCCTCAAGGATGTCGCGCCCTATCCCGAGGCCGAAAAAGGCTTTACCCGCCAGGTCATTCACCTGCCGCAGCAAGCCGATGAGTCGGCATTCAAACTGGAAGTGCTGGCCGGCAAGCAGCTGCAGGTCGACTGCAACCGCCAGCGCCTGGGCGGTACCCTCGAAGAGAAAAACCTCGAAGGCTGGGGCTACAGCTACTACCGACTGGAAAACGTCATGGGTCCGGTTTCGACGCTGATGGCCTGCCCTGAGAACAGCAAAAAGGAAGCTTTCGTGCCGGTCGTCGGTGACGGTTTCCTGCTGCGTTACAACAGCAAGCTGCCAGTCGTGGTCTATGTACCGGAAGGCGTTGAAGTGCGTTACCGCATCTGGTCGGCCTCTGACGAGGTGAAAAAAGCTACAGTGGAATAAAGGCTCTGTGTGTCTGTGTGTGGGAGCGGGCTTGCCCCGCGATGCGATGTGACTGACCGTTCGCAATCGCGGGGCAAGCCCGCTCCCACAGACAGGCAAACAGTCGCCCTACCAACCCGGGGAACGCGGCATGAACGAAGTGCTCTGGCGCCCGAGCGAAGCGCGCATTCAGGCCAGTCGCATGGATGCCTTTCGCCGTGAGGTCAACCGCCAGTACGGCCTGACACTGGCCGACTACGAGCAGTTGCAGCGCTGGAGCATCGACCAGCGTGCCGCGTTCTGGCAAACCCTTGCCGACTTCTTCCAGGTGCGCTGGCATCAGCCTGCCACCCAGGTCCTCGATGAAGGATCACAGATGCCCGATGCGCGCTGGTTCAGCGGCGCAACCCTGAACTTCGCTGAACACCTGTTACGGCGCCGCGATGCGCAGCCGGCAGTGATCGCAGTGCGTGAGGACGGCGAGCGGCGCGTCATCAGCCATGCCGAACTGGCCGCGCAGGTCGCAGGGCTGCAGCGCAGCTTTCAGGCTGCCGGCATTGGCGTCGGCGATCGCGTGGCCGCCTGTATGCCCAACACCTGGCAAACCCTGGTGGCCATGCTCGCCTGCACCAGCCTCGGCGCAATCTGGTCCTGCTGCTCACCGGAGTTCGGTACCCACGGCATCATTGACCGCTTCGGACAGATCGAGCCGAAGTTGCTGATGGTCTGTGGCGGCTATCAATATGCCGGTAAACACATCGACCTGATCGACAAGATCAATGAGGTGCTGGCGCAGTTGCCCAGCCTTGAGCACTTGCTGGTAGTGCCCTACAGCCGCGCTGGTACGCGCACCGACGAATTTCACAGCACCTCCCGCGTAAGCCTGTGGGACGATTTCTATCAAGCCGGTGGCGACCCGCAGTTCACTCCACTGCCCTTCGACCACCCGCTGTACATCCTTTATTCCAGCGGCACCACGGGCGTACCCAAGTGCATTGTGCACAGCGCCGGCGGTGTGTTGCTGCAGCACCTGAAGGAGCACGGGCTGCACAACGACCTGGGCACCGATGATGTGCTGTTCTACTACACCACCTGCGGCTGGATGATGTGGAACTGGCTGGCCAGTGGTCTGGCGGTAGGCGCCACGCTGGTGCTCTACGACGGTTCGCCCTTGCATCCCGGCCCCGAGCGCCTGCTCGACCTGATCGACAGCGAACGGATCAGCGCCTTCGGCACCAGCGCCAAGTACCTGGCGGCGCTGGAACATGCGCATCTCCAGCCGCGCCTGAGTCACCGCCTGGATTCCCTCAAGCTGTTGCTGTCTACCGGCTCGCCGCTGTCGCCGGAAAGCTATGACTACGTGTACCGCGCGTTCAAGGCCGACCTGTGTCTGGCCTCGATGTCTGGCGGTACCGACATCTGTTCCTGCTTTGTCATCGGCAACCCGGTGCTGCCGGTCCGGCGCGGGCAGATCCAGTGCAAGGGCCTGGGCATGGCCGTGGAGGTCTGGGACGATGAGGGTCATGCCCTGATTGGCGAAAAAGGCGAGCTGGTCTGCACCCGGCATTTCCCGGCGCTGCCCCTGGGCTTCTGGAACGACCCGCAGGGCGAGCGCTTGCATGCCGCCTATTTCAGCCAGTTTCCGGGTATCTGGGCCCAGGGCGACTACGCCGAACAGACACCTGACGGCGGCATGATCATTCACGGCCGTTCGGACGCGGTGCTCAATCCCGGTGGCGTGCGCATCGGCACCGCGGAAATCTACCGCCAGGTGGAGATGATCGACGAGGTACTGGAAAGCGTTGCCATTGGCCAACGCTGGCACAACGATGTACGCGTGGTGCTGTTCGTCCGTCTGCGTGAGGGCTTGCAACTGGACGACGCCCTGCAGGGGCGGATTCGCCAGGTGATCCGCAGCAACACCAGCGCGCGCCATGTACCGGCGGTGATCGCTGCGGTCAGCGATATCCCGCGCACCATCAGCGGCAAGATCGTCGAGTTGGCCATTCGCAACGTGGTGCATGGGGAACCGGTTAAAAACACCGACGCCCTGGCCAACCCCGAAGCCCTCGAACAATTTCGTGACCGCCCGGAGCTGCGCGATCAGGCATAATGCGCGGTTTTAGCGCTTTGCGAAGGTACCTCGAGATGAAAGCACAGGCCCGGCATATTCTGGTCAAAACCGCCGAAGAAGCCGAACAGCTCAAGCAACGGATCGCCAAGGGCGAGGCGTTCGACGTGCTGGCCAAAAAGTACTCGACCTGCCCATCGGGCAAGCGCGGCGGCGACCTGGGCGAAGTGCGTCCGGGGCAGATGGTCGGCGCTATCGACCAGGTCATTTTCAAGAAACCGCTGCGCGTTGTGCACGGTCCGGTCAAGAGCAAGTTCGGCTATCACCTGGTCCAGGTGTTTTACCGCGACTAGAGGCTGTCGCTACGTTGCCCGGCGCGGCGCTGGTCCGCCAGGTTATTGCGCAAGCCGGCGATCAGGTTGGAAATCGCCCGGCTGCTGGTCAGCTGTTCGGCGCTGATACCGGTCACCAGCAAGTCGACCCGTTCGCAACCGCGGTCGAACACCTTGATCGTCAACGAGCGGTCGGCAGCCAGCGTGCACTGGCAGCGAACCGGTAAAAAACTGCTTTCGATGATGTTGCGCAATTCCAGGGTCGAGAGCATCGGTACATCTCCTTGGCAGGTGGCGGGCCGCGGTTGCGCTGTGCCCGGTCCAGCTATAAGCCTAGGAGATGTTCTCGACTGCCTCAGACCCTTTCTCTATAAGCAAAAACCGCCCGACTAGGCCCGGCGCGCCACCAACAGACCGAGCCCGGCGCAACCGAGCAGCGTCGCACTGACCCGGTTGAACAAGCGCCGCGGCCCTGGCTGGTTGAACCAGCGCTGCAGGTAGGCGCCAAGCCAGGCGTAGATTGCGATGGCCAGCCACTCCAGCAACAGGAACAGGCCACCAAGCCAGGCGAACTGCTCGGTGGTGGAAACCGGGCTGTTCAGGTTGATGAACTGCGGCAGGAAAGCGGTGAAGATCAATATCGCTTTGGGATTGCCCGCAGCCACCAGAAATTCCTGGCGCGCCAGGCGCAAGGTACCTGCCTGGCGCTCGGTACTGACGCTCGCAGTTGCCACCGGAGCCCGCCACAGTTGCCAGGCGATGTAGAACAGATAGGCGGCGCCGAACACCTTGATGGTCAGGAACAGGTACTCGCTGGTATGCAGCACCACTGCCAGCCCCATGGCCGCCAGCACGATCATCCCGGCAAACGCCAGCAGGCGCCCGACCCCGGCCACGCAGGCCATGCGCAGGCCGTAGCGGCTGGCATTGTTCAGCGACAACAGGTTGTTCGGCCCCGGCGCCATGTTCAGCGCAAAACAGGCAGGCACGAACAGTGCGAGTAAAGAAAGGTCCATCGGGGTTCTCCGGCAGCTTGGACCGGCAGATTCGGGTCAGAAGCCCTCAAGCGTCAAGGTACAGTTGGGCAAAAAAACTGTGCTTTACCGCCAACAGGCGCTGAGGATTGAGGTTTTCGCGTTCGTTGCCATGGCTTGAAAGGGTGTCAGGCATAGTGCTGATTGCCCTGGCGTTGGGCGTCATTCTGCATCTGCTGTGGCGTTGACCAGGGTGAGCGTGTCCAGCGCCAACAGACTGAAATGGCCACGGGACCAGCCGCCAGTGTCGATATGCCAGATATTGCCCAGCACCCGCATTGCATGCAGCGGGGTGTGACCGACGATCAACGCACGCAGGCCGGTAATCGGCCGCTCATCATCCACTTGCAACCGACGCCGCGACCACTGGCAATAATCCTGAAGCTCAATCGAAGGCTGCGCCTGCAATTGCTCGCACAGTTCGGACCAGCTGGCACAAGGGCAATCGGCGTGCAGCAGACCGACCGGCCCGGCAGACGTCTCGACCTGCAGCGCCAAAGGCATGCGCGCAAAGCGCTCGGCGAAACGCGCCTGCTCGCTGGCGGGCAGATCAAGAAACCAGCCACCGCCCGCTGCCCGGTACTGGCCGTAATCCAGCCAGCCACCGCTCACATGCGTCACCGCCAGCGCCTCGTGGTTGCCCTGCACCGCATGGAACCATGGCTGCTCCAGCCAGTGCAGCGCCTGCGGGCACTCCGGGCCGCGGTCCACCAGGTCACCGACGCTGAACAAGCGATCCACGGCGGGATCGAAACCGATGGCCGCCAGCTGTGTCTGCAGGCGCTGGAAATGACCGTGAATATCACCCACGGCATAATCGCGTCCGCGCTCGTTGATGGCAAACCGCTCAACCCTGCTCACGCTGTTCTCTCCTCACCCGCCAGCCTTGGCAGGGGTACAATAAAAGCTGTGCAGACAGCTGCACCTGGAGGTGAATCATGCGCCCTGCCCTGACCTTTGTCGTCCTCAGCCTGCTGGCTTCGAGCAGCCTGGCGCAAACGCCACCGGCCGCCTCGGTCGAGGTCAACTACGACAACCCCGAACACTTTCGCGATGCCAGCCTGGACTCCAATGGCTATGAACGCGGTGCCGACGAGCAGGTCATGAAAGAGCTGCGCAGCTATCTGCAGACGCTGGGCAAGCGCTATCTGCCACCCGGCCAGACCCTGCGCATCGACATCCGCGACATCGACCTGGCCGGCCGCTACGAACCCTGGCACGCCCAGGCCTACACGATACGTTTCATGCGCGACATCACCTGGCCCAGTATCGACCTGCACTACGTACTCTCGCAACAAGGTCAGCCGCTAAACCAGGCCGATGCCCACCTGACAGACAAGTTCTACCTGCAGCGTCCAGGCCGCAGCGCCACCAGCGACCGGCTGTATGCGGAGAAAGCCATGCTCGAAGAATGGTTCCGCAAGCAGTTTGCCGTACAACGCCAGACCGCCTCCTGAACTTGTCGGCTCGCCTGGCAGTCTGAACCTGTGTGAACTATGCAGAGGAATACTCCAATGGTCACTCACTACAAGGTCGCCGGCCACCTGGCTTGCGGCCACCATGGCAATAACCTGATTTCGACCCGCGAACTCAATCGCGTCAAGTGCCGCAGCTGCCGCAACACCGACGCCTACAAGGAAGCCCGGCGCGAGCAACGCAACGCCGCCCGCCGCGCTGCGCGCAAGGCCAGGACCCAGCCTGCCGCCAACGACTGGCGCAGTGCCTGGATCGAACGCCTGACCGCCCTGCCCGGATTGCAGCGCCTGCCGCGGGGCTTTCACGACCAGGCCTTCGTCTGACCCCGGCGGCATAAACAGCTTGCGCCGAGCCATGCTGAAGTCAGGTCCTGAACTTCGACACCATTGCATTGAGCTCCACAGCCAGGCGTGAAAGGTCCTGGCTGGCGGCGCTGGTCTGATTGGCACCGGCCGACGTCTGGGTCGACAGGTCGCGTATGTTCACCAGGTTGCGATCCACTTCCCGGGCGACCTGGGCCTGCTCTTCGGAGGCCGAGGCGATCACCAGGTTGCGCTCGTTGATCGAGGAAATCGAGCTGGCGATCACTTCCAGTGCGTCACCCGCAGCCTGGGCCACCTGCAAGGTATTGTTGGCGCGGTTCTGGCTGCTGTGTATGGCACCGACCGCACGCTCCGAGCCGGACTGGATACCGCCGATCATCTGGCCGATTTCCTTGGTCGACGCCTGGGTCCGATGGGCCAGGGCGCGCACTTCATCGGCAACCACCGCAAAACCACGTCCGGCGTCGCCGGCACGGGCCGCTTCGATGGCAGCGTTCAGGGCCAGCAGGTTGGTTTGATCGGCAATGGCACCGATCACATCGAGCACCTGGCCAATCTCGTTGACCTGGCTGGCCAGTTGCTCGATTTCTTCCGAGGTGACCGTCACATCGCCGGCCAGCAGGCGGATCGACTCCAGCGCCTGCCTGACCTGATCACGCCCCTGCAGGGTGGTCTGGTCGGCCACCTGGGAGGCATCGGCGGTGCTCGAGGCGTTGCTCGCCACCTCTTCAACAGCGACCGTCATCTGGTTCACTGCCGTCGCCGCCTGATCGATCTCGGCGCTCTGCTGGTGCAGGCCACGGCTGGTGTCTTCGGTCACCGCGTGCAGTTCTTCCGAGGCCGAGGCCAACTGGTCAGACGCGCTGGATATCTGCCGGATCGTGTCGCGCAAGCTGTGCTGCATCGTGCGCAGCGAAGTCAGAAGCATCGCCGGTTCGTCGTTGCCGGTAACAGGGATTTCCTGGGTCAGCTCACCCGCGGCTACGCGCTTGGCCACCTCCACCGCCTCAGCCATGGGCGCGACGATGCTGCGGGTCAACAGAATGGCAATGATCGTCATCAGCAGCAGAATGATCACCAGCGCACTCACCACTACCGTCACCGCCTCAGTGAACGCCTCGCTGCTGTGCCGCGCGGCAGCATAGGCGCCCTCTGAGTTGTAGCGGATCAGCGCCGTCAGCGCGTTGAGCATCGTATCGGCATGTTCGGCAAGCGGGCCGTTGACCAGGCGATCGGCCTCTTCCAGCTTCTCGCTTGCTACCGCAGCGACGATCTGCGCCTGCAGCGCGGAGTAGCGTTGGTACTGAGCGAAGAAATGCTCAAAGAGTTCGCGGTCCTGCGCCAGCGTGATGGTCTTTTCGTAGGCACTCAGCTGATCAGGCAGCGTCTTGTTGACTGCTGCCAGCAGATCGAGGGTGCGCTGGCGTACACTGGAATCATTGCGCAACACGCTGCGCAAGGTGAGCGCTCGCGCCCTGCCCAGGCTGGTACCCACATCACCAAGGGCAATGATCGCCGGCAGCCAGTCTTCGCGGATGCCATCGGTGGCGGCGTCCATCTGCCGGGCCTGAAACAGCGCGACCATTGCCATGATCACGACCAGCACCGCCAGAAACAGGAATGTGCATCCCGCGCGCATGCCTATCTTCATGTTTCGCAACTGCATGACTTACTCCCTAACAAGGTCCATAACGGCTAGATGCCGCAAGTGATATCATTATGACATCACTTGGGTCTATTCAGATGGATGCAAGTCATGCAAGATCACCGTCCCAGGCGAGCGCTCCCCGTTACGCAACAGGCTCAAGCGCATCCGCCGCGCGCTTCCTCCTGCTCCAGCGCATCAAGACGATCTGAACCACCTTGTTCCAGCAGTAGGCCACCGCGACGCCGCCGACGATGGCAAGCACCACCGCGAGCGCCGGCTGATCGCTGATGCGCCGGGCCACAGAGTGAAATTGAAAATGCGTCAGGTAGATGTACAGGGTTGACGAGGCGATCACTGCGCCGCCCCGCGCGATCATGCCAGGCACGGGAACCGACCGCAGCCAGATCAGCGCGAGAACCGCTGGCAGGGCGATATCGATGTGTTTTCTCAGCATGAATTCGTCCCAGCCAAGTTCCGCGACGGTCATCAGCTCCAGCCCGCCGACAATCAGAACAGCCATGGCACTGGCGCCCCACTTCTGCGCCGTGGTGTCGGCGTAGTGAACGGCCATGCCGAGTACCATCACCGCCAGGTAGTGCTGTGGCACCCGGTTGTACAACGGCGCGGCGTCGAATACGAACAGCTTGAGCAGCGCATCCGTCGCCAGCAGTGCGCATGCGGCGACGACCAGACAACGAAACGGATCGACGCTGATTATTGTGCGCACACGCCTGAACGACAGGACGAGCCCGATGATCAGGATCATCTGCACCAGCACTTCGATGTACCAATAGTGAAAAATGCCGACACGATCGGTCGGAAACCAGTTGGAAATCAGCAACAGCGATTGCCAGCGCAGCTTGTCGAACAGCAGCTGAATCAAAACGGTGTACAGAACGGTCGGCACCGCGATGCTGGCAACGGATTTGAGCAGCATGCGGGCGTCACCGCGCTCTTCGATGGCCTTGAACTGAAACCGTGCCAGGCTGATGCCGGAGATCAGGAACAGCACCGTCGTCTCGCCGCTGATCAGCCAGTTGGAAAACACATGCAGATGCCCGACGACAATCAGGATGATCGAGGCCACCCGCAGGAACACCGGCATTTCCATCGCCCGCAGTGACCACTTCGAGGGCCTGGCTTGGCTGGCCAACTCGGCGAATTCCCGTACCGGGGTGACTTCCCAACGATCCGGCAGATGGCCGATCAGCTCTTCCAGGACCATTGACGCCTGGACAAAGGACAGCGAGTCCCCTCCCAGTTCGACGAAGCTAAGGTTGGCATCGACATCCGGCACCTGGAGAATCTGCGCCCAGGCCTCGGTCAGTTTCAGGGTAAACGGCGACAGGTCCTGACGGGCACTGGCGGCGGTTGCAGCCGCATGGTCGAACGGTGCAGGCAACGCCCGCTTGTCGATCTTGCCGTTGGGTGTTAGCGGAATGGAGTCGAGGAAAACGAACAGCGCCGGGACCATATAGTCCGGTAGCTCGCTGGCGAGGGCCTCACGCAATTGAGCCGCAGACACCGGCTGCTCTGCCACACAATAGGCGACCAGCCTTACCATCGCGCTGTCATGGTTGGCCAGCACCACGCATTGCTTGATCTGTGCATGGCGGACGATAGCGTTTTCGATTTCAGCCAGTTCGATGCGGTGGCTGCGAATCTTCACCTGACTGTCAGCACGCCCCAGAAAGTTGACACTGCCATCGGCAAGGTAGGTGCCAAGGTCGCCGGTGCGGTAACAGATGTCGTTCGCGGCACCGGTAAACGGGTTGACCACGAATTTTTCCCCGGTCAGCGCCGCATCCCCCCAGTAGCCTAGCGACAGATAAGGGCTGCGGATCAGGATTTCCCCGACTTCACCTGCACTGACCAGTTGATTGGCGTCGTTCACGATCAGCAGTTGCGCGCCGTCAATGCCCTTGCCCAGCGGGATTCTGGCGTTGTCGGCGTGCTCATCGACTTGATGGAAGGCCATCGCCTGCGGGGTTTCCGTAGTGCCGTAGAAGTTGACGCTGATGGCATCGGGAGCAATCGCGCGCATCTGCTGGTACAGCGTCTGGCTGAGTGCATCGCCGCCCCAGAACAGATAGCGCAGGTGATTGAATGCCTGTGCGTTCATCCGCGCACCGGTTTCAATCAATTTGCCCAGCGGCGGCGTGAGGTGAATGACCGAGACTGCATGGCGCTGTATCCACGTCGCCAGGGCCGAAGGGTTGGTCAGGGTCGCCTGGGTCGGACAGATGATTTTCGCGCCAATCGACAGCGGCGTGAACACATCCCGGTACACCGGATCATGCCCCAGCCCGGAAAGCAGGGAAAAACTGTCGTCGCGGGTAAATCCATGACGACTGACATGCCATTCGATGAAATGCACCAGTGGCGCGTGATGGGTGACGATCCCCTTGGGTTCGCCGGTGCTGCCTGAAGTGAAGGTGATATAGGCCGGGTGGCCGGGGTTGATTTCAGGCAGCAGCGCTTGCTCACAGGCAAATTGCTGCAGCGCTTGCTCAGGCGCTTGCGCCACCCTGACGACCTGCGGTGCCGCATGGCTTGCACCCGGCGCCGGGTGCGCGAGATTGAACGCGTCCCTGGCATCCCCGCACAGCAATACAAAGGCCGGTTCAAGCGTGGCGATGATCTGGCTGACACGGGCAGGCGGATAGGCGACGTCGGCAATGGTGAAGGTCAATCCGGCGCGCAACACGCCGAGCATGGCATACACCAGCCCCGCACAGCGGCTTGAGACAATCACCACCCGCTCGGATCGGCTGGCACCGCTTGCGATCAGTAGCGCCGCGATACCCCGGCTGATCTGTTCAAGCTGACGATAGCTGCAGGTAACGTCCTGACCAATGATGGCCGTTGCATCAGGCGAGCACCTTGCCTGGTGCAGAAAGTCGTGAAATATCGGGCGCTCGGCACGATAGTCCAGGCTCAGCGTCGGAATGGGGCGCAGATCCGGCATGTTTTTGTTTGCTCCGCAGGGTCGGTACGTGGCTAACAGCGAAACCCGTTCGTCCGGCTATGGTTGCCGTCGGATGATAGGTGAACGCTAGTGCACGCTGGCCGCGGGCGCCAATGCTGCGGTCCGTTTGCGAGAACACGCAGCACTGGATTTGCCAGATAAGCTGATTACTTGAGCTGCAACCGAAGGTTGTTCAAGTGCTCAAGCGCAGCCTCTTTCTCCTCGTTGCTGGCCGGGCCCTCGCTGCCCATGATTGAGGAATAGGCATCCTCGTAGACCTTCGCCACAATCTGGGCGCTCTCGGACCGCTTCAGGAAAGCCATTAGAAGGTGTTCTACTGCATCGACTTGCGCTTGATTCAAGCTCACAACCACCTCCTGGGCCCGGCCCTATGCCGGTAACCCGTAATACTCCATTGGCGCAAAAAATTCCATTCGAGCGTCATTTCGCGCTGAACACCAAGGCAGCGCCGCGCGGGTACGAAGCGACAAGATCGCGGGTGATTCCGGACAAGTTGCCGCTCCCTGCGTCCAGGTTACAACACGCCAGATCAAGCAGATTGCAACGCAGTGATGCATTGTTCGGGTGGTCTGCACGACTCAGGCCGCGACCGCAGACCGCTATCTCCCTGATTTGCATCGACAAATACAGATCAGCTGGACGGCACAGATAGTGCGTGAGTAACAGGGTTGTTCATGCAGCATCGGCACTTGTTTCGATGCGCGACGACCTTATCACCCAGAGGAAATGAAGATGAACGCTATCGATCTGCTGAAGGACGACCATGCGCGCGTGAAATCCATCCTAAGCGAGCTGACTGACTCGACAGAGCGCGGAATCAAAAAGCGCACGCAACTACTGGCGAAACTTGAGATGGAAATAACCATCCACACACAGCTTGAAGAAAAGATCCTCTACCCTGCGTTCAAGGCAGCGGGAGGCAAGGAGCAAGACGTACTGTACTTCGAGGCAAAGGAAGAGCACCGCACTGTAGACGCCTTGGTCCTGCCAGATCTGAAAAAGACCGACCCGGGCACTCTAGAGTTTTCAGGTCGAGTGAAGGTCGTGAAAGAACTTCTCGAGCATCACATCGAGGAGGAGGAAAAGGAGATGTTCCCTCAGGCCAGGAAGCTGCTCGGGAAAGCAAAACTTGAGGACCTCGGTGCGCAAATGGAAACAATGCAGGCAACGCTCAAAAAAACCATGGCGGCAGCGGCTTGATCTTTATCGATGACCGCTCGAAATTAACAATGACGGAGGAAAGGCTCTATCGGGGGATGTTGAGCCGATCTGCAATTACGGCTCTACTGTAGAAATGGAGGTTTACGCCCCCGATAATGGTGAGTACAGAACCTTTGAAATGGACGACGACTGATCATGCTCAGAATCAAAACCACCGGAGTTCCAGTAGCACTTCTCATTACCCTACTTGCTGGCTGCACCACGCAGCTGACGAATGAAGGCGCGAAGGTGAGCCTTGTCACTGCACCTAAAGCCGCTGGCTGCGATGTGATTCATGAGTTCAAGGCCCAGGGTTCTTCTGCAGATGACGCTCTGAACATTGCGCTCAACCAAACAGCCAAGATAGGAGGTAATGGTTTGGGTGTTGAATCCGTCAACGAGGTCGATGGGGATTCCGAGATCAACGGCGTCGCCCTCAAATGTCGGCGGTGAGTGGAGAAATCAATCCAAGCAATCTCTTGCCACCTGTCGTAGCTTATCGCTCGACAGAAAGCTTCCTTTGTAAAACGTCGCCCGACTGCCGTCTTGATATTCGACGACTTCCAAGACCTCGTCAGATGCCACTGCGCTGGGCGCTATTAACCGATAGCCGTGGCTGATTGATTTCTGCGTAGAGAGCGGCGCCAGCGCTTGCCACCTAGGCAGTACGCAATCCGCGTACTCCTCAGGTGTTTTACTCGTCAGCTTACTGCCCGTAGGATTTCCAGGCGATGCACAACCAGCAAGATTCGCGACTAACAACGAACAAACCAGAATCCGAAAAATAGGCATGGCGGTTAACCTGTGTGAACTAAGCCGACGTTACCAATCAACATCAGTAGGCCCCCATCAACGAAGTAGCCCTTCTCTTTATAGCAAGCCGTGACTTTTCAGCGCAGCTACTTACGCAAAATGCAGCTGACTGGCCGCTCATCTACCTGGGGCGGCATGCCGCCAACAGGGGATAAAGGCAATCGCTCCACCACCTCTGACGCGGCACGGCCTTTAGACTCGTTGTATCGGTAGAGCCCATCCATCGCCTGCCGCATCAGCGGCTCACCAGCGGCGATTTTCGTCCAGGTCATCCAGGACTCAGCTCCCTGTTAATGGGTCAGGGCAGCATAGGTCGCCTCGCACACAGTACCAACCGTGTGAATTTGGTCGACAGCTTGCGTGAGGAAATAGCGGAACCTTGCTGTTAACACAGTGCATCTCTTATAAAAAATAGAGGCTCCTAAAAAGTATCGCCACCCTTAAGTTTATCGCGAAATAAAGGAGATTTCGCTCGACGCACCACCCCCATTAAAGTGAAAAGTTAAACTTCTCCGCCTCATCGAATAAGAAATAAATTGTAACAAAGACCTCTTGAAATATTCTAATCACCAAGAACCCAACATTTACTGGCCAAGAATGAGAAACTTTGCCTTTTATAGCTGGATGGAAACCCAGTTCATTAAAGCCCCACCCAATGGTAACGTATGCTTTCGCAATGCTCAGCACCAGAAACAACATGAGCAAACTTGTTGGTTGAATAAAGGATTAACGAATGACTATCGAGCGAGAGATTTTCTCGGCCCTCATCGCGCAGAACGCATTTCAAGGCGAAAAACCGAGCGTACAAAGCTACGCCCAGCTAGCCGTCGACAAGGGATTTAGAGCGCTTTCGTCAAGGCAACAGGCAGTGGTAAGCCCCTACCTGCAAAAAAAATGCGAGGGTATGAAAAAACCAAATGAAAAACATAACAACTGCCAAAATATTATAGGCGGTCGTGAATTGCTTACGGCTCTTGAGAAATCCGAGCATTACAAAGGGTGGCGCTGTGAGAGCTGCCGAAGTGCATCTGAAAAATAATAAATGGATCCAAAGAGAGCGATAACCTAAAAACCCACAAAAACAACCAGAAAAACCACTATTGCTCTCGCTACTCCTGAACGTTATTGCAGCAGGCCACCACAGGCCTGCTCGCAGGCCGTTCTTTTCTTTAGGCCCTGATCTATAGCCCCCATCAAATCGCCGCTCACTCGTCACACACTTGAGCACTTCGAAAAATTTTTGCACGAGGCAGCCAAATCCGTCTGCGTGTCTAATTTTTTAAGGAGAAAACAGTGCCCATATATCAAATAGCACTGCTGGTTGTTTTCGCTGTCGCCACACTCTGGTGGGGCTACCGAATGGATAAGAAGAACCGTCAAAAAGAGTTGGCCGCAAAAAGACAAAGCGACACCCGAGCCTCCTAGGGTCGCTGGCAGACATCCCTGATATACGTCCGCGCCGCCCTCAAGGCTGCTTGGTCGGCGATGAGGTTTCTCTGTAAATCGAGAACAGCTTGTCCAGTTTCTCGACGTGTTGGCGATCTTCTCCGGCTGTCGCGCACAGGCGGACGCAGACTCCGCGATGAACCGGCCGGGCGAGGAACGCGGCAACAAGATCATCACCAGGCTATACGACCACCCGCACTGGCCCGGCCAGATCTATGCGGCTTTCTTCGAATTCGTATTTTTCACTGGTGTGCACCTGTCAGAGGGCCTTGCGTGCGCTCGAATTTGCCAAGGACCATGCCGAGCGAAGCAGGAAAGGAAAGGGGCGGGTTACGGAATCACCGTTCATTTTTCCGCCATCAAAGAATGCTGAGCTCGTCCAACAGACCTCAGACCTCCATCACCAATGGCGTCCGGTACTGAAAGAACTGAGGATTCGTTACCGCCCGCCATACAACTGTCGCCACACCTATGCGACAATATGCTCAATGTCTGGCCTCAACCCCGCATTTATCTCCCAACAGCTCGGCCACAGCGTGCAAATGCTGCTGTCGACGTATGCGCGTTGGATTAACTCAAGCTCCGACTGGAGCGAGCTGGAAAAGCTGCAAATTGGTATCAAATCGGTATCAGCCGCAATGCCAGCGACGTAAGCTATTGATAGGTAAGCCCTTTGATCTCCACCGCTAACATCACCATGCAGTTCGGCGCCAAGCCGTTGTTCGAGAACGTCTCGGTCAAGTTCAACAACGGCAACCGCTACGGCCTGATCGGCGCCAACGGCTGCGGCAAGTCGACCTTCATGAAAATCCTCGGCGACGACCTGGAGCCTTCCGCCGGCCAGGTCATGCTCGAGCCGAATGTGCGCCTGGGTAAACTGCGCCAGGATCAGTTCGCCTACGAAGAATTTACCGTGATCGACACCGTGATCATGGGCCACGAGGAGCTGTGGCGGGTCAAGGCCGAGCGCGACCGTATCTACTCGCTGCCGGAAATGACCGAAGAAGACGGCATGGCCGTTGCCGAACTGGAAACCGAGTTCGCCGAAATGGACGGTTACACCGCCGAATCCCGTGCCGGTGAATTGCTGCTGGGCCTGGGTATTCCACTGGAACAGCATTTCGGTCCGATGACCGAAGTGGCCCCGGGCTGGAAGCTGCGTGTGCTGCTGGCCCAGGCGCTGTTCTCCGATCCGGAAGTGCTGCTGCTCGACGAACCGACCAACCACCTGGACATCAACACCATCCGCTGGCTGGAAAGCATTCTCACGGCGCGTAACAGCACCATGATCATCATTTCCCACGACCGTCACTTCCTCAACAGCGTGTGCACCCACATGGCTGACCTGGACTACGGCGAGCTGCGTCTGTTCCCGGGCAACTACGACGAGTACATGACCGCTGCGACCCAGTCGCGCGAGCAACTGCTGTCGGACAACGCCAAGAAGAAAGCCCAGATCGCCGAGCTGCAGACCTTCGTCAGCCGCTTCTCGGCCAACGCCTCGAAAGCCAAGCAAGCGACCTCGCGGGCCAAGCAGATCGACAAGATCCAGCTGGCCGAAGTCAAGCCATCGAGCCGGGTCAGCCCGTTCATCCGCTTCGAGCAGACCAAAAAGCTGCACCGTCAGGCGGTGACCATCGAGAAGCTGTCCAAAGGCTTCGAAGGCAAGACCCTGTTCCAGAACTTCAGCTTTACCGTCGAAGCCGGCGAGCGCGTGGCGATCATCGGCCCTAACGGTATCGGTAAAACCACCCTGCTGCGCACCCTGGTCGGTGAGCTGAGCCCGGATGCCGGTGCGGTCAAGTGGACCGAAAGCGCTGAGCTGGGCTACTACGCCCAGGACCACGCTCACGACTTCGAAGAGGACGTCAGCCTGTTCGACTGGATGGGTCAGTGGACCCAGGGCGAGCAGATGATCCGTGGCACCCTGGGGCGCATGCTGTTCTCCAACGACGAGATCCTCAAGTCGGTCAAGGTGATTTCCGGTGGTGAGCAAGGCCGTATGCTGTTCGGCAAGCTGATCCTGCAAAAGCCGAACGTGCTGATCATGGACGAACCGACCAACCACCTGGACATGGAATCGATCGAGGCGCTGAACCTGGCGCTGGAGAACTACCCGGGTACGCTGGTCTTCGTCAGCCACGACCGTGAGTTCGTGTCGTCGCTGGCCACGCGCATCATCGAGCTGAGCCCGAGCGGTGTGGTGGACTTCAGCGGCACCTACGATGACTACCTGCGTAGTCAGGGTGTAGTGGTTTAAAGCTATCGCGGGGCAAGCCCGCTCCCACAGGTTGAACACTGTGGGAGCGGGCTTGCCCCGCGAAGCCTGGAAAATTCGTTAGCCTGCTTCCTTTTATCCTCGCCGCCAGCGATCATGGGCCCTCTCCCACCGCCCGCCAGCGAACGAGCAAATGTCTGCGTCAACACCGGCTCCTGCCAGTACCCTCTCGATCACCCTGCAGATCCTTGCGATCGTCTTCTATACCTTTATTGCCTTCCTCTGCATCGGCCTGCCGATCGCGGTGTTGCCGGGTTATGTCCATGACCAGCTGAGCTTCAGCGCCGTCATCGCCGGTCTGACCATCGGTTTGCAGTACCTGGCCACTTTGCTCAGCCGCCCGTTTGCCGGACGTGTGACCGACAGTAAAGGCACCCGACAAGCCATCATCTACGGCTTGCTCGGCATT
Organism: Pseudomonas putida; assembly: GCF_028682475.1. GTDB lineage: Bacteria > Pseudomonadota > Gammaproteobacteria > Pseudomonadales > Pseudomonadaceae > Aquipseudomonas > Aquipseudomonas putida_AG. Next base: position 30,023 of record NZ_JANHLE010000041.1, read on the forward strand.
GCCGTCAGCGGCGTGCTGACCTTCGCTTCGGCACTGGCGGTCAATGTACCCCTGCTGAGTCTCCTGGCCTTGCTCGCCGGGCGCCTGTTTCTGGGGATCGCCCAGGGCCTGATCGGTGTCGCGACCTTGAGCTGGGGCATCGGCGCGGTTGGCGCTGAACACACTGCCCGGGTGATTTCCTGGAATGGCATTGCCTCTTACGGCGCCATTGCCATCGGCGCGCCGCTGGGCGTGTTGCTGGTGGACCAGGTCAACTTTGCCACCCTCGGCCTGATGCTGACGCTGCTGGCTGCACTGGCTTTGCTGGTGATCCGCAACAAGCCGTCAATGCCGGTGGTGCGCGGCGAACGCCTGCCGTTCTGGGCCGCATTCGGCCGCGTCGCTCCCTGCGGCGTGGGCCTGACCCTGGCGTCAATCGGCTACGGTACGCTGACCACCTTTGTCACCCTGTTCTACCTGGAGCAAGGCTGGTACGGCGCGGCCTGGTGCCTGAGCGCCTTTGGCCTGTGCTTTATCCTGTCGCGGTTGTTGTTCGTCAATGCGGTCAATCGCTTCGGCGGCTATCAGGTAGCAATGGTCTGCATGAGCACCGAAGCCCTGGGCCTGACCTTGCTGTGGCTGGCGCCCAGCCCGTCGTTGGCACTGGTCGGAGCCGGGCTGACCGGCTTTGGGCTGTCGCTGGTATACCCGGCACTGGGCGTGGAAGCCATCAAGCAAGTGCCGGTGGCCAGCCGCGGTGCGGGCCTGGGTGCTTATGCAGTGTTCTTCGACCTGGCCCTGGCGATCGCCGGCCCACTGATGGGCGCGGTGGCCTTGCACCTGGGCTATGCCTGGATTTTCTGCATCGCCGCCCTGCTGTCGCTGGCCGGTGTCGGCCTGACGCTGGTGCTGTCACGGCGTGCCCGCCGTTACTGATCGGCAGTGTTGAGGCCCACCCGGCCGGCTCGCTCCAGGGTGCGGCTGAAAAAGTGCGCGGCTTCAGCCTGCAATGACAAGTGAATCCCTTCACGGTCGACGCCGTCGGGGTCATCGCACAGCGCCGCCATGTGTTCACGCTGCTCCTCATCGCACGGCGCCATGAAGACGAAATGCCCGGCCCCGGCCAACAACCGGTAGTTGGGTGTCACCGGAAGTTTGCGTGCCAGCGCCTGGGCGTTCTTGTCGATGGCCAGGAGCTGGTCTTTGTCGCCGCTGTAGATCAACGCAGGCACCTTCACCTGGGCCAGGGCATGACGGCCGAACATCAGGCTCAACGGCGCCATCAGCAGTAAGGCATGGATACGCGGGTCGGCCTCGGCGCCAAGGTCAGCACGGTCGGCGATCAGCACTCCTTTGGTCTTGCAGGCATCAGCGTCCAGCGGCCGCTCCAGGCAATAGCGGCGCAGACGCTCAAGATCGGGTTGCGCACCGGACAGTATCAAGGCGGTTTCACCCCCCGCCGAGTAACCGATCATGCCCACCTGTTCGCCACTGACGTAGGGTGCCAGCAAGGGATCGGCAAGGCTTGCGGTGATCGCAGCACTGATTTGCAGCGGCCGCCCATACAGGTTGCTCAAGGTGCCCAGGCGACTGTGATCATGGGCGTTGTCGCCCGGATGGGTGACCGCCACCACTACAAACCCGCGACGCGCCAGCGCACTGGCCAGGTCATGCAAGGCCAGCGGCGAACCGGTATTGCCATGCGACAACATCAACAATGGGTAGCGGCCAATGGCAATCGGCGCTCCTTCGTTGCCTTCAACCCGATAGCCGTCAATGCGGCTGATGCGCTCGGGGCCGCTGGAAGGATAGAACGCCAGTGCATGCATCGGGCGCCCATCCAGCGGGTCGGCGAAGACCAGATGGTGCAAGCCGACACTCCAGTGTTGCGCCGGCTCAGCCTGCGCCAGGCCTGCAATGCCAAGCCAGCACAGCATCCACAACACCGCGAATCTGCCCATCTGCTTTCACCCTGCCCGGCGGGTCAACTGCCAGGTACCGATCAAGCATAGAGTGAGGCATGACGGCGCGGATGAAAGCTCAATGAAAAAACCGACAGCAGACGCAGCCTGCTGTCGGTTTGGGTCACGCGCCGGTGCTGATCAAGCAGCGACGAACAGCTCGTTGCTGATCTGTGCCTGGGCAGCGCTCAGGGCATTGGCGCGATGCTCTTCGCCAAAGGCCAGGCCGTGGGCACGGACGATTTCCAGGTCGGTGACACCGATGAAGCCGAGGAACACCTTGAGGAAGTCTTCGTGACCCGCACCGGTCGGTTGACCCGCGTGCAAACCACCGGCAGTGGACACCAGGATGACCTTCTTGTCGCCGCACAGACCTTCGGGACCGGCTTCGGTATAGCGGAAGGTCTGGCCGGCTACCGCAACGCGGTCGATCCAGGCCTTGAGCTGGGTCGGAACGGTGAAGTTGTACATAGGCGCAGCGATCACCACCGCGTCGGCGGCCAGAAACTCCTGCAAGGTTTCGCTGCTCAGCTGGGCTTCATGTTGCTGTGCGGCGTCACGCAGTGCTTCCGGGGTTCCGGCGGCAACCAGGGTAGCGGCAGAGAAATGGCTGATGGCGTCGGCAGCCAGATCACGGTAGACCACTTCCAGGGACGGATCGGCGGCTTTCCAGGCATCGACCACGCTGCGGCTCAGCTGACGGGAGGCGGAATTGTCGCCCAGAATGCTCGAATCGATATGCAACAGTTTCATGGGACTCTCCTGATTGAAGACCGCATCTGGGCGATCACGATGGGGAGAATCCTACCGGGAAGGCGAATAGCTGATAAGTCAGCAAAAATGCGTTAGTTTGTCCTACTGACAGGACAATGGTGATTGCCATGCAAGACCTCAACGACCTCTTCTACTTCGCCCGCGTGGTCGAAGCCGGTGGTTTTGCCGCCGCCGGACGCGTGCTCGGGATCCCCAAATCGCGGCTGTCGCGGCGTATCGCCGAACTTGAAGAACGCTTGGGCACTCGCCTGCTGCAGCGCACCACGCGCCAGCTCAAGTTGACGGCGGTGGGCGAGCGCTACCTGCGTCATTGCCAGGCCATGCTGCTGGAAGCGGAAATGGCCGACGAGGCGGTTGCCAGCATGACCAGCGAACCCCGAGGCCGCCTGCGGGTGTCGTGTCCGGTGGGTCTGGCGCACTCGCTGTTACCGCAGGTGATCAGCGAATTTCTCGAGCAGTACCCGCAGGTGCAACTGGACATGGTCCTGCTCAATCGCCGCGTCGACCTGATTACCGAAGGCATCGACGTGGCGTTGCGTGTGCGCGATCTGGGCGATGAAGACCCGGCCCTGGTCACCCGGCGCCTGCGCCAGGCGCAGATGTACCTGGTGGCAGCCCCGGCGTTTGCCGCTCTCCATGCCCCGCTCACCCCCGACGACCTCAGCGGCCTGCCGATGCTCGGTGCCGTGGACGCCGACCGCCTGGTCCACCTGCGCCTGATCGACGAGCGTGGCCATAAACATGAGCTGGCCATGGAAGCGCGCCTGGCCATTGACGACTTTCTCGTGCGCAAGGCGGCAGCGGTTGCCGGTCAGGGTTTCACCGCCCTGCCGATCATGCACTGTGAGGAGGAACTGGCCCGTGGCGAGCTGGTGCGGCTGCTGCCAGACTGGTCACTGCCTGGGGGCTATCTACAAGCGGTCTATCCTCATCGGCGCGGCCTGCTGCCGGCTGTGCGGGTGTGGATCGACCATCTGGTGGCGGCGTTTGCCGACTGTGGGGAGCGTTATGTCTAAGGGCAAAATGAGCGAAGCGCAGGTGGTGGACTTTTGCCTGAGCCTGCCCGGTGCGCGGGAAGACTACAAATGGGGCGGCGTACGGGTGTTCTCGATCGCCGGCAACAAGATGTTCGCAGTACTGGATCTGGCCGGTGCCGGCTTGTCGTTCAAAGTCGACAGCGAGCTGTTCCTTGGCTACGCCGACCGCCCCGGCGTGCGCCCGGCGCCGTACCTGGCGCGGGCTCACTGGATCAGCATGACGCCACCCTACCCGATGGGCCGCGACGAGCTCTGCGACCTGCTGCAGCGCTCCCATCAACTGGTGGTCAGGCGCCTGCCAAAGCGCCTGCAACCGGGCCTGCTTATCTGAGCAGCGGCGCCAGGGCGCTGCCCAGCCAACGGCCACCGAGCAACAGGTGGTCGATCCAGAACAGCTGATGCAGGGCGACAATGGCCCAGAAGCTCAACTGAAACGACAGCTTGCGGGTTTTATGCCGAAAGGCCTGTTGGGCCAGCAGTGCCCCGGGCCAGCCGCCGCACAACTCGCTGGCGTGCAGGACCTTTTCCGGGGTTCGCCAGCCCTGAGTGCGTGCCTGCTGCTTGTCACGCCAATACAGCGCAAAACTCACCAGACTGGCCAGCGGATAAGCCACCGCAGGCAGCCAGGACTGCCCACTGAGCAGCATCTGCAGCGCACCACCCAGCGGCAACAGGCACAGGGCAACGAAAACCAGCAGTTTGCTGCGCGGGTGCTGGACAGCGCCATTGGCGGTACCGGCATGTCGCGCCGAGGGTTGTGAGCGGCTCATTGACTCAACCTTGCGCTGTCGCCCAGTCGACCCAGCCGAACTGCCAGGTCGCCAGGATGATCAGGCCGAAGACAATCCGGTACCAGGCAAACATCGCATAGCTGTGGTTGGCAATGAAACGCAGCAACCCGCGTACAGCGATCATGGCGAAGATGAACGAGACCACGAAGCCAATCGCGAATACCGGAAAGTCGCCAGGCTGGAACAGATCGCGGTACTTGTAGCCCGAATACACCGCTGCACCGACCATGGTCGGCATGGCCAGGAAGAACGAAAATTCGGTCGCAGCTTTGCGTGACAAGCCGAACAGCAGGCCGCCTATGATCGTCGAGCCGGAGCGAGAAGTGCCCGGGATCATCGCCAGGCACTGGACAAAACCGATCTTCAACGCGTCGGACCAACGCATCTCATCAACCTGCTCGACCTTGATCACATGCTGGCGGCGCTCGGCCCACAGCATGATCACCCCGCCCACTACCAGGGCAGCCGCTACCGTGACGGGGTTGAACAGGTAATGGTGAATCAGGTCGGCAAACAGCACTCCCAGGACCACCGCCGGCATAAAGGCGATCAGCAGGTTGGCGGTAAAACGTTGCGCCTGCTGCTCCCTGGGCAGGCCCAGCACCACGTCGAAGATCTTGCGGCGAAACTCCCAGACCACGGCAAGGATAGCGCCCAGCTGAATGATGATGTTGAAGGCCATCGCCCGCTCACCACCGAAGTTGATCAGGTCGGCGACAATGATCTGGTGACCGGTACTGGAAATCGGCAAGAACTCGGTCAAGCCTTCGACAACACCCAAAATGACGGCCTGCAGGCCAGTCCAAAGATCCATTATTCCCCCACGAAGCGATGCCGATGGCATGCCCCCGTTGTAGTTTGCAAAAGCCAGAGCCGATTCGAATGCCCGGTGGTTTTACCGCGACAGTTGGTGGCGCAGTCGACAGAAAAGTTCAGTGACCCTTCAGGAATGTCGCGACCGGGCCGAAATCCTATCAGACCTCTTGTATAAACGCTGCTGGTCGGCGCTACACACCTTGATGGTTCAGGCACTTAGTCCTTGGTCGAGTAGGTGATTGGCAAAAAGCATGCTGGGATGCGCTAGACAATAAAAAGAATCCGGGGTGACCGTTGCATGAAGACTCTACGAAATATGTCGATCAGCCGCCGCTTGTGGCTGATTCTGGTAGTAGCCGTGGTGATGTTGCTGACCTTGGGCCTGCTGATGCTCAGGCAGATCCACGGCGACCTGTATCAGGCCAAGGCCGAAAAAACCCGGCATGTGGTAGAAACCGCCGCGGGCGTACTGGCCTACTATCAAGGCCTGGAGGCGGCGGGCACCCTGCCCCGCGAAGCCGCCCAGCAACAAGCCCTGAGCGCCGTACGCAGCTTGCGCTACGACCAGAACGACTACTTCTGGATCAACGACCTGCGGCCGAGGATGATCATGCATCCGACCAACCCCAAACTCGATGGCCAGGACCTCTCTGCGATCCGTGACCCGGACGGCTTTGCCGTTTTCAACGAAATGGCCGCACTGGCCAAGGCCCGCGGGGCTGGCAGCATCGACTACCGCTGGCCCAAGCCCGGTGCCAGCGAACCGGTCGAGAAAACCTCCTACATCCAGTTGTTCAAGCCTTGGGGCTGGGTGATTGGCTCGGGGATCTATATCGATGACATGCAAAGCGAGTTCATGCGGCAGTTGCGCGACGCCTCGCTGCTGGGGCTTGGCATTGCTGCGGTCATGACCCTGCTGGTGATGCTGATTGCCCGCAGCATCGCGCGCCCCTTGCAGGAAGCGGTGGATGCCATGGCCATGATCGCCAGCGGCGAAAGCGACCTGACCCGTCGGCTGGACACCCATGGCCGCGATGAGGTGACCCAGCTGGGCGGACACTTCAACCGCTTCACCGGCAAGTTGCAGGGGGTGATCGGCCAACTGCAGGGCGCAGCGCATGCCTTGGGGCAATCGGCTGTGGATGTCGGCAGCAACGCCAACCAGGCTCAACAACACAGCGAACAGCAGTCCGCACAGATGGAGCAAGTGGCCACCGCGATCAATGAGGTCACCTATGCCGTGCAGGATGTCGCCAGGAATGCCGAACAGGCCTCCAGCGAAATGCGCGACGCCCAGCACCGCGCCGAACAGGGCCAGCAAAGTATCCATGGCAGCCTGCAGCAGATCGACCAGCTGTCAGGCACCATCGATGAAGCGGTCAGGGTGATCCAGACCCTGGCCAGCCAGAGCACAAAGATTGGCAGCGTCCTGGAAGTGATTCGTTCGATTGCCGAGCAGACCAATCTGCTGGCCCTGAACGCGGCCATCGAGGCAGCCCGGGCCGGCGAACAAGGCCGTGGCTTTGCCGTGGTGGCCGATGAAGTGCGCCTGCTGGCCCAGCGTACCCAGCAGTCGACAGCCGAAATCCAGAGCATGATCGAGCATCTACAGGGGCAGTCGGAGGCGGCGGTCAAGGCGATCGACGCCAGCAGCACGGCTTCACGCCAGACCATCGAACAGGCCAACGAGGCGGGTGTCAGCCTGGATGCCATCAGTCAGGCCCTGCACAACCTCACTGCCCTCAACGCCTCGATAGCCAGTGCCACCCTGCAACAGTCGCATGTGGTTGAAGAGATCAACCGCAGTGTTACCGAAACCGCTGACCTGTCGCGCCAGACGGCAACTGCTGCGCAGCAGTCGAGCAGCGCCGGGGTGGCGTTGAACCAGCTGCGCGAACAACTGGACCGGTTGTTGGGCCAGTTCCGAGTGTAAAGCACCACCGGTGGGAGCGGGCTTGCCCTGCGATGCGATGTCCCTGATCGATCGC
>NZ_JANHLE010000042.1 GCF_028682475.1 Pseudomonas putida
ATGGTCCAGTGCAAACAGTACCTGTGGGAGCCGGCCTTGCCGGCGATGGGCTGCGTAGCAGCCCCTGCTGATCTCAGGCCCCGACGATCCCGCCATCTTCCCGGCTGATCGCCATTACCGACGAACGCGGCTTGCCGTTGGGCAGGTGCTCGGGAAAGGTCGAGCCGCCGGATTCACCTGGATGCTGGATGCCGACGAACAGGGTGCGCTGGTCCGGCGCGAAGGCGATCCCGGTCACCTCACAGGCCACCGGCCCGACCATGAAACGCCGGATCTCGCCACTGACCGGGTCGGCGCAGAGCATCTGGTTATTGCCCATGCCGGCAAAGTCACCGCTATTGCTGTAGTCGCCATCGGTGAGGATCCACAACCGGCCATCCGGGTCGAAGCCCAGCCCGTCCGGGCTGTTGAACATGTTTTGCGGGGTAATGTTGCTTGAGCCGCCCTTGGCATCATCGGGGTGTACCGACGGGTTGCCGGCGACCACGAACAGGTCCCAGTCGAAACTCATGGCGCCGTGGTCATTGTCGGTCTCGCGCCAGCGCAGGATCTGCCCGTAGAGGTTTTTCTCGCGTGGGTTGGGGCCGCCTGCCGGCTGGCCTTCTTCGCCACGTTTGACGTTGTTGGTCAGGGTGCAATAGACCTGGCCGTCCTTGGGGCTGACCACGATCCATTCCGGGCGGTCCATGCGCGTGGCCTTGAGCTGGCTGGCGGCCAGACGTGCATGGATCAACACCTGGGCCTGGCTGGCAAAACCGTTGGCGGCAATCAGGCCGTTCTTGCCGTGGGTCATCTCCAGCCACTGGCCCTTGCCGCGCGGATGCTCGGCATTCTGGTCGCCATCGTCGAAACGCGCGACATACAGGGTGCCGTGATCGAGCAGGCTGCGGTTGGCGCTGGGGTTTTTATGGTCGATGCGGTCGCGGCTGATGAATTTGTAGATGAACTCACCGCGCTCATCATCGCCCATGTAGACCACCGCCCGGCCATCGCGGGTTTCGCCGAGGGCGGCGTTTTCGTGCTTGAAACGGCCCAGGGCCGTGCGCTTGACCGGGGTCGAATCCGGGTCGAACGGATCGATCTCCACTACCCAGCCATGGCGGTTCAGCTCATTGGGGTTCTTCGCCAGGTCGAAACGCGGGTCGTGTGGGTGCCAGCCGATTTCCTTGCTGTCGATCGTCGCCCCGTAACGTTTCTGCCCGGCATCAAAGGCTTGCGCCGGATTGCTGCTGCCAAAGCAGTCGGTGAAGTTCTCTTCGCAGGTCAGGTAGGTGCCCCACGGCGTCTTGCCGTTGGCGCAGTTCTGGAACGTGCCGAGTACCTTGCGACCGCTGTTGTCGGCTGCGGTCTTCATCCAGGCATCGCCCGCCGCCGGGCCGCCGACACGGATCGGCGAGTTGCCGTGGATTCGGCGGTTGTAGGGCGAGCCCTGGACAAACTGCCACTGGCCATTGCTGCGCTTGACCTCGATCACCGAGACGCCTTCGGCAGCCTGGGCCTTGTGCACGTCTTCGGCGGAGGCCGGTTGGCCGCCATGGGCGAACAGATAGCGGTAGTTGGTGTATTCGTTGTTGATGGCCATCAACGCCCGATTGTCATCGCCGGGGAAGGGAAACAGACTCATGCCGTCGTTGTTGTCACCGAACTGCAGTTCCTGGGCTTTGGCTGTGCCCTGGCCGGATGCGTCGAAAGCCGGCGCGTCGGCGTGCAGCGGCTGGCCCCAGCTGATCAGTACCGAGGCTTTGTAACCAGGGGGCAGGCTGATGCTGTCGGCGGTGGCACTGGGGATGCTGGTAAAGCCGAGCAGGCTGCTGTTGGCAGCGCTGACGCTGGCGGCCATTACACTGCGGCTGAGCAGGTTGCCACCCAGAAACAGGGCGGCGCCGCACAGGGCACCTGCTCCGATGAAACGACGGCGACTCAGGCTGACCAGCTGTTCGAGGTCGGTGGACTGGTGTTCTTCTAATAGGTTCATGACAGGCTTCCTGCGGGTTTGGCAGTCACCTTAGTCAGCGCTTATGACGGTTTTGTGTCGGTTTTACAAAGGCGTTCCGATAAGGACGTAGGACGGTTGAAACTGAACGCGCAGGTTGCTTCCTGCAGCCACGGCATGGGCGTTGAGCCAGGCAGGTTCGGCGAAGGTGCACAGGGTTTGCCCGTTGCTCAATGTCAGGCGCACTTCAGTCGGCCCCTGAGGCTCGGCGAGCAGTTCCTCCACCTTGGCCTGCAGGCAGTTGTAGCCCTCCAGTGGGCGGTCGTGAGGGCTGAGCAGGGTCAGCCAGCCCGCCTTGATCAGGGCCACCACGGTTGTGCCCGGGGTCAGTTCCAGACGCTGGGTGCTATCGCGGGTAATCAGCGCATCGATGTTCAGGTCGCCGGCCAGGGCCAGGCTGATGCGGTCGTAATGTCCTTGTGTCTCGATGGCACTGACCCGGCCGTGCAGCTGGTTGCGCGCGCTGGTGCGCAGCATCAGACGGCCCAGCAGGTCGAGATCGCTGGCGTCTTCGGCGGCTTCCAGAATCTGTGCCTGCAGTGCTTGCAGGCGCTGGTACAGGCGCAGCACCCGCTGGCCCTCCTGCGACAGCTTGGCGCCACCGCCGCCGCGGCCACCGATACTGCGCTCTACCAGCGGACTGGCCGCCAGGTTGTTGAGTTCGTCGATGGCATCCCACGCCGCTTTGTAGCTCATGCCGGCGCTCTTCGCGGCACGGGTGATCGAGCCTTGTTCGGCGATGTGTTGCAGCAGGGCGATGCGCTGCGGACGGCGAACGATGTGTTGGGTGAGCAGGGCGGGCAAGGACATGTGCGGGCTACGGGCATCAAGGAAGTATCAGCCTCGAAAGTGCCCGCAGCCCGACGGCAAGTCAAGCGCTGCCGGGCTTGGCGGTACGTGCCAGGCAATAGACGTCGACCCGGCGGGCACCGGCCTTGAGCAGCAGGCTGGCCAGGGCCTGGGCGGTGGCGCCGGTGGTCAGCACATCATCTACCAGCGCCAGGTGCCGACCCTCCAGGCGGTCGGCGTTTTCCACGGCAAACGCCTGGCGTAGATTGCGTTTGCGCTGCCGCGCGTTAAGGCCCTGCTGCGCCGGTGTGTCGACCAGGCGTTTGAGGACCCGTTCGTCGCAGGCGATACCGTTGTGCGCGGCCAGCCAGCGGGCCAGCATGGCAGCCTGGTTGTAACCCCGCTGGCGCAAGCGGCGACGGCTCAGGGGCACCGGCAGGAGCAGCGCCGGGCGCGGCAGGCCGTCGTCGAAACGATGTGTCAGCCAGCGTCCCAGCAGCTGCGCCAGCAGGTAACCCAGCGGCCACTGGCTGTGGTACTTGAACCGACTGATCAGCGCATCCAGCGGAAAACCATAGTGCCAAGGCGCCTCGACCCGGTAGAAAGCCGGTGCACGGCGGCTGCATTGGCCACAGGTCAAACCGTGCATCGGCAACGGCAAGGCGCACACCTGGCAGCCATCTTCCAGCCAGGGCAGCTCGGCTTCGCAGGCGACGCAAAGCGGGTAGGGCTGTTCGGCGGTTTCATTGCACAGCAGGCAGTCATGGTTACTATTTAACCAGTTGTAAACCATGCTTTTGAGTTGTGGTTGACAGTGCATCGAGCTTCCTTAACTATGCGAGCTATCCGTGATGCGCTGGCGGGCAATCCTGTCCCGGCGCCAGTCAAAGCCTAAACAAGGAACCGCCGATGAGCGCCAGCACAACTGCAACAACACGTCACGACTGGACCCTGGCCGAGGTCAAGGCGCTGTTCCAGCAACCGTTCAATGACTTGCTGTTCCAGGCGCAGACCGTGCACCGCGCGCACTTCGACGCCAACCGCGTCCAGGTTTCGACCCTCCTGTCGATCAAGACCGGCGCCTGCCCGGAAGATTGCAAATATTGTCCGCAGTCCGGTCACTACAACACCGGGCTGGAAAAACAGAAGCTGATGGAGGTGCAGAAGGTCCTCGAAGAGGCCGCTCGCGCCAAGGCCATCGGCTCTACCCGCTTCTGCATGGGCGCGGCCTGGAAGCATCCGTCGGCCAAAGACATGCCCTACGTGCTGCAGATGGTCAAAGGGGTCAAGGCCATGGGCCTGGAAACCTGCATGACCCTCGGCAAGCTCGACCAGGAGCAGACCCAGGCGCTGGCCGAAGCCGGGCTCGACTACTACAACCACAACCTCGATACCTCGCCGGAGTTTTACGGCAGCATCATCACCACCCGTACCTACAGCGAGCGCCTGCAGACCCTGTCCTACGTGCGTGATGCCGGGATGAAGATCTGCTCGGGCGGTATCCTCGGCATGGGCGAGTCGCTGGACGACCGCGCTGGGTTGCTGATCCAGCTGGCCAACCTGCCGGAGCACCCGGAGTCGGTGCCGATCAACATGCTGGTGAAAGTTGTCGGTACGCCGTTGGAGAATGCCGAAGAGGTCGATCCGTTCGACTTTATCCGCATGCTCGCCGTGGCGCGGATCCTGATGCCGAAATCCCACGTGCGGCTGTCGGCCGGACGCGAAGCGATGAACGAGCAAATGCAGGCCCTGGCGTTCTTTGCCGGCGCCAACTCGATTTTCTACGGCGAAAAACTGCTGACCACCGCCAACCCGCAGGCCGACAAGGACATGCAGCTGTTCGCGCGCCTCGGCATTCAGCCTGAAGCCCGTGAAGAGCATGCCGACGAAGTTCACCAGGCGGCCATCGAACAGGCGCTGATCGAACAGAAGAGCAGCGAGCTGTTCTACAACGCCGCCTCGGCCTGAGGCGCGCATGGCTTTTGATCTTCGTGCGCGGCTGGAACAACGCCGCGTTGCCGACCTGTACCGCCAGCGCCCGCTGTTGCAGAGCCCGCAAGGCCCTGAAGTGGTGGTCGACGGTCAGCCGTTGCTGGCTTTTTGCAGCAACGACTACCTGGGCCTGGCCAGTCACCCTGAAGTGATCGCCGCCTGGCGCGCCGGTGCCGAGCGCTGGGGTGTCGGCGGTGGCGCTTCGCACCTGGTGATTGGCCACAGTACTCCACACCATGAAGTCGAAGAGGCGCTGGCCGAACTGACCGGCCGACCGCGCGCATTGCTGTTTACCACTGGCTACATGGCTAATCTTGGCGCTTTGACGGCGCTGGTGGGGCAGGGTGATACGGTGCTGCAGGACCGCCTCAATCATGCTTCGCTGCTTGATGCCGGACTGCTCAGCGGCGCGCGCTTCAACCGTTACCTGCACAACGACGCGAGCAGCCTGGCCAGTCGCCTGGACAAGGCGGTGGGCAATACCCTGGTGGTCACTGACGGGGTGTTCAGCATGGATGGCGACATTGCCGACCTGCCGGCCCTGGCCGCCACCGCCAAGGCCCACGATGCCTGGTTGATGGTCGACGATGCCCATGGTTTCGGTACGCTGGGGCGCAATGGCGGCGGGATTGTCGAGCATTTCGGCCTGAGCACCGAGCAGGTGCCGGTGCTGATCGGCACGCTGGGCAAGGCCTGCGGCACGGCCGGCGCCTTTGTCGCCGGTAGCGAGGAACTGATCGAATGCCTGATCCAGTTCGCCCGCCCCTACATCTATACCACCAGCCAGCCACCGGCTTTGGCGTGTGCCACCTTGCGCAGCCTGCAACTGCTGCGCAGCGAGCACTGGCGCCGTGAGCACCTGGCGGCGCTGATCCAGCAGTTCCGTAGTGGTGCCGAGCAGATCGGTCTGCAGTTGATGGACAGCTTCACCCCGATTCAGCCGATCCTGATCGGTGACAGTGCGCGGGCCTTGCGCCTTTCGCAAATGCTGCGCGAACGCGGCTTGCTGGTGACTGCAATCCGTCCACCGACGGTACCGGCTGGCAGCGCGCGCCTGCGGGTAACCTTGAGCGCTGCACACAGCGCGGCTCAGGTGCAGCTATTGTTGGAGGCATTGTCCGACTGTTATCCGCTGCTGGAGCCTGCTGATGCGTAACCGACTGGTTCTTTTGCCGGGCTGGGGCCTGGGGCGTTCGGCGTTGCAGCCGCTGGTGGCGGCGCTGCGCGCCATTGATAGCGGCTTGCAGGTGGAAATCCACGACCTGCCCGACCTGGTATCGAATGACCCGCAAGACTGGCTGGACAAGCTTGACCGGCAATTGCCGCGCAATGCCTGGCTCGGCGGCTGGTCACTGGGCGGCATGCTCGCCGCCGAACTGGCGGCCCGGCGTGGCGATGACTGCTGCGGGCTGATCACCTTGGGCAGCAACCTCAGTTTCGTCAGCCGCCCGGACTGGCCACATGGCATGGCGGTAGACACCTTCCAGACCTTCCTCGAAGGCTGCCGCTATCACACCCAGGTCACGCTCAAACGCTTCATTTCGTTGTGCAGCCAGGGCGCTGAAGAGCCGCGCAGCCTGGCCCGTTTGCTCGGTGCGGCGCTGCCCGAACCTGCTCCCGAGCAACTGGTGGCCGGCCTCGAAGTGCTCGGCCAGCTCGATACCCGGGCAGCGTTGCAGGCCTATGGCGGCCCGCAGCTGCATCTGTTTGCCGGTCGTGACGGGCTGGTGCCGGCCGAAGTCGCCGGGGTGTTGCTCGAAGAACTGCCGGACGTGGAAGTCGGGCTGCTGGAAGACAGTGCTCATGGTTTCGTGATGGAAACACCGCATGAGTTGGCGGCGGCGATAAAGGCCTTTGTACATGAGAGTGGCGATGACTGATCTTTCCCAACCGGGCCTGCCCGGCGCCTTGCCCGACAAACGTCAGGTCGCGGCCTCGTTCTCACGCGCTGCCGCCAGTTACGACAGCGTTGCCGAACTGCAACGGGCGGTGGGTAACGCATTGCTTGAACAGCTGCCCGCCAGCCTTGAGCCGCAACGCTGGCTGGACCTGGGGAGTGGCACCGGCCATTTCAGCCGTGCCTTGCACAAACGCTTCCCGCAGGCTGCAGGCGTTGCTGTGGATATCGCCGAAGGCATGCTCCAGCATGCTCGCGAGCACGGTGGGGCGCACCACCATGTGGCTGGCGATGCCGAGCGTTTGCCACTGCAGGACGCTAGCGTTGAACTGATCTTTACCAGCCTGGCAGTGCAGTGGTGTGGCGACTTTCGCGCCGTACTCGATGAAGCCTGGCGGGTTCTGAAACCGGGCGGTGTACTGGCCTTTGCCAGCCTTTGCGCCGGCACATTGCATGAGCTGCGCGAGAGTTGGCAGGCGGTCGACGGTCTGGTGCATGTCAATCGCTTCCGCCAGCTGCAGGACTACCAGCGCCTGTGTGCCGGGAGTGCGTTGCAGGTGCTGGGGCTGGAGGTTCGCCCGCATGTGCTGCACTACCCCGATGTGCGCAGCCTGACCCACGAACTCAAGGCGCTCGGCGCGCACAACCTCAACCCGGGCCGACCTGCCGGGCTGACCGGAAGGGCACGGATGCAGGGGCTGTTGCAGGCCTATGAGCAATTTCGACAAGCGCGAGGACTGCCAGCTACCTATCAAGTAGTCTACGGTGTACTGCAAAAGCCGCTGACAGAAGGGAAGTGAGATGAGCCCAGCCTATTTCATCGCCGGAACTGACACCGATGTCGGCAAGACCACCGTGGCTGCCGGGCTGTTGCATGCGGCGCAGCTGGCGGGCCTGAGCACGCTGGGTGCGAAACCGGTAGCCTCCGGCTGCAGCGCCAGTGCCAAAGGCTTGCGCAACGACGATGCCCTGGCGCTGATTGCCCAGAGTTCGCTCAAGCTGCCTTACGAGCAGGTCAATCCCTTCGCTTTCGAGCCCGCCATTGCCCCGCATCTGGCCGCCCGCGAAACCGGTGTGGTGCTGAGCGTGCAGGCGTTGCTGGAACCCATGCGCGCAGTGCTGGCCCAGGGCGCTGATTTCACCCTGATCGAAGGTGCCGGCGGCTGGCGGGTGCCGCTGTCCGATCAAGCCAACCTGTCGGACCTGGCCATCGCCTTGAAGCTGCCGGTGATACTGGTGGTGGGCGTGCGCCTGGGCTGTATCAACCATGCCTTGCTCAGTGCCGAAGCCATTGCCCGCGACGGCCTGCAACTGGCCGGCTGGGTGGCGAACATTGTCGACCCGCGCACCTCGCGTCTGGAAGAGAACCTGGCGAGTCTGGCCGAACGTTTGCCAGCGCCGTGCCTGGGGCGAGTGCCCAAGCTCAAGCAGGTAAGCGCTGAAGCGGTGGCTGATCACTTGCAACTGGACCTGCTGGACTAGCCTGCGTCTATCGTATGGCAACATGCCATTAGCGATTTCAACGGGCCTTTTGTCGGCAGGTCTGCTTCAATAGAGGCCGTTCGCCTTCAGCGTCATGGAGTTTCGACATGGAAATCTCAGGCAACTCACCATTCTACGCCGGGCTCGGTGCGATCCAGGCCGGGCAGCACCGCGTCGATCAGGCCGCGAGCCAGATCGCCAACACCACCGTCGAGCGCGCCGCCACCAGCCAGTCCAGTGACTATCAGGCCGAGCGCCTGCGTGCGGTCGATCGCAGCCAGCAGATGGACCTGGCCACCAGCAGTGTGGAAATGGCCCTCGGCAAGCATCAGGTCGAACTGGGTGTCAAAGTGGCCAAAGCATCGGACGAAATGCTCGGCACCTTGATCGACACCTACGCCTGACCCTCCCGCCGCGCTCGCTGCGGGTCTTCAACTATTCTTTGAGTATCAGCGCCTTGGCCTTGCCGGCAGGCGCTCGGCTGCGCGTTCCTGCGGCTTTTTGCCGGATGAACTGCGCAGTGTTTCATGACCGAACTGCCCTCTGGTTGATGCTTGACAAGTTTTCGGCGTAAACGTATGTTTCAAACAACTGTTTGACCGAATGCCAACAACAACGGATCGGTCGTGGTCTCTCTCTCCAGGATTCATCAGCAGAGGTTCATCGCAATGCCTGAATACAAAGCCCCCTTGCGTGATATTCGCTTCGTTCGTGACGAGCTGCTCGGCTATGAAGCGCATTATCAGAGCCTGCCGGCTTGCCAGGACGCCACTCCAGACATGGTGAATGCCATCCTCGAGGAAGGCGCCAAGTTTTGTGAACAGGTGCTGGCCCCGCTGAACCGCGTCGGTGACCTGGAAGGCTGCACCTGGAGCGAGTCGGGCGTGAAGACTCCGACCGGTTTCAAGGAAGCCTACAACCAGTTCGTCGAAGGCGGCTGGCCGAGCCTGGCGCATGACGTCGAGCACGGCGGTCAGGGTCTGCCTGAGTCGCTGGGCCTGGCGATCAGCGAAATGGTCGGTGAGTCGAACTGGTCGTGGGGCATGTACCCTGGCCTGTCGCATGGCGCGATGAACACCATCTCCGAGCACGGTACCGCCGAACAGCAAGAGACCTACCTGACCAAGCTGGTATCCGGCGAGTGGACCGGCACCATGTGCCTGACCGAACCGCACTGCGGTACCGACCTGGGCATGCTGCGCACCAAGGCCGAACCTCAGGCCGATGGTTCCTACAAAGTCACCGGCACCAAGATCTTCATCTCGGCCGGTGAACACGACATGGCCGGCAACATCGTCCACATCGTGCTGGCGCGCCTGCCCGATGCACCGGCGGGTACCAAAGGTATCTCGCTGTTCATCGTGCCGAAATTCCTGCCGACCGCCGAAGGCACTGTCGGTGAGCGTAACGCCGTCTCTTGTGGCTCCATCGAACACAAGATGGGCATCCACGGCAACGCCACCTGCGTGATGAACTTCGACGCTGCAACCGGCTACCTGATCGGCCCGGCCAACAAAGGCCTGAACTGCATGTTCACCTTCATGAACACTGCTCGTCTGGGTACCGCGCTGCAAGGCCTGGCCCACGCCGAAGTGGCGTTCCAGGGTGGCCTGAAATACGCTCGCGACCGCCTGCAAATGCGTTCGCTGACTGGCCCGAAAGCGCCGGACAAAGCCGCTGACCCGATCATCGTGCACCCTGATGTACGGCGCATGCTGCTGACCATGAAAGCCTTCGCCGAAGGTAACCGTGCGATGGTGTACTTCACTGCCAAGCAGGTCGACATCGTCAAGTACAGCCAGGACGAAGAAGAGAAGAAGAAGGCCGACGCCCTGCTGGCTTTCATGACCCCGATTGCCAAGGCCTTCATGACCGAAGTCGGCTTCGAAGCGGCCAACCACGGCGTACAGATCTATGGCGGCCACGGCTTCATCGCCGAGTGGGGCATGGAGCAGAACGTTCGCGACAGCCGTATCTCGATGCTGTACGAAGGCACCACCGGCATCCAGGCGCTGGACCTGCTCGGCCGTAAAGTACTGATGACCCAGGGCGAAGCACTCAAAGGCTTCACCAAGATCGTGCACAAGTTCTGCCAGGGCAACGAAGGCAACGAAGCGATCAGCGAGTTCGTCGCACCGTTGGCCCAGCTGAACAAAGAGTGGGGCGAGCTGACCATGAAGGTCGGCATGGCGGCGATGAAAGACCGGGAAGAAGTCGGTGCCGCTTCGGTGGACTACCTGATGTACTCCGGTTACGCCTGCCTGGCTTACTTCTGGGCCGACATGGCGCGCCTGGCTGCAGAGAAACTGGCTGCCGGCACCAGCGAAGAAGCCTTCTACACCGCCAAGCTGCAGACCGCGCGCTTCTACTTCCAGCGCATCCTGCCGCGTACCCGCACACACGTTGCCACCATGCTGTCGGGCGCCAACAACCTGATGGACATGAACGAAGAGCACTTCGGTCTCTCGTACTGATTAAAAGGCTGTAAGCAAAAACGCCTGCCCTTACCGGCTGGCGTTTTTTTTTTGCTGGAGCTGCCCAGTTGTGGGAGCCAGCCTTGCTGGCGATGGAATCGGCGCGATGTCAGCTGGCGCGCGGTGAATGCATCGCTGGCAATGCCAGCTTCCACACTCAATACCCTGCAGTTCTCCCCACGGGAGAGGACTCCGACCAAATGCACTCATCTATTCATGTGCGCTGCCGACAACTTAAAGGCACAATGCCATTATTGATCTGCCGGGTCGGAGATTACCCTTGTTTTTTCGTTTATCCGCTGTACGTCCGAGCCACTTCCTGCCGTCAGTCTGTTTGCTGGTGTCAGGGCTCGCCGCTGCTTATGTGAGAGACCTCAACGTCTTCTTCACCTCTCTGTTCAATGTTCTGCCTACCTTGGTGCTGTTGCTGGGCGGCGCCTACTGCGCCGTGTATCGCCGTCAGCGCGAGCTGTTCCTGATGCTCACGGTGTACATCGCCTATTTTCTGCTCGATACCCAGACCGATTTCTACCGCGACAATGGCCGGGTCCGCGAGGATGCGGCGGTGGTCTTCCATCTGGTCTGCCTGTTGTTGCCACTGATGTTTGCTCTGTACGCCGCCTGGCAGGAGCGCACGCATCTGTTCCAGGACATGGTCGCGCGGTTTGCGGTATTGCTGGCGGTCGGCAGTGTCGCCCTGGGGCTGGAGCAAAGCTTCCCGCATGCAGTGCTGAGCTGGTTGGCAGAAATTCGCTGGCCGTCGCTGCACGGGCAGTGGATGAGCCTTATCCAGCTGGCTTATCCGGTGTTCATCATCGCCTTCGTCCTGCTCGTGGTGCAGTACCTGCGTGAGCCCAGGCCTTTGCATGCCGCGCAGGTCATCGGCTTGATCGGGATATTCTGGATGCTGCCCAAGACCTTCATCCTGCCCTTCACCCTGAACATCATGTGCAGCCAGGTGATGCTGATGATCGCTGCGGCGGTTTCTCATGAGGCCTACCAGATGGCGTTTCGTGATGAACTCACCGGCCTGCCCGGTCGCCGCGCCCTCAACGAGCGCATGCAGCGCCTGGGGCGCAACTATGTGCTGGCAATGACCGATGTCGATCACTTCAAGAAATTCAACGACACCCATGGCCACGATGTCGGTGACCAGGTGCTGCGCCTGGTGGCCAGCAAGCTGTCCAAGGTGACCGGTGGCGGCCGCGCCTATCGCTACGGGGGTGAAGAGTTCGCCCTGGTGTTCGCCGGGAAAAGCATCGAGGAGTGCATGCCGCACCTGGAAGCGGTGCGCGAGGTGATCGCCAACTACAACATCCAGTTGCGCAACCAGGACAACCGTCCCCAGGACGATCAGCAGGGGCGCCAGCGCCGCGGGGCGTCGGCAGCGTCCAGTGTTTCTGTGACCATCAGTATCGGCGTCAGCGAACGCCTGATCGATCACCGTTCTCCCGACGAAGTGCTCAAGTCGGCCGACCAGGCGCTCTACAGCGCCAAGGGCGCGGGGCGTAACTGCGTCATGGCCTACGGTCATCAGGCCAAGCGGGGGGCGGTGCGTACGGCGTGACTTGGGTTGACTATATGGTCACCAGATGACCCTATGTCTCGCAAAAGTTGTTCGGTTACACTGCTTGCATAACAGTGAAGCGGTCCTGCGGGACCGTCCCCGACTCAAGTGTGAGAGGTTGCCATGGCTGACTATAAAGCGCCCCTGCGCGATATGCGCTTCGTCCTCAATGAAGTCTTCGAAGTGGCCAAGCTCTGGGCCCAATTGCCGGGCCTGGCCGAAGCTGTCGATGAAGAGACCGCGCTGGCGGTGCTGGAGGAGGCCGGCAAGGTCACGGGCAAGAGCATCGCGCCGCTGAGCCGTAGCGGTGACGAAGAAGGCTGCCATTGGGACAACGGTGCGGTGCGCACCCCGGCCGGTTTCATCGAGGCCTACAAGACCTACGCCGAAGGTGGCTGGGTCGGCGTCGGTGGTGATCCTGCCTACGGCGGCATGGGCATGCCCAAGGTGATCTCGGCGCAGGTCGAGGAAATGGTCAACTCGTCGAGCCTGGCCTTCGGTCTGTATCCGATGCTGACCGCGGGTGCCTGTCTGTCGATCAACGCCCACGCCAGCGACGCGCTCAAGGAACAGTACCTGCCGAACATGTACGCCGGTGTCTGGGCAGGCTCGATGTGCCTGACCGAGCCGCACGCCGGGACCGACCTGGGCATCATCCGCACCAAGGCCGAACCTCAGGCCGATGGCAGCTACAAAGTCAGCGGCACCAAGATCTTCATCACCGGTGGTGAGCACGACCTGACCGAGAACATCATTCATCTGGTGCTGGCCAAGCTGCCGGATGCACCCGCCGGACCGAAGGGCATTTCCCTGTTCCTGGTGCCCAAGTTCATGGTCAACGCCGATGGCAGCCTGGGTGCGCGCAACCCGGCCAACTGTGGTTCGATCGAGCACAAGATGGGTATCCAGGCCTCGGCCACCTGCGTGATGAACTTCGATGAAGCCGTGGGTTACCTGGTCGGCGAGCCGAACAAGGGCCTGGCAGCGATGTTCACCATGATGAACTACGAGCGTCTGGGCGTGGGTATCCAGGGCCTGGCGACGGCGGAGCGTTCCTACCAGAATGCCATTGAATACGCCCGTGACCGTCTGCAGAGCCGTGCCCCTACCGGCCCGCAAGCCAAGGACAAGGTCGCTGACCCGATCATCGTGCACCCCGACGTACGGCGCATGCTGCTGACCATGAAGGCGTTGAACGAGGGCGGTCGTGCCTTCTCTACCTACGTCGCCATGCAGCTGGACACCGCCAAGTTCAGCGAAGACGCCACCACCCGTAAACGCGCCGAAGACCTCGTTGCCCTGCTGACCCCGGTCTCCAAGGCGTTCCTCACCGACCTCGGCCTGGAATCCGCAGTGCATGGCCAGCAAGTGTTTGGCGGCCACGGCTATATTCGCGAGTGGGGTCAGGAACAACTGGTGCGTGATGTGCGCATCACCCAGATCTACGAAGGCACCAACGGCATTCAGGCGCTGGACCTGATGGGCCGCAAGGTCGTGGGTAGCGGCGGTGCGCTGTACAAGCTGTTCGCCGACGAGATCCGCCATTTCACCGCCACTGCCGGCAGTGAGCTGGGTGAGTTCGTCAAACCGTTGAACGCCGCCCTGGACAACCTCGATGATCTGACCGCCTGGGTCCTGGACCGGGCCAAGAACAACCCGAACGAAATCGGCGCGGCGTCGGTGGAGTACCTGCAGGTATTCGGTTACACCGCGTATGCCTACATGTGGGCGTTGATGGCGCGTACCGCGCTGGCCAAGCAGGCTGAAGACGATTTCTACGCCAGCAAACTCGGCACCGCTCGCTTCTACTTCGCCCGTTTGCTGCCGCGTATCCACTCGCTCAGCGCTTCGGTGAAGGCCGGTAGCGAGTCGTTGTACCTGCTGGAGGCAGCACAGTTTTGAGATTAGCGCGTCGTGTAAGCAATCTCCTACACGACGTGGTGACTTTTCGCCTCTATCGGAAGATTGGATCCACAGTTAACCTTCTCACATGGACGTAGCGCAGGAAGCGCAAAGTACAGAACACGGACACGTAGGATTCCTGCCAGGGTGGCGGGGCGAAATGGATGTCAGGGAAACAGTCTGCAAAGCCCCGCCTCGGCGGGGTTTTCTTTTGCCCGAAGAAAAGTATCAGCCCAGCACATCCAGCGGCGACACCCCGATCTGCCTTGGATCGGCTTCCTCTTCCAGCAGTGTGCGCAGCAGCTCTACCGATGCTTGCTGGCGCTGCGCATCGCGGAACACCAGGCCGATCTTCAGCGGCACCCGTGGTTCGCTCAAAGGCTTCCACAGCAGTTCCTGATCGTCTTCGACCACTTCCTTGGCCCGCCCCGGCAGTACGGTAGCCAGCGAGGTGTGACCGAGGCTGTCGAGAATCCCGCCCATGTTGTTCATTTCTGCCTGCACCTGTGGCCGCCGCCCGAGGTTGGCCAGCTGCGTTTGCCAGATCTGCCGCACCTGGAACTCTTCACCGAGCAGCAGCATGGGCAGCTCCGCAGCCTGTTTGAGTGAGACTTTCTTGAATTCCCGCAACGGGTGAGTGTTGGGGATTACAAGCTGCAGTTCATCTTCGTACAGCAGCAGGCCATGCAGGCCTGGCTGGCGCGGCGGCAGGTAGCTGATGCCGATGTCCAGGCTGCCATTGAGCAGGCGGCGTTCGATCTCCAGCCCCGACAGCTCGTAGATCTGTACCACCAGGTGCGGCTGGGCCTTGCGCACCCGGTCGAGCAGTTGCGGGACCAGGCTTGGGCGTACGGTTTGCAGGACACCGATGGCCAGTGTGCGCAGCGACTGACCCTTGAAGTTGCGCAGGGCCTCGCGGGCGCGTTGCAGGCCGTCGAGCAAGGGTAGGGCGTGGTTGTACAAGGTGTGTGCGGCGAGGGTCGGTAACAGGCGCTTGTTGCCGCGCTCGAACAGGCTGACATCCAGGCTGTGTTCGAGCTGGCGGATCTGTTGCGACAGCGCCGGTTGCGACAACGACAGGCGCTCGGCGGCCCGGCCCACATGGCCTTCTTCATAGACCGCGACGAAATAACGCAGTTGGCGAAAATCCATAAGCAATACTTATCAAAAATGCTCGAAAAACCAAATGGCTGTTAGCCGGTAATCCGCCTAGTCTATCCCGTATTCACAAGGCTTGCAGGGCCACAAGGCGCGATGAACACTGTGTATCTTGATGTTGTTTACATAGGAATGGCAAAAGGGTTGAAAACATGAACCTGTTCAGTTTTCGCCGCCCGACGCCGGTGGTGGCCGAGCGCAAGCCTGTGCCAGTCGCCAGCGCGAGCGCTGAAGCGCTGCCGCGCGACTGCCTGATGCCCGCCACCGAGCGTGCGCCGCAGGTGTTCGTTCGCGGCCAGGGCTCGTGGCTGTGGGACAGCGAAGGTCATGCCTATCTCGACTTCACTCAGGGCTGCGCGGTCAACAGCCTCGGGCATAGCCCCAGCGTGCTGGTCAAGGCGCTGGGCAGCCAGGCCCAGGCGTTGATCAATCCGGGTGCCGGCTTCCACAACCGTGGTTTGCTGAAGCTGGTGCACCTTCTCTGTCAGAGTACCGGCAGCGACCAGGCCTACCTGCTCAACAGCGGAGCCGAGGCCTGCGAAGGGGCGATCAAGCTGGCGCGCAAATGGGGCCAGCTGCATCGCAACGGCGCCTATCACATCATCACCGCCAGCCAGAGTTGCCATGGTCGTAGCCTGGGGGCGTTGTCGGCGTCCGATCCGTCGCCTTGCAATCGTTGCGAGCCAGGTCTGCCAGGCTTCAGCAAGGTGCCGTTCAACGACCTGGAGGCGCTGCACGCCGCTGTCGACTCGCGCACCGTGGCGATCATGCTCGAACCGATCCAGGGCGAAGCCGGAGTGATTCCGGCGACGGCCGCCTACCTCAAGGGCGTCGAGCGTCTGTGCCGCGAGCTGGGCATCCTGTTGATTCTTGATGAGGTGCAGACGGGCGTCGGCCGCTGCGGCGCCTTGCTTGCCGAGCAGACTTACGACGTACGCGCCGACATCATCACCCTGGGCAAGGGCCTGGGCGGCGGAGTGCCGCTTGCCGCGTTGCTGGCCCGTGGCAGTGCTTGCTGCGCCGAAGCCGGTGAGCTTGAAGGCAGCCACCACGGCAATGCGCTGATGAGCGCCGCGGGTCTGGCAGTACTGGAAACCGTGCTGGAGCCGGGCTTCTTTGAGCACGTTCAAGAGTCTGGAAGGCATCTGCGGGATGGACTGAGTCGCCTGGCGGGTCGTTACGGCCAGCGCGAAGTCCGTGGTCAGGGCCTGCTTTGGGCACTGCAACTGAGCGAAGACAATGCCGCCGAGCTGGTCAAGGCCGCCCTCCATGAAGGTCTGTTGCTCAATGCGCCACAGCCGGATGTGCTGCGCCTGTCGCCAGCCTTGACGGTGAGCAAGGGCAACATCGACGAAATGCTCCTGCGCCTGGCCCGGGCTTTTGCCCGGGTGCATTCGGCGCAGCAGCACCAGCGGCGTGAAGCCACGGCCTGATGGCCCACGAATTTACGAATTAACCGAACCGTCTCGCGTTCCTGCGCATCGCCCCGGGCCTGTAGTTTTTGGCTTGGGGCGTTTTTTTATCTGGCTTTTGCAGGTTGAACCCCAGGGCAACGCAACAGTCTGTTTTAGAACATCACTGAAGGGAGCTGCCCCATGGACTTCATCCGCATCATCATCGCCATACTCCTGCCGCCGCTTGGCGTGTTCCTGCAGGTCGGCTTCGGCGGCGCCTTCTGGCTCAATATTTTGCTGACGTTGCTGGGGTACATTCCGGGCATCGTGCATGCGGTGTATATCATCGCCAAGCGTTGAGTGTTCATTGCCAACACAGGCTACCGTAGGAGCGGATTTATCCGCGAAGGCCTGCGCAGCAGGCCCGTTTGAGGCCGCGCTGCGACCCTTCGCGGATAAATCCGCTCCTACAGGCCACCTAGCACCTGCCGATAGAACTTCCATTCCTCTTCCAGCGCATGCGCCAGATTGGCCGCTTTGCGAAACCCGTGACGCTCCGCCGGATAGAAATGCCCCTCGGCACGAATACCGTTGGCCTTCAGGGCCGCCAGCATCGAACGGGTCTGCTCCGGCACCACCACGGCATCCAGCTCACCCTGGAAGAAAATCACCGGCACCTTGATGCTCCCGGCATGCAGCAACGGCGTCCGCTGTCGGTAGCGCTCGGCATCTTCCTGCGGATCACCGATCAGCCAGTCCAGGTAGTCACCTTCGAACTTGTGCGTGGCCCGGGCCAGCGCCTGCGGGTCGCTGACGCCATAAAGGCTGGCCCCCGCACGGAAGACATCATGAAAGGCCAGGGCGCAGAGGGTGGTGTAGCCGCCGGCACTGCCGCCGCGGATAAAGGCCTGGGTCGGGTCGATCAGGTTGCGCCCGGCCAGATGCTCGACCACCGCACAGGCATCCTCGACATCAATCTCTCCCCAACGCAGGTGCAGGGCCTGGCGATACGCCCGGCCGTAGCCGCTGCTGCCACGGTAGTTGAGGTCCGCGACGGCGAAGCCACGCTGGGTCCAGTACTGGATACGCGGGTCGAGCGCCGGGTAACAGGCCGAGGTCGGGCCACCATGGATGAACACGATCAAAGGTGGCCGTTTGCTGCCGTTCATGGCCGGGTAGAAGAATCCGTGGGCAATGCCATCGCCGCTGGGGTAGCACAATGATTGCGGGCAACTGACGCGTTCGGCAGGCAAGGGCGCCGCGCCACCCGCCAGGACCTGCACACGATGGTCCTTGCGGTCGATGGCGATGACTGCCGGTGGACGGGTGGGCGACGCCGCGATGGCGTAGAGAAAATCCTGATCCAGGTCCAGGCAGCGTAAACGGCTGTAGCCGGTTTCCACTGGCTGCTGCGAACCATCGGCATGACACAGACCGAGCCGGCTGAAACCGTCTTCGAGCCAGGTGGCCAGGTAGTGATGTTCGCCCAGCGGCAGCCAGGTGCAGGCACCCAGTTGCCAAGGCGCTGCGGCGTGATCGGCGTTTGCGGCGGGGAGCGCACTCCAGCCCTGGGCCGTTTCTCCCCAGGGTTGCCAGAAACCGTTGTGATCAGAGAGGCAGTACAGGCGGCCACGACCATCGAAGCGCGGTTGCTGCAGCGACTGCGCCGGGCCCTGGTCGCCGGCGATGCAGCGAGGTTCACCCCAGCGCCCGTCATTCATGCGTTCGCGACACAGCAGGCGGGTAGCGGTCCAGGGCTGTTCCGGGCGGCTCCACTCGATCCATGCCAGGCGTGAGCCATCGGCGCTCAGGGTTGGCGCGGCATAGAAATCCGCACCCTCGGCGAGTACCTCTCGCTGCTGCGCAGCGATGGCCACCAGGCGATGCTCGACCTGCGCTGTGCTATGGGTTTCTTCCACGGCCAGGACCTTACCTGCGGTCCAGCGCAGATCGCCGTAGCGACGTTCGCCCTGGGTTAACGGCTGGGGCGCGCCACCCGATAGATCCTGGGTATAGATCTGCTGGTCGGCTTCGTTGACGAACACCAGGCCGTCATCGCTCAGGCAGAAGCTGCCACCCCCGTACTCGTAGACCCGGCTGCGTACGCTGAAGCCGTCCGGGGTCAGGCAGTGGGCCTGGCCATGACGCCAGTGCCAGATCCGGCAGGCGCCGTCGTGCGGGCGAAACTCGTTCCAGAACAAGCCCTGCGCTGCGACCCGCAACTCGGCGAAGTCGGTGCCGGCGGCCACCGCCTGTTCGGCACTGAAGCGCTCAACCACGGGCGATGACACGGGAGTTTCGCTCATTTCGAAAGGTCAACTGTTCGATGTTCAACTGGGCATGCTCGGCTTCTTCGCGGGCCTTGAGGATGATGCCGTGGTGCGCTGATTTGGCGCACACCGGGTCGGCGTTGCTGGCGTCACCGGTGAGCATGAAGGCCTGGCAGCGGCAGCCGCCGAAGTCCTTTTCCTTTTCATCGCAGGAGCGGCACGGTTCGGGCATCCAGTCATAACCGCGGAAACGGTTGAAGCCGAACGAGTCGTACCAGATGTGCTGCATGCTGTGCTCGCGCACGTTGGGGAACTGCCCCGGTAACTGCCGTGCGCCATGGCATGGCAGTGCGGTGCCGTCCGGGGTCACGGTGAGGAACACGCTGCCCCAGCCGTTCATGCAGCCTTTGGGACGTTCTTCGTAGTAGTCGGGGGTGACGAAAATCAGCTTGCACGGATTACCGGCAGCCTTGAGCCGCTCGCGGTAGTCATTGGTGATGCGTTCGGCGCGTTCCAGCTGTGCACGGGTCGGCAACAAGCCGACGCGATTGAGCTGGGCCCAGCCGTAGAACTGGCAGGTAGCCAATTCAACGAAGTCGGCCTCCAGGGCGATGCACAGCTCGATGATGCGGTCGATCTTGTCGATGTTGTGCCGATGGGTGACGAAGTTCAGCACCATCGGATAACCGTGGGCTTTGACCGCCCGGGCCATTTCGAGCTTTTGCGCGAAAGCCTTTTTCGAGCCGGCCAGCAGGTTGTTGACCTGCTCGTCGCTGGCTTGAAAACTGATCTGGATATGGTCAAGGCCGGCCGCTTTGAAGGCGGCGATTTTTGGCTCGGTCAGGCCGATACCGGAGGTGATCAGGTTGGTGTAGTAGCCCAGGCGCCGGCCTTCACCGATCAACTCGGCGAGGTCCTGGCGCACCAGCGGCTCACCCCCGGAAAAGCCCAGCTGCGCCGCACCCATGTCCCGTGCCTCGGCCATCACCTTGAACCACTGTTCGGTGGTCAGCTCCTGACCCTGGGCGGCGAAGTCCAGCGGGTTGGAGCAATACGGGCATTGCAGCGGGCAGCGGTAGGTCAGCTCGGCGAGCAGCCACAGCGGCAGGCCGACCTCGGGTTTTGCCGGCACCTCACTCAAGGACGATCCAGTGTTCGGCACGGGCGACCTCCATGAATTGCTCGATGTCGTCAGCGAGCTCGGCGACACCGGGGAACTGCTGGTCCAGCTCGGCAATGATCGCGGCGACATCACGCTGGCCATCGATCAGCCCAGCGATCAGCGCCGCACTCTCGTTGAGCTTGATCATGCCCTCGGGGTAGAGCAGCACGTGGCCCTTCTGCGCCGGCTCGTACTGGAAACGATAACCCGGACGCCATTTCGGGGTTTGCCCGCGATCAAAACTCATAAGGCGATTCCTTTGTGCCAGACCCGCTCACAGGTGACCGTGTGGTAGGGCGGACGGTTCAGTTCGTAAGCCATGCTCATGGCATCGAGCATGCTCCAGAGGATGTCCAGCTTGAACTGCAGGATCTCCAGCATGCGCTGCTGGCCCTCTACTGTAGTGTAGTGCTGCAGGGTGATTGCCAATCCGTGCTCGACATCGCGGCGGGCCTGGCCCAGGCGGGTGCGAAAGTATTCGTAGCCGGCTGGATCGATCCACGGGTAGTGCTGTGGCCAGCTGTCCAGGCGCGACTGGTGGATCTGCGGGGCGAACAGCTCGGTCAGCGAACTGCTGGCCGCTTCTTGCCAGCTGGCGCGGCGGGCGAAGTTGACGTAGGCGTCGACGGCAAAACGCACACCCGGCAGCACCAGTTCCTGGGAGCGCAGCTGGTCGGGGTCGAGGCCGACCGCATGGCCCAGGCGCAACCAGGCTTCGATACCGCCGTCTTCACCCGGTGCGCCGTCATGGTCGAGCAGGCGCTGAATCCATTCGCGGCGGATTTCGCGGTCCGGGCAGTTGGCGAGGATCGCGGCATCTTTCAGCGGGATGTTCACCTGATAGTAGAATCGGTTGGCAACCCAGCCCTGGATCTGTTCGCGGCTGGCGCGGCCTTCATACATCGCCACATGGTAGGGGTGATGGATGTGGTAGTAAGCACCCTTGGCGCGCAGGGCCTGTTCGAATTCGGCGGGGGACAGCGCTTTGGCGTCGTTCATCTCGGCTCCTGCTAGAGGCTGATACTCATGCCGTCGAAGGCGACTTCGACGCCACGGCGATTGAGTTCGGCGCGTTCGGCCGAGTCCTCATCGAGAATCGGGTTGGTGTTGTTGATGTGGATAAGTACCTTGCGCTGCGCAGGGAAGCCTTCCAGCACTTCAAGCATCCCGCCTGGACCGTTCTGCGCCAGGTGACCCATTTCCCGGCCGGTGCGCGTGCCGACGCCACGGCGCTGCATTTCATCATCCTCCCACAGGGTGCCGTCGACCAGCAGGCAGTCGGCCTCATGCATCATCTGCAGCAGCTTGGCATCTACCTGGCCCAGGCCCGGGGCGTAGAACAGTTTGCCGCCGCTGCACAGGTCTTCGACCATCAATCCGAGGTTGTCGCCCGGGTGCGGGTCGAAGCGGTGCGGCGAGTAGGGTGGGGCCGCGCTGCGCAACGGGAAGGGGGTGAAGCGCAGGTTCGGGCAGGCGTCGATGACAAAGCTGCCTTGCAGTTCAATGCGATTCCACTGCAGGCCGCCGTTCCAGTGGCTGAGCATGGTGAACAGCGGGAAACCGGTACTCAGGTCCTGGTGGACCATGTCGGTGCACCAGACCTGATGCGGGCAGCCTTCACGCAGGCTGAGCAAGCCGGTGGTGTGATCGATCTGGCTGTCGAGCAGGACGATGGCGCTGATCCCGCTGTCGCGCAGCGCGCGTGCCGGCTGCATGGGCGCGAAGGCTTGCAGCTGGGCGCGGATATCCGGCGAGGCGTTGCACAGCACCCAGTGGATACCGTCGTCAGACAGGGCAATCGACGACTGGGTACGCGCCGCAGCGCGCAAGCTGCCGTCGCGAAAGCCTTTGCAGTTCGCGCAGTTGCAGTTCCACTGCGGGAATCCGCCACCGGCGGCGGAACCTAGAATCTGGATGTACATGGCCACTCCTGCCGCGTCTTGAAATAAAAACGCCCCGGCTGACCGAGGCGTTGTAACGCAAGCAAACTCAGCGGCTTGCGAAATACATGGTCACTTCAAAGCCGATACGCAGATCAGTGTAAGCAGGTTTGGTCCACATGGGATTGCTCCTTCCGGATAGGTCTGGGGATGTACGGTTACTTGTTTAGTCCACCCTCGCGGCCAAGGGTTCAAATAACCAAGATTGCGCTATCTTACTAAAAAATGCCGTGCTGAATGGTTAAATCTACGATAAACGTCGTTACATATCTGGTAAAGATAAGCCTGTTGTCCAGCTTTCGTCCTGCGGCGCAGGGCCATTGGCCAGACACAACCAGCCGTGTCTGGCGTGCAGCAGGTCATTGGCGCACTGTCGCAGCATTCCCTCATCAACATCGAGAATTGCGGCCTGCAGGTGATCCAGCCGTGCCTGGCTGCAGCCCGCCAGTTGTGCTTGCCAGCCCCACTCGGCGACGTCGTCATTGCTCATGCTGGCTTCGCTCAGCTGGTCAGCGAGGGCCTGACGGGCTTCAGTACTACAGCTCAGGGTAGACGACAGGGGCGCGAGGAACTCATGGATATGGTTGAGGATCTGCGCATGACTGACGTTGGGTGACTGTACGCCGAACAGCAGGCCGCTACAGCCCTGGAGCTGACGGAAGGCACTGAAGACGGCGTAACCCAACTGTAGCTCGACGCGCAGGCGCTGGTAGAAAGGGCCCTGAATCTGCTGCGCGAGCAAGCGGGCCCTCGCTTCGTCAGTGTTCGCGACGGGGCAGAACAGCAGCAGTGCCTGTTCGCTGGCCAGTGGCGGCAGCATTTGCCAGCGACGAACAGCGGGCATAACCACCGGGCGCTGCTTGCCTGCAAAGCCGGGAATCTGTTGCAGGGCTCGATTGAGCTCGGAGTGCGAACGCTTGCCGAATCCTGTGGTCATGGCTTGCCACCGGGCCTGTGTCCACAGCGTCTGCAGGTCACCCTGGCTTGGGACGTGGGTGGCTGAGGACGTGTCTTTGCGGCCGACAAACTGTTCCGGCAGGTGCCGGAGCAAAGCGCGGATCGGCATGCTGTCGGCATCATCCGCAGGCTTCTCGGCCCAGCTGGAGGCACCGGGGTGCCGGAGTATTTCCAGCGCCTCAGCGGTCACCGAGACCACCCTCTCAGGTACACCGGCGCAGCGCATTTGCCAGAACTCGCCACAGCGCTCGAATTGCAGCGCAACGCCAACCCTGGCCGCACGCTCACGCAGTGGCTGCAAAGCCCGGTCGAGGACCTGCCAGAGTTGATCGCGTACGGCTGCAGTCAGCTGCCAGCGCAGGTAGACCACGCCATGCTGGCGCACAGGCGGCAATATCGGGTTGCAGTTCAGGCCAGTGGGAAGCGCAACCAGGGCGTCGACGGCGATGGTCAGGTTGAGCAAGGATTCCGCGGTCGGCAGGTGCCACGGTTGTGGGCACTGCGGCGAGAAGTCATCCAGCAGACTGTCGAGCAGGCTGTCCAGAGCGTGCCGGGCTTGGCTGCTCAGCGCTTCATACGGCCGGCCGGCACTGTCACGGCATGCCAGGTCCAATGCTGTCGCCGCCTGAGCGCGGCATTGCTGCAAGCGTGCATATTCCTGGTACAGCGGCGACCTGTCGACATCGCGGAAAAACCGCAGCCAATCCTGTAGCAGCGCTTGTGCTTGTTCGGCCATCGCTGCATCGTTGAGCTGCAGGCGAGTGTGCAGTAAAGCCTGACCGGCAAAACTGTATAGCGGCGAACATTCGAGTGATCGCAACCCGCCGCGCTGCCGCAGCGCTGCCAGCGGCCCGCCTGGCCGTGCGTCGGTCAGCCAGGTGTGGAGAAAGTCTATGGCTTGCTCCAACCCGGCAGGCTGTTGTTCGACGGCTTGCAGCACGTCCAGTTGCTGGCTGTTCAACTGCGCCGAGAGCCTGGCATCAGCCAGTTTTACCGGTACTGCCTGGTCGATCCTTGCGCCGGTGGCGATGCAGCTTGCGGCGCTGTGTGCCAGCACTCGGAGCTCGTGCAGGCTTTGCGGTCCGCTCAGGCTCAGGCGTATTTGTCCGGCTTGGTAGTAACGTTGGTGATAGCCCTGCAAGGCGGCCTGAAATTCACGGCTGTGCACCGGCAGGCTGTAGCGGTTGCCCGCCTGGAAAGCACTCAGCGGATGGTGTCTGGAAACCCTCTGCAGTAGTGCGAACTGCGCCTGGGCTTGCGGGTTGCGTGACCAGGCGATGAATTCGGCATGGATCACTTCGCGTTCGCGCAGCTGGCGTTGTTGCGCAAAAACCGGGCGGGCGAGCATGTCGCACAAGCGCTCGAGGCCGCCGGTAAACGCCGCCTGCGGGACTTCGAAGAAGTAGTCGGTGGTGCGTTCGCGGGTGCTGGCGTTGACCTGACCGCCATGACGCTGCACATAGCGCATCAGCCCGTCGTCGAGGGGAAAACGCTCGGTGCCGAGAAACAGCAGGTGCTCGAGAAAGTGCGCGAGCCCCGCATAGGCGCGCGGCGCGTCGTGGCTGCCGGCCATGACCCGCACGGCAGCGGCACAGCGTTTCAGCTGCGGGGCATGCCGCAGGATGACCTGCAGGCCATTGTCGAGGGTGAGGTGTTGCACAGTGCTGGGCATGACGGTTCCGTTGCAGCGCGAACCGTCATGCTAGCGGATTATCCGCGATCGCGCGGATCGCCATACAGCTCCGGGCGCAGGTCGTGCAGGTAGGGCGTACTGGCGCGTCCTTCATGGACCCGTTGCAGTTCCAGGTCTGCCTGCAGCAGGGCGCTGTCGCGACCGGCCATGGCCAGGATGCTACCGTCCGGGCCGACAATGCTGCTTTGTCCGCAGTAGTGGATCTCGTCCTCGCTGCCGCAGTAATTGGCGTAGACCAGGTAGCACTGGTTTTCGTAGGCGCGGGCGCGCACGGTGACCTGGGCGATGAAGTCGTAGGGCACCATGTTCGCCGTCGGCACCAGAATCAGCTCGGCCCCGGCCAGGGCCAGGCGTCGGGCATTTTCCGGAAACTCGATGTCGTAGCAGATCAGCAAGCCCAGGCGCCATCCGTTCAGCTCCACCACCGGGTAATGATCGGGGCCCGGGCTGAACATCGCCCGGTCCAGACCACCGAACAGATGGGTCTTGCGGTAGTTGCACAGGCTGCTGCCATGGGCGTCGATCAATTGCACGGCGTTGTACACCCGACCGTCCTCGGACAGCTCCGGATAGCCGTAGGCAATGGCGATGCGATTGCTCTGGGCGATCTCCACCACGGCCATGGCCGAAGGCCCGTCTTCGGCTTCGGCCAGGCGCGCCACGGCTTCGCTGCCGATGTTGTAGCCGGTCAGGAACATTTCCGGGCACACCAGCAACTCTACGCCGCGGGCGGCGGCCAGTTGCGCCTGCTGGTGCAGACGCTCGAGGTTGCCGGGTACGTCCAGTGGCTGCGGAGCACCTTGATACAGCGCGATGCGCATGGCGTTACTCCCGTCAGTCGGCCAGGGCGATCGGTCCGATCTCGTTGAATACATCGCCCGGGCCTGGGTTATCCGGGTGGGTATGCCCACCGAAGTGATTCATGATACCCCACACCGCATTGAGCGAGGTCTGCACCGCGCCTTCGACCCAGGCCGGGGTCCACGACACGTCGTCGCCGGCGATGAAGATGCCGCGCTGCTCGACGGGCATGTCCTGCTGCATGAAGTGTGCGTACATGCGCTGGTTGTAGCGGTAGTGCCCAGGCAGGGCTCCCTTGAAAGCGCCGAGGAAATGCGGGTCGGCTTCCCAGGACACGGTGATCGGATCGCCAATGATGTGGCCGGCGATGTCGACTTTCGGGTAGATCTTCTTCAGCGCGTCGAGGGCCAGCTTCACGCGCTTTTCCACCGGATGTGGGAGCATCTTCAGGGCATCGCTCATCCATGAGTAGGACAGGCAGATCACCCCCGGTTTGTCGTCACCGTTGTCGAACAGGTAGGTGCCACGGGTCAGGCGGTCGGTCAGGGTCATGCTCATCAGGTCGCGGCCGGTCTCTGGATCTTTGTCTTTCCAGAATGGCCGGTCGACCATGACGAAGGTCTTCGACGACTGCATGTAGCGGGTGCGGTCCAGGGCCATCCACATCTTCTGCGAGAACAGCGACTCTTCGCACTCGATCTGGGTGGTCAGCAGCCAGCTCTGGCAGGTGGTGAGCACGGCGGCGTAGTGGCGGGTGTCGCCCCAGTTGTCGGTCACCGCCAGGCGTCCGTCGGCGTCGCGGGCGATGCGCTTGACCCCCGGACGCGGCGCGCCACGGTGCAGCGAGCTGAGGCTGGTGCCCGCCGGCCAGTGTGCGCAACGCTCGGGGACATGGCGCCAGATGCCCAGCGGCACCTGCTCGACGCCACCGACCACCAGGTGCTGGTGATCGTCGCAGTTGGTCATCACCACACGGAAGATTTCCAGCATCGAGTTGGGGAAGTCCGAGTCCCAGCCGCCGGTGCCGAAACCGACCTGGCCGAACACTTCCCGGTGCAGGAAGCTGAGCTTGGCAAAAGCCTTGGAGGTTGCGACGAAATCGTAGAAGGTGCGGTCGTCCCACAGCGGTACCAAGGTGTTCCACAGCTCTTTCAGGCGCGGTACATCACGGTCGCGGATCGCCTGCTGGATGTCGCCGAAACGGGCGCCATCTTCCAGCGCGTCGGCCCAGGCATCGGCGACTTCCTGGAACAGTTTCGGCAGGTCGGAGAGCTTTTCGGCGTAGTGGGTCTGGCCTTCCAGGTCGATGACGGTACTGCCGGATGCCGGGGTCAGCGGGTTGGGGAAAGGTTTGGTCTCAAGGCCCAGCTTGTCCACATAGTGATAGAACGCTGTGGACGAGACCGGGAAACGCATGCCGCCAAGTTCGGCAATGATCCCGTCGGTGCCTTCGAAGGTCTGCGAGCGCAGGCGGCCACCCATCTTCGACGCTTCGTAGACCACCGGCTTGAGCCCCAGCTTCATCAGCTCGTACGCCGCCACCAGGCCGGCGATTCCGGCACCGACAATCGCCACTTCTTCACCGTGGCGTGCGGCCGGGATACTGCCCAGGCCTGCGGGGTGCTCGATCCAGTCGTCAAAGGCGAACGGGAAGTCCGGGCCGAAGATGGTGACAGGTTTCTTGCCGTCGGCGGGGTGGCGATTGTTGTTGTTCATAGATGACCTTGCCAGGGCTGCGCAGGATGCGGAGCTTGAGTATAGGAAAACGCTGGCGGTCAGTTTAGAGGGCGGGCGTTACGTAATTAAGATGCAGAGTGTCGTCTATTTGTGGTGTTGCTTGTCAGTTTGCATGGTGATTTCGTCATATCGTCAGGCCACGTTTACCCGCGGTCAACCTTGCTGCTGAGGATGATCGAGGTAGTGGTCTTTTCCACGCCGTCGACACCGCCGATCTGGTCGAGTAGCTGGTCCAGCTGCTCCGGCGAATCACTGCGCAGCCAGGCCACATAATCGAACTCGCCACTCACCGCGCACAGCTGCTGGACTTGTCCCATGGCGCTCAGGCGGCGCACCACTTCCTTGCCCGAGCGCGGCTGCACTTTGATCCCGACATAGGCCTGCAAGCCGCCGTCAATCAGGCGCTGGCCCAGACGTACGCCGTAGCCGCTGATGACCTTGGTCTTTTCCAGACGCGCCAGGCGCGAGGTCACCGTGGTGCGCGCGATGCCCAGTTGCCGGGCCAGCATGGCGACGCTTTCACGGGCATTGATCTGCAGTAGCGAAATCAGTTGGCGGTCGATTTCGTCGAGGGCGACGGGACGGCTGTCGGACATGGAGACTCTCGGGTGTGCGCCGCGTAGTACGGCGCATGAAGTGATTGCATTAGCCTATCCACACCGCGCATTGACGAGCAAGCCGTGCTTGCTCAGGTGCGCACCAGCGCCCGCGCTTCATCGAGGGTTTTGTAGGGAATTACCGTACGTGGCAGGCGGGAGGAGGGCGACAGGTTGTAGACGGAGAAATCGTCATCGACAACCGAGTCAGCCATCAGCTCGAAGGACGGCAGGATGCGCGAATCGAAGTGTTGGTCCAGACCGCAAGGCGACAGCTTGGAGTGTCGGGTTTCGTAGAACCTGCCGACATTCTGGTTCAAGTCCACTCCAACCATGAAGACCTTGTTGAAACCTGCATGGTAGGCAATCTGCAGCGCTACGTAAGCCACCGTGCGTGCATCAAAGAAGCCGCGGTGCAGGTTCTTGCTGAATCCCAGCGGCTTTTTGCGGCTTCCCGGGAAGGGGCGGTTGCGGATGAGCTCAGGGTCTTTTCGCAGCAGATCGCTCAGTTTTGCCTTGCGGGCCTTGCGCAGAAAGTACAACTCACCGCTGGCGGCAACCCCGGCGGACTTGTAGTGATCTTCCCAGAGCGCAACCCGTTGACTGCGGCGCATGGCTTCGGCAAACAGCTCGGGTTGCTGGTTGGAGAAGTCCTTGTCTGTGCAGACATAAAAGAACGGCTTGATCGGCGTATCCAGGAACATGGAGATCGCGCCGTTCATGGTGATCATCGGGATGTCGGAGAATGCCTGGAAAGGAAAGTCCTTTGCCGAACTGCCCGAGGCGATCACGAAAACCGAGCCCGACCCTGCATTGCGGCAATCATCGAAATGGCTGACGCTGAATGGCACGTCAGAAATCAACTGTGCTGTGGAAGCGTCCATTTTAGAAATCCTTAACGTGCATCGATGATTGAGGGGATGGCTGGGTGAAGACCGCTTATTTTATAAGTTTTCCTGAGCGGATTGCTAATCGCCTGCGTGGGTAGCCTGATAGAGGGTGTTGCGCCCACCATCGAGCAAGCGCTTGAGCAGTTCTGTCCATTCGGTCGACAGGGGGGCGGGAGTTCCGTCCATCCCGCCGAATGTGTCGGCGCTATGTCGAATTCGATACAATTGCGCCATCTATAGAGAAACTGTCCAAGCGGATGGATTCGGATTCATCCGGGAGAAGATCGCAAGTGGAATACATGGATTGGGAGAATCTGAAAAGATTCTGGCGCATCGAAGTGATGGGCGGTGAAGAAAAGAAATTGAAGTTCAAGCGGATATTTCGGCGTATTCGCCTAAAAGAACAAGAGCATTATCTGTTCTGGTTCAGGCTGGCGCAGCATCTTCACCGACGCCGCAAAGGGGTGCTCAATTACCCCAAGATTGCCCGGCGAATCCATGCAAGTTTAGTGCGTACCCACGGCATCGATATCATGCTTGCGGCGGAGATCGGCCCTGGCCTGAGCTTCTCTCACCGTGTAGGGATAGTGATCGCGGATGCGGCACGCATAGGCAAAAACCTGTCCATTCGCCAGAACACCACTATCGGTGTGAAAACCGCTGGCCAGAAAGGTTTGATCCACATCGGCGACAACGTGGTAGTAGGGGCCAATGTTTGCATCATCGGTGACAACCTACGCATCGGCGACAATGTAACCATCGGGGCAATGGCCTTCATCAACAAGGATGTACCGGATAACAGCACTTGCTTTACCCGGCACGTAACAACGATCAATCAGAAGTGAATAACGGTAGCCGGCCTGGAGTCGAAACCCCTGGTCTGCTGAGTTGATGATCCCCTGAAACGACGAAAGCCGCGCATTGCGCGGCTTTTTTTTTGCTGGGCCCACACTCGGCACCTCTGCGGACTTGATCGGATATCCCTGGCGGGTCGTCGTACGCCCGCGAACTGTCAGACTCGCCTCACCTAAAACCTGAATGGATTGTTCATGCCTGGCCGCGTTCAATCCTGGGCTCCAGCAGTGCTTCAGGAGGTTTCGTACTGGTCCTATATCGATGCAGGGGACGTGTTTTTAGAATTAATACATAGAATTTCCTATGCTTCGTGTGCGTGTGTAATCGCTGATGAGCGCTGTTTACTGTGTTATCTGGAGTGTTGCCAAGCAATGTTGGGTGGTCGCGTCCGAGTTGGCCAGGAAGCGTGGCAAGACTTCACGGTCGAAGATCGGCCGTAATGCCACGATCTCATTGGCGCTTTCTTTGTGCGGACCGGCGCAAGCAGCCACCCTCGCCTGGTCGCCCACAGGACAGAACTCCGGGGGAGCGGGGGATTGGGACCTCTCCAGCAGTAGTTGGTACAACGGCACCGTGACGCTGCCGTGGAACAACCTGGCGGGAGACAGTGCTCAGTTTGGCGGCATCCCAGGCACCGTATCTATCGTTGCCCCGATTACCGTTCAGGATCTGTTGTTCGCGGTCGATGGCTACACGCTCCAGGGCGGCACACTGAACGCTGCTTCGGCCACCATGGGCATCAAGGCCGGCAGCGGCACGACGGCGACCATCAATTCGAACATCGCCGGGGCAACCCGCGTGGACGTCAATGGTGCCGGAACCATCGTCCTGGGTGGCGTCAATGCCTACACGGGGGGAACCACGGTCACCAACAACGGCACGTTGCAGGTGTCGCAGGACAGTAATCTGGGTGCCGCAACGGGCACCCTGAAGCTAGGCGACAACACCACCCGCGGTACGCTGGCAATCAACGGCAGTGCCTTCTCGTCAACCCGCACGGTGACGCTCGGCCTGGTTGGCGGCGCGATCGATGTGGCATCGGGTGCAAACGCCACCTTTGGTGGTGTAATCAGCGGCACCGGTCCGTTCACCTTCAATGGCGGCGGTACGCTGGTGCTGACGGCTGCCAATACTTACAGCGCGGCGACGACCATCTCGTCAGGTACCCTGCAGGTCGGCAATGGCGGGGCGACTGGCGCGCTAGGTAGCGCTGTGGTCACCAACAACGGCACCCTGGCGTTCAATCGCAACAATAGCATTACTGTTGGCAACGTGATTTCCGGCACCGGTGCGTTAACGCATATCGGCGCTGGCACCACCATACTGACCGGCGACAACACCTACACCGGTGGCACCACCATCAGCGCGGGCAAGCTGCAAATTGGCGCAGGCGGCGCGACGGGCTCAATCGTCGGCAATGTTGTCAACAATGGCGAGCTGATCTTCAGTCACAACAATACCTACACCCACGCGGGCGTGATTTCCGGTACGGGTGCGGTGCAACAGAATGGTGGTACGACCGTTTTGAGCGGTGCCAACACCTACACCGGTGAAACGCTCATGCGCAGCGGGGTGCTGCAGGTGGCCAGCGATGGCAATCTGGGTGCGTCGTCAGGTCGTCTGCATTTCGTTGGCAACAGTAACTTCCGGGCAAGCTCCGCGCTCACCACAGCACGCGATGTCGTCGTCGACAGCGGCGTCAATGGTTATGTCGGGAGTGCGGCTGATACCGCACCCTTGACGCTCAGCGGTGTGGTGTCCGGCGCCGGCCGGCTGGGTGTCGATGTCGGGTTGGTTTACCTGACGGGGAACAATACCTATACCGGCGGCACGAACATCTACGGGGGGACGCTGGCAATTTCGAGCGACAGCAATCTGGGCGCCGCATCCGGTGCCCTGAACTTCGTCAACGCCGGCGTGCTGCGCGTGCTCAACGATTACGGCACGGCCCGCAATATCGTCCTGGGCGGCAATGGTTTCATCGAAGCCTACAATGGCTCGACGGTGACCCTGAACGGGACGATCTCGGGCGGTGGTTACTTTGCCATGCGGGCTGCAGGCACCCCAGGTGGAACGGTGGTGCTCAATGGCAACAACACTTACACCGGTGTCACGTATGTGCAGGGGGGCGTCAGGGCGCTCGTGTCGAATGCTGCCAATCTTGGCGGTTCGAAAGATGTGAACTTTGGCAACGGAACCCTCGTAACGACGGGAAGTTTCACCATCAACAAGGTTGGGCTCAGCAGCGGCGGTGCCACTATTGACGTGGCGCCGACAACGACGCTGACGGTCAGTGGCGATATTTACGGCAGTGCCTCGGCATTACGGAAAACCAATACCGGTACCTTGGTGTTGGCTGGAACCAGCAGCTCCACCAGCGGGTTCATCATCGATGGCGGCACGTTGCAAGTTGGCAATGGCGGGACCACTGGCGTGCTGGGCACGGGCAACGTCGTCAACAACAGTGCGTTGGCGTTCAATCGCTCGGACGCCTATGCCTACGGCGGTGTCGTCTCCGGTAGCGGCACCTTGACCCAGAGCGGCACCGGCACCACGACGCTGACTGGCAACAACAGCTACGCCGGCGCGACACGCGTGGCGGCTGGCACACTGTTGATCAACGGCAACCAGACGTCCGCCAGAGGGCTGACGACTGTGGAGTCCGGCGCGACCCTGGGCGGCATCGGCACCCTCGGCGGCAGTGTTACGGTCAATGACGGCGGCATCCTGTCACCGGGCGCTGCGAGCGGTGCGGCAGGCACCCTGACCATTGGCGGCAATCTTGTGTTGTCCAATGGCGCGATACTCAACTACAACCTCGGCCAGTCCGACGTGGTCGGCGGAGCGTTCAATGACCAAACGGTGGTCGGCGGCAACTTGACGCTGGACGGCACCC
This sequence comes from Pseudomonas putida, assembly GCF_028682475.1. Classification (GTDB taxonomy): domain Bacteria; phylum Pseudomonadota; class Gammaproteobacteria; order Pseudomonadales; family Pseudomonadaceae; genus Aquipseudomonas; species Aquipseudomonas putida_AG. Next base: position 32,446 of record NZ_JANHLE010000042.1, read on the forward strand.
TGAATGTCAGCACAACGACAGGCGGCACATTTGATCCGGGTGTTTACCGCATCATCAGTTATTCAGGGGCGCTGACCGACAACGGACTGGCCCTGGGGAGCATGCCGACTGGTTCGAACACAGTGCTGCAGACCTCGATCAACGGCCAGGTCAACCTGATCAACTCCCTGGCCAACATGCGCTTCTGGGATGGTTCCGCAGTTGGCAACCCGAACAACGGGGTGGTGGAGGGCGGCAGCGGTATCTGGAACAGCGGAGCCGCGGCAAACAGCAACTGGACCAATGCCGCCGGAACGGCGAACGGCGTCTACACACCCGGTTTTGCCCTGTTCCAGGGCTTGCCGGGCACTGTCACGGTTGACAACAGCGGTGGCCAGGTCGCCGCAACCGGTATGCAGTTCGCGGCTAACGGCTATGTGCTGAACGGTGGTGCCATCGACCTGTCCGAGACCACGCCGGGTGCCGATGCGGCAACGGTCCGGGTTGGCGACGGCACGGCGGCGGGGAGCAACTTTGTCGCCACCGTCGGATCGGCCCTGCAAGGCAGCGTCGGTTTGGTCAAGACCGACCGTGGCACGCTGGTGCTCAGCGGCGATAACACCTATACCGGCGACACGACAATTGTTGGCGGTACCTTGCAACTGGGCAATGGCGGGACCTCGGGTTCGATCGTCGGGGGCGTCGTCAACAGCAGCAACCTGGCGATCAATCGCAGCGATACCCTTACCGTCGGCGGGGTGATTTCCGGTACGGGTGCGTTCCAGCAGATCGGCACGGGAACCACCGTGTTGACCGGCAATAATACCTATGGCGGTGCCACGACCATCGCGCGCGGTACCCTGCAGGTCGGTAATGGCGGGACGACGGGTACCTTGGGTGCGGGTGCACTGAACAACAATGGCATGCTGGCTTTCAACCGCAGCGACACCTTCACCTACGGCGGTGTCATCTCAGGTACCGGCGCACTGGACCAGCGCGGTACCGGCATCACGGTGCTCACGGGCAACAACACCTACACCGGCAATACAACCATTACCGCCGGTACGCTGCAGCTGGGCGATGGCACCGCGAACGGAGGTGGCTCGATCGCCGGCAGCATTAGCAACAACGCTACCCTGGTTTTCAATCGCAATGTGACCTCCACCTATGCGGGGGTGATTTCCGGCAACGGCACGGTCGAACAACGTAGTGGCACACTCACCCTGAGTGGCGCCAATACCTACAGCGGTGGTACCACCCTGCGAGGTGGCAACCTGCGGATTTCGAGCGATAGTAACCTTGGCGACCTGTCGGCGAATCTGACCTTCGATGGCGGCGCCTTGCAAACTGGCGCTACGCTTGGCCGTGACATCGTACTCGCCGCTGGAGGCGGTCTCGTGTACGGCGCTGGAGGCACCCTCAATGGCACGATCTCCGGGCCTGGTCGGTTGTGGTTTCATACCGGTACCACGACGGTCAACGGCGCGAACACCTACACCGGTGGAACCCTCATTACCGACGGTGGCTGGGTCGTAATCAATTCTGCGAGCGCACTGGGTACCGGCGCCATCACCGGCCAGGCGAACGATACCGTTTACGGTGGTGGTGGCTATCTGCGAACCACTGCCGATATGACCCTGGCAAACACGATCAACTACGGGATGACCTCGTTCTATGGGTCTTCGGCGCAATCCCTCAACATATTTACCAACGCTGGAACTACCCTGACGCTGACCGGTGCTATTCAATCCGTCGGCGGTTATCGACCCTCGAAGGGCCTCAGCAAGAACGACGCCGGCAAGCTGGTGCTGGCTAACACGGCCTACACCGGCAGCGATGCACTGCGGATATTTGGCGGGACGGTGCAGGTCGGCGATGGTGGCACGCGCGGTACCCTCGGCGCGGTGCCCGTACAGATGGCCGCGCAGACCAAGTTGCAATTTAATCGCAGCGATACCTACGTGTATGCTGGCGGGATATCCGGCGCCGGCGCCGTGGAGCAGAACGGCAGCGGTATCACCGTGCTGGCAGGCGCCAATACCCACACCGGTGGCACCACCATCAACGCCGGCACGCTGCAGATTGGTAATGGCGGTACCACGGGGTCGGTAGCCGGCGATATCACCAACAACAGCAACCTTGCGTTCAACCGCAGTGACGTCTTCACCTTTGCCGGCGTGGTGTCGGGCAGCGGCGCCCTGCAGCAGAACGGCAGCGGCACCCTGGTGGTGAACAACGACCATACCTATACCGGCGGCACCACCATCAATGCCGGCACGCTGCAGCTGGGTGATGGCGGCACGAGGGGCATGATCGTTGGCGATATCGTCAACAATTCCGCACTGGCCTTCAATTTCGGTTCTACCCATAGCCATGGCGGCGCCATTTCCGGTACCGGCGGCCTGCAGCAAAACGGCTTGGGCGACACGCTTCTGAGTGGCACCAACAGCTATAAAGGTACGACCACGGTGTCGAGGGGCAGGCTCTTCGTCAATGGTGACCAATCGGCCGCGACAGGTGCCACCAGCGTGGCTGCGGGGGCGACCCTGGGCGGCACCGGAGTGATCGGCGGCAATGTCAACATCGCCAATGATGGCATCCTGGCGCCGGGCAGTGCCGATGGCACGGGTGGCACGCTGACCATCAATGGCAATCTTGGGCTCAATGCCACTTCGGTCCTGCATTACACCTTCGGTACGCTCAATGGCGTGTCGCAGAACAGCCGGACCGATGTCAACGGCAACCTGACCCTGGACGGTCGTCTTGACGTGGCTACCCCGGTGGGCGGCACGTTCGATCCGGGTATTTACCGCATTTTCAGCTATACCGGCGCCTTGACCAACAACGGCCTGGCGCTTGGCACCCTGCCTTCGTCGACAACGGTGGCCCTGCAGACCGGAGTCCCCGGACAGATCAACCTGATCAATACCACTGGTATTCTCACGGCGATCTGGGACGGCAGCGACCCGAGCAAATACAACAATGGTATCGCCGACGGCGGCTCCGGTGTCTGGAGTCGGAATGTGGCGCGTAGCACCTGGGGCGACCCAAGCAGTTCGATCAACTCTACCTATACGCCGACTTCGTTCGTGATTTTCCAGGGTTCGAGCGGCACGGTGACGGTGGACAAGAGCTTTGGCGATATTTCCACGGCCGGGATACAGTTCGGGGTTGATGGCTATTCGCTCAGCGGCGATGAGATCAACCTGGTCGAGACAGCCTCCGGGTCGGGTAGCACGACGATCCGCGTCGGTGATGGTTCGGAGGTGGGTGCCGGTTTCACCGCGTCGATAGGTTCGATCCTGAAGGGCAGTACCCGCGTCACCAAGACCGATCTGGGCAAGTTGGTGCTGACGGGGGCCAATACCTACAGCGGTGGCACGGCAATCAATGGCGGCACACTGAGCCTGTCCAGCGACGCCAACCTCGGTGCGCTGAGCGGTGCGCTGAGTTTCGATGGCGGCGTGCTGGAAGCCTCCGAGTCGTTCGCCACGGCGCGCACGACGACGCTCAATAGCAAGGGCGGCACGTTCAATGTCGACAGCGGCAAAACACTGACAATCAACGGTGCGGTCGGTGGCCTGGGCAAACTGACCAAGACCGATGCTGGCACGTTGCTGCTCGCGGGGGTAAACACCTACAGCGGTGGTACCGCGATCAATGCCGGTAAGGTGCAGGTGTCCAGTGACGCCAACCTCGGTGCGGCCTCGGGCACGTTGACGTTCGATGGTGGAGCGCTGGAAAGCACGGGATCATTCACCACGACGCGCGCGACGACGCTAAATGCCATGGGCGGCACGTTCGATGTCGACAGCGGCAAGACACTGACAATCAATAGTGTGGTCGATGGCGCGGGCAAACTGACCAAGGCCGATGCCGGCACGTTGCTGCTCGCCGGTGTAAACACTTACAGCGGTGGTACCGCGATCAATGGCGGTAAGGTTCAGGTGTCCAGCGATGCCAGCCTCGGTGCGGCCTCGGGCGCGCTGAGTTTCGATGGAGGGGTATTGGCAACCACGGCATCGCTGACCTCATCGCGTGCGATCACCCTGAGTGCGGGCGGAGGTACCCTGGATGTCAACGCTGGCAGCACACTGTTGCTGACGGGTATCGCCAGCGGCACGGGTATGTTGAGCAAGGCCAATGTCGGTACCCTGGTGCTGAGCAGTGCCAACACCTACAGTGGCGGTACCAGCGTATCGGGTGGCGTGTTGAAAATTACCGATGCCGATGGCGTTGGCACCGGCACGGTGAACATCAACACCGCAGCGGGCAGTGCGACGACCGGGCTGGAGTTGGCGTTAGCCTCGGCCAGCACCTTCGATAACCTCCTGGCCGGTGCAGGCACGACCACGGTGAGCGGGGCGCAGGCCACGATCAGCGGCGCCAATGCGGCCTACACAGGGCAGTGGAAGGTGACCGGTACGGGTACCTTGGCGGTGGCTAATAACGCCACCACCAGCACCGACAACCTGGGCACCGGCGGGGTCGATATTGCCGCGGGCGGCATCGTCAACACCCTGACCAGCGGCGCCTTCAGCTTCGACAACGCACTGACCGGTGCCGGCACGCTGAACGCGTCCAACGCCAACCAGGCGTTCTCGTTCGGT
>NZ_JANHLE010000043.1 GCF_028682475.1 Pseudomonas putida
CGTACGCGAAGAACATCGATAGCATGGCTGCCGACGTTTACCGCTACCTGAGCTTCGACCAGATCGCCGAGTTCCGTGAAGCCGCTGCGAACGCCAAGATTGCGGTTGTTCAAGCGTAAGCTGACTTAGCATGAAAAAACCCCGCCAATTGGCGGGGTTTTTTATTGGACCTGCTTTACAGGCCACCATCTGTGGGAGGAGGCTTCTGTGGGAGCGGGCTTGCCCCGCGATTGCGTCCTGTCAGCCAAATCGTATCGCGGGGCAAGCCCGCTCCCACCGACAACGGCCTTACAGCGTACGGGCCACCAGTTCGAGCATAATCTCGTTGGCGCCTCCGTAAATCCGGCACACTCGACTGTCCAGGTAATGCCGGGCCACTGGGTACTCGAGCATGTAACCATTGCCACCGTGCAGCTGCAGGCACTGGTCGACGACCTTGCTGTACAGCTCCGAGCAAAATAGCTTGGCGGCAGCAGCGGCCTCACTGCTCAGTTCATGCGTCAAACACAACTGCATGCAACGATCGACATAGGCCTGGCCGAGGGTTATCTCGGTTTTGAGTTCGGCCAGCCTGAAACGCGAATTCTGGAAGTCGATGATCGGCTTGCCGAACACGCTGCGACCGCGGGTGTAGTCGATGGTGTGGTCGAGCACAGCTTGAGCGCCGCTGATACTGAAGATGGCAATAGCCAGACGCTCCCAGGCCAGCTCTTTCATCAGTTGAACGAAACCCAAGCCTGGCACGCCTCCGAGGATGTTGTCTTTGGGGACGCGTACATCCTCGAAGAACACCATGGTGGTGTCTTGTGCGTGCAGCCCGACCTTCTTCAACGGCCTGGATTTGCTGACGCCAGCACGTTCGGCCTCGACCAGTATCAGGGAAATGTCCTGGGAGCCCTTGCCGCTGTTGCCGGTCTTGGCCACCACCACGATGAGGTCACTGTTGGTGCCGTTGGAAATGAATGTCTTGGCGCCATTGATTATGTACTCATCGCCATCGAGCACGGCGCGGGTCTTGATCGCCTGCAGATCGGAGCCGGTATCAGGCTCGGTCATCGCCACTGCGGCGATGGCTTGGCCGCTGGCCATTTTCGGTAACCAGTGCTGTTGCTGTGCTGACGTGGCGAAATTGATCAGGTAACCGGCGCATATGTCATGCACGGAAAAACCATTCAAGCCACTGGCGTTGACCCGGGCGATCTCTTCGTAAACGACCATCGAAAAACGCCGATCCAGCCCCAGGCCACCCAGGTCCTGCGGGGTTGTGGCATTGAGCAGGCCCAACTCGCCAGCGCGGCGCCAGAAACTACGGGGCACACAATGGTCCTGCTCCCATTGCTCATGAAACGGCATGCACGCTTCAGCCAGAAAGCGGCGCACGGTACTACGGAATGCTTCAAGTTCATGATCGAACAGAATACGCGGAATCATGGAATCTCCTCAGGGCGCGATGCGGGGGCCGACGCCGTCGGCCAGGTAGGGTCAACGGATCGGCGTTGCCTCAGGGAAGTGCCAGGTGCCAGACAGAATCGCCTCGCCAGGCTGGTACAACCTGACCATGTAGTTCCAGCCCGGCAGGGTTGGCAGGCAATTGGCGATCTTGCCGTCACAGCCACCGAACTGGACGGTGACCGCACCGTCGCGGTCTTTTTCGGCAGTCAGGTTGTTCAGGGTATAGGCGTTGTAGGGGTTTTTCTCGAAGTAACCGGCGCCGTTGTAGACACTCACCGACCAGAAGGCATTGACCGGGACATCCTTGACCTTGAAGCGGTGTACCACCGAGCCGTCGTTTTGCGCCGGGGTGATGTTCAGGTACAGCGCATCCTTTTCCGGGTTACCACCCCAGGCTGCGGCGCTACCGAGCAGGTGGCGGACCGGATCGACCTGGTCCTGGCGTCCGAACATGCCTCGCGAGTCGGGCACGGTGGCTGCCAGCGCCAGTAGCGCGGCACGCACTTTGTCCTGGCTGGCCGGGTCCCAGGCCGGCATCTCGAATTTCCCCGCGCCACCCTCCTGGCGAACCTTGATGGCGTCCTGCAAGGCATGAGCGGCCTGAACGTCCTTGGCATCATTGGGATTGACCATGGTGCGCACGCCCAGCACCACATAGCGCGAGCCAACGTCCTGCTTGCTGTAGGTGTAGCTGCCGGCCTTGTACACCACGCCCGGGGTGTTCTCATGCTCATTGATCGCGATCATCGAGAAATAGCGGCCGCCGCTGTCGGGCAAGGTGACGGTAACCGGGCCGGCGTCAAGGTCGAAAACTGCCGAGGAATATAAGGTGTCGCGGTTGAGGCGCACCACCGGCTGCATTTCGATGGGCACCAGTTGACGGTTGTGGGTGAACTGGCCAAAGCCGCCCCTGCTCACCACCGTGGAAAAAAACCGGGTGGACTCGGCACGGGCGAAATTGTCGACGGTCACCGTGTTCTTGACCGGTGTTTGCGCCTGCAGCATGGCATGGGCGGTCAGCGCCGTGGTGACGGCGGCAATCTTGATGATGGGCTTGAGCATGAACGTTCCTCGTTCTGGTTATTGTTGTTGGACTTTGGCCACCGGCTCGCTGCTGCCAGTTTTAAGCAGTGCTGGCTTTTTCCATGAGCCATCGAGCGCCTCGGACTTGGGCCAGTACAACCGGCCGACCACTACGAACGGGCCGGCGGGGGCCGGCAGCCAGTTGCTTTGTTTGCCCTTGCCTGGCGAGTCGTGCTGGATGTACAGCGTCAGGCCACCATCGGCGTCACGCTTGAGGTCTTCGAGCATCGACGAGTTGACCAGGTAGCGGTTGATCGGGTTGTCCACCAACAGCAGCGAGGGCAGTTGATACAGCGTCAGTGACCAGAAGGCGTTGACCGGCGGTAACTGGCCGGGGGCAAAACGCAGAACATACTGGTTACCGGCACCGTTGAGCCGCTGTCCGTCGGCACTGTGGAAATACGAAGGATAGATTGCCTCCTCCTTGGAGTTGCCATAGATGCCCAGCGCTGTGCCACGCATGCGGTACAGGTAGTTGTTGTTCAGCGACACCCTGTCGCCGAGCAGGTCGCCGCTGGTCAGTTCTCCGCTGGCGATCTGCGTGTCCAGCTGCGCACTGGCCTGCCAGGCATCGGCGATGCCCTGGACAACCGCCTGGCGAATCTGCGGCGCCAGCGCCTGGTCATCGAAGCGCTGCCCCGGAACAATGCCGAGCCTGGCGAAGCGCTGGCGCAACGCCTGCTCGGACGGATGAGTCGGGCAAAACTGCAGGATAAAATTCAACTGGTTGAAAAAAGCTGGCGAGCTACGCACCTGCCCGGCGTCGAGCGGTTCGAGGAAGTCGATTGCGGCAGGCGCAGGCGGAGCCGGTTGGCCGGTAAATGCCGATAACGGCTGCACCTTGTAGCCCGCCTGAATGCGTTTGACGTTATCGATATCCTGCGCATCAAACAGTTGCGTGCGGTAGAAAACGTAGGCGAACTGGGTCTCTGAACGAAACACCGCCTTGATACCGGCCGGTGTTTCGCCCTTCCAGTCAGGCCCGGCCAGCAGGTAATTACCCGCAGCATTGCCGGTGGTGCGGGTTCCGATGTAAGCGAAGTTGTGCGTGTAGGCGTCGACCAGCTGCGCGGTGTAATAGCGCCCCTCGTCCACCGCAGGCATGCTTAGCACCAGCGGTTCGGCACGCAGGTCGGCACCGATGAAAGAGTACGGTGTATCCGAATTGGCGGTCTGGATTGCCTTGTCGTTCGGGGTATAAACCCGCGCCTCATTGTGCACCTGGTTCCACGGCCCCTTGAATTCCTTGTTGCTGCGGTCTTCGAAGTAGGCATGCTGAACACGGTAGTTATCGACCAGCGGGAAGCCATAGATGTAGGCGTCCCTGGCAATCGCCCGCGCCTCCTCCGGCGCCAGCGCAACGGCGCCCGCTGCAGTACAGAATGCCATGCCGTACGCCAGGGCAAACACACCGGCGATGCGGGGGAACAGGGAAAACGAAAGCTTCATAGCGGTTTGCCTCATAAACAGCGGTTCGAACGGCTCGCACCCGGCTTGTCGAACTGAATCATGCCGACGCCGGCAACATGGGTTTTACCTCTGCTCAGGCTCAATCGCGGCGATAAAGGGTCACCACACAGGCACCGCCAATGCTGCGGTTGTGCTGCAGGGCGATGCGCGCATTGGCGACCTGGCGCTGTCCTGCCGTACCGCGCAGGTGCCAGACCAGTTCGGCACACTGGGCAAGGCCGGTCGCGCCGAACGGATGGCCCATGGACAACAGGCCACCCGAGGGGTTGATCACCCGGTTGCCACCATAGGTATTGTCGCCATCTTCGATGAGCTTCTCGGCATCCCCTTCGCGGCAAAAACCGAGCGCTTCGTAGAGCAATAGCTCGCTGGCGGTAGAGCAGTCATGCAGCTCGCAGACATCCACTTCCTGTGGGCCGATGCCGGACTGCTCATAGACATTGCTTGCTGCGTCAACATCAAGGTTGTAGCCCAGCGCTGCGGTGGCCGAGTCTGGCTCGAAACGGTCAGACTGTTCGGTGGTCATCGTCTGCGCGGCGATATACACCGGGCGGGTCAGGCCATGTTTGTGCGCAAAGTCATCGGAACACAGCAGCACCGCCGCCGCGCCGCAGGCTGGTAAACAGCACTGCAGGCGACTCAACGGGCTGCAATGGTCGTCCGCCAGCACCTGCTCCAGACTCAACGGATGCCGAAACAAGGCATGGGGATTACGTTGGGCGTGTTCACGGGATTTCACCGCGATCATCGCGAAAGTTTCCTTGCGTGCGCCGTAACGCTGAATGTATTCGTTCGCGGCCTGGGCAAACAACCGTGTGGCAATCGGCACCTCATCCGGGTAGCCGCTTCGTACCCGCTGGACATGGCGGGCCACGGGGGACTCCGGGTCCAGCCAGCGGTGCGCGGCACGCTCGGGCAGCGGCGCTTCAAAGCCAAGCGCCAGCACGCACTCGGCCACGCCATGCTCAATCGCCTGGCGCGCCAGATAAAGTGCCGTCGAGCCACTGCAGGCATGGTTGCTGACATTGATGATCGGGATTCCAGTGAGCCCCAGCTCAGCAACACTACGCTGGCCGGAAAGAGAATCACCGTAAACAAAACCTGCATAGGCCGCTTCGACCTTGCGGTACGCGATTCCGGCGTCCTGCAACGCCTGCCGGGCGGCTTCGGCAGTCATGTCGAAGTAACGGCCACCGGCACCTGGCGCGGTGAAGGCCGTCATCCCGACGCCAATTACATTAACGCGACGATTCATGGTTGTGCTTCTCCTGTTACAGCGATCTGCCGCCCCCGCCCAAGGCAAACGCGGCAGCGTCGTTGCAATCGTGGACCGGCTTACCGCGGTCCACGGCGCTCCTGCCCTGTTGCTCAGGCAGGAACCTTGTCGAAGATCTCCACCACACCGCCCTTGAGCACGGCGACATCTCGCTCCACTGCACGCATCTCGAACACGATCCGGTTGGAAGTTTCACGCCACATGCGGGTTTCCAGGGTGTCACCCGGCATTACAATGGCGGCGAAGCGCACACGGATGCTCTTGAACAAGCGTGAATCGTTATTGCAAAACGCCTTGATGACATGGCGCCCGGCGTAGCCGAAAGTGCACAGACCGTGCAGGAATGGCTTGTCGTAGCCAGCGGCATTGGCATAGTCCGGATCGATGTGCATCGGGTTCCAGTCGCCGCACAGGCGGTACAGCAAGGCCTGGTTGTTATCGGTCTGCTCGGCCACCACGGCATCCGCCGGGCGCTCGGGCAGCGGCGCAATCGGCGCGCTCGGGACTTTCTCCAGGCCGGCACCCGGAACACCACCGTAGAAGCTGGTGATCTCGTTGTAGAACAGCGGCACGCCGTTTTCGTCAGTGGTCTCGACCGCCAGGATCGATACCGAGTTCTTGCCCTTGTCGATGGCCTGCTTCAGGCGCATGGAGTGCTTGAGCTTGGCCGCCGGTGGCAGCGGACGGTACATCTCGGTGTACTGCTCGCCGTGCAGCCCCTTGGCAAACGGCAGCTCCAGGCCTTCAAGGGTAGGCTTGCCAGATTTGATCGCCTGCAGGAAGACCTGTGTCGCCGGCAGCACGGCCATGGTCGGCAGCACCCGGAATTCATCGTTGAATTCATTGACGTAAAGCAGCTCGGTCCGGTCCAGCGGGTCTTTGGCGGCGCCGACGGCCAAAGCGTAGAGTGCCGCATCGTTCTGGGTGTATTCGGTTTCCAGGGTGGACACGGCATTGCTTGCCACTTGCATGTCGACGAACTGATTGCCGCCTTTGGCTGGCGAATCGAGCCGTGCAAACAGTTCGACAAAACCTTCACCGCCATTGTTGTGATGGACGCTGTGTTCGTCGAAGCGGGTAATACGCTCCCAGTTTTCGCGCACCAGTTCCGGGCTCAGGGTGTCGGTGTGCAATACCCGGCCCTGGGAACGTTCCCAGCGGAACTTGGCGTGGAAACCGCCACCCACTTCGAACACGCCACCGTTTTCCGGGCAGTCTTCGTGACACAACCAGCCCACCAGCGGCGCGACATGCTCGGAAGCCAGCTTGGCATGCACATCTTCGGGCAGGATGCCGCTGGCAACCACCAGACGGGAAGCGGCGACCGGGGCGATGGTGTTGACACGGATATTTTTCGATGCGCCTTCAAACGCCAGCGACTTGGCCAGACCGATCAAGCCGGATTTGGCCGCCGAATAGTTGCACTGACCGAAGTTGCCGTAGATGCCGGCACCGGAGGCGGTCATGATGATCCGCCCATAGCCTTTTTCCCGCATGATCGGCCATGCCGCATGGGTCAGTTTGAACGCGCCCTTGACGTGCACTTGCTGGATCAGGTCCCACTGCTCTTCGGTCATCTTGGCGAACGAAACGTCGCGCAGGATGCCGGCGTTGTTGACCAGGATATCGACCGTGCCGAACGCTTCCAGCGCCGCCTGGACGATCTTCTCGCCTTCGGTCACCGAGTGGTAATCGGCCACCGCCTGACCACCGGCGGCCTGGATTTCAGCGACCACGGCATCGGCAGCGGCGCTCGACACGCCCAGGCCCTGAAGGTTTACCCCGAGGTCGTTGACCACCACCTTGGCACCGCGGGCGCCCAGCAACAGGGCGTAGGCACGGCCAAGACCGTTACCGGCACCGGTAACGATGGCAACTTTGCCGTCAAAGCGAAGTTCTTCTGACACGATAGATCTCCTCCCGATAGGGATTGGTTGTTTAAGCAGGCTGTACGAGGCGTTGGGTGTGATCAGAGCGTGCGCCCGACCAGCTCTTTCATGATGTCGTTGGCGCCACCGGCAATACGCAGCACGCGGTGATCGAGGTAGTGACGTGCCACCGGGTATTCGAGCATGTAGCCGTTACCGCCATGCAGCTGCAGGCACTGGTCGACCACCCTTGAGTACAGGTCCGAGCACCACAGCTTGGCCGCCGCTGCCGCTTCGGGGGTCAACGCCTGTTGCAGGCACAGTTCCATGCAACGGTCGACACAGGTCTGGCCGACGGTGATCTGCACCTTGAGCTCGGCGAGCTTGAAGCGGCTGTTCTGGAAGTCGAAGATCGGCTTGCCGAACACCGTGCGACTTTTGGTGTATTCCAGGGTGTGTTCGAGCACTGCCTGGGCGCCGGCAATACTGCTGATGGCAATGTTCAGACGTTCCCAGGGCAACTCTTTCATCAGCTGGATAAAGCCTTGCCCCGGCACGCCCCCGAGCAGGTTTTGCTTCGGTACGCGCACGTTGTCGAAAAACAGCGTGGTGGTGTCCTGGGCATGCAATCCCACCTTGCGCAGCGGGCTGGATTTGCTGAAGCCCGCACGGCCGTTTTCGACGATGATCAGCGACGTGTCCTGAGCCCCTTTACCGGTGCTGGCCGTCTTGGCCACGACCACTACAAAATCGCAGTGGGTACCATTGGAGATGAAGGTTTTCGAGCCATTGAGCACATACTCGTCACCCTCCAGCATGGCGCGGGTCTTGATCGCCTGCAGGTCGGAGCCGGTATCGGGCTCGGTCATCGCCACCGCACCGATGGCGGTGCCTGCGGCCATTGCGGGCAACCACTGCTGCTTCTGCTGCTCGGTACCGAAGTTGTTCAAGTAGCCGGCGACAATGTCATGGACGCCAAAACCGATCAGGCCCGAAGAAAGCCCGGCGCGGTAAATCTCCTCGTTGGTGATCATCGAGAACAGCCGGTTCAAGCCCAGGCCACCATATTCCTCGGGGGTGGTGGCATTGAGCAGACCCAGTTCGCCGGAGCGCCGCCAGATCGCGCGAGGAACCAGGTGCTCCTCTTCCCACTGTTCGCGGTGTGGCATGCATTCTTCGATCAGGAAGCGCCGCACGGTGCTGCGAAATGCCTCATGTTCATGAGCAAACAGGGTGCGTGCAATCATGGCGTTTCTCCTCGACACAGTAGCTATGCGCCGGTGGCTACCGGCTGGATGGACATCACGATAAGGAAAAGCACCTGAGCTACACGCCCCCTCACGGCGGGGGGGAAAATGTCCGCCGCTGCTGACGGCCCGGCACCTCCCCGAAAAAAGGGGGCGGCAACCTGCACTGCTGTCCCTAAGCTGCAATGGCTGCGAGCTGGCGAGCTACCCGGTCATTGCCGTCCACGCAACGGCGATGTCGGGTTGCTCTGCGGTGCCGTACTCACGGCAGCAAAGCACGGCGGCGCGCCCAGGACACGGCGTCATAGCGACTGGACACACTTGCCTTGTAGTAAATGTTCTTCAGATTCCATTTCACCGTTTCCAGGGAAATGTTCAGTGTCAGCGCCACTCGCTTGTTGCTCATGGCCTGTCCGATCAACTGCAGAATCGCCAGTTCCCGCGGGGTCAACCGCGACTGCGCCGCCGCGTCAGCCTTGGTGCCCGCAACCGTCCCGTCTTCACCGTAGCCAAAGCCGGACAACAGCCCCGTCAGATACCCCCTGAGTGAACTGTCCGGCGCATCCGCAAGTACCAACGTCGCCAACAATTTGCTCAACGGCGCACCCTCATCGAGAAAGGTACGCACCAGCCCAAGGCGGTTTCCGGTTTCAAGTGCCTTGGTGAGCAGATGGTCGGCCGCCTGCTGCTGCTCAAGGTTGGCCTGGGCGATAGCCATCAACAGCTGGGTGGTCACCCCCAGCTGTCCTCGCAGATATTTCTGCGCGTAGTCTCCCACCCGCTCCAATTGTTCCAGCGCTTGTCCGGGAGCATTGCTGGCCAACAGCAACCGCGCCTTGGCGAGGGCGACCATTGCCGGTATTTCGGCGCGAAAGCCGGCCGCGTCCGGGTACGCCTGACCCAGCCCTTCAAGCCGGCAGACGTGGGCCTGAGCGCTGCTCAGGTCATTGTCGAGCACGGCAATACGCACCTGCTCAGCAAGGCAATGCACCAAGGGCCGATCCAGGCCGATACTGCAGAAGTGCCGCCCTTGTCGTTCCAGAAAGGCTTGTGCCGCCGCAGGCGATTCCTGCAGCAGATCCAGCCGTGCCCGGCAAATACTGGCGCGCATCATCGAGTCGGGCATGGTCCACTGCAGCAGGCCGTTGCGGTTGGCCAGAATCTCGCGCGCTTCATCGATACGATTGAGTTCGCAATAGACTTCTGCAAGCATGGCCGCGCCGACATACGCACTGGCCGAACGGTGTCCATGCACCGCCACGGCCCGCGTCAACAGTGCCGCCCCCAAGCGCTCGGCATCGCCCATACGCCCTGCCATCAGGCTGCACAACCCTCGTGTGCCTTCGGCCAGCAGGGCCATTTCGTCATCGCGATCGGCCTCCGGTACCGGATTCTCGTCAAGGCTGCGCAACGCGTCGCTGTGCCTGCCAGCCGCAGAGTAGGCAAGCGCCAGCAAAGCCGGCGGACCATAGCGCATGACAGAGTAGTCATCGGCCAGGGGCCGGAACCTTCTGAGCAACTCAATGACCGGCTCGGTATTGTCCTGCTGTACCAGAATTGCCGCTTGAATCAGCGGCAGACGAAACTCCACATCGTCACCCCGGGCGACGCCGCTGCGTTGAAACTGTGTCAACCACGCTTGCGCTTTCACCGGCCTTGCGGTCAAGGCGTAGGCCAGGCAGCCGATGAAGAACAGGCGCGGGTGGGAGAACAGTACATTCTGTGGCAGCCGATCCAGCAGGCGCAGCATCGGGCTCAGTTGATCCAGGCTCCAGCTGGTCGGTGCCGAACGCTCGATCACGGCAATGGCAAATCGCAGGTCGGCGCCTAACGTGGCGTGGCGCACCGCTTCAGCCAACAGATTGCGTTCGGCGAACCAGCGCGCGGCACGCTGATGCAACTGGGCGATGTCCTGCTTGCTGCGCTGCAACAGACGGGTGGAAAGAAATTCGTTGAACAACGGATGGAAGCGGTACCAGGGCAAGCGATCATCCGCTTCGACGCGAAAGATCAGCAGGTTCTCTTCCTCGAGTCTTTTGAGCAGCTTTTGCGCTGTGCCATCGCCCGTGACCGCCTCGGCCAGCGACGCGCTGAAGCGCCGGCAAATGCTGATCGACTCCATGAAGTCCACCACTTGCGGTGGAAGATGGGCCATCACATCTTCGGCCAGGTAACTCTGCAGGTCATCGGAGCGCCAACCCAGTTCGCGCAGCGTTGCACGGGCGTCCGGGTGGTTGCGCAACAGAATGACGATCAGCTGCAGTGTGGCTGGCCAACCGCTGGTCAGCTCATGGAGCAAGTGGATCTCTTCCTCATTGAGCTTCAGGGCGACCAGGTTTCTTTCCAGGAAGGCCCGCGTTTCACCTGGTTCAAAGGGCAAGCCGGCGCAGTCGGGCTCCACCACTTGCCCCATTAAACGCAAGCGGCTGAGGCTCAAGGGTGGTTGCACGCGAGCCGCGATGACAAAATGCAGATTGGCCGGACTGTGATCGAGCAGCTTTTGCATCAGCCGGTGCGAGCGTGGATCGCCAACATGCTGGTAGTCGTCAAGCACCAGGAACAGTTCTTTGTTGATGCTGCTGGCGCCCTCCACTATCGCCGCTACGACATCATCGATCGATTCGCTGCTGGCGCCTTCCAGCGGGGTACCCAGATCAATTGTCACGCCAAGCCGTTGCAATGCGCCGCGCAAGTAAACAAAGAAGGTAGACAGGTATTTGTCGTCGGCACTGAGCGACAGCCAGGCCACTTCCGCTCCCGCACGCATCATGGTCTGGCGCCACTGCACCAGCAGCGTAGTCTTGCCAAAACCCGGGCTGCCTACAACCAGGCCGACGGTGCAACGCTCGAGCTGCTGCAATTGCTCAACCAGCTTTTCCCGGGGGATCGACAGGGTGCCGATGCGGGGGGGGACGAGCTTGGTCGATACCAGCAGCTTGTCGTTATGTACTTCCACTTCAGACCTCCGGTTTCTCTGCCCGTTTGCCGTCAATCTGCAAAACGCCCCGCACGGGTGCAGTCACCTCGTGTGGGGCGCAATTGCGTTGGTCAGTTCAGGCGTTGCACCGCTGGCGGTGCCCAGGTACCGGCAAGCACTTCGCTGCGCGGCCAGTACAGGCGCAGCATCAAGGTGAACGCGGCCCCCGACACCGGTAACCAGTTCGCTTCTTTGCCGGCGCCGGGTGAGTCGGCCTGGATGTACAGGTCAAGGGAGCCGTCAGCGTTCATCACCAGCTTGTCGCGATCCCCCAGGGCCTGGCGCTTTAGCGCATTGGGCATGAAGTAGCCCTCGGCGTCATAGGCAGTCAGCGACCAGAAGGCATGGACCGGCGGCAGTTGCGCTTTGCTCAGGTGCAAAACGTAGCGCTGACTGCCGTCCAGCGGCCGACCGTCACTGTCCACCGTCAGCGACGGATAGACCGCGTCCTGGGGCAGGTTCAAGCCCAGTGCGTAATAAGCCACCGCAGCCCTTTCCCGGTAGTTGGCGCCATAGGCACCGCCGCTCAGGGTGTAAGTCCAACCCTGGCCCCCTGCCCCTGCCGCCTTGTGCCCGAGCGTCTGGACCAACAACTTGCCATCGGCCGTGGCACGGCTGAACGCTTGTTGAATCGCCGGTGCCGCCGCGTTGAGGTCGAATGCCTTGCCAGCCTGCAAGCCCACGCGTTCCAGACGATGGAGCATCGGATAATCAAGCGACCCTGGCGGGTTGTCTTTGAGCAGATCGGCAAAGCGCGCGAAGAACACCTCCGGCGGCATGTTTTCGATCTGCACACGCGGCCGGGTGGTCATATCAATGGCCGGGTCGACCCTGTGTTTGGGCGCAACGTAGTCGCCCTTGCCCCAGGCGGACAGTGGCACGACTTTGTAGCCCTGCTGGATCTTGTGAACGTTCTCAAAGTCGGCCACCCCATTGGTCTGGGTGCGACCGCCGACCACCGCGATGCGCGTCGGGCTGCGAATGATCTCCAGGCCCTCCGGGGCCTGCCCCTGCCAGCGCGGCCCGACCAGCAGAAATTCGCGCTGGGTATTGGCTCCGGTGGTACGCGTGCCGGGTACGGCGAACACATCGGTCCACAGACTCTGCAAAGTCAGCATGAAGTAGCGGTCGGTTGCCGGGACCGTCAACACCAGCGGCTGCGCCTCAAGGTCAAGGTTGGCCATTGAGTACAGCGTATCGACGTTGGGCCGCACGACCACCTTGAAGTCTGCTGGCGCAAAGGCACTGGCATGGCTGAACTGGTTGAACGGCGCCTGGCCCAGACGCCCGGTTGGCTCGGCGACGTTGGTCAGCTGCATCTGGGTGGTGTACTGCAGCATGAACGGAAAGGCATAGACATACGCCTCTTTGGCAATCTCGTAGGCTTCCTGCTCGGAGATCTCCTGCGCCGAGGCCGATACGGGCCAGAGCAATGCCAAGATCGCCGTGCCGAGAGCGGCACGGGTCAACGTGCGCCATGTGGTGAGTGAAGAGCGGATATTCATTGTTTTTTCTCCGTACTTTCTTCTTTACGTCAACAGCAAATAAAGGTGTGCAGCGCTCAGGATCATTCCAGCCGTTTTACCGCCGGAGGCACCCAGCTACCGTCACGCACCGCAGGCTGCGGCGAGTACAGACGCATCGCCAGGTTGAAAGCACCGGCTGGCGCGGGTAGCCAGTTGGCGGCCTTTTCTGCGCCCGGAGCGCTGTGCTGGATGACCAGGTCGAGCGAACCGTCCGGGTTGTACTTCAGCGGGTCGCGATCACCGACAGCAAAGCGATTGATCGGGTTGGCCACTTGAAAACCGTCGTTGTCGTACAGCGTCACCGACCAGAATGCGTCCACTGGCGGCAACTGGTGCTTGTCGAAATGCAGCACATAGCGGTTCGCGCCGCTATACGGCTGGCCGTCACCGTCGGTGAAGGAACTTGGCGAGACGGTGTCTTCCACCAGGTTGATACCCAGGCCGACCATGCTGGCAATCGCACGTTTCCTGTAGGCGGTACCGTAGGTGCCTACGCCTTCCAGGGAATAACTCCAGCCGTTGATACGGGTACCCAAGCCTTGCTTGAACGCCGCGATCATTTCGGCCTGCGCATCTCTGGCAGCGGTATTGAGGGTCTCGATACGTGCTGGGCTAAGCGTGGCGCTCGAAAATGGCTCACCCGCTTGCAGGCCAATCTGCTGCAGACGCAAAAGCATCGGGTAGTCGCTGGCGTGCGCTGGATAGGCCTGCATCAAGGTAGCCAGACGCCCGAGCATGGCGACGCCGTCCAGCGCCATCACCTGACGCACCGGCGGTGTCTTGTCATCAACCGCCGGATCGACCGCCTGAGCCGGCATCGCGGCGCCAGATTTGCCCCATCGGCTAAGCGGCGTCAGGGTGTAGCCGTCCTGCAGTGCGTGCACCGCGGCATAATCGGCCGGGCCATTGGTCTGGGTGCGTCCCAGAATCCAGACACTGGAAGTGGGCGCCACAATCTTCTCTACACCCGGCGGCAACGTACCGTTCCAGCCTGGCGCGACGATGGCGAAATTGGCAGCCCGCTCGCCGAGGGTGCGGGTACCGACCACAGCGAAGACTTCAGTCCACATATCCAGCATCGGCAACAGGTAAAGCCGTTTGCTCGCACCGGGCACCGAGAGGATCACCGGCTCGCGGGCCACATCAAGCCAGGCAGGCGAATACAGGGTGTCGAAATTAAGCCGTACCACATCCCGCGTATCGGCCTTGGGGTACGCGCGGGCATGCGCGAACTGGTTGACCGGTGCCCGCATGGGAACGCTCAGGTTATCGGGTACGTTGGTGACCTGACGCCGGGTCGCGTCCATGGTGACGATTGGATAGGCAAAGAAATACGCTTCCTTGGCGATCTCATAGGCCTGTGCTTCGCTAATCGCTTGCGCCGATTGTACCTGGGCAGCAGCGGCCAACAACCCCGCTGCGGCCCAGCCGGTCAATACGCGCTTGATCCTTGTCATGCCGATATATCCCCTTCTTATTGTTATGGGGTGGTAGCAGAAACTGATTCCGGCTCGTGTCACAAAGCGCCCGCTGAAATGCCGGGCGCCTGCAACTCCGGTGTCAGGAAGCCAGCTTGTCGTTGTCGATCAACAGCGCGCCGCCCTTGATCGCCAGCATTTCGTTACAGCCATCGGCAATCAGCGCCGGACGTGCGTCACGGAATAGCTTTTCCACCGGATACTCGCTGGTGATGCCATTGCCGCCGAAAATCTGGATGGCATCGCTGGCAAGCTCGAACGCGGTCTGGGTGGAGGTGATCTTGGTCGCGATCGAACCCTGCAGCGCCGGTGCAGGTGCGCTGGCGTTGAACAGGACCGCGCGGTGATTCAGAGCGCGCGCCGCTTCCAGCTTGCGGAACATATGGAACAGCCGCTGGCGCACGCTCTGATGTTCAATAATGGCCACGCCGCCCTGGCGGCGCTGGTGGGCATAACCCAGTGCATGTTCATAGGCGGCACGTGCGCATCCCAGCCAGATGCTGCCCATCAAGGCGTTGCCGTCGCACAGCACGGCATTGGTGACAAACTCATACTCATCGGGAGCGGCCAGCAGATGGTCACGGGGGATGCGTACTTCATCGAAAAAGATTTCGCCCTGGGGCAGTGTGCGCTGACCCAGTTTATCGAGCGGTTTACCGCGCGAGACCCCCTTGATGTCGAGCGGCACCAGCACCACACAGCGCTTCATTTCACCGCTGCCATCGTCATAGGCGGTGCACAGCACGCACAATTGAGCGATCGGGCCGGCCGACACCCAGGCCGCTTTCTGGCCATGCACGACAAGTTCATCGCCATCGGGTTTGACCACGCAGTTTGGCCGCCCGTAACGCCCGCCCGGTGCCGCACAGGCGCCACCGAAGTCAACCATGTCACTGCCATGATCCGGCTCGGTGATGCCCCAGCAGCCGATCCGCGAACCTTCGGGATAGCGCTCCAGCAGGTCGTGACGCCCCAGGTGATTGAGCACCATCGACGGCGCCATCGCCACGCCCATCAGGCAGGCCAGCCCCGCATCGCCCCAGCCGAACTCTTCAAACAACAGCGGCAGCAGCCGGCCACGTTCCTGTGGCTCCAGACTGAACAGGCTTTCTGCGGTCAAGCCCAGCGAGGCAGCCTGGGCAAACACCTGCCACAGCTCCGACTCCGGGGCGACGACCTGTTCTGCGCTCAAGCGGTCCAGCCGTTCGCCAATCGGACGCATGACCGTTTCGGCAAAACGCCGCACGTTAGCCTGCAACGTAGACTCCATTTCAGACAACGGAGACTCGAGACCGGTCAGCCCCAGGCTGACCTGCAAATTGACGGTGGACATACTGCGCCTCTTCTATGAGTCGGTGGTATCGTGGAGCGATGCCACAAGCAGTGTGCGGCTCGCGTGTTCAAGGACATCCTTGCACCCGACCCTGCCCCGGACAATCACTCCGTCGGGCGATACCGCCACTCACCCTTGCCTCACCCTGCACCGGCAGGTAGCACAATGAGCCGCGGATTGACCTGTCCGCTCGATAATAAGAAACACAAAAGGCGCATTTACCGTGGACAACAACCGTTCCTCGCTTCTGGCCACCAAGATTGCTCCGCCCAGCACTCGCCCACGCGGCGCCATAGTCCGTGAGCGCCTGACCGCGCTGGCCGCTGAAGTCGAGTCACACCTGTTGACGCTGGCCAAGGCACCGCCAGGGTTCGGCAAGACCACGCTGGCGCTGACCTGGGCGCAGGCGCTGACCAGCAAGGGATTGCCGGTTGGCTGGCTGTCACTGGACAGTGCCGACGACGATGAGCAGCGCTTTTTCTATTACCTGTATTGGGCCGCGCTCAAGGCGAGCAACGAGACGAGTCTGCTGCAGCAAGTGCATGGCGATATGCACGCCGAAGACCTGCGCAATCTCTTGCTCAACCACATCGCCGATCTCGACGATGAGTTCGTGCTGATCATCGATAACTACCAGTACATCACCCAGCCCGGCGTACACGCCCACCTCGCCTATTTGCTGCAACATGCACCGGCCAACCTGCACCTGGTGCTGCTCACCCAACAGGATGCGCCGTTCTCCCTGGTGCGCCTGCAGATACAGGCCCAAGTGCTGGAACTCAATGCCTCGCTGCTGCGCTTTACCGTTGATGAAGCGAAAGCCTTGCTGGGTGATGGCCATTACTCGGAGAAGGAAATCGCTCAACTGCATGCTGCCACGCACGGCTGGCCTGCCGCCCTGCGACTTGCCATGCTCTCGCCCGCTACCGTCGGCGGCTTCGGCACCCCAGGCACGACACAGCTCAATGCCAGTCAGTTGCTGCAGAACATGATCATCGAGTGGCTCGACAACCTGCCGGCACAGTTGACCGACTTTCTCGAAAAGACCACGGTCGTGGACCGTCTGTGCAGCGACCTGTGTGACGCGTTGACCGGTTACCCGCAAGCCCAGGCGCTGCTCGAATCCCTAGAGCAGCAGCAGTTGCTGATCACCCGGCTGGACGAACACGGCCGTTGGTTCGGTTACCATCAATTGTTGCGTACCGCCCTGAGCGAACGCATGCGCCTTCGCGATCCTGGCCTGGCAGCGTCATTGCACCGCATTGCCAGCCACTGGTTTGCACAGCACGAACTCTGGGAAGAGGCGGTCAAGAACGCCCTGGCCGGCGGCGACATGCCACAGGCGCTGGAGTGGATCGAAGCCTGTGCCATGGCGCTGGTCAGGCGCGGCGACCTGACCACCCTGCTCGCCTGGAAAAACCAGCTCGGCGCCGCGTTCCTGGAGAGCCCGATCAAACTCAAGCTGGCCATTGCCTGGGCCCATGCGCTGACCATCAACAGTGAGGAACACCATGACTTTCTTGACACCATTGAGGCTGAGATCCAGCGCGAAAACCCGCCGACTGCGGCGATCATGCTATGGGAATGCAAAGCGATTCGTGCCGGCTTACTGGGGCTTGCCGATGACACCCAGGGCGCCTTTGGCCTGGCAACCGAATGCGCAGCAGATCCGGTTTCCGATCCCTGGATGATGAATGCCATCCATAATATTTTGCGCTACTGCAACCTCAAGGCTTATCGCTGGGAGGCTTTTTACGCCATACCGAACATTGCCTACGCGCCCGATGAGTCCTCGCGTAACGTACTGAGTCAGATCTACCAGCTGGCGCTGCTCGGCATGGCCAGGTTTGTCCAGCTGCAATTCCATAGCGCCCGGCAGTATCTGGACCAGGCGGTCGAGTTGAGCATCGCCAGTACCGGTGCCGAGTCCTACTTCACTGCGCTGGCGGTACCGTCACTGGCGCGTCTGCAATATGAGCAACTGCAGATCGAAAGTGCCGAACGCCTGCTGGAAAGCCGGCTGGACCTGATCGCGACGGTGTGTACGGTCGACAGCCTGATCAGCGCATTCGTGGTTACCGCCCGCATTGCCCGGCGCCGCAACCAGTTCGAACGCGCCCACGACGTGTTGGCGCGCGCCGAAAAAATCGGTGCCCGGCAGCGCTGGGCAAGGCTTGAGGCTGCCAGTCTGCTGGAACGCCTGCGCCTCTACCTTGAGCAAGACGTGCAAGCAAACAGTCAATCCGCCGCCCTTGATTGCCTGGCAAGACTGGGCCAACTGCAGTCGGCCCAGTCAACGCTGCCCAATGGGGTGCTGGCAGAACTGCAGGATTACTGGTCACTTGCTCAAGGCTACTACGCACTGGCGAGCAAACGCTTCGATGCCGCCATCGCCCGCTTTGCAGGATTACGCGATGCCTCCGGCGCCAAAGGCAACCACTATGTGGCGGTGTGGGCAGGCGCGGCGCTGGCGCTCAGTCACTACCACAATCAGGAAACAGACACCGCGCTGCGCGTATTGTCCACGGTCATCGAACAGGCCGCGCCGGAAGGGATGATGGCCACCCTGCTCGATCAGGGCCCGGAAATGGCAACCTTGCTGCGGCAATTTCGCGATCGGGCACTGAGTGAAGATCTGCACTATGCCCACGCCCATTACCTGGACGCGCTCATCCTCGCCAGCAACCCTGCGCAGCAACCAGCGTCCGGGCCTGACAGCGCCGGGCTCAGCGCCCGTGAGCTGGACATTCTCAAGCTGGTGACGCAATTGAAATCGAACAAGGAAATTTCCCGTAGCCTGGGCATATCGCTCGACACGGTAAAAACCCACATGAAAAACATTTTCGCCAAACTGCAGGTCAGCAAACGCATTGAGGCAGCACGGCGCGCACAAGCCCTGGGACTCATCGCAGAGGATGGCAGTTGAAGCGGCGTTAGGCCGTTCAACCCACGCCCAAACGACAAAAGCGGCGAGCCAACAGGCGCGCCGCTATGTGTCAGGGCTACTACCCTTGGTCCTGGCCTCAGGCGGCGGTATAGCCGCCGTCAATCACCAGATCGGAACCGGTGACATAGCTCGACTCATCGCTGGCCAGGTACAACACCGCATTGGCCACTTCCAGCGGTTGCGCCATACGCTTCATCGGCGTTCGGCCCAACACCTTTTCCTGCAGCGCCTGCGCCACCTCTGGCGGTAGTTGCGATACCGCTTTGACAAGCAACGGGGTTTCGACGAAACCCGGGCAAACCGTGTTGATCCGGATCGGATAACCGGCCTTGGCACAGTAGGCGGCAGTGGACTTGCTCAGCAAGCGCACCGCGCCTTTACTGGCGCAGTAAGCGGGCACCATGGGCTCACCCAGCAGCCCTTCAATCGATGCCAGGTTGATGATCGAGCCGCCGTTGTCCTTCATCTCGCGGATACCCAGCTGGATGCCGTGAAAAACGCCATCCAGGTTGATGTCCAGGGTCTTGCGCCAGTCAGCCCAACTCAACTGCTCGATAGGTCCCACGCCGGGAATACCGGCGTTATTGACCAAAACCTCGATGGCACCGCCCATTTCCCTGGCGGCTGCGATCACCGCTTCCCAGTCATCGCGCGAGCACACATCGTGGCGGGCAAACTGCACCAGCAGACCCTCGTCAACCAAGGATGCCGCAGCGGCTTCGCCGGCGGCTGCATCGATGTCGGTGATCAGCACTTTTGCGCCTTCCTGGGCCAGGCGTCTGGCGCTGGCGAAGCCGATACCGCTGGCACCACCGGTCACCAGGCAGATCTTGTCTTGCATACGTGGCATGGTGTTGTTCCTTATTGTTATCACGTTGCGGCATGAAGAATTGAACAGTGCGCCAAGCCCGACTCAGGCCCCCGACATACCGCCATCGACCGAGTAGGTGCCACCGGTGCAAAAGCGGCTTTCATCACTGGCGAGAAACAGTGCCAGGTGCGCCACTTCCTCCGGTTGGCCGTAACGCCCCGCGGGGATGCCCGCCTCGGTCTGGGCACGCGCCGCCGCAGCGGCACCTGGCGCGGCGCCTTCGGCAATCGATTCCATCATGCGCCCAGCGATCGGCGAGGGATGGATGGTGTTTATGCGCACGCCAGAGCGCGCGGTTTCCTGCACAGCGGAGCGCATCAAGCCAATCACCGCATGCTTGCTGGTGACATAGGCCGAGAACAGCGGAACGGCACGCAAGCCGGCAATGGATGAGGTAATGATCACACTGCCGCTGCCCTGCTTTTGCAGGTGCGGCAGCGCATACTTGAGGCCCAGCATGACGCCCATCACGTTGACGGCCAGGACCCGATGGAATACATCGATCGGGTAATCGACAACAGGCGCGGCCACACCCTCAATGCCGGCATTGCAAAACAGCGTGTCGATCCGGCCATGACGCTGCAAGGCGCTGTCGATATAACCCCGGACCTGGGCTTCGTCGCACACATCGGCAACCACATAGCTGACAGCATCACTGTCAAGCGCTGCAACGGCACGCTTGAGGTTCGCCTCGTCGCGGTCCACCAGTACCACAAAAGCCCCTTGCTCAACGAACAGCTTTGCCGTTGCCGAGCCGATATCACCGGCACCACCGGTGATCACTGCCACATTGCCTGCCAATCGTTTCAACTCAAACTCCTCGGTGCGCAGCCGCACCTGTGTCACTGTTCAACCGAACCTGTTTTGCAGGCGATCAGAAAGTTTTCTCGGTACGGCAATGCAGACCGTCCTCGGCCAGCGCCGCAATCAGCTCACGGTGGCCGAAGGCACGCGTAACCGGCTGGAAGCCAACCGCCTTGAGACGGTCGGTGACAATGCGCAGAGCCGCTTCGGCGCACAATGCGCCGGTGCCGATGTAGCCGCAGTTGGAGTACATGACCACGTGCTTGCCACCGTTGACGCCGCGTCCGTAGCAGGACAGGAGCATGCGGTTGACCTTGGGGTTCTCGCGCGGCAGGCCGGCCGAATCCGGGGCAATTTCGTGCCCCCAGGCGTTGGTAATTTCTTCCAGTTCGGCGGCGGTTTTGGTCTTGGTCAACTCCTGGTACTGGGTCATCTTGCCAATCAGGTAATCGACCATCGGGCCTTTGGGCACGGCTACGATCATCCGGCAGTTCTGCACGCGCTCATCGTGCGCCAGCCAGATCGGTTCGAAGCCACCACCCCATGGGAAGCCCTGGTGCGTCACGTGGGTGCCCGGCACGTTCACTTCGAAGTTGGGGATGGCCGGCCAGGTGGCCATCTTGCCGCCTTCCTTGTAGGGGTTGGGCAGGCAGATCATGCGCATGAATGACAGCGACGAGGCGTAGGTCGGGGTCGCCCGCGGATCATAGAGAATCTCCAGCGAATCGATCTCCGGGTCTTCCAGGGCGATCTCGGCCGCCAGCATGCCGTAGACGCCCAGATAGGCGCAGCACGGCGAGAGCAGCAGGCCCTTGTCGGCGAAGGCCTGGCCGTACTGATCGCGCAGCAGCACGCCCCAGTCCTGCTCACCGGTGGTGTCGATATAGTGCACCCCGGTGCTGAGCGCCGCCTTGACCACCGGCTCACCCAGTTGCCCATAAGGGCCGACCATGTTGATCACCACTTTCGCGCCGTCCAGCAGGCGAGTCAGCGATGCTTCATCGTGCTCGACGACTTCGATCTGTACATTGTGTTGCCCAGGCACCTTGCGCAGGGCTTCTTCGATCTTGTCGCGGTTGCGTCCGGCCGCGATGAACGGCAGCTTGCGCTTGGTCAGGTATTCGGCAACCAGTTGCCCGGTGTAACCGCTAACGCCATACAGCACGATTGGATTTTTGGCAGTCATGGATGTGTCCCATCGGTGAGTTCAGTGATTGAGTTGTCGCTGTTTCAGCTGTGCCGCACTTCGGTAAAGACCGAACCGCTGTGGGGATCGAACATCTCCAGCAGATGACGGTCCTGGGGTTTTTCAGAGGCTGTTTTGGGAATTTCCCTGAGCACCTGGATGTACTTGGGCACAAAGTTCGCCTCGAGCTTGCTGCGGCAGGCGCGAAAGATTGCCTGCGCATCGAACGCCTCCGGCCTGGCCGGTACGACGCTGGCGACCACGTCCTTTTCTCCCGGCGCACCACTGGCGGCCTCGACGCCCCAGACATAGACGTCATCGACGTTGTCGCAATCGACGATGGCTTTCTCGACAAAGCCGGGGTTGATGAAATCACCGTTGGCACGAATGCCACCGCCGCTGCGATAGAGGAAGTACAACCAACCGTTTTCGTCCTCACGCACGATGTCGCCCGTCCACAACCAGCCATCGCGGCATTTGTTCTGCGAGGCGGCCGGGTTGTTGAAGTACTCGACAGTGAATGGGGTGCCATCGGCCGAGCGGAACAGCAACTCGCCCGGTGCGCCGGGCGCTACATCGACGCCCTGCTCGTCGACGATCCGGTGCTGCATGCTCGGCACCGGCTTGCCGATGCTGCCGATCGGCCCGGTACCGACAGGACGGAACGTCAGGCCACCCTCGGCACAGCCGTAAAATTCCAGGATGTCGACGTTGAAACGTGCCTCGAAGGTGCTCCAGATCACCGCCGGCATACCGGCCGAGACCACCAGGCGCACCGGATTCTGTGCATCGTCCGGTCGTGGCGCATTTGTCAGGATTGCGGTGGTCATGCCGCCGAGCAGGGTGAATGAAGTGCAGCCGTACTGGCGGGTGATATCGAACAGCCGCGACTTGGTGAAACGTCGAGACAACACACAACGCAAGCCCATGACCAGCGCCGGGCCAAGGGTCATGACCTGGGCGTTGCCGTGGGTCAACGATAGCCCTGAATACAGGCAGTCATCGCGGCGATAGCCGGTCATCAGCGGCGCCAGGGACATGGCCGTGCACAGGCGTTCGTGGGTCATCACGATGCCTTTGGGATCGCCTGTGGTACCGGAGGTGAAGATGATCTGCAAGGCACTGGCAGCGGTCGATCTCGACTCGATAGCGGGCAGCGCCTGCGGCATGACCCGCGACCATTGGAATACACCGGGATAGTCAGCAACCCGACAGTCGCCTTCATCGCTATCAAGGCCGACCACCCACTCCAGGGAAGGCACCCGGTCGCGCACTGAACAGACGTGATCCAGCGCATAGTCAGCGGCGAATACCCCCTTGCAGCGCGCGTTGTCGAACATGAACGACAACTTGTCGCCACGGGTCCGCGGGTCAATCGGGACACACACCGCACCGGCGATCGAAGCGCCGATCATCAACTCGATAAACTGCGGATGGTTGGCCATGACCAGGGCGAAATGATCGCCCGGGGCAATGCCGAAATCGATCAACAGCCGGGCAATCCGTTGACCGTTTTCCCAGAGTTGGCGGTAGGTGCGGACTTCATCCTCGCGTACCCCCGCGCCTTCTATGGTCAGGACAGGAAAGTCGGGATTGCTTTCGGCGCGATTGGCGATGATTGCGCACAGCGTTACTTCAGCACGGGCCATGCTCGACACTCCTTATCCTGACTATCAACGATGGACATACTGCACTCCTTCTAAATGGGGGTTTTCAACGTCCGGCAGACACCAGGGAACAAAGGGTGCCTTGCATCTGCCCAACATCCTTGCGCCTGATCCGGCGCGCGACAATCACCCTGTTGGGCGATGGGCTCACTCACACCGGGGTAAAGCGCTGCGTCGGTATCGCTCAGACCCGGCCAAGAATGGCGATGTGCTCGCAGCTTTCTTCGACCCGCCACAAGCCGCCGCCATTGACCTGGGCGGCGAAGCGCGCGCCTTCGACCTGGCGCTTGGCACAATTGCCACGCAGTTGTTCAACCAGTTCGAAAATCTGTCCCAGGCCGGTGGCGCCCACCGGGTGCCCCTTCGATTGCAGTCCACCTGAGGGGTTGATCGGGATCGAGCCGCCGATCGAGGTTTCGCCGCGTTCGGCGAGAATGCCGCTCATGCCCGGCTCGCGCAGTCCGAGGCTTTCGAACAGCATCAATTCGCCGACCGCCGAGGCGTCGTGCAGCTCGGCCACATCGATCTCGCCCGGGGCGATACCGGCCTGCTTGAACGCAGCCTCGGCGCACAGCCTGGTGCAGGCATTGGCGTAGTCATCCACCGCCCGCGCAGAGGCTGAGCGCACCACACTGGCCATGACGCGAATCGCACGGTGGCGGTCAAAGCCATACTTTTTCAACGCTGACTCGGTGCACAGGATTGCCGCCGAAGCACCGTCAGAAATCGGTGAACACATCGGCACTGTGATCGGATAGGTCACCGGCGGCGCAGCCAGGACCTCCTCGATGGTCATCGGCATCCGGTACTGTGAGCGTTCGTTGTGTACCGAGTGGACGTGGTTCTTCGCCGAGGCAGCAGCGATCTGACGCTGGGTGATATCGAAGCGCGCCATGAAACCGCGCCCGAGAGCGGCATACACGTCCATGAACGGGCTGTACGGCTTGTCCGACTGCGAGCCGGGTGGCGGCACGATGCCCTTGCCCAGGGCCGCAAGCCAGCTGGCGTTTTCGTCCTGGGTTTCGATATCCCAGGCCGAGTCAAAGGCGCTGAACATCTTGGCTTTGTCGTGCGAATACATCTTCTCCGCCCCCACCGCCAGCACCACATCAGCAGCACCGGCGCGCAACTGGGTGACGGCCAGGTTGAACGCCATGCTCGACGACGCGCAGGCAGCCTCCAGGTTGAAAATCGGAATCCCGTCGAAGCCAAGCGGCAGCAAGGCAACCTGCCCGCGGATCATGTGCTGGCCCTCGAAGTGGCCCTGGGTGGTGTTGCCAAAGAACGCGGCCTGCACCCATTTTCTGTCGCACCCGGCATCCTTGAGCGCGTCTTGCACCGCCCACGCGGTCAGTTGCTTGATGCTCTTGTCCATGTGCCGGCCGAACGTGGTCATGCCGACGCCAACGATGTAGATGTTTTCCATGCTGTCTGCCTTGAGAGGAAAGGAGGTCACCAGCCCTTGAGCGGGGATGCCGGCTTTTTCAGCCTGTGGGCCACGGTAGTTTTCGCCGGAAAAAAAAAGCACCCCTCGTACAGAGGGGGCGAATTGCCGGGCTGCCCTTCCTAGGATGGGCGGGTGCGTACGACGGGTCGCCTGCTCCAGACAAGGCCAGACCGATGCGCTCGGCGTCGCCTCCCCTATCCTCCGATGGAGCCTGAGCATGGACTTTCACCCCGACCAGGGCCTCACTGCATTCCGCCAGCAAGTGCGTGAGTTCCTGCACCACAACCTGCCCGCCGACCTGGCAGGCAAACCCAGCGCGAGTATCCGCTCGGCACTGGCCGACCTGATCCGCTGGCAACGCATTCTCAACGCCAAAGGCTGGGGCGCGCCGTACTGGCCTCAGGAGCACGGCGGTACCGGCTGGAGCGTGCTGCAACGATTGATATTCGATGAAGAATGCGTAGCGGCCGGAACCCCCACCCAGGACGGGTTCGCCCAGAAATTGCTCGGCCCGGTGCTGAACGCCTTCGCCACAGCCGAACAGAAGGCCGCGCATCTGCCTGCCATCTTCAATGGCGACCGGCTCTGGTGTCAGGGCTTCTCGGAACCGGGCTCAGGTTCGGACCTGGCATCACTGCGTACCCGCGCCGAGCGCGACGGCGATGAGTATGTGGTCAACGGCCAGAAAATCTGGACCAGCTACGCCCATCAGGCCGACTGGATATTCCTGCTGGTGCGCACCGATGCTGAGGCGAAAAAGCAGGCCGGTATCAGCTTTCTGCTGGTGGACATGCGCTCGCCCGGGATCAGTGTTCGTCCCATTCACAGCATCGATGGCTGTCACCACCTCAATGAGGTGTTCTTCGATAACGTGCGCGTACCGGTAGGTAACCGCATCGGTGCCGAAGGCGACGGCTGGAAGATCACCAAGTTCCTGCTCAACAACGAACATGCCACCGCTGCCGACCTGCCGATCCTTCGCCGCTATCTGCTGCAACTCAAGCAACTGGCGAGCAGCCAGCGGGTCGGCACGGGCGCGCTGATCGAGCAGCGTGAGTTTGCGCTGCAACTGGCGCGCTTCGAAGCCCAGGTCACCGCCATCGCCATGCTGGTCAAGCGCGTCGCGGCCATGGAACAGGCGCGCGATCACAGCCCCGCCGCCCACGCCCTGGGTTCGATGCTGAAAGTGCGCGGCACCGAGCTGCAGCAACGCATGACCGAATTCATGGTTGAGGCACTGGGCGAATACGGCGCCGTGGCGTACCCGACGCCGGAAAACCTCACGCTGCAGGCCCTCCCACTGCCAGCAGAGGACATCGCTCGCGGTATCGCCATGGAGATGCTCTTTCGCCGAGCCTCGACGATCTATGGCGGTACCAGCGAAGTACAACGCGGCATCATCGCCAAGCTGCAGTTCCAACTCTGAACAGGCCAACCCAGCATGAATTTCTCTCTCGACTACGAGCAGCAAATGCTGCAAGACAGCGTGCGCCGTTTCATCGACAAGGATTACCCCTTCCAGGCCCGCTCCGCCCAGGTCCAGACCGGCCTGGCCGGCAGTGCGGCGCACTGGCCGACGTTTGCCGCCAATGGCTGGCTCTGCGCCGCGTTGCCTGAGGCATTCGGTGGCCTCGGCGGCTCGATTATCGACACCGTACTGATCGCCCACGAGTTCGGCCGCGGCCTGGTGCTCGAGCCCTTTGTGGGTAGCGCCGTGCTGGCCGCACAAACCTTGGTCGCCGCCGCGACCCCGGCGCAACTGGATCAATGGGTCCCAGCGCTGGCCGATGGTTCACGCCGGCTCGCCCTGGCGTACAGCGAAGTGCAATCGCGTGGCCTGCCACAACCGGTACAGCTACGCGCGGATGCCGTCGACGGTGGCTACCGCCTGCACGGCGTCAAGACGCTGGTCCTCGGCGGTGCCGACGCTGCGGTGTTGATCGTCTCGGCGCTGACTGCGCAAGGGGTTTCGCTGTTCCTGGTCGACGCCGCCAG
The DNA here is from genome assembly GCF_028682475.1 of Pseudomonas putida. Taxonomy (GTDB): domain Bacteria; phylum Pseudomonadota; class Gammaproteobacteria; order Pseudomonadales; family Pseudomonadaceae; genus Aquipseudomonas; species Aquipseudomonas putida_AG. Next base: position 26,628 of record NZ_JANHLE010000043.1, read on the forward strand.
TTCCGGTCTGAGCCGTCAGGCACTGCCGCTGCACGATGGCAGCTGGGCTGCCCAGGTGCAGTTGGACAACGTATGGGTCAGTAGCGATGCCCTGCTGGGCGCGCCTGGCAGTGGCCTGACGGCACTGCAGCACGGCCTGGCGCACGCCACCGCAGCGCTGTGCGCAGAGTTGGTCGGGGTCATGGAGAAGGCCATTGAGCTCACCGCCGACTACCTGAAGATCCGCGAGCAGTTCGGCATGCCGATTGGCCGTTTTCAGGCCCTGCAACATCGCATCGCCGACATGGCCGCCGACCTCGAAATGGCCCGGTCAATGCTGATGGCCCTGCTGGATTCGATCAACAACGATCACGCCGACGAAAGGCAACTACGGATTTCGCAGGCCAAGGCCTTGATCGGCCGTACCGCCAAATCGGTCTGCGCCCAGGCCATCCAGCTGCATGGCGGCATCGGTACCAGCGAAGAATGCAGCATCGGCCATTACTACAAGCGTGCTGTGGTCGCCGACCTGCTGCTGGGCCATAGCGACCGCCATGAAGCCCTGTGCGCCGATTACCTGCAAGCCACGTTGCAGCCTGGTGATCGCACGGCCTGATAGCAGACAAACGACCTGCCCTGCCCCCCCTCCCTGAGGGGGAACAAAAAAAATTCCGCTGCCATAGCGTAATGGGGCTGTTTGACAACACTCATCGGAGTACCGCATGACAACAACAATAAAACACGGTTCTTTCCAGCTACACCTGCTGGCTGCGGCTGTCACCCTGGGCATCAGCGCCCAGGTGGGTGCGGTTGAGTTCACCCTGGGGGAAATCGAAGGGCAATTCGATTCCTCGCTGTCGATCGGGTCAAGCTGGTCGACCACCGGGGCCGATCGCACATTCATTTCCAACTTCAACTCACAGGGTGTCGACGGCAGCGGGTCGGCGCGGGTGATTGATGACGGTCGTTTGAACTTCAAGTCGGGCGAAGCCTTCTCGACCATTTTCAAAGGCGTGCACGACCTGGAACTGAAATACCGCGACAGCGGTGTGTTCATCCGCGGCAAATACTGGTACGACGCGGAACTGGCCGACGGCCACCAGCACTTCTATGACATCTCCGACAACGGACGGGACCAATCCGCGCGCACCAAGGGCGCCCAGTTTCTCGATACCTTCGTCTACCACAACTACAGCATCGACGATCTGGCCGGCAACGTACGCCTGGGCAAACAGGTGGTGAGCTGGGGTGAAAGCACCTTCATCCAGAACGGTATCAACGCCATCAACCCGGTCGACGTCGCCGCCCTGCGCCGCCCCGGTGCCGAGGTCAAGGAAGGCCTGGTGCCGGTGAACATGTTCTACCTGTCCCAGGGCCTGGCGGAGAACCTCACCCTTGAAGGTTTCTACCAGATCGAATGGGAAAAGACCGTGGTCGACAACTGCGGCACCTTCTTCAGCCTCGATGGCATCGCTCAGGGTTGCGATGACCGCCAGGTGCTCGCGGGCCTGGACCTCAAGCCCGGTGAGGCGAGCAACACCGGCGGGCTGCAGGCCGTGGCGGCGGGCCTGGACAACGTTTACCTGCCGCGTTCCAAGGATCGCGATGCGCGTGACAGCGGTCAGTTCGGCCTGGCGCTGCGCTGGTTTGTACCGGAGTTCGAAGATACCGAGTTCGGCATCTATGCGATGAACTATCACAGCCGCAACCCCTACGTCAGCTTTACCGGTACGCCGATTGCGCCCAGCACCTCGAACAACCCGTTGCTGGCCGCGCAGAATCAGGTCCAGCGGATCCGCAGCGCCAGCTATTTCATCGACTATCCAGAAGACATCCGTCTCTACGGCCTGAGCTTTCAGACCAACGTGATGGGTACCTCAGTCGGCGGCGAACTCAGCTACCGGCCGAACATGCCCCTGCAGATCAGCACCCCCGACCTCAACCTCGCCGCCATCAACGCCACTGCAGGGCCGGTCGGTATCTCACCTGTCAGCTACAACAATGGCGTGATCAGCGGTTACAAGCGTATGCCGGTGCTGCAGGCGCAAGTCACCGCTACCCAGTTCATCGACCAGGTCCTGGGCGCTGAACGTTTAGTGCTGGTTGGCGAAGTCGGCTACAACCGCATCAACGGCCTCGGCAGCGCCGATGGCAGCGAGATTCGCTTCGGCCGCAACCCGGTTTTCGGTGCCGGCGAGTACCCCGGTGGCCTCAATGCAGTGTGCGCGGGTACAGGTGTGGGCACCCCTGCCGCGAGCAATCCGCAGCAGGAGTGCAACAACAACGGGTTCTACACCACCCACTCCTGGGGCTACCGCGCACGGGCGATCCTCAACTACACCAACGTCGTCGCCGGCATCAACCTCTCGCCCAACCTGGCCTGGTCACATGATGTACAGGGCTACGGGCCGAACTTCGAAGAAGGCAACAAGGCGGTAAGCATCGGCGTGGATGCCGACTACCGCAGCACCTATACCGCCAGCCTGAGTTACACCGACTACTTTGGCGGTGACTTCAACACCCTGACCGACCGTGATTTCGTTGCGCTCAGTTTCGGCGTGAACTTCTGAACACTCAAAGGCAGAGAATCCACATGAATACGATCGCTATCTTTCAATCCGGCGCATTGGCTTTGTCGTTGTTGGCAGGCAGCGCCCTGGCCGCCGTCTCGCCACAGGAAGCGGCAAAGCTCGGCACGCTCCTGACTCCCCTGGGCGCCGAAAAAGCCGGTAACGCCGACGGCAGCATCCCCGCCTGGAACGGTGGCCTCAAGCCCGGTGCTGCAGCTGCCAAAAATGGCTTCCTTGAAAACCCGCTGACCAACGACAAAGTACTGACCGTTATCACCGCAGCCAACGTCGAGCAGTACAAGGACAAACTCAGCGCCGGTCAGTTGGCGATGTTCAAACGTTACCCCAGCACCTACAAGATCGAGGTCTATCCCACCCGTCGTACGGCTGCGGCGCCGCAGAACGTCTACGATGCGGTGAAAACCAGTGCCCTGCATACCGAATCGGTCAATGAGGGCAACGGCCTGAAAAACTTCGAGCAATCGCACTACTATGCTTTTCCGATTCCAAAGAATGGCATTGAGGTGGTGTGGAATCATCTGACCCGCTACAAAGGCCCCAACTACATCCAGCGCCAGGTCCAGGCCGCGCCGCAGGTCGATGGCAGCTACACCCCGGTGGTCATCGAGATGAAACTGGGTTCGCCGTGGCTGATGAAGGATGTCGATCCGCAAAAGAGCAGCAACATCCTCTACTACATCACTCAGACCATCGTCTCGCCCGCACGTCTGGCCGGCACCGTGACCCTCGCGCACGAGACCCTCGACCAGATCAAGGAACCGCGCATGGCCTGGGCCTACAACGCCGGCCAGCGCCGTGTGCGCCGTGCGCCGCAAGTTGCCTATGATGGTCCGGCCAACGCTGCCGATGGCATGCAGGTGGTCGACCAGATCGATATGTACAACGGCGCACCGGATCTGTATGACTGGAAGCTGATCGGCAAGAAGGAAATGTACATTCCTTACAACAACTACAAACTGTGGTCACCCAAGGTGACGCTCGATGAGATCATCAAGCCGGGGCATATCAACCAGGACCTGGCCCGCTACGAGCTGCATCGGGTCTGGGAAGTGGAAGCCACGCTCAAGCCGAGCCAGCGCCATATCTATGCCAAGCGTCGCATGTACTTTGACGAAGACACCTGGCAGCTGGCCCTCATCGATCAATACGACGGGCGCGGGCAACTGTGGCGGGTCAGCGAAGGCCATGCGGTCAATGACTACGAGCAAGGCAAGGCCACCTATGCCGCAACCAGTGTCTATGACCTGATTGCCGGTCGCTACGTGGTCTCCAACCTGCAGAACGCCAGCAAGCAAGGCACGGACTACAGCTACCAACCGACCATGACTGACTTCACCCCGGCAGCGCTGCGCAACTCGGGCGTGCGCTGATCTTCGGCAACTGTCGCAGGCGGGGGACGGCCTTGAGCTACTTTTCAGGGGTACCACTCAAGGTTCAGTCCCTCGCCTCAGGTAGGTTGCAAGCAACCCGGGCCCCGGCTGCGCAGTGTAGCTCCGACAGTCATCTGCGAAAAATCGTGATGCTGTAGGTGTTTTCTGTCAGACCGTTCTGAATCATACTTCCGCCACCGTTGCTCTGTTGTGCCGCGCCCTTCATGGGCCTAGGCTTCTGCCGTCGTTGGAAAATCCAATGACCGGATTTAGCAGTCCGAATGCGCATCTAGAGTTCAACGGAAACCGCTATATGGCGGCTGTACGTGGGGCACCTTCGGGTGCGCCGGTTTCGCTCTAGGTGCCCGGTCTGCTAACCCGCGTATAGCTGCCACCCTTCGTTTAGCAGCGAAGCGTGGCCGCTCCACCGCACCTTCGGAGCACGTCATGAAGAAATTGGTCTCCGATCCCCCCAGTATCGACCTTTCCAATGCAACCACCGCCAACACTGCGTTCGGCACCAATCGCATGTTCGCTGTCCGCGCCGGTATTCCAGCCGAAGAAGCGCTGCTGCACGCTCGCCATCTGCTGCAATGTGCCGAGGCGACGGTCAGCGATGCGGTCGATCACCTCACGCTCAACGACCGTTCCCTGGTGTGCGGCGCGGGGCAGCACATCGAGACGGCGCGTGCGCTGATCAATGCCGTGCTTGATGGGGTTGGCGTACAACGGATCTTCTCGCCTCATTAGCCGGTCGCCGACTGAAAGCATCGCGGAGCAAGCCCGCTCCCACCGGGAATTTGAGATCGCCAGTGGGAGCGGGCTTGCCCCGCGATAGCGCCCGCAAGAACGCCCCCACAACCCGCATCGACAAATCGCGAGATTGTAGGTGTTTTCTGTCAGACCATTCTGAATCATACTTCCGGCGCCGTTGCTCTGTTGTGCCGAGGCCTTCATGGCCCTAGGCTGCTGCCGTCGTTGGAAAATCCAACGATCGGATTTAGCAGTCCGGCTCAATACTCGATGTCGACGGCACAACGCTATATGGCGGTTGTACGTGGGGCACCTTCGGGTGCGCCGGGTTTCTCGAGTTACCGGTCTGCTAACCCGCGTACAGCTGCCACCCTTCGTTTAGCAGCGAGGCGTGGTTGCTTCATAACTTGAGGTCAACCATGAAAAAGCTCGTCCCCGATCCCCCCAGTATCGACCTTTCCAACGCTACCACCGCCAACACCGCGTTCGGCACCAACCGCATGTTCACTGTCCGCGCCGGCATTCCAGCCGAAGAAGCGCTGCTGCATGCCTGCCATCTGCTGCAATGTGCCGAGGCTACGGTCAGCGATGCGGTCGATCACCTCACGCTCAACGACCGTTCCCTGGTGTGCGGCGCGGGGCAGCACATCGAGACGGCGCGTGCGCTGATCGATGCCGTGCTTGATGGTGTGGGTGTAAAGCGGATCTTCTCGCCCCATTAGCCGGTCGCCGATTGAAAGCATCGCCGGGCAAGCCCCACCGGCTGGATCAACCTGTGGGAGATTCTATGGTTGAGGGCAAGGCACTTTAGCCCCCTTTGAGATGTATTCGCCCTGGCTTTTAAGCAGGGCGAAGGCGACTCGTGCCAGCTTCCGGGCCAGGATCACCAACGCTTCGGTGGTCGCCTTGCCCCTGTTCCGGCTGTGCTCATAATTGCCTTTCCAGGCTGCTGTGCGGCTGGCCGACATCGAGGCGTTATGCAGTAGCCGACGTGTTTCCGAACAGCCTCTTTTGGTCAGGCCTTGATCCGGATTTCACCGGCCTGAGGCCGCTGGCTGCGAATGTCCGGGGCAGGCTCGGTGTCGGCGGCTTTGTCTTGGCGTTTGAACAGTTTGCTAAACATCACCACCCTGCCCGTTGACGCGCCATCAATGTAACCCCGCCGCTTTGCACGCCTCGACAAAGGTCGCGCCTTTCTTGTCCATGGCCTCTTTGACGATCTGATTGGCTTTTACCAAGGCCGGGCTGGGCTTTGCCCATTGCTCCGGTGGCAACGGTTGTGACCATGCCTGCACAGATTCCGGCAGCGTCGGGCGCCCCTTGCGGTGTCCCCATTCGGCCAGCAGGTAAGGCATCTTCCAGAACACCAGCACGCGACGGATGTACCAGAATCGCAAGGGCCATGGGCTGCGCTTGGGATAACCAAACCGCTCACGCTCTTTGGCAGAAAGATCGGCACCCTCGTCGTTCATGTGGCACCTTCTGCGCGCATCTTCGCGTTCGAGCTCAAAAGTGTGCAGCCCTTCGTAAGGCTTGAGCCGATCCCCGGTTGGAATCAACCCCAACACGGCCAGCATCGGGTTCGGCGTATCCACCAATTGCCCGTCTTCCATATAGTTACGGATCGACGCCCACATCCCGAGCGAATGGGCGTCGCTGGGTTGTGGCAACAGGAGAAACTGCACTTTGTCTTGTTCCTCATCCTCCAGCCCCATGCCCAAGGTGTATTGGCGGGTGGCGCCATAGCTGGTGACGCCCTGGGTGTTGCTCACCCAGGCGACCACACTTTCCCAGGGCACGATCAGGACACGGTGGGTTTTGCCGTCGACGTAACAGACTTCGCGGCGTTGGCGGTTGAAGCGGACGGGGTAGGTTTTTGCCGCTTCGTAAACGCTGGAGATCATTCCATAAAAGTACGCTCCCATTGGAATGATAAGTAAAAGCGAGCCGCCAGCAAACACTTCTATAAAGCCTCCAATAAGATCGAAAAACTTTCTATCTATTCCGGGCGGATTAAATATCGCGAGTCCTATAGAAATAAGAGTAGGTACAACAAATGCCGTAAACAGTGCCATCCAAATACCCGCCGCGAAAATCTTTCCTTGCTCAACCATTCCCCTGTTATTGCCACCCAGCTCCAGATAGGTGTCGTTCATCTGCGAAAAATTACGCCGCGATGATTGAACCTGTCCGGTGTAAACCGGCAACGGCGACAGGAACAGGGTTTCGTTCAAGCCCTTCACCCGGATTTCACCGGCCTGAGGCCGCTGACTGCGAATGTCCGGGGCAGGCTCGGTGGCGCCGGTTTTGTCTTTGCGTTTGAACAGTTTGCTAAACATCACCACCCTGCCCGTTGACGCGCCATCAATGTAACTCCGCCGCTTTGCAGGCTTCGACAAAGGTCGCGCCTTTCTTGTCCATGGCCTCTTTGACGATCTGATTGGCTTTTACCAAGGCTGGGCTGGGCTTTGCCCACTGTTCCGGTGGCAACGGTTGTGACCATGCCCGCACGGATTCCGGCAGCGTCGGGCGCCCCTTGCGGTGGCCCCATTCGGCAAGCAGGTAGGGCATCTTCCAGAACACAAACACCCGACGGATATACCAGAAACGCAAAGGCCATCGGGATCGCTTGGAATAGCCATAGCGCTTTCGTTCTTCGTCCGTTAAATCTTCGCCACCATCATCTAACGAGCCCAGCGCGCGAGCGTCCTCGCGTTCGACTTCGAAGGTGTGCAGCCCTTCGTAGGGTTTGAGCCGGTCTTCGCTCGGAATCAGACCTGCCAAGGCCATTATCGGGCTAGGGGTATCCACCAATTGACCGTCTTCCATATAGTTACGGATCGACGCCCACATCCCGAGCGAATGCGCGTCGCTGGGCTGTGGCAGCAGAAGAAACTGCACCCTGTCTTGTTCCTCATCCTCCAGCCCCATGCCCAAGGTGTATTGGCGGGTGGCGCCATAGCTGGTGACGCCCTGGGTGTTGCTCACCCAGGCGACCACACTTTCCCAGGGCACGATCAGGACACGGTGGGTTTTGCCGTCGACGTAACAGACTTCGCGGCGTTGGCGGTTGAAGCGGACGGGGTAGGTTTTGGCCGCTTCGTAAACGCTGGAGATCATGCCGTATACATAGGCGCCGAATGGAAGAATAAACAGAACAGAAGTTTTGGTAGATACCTCGAGACCGGTAAATAAATCATGGAGTGGGTTAGGGAAATTTTCTGGATAAAAGAGCACGCCGAATAGAACGGCAAGGCCTGGAAGGATAAAAGCCGTAAACAACACCATCCAAATGCCAGCGGCTAAGATTTTTCCTTGCTCAACCATCCCCCGGTTACTACCACCCAGTTCCAGATAGGTATCATTCATCTGCGAAAAATTACGCCGCGATGATTGAACCTGTCCGGTGTAAACGGGCAAGGGCGACAGGAACAGGGTTTCGTTCAAGCCTTTGACCCGAATTTCACCGGCACAGGGCCTCTGATTGCGAATGTCCAGGGTAGGCTCGGTGACACCGACTTTGTCTTTGCGCTTGAACAGTTTGCTATACATCGACAGTCGCCAGGTCATCTCTGATGAGCAACTTGAAAGGCGCCTTGCCCGTTCCGGCGGGCATGCT
>NZ_JANHLE010000044.1 GCF_028682475.1 Pseudomonas putida
TTCAGCAAGGCACCGGGCAGGTGGCCGAGCATCCGGTCATCAGCCAGTTCTCCCGGCGCGTCAACACCCGGACCAGTACCGTCACCCGGCGCGATTACGACCTGAAACGTCCCAGCCGGTTGGTGGAAAACCGCTACACCGCCGAGTTCAAACCGGCGCTTGAGGATTACCACTACCCCACGCCGATCGACACCGAAGACCGCGGCAAACAACTGGCCCGCCGCGCCCTGGAACGGCATCGAATCGACTACCAGCTGGCCGAAGGCAAAAGCGATCAGCCGAGCCTGCGTAGCGGTCATTTCTTCGACCTGTGCGAACACCCGCGTAAAGCCTGCAACGACTTGTGGCTGTTGCTCAGCGTGAGCCACGAAGGCAAGCAGCCGCAGGTGCTGGAGGAGTCGGCCAGCAGCGAAAAACCGCCCAAAGACGGCTTCAACCAAGGCTACCGCAACCGCTTCAGTGCCATCCCCTGGGACGTGTTCTATCGACCACCGCTGGTCACCCGAAAATCGGTGCTGGTCAGCCAGACCGCTCGGGTCACCGGGCCTGAGGGCGAAGAAATCTTCTGCGATGAGCATGGCCGGGTGAAAGTCGAGTTCCATTGGGATCGCGCCGCGCTGAACAGCGACAAGAGCAGTTGCTGGCTGCGGGTTTCATCCAGCTGGGCCGGGGAGGGCTTTGGCGCGGTGACCATTCCGCGCATCGGCATGGAAGTGGTGGTGACCTACCTGGAGGGCAATCCTGACCGGCCGTTGATTACCGGCTGTGTGCCCAACACGCGCACGGCGGTGCCGTATCCCTTGCCCGCGAACAAAACCAAGACCGTGTTGCGCAGCCGCAGTTCGCCCGCCGGTGGCGGTTACAACGAACTGTCGATTGAAGACCGGGCCGGGCAGGAAAAAATCTACCTGCGTGCCCAGCGCAACCTGGAGCAGAAGATCGAGAACGACAGCCAGCTGGAGGTCGGTCACGAACGCCGGGAAACCATCAAGGGCAACAGCATTGCGGTGCTGGAGGCTGAAGACCAGCGCACCGTGACTGCGGATCGCAAGGTCGAACTCAAAGCCAACGACCACCTGCAGGTCGCCAGCAGCAGCCATACCCGGGTCGGGCAAGCACTGGTGGTTGAAGCGGGTCAGCAAGTGCACCTCAAAGCAGGCGCCCATGTGATCCTCGATGCCGGCGCCAGCATCACCTTGAAAGGCGGCGGCCAGCACATTGTGGTCGGGCCTGGCGGCATCTTCAGCAGTAGCGAGATTCAAATCGGCGGCGCACCCGCTGCGGGAACCGCTGCTTCCCCCGTGCTGCCTGGAATGCTTGAAGGGCTGTCGACCCCCGCTGCATTAGCGCTTCCCAGCCTGGCGTCCTATCAACAGCAATCGCTGGCCGGTGCGCTCTTGCCGCTTCCGGGTTGCCAGCTCGATGCATCAGGTCAATGTCCCGTCCATCAACCAGGTGAAACGCCATGATTCACTCCGTCGCGTCACCCTTTCAGGCGCCCGCAGCGTCAGGAACCTTGTGTGTGATTGTGGATGCCGGTGTTGATCCGGACTTGCAGGCTCATCTTGAGCAGGCCATGAGCGACGGCACTCAACGTTGCGTCCCGCTATTCGACAACACGCCCTATACCGCCTTGCAGATCGCAGGGCCATTCGCCTTGCTGGGTCCGCTGACCGGTACGTTGCTGGCGTATGCCCGTACGTTGCTTGAGCAGGCCGATGCCGGGTGTGTGGCCTACCTCAAGAATGAACAGGCCTTCGACCAGGCCGTTGAACATTGGCGCAGCCTGCTCACGGTCAGCACCGATGAATCACCCGCCCGGATGATGCGCTTTTTTGAACCGCGCTGGCTGGAGCCGTTGCTGAGCAGCCTCGATGAAACCGAGCTGTTGCGGTTCATGGGGCCGGCTACCGACATTGCCTGGCGCAACGAACTGGGCTGGCGTCATCAGGCGCATCCACACCCGGAATTTGAACCTGACGTTCAAGCCCCAGGTTGGTTGCACCTGGGGCACGAGCGCCAGGCCCTGATGGATCAGCAGCGCTTGAAGGTACTGGCCGGGCGTTTTGCTCAGGATTATCAGGCGGTATTGCCCATGCCCGAGCCGGTGGCTTTTGTGTACCGGCAGCTCCGGGCAGCCCAGCAAGCAGGGTACCTGCAACCGGCCGAGCAGGAGCGCTGGTTGCGCCTGTCGCTGAGCAAGGGCGATGGCTTCTGGGGTCAATCTGCGCACACCGAACTATTGGCTCGTGAAGATTTGGGTCTTGGCGACAAGCTGATTGAGCTTGAGCGCCTCTAAGTCACAAGGACGATGATCAATGAGCAGCACTTACACCGTTAAATATGGCGATACCCTGGGGCAGATTGCCCGCCAACATGGCGCGAAAGTAGCTGAGATCCAGGCGCTTAACCCGATCATCAGCCACCCCGACCACATCAAGCCCGGCTGGGAGCTGAAACTTCCCGGTTCGGCGCCAAAGCCCGAACTGCCGCCACCGATGCATGCGCATAACACCAGTTCGACCACGGTCAAAGGCCAAGCCGAATGTGACGAGGAACTGGTTGACGTCGCGCACATTACTGGCGAGCCGCATTTCTATGTATTGACCGACAAGCAGTCCAAGGCGCTGAAGCAGGAAATCAACGCGGTGCAGAAGCTGATGGATGAACTGCATCAGAATCTGGCCAAAGCCTTGCCCGCGCTGCAGTGCAAGAAGCTTCAGGACTCCAAGGCCAGTTGCGCCTGTGCGGGCTGCGTCAAAGAGGCCTGGGCGGAGAAGGCCGAAGGAGCCGGGTTGCTGATGCGCGAGAGCAAACCGCAGCCCGCCACAACTGTGCCCCTCACCACTGCCAAAGACCTGCAGAGCAGACTGGCGACTTTGCAGGAAGCGCGTGACTGGTATCAGGACTACAAACCCGGTGTGTTTAGCACCACGCAATTCGAGTCCAACTGGAAGTCCTTGCAGAACAAGAAGGTCCTGGAACTGGATCGGGAAATCGGCAAACTCCGTGCCGAACTGGCGCAAGTGAAAGAAGCCGAGCCGGAAGACAGTGCAACGAATGCCAAGAGCGCCGTCCCTGACCTTAAATATGGTCAGGGGGTCAGCTCTGCACGCAAGAAGGGCAAACAAACCAAGACCGGCATTAACGTGGTGGAAATCATCCTGTTCAGCGACCCCACCCGGCGCCACTACATCTCGATCCCGTACCGCGAAACCACCTCTTGGAAGGTTCGCGTCTCGACGCGGATCATGGCCGGCAAACCGTTCAGCAAACAACTGGCAAGCGACCTGATCAAGGACATCAAGGCGAGGGTCGGTGCCGGGCGCAAGGCCGGCCCTTTGGGCAGCCTTGAATTCAAGCTCATCAGTTGGAACAGCAAAAAGGACAACCTGCTCAACGCCTTGTATCAGGAAGCAACGTGGACCTCCAACCAGAGCGACGCCGCCCCCTATGCCGTATCGGCAGAGGCTCAGGCGCTGCGTTTCGCCGCCAGCACCAGTGCCGGAGTGAATAGCTGGAATCCCCAGGAAGGCAGCATCGATGTAGGGGGCAAAGCCAGTGCGGCAATTTCAATGGCGGAGGCTTCGGTTTCACTGAATGCGTACTTCCCTGACCAGGGCGGGCATGTTGCGAACATGTCCTATCGCAATGCCTTGGGTAAGGAGGTGCTGCATCCCATGGGGGTGTTTCGCCTGAGCGGCAAGTTGGAGTTGTCATGCTTTGCGGGTGCCAAGATGCAGGGTGAGGCCGGAGTTAAAACGCAGTACAAGCCTGACGAAACCCCGGCAGGTGCTACTGCTTTGTTAGGTACTCCGTCTATCGGGGTCGGCCCCAATGGCAACATTGGGGCCAAATGCGATCTGTTTGCCGGGGCGCAAGTAGGCGGCGTGCTAAGCGGTTCCTTTGAGTGGGTGGCGCCGGACAAGCAAGGGACGGGAGAGGCAGTCGTCGGCCAGGCCAATGCCAGCAGCAATTGGGTCGCGTTGGCGAAAATCAGCGCGGAAGGGAATGCGGCTTTGGGGATAGGAGGGGACGGTGAGTTTGGTCTAAGTATTACCAATAACCGGTTGGCATTTAATTGCAGAGGATCGCTTGTGTTAGGTCCGGGGGCTGGGGGCGGATTTGGTACGGTGGTGGATATCGAGGAGGTCGGGAAGCTGACATTGCTGCTTTGCAATGCGTTGGCGGATATGGACTATAGGTATCTATTGGGGGTGACTGAGGATGCTTTCCAGTATATGGCCTCGGGGTTGTATCAAGTGGCGACTTCTCCAACTGCGACGATCAGCAAGGCGTTTGAAGACGGTTTTAACGATATGGCTTTATGGTGGAAAGAGAGGCAGGCCACCAAGATTGAGGCTGAGGCACTGGCTGACTACTTGATTGCACATAAGGAAGATAAAATCATGAGAGTTGGTGAGCAGGAAGTACCTCTCCGTGTATTGCCACCGGAAACCATTGGTCCAATGGTTTACCTGCTAACAGAGGGTGTGGCCGCGGGAAGGATTGGCATGTTCAACGAAAAACAGGAGCGGGCTCTGGTCATTCTTCTTTCCGAAGTACGTCGCTGGCGGCAATTCATGGAGGTGTTAGAGCATTGTTCGCTCGGCGGAAAAAAGGTCAATGCCATGGGTAGTTTGGAGCGAATCAACGCCTTGCTCGATGGGTATGAACAAAATCAGTTCAATCGTTTTATTGACAGTCTCGCGATTAATCAGTCACCCAGCAACTCAGATCGAGCACCTTGGAATCCTAGCAATGCTTGGCGTAAAGAGAAGGTGCTCCTAGCCGCACAGCGCAGTGGTAAGTTTGATGGATTGGCCTAATGTTTGAAAAATAATAAGGGCGCGATTTCGTCCTTAATATCTTTGGCCTATAGAGGCTGATCGGATTGAATCGCGCAGCGGAAGCTAAAGCCTGGGACATGCCGCTTTCTTACAGGTTCTTCTCCCCAGCGCCGCACCGTACTAGCACTAAGTAACGGGCCTTCGCCGTACCCTGATCCTCTGAGGGTACGTAGTTTGCCTGTCTTAGGGCCGGTAGGGTTTTCAAGTGGTGAACGGCGGTAATAGTCTTTGTCGTACCAATCATTGACCCAGTCAGTGGCATTTCCAGAAAGGTTGTAAATTCCTAGTGGGTTAGGCACAAAGCTATCAACGGCAAAGGTGAGGCGATCACCTTTGCCGGATGCAGGAAAATTACGCCCATAGTTCAGACTCCCATTATCAGTAGAAAAAAACACATGCTGGCCACGATTCCGGGCGGCAAATTCCCACTGGGCCTCTGTAGGCAGATCCACTGGAAAACCACTCAGTCTTCCTAACCAACCGCAATACTCCTTGGCCTCTTGCCAACTTTTGGTCGGTGCAGGAAGGGTGGGCGAATAAATAATTTCCTTCAAATCTTCTCGCTTACGATTTTCTGCATCAAACAATGGTTTGCCCTGAGCGACAAAAAACAAATCGAAATCCCCCAGGGTTGTCTGGTATTTCGATAAAGAGTAACTGCTCAGCTTAACCGGATGAACGAAGTCATCATCACCGTGCATGCTGATACGTCCCATCCGCTCCGGGTCCACACCGCATGGCCAGTCGCACATATTTGTAGGATCATCATCATACGGCCAACCAAAATCCCCCATCTGAAACTCGCCACCTTCGACAAACACCATATTGTCCAGCGACCGCACGACGGTATTCAACAGCTTGCCGCGAATCTCGGTGGAAAGCTTTGGATATTTCTGATCAATAGTAGCAGCGATCTGGGCGACTTTTTCGGGAGGAAGTTTCTGGCTTTCAGGCAGGGGAAGCGATTGCGCCTGGCAGCCTGTCAGCAGTAATAGTGTGCAAAGAGGTAGCAGTGTATGCCTGTACATAGGTAAATCCTTATGTCTAATGAGCGAGTCGAAAGCCATGTATGACGTGCAGTCATTAGGGGCGGCTTAGCTTAAAGTTATTGGTGCTAATAACAGTAAGTATGGTCAAGAGTTTCTTTGGTGTTTAAATCAGAACGGTATTGCTGATTGAATAGAACAGCGAAAACTGACGCCGGCATAATGGCCGCCTTGTGTCGGATCAACGCCCCAGCGGCGCACCGTGCTGGCGCTTAGAGTCGGGCCCTCTAGCATATTTGCACCTCGCCATACTCGTTGGGTTCCCGTGTCTGGTCCTTGAGGATTTTCGACAGGCGAATATCGATAATAATCTTTATCATACCAGTCATTAATCCAGTCCGTTGCGTTGCCGGAAAGATTGTAGATCCCCAGTGGGTTAGGGACAAATTTATCTACTGGAAATGTGTCCATTTCATCGGGCTGTGGAAAGTTTCTCCCGTAATTCAAATTGCCATTATCTGTAGGGAAGATCACATACTGTCCGCGATTACGGGCAGCGAACTCCCACTGCGCTTCCGTCGGTAGATCAACGGGGTAACCACTCAACTGACTTAGCCAACCGCAGTATTCCTCCGCCTCTTGCCAGCTTCTGGCGGGGGCCGGAAGATTGGGGCTGTGTAGAGATTTTAAATCTTCACGTTCACGGCGTTCGGAATTAAAAACAGGTTTTCCCTGAGCAATGAAAAATAAATCGAAGTCACCTATTGTTGTCTGAAATTTCGACAAGTAGTAGCTGCTCAGCCTAACGGGATGAACGAAGTCATCATCTCCGAAAATTGTGATGTGCCCCATCCGCTCCGGCTCTACCCCGCAAGGCCAGTCACATAAATTTTCGGGATCATCATCATACGGCCAACCAAAATCCCCCATCTGGAACTCACCACCTTCGACAAACACCATATTGTCCAGCGACTGCACAACGGTATTCAGCAGCTTGCTGCGGATCTCGGTGGGAAGCTTTGGATATTTCTGATCGATAGTAGCAGCGATCTGGGCGACTTTGTCGGGCGACAGTTTTTGGCTTTCAGGTAGGGGAAGTAATTGCGCCTGGCAGCCTGTTAGTAATAGTGTACAAAGAGGCAACAGTGTCTGCCTAAACATAGGTAAATCCATACGCCTAAGAGTGTCCATGTTATTTCAAATCAGAACGGTGTTGTTGACTGAACTGCGCAGCGAAAACTGACTGTAGGGTAGTAATTTTTTTGTACCGGCTCAACACCCCAGCGGCGAACGGTACTGGCAGTCGCAACTGTATCTTCCAGCACACTCGTGCCTCGTCTAATTCGTTGGGTGCCTGTGTCTGGTCCTTGCGGATTTTCGACGGGTGAATACCGGTAATAATCTTTGTCGTACCAGTCATTGACCCAGTCTGTCGCGTTGCCCGAAAGGTTGTAGATGCCCAGCGGATTAGGGACAAATTTATCGACTGGAAATGTTCTCAGCTCACCTGGCTCTGGGAAGTTTCGTCCGTAGTTCAGGCTACCATTATCTGTAGGGAACACTACATGCTGGCCGCGGTTTCGAGCAGCGTATTCCCATTGCGCTTCCGTCGGTAGATCAACCGGATAACCACTCACCTGACCCAGCCAGTAACAGTAATTCTTAGCCTCTTGCCAGCTTTTAGTAGCTGCAGGAAGGTTCGGTTGATAACGATAGTTTAAATCTTTTCGCTTCCTATGTTCTGTGTCATATAGCGGTTTGTCGTGAGCTGTAAAAAACAAATCGAAGTCTCCCAGGCTAACTTGGAATTTCGATAAATAGTAGCTGCTCAACTTGACGGAGTGAACGAAGTCGTCATCTCCGAACATAGTGATATGCCCCATGCGCTCCGGCTCTACCCCGCAAGGCCATTCACATAAATTTTCGGGATCATCATCATACGGCCAACCAAAATCTCCCATCTGAAACTCGCCACCTTCGACAAACACCATGTTGTCCAGTGATTGCACCACAGCATTCAACAGCTTGCCGCGGATTTCAGTGGAAAGCTTTGGATATTTCTGATCGATGGTAGCAGCGATCTGGGCGACTTTTTCGGGCGGCAGTTTCTGGCTTTCTGGCAGGGGAAGCGATTGCGCCTGGCAGCCTGTCAGCAGTAATAGTGTGCAAAGAGGCAACAGTGTCTGCCTAAACATAGGTGAGTCCTTATGCCTAATGAGCGAGTCGCAAACCATGTGTAACGTACAATCTTTAGGGGTAGCTTAGCTTAAAGCTATTGGTGCTCTTAATAATGAATGTGGTCAGTATCCTTGTTTTTTCAATCAGAACGGTATTGCTGTCTGGATTGCGCAGCGAAAACTGACGCCGGCATAATAGTCCTTTTGTGTCGGCTCAACACCCCAGCGGCGGACGGTGCTGGCACTCAGCAATGGATCCTCCAGCATATTTGTACCCCGCCAAACTCGTTGGGTACCGGTGCCTGGCCCTTTAGGATTTTCGACGGGAGAATAGCGATAATAGTCTTTGTCATACCAGTCATTGACCCAGTCAGTCGCATTTCCAGAAAGGTTGTAAATTCCCAGTGGGTTAGGGACAAACAGGTCTACCGGGAAAGTGTCTGATCTATTGGGTTCTGGGAAATTTCGTCCGTAGTTCAAGCTACCATTATCTGTAGGGAATATTACATGCTGGCCGCGATTTCGAGCAGCATATTCCCATTGCGCTTCAGTCGGTAGATCCACGGGATAACCACTGAGCTGACCCAGCCAGCCGCAATAATCCTTGGCTTCTTGCCAGCTTTTAGTAGGCGCGGGAAGATTTGGTTGAAAGAGATGCTGTAGGTCTTTACGCTTTCTATATTCGTAATCGAATAGCGGCTTACCGTGAACAGTAAAAAACAAATCGAAGTCCCCAAGCTTCACTTGAAATTTCGATAGGTAGTAGCTACTCAACTTTACAGGGTGAACGAAGTCGTCATCTCCGAACATCGTGATGTGGCCCATCCGGTCCGGCTCGACCCCACACGGCCAGTCACATAAATTTGCAGGGTCATCATCATACGGCCAACCAAAATCCCCCATCTGAAACTCGCCACCTTCGACAAACACCATATTGTCCAGCGACTGCACGACGGTATTCAACAGCTTGCCGCGGATCTCGGTGGAAAGCTTCGGGTATTTTTGTTCGATAGTAGCAGCGATCTCGGCGACTTTGTCGGGCGATAGCTTCTGACTTTTAGGGTGGGGCAATTGCGCTTGACAGCCTGTCAGCAGTAAAACACCGAAAGGTATTAGAATTCGCCTTGCCAAAGGGGTGTCGCTGTATATGTGAAATAATTTCTCTATGGCCATAAATTAAGTTGCTCAATTGTTTGTTGGTAATCTAATCTTGGTGATAAGAAGAAAGGGCGGAGTATTTATATTGCCCTCATTGATACAGCTCTATAGCTGCTTATTGGATTTAATCGCGCAGCGGAAGCTATAGCCTGGAACATGCTGTTTTCTTACAGGTTCCTCTGCCCAACGCCGTACAGTACTAGCACTGAGCAACGGGTCTTCTGGATAATTCGATCCTCTAAGAACCCGGTGTACGCCTGTTTCGGGGCCAGTAGGATTTTCCAGTGGTGAATGGCGGTAATAGTCTTTGTCGTACCAATCGTTGACCCAGTCGGTGGCATTTCCAGAAAGGTTGTAAATCCCTAGCGGGTTAGGGACAAAGCTGTCAACGGCAAAGGTAAGGCGTTGACCTTTACCGGGCGCAGGAAAGTTACGCCCATAGTCCAGGCTTCCATTGTCGGTAGAAAAAAATACATTTTGGCCACGACTCCGAGCGGCATACTCCCACTGGGCCTCCGTAGGCAGATCCACTGTAAAGCCACTCAGTGCCCCTAGCCAGGTGCAGTAGTCTTTGGCTTCTTGCCAGCTTTTCGTTGGCGCAGGTAGGTTTGGCGCGTAAAACAATTCTTGCAAGTCCTCTCGCTTGCGATCTTCTGCATCGAAGACGGGTTTGCCTTGAGCGATAAAGAACAGATCGAAATCCCCTAGGGTTGTTTGGTATTTCGACAGGGAGAAACTGCTCAACTTAACAGGGTGAACGAAGTCGTCGTCACCGTGCATGCTAATACGGCCCATCTGTTCTGGGTCCACGCTGCATGGCCAATCGCACATATTTGTAGGGGCATCATCATACGGCCAACCAAAATCCCCCATCTGAAACTCGCCGCCTTCGACAAACACCATATTGTCCAGCGACTGCACGACGGTATTCAACAGCTTGCTGCGGATCTCGGTGGAAAGCTTTGGATATTTCTGATCGATAGTAGCAGCGATCTGGGCGACTTTTTCGGGAGTCAGTTTCTGGCTTTCAGGCAGGGGAGGTGACTGCGCCTGGCAGCCTGGCAGTAGCAATAGAGCAAAAAGGGAAAATAGTGTTTTTTCCATTGGAAAGTCCTGATATCTGCTCGGCGAAGCCTTAAATTTTCATGTTTCACGTCTAGCCAGGCCTCAGGGTTTCCCTGGGCTGAATTGATATCCAGTGTCACTCGCTCACCACAAATTTTCAATGCCGCTACTTGATGGTCGGCGCTTCTAATCATTGCTCTGGGAAAATTCCCACAGGTCTTTAAGAAACGTCTTATGGGAACTCTTGCCCGTGCAGAGTATCTTCGGATTTCGATTTTTCTGTCGCGTTGCACGGCGTTGATAAGCGACTTTTGCTTATGTTGAAGGCGGGTGCCCGGGGCAGCATGTTCTGGATATTTCGCTCATGCGCAAAGCAAATTAAAGCCAAGGGTTTGCATCGGTCAACTTCAATGAAAAAGTCATAAATGTCTTACTCAAGCAAGCTATCAGCTCACTATCTAGCGCTCGCGAAGTCGGCGATTGGCGAACAAGGTTTTGCCGGCGAAGACGTTCGATTTTCGAGCGAGTTCGAGGCATTGGAAAATGAGCTGGCCAAAGCACAATCGATGCATGAAAGCGGCCAGATCGACTGGCTGAAAGTGCAAGAGAGTGCCGAGGGCTTGCTGCGTACTCAATCCAAGGATCTGCGGGTTGCAGCCTGGTTGACCTGGGCGCTGTACCAGCGTGAATCCTTCCCGGGCCTGGTGGCAGGGATTGGCTTGCTGCACCACCTGTGCGAACACCATTGGCCGCAGGTTCACCCTGCCAAAGGGCGCACGCGTGCGGCGGCGGTCAACTGGCTGGTGCTGCGTCTTGAGCAAGTGTTGAGCGATAGCATTCCGATCAAGGAGCAGTTGCCCTTGTTCCGCTGCATGGTCGAGCACCTGGAAGGCCTGGATGCCTTGCTCACAGCGCATCTGGCGGATGACGCGCCTTTGCTGTTGCCGCTGTGCCGTCGCTTGAACACCATGGTCCAGCGTGCCGCGGACAATCAGCCGGAGCTTGGTATCGCCCGTGCGGTAGCGGCACAAGTCCAGCAGGCGGCCGCCCAGCTGTTCACCCCCGGTGCCCCGGTCGACAACGAGAAGGAAGCCCAGAAGGCCCTGCGTGCGTTGCAGGAAGGCGCCCGTCCCCTGTGCGCCTGGTGGCTCAAGCAGAAAGCCGTCGATACGCGCGCGCTACGCTTGAATCGCACCCTGCTGTGGCTGCCCATCGATGCCGTGCCCGAGCGCAACAGCGAGCAGATCACTGCTCTGCGCGGGCTGCCGGTCGACAAGCTGAAGGCTTACCAGGAACGCTACAGCAACGGGCAATACGCCGATCTGCTGGTGGAGGTCGAAGCCAGTCTGGCGCGGGCGCCGTTCTGGTTCGACGGCCAGCGCCTGGTCTGGGAATGCTTGCAGGCGTTGCACGCCGATCAGGCGATGCGCGAAGTGGAGTTTCACTTCGCGCTCCTGCTCCAGCGCTTGCCCGGGATCGTCGAACTGCGCTTTCACGACGGCGCGCCGTTCGCCGACCCGGCCACCCGCAGCTGGATCAGCGCCCACGTCATGCCTCATCTGCAAAGCGCCAGCGAGCCGCGCAAGGTCGAAGCGAGCGCCGGCCAGCCGGCCTGGGAAGAAGCCCTCGAGCAGGTAGCGCCGATCCTGCGCAAGGATGGCCTCAAGGCGGCCGTGCAGATCCTCAAGCAAGGCCTGCAACACGCCCACGGCGGGCGCGCACGGTTTTTCTGGCAGCTCAGCCTGGCCCGCCTGTGTTTCATGGCCAAGAAGTACGAACTGGTCAAAACCCAGCTCGAAACCCTCGATCAAGAACTCCAGCACTCGGGCCTGCACGCCTGGGAGCCGGAGCTTGCCCTGGAAGTGCTGCACATGCTGCACAACTGCTGTGAGTTGTTGCCGCAGAACCACACGGTACGAGAACGCAAGGAAGAGATTTATCGCAGGCTGTGCCACCTCGATCTTGAAGTGGTACTCGAATAGGCCTCAGGGCCAACAACCGCAAGGAGAAAAGCCATGGCCAAAGAAGGCTCGGTAGCCCCCAAGGAACGCATCAACGTCACCTTCAAACCCGCCACCGGCGGGGCTCAGGAAGAAATCGAACTGCCGTTGAAGCTGCTGGCAATCGGCGATTACACCCAGCGCCTGGACGAGCGCAAGGTGGAAGACCGCAAGCCGATCAGCATCGACAAAGTGACCTTCGACGAAGTCCTGGCCAAGCAGGAACTGAGCCTGACGCTGAGCGTGCCTAACCGTCTTCAGGACGACAGCGACAGCGAAGAGTTGGCAGTTCAGCTGCGTGTCAATTCGATGAAGGACTTCAACCCGGCCAGCCTGGTTCAGCAGGTGCCGGAGCTGAAAAAACTGATGGAGCTGCGCGACGCGCTGGTTGCGCTTAAAGGGCCGTTGGGTAACGCCCCTGCATTCCGTAAAGCCATCGAAGGTGTACTCGCCGACGACGAATCGCGCGGTCGGGTGCTCGGTGAGCTGGGCCTGAACGCCGCCACCCCGAACGCCTGAGCCACTATCAGTCAAGGAAGCCAACACAATGAGCACCAGTGCAGCACAACAGAAAAGCAGCGACAACGGCGAGTTCAGCATTCTCGACAGCATCATCGCCGAAACCCGCCTGACGCCGGACGACGAGGCCTACGACATCGCCAAGCGTGGGGTGTCGGCCTTCATCGAAGAGCTGCTCAAGCCGCAGAACGACGGTGAGCCGGTCAAGAAGGCCATGGTTGACCGCATGATCGCCGAGATCGATGCCAAGCTCAGCCGTCAGATGGACGAGATCCTTCACCACCAGGACTTCCAGTCCCTGGAGTCGGCCTGGCGGGGCCTGCAGTTGCTGGTGGAACGCACCAACTTCCGCGAAAACATCAAGATCGAAATCCTCAACGTCTCCAAGCAGGACCTGCTGGACGACTTTGAAGACTCGCCGGAAGTGATGCAGGCCGGCCTCTACAAGCACATCTACACCGCTGAATACGGCCAGTTCGGTGGCCAGCCGGTCGGCGCGATCATCGCCAACTACTTCATGTCGCCCAGCTCGCCAGACGTCAAGCTGATGCAGTACGTGTCCAGCGTTGCCTGCATGTCCCACGCGCCCTTCATCGCCGCGGCCGGTCCGAAGTTCTTCGGCCTGGAAAGCTTCACCGGCCTGCCGGACCTCAAGGATCTGAAAGATCACTTCGAAGGCCCGCAATTCGCCAAATGGCAGAGCTTCCGCCAGTCGGAAGACGCGCGCTACATCGGCCTGACCTTGCCGCGCTTCCTGTTGCGCAACCCGTACGATCCGGAAGAGAACCCGGTCAAATCCTTCGTCTACAAGGAAACCGTTGCCAACAGCCACGAGCACTACCTGTGGGGCAACACCGCGTACGCCTTCGGTACCAAGCTGACCGACAGTTTCGCCAAGTTCCGCTGGTGCCCGAACATCATCGGCCCGCAAAGCGGCGGTGCGGTAGAAGACCTGCCGCTGCATCACTTCGAAAGCATGGGCGAAATCGAAACCAAGATTCCAACCGAAGTGCTGGTCAGCGACCGTCGTGAGTACGAGCTGGCCGAGGAAGGTTTCATCTCCCTGACCATGCGCAAAGGCAGTGACAACGCCGCGTTCTTCTCCGCAAGCTCAGTGCAGAAGCCGAAATTCTTCGGCATCAGTGCCGAAGGCAAGTCCGCCGAGTTGAACTACAAGCTCGGCACCCAGCTGCCGTACATGATGATCGTCAACCGCCTTGCGCACTACTTGAAAGTGCTGCAGCGCGAGCAACTCGGGTCGTGGAAAGAACGCACCGACCTCGAGCAGGAGCTCAACAAGTGGATCCGTCAGTACGTGGCCGACCAGGAAAACCCGAGTGCCGAAGTGCGTGGCCGTCGTCCGCTGCGCGCCGCGCAGATCATCGTCAGCGATGTCGAAGGTGAGCCGGGCTGGTACCGCGTCAGCCTGAACGTGCGCCCGCACTTCAAGTACATGGGGGCCGATTTCACCTTGTCGCTGGTTGGCAAGCTGGACAAAGAGTAAAGGAGCCAGGTCATGAGCGGATACGGCAGCCTTTTCGAACGCCTGAGTGGCGAGGCCGGCAAACGTGCCGGCTTGAGCCGCGAGGTTGGCGCCATGGCGTCGGTGGCTGCCCATCTGGACAAGATGCTCAGCACCCGTGCGGGCAGCGTGCAGACGCTGGCCGATTACGGGTTGCCCGATCTCAACGACATGCGCCTGAGTCTGCACGACGCCCTGAGCCAGGCGCGCGTGGCCATCGAGAACTTCATCGAGGCCTATGAGCCGCGCCTGAGCAAGGTGCGTGTCGTTTCCCTGCCGCGTGACCACGATCAGCTGCGCCTGTCCTTCAACATTGAGGGCCTGCTGGAAGTTGATGGTTTCAAGCGTCAGGTCTGTTTTACCGCGCGCCTGGATGGCAGCGGCAAGGTCAAGGTCAGCTAAGCCGGCGACGATGTCAGCCACACGCGCGTCGTTGCCAATGCTACTGACTTCACAACGTTAACGAACACGAAAAGCAGGGAGCCCAAAGTGTCCTTCAACCACTACTACCAAAGCGAACTCACCGCCCTGCGCCAGCTCGGCCGCCGCTTCGCCGAGCGTAGTCCGGCGTTGGCGCCATTTCTCGGCGAGGCCGGGCGGGACCCGGATGTGGAGCGCCTGCTCGAAGGGTTCGCTTTTCTCACCGGACGTCTGCGCCAGAAGCTCGATGACGAGCTGCCGGAGCTGAGTCACTCGCTGATGCATCTGTTGTGGCCGAACTACATGCGCCCGCTGCCGGCGTTCAGCATTCTCCAGTTCGAGCCGCTCAAGCAGTCCGGGCCGGCCCTTTGCGTGGCGCGTGATACGCCGGTGGAGAGCCAGCCCATCGATGGTGTGAGCTGCCGTTTCCGCACCTGCTACCCGACCGATATCCTGCCGCTGAACCTGACGGCACTGAATTACTCGATGACAGGGGATGGCGCGTTGCTCAGCCTGCGTCTGGAGATGAGCTGCGACGGCCATCTCAGCGAGGTGAACCTGAGCCGTCTGCGCCTGCACCTGGCGGGCGAGCGCTATATCAGCCAGATGCTCTACCTGAGCCTGCTGCGCAACCTCGAAGGCATCGAGCTGGTGCCGCTGGACAAGGACGGCAAACCGTTTCCAGGGGAGGGCAGCAGCACTGTGTCGTTCAAGCTGTCAGGCAATCGCGTGCAGCCAGTGGGCTTTGCCGAAGAAGAGGCACTGATCCCGTATCCGCTGAATACGTTTCGCGGTTATCGCTACCTGCAGGAGTACTTCGCGTTTCAGGACAAGTTCCTGTTCGTCGATCTGGACGGCCTGGAGCTGCTCTCGTCGCTGCCGCAGGACACCCTCAAGCAGGCACACGGCCTGGAAGTGCGCTTCGACATTCGCAAGAGCGGCATCCAGCGCCTGCGCCCGACCCTGGAAAACGTCAAGCTGTATTGCACGCCCATCGTCAACCTGTTCAAGCACGATGCCCTGCCGATCCGCCTCGACGGCAAACAGGATGAGTACCTGTTGCTGCCGGCCGTCTACGAGCTGCAGCACTGCGGGGTGTTCTCGGTGGACGCCGTGACCGGCTGGGACCCCGGCAGCCTGACTTACCAGGACTATGTGCCGTTCGAGTCGTTCGAGCACGACCCGAGTTTCGATGTCTCGCAACGACGTCCGCACTACAGCGTCCGCCAGCGGACTTCGCTGCTGCACGATGGCCTGGACACTTACCTGAGCTTTGCCATCCGTGACACCGAGGTCCACGAAACCCTGTCCATCGAGCTGACCTGCACCAACCAGAACCTGGCGCGGCGTCTCAAGCTTGGCGAGATCAACCGGTCGTGTGCGCAGACCCCGGAGTTCCTCAGGTTCAGCAATATTACTGCGGCTACCTCGAGTTACGCGCCACCGCTGAATCGCGACTTCCTGTGGAAGCTGATCAGCAACATGTCGCTCAACTATCTGTCGCTGGCCAACCTCGATGCGCTCAAGGTGATCCTCGAAACCTACGACCTGCCGCGCTACTACGACCAGCACCTGGAAAAAGTCAGCAAGCGCCTGCTGAACGGGCTCAAGTCGATCCGTCACGAGCATGTCGACAGGTTGCATCGCGGCTTGCCGATGCGCGGTTTGCGCACCGAGCTGACCATCGACCCGGAAGGTTACATCGGCGAGGGCGACATGTTCGTGTTCGCCTCGGTCCTCAACGAATTTTTCGCTCTTTACGCCAGTCTCAACTCGTATCACGAGCTGCGGGTAAAAAGTACACAGGGAGAGGTGTACCAATGGACACCCCGTATGGGCCTGCAGCCCCTGCTTTAAGCGGACTGACACGGGTCGTGCGCGAGTACTCGCTGTACCAGGCCGTGCTGGTGGTGGTGAGCCGCCTGCGCGATGCCCATCCAGAACTGAGCGAAGAGGAACTCTACGACCAGCTGGAGTTCCAGGCCAATCCGAGCCTGGGTTTCCCGGGCAGCGACGTCGATCGCGTGGAGTTTTTTCACGAGCACGGGCAACTGCGTGCGCGGCTGCGTTTCAACCTGATCGGGCTGTTCGGCTCCGGATCGCCGCTGCCGGCGTTTTACGGTGAGCAGGCCCTCGGCGACAACGAGGACGGCAACCCGACCCGCCACTTCCTCGATCTGTTCCACCATCGTCTGCAGCGGTTGATGCTGCCGATCTGGCGCAAGTACCGCTACCGCGCCAGTTTCAAGAGCGGTGCGCTCGACCCGTTTTCGGCCCAGCTGTTCGCCCTGATCGGCCTTGGTGGCGAGGACATCCGCAAAGCCAGGGAGCTGAACTGGCGACGCCTGCTGCCGTACCTCGGCCTGCTCAGCCTGCGGGCCCACTCGGCGGCACTGATCGAGGCCGTACTGCGTTACTACTTCAAGCATGCGCAGCTGGTGATCGAGCAGTGCATCGAGCGCCGGGTAGAGATTCTCGAAGAACAACGCAACCGCTTGGGCCGCGCCAACAGCGTGCTTGGCCAGGATCTGGTGCTGGGCGAGGGCGTGCGCGACCGCTGCGGCAAGTTCCGCATTCATATCCGTCAGCTGGACTGGCAGCGCTTTCACGAATTCCTGCCGATCGGTTTCGGCTACCAGCCGCTTTGCGCGTTGGTGCGCTTCACCCTGCGTGATCCGCTGGACTACGACATCCGCCTGGTCCTGCGCCAGGAAGAAATACGCGAGCTGCGCATCGGTGAGCAGAACGCCTGCCACCTCGGCTGGACCAGCTGGCTCGGCCGCGAACGCGCGGACGGTGTGGTGACCCTGGGCAGCAAATCTCTTTAAGGACAGATGACATGATCAACGTAGATCTGCAGCAACTTATCCAGGCACTTGACGCCGAAACCCGCCGCGATCTGGAAAGCTCCGCCGAGCGCTGCGTCGCCCGGGGTGGCAGCAAGATCCTGATCGAAGACCTGCTGCTGAGCCTGCTGGAGCGACCGCAGGGCCTGCTTGCACGTGCGTTGCAGGACGCCGACGTGGACCTCAGCGAACTGAGCGCGGCCTTGCAGACGCGGGCAGAGCAGAGTGCTTCGCGCAACCCGGTGTTCGCCCCCGAGCTCGTGCAATGGCTGCAGGATGCCTTGCTGGTGGCCAACCTCGAACTCGGTCAGAGCCAGGTCGAACAGGCGGCGCTGATCCTGGCGCTGTTGCGCAATCCGATGCGCTACGCCGGCAGCCGTTACCAGCCGCTGCTGGCCAGGCTGAACATCGAACGCCTGAAGGATTTTGCCTTGTCGCAGCAGCCAGCGCCGGGCATGGGCAAACCGCCAGCGCCGGGTGAGTCACTATTGCAGCGCTTCACGCACAACCTGACCCAGCAGGCACGCGAAGGCAAGCTCGATCCGGTGCTGTGCCGCGACGACGCGATCCGCCAGATGGTCGACATTCTCGCCCGTCGCCGCAAGAACAACCCGATTGTGGTCGGCGAGGCCGGCGTCGGTAAAACTGCCGTGGTCGAAGGCCTCGCCTCGCGCATTGCCACCGGTGAAGTGCCGCAGGTGCTCCAGGGCGTTGAGTTGCTCGCGCTGGACATGGGGCTGCTGCAGGCGGGCGCCAGCGTCAAGGGTGAGTTCGAGCGCCGCCTCAAGGGCGTGATCGACGAGGTCAAGGCCTCGCCCAAGCCAATCATTCTGTTTATCGACGAGGCCCACACCCTGATCGGTGCGGGGGGCAATGCGGGCGGTTCCGACGCGGCCAACCTGCTCAAGCCCGCCCTGGCCCGAGGCGAGCTACGCACCATCGCGGCCACGACCTGGGCCGAGTACAAGAAGTACTTCGAGAAAGACCCGGCGCTCGCCCGTCGTTTCCAGCCGGTGCAGCTGCATGAGCCGACGGTCGGCGAGGCGGTGACCATCTTGCGTGGCCTGGCCCGGGTCTACGAGAACAGCCATGGTATCTACCTGCGCGATGATGCGGTGGTGGCTGCGGCCGAACTGTCGGCCCGTTACCTGGCCGGCCGGCAACTGCCGGACAAAGCCGTGGACGTGCTAGACACTGCCTGTGCCCGGGTGCGCATCAGCCTGGCGGCGCCGCCCCAGCGTCTGGAACGCCTGCGTGGCGAGCTGGCTGAAGGTAACCGCCAGCTTCAGGCGCTGCGCCGCGATGGCGAAGCGGGTCTGACGATCGATCAGCAAGCACTGGATGCGCTGGAGAATCGTCTGGCACTGGCCGAGGCCGAGCAGCAAACCCTGGAAACCCTGTGGAGCGAGCAGCGCACGCTGGCTGAGCGCCTGCTCGAACTGCGCCAGCAACTGGCCAAGGCCCGCGAAGCGGCCAGCCAGCCAGCGTTGGTGTCGGTGGCAGAGGGGCAGGGCGTCGAGGTCCTGGAAGCCGCCCTTGATGAAGCCCATCGCGCCCTGAGCGATGCCCAGCGTCAAGAACGTCTGGTCAGCTTCGAAGTCTGTCCACGCCTGGTGGCCGAAGTGATCAGCGCCTGGACCGGTGTGCCGCTGTCGCAACTGGCCCGTGAGCACAATGCCAAAGTGGCCAGTTTCGCCAGCGACTTGCGCACCCGTATTCGTGGTCAGGAACAAGCGGTGCAGGCACTGGACCGTTCGATGCGCGCCACCGCCGCCGGCCTGAACAAGCCGGATGCGCCGGTGGGCGTATTCCTGCTGGTGGGGCCGAGCGGCGTCGGCAAAACCGAAACCGCCCTGGCCCTGGCGGACCTGCTGTACGGAGGCGAACGGTTCATCACCACCATCAACATGTCCGAGTTCCAGGAAAAACACACCGTGTCGCGGCTGATCGGTGCGCCCCCAGGCTATGTTGGCTACGGCGAGGGCGGCATGCTCACCGAGGCCGTGCGGCAGAAGCCGTATTCGGTGGTGCTCCTCGATGAGGTCGAGAAAGCCGACCCGGATGTGCTCAACCTGTTCTATCAGATCTTCGACAAAGGCGTGGTCAACGATGGCGAAGGGCGTGAGATTGATTTTCGCAATACCCTGATTCTGATGACCTCGAACCTGGGCAGCGAGCGGATCAGCACGCTGTGCGAGAACGGCGAACGACCGAGTGCCGAGATACTGGAAGAAACCATCCGTCCGGTCCTCAGCAAGCATTTCAAACCAGCGCTGCTGGCGCGTATGCGCGTTGTGCCGTACTACCCGGTGGGTGGCCCGGTGCTGCGTGAGCTGATCGAAATCAAGCTCGGCCGTCTGGGTGAGCGCCTTAGCCGTCGCCAGCTGGAATTCAGCTATTGCCAGAATCTGGTCGATCACCTGGCCGAACGCTGCACCCAGAGCGAAAGCGGCGCGCGTCTGATCGATCACTTGCTCGACTTGCATGTGCTGCCGTTGGTGGCCGACCGCCTGCTGGATGCCATGGCCACTGGCGAGTGCCTCAAGCGCGTGCACGCGACGTTCGACAGCGGCGGCGTGACGTGCGAGTTCGCCTGAGGTGGGTGCGATGTTCACGCGTGTAGCGCAACCTTTGGTCTACGCCGAGGCGCTGCTGGCCCAGTTCACCCAGCTGTCCCGGGCGGCTGACGCTGCCACGTTGCTAGGCGATTTCGTGCGCGCTGCGGCCACGCTGAGCAATTGCGAGCTGAGCCAGCTGTACCTGCTGGACGCTACCCATACCCGGCTCGAACTGAGCACCGAATGCCTGGGCGGCTTCCTGCAACCACGGGAAGCGCAGAGCCTGGCGGCGGATTACAACGGTGAGCAGCTGCTGCAATTCGCCCTGTGCCAGAACCGCACGGTGAGCCTGGTCGGGCTGAGTGGCAGTGTGCACGAAACCAGCTTTCTGCCGGCCCAGGACGTACCCTGGCAGTCGCTGTTGTGCGTGCCGCTGGTGAATGCACAAAAGGCTGTAGCAGGTCTGTTGCTGTGCGCCAGCCGTGAACATGTGGAGCTTCAGGTGTTCGCCGATTCCCTGCTGCAACTGGGCGCGTTCGTGCTCGGGCAACTGCATCTGCTGCAGCACCCGCGCCGTGCGCAAGGCGAGGCGACAGCGGTGGCCAGCCCGCCGGTCAGCGCCAGCGGTTACGGGCTGATCGGCAACAGCACGGCCATGCGTCAGACCTGCCGGATGATCAGCAAGGTGCTGCACAGCCCCTATACCGTATTGCTCTGTGGCGAGACCGGCACCGGCAAGGAAGTGGTGGCCCGCGCTATTCATGACTGCGGCCCGCGGCGCTCGCGGATGCTGGTCGTGCAGAACTGCGCGGCGTTCCCGGAGAACCTGCTGGAGAGCGAGCTGTTCGGCTACCGCAAAGGTGCCTTCACCGGAGCCGATCGCGACCGGCCCGGGCTGTTCGATGCAGCCAATGGCGGCACCCTGTTGCTGGACGAAATCGGCGACATGCCATTGTCCCTGCAAGCCAAGCTGTTACGCGTGCTGCAGGAGGGCGAGATTCGTCCGCTGGGGTCCAACGACACGCACAAGATCGATGTGCGCATCATCGCCGCGACCCATCGCGACCTGGCTGTGCTGGTCAGCGAAGGCACGTTTCGCGAAGACCTGTACTACCGCCTGGCGCAGTTCCCGATCGAGTTACCGCCCCTGCGCCAGCGTGAAGACGACATCCTCGAGCTGGCCCGGCACTTCGCCGCCAAGGCCTGCGACTTCCTGCAGCGCGCCCCGGTGAGCTGGTCGGAGTCCGCCCTCAATCACCTGTTGAACTACAGCTTTCCGGGCAACGTGCGTGAGCTCAAGGGCCTGGTGGAGCGCGCGGTGTTGTTGTGCGAGGGCGGCGAGTTGCAGGCCGGGCACTTCTCCCTGAGCAGCGAAGCACTGCCGGAAGAACCCGGGCTGAACCTGCGTGAGCGTCTGGAAAAGGTCGAGCGCCATCTACTGCTCGATTGCCTGCGCAAGAACGACGGCAATCAGACCCTGGCGGCCCGTGAGCTGGGGTTGCCCAGGCGCACGCTGCTGTACCGCCTCGGGCGGCTGAACATCAATCTCGGCGACTTCGAGGGCTAGCACGACATGGCTGGCCCGAGCGTCTTTTTCCTTTCTCGGAGCGTCGCCCGCAAGGGCCGGTGCTTCGGACTTTGTCTATCCATGGAGACCTTCCGATGTCTGTTCGTCACTGGCAAGCCGCGCTGCTGGCTCTAGTCGTTCTCAGCGGCCTCGGCGGCTGTAGCGGCAATTACAAATTCAATGACAACACCTATCGCCCCTTGGGTGATCCGCAGGCGGTCAATCGCGGCAAGTGAGCGCAAGGAGCATCATGATGGAACTGATTTTCGACTTGCTGAAAAGCAAGCAGGCCGTGCCCGCAGCGTTGCGCAGTAAAACGTTCGACGCGGCGGGCGGTGCGATCGGGCGGGCCGAGG
This sequence comes from Pseudomonas putida, assembly GCF_028682475.1. Taxonomy (GTDB): domain Bacteria; phylum Pseudomonadota; class Gammaproteobacteria; order Pseudomonadales; family Pseudomonadaceae; genus Aquipseudomonas; species Aquipseudomonas putida_AG. Next base: position 22,025 of record NZ_JANHLE010000044.1, read on the forward strand.
ATTGCTACTGGTTCCTTGAGGATAAAACGCGTGAGTTGTCCAACCACCACGCGATCGTCAGCTATCGCGACGGGTCTTTTTTCCTCACCGATTCCAGCACCAACGGTACCCAGGACATCGACAGCGGCGCCTATCTGCGCCCGGGCGAGCCGCAGCGTATCGAGCACGGCAGCGTCTACAGGCTGGGGGGCTTTCAGGTCCGCGCGCGGCTGGTGCGCGATCCGGCGACTGTCGATGTCGAGGCCGGTCGTCCTCAGGCCGCTGGCAGTACCATTCCCGATGACGCGTTCCTCGACCTTGATCCGCTCAACGCCCTGGATGAACAGGAGCGGATGTATTCGGAAATCGACGAGTTGGCCGCGCTCGACACGCCGCGTCAGGAACCACAGCAACGCGCAGATTTCGCCCGTATCGACATGGAAAGCCTGCTGGTGCCGGAGTTGGTGGCGCCGCCCGAGGTGCCGGTCGCTGTCGAGCCGGCCCCGATGGCGCGCCAGAGTGAAACCTTCTGGGAACGCTTCGGTGCAGCGCTGGGGGTGGATCTCAAAGGCCTCGATCAGGACAGCCGCGAAGCCCTGGCGATCAATGCCGCACGCCTGCTCAAGCAAAGCATTGGTGGATTGCAGCAGAGCCTGCGCACCCGTAGTGAGCTGAAGAACGAATTGCGTCTGGCGCTGACCAGCGTCCAGAGCGGCAGCAGGAACCCGCTCAAGTTCGCCCAGGACGCCAGTGAAGCGCTGAGCATCCTGCTGCAGGAGAGCAAGTCAGGCCAGTTGCCGGCGGAGCAGGCAATCGCCCGGGCGTTTAACGACTTACAGGCGCATCAGGTGGCGTTGTTGACGGCCAGCCGCGCGGCGATGCGCAGTACCCTCGAGCACTTCTCGCCACAGCAGCTGACCCTGCGTTTCGAACGCGACAGCAAACCGCTGCTGGCCACTTCCGGCAGCCGTTGGCGGGCATACCACCGCTATCACCAGGCGCTGCGTGAGGATGATGACTGGAGCGAGCGCCTGCTGGCCCGTGACTTCGCCCAGGCCTACGAAGAACAGATTCGCCTGATCGCCACCCTTCACACCGAACACCAAGGATGAAACGCATGTCTCGCTGCTCGACCCTGTTACTCAAGATGCTGGCTGCGTTGACGGCTCTGGCATTGCTGGCCGGTTGCTCGTCGCTGTCGCCGTACTCGAGCATGACCAAGCTGAACCTCAAGCTGACCGCCAGCGACCGGCTCAACCCGGACCTCAACGGTCGGCCGTCGCCGATTGTGGTGCGGCTGATCGAACTCAAGCATCCGGTGGCCTTCGAGAACGCCGATTTCTTCAGCCTTTACGAACGCGCCAAGGAGTCCCTGGCACCGGACCTGGTGACCAGCGAAGAGCTTGAGTTGCGCCCGGGTGAAACCGTCGAACTCAAGCTCAGCGTCGAAGACGGCAGCCGCTACGTCGGTGTGCTTGCCGCCTACCGCGACCTGGCGGACACCCAGTGGCGCTATGTGGTCCAGCTCACGCCGGTGGCGCTTACCGAAGCCGATCTGACCCTCGACCAGGCCGGCATCCGCTCCAGCAATGCAACGCTCGCCAAGGCGGACAAGTCATCATGAATATGCATAAGGTCATTTGGCAGGAAGGCATGCTCCTGCGTCCGCAGCATTTCCAGCATAACGATCGTTACTACGACTACCAGATGAAAACCCGCACGCAGCTGCTGGGCAGCTATTGCTGGGGGTTTCTGGGGCTGGAGATCGATCTGCAGTTCCTCAACATGGGCAAACTGGTGATCAGTCAGGCCTGCGGCATCTTTCCCGACGGCAGTCTGTTCGAGCTGGGGGGCAACACCGAGCCGATGGTCCTCGACGTGCCGCCGAACACCGGCAATACCCCGGTCTACCTGTCGTTGCCGCTGGTCACCGGCAACCACATCGAGGCGCGCCGTGCGGAGCAGTCCGATGTGCTGGCGCGTTACATCGCCTATGAGGTGCCGGTGGCCGACTCCAACGCCGGCGACGATTCCAGCAGCCAGATCAGCTGCGCCCGCCCGGACATGCGCCTGCTGCTTGGCGAGCAACAGAGCGACCAGGCTTATGTGAAGCTCAAGCTCTGCGAAATCCTCGATACCACGCCGGATGGGGTGATCAAGCTCGACCCCGAGTTCGTGCCGACTTTCATCCACGCCCATGCGTCGAGCTACCTGCTGTCGTGCCTGAAGGAGGTGATCAGCATGCTCAGCCATCGCGGCGACTCCCTGGCCGAACGGATTCGTTCCAACGGCAAGGTCGGTGGTGCCGAAGTCGGCGACTTCATGATGTTGCAACTGATCAACCGCACCGAGCTGCTGCTGCGCCACTACCTGGACCTGGAACAGGTGCATCCACAGGAGCTGTACCGCACGCTGCTGACCATGCTTGGCGACCTGGCGACCTTCTCCAGCGACAGCAAACGGCCACGGCTGGACAGTCGCTACCAGCACAGCGATCAGGGTGCGAGCTTCCGCACCTTGATGGACGCGATCCGCCAGGTGCTGTCGATGGTGCTCGAACAGCACGCCATTGAACTGGAGCTGCAGGCGCGTCAGTACGGGATCACTGTCGCGCCGTTGCACGACCACAAGTTGCTGGGTTCGGCTTCGTTCGTCCTCGCCGCCAGTGCCAGCTGCGACTCCGAAGAACTACGCCATCGCTTGCCGGCGCACCTCAAGGTCGGCGCGGTGGAGCAAATTCGCCAACTGGTTAACCTGCACCTGCCAGGGATCAAGGTTAAGCCCTTGCCGGTGGCGCCACGGCAGATCGCGTTCCACGCCAACAAAACCTATTTCATCCTCGAATTCACTGCCGAAGACCTGGCGCAACTGGAGCGCTCTGGCGGTTTCGCCTTCCATGTGTCCGGCGAATTCGCTGAACTTGAACTGAAATTCTGGGCGATAAGAAATTGACCGAAATGACCAAGAACATCGAATACGACCAGGACGACAAAACCGTCCTGGTCGATCGCCAGGGCCATGGCCCGGCGCAGGGGCCACTGACCGATTCGGCACCGCCGCCGCGCTTCGAGCAACTCGACCAGCGGATGGTCTACGCTGCGCGCCTGCGCCCGGCCGCAACCTTCAATATCAGCTTGAATGTGCTGGTGGCGGCGGCCTCCGACCTGCTGTCGGAAGTGGTGCGCCTGAAGCACAGCGAAACCTGCGAAGACTTACCCGCGCTCAACCAACGCTTGACCACCGGCCTTGAGCAGTTCGAGGTGCGTGCCCGGAACAATGGCGCGCAAAAGAATCAGGTCAACACGGCTCGCTATTTACTTTGCACTGTCCTCGATGAGGCGGTGGTCACCACTGAATGGGGCCAGCAAAGTACGTGGTCGCAGACCAGCCTTCTTAGTAGCTTCCACAGCGAAACCTTTGGTGGCGAGAAGTTCTTCCAGCTGCTGGGTCGGCTATCGAAGGACCCGGTCAAGAACCTGCCGATGCTGGAACTGATGTACCTGTGCCTGGCGCTGGGCTTCGAGGGCAAGTACCGGATCATCCCCCGCGGCTTCCTTGAACTCGACGGTATTCGCGATGCGTTGTACCGGCAGATCCGTCAGTTGCGTGGCGATGTACCACGCGAGCTGTCGCCACGCTGGGAGGGCCTGCGCGACAAACGCCGAGGGCTGGTGCGCATCGTGCCGTGGTGGATGGTGGTGCTGTTCACGCTGATCTGCCTGGCGGTGATGTATTCGGGGTTCGCCTGGGTGCTGGGCGAGCAGCGCGAGACCGTTCTGCAACCTTATCAGCAGCTTGACCCGGCCGCGGTCCAGCCTCAGCAGCAATACAGGGAGGTGTAATGAAAACGTTCATCAAGAAAATGACTGCCTTCCTGCGCCAGACGTGGCTCTGGACGCTGTTGCTGGTGCTGTTCGTGGCGCTGTTGGTGTGGTTCGCCGGGCCGCTGCTGGCGGTCAACGATTATAAGTTCTGGGCAAGCGCGACCTCGCGTTTGCTGTCCATCAGCGTGCTGTTCCTGATCTGGGGCCTGACCATGGTCTTTGTCAGCTGGCGCGCCGGGATCCGCAAGAAAGCGGTGGAAGATAGCGAAGATGGCCAGGAACGTCTGCGTCGGCAAGAGCGGATTGACGAGGAGCAGAAAACGCTGAGTCGCCGCTTCAAGGACGCCCTATATACCCTCAAGACCTCGAGCCTGTACCGCGGACGCAGTGAGCGCTGGCGCGACGACCTGCCCTGGTACCTGTTGATCGGTCCGCAAAACAGTGGCAAGACCAGCCTGCTGGATTTCTCCGGTCTGGAGTTCCCGATCAACCAGATCGACCGCAAGCCGACCCGCGGCACCGATGGCACCGACGGCACCCGGCATTGCGACTGGTACTTTGCTGACCACGGTGTGCTGATCGATACCGCCGGTCGCTACCTGAGCCAAGACAACGCAGATGTCGACGGTAGCGCCTGGAGCGCCTTGCTCAACCTGTTGCGCAAGCGCCGTCGCGCGCGACCGCTCAACGGTGTGCTGATGACCATCGGGGTGGAGCGGCTGCTCAACGACAATGAAAATGCCCTGGAAAAGCTGGCGACCCAGGTACGCGGGCGGTTGCAGGAGGTGCACCAGCAGTTGCACGTCGATGTGCCTGTGTACCTGGTGCTGAGCAAGGCCGACCAGTTGCTCGGCTTTGACGAGTTCTTCGATCAGTTGAGCCGCGAGGAAAGTGAACAGGTGCTTGGCACCACCTTTGGCAAGGAGCAGAACGGCACCGACGGCGCTGTACTGCGTCACGAGTTCGAAGAGTTGCTACGACGCCTGAACAGCCAGGTGATCATGCGCATGCATCAGGAGCGCAACACCGAGTGCCGTGGCCGCATCCTGGACTTCCCGCATCAACTGGCACAGATTGGCGAGGGCCTGTGCCAGTTCGTTGAAAAAGCATTCTCCGGCAACCGCTACCAGCGCGCCAGCCGCCTGCGCGGCTTTTACCTGACCAGCGCGCCGCACCTGAGCGAAAAGCCCGACGACAAGACGGCCGACGGCGGCACTCGCCCGGGCAGGGCAGCCGGCGCTCAGCCGACCCTGCGCAGCAGTCGCCCGCGTTTCATTCACCACCTGCTGAGCCGGGTGATCTTCCCCGAGGCCGACCTGGCGGGCCTGGACAAGCGTGAGCGTAATCGCATCCATTGGGGCCAGCGTGGGCTGTACGTTGGCGCGCTGATGGCCCTGGTGTTGTTCGGTCTGCTCTGGGCTGGCGGTTTCTCCGCCAACTACCAGCGCCTGGAAAGCTTGCGCTCGTTGGCGCAAAACTGGAATCAGCAGCGCACGGCCCTGAGCGCCCGTGACGACGCGATGGCGGCGCTCAAGCCCCTCGACACCAGCTTCGAGGCCACCCAGGTGTTCCCGGACAAGGGCGATGTTTCGCTGCACGAGCGGGTCGGCCTGTACCAGGGCAAGGAAAGCAATCCGGTGGTGCTTGACGCCTATCAGCGCGAGCTGCAGGCGCAGCTGTTGCCTCGGGTGGCGCAGATGCTGGAAGGGCAGATCCGCAGCAACATGCGCGATCGCGGCCGCCTGCTCAACAGCCTGCGCGCGTACCTGATGCTGAACATGCAGGATCGTCGTGATCCGTCCTGGCTCAAGGACTGGGTGGCCAGCGACTGGTCTACGCGCTACGCCGGTAACACTTCAGTGCAGAACGGGTTGAACGCTCACTTCGAGCGGCTACTCGCGCTGCCGTTTAGCTACCCGCTCAACGACACGCTGGTGGCCCAGGCCCGCCAGGTGCTGCGCAGCGAGTCGCTGGCCAGCGTGGTCTATCGCGAATTGCGCGAACAGGCCCGCAGCTTGCCGGAATACCGCCTGAGCCAGCACCTGGGGTCGCAGGGCGAGCTGTTTTTCGGTACTGACCATGCCATCCCGGGCTTCTACACCCAGGACGGTTATCAGCAGTACTTTTCGGTCCAGGGCACCGCCTTGGTCAGCGATATCCTGCGTGATAACTGGGTGCTGGGTGAGGGCAGCGGTATCAGCGGCATGGACCTGCGCCGCCTGATGGTGGCACTCGAGCAGCTGTATTTCCGCGATTACGCCAACCACTGGAGTGACGCGGTCGGTCAGGTTGGCCTGCAACCGTTCAGCGATGCCGGCGAAGGCGCCGATCAGCTCGCCGGCCTGACGTCGGCCAGCTCGCCGGTGCTGCAACTGTTGGTGGCGGTGCGTGAAAACACCCGCTTCCAATCTATTGCAGAAAGTGCCGAAGAGATGAGCGTCATGGCCGACAAGGCGGCCGAGAAGGGCGGGGCGCTGGGCAAGGTTGCAGCGGCTGCCGCAGGCAAGGCTCAGCAAGCGCTGGCCAAGAAGCTGCCGGACACGGCGAAGCAGTCGCTGCAGCGTCGTTTCGAGCCGCTGCACCGTCTGCTTGATGACAACAACGGCCCGGCGGCGGACCTGACGCCAGCGCTACGGGCGCTGAATGACCTGCAACTGCAACTGGCCGGGCTGGCCCGTGCCAGCGCGCCCGAGCAGGCGGCGTATGAGCTGGCCAGGACCCGCATGGGCGGCCAGCGCGATGCGCTGAGCAACCTGCGCAACGCCTCGGTGCGCCTGCCGCGCCCGGTCAGTGCATGGTTCAACCTGCTGGCAGAGGACGCCTGGCGCCTGGTGCTCAACGACGCCTATCAGTACCTGAACCAGCGCTATCAGAGCGAGCTGTACAGCTTCTACGGCAAGGCCATCAACAAGCGTTACCCGTTCAGTGCCCACAGCACCAGCGATGTCGCCATCAATGACTTCCGTGAGTTCTTCAAGGCCCAGGGCATTGCCGATCGCTTCTTTGACACCTACATGCGGCCTTTCGTCAGTGGCGATCCGGGCAACTACCGCCTGCGCAGTATCGACGGCCACAGTCTGCCGATGTCCAAGGCCTACCTCGACCAGATGGCGGCGGCCCAGGTGATCCGCCAGAGCTTCTTCGCGGAGGACCCGGCGCAGCCGCAGGTGCAGTTCAAGCTGGAGCCGTACACCCTGGACCCGACAGTCAGCCGTGCCGAGTTCCGCTTCGGCGACAAGACCATGGAGTACCGTCACGGTCCGATCGTGCCGATGTCGTTCAAGTGGCCGACCGACGCTGAAGACGGCCGCACCAGCCTGGTACTGGAGAAGATGGTCGGACGCCCGATCGGCATCGAGAAGAACACCGGCCCCTGGTCACTGTTCCGCCTGTTTGACCTGATGCAGACCGAGTACCTGACGGGTCGTGATGTGTTGGTGCTCAAGGCTCAGGTGGGCGGGCTGCGTGCCAACTATCTGCTGATGAGCCAGCGTGCGCCGAACCCGTTCGACGTGCGTGTGCTACGCAGCTACCGCATGCCGGCACAGCTCTGATGCGCGGCAGTGGTCCCTGGCGCAGCGCGGCGCGCACCGATCCGGGCAAGGTGCGGGCGCGCAACGAAGATGCCTTTCTCGATTGTCCGCAGCAAGGCCTGTGGGTGGTCGCGGACGGCATGGGCGGGCATCAGGGCGGCGATATCGCCAGCCAGTTGATCGTCGCCAGCCTGGCCGAGCTGCCCGCGCAGGACAGTTTCGACGAGCAGCTCAAGGGCCTGCGCCAGTGCCTGCACTGGCTCAACCGGCGCCTGAGCCAGGAGTTGACCGTCACCGCCGGGCGGCAGGACAGCATCATCGGCAGCACGGTGGTCGCGCTGTTGCTGGAAGGCAACCGCGCGGCGTGCATCTGGGCGGGTGACAGCCGCTGTTACCTGTGGCGCGGGCGGCGTTTGTACCAGCTGTCCAGGGACCATTCGCTGCAGCAACAATTGATCGACGAGCAACAGATGAGCGTCGAACAGGCGCGTGCGCATCCGGCGGCCAATGCCCTGACCCGGGCGGTGGGCGCCGGCGAGCAACTGACCCTGGATATCCTGGAACTGCAGGTCTACCCCGGTGATGCCTTCCTGCTGTGCAGTGACGGCCTGTATCAGGGCTTGACCTGCGACGCGCTGGGCAATGCCTTGAGCCTGGCTTCGCCGCAAGTGGCGCTGGATCGTCTGTTTGCTGGCGCCATGCGGGGCGCGGCACGGGACAACATGACCGCCGTGGTGATCCGCCAGTGAGTGATCTCAATGCCGGGCGGGATGACCTGCTGATGAGCGAGGAGGCGTCCAGCGACCTGAGCTGTTCCGCCTTCGCCAACGCCAATCAGGCACCGCGTCCGGTGGCATCCAAGGGCAAGGGCCGCAAGCGCTCCAGAAAGCATTCCCGCTCCAAAGACAAGTCCGTGGCACCAGTGGGCGGACTACCGGAGGTACTGGCCGGCCGTTACTGCCTCGAGCGCCTGCTCGGGGCCGGAGGTATGGGCGCCGTCTACCGCGCGCGGGATTTGCTGCACGAACAGTTCGGCGATCCGGACCCCTACATAGCGCTCAAAGTCATGAGCGAAGCATTCTCCGAATCGCCGGATGCCAGCGCCTTGCTCTACAGCGAGTTCACCCTGACCCGACGCCTGCGTCACCCGAACATCGTGCGCTTGCACAGTTTCGAGGTGGATACCCAGTGCCAGCGCGCCTTCATCACCATGGAGCTGATGCGCGGCCTGGTTCTGGACAAACTGCTCTGCGAACGCCCTGCCGGTCTGCCATGCGATGAGCTGTGCGAGGTGGTGCGGCCACTGCTCGATGCCTTGGCATACAGCCACGCACAGGGTGTGCTGCACGGCGACCTGAAACCGAGCAACGTGATGTTGTGTGAAGATGGTGTGCGACTGTTCGACTTCGGCCTCAGCCAGGCCGAGGAGGGCATCCTGACCGGTCTGCCGCAGCTCAGCCGCAGCCGCTTCAACGCCTGGACGCCAAGCTATGCCGCCCCGGAATTGCTGGAGGGCGGAGCGCTGTCTGTCGGTAGCGATCTGTATGCGCTGGCGTGTGTGATCTATGAGCTGGCCTGCGGCAAACACCCATTCCGGCGCTTGCCTTCCACCCAGGCTCGCAAAGAGCGCCTTGAGCATCAACTGCAAGCACCTCGCAACCTTCCGAAACACTGTTGGCCTGTTCTGCAGCGGGCGCTGGCTTTTGATCCGGCGGCGCGGCTCACCACGGTCTCCCAGCTACAGGATGCATTCAGGGGGCCCACGTCGTGGCTACAGCGCTGGCTGTATCACCACTAATCACCTTGCTTAAGGACAAGTCTATGTTCACGCCGGGCAATGCCGTGCAATTCGAACTATTGATCCCTATGGTACGTCACGACTTCAAGGTCCTGGCGTTTGACGGCACGGAAGCCATCAGCACGCTGTACGCGGTCCACATCGAACTGGTCAGTGAGTACCCTGACTTCGATCTTGAAAGCCTGCTCAGTCAACCGGCGTTTCTGCGCTTTGGTTTGAACGGGGAAGGCTTGCATGGTCGTATCGAAGACGTTCGGGTGGAGGAGCCCGGTACACGCCTGACCCGCTACCACCTGACCCTGGTCCCGGCGCTGCACTACTTGCAGTTCAGCCACAATCAGCGAATTTTCCAGCAACTGACGGTGCCGCAGATCATCGCCCAAGTGCTCCAGGGTCATGGCATTCAGGCCGATGCCTATAGCTTTCATGTCCGCAACAGTCCCGTACGCGAATACTGCACTCAATACTTCGAAAACGACTACCAGCTACTGCAACGGCTGTGCAGCGAAGAAGGCATTGCCTGGCATCACCAGCACAGCCCGGACGGTCATCGGCTGGTGTTCACCGAAGACCAGACGTTTTTCCCCAAACTGGGGGCAACGCCTTATCAGCAAGGCACCGGGCAGGTGGCCGAGCATCCGGTCATCAGCCAGTTCTCCCGGCGCTTCAACACCCGCACCAGTGCCGTCACCCGGCGCGACTACGACCTGAAACGCCCCAGCCGGCTGGTGGAAAACCGCTTCACCGCCGAGTTCAAACCGGCGCTTGAGGATTACCACTACCCCACGCCGATCGACACCGAAGAACGCGGCAAACAACTGGCCCGCCGCGCCCTGGAACGGCATCGAATCGACTACCAGCTGGCCGAAGGCAACAGCGATCAGCCGAGCCTGCGTAGCGGTCACTTCTTTGACCTGCGCGAACACCCGCGTAAAGCCAGTAACGACTTATGGCTATTGCTCAGCGTGACCCACGAAGGCAAGCAGCCGCAGGTGCTGGAGGAGGCGGCCAGCAGCGAAAAACCGCCCGCAGACGGCTTTAGCCAAGGCTACCGCAACAACTTCAGTGCCATTCCCTGGGACGTGTTCTACCGGCCACCGCTGGTCACCCGCAATTCCGTGCTGGTCAGCCAGACCGCCCGTGTCACCGGGCCTGAGGGCGAAGAAATCTTTTGCGATGAGCATGGCCGGGTGAAAGTCGAGTTCCATTGGGACCGCGCCGCGCTGAACAGCGACAAGAGCAGTTGCTGGCTACGGGTTTCATCCAGCTGGGCCGGAGAGGGCTTTGGCGCGGTGACCATTCCGCGCATCGGTATGGAAGTGGTGGTGACCTACCTGGAGGGCAATCCCGACCAGCCGTTGATTACCGGCTGTGTGCCCAACACGCGCACGGCGGTGCCGTATCCCTTGCCCACCAACAAAACCAGAACCGTGTTGCGCAGCCGCAGTTCGCCCGCCGGTGGCGGTTACAACGAACTGTCGATTGAAGACCGGGCCGGGCAGGAAAAAATCTACCTGCGGGCCCAGCGTGACCTGGAGCAGAAGATCGAGAACGACAGCCAGCTGGAAGTCGGTCACGAACGCCGGGAAACCATCAAGGGCAACAGCATTGCGGTACTGGAAGCTGAAGATCAGCGCACCGTGACAGCGGACCGTAAAGTTGAGCTCAAGGCCAACGACCACCTGCAGGTCGCCAGCAGCAGCCATACCCGCGTTGGCCAAACGCTGGTGGTTGAAGCGGGTCAGCAAGTGCACCTTAAGGCAGGCGCCCATGTGATCCTCGATGCCGGCGCCAGCATCACCTTGAAAGGTGGCGGTCAGCACATTGTGGTCGGGCCTGGCGGCATTTTCAGCAGTACTGCAATCCAGATCGGCGGGGCGCCGCAGGGAGGGACTGCAGCGAATCCACTGTTACCCGGCGTACTTCAGGCGCTGATGACGCCATCCGACCTGCCGCCAGTAATCGCCCCTGCACAACAGGCGCTCATGGCCGTTGCCAAGGCTCAGGGCGCAGATTTCTGTCCACTCTGCGAGGCCTGTAAAAATGGCCTGTGCTCGCCTGCGGGGGGCGCGGTATGACAACTACCTTACCTCGCCAGTGGATGCTGGAGCAGCTTCGCCTGGGGCGAACCCTTTGCCTGATGCTGGACGCTGAAAGTGAACAGGGTATTCACCTGGCGCTGTTGAACCGTCAGGTGCCTGACCAGCATTACAGTGTTTATCGCGACACCCAGGCTTCAGGCCTTGCCGAGGCCGGCCCTTTCCTGTTCGTTGTCGACAATCCTGGCGATGACGGTGTCAATGCTTTGCTTGAGGCCCCACAGCGCAATTGGGGCTGGCTGGCGAGCATCGCTGAAGGCGAACAACTTGATCTGCTCCAGCATTGGCGCGAGCGAGCGATTGTCGGCACCCGGCCGAATCAGGCGCTGTACCGCTTTCATGACAACCGCGTGCTGAACCGGGCGCTGAGGTATTTACCTGAGAACCTGTTGCCCGCTTACCTGGGGCCCGCGATCAGTGTGTGCTATTGGCAGGGTGAAAGTTGGCAGGTCAGCGCAAATCCTGCTCCAGGTCACTATGCGCTTCCTGAGGATCCGGCCTGGCTGCGAATCCCTGCGCCGGCCACGCAGGTAGCGGATACACGCAAAACCAATGCCTATCGCTATCTGTTGGACCAGCACCTGGAAGCCTACCTGGCACTGGCTGAGCAGCAAGATCCCGAAGCGTGGCTGGACCAACAACTGGCGCTGGCTGAAGCATGGGGCTGGGTAGCACCGGTGCAGTTGGCGTTGTTGTTTGCGCTGAGTTTAACCGAACCTGGCGGTATACCGGCCGAGCGCTGGCCGCCGCATCCCGATGAAACGCCAGCCGCACATTTCGAGCGGGTGCAACAGGAAATGGAGTTTTGGCAAGGAGAGGGTCCGTTATGAGCCTGGCACTTCAGCATTTGGCTTTGCTTAGCTGTTTTCCCTTGATGGCAAGCTGCGGCAACGGTAGCGCCAACACTTTTACCTTTACTGCTGATCTTCCGCCGAACTTTGTGTATGTGGCGGAGGTTTATTACGTTCCCGCCAAAGGTGAAACCTGTACGGTGCCGAC
>NZ_JANHLE010000045.1 GCF_028682475.1 Pseudomonas putida
ATCAGCAAGGCACCGGACAGGTGGCCGAACACCCGGTCATCAGCCAGTTCTCCCGGCGCGTCAACACCCGCACCAGTACCGTCACCCGGCGCGACTACGACCTGAAACGCCCCAGCCGGTTAGTGGAAAACCAGTGCACCGCCGAGTTCAAACCGGCGCTTGAGGATTACCACTACCCCACGCCGATCGACACCGAAGAACGCGGCAAGCAGCTGGCCCGCCGCGCCCTGGAACGGCATCGAATCGACTACCAGCTGGCCGAAGGCAAAAGCGATCAGCCGAGCCTGCGCAGCGGTCATTTCTTCGACCTGTGCGAACACCCGCGTAAAGCCTGCAACGACTTGTGGCTGTTGCTCAGCGTGAGCCACGAAGGCAAGCAGCCACAGGTGCTGGAGGAGGCGGCCAGCAGCGAAAAACCGCCCGCAGACGGCTTTAGCCAAGGCTACCGCAACAACTTCAGCGCCATCCCCTGGGACGTGTTCTACCGGCCACCGCTGGTCACGCGCAATTCCGTACTGGTCAGCCAGACCGCCCGTGTCACCGGGCCTGAGGGCGAAGAAATCTTCTGCGATGAGCATGGCCGGGTGAAAGTCGAGTTCCATTGGGACCGCGCCGCGCTGAACAGCGACAAGAGCAGTTGCTGGCTACGGGTTTCATCCAGCTGGGCCGGGGAGGGCTTTGGCGCGGTGACCATCCCGCGCATCGGTATGGAAGTGGTGGTGACCTACCTGGAGGGCAATCCCGACCAGCCGTTGATTACCGGCTGTGTGCCGAACACGCGCACGGCGGTGCCGTATCCGTTGCCCGCGAACAAAACCAAAACCGTGTTGCGCAGCCGCAGTTCGCCCGCCGGTGGCGGTTACAACGAACTGTCGATTGAAGACCGGGCCGGGCAGGAAAAAATCTACCTGCGTGCCCAGCGTGATATTGAACAGGTGATCCTTAACGACAGCGATACCAGGATTGCTAACGACCGTCGTGAGCAGATTACCCGCGACAGTCACAGCCTGATCAGTAATGACCGCTTTGAACAGGTTGATAACAACAGTTCCAGTCTGATCAGTGGCGACGAGCTCCACACCACCCAGGGCATGCGCAACACGCAAATCGGCGGCAACGAACTGCTGTCGGTCACGGGTGATGGCAGCATCACGGTAGACGGTACCTGGGTCGTTCAGGCCGGGCCACAGGCCCGTGTCACCGCCACCCATGTAGTGGTCGATGCGAGCGCAAGCCTGACACTCAAAGCTGGCGGCCAGCACATCGTCATCACCGCGGGGGGGATTTTCAGCAGTGTGCCGATCGTCCAGGGCGGCGTGCCTGCAGCAGGCATTACCCCACAGCAGGCCCTCCAGGCACTGGCTGGGCAACCGCAGACAGTGGTGGTCAATTCGCTAGCCGTCGTCGCGGCGGCCAAACAACGTGCAGCGGATTTCTGCCCGCTCTGCGAAGCTTGCCGCGATGGGCAATGCAGCCTTGGAGGTGCCGCATGAATACGCTGGAACAATGGCTGCGCGCCCAATCTGAACGGGGACAGCGCTTGTATCTGGTACTGGACTCTGATGGTCAGCTCGACGAACGCAATGCGTTGCTCAATAAGCGAAAGGACAGTCAGTACAGCAACCTGTATATCGATACACCTGCCCGCTCGTTGGCGGCAGTGGGGCCCTATATCTTCAGGCTTGCATCGCTTGAGCATCCGGCCATCCAGCTACTGCTCAAGTCGCCAGAGCGTCATTGGGGGTGGCTGGCCAGCAGTGCGAGCGCCGATCTCGACGTGTTGACCCGCCATTGGCGCGCCCGCCTGGTAACAGGCGAGCGGCCGAATCAGGCCCTCTATCGTTTTTATGATAATCGCGTCCTGGGGCGTGCCTTGGCACACCTGAGCCCAGAACAACGCAGCGAGTTCCTCGGGCCGATAGCCAGCGTGTGTTACTGGCACGAGGGGCAGTGGGCCGTCGCCTGCAATCCTGCGCCTGGCGAGTACCCGGTACCGTCCGCTCCGGCATGGCTGGCCGTCCCTTCGGCCGCGGACACGGCTGCAGGCGTGCAGTTCGACAATGCCCGGCGCTACCTGATGGTTGAGCAGACAGCGTTGATTGCTGAACTTGCCAGACAACAGGATACGGATGCCTGGCTGTCTGCTCAGCTGGAGCTGGCCCGCGCGTGGGGCTGGCAGGACCCCGAACAAGTCCGGTTCCTGCTCCTTCAGCGTTTGCAAGCGTCAGGCGCTGCCCTGCCCAGGTCGTGGTTACCTCAACTTGACGAAACACCCCTGGTGCATTTTCAACGCGTCTATCAGGAAGTGCAATTTTGGCAAGGAGACGTCGCCTTATGAAACGAAGCAATCAAGGCTTGCTGCTGAGTGGTTGCCTGGCGCTGATGCAAGGCTGTGTCGACACGTCCAACAGCTTCACCTTTACGGCCGACTTGCCAGCGGACTTCGCTTATGTCGCAGCGGTGTATTACGTGCCGGCCAAGGGGCAAACCTGCACGGTGCTGCAAACCGACAATCTGGCGCCGCAGTTCAATCGCGAATGGCGGACCGACTACAAGCCGGATGCGCAAATCGAGATACGCCGGACCCGCAAGGGTTGCGAGTTGGTGGTTCATCGCGTCGAGCTGGAAATCAACGCGACCTATGGTAACGACTGGGGTGATTTGGGGCGTGAGTTCGCCAGAGTCTCAGTGCGCGACGAACTGCCAGAAGCGGTTAAAGGCTCGTTCAATGCCGCTGGGGAGAGTGAGTTTTCCGGTCAGTGCCAATGGCTGTTCCGTACCGCAGGTGGCCTGCGTCGTATTGTGAAAATCCTTGACTGCAAAAAGACGGATGCGTCCGGTGCGCTGCTGAAGGGCCGACCTTTTGCGGCCTATACCCTGGATCAGTTGCCGGGCAAAACCGTGAAAATGAAGATCAAGCTGGCCGATGAGGAAAGGCCGTATATGAAGGATACCTGGGTCAAAGTGCCTGGTGGCTGGAAGCGCTGCATGGGCAAAGGATTCGAAGATCAGCATGCGTTTTGCTACGGCAACTACAAGGATTTCAGCAGCTTCAGAATGCCGGATGGCCGTAGCTGCAGCATTTACCCTGGCTGTACTGAAAACAAGGAGGTGACCCCATGAGCCTTAAACCGATGGAAGAGTGGGAAAAGCCGTTCTTCGAAACACGCATGCATGCTTGCCCACTGCGGACTCATTCGACCAGTTTTCAGTTGGTAGATGAACGGGGAGACGGTAAGCCCTATGCCGGTCTGGCGTATGAGGTCACCGATTACGAAGGTGCGGTATACCCTGGCGTCTTGGACGAAACCGGAGCAGGAAAGGTCAGTCGACACTACTGCGGACCGGTAGTGCTCAAGCTTGATGAGGTCTATCAAGGATTTGAGGATGCCTACACAGCTTTAATTGGGAGGGATCATTACCCTCTACCTATCACCGAGCTGCAAGTACGCGCCGAAAAGACCCGCTTTTCGAACCCAAGCGGCGCCCGTACTCAGTCCAATCCCGCGCAAGAGCAAGCGGATTTCTTCTGTCAGGTCGAAGTCAGCGAACTGGTGGAACATCGCGCCCACTTACCACCCCTGGCCCCCCGTAACTTTCCGCCAGCGCATCATGTGCACTCACTGATGCGCCAGCCAGAGTCGGGCGTTTCCAAACCGCCCCGGACTCGAGGTATCGCGCTGTTGCCGAACCAGCACCATGTGCTGGAGGTGCGCCCGTTGCGATCACTGAGTCCTCTGCTGTCTACGGACAAAGAATTCTGCTCGCTCAATCTGTACCAACTGGCACTGATGGCGACCCTAAGCTACAGCCCGTTCGGGCAGACCCCTGATACTCAGCCGGTGATGGGTGATAGCGTGAGCTTCCCGGCTCAGCCCAGTGTCGGTAACTGGTTTGGCGACGGCCTGGCCAGGTTCGACGAGCTTTGGCAGGTCGATAAGAATCAGCCGTCCGGGCAAACGTACTACCCCTTGTACGCAGATGTGGCGTATTCCAGGCGTCTGGAGCTCATCCCTTTCGATCCCGAGCTGTACCCTGAGGTGAACAGCCCCGAGCTGGGCGAAGACCAGGAGCATCCGGCCAGGCTTCACTACTTTGACGATGCGCAAAAAGCCGGTGGCACCGACTCCCAGGCGTTCATCACGCATAACGATGAACTGGTTTTGCTAGCGATACGCGGGACTGCCGGATGGGCTGATGTGCTGCGGGATATAGATGCCGAGCAGGTGCCTTTTGAGAGTACCGATGGCAAGGTGCATAGAGGCTTCTATGGCTCCGCAAAGGCCGTTCGGACCTTCGTCACCACTTATCTGGATAAATTCTACAGTGGGCAAAAGCTGGTCATCACCGGCCACAGTTTGGGCGGTGCGGTAGCCCTGCTGGTCGCTGAGATGCTGCGCCGCAGGAATGGCTTTACCTATGACATCCTGCTCTACACCTACGGCAGCCCACGTGCAGGCGACAAGACCTTTGCGGAAAACGCCCAGGCGTTGAGGCACTACCGCATGGTCAACCAGAACGATCCGGTGCCCAGTGTCCCGGCAACCTGGATGAACACGTCCTGGCGCACGACCGGCCTGGGAGCAGTGCTTACCTTCGCCAACGTCCCGGCTGGGCTGGCTGTGCTGCTCCTGAGTCCGGTGAACATTACCGGGGAGCCTTATACGCACCACGGCGAACTGCGTCATTTCATGCCTCTTTCGCTTGGCGAGGGCGATCGGTCTGCGATTCTCTGGACACCGGGTTGTGACACCGTCACCGAGCACGCCGCAGCGGTATGTGTCAAAGCGCTGAAGGCGCGCGGCGGCTTACCTGATCGTGGTGGGCTGATGCGCCAAATACTGGACAACGCCGATCACAAGATGGTTGTCAGCTACATCCCCCATTGCTGGGCTTCCTTGCGCCGCTGGCAAGAGGCACTGAAGAACAGAAGTCCTTCGGTGACCGACAGGGAACTCGTCAAGGTAACCACGGCGCTGAAGGAGATCGCCCGGCAAATGAGGGAAGAAATCGCTCTTTCGACCCCGGCAGGAAAATTCAGGGCAGCCCGGCTACAAGATGAAATCTACAAGGTGCAAGAGACCCGGACCCGCCTGATGAGATTAAGCAGCGATCATGTCACTGAGGCGAAGGTATACGGATTGATCGCCCAACAGCCCGAGGAATTGGCGAAGAGCCTGGAGCGTTGGTTGGTGCACCCGTTCATTCGTGCGCAGGAACAATTTGCGATGGCGCCGCCGGATGCCGGTAGCAATGATCTAGCGATTGCTGCATTGGTCGGCGACTTTGTGCCGGGTATGCCCTTCGACCTGGACATAGATTCGATCAGCTAACGTTCGACGCTTTTGACACTAAGGAAACGCCGATCAACTCGTCCGGCAGGTGCCGGTTGACGCGTTGGTCCGGGCGCTCATGCTAGCCATGGGGTTATACACCCCATGGCTTTCTCACGGGTCAAACTCGGCAAATGCTGATGTGACCAGCATTACACGCAGTGGCGGGGCTAACGTCGGCCCTCAGGAGACGGCGTTCACCGCGGCTTGTTGGGCCTTGGCTGCAGAACGGCTGCGCAGCCAGCTGAAAGCAATGGCGAGAATCAGCGCGAAACCGACATAGCCCAGCAGCGGATAGACGGTGCCGACCAGCTTGCTGAAACCGCCCAGGCTCAACACCAGACCTACGCACACAGTCGCTGCGCTGACCAGTTTGAAGCGCCGCGTATCCGGCTTGGCAAAGCGCGCGCTGAAGGCAAAGAACATACCCACCGCAGTGCTGTAGATCATGCAAACCAGTGCAATCGACATCACCACCGTGAGGATTGGCGAGATGCGCCCTGCAAGCGCCAGCGCTGGCATTTCGACGCCCTGCAGCTGGTTGATGTTGGCGAACAGGCCGATGTTCAGCAGCAGGATCAGCGCGCCCAGGCCCAGACCGCCGAGTACACCGCCGACGGCTGCAGCCTTGGGCTGTTTGGTCATGCCGCCGATGACGGCCAGCATCGGGAAGCCCACGGCGATGTTGAACGATGCGTACAGCAAGGCGCCGACGAACCAGTTGCCGGTGACTGTCTCGTTGTTCTCGCGGGCAGCCACGTCGAGGGCCTCGACCGAAGCGTTGTAGCTGAAGATCGAGTAAGTGGTAATGAGCAGCACCATGCCCAACAGGAAAGGCATGACCGCGCTGATCAGGTTGATGATGCGTTTGACGTTCAGGCACAGGGTGGCAATTACCAGCACGGTCATCAGTACCCCGCCGAACAGCGGCGGCAGGTCGTACTCCTGGGTGAAAATCGAACCGCTACCGGCCAGCATTACCACGCCGACACCGTACAGGAAGAACGACAGCACCACGTCGACCACCAGCCCGATGCGGCTACCGAACAACCGGTACAGGACTTCCTTGTGCGAGTTCGCCTGCATCTGCGAACTCATCCGAGCGATCTGCATGCCGAGGAAGGCAAACAGTACACCGCTCACCAGAGTGCCGACGATGCCTATAAGCCCATAGCCGGTGAAAAACTGCAGCACCTCCTGCCCGGAGGCAAAACCGCCGCCGATCACCACGGACATGTAAGCAAGCGCAATCTGGACAGATTGTTTATTCATTACACTTCATCTCGTTCTTAGACTTATTAGTTGCATGGAGTAGAGCGGTGACTCCTGCCCGCTCCAGTCCGCATAGCGACGGTCTGCATCGCCGCACAACAAGCACCCTGGCTCGCTGGATCGTGCAGGCATGCCGACGCCACGGGCAGTATAGGAAGAGTGGGGTAGTTGTTTTGACTGTATAGGCAGTCATATCTGGCGAAAAGTGCTGTGGAAGCTGGTTTTGTATTAGGGTTTTCGCGAAACGGTAGAAAATTGCCGAAAAGTCCGCTGCGATTTGGGCGTTTGCACATCTAGGTCCGGCGGATTTCCAGCGTAGCCCTCAACCCACCTAGCGCGCGGTTCTCCAGCTTGATCTGGCCACCGAGGCGCATGGCAATGGTCTGCACGATGGTCAAGCCCAAGCCTGCGCCCTGGTCACTGCCGCGGCTGTAGAAGCGTTCGAAAAGCCGCTCACGTTCTGCCTCGTCGATGCCCGGCCCGTCATCTTCGACCGTCAGCTCGAAATGCTGGTCCCGGCAGGCCAGGCGTACGGTGATCAGGCCCTTGGCCGGTGAAAAATTCGCCGCATTGGTGAGCAGGTTGTGCAAGGCGATGGTGATCGCCGCGTTGTCTACCCGCGCCCGATAGTCGCCCGGCTCGACCTCGAACTCCAGCTCCAGGCCTTTGTCCAGCAACCAGGCGCTGAGTTGTGCAAGGCTGTCGCGCACGCTGCTTTCAAGGTCGGTCGGCAACGCTTGGCGGGGGCTCGCCTGGGGTTCGAGGCGGGCCATGGTCAGCAGTTGATTGACCAGCCGGGTGGTGCGGTCCACACCACTGATCAAGTGGTTCAACGACTCGCGGCGCTGCTCCGGTGTTCCGGCTTCCAGCAGGTTCTGCGCGTGGACCCGCAGCACTGCCAGGGGAGTGCGCATTTCATGGGCGGCATCGGCGATGAAGCGGCGCTCGCGGCCCAGAACATCCTCGATCTGCGCCAGCATGCGGTTGAGTGCCGACTGCATGGGCTCAAGCTCGGTGGGCAACGGCATCATCTGTAGCGGCTCGAGCGAACCTGCATGGCGGGCGCGCAAGGTTGCCGCCATATCCGCCAGCGGCTTGAGCCCCCAGCCAATCGCCAGCCACACCAATGCAGCAAGGATCAGGCTGCCGAGCACATTGGGCCAGAGGGTATGGCGTACGATGCGGCCCACCAGGTCCGAGCGGACATCGTCGCGCTCGCCGACCCATATACGCAGGTGGTTTTCCTTGTCTTCGAGCAGAAACCCTCGCCAGGTCCGCTGTTTGAGGTCGGTCACATCGCTGAAACCTGCGGTCGTCGGCGCGCGCTCGAAGGCCGGGGCACTGGCGGTCTGTACCAGCACATCGCCTTGCCGGTTCCACACCTGGAAAGCGATCTTGCTTTCATAGGGATGGCCGTCGACCGTGGGCATGGCTTCGCCCAGCGCCTTGTTGAAGGCCTGATACAGTTCGTTATGTTCGCGCGTCGCCACCGGCATGCGCATGACGCCCTGTAGCAGCCGAGCGTTCTGCGCCAGTTGCGCGTCGTAAACCTCGGCGATTTCGTGATTGCTGTCGTGCAGGTTGAGCAGACCGATTACCAACAGGCCGGTCAACATCAGGCCGATGATCAAGGTCAGGGTGCGCCGCCGGATCGAAGTCATGAGCCCTGTTCCAACCGGTAACCGACACCGCGGATCGTGCGGATCAGGTCGGTGGAGAATTTTTTGCGCAAGTGGTGGATGTGGACTTCCAGGGTGTTGCTCTCGGCTTCTTCATTCCAGCCATACAACAACTGGGTCAGGCGCTCGCGGGTCATCACCCGGCCCGGGGGCGACAGCAGTTCGTGCAGCAGCTGATATTCCTTGGGGGTCAGGGACACCGGCCGGCCGTTGTAGGTGACCTGCTGGTTGCCGGGGTCCAGGGTGATGCCGGCATGCTGGATCAGTGCACTGGCGCGTCCGGCGCTGCGTCGCAGCAGGGCGCGCAGGCGGGCCTTGAGTTCATTCAGATCGAAGGGCTTGACCAGGTAATCGTCGGCACCGGCATCCAGCCCGGCAATGCGGTCTTCGGTTGCATCTCTGGCCGTCAGGATCAACACCGGCAATGCCGAGCCGCTCTGGCGCAGGCGGTGCAACACCTCAAGGCCGTCCAGGCGCGGCAGGCCAAGGTCAAGCACGGCCAGATCGAAGGTTTCGCTGAGCAGCGAGTGCAAGGCGCTGCTGCCATCCTGTAGCCAGTCGACGGTATAGCCTTCGCGTCCCAAGGCCTGATGAATGCCCTCGCCGAGGGCAACGTCATCTTCGATCAGTAATAGCCGCACCGGAACTCCTGTCAGTCAACTTGCTTGCGGATGTCGACCAGCAACGCTTTGATCTCGTGACGACGACCGGCGTCCGCGCTTTCCCGGCCCGGTCGTGGTGGTGCTTGCAGGGCTTTCTGCAGGGCTGTCCGGGCCTCGCTGTATCTCTTCTGACGGTAGAGGTGATCGCCCCAGAAGTACAGGCTGTCGATGCCGTCGGGGTTGACTTGCAACGCCTGCTGGAGCAACTGCTCCGCCTTGTCGGCATCGCCGAAGCCGATCGGCCAGCCCGGTACCCGGTCATACAGCGCTCCCAGGCTAGTGTAGGCCGAGCCTTGCAAGGCCTTGGGGTCCAGGCTCAAGGCTTTCTCAAGGTCGGCCTTGGCTACCTTGACCTTGCTCAATGCGCCCAGCCCGCCCTGGGCGCCGGCCCAACTGCTGGTGACGATGCCCGACCAGATCCAGGCCTCCGCCGCCGCCGGCTGATCATGGGTAAGCGCCACCGTCTGCCTGGCGAGCTGTTCGAAGGCAGCGGGACGTTGTTCGGCCGGCACCTGATACTGAATGGTTGCCCAGCGTTGCTGGATCTCGGCAAGGCGTTGCTGATCGCCGGCATCCAGCGCCGCCCAGGCGCTCTGGCTGAGCACAGCGATGATCACGCAGATGGCTGATTTGTTCATGGCTTGAGGTCTTCCTTCGCGGGTTTCTGGCTCAGACGCCGGATCAGTGGCAGGTGCTTGCGCAAACCACGGTCCACAAGGTTGGGAAGCAGCGTGTTCAGGCGCACGAAGAAGCGCTCCGGCCAGCCCAGGTACAGGTCGCGATGCTCATTGGCGATGGCGCGCAATACGGCCGCCGCCACTTGCTGCGGCTCGTCGACCCCGGACTTGAGCGCGTCGTTGAGCGCCTGTGCCGCCACGCTGTTCATACTCGTGCGGGTCGCACGCGGGGCCACGTACAGCACATTGACGCTGGTGTCGGCCAGTTCGCGGCGCAATGCCTCGGAGAATCCGCGCAAGGCGAACTTGCTGGCACTGTAAGTGGCGTAGCCAGGGTAGGCGATCGAGCCATAGGTCGAACCGACATTTACCACCATGGCACTTCTGGCTTTGCGCAGTAACGGCAACAGGCTTTTGGTCAGGCACAGGGGGGCGCCGACATTGACGGCCAGCATGGCGTTGATCTCGCTGTCGTCCAGCTGTTCGATCATCGCAAAACGGTTGATGCCCGCTGCGTTGATCAGCAGGTTGAGGCCACCGATGGCCTGGGCGGCCATCAGCACTTTGTTGCGGTCGCTGGCGCTGGTCAGGTCTGCAGCGATCCAGGAAATGTTCTCCGGGTAGCTCAACAACAGCGATTCCAGCCTGTCCCGGTGGCGGGACACGGCAATCACTCGCGCCCCCTCGGCACACAGCCCTTCGGCAATCGCCAGGCCGATACCACCGCTGGCACCGGTCAGCACCACACGAGCATCAGACAGGCGCATGTGTCTGCTCCCCGTTCCGTGGCAAACCGCGGAACATATCGCTGTACAGCCGGTAAACCACCCGTGAGGCATGGATGACAGCGGCCTGGTCATGCGGGTCGTCGAGCCGGTCCATCAAGCTTCGGTAGGTCTGCATGTGGCCGATATCCAGCGCACCGTGGGAGTTGAGGTAGCTGAAGGCAGTGTCCGGCAGCTGCAGACCCGCCTGGATGCTGCCTGCGGCATGCGTTGCCAGGGCAATACTGGTGCCCTCCAGCACGTTGACCATGCCGAACAGGCCGACCGGGTTACCACGGGCGATCAGGTCGTAGAGGAAGCTGACCATCAGCTCGATCGGCAGTGAAGGGTGACCGTTGCGCACGGCCTCCTTGTCGCCACCACAGGCCTCGATGTCATCAAGTACCCAGGCCTCGTGCCCGTACTCGTCCTCGATATAGTCGCAGACGGCCTGACGCAGCCATTCCAGGCGCGACGGCAACCGCGCACCGCAGGCCATCATCAGCGGCACGGTATGGCGTACGTGATAGTAGGCCTGGGTCAAAAATGCCCGGTAGCTGTCCAGGCTGACCTTGCCTTCAAGGGCATCGCGGATGATCGGCAGGCTGAACAGTGCCTGGCGTTCATCTGCGGTCGCGTGTTGCAACGTGTCGAAAAAGCTCATGGTGCGGTGTCCTCGGAGAAATCGCCTGCGCTCAGCAGCATGCGGTAGCGTTCGGCGATGGCATCCCGGCGCGGGCGACCATTGACGGTCAGCAGGCCATTGTCGGGCGTGAAGGGGTGTTCGAGCCGGGTCCAGCGATGGGCCCGGGCGTAGTCGGGGAGCGCCTGGTTGGCTTGCGCCACGGCGGCCGCCAGTTGCTCGTCGGTGCAGTCAGGGCGCTGCGGCCAGAGCAGCGCATGGTTGCAGGGCATGGCTTCGCCGTAGACGAAGGCCTGCGCGATTACGCCGCGCTGGGTGAGTTCGGCCTCGACCCATTCCGGATTGACGTTGCGGCCGAAGCTGGTGACGAACTGGTGCTTCTTGCGCCCTTTGAGGTACAGGTAGCCGTCGGCATCGAATTGCCCCAGATCGCCGCTGGCCCACCACTCGCAAGCCTGAGCGGGCTCGCCCAGATAGCCGAGCAGGGTCGGGCCCTTGATCAGCACTTCGCCATCTTCGGCCAGGCGTACCTGCAGGTGGGGCAGTGGCCGCCCGACACTGCCGGGCCGGCAAGCCTGGGGCTGGTTCAGGCACACCACCGAGGCACATTCCGATAGCCCGTAGCCTTCGTAGACGGGCATGCCAACCTGCTCGGCCCGGGCCAGCAGTGCAGTGCTGACCCTGGCGCCGCCCACCGCGGCAAAGCGCAAGGTGCGCGGATCGAAAGCGTGTTGTTCGGCGGCGCTGACCAGCAGCAACAGCAACTGCGGCACCAGAATCACACTGTGCGGCGCACGTTCGGCCAGAAAGCCCAGCAACCGCGGTGCATCGATGCCCGTGGCACCCTGGATCCCCAGGGTCTGCGGGCCCGGCAGGCTCAGGGTTGCGCCTGCCAGCAGCGCGGCATAACAGCCCAGGTTTTCCAGCAGTATCGCCAGCGGCAGCAGCGCCAGGTGATGCTGCGGGTGGCTGGCTTTGCTGGCCTGGTGCAACGCGCGGGCGACACTCAAGATGCTCGCGGCACTCAGGCACACACCCTTGGGCGTGCCGGTGGTGCCGGAGGTGAAGGTCAGTTTGGCCGTGCCTTCGGGCATGCCGGTGTCGGCCAGCCCATGGCGGTACCAGGTATCGCCCCGTTGCAGGTAGCCAGCCGCCTGCAGCTCCGAGGCCATTGCCGGTTCGGCAATCACCAGGCTGACGCCGCTGCGCTCAAGGCAATGCTTGCGCTGCGACGGGCTGAAAAACGCCGGCAGCGTTACGCAGGTCAGCCCTTCGAACAACAGCGCCAAGTCCCAGAGCAGCGCGTCCACACCGTTGTCCAGCGCCAGCGCGACCACCTTCGCCTGTTCAGCGCGTAACCGCTGTTGTCGAGCCACTACTTCGGCGCAGAGCGTGGCGTAGTCGACCTTCAGCGTGTCGCCCCACAAGGCAATGGCGTGCGGCGTACGTTCGGCGTGCTGGTGCAGCGTCTGCTGAAAAAACGCCAACTCAGGCGACATCGCTGGCCTCCGCTGCGCAGGTCGGCAGGCCGAGGCGGTTGAACAGGCCGGTATTTTGCAGATGGCTGAAACCGGCGCGGATGTTGCCGACATGCACCTTTGGCTGACTCTGGTAGTAGCTGCCCCAGTCGTGCCGATCTTCACCGAGCCGTAGCGGGTCTGCCGCGCAGAGGGTCTGCGGTTTCAGCCCCAGGCGATGGAAGCTGTTCACCAGACCGATGCTGCCGGTGAACGCGACCCACTCCAGCCCGCCCATGGCCAGCAGGTAAGTGATGGCGATGATGCTCAGGCGTGCGCTGCCGGTATCGGCGGCTGCGAGGTTGCCGACTTCGACGATTGCCGCGCGCGCCACCGGTGCGTCGCTTGCGCCGCTGAGCAGCGGCTCGATCGGCTCATCCAGGTAGCGTTCGAGAAACAGCGGCCCGGCGTTGGCCAGGCGCACGCCGGCCACCGCACAGAGCGCCCCGCTGGCATCGCTGACTCCGAACAGTTCGGGCATGAACTGCTGGATACGCGCGCCGTGGGCCTTGCGAAAGCGCTCCTGGATGAACGCTTCGTAGGTGTCGCGATGGTGTTCGCCGGGGATGGCTCTGGTCAGGGTCAGGGGAGTGTCTGGCGTTGCTCCGAAGTGCAAGGGCAGAGGGATCCTCCAGTCGAAATCGGGCATGACGTGATGCCTCCCAGGGATGGTCTTGGGAGGAGTATTTGCGGCAATCCTTAACGAAGTCTGAAGATGCCGGAAGAGCCAGTGATTGAAATCGGGGTGATGCCTGCCCTGTAGGCGACCTGGCCCGATTGGCACGCTGTTACAATATTGCGATGATATTAATTTGACGCCAAAGTAATGGCTAAATAATATCGCCTAAAAATCGCATGGATTCCAAGGACGGACAGGGTGGTCAATCTTCAATGCGCGCAGAGCCTGGCCCTCTACACGCTGCTCTTTTCCCTCTGGGGCAACACGGCCCTGGCCGCCTCGCCAGGTGACCAGGAACTGATTCGCGAGCGCCAGGATCGTCTGCTCCACGACCAGCAACGGCGCCTCGAGGAGCTGCGGGCATTGCCGGGCCAGCAGTCCTTGCCGGCTCAGCCAGAACCTGCGCAAGACACCCGCTGCTTCACCATCGACACCATTGAGCTCAAGGGCGCTGACAGTCTTTCAGCCAATGACCGTGAGGCACTGCTCAAGCCTTTCATTGGCAAATGCCTGGGCGTTTCTCAGCTCAATACCATGCTCAAGGCCATTACCGATCACTACCTTGAGCGGGGCCTGGTGACCAGCCGCGCCTACTTGCCGCAACAGGATCTGTCCAACGGCCAGCTGCAGGTGCTGGTCGTCGAGGGGCGCCTCGAAGGGCTCAAGGCCGGCGAAGGCAGCAAGCTCAGCGCCCGCGAGTTGGACATGGCGTTCCCAGGGCGTGCGGGAGACCTGCTCAACCTGCGCCAGATCGAGCAGATGGTCGACCAGCTCAACCGGCTGCCGTCCAACCAGGCGCGCATGCAACTGACCCCGGGCAAGGCGGTGGGTGGCAGTGAGGTGCTGGTCGCCAATACCCCGCAAAAGCCCTGGCGAGTGAGCCTGTCGCGTAACAACGACGGGCAGAAGAGTACCGGCGAGCAACAGTGGGGCAGCTCACTGGAGTGGGACAGTCCGCTGGGGCTGGCTGACCAGCTGGTGCTGCGAGGTGGCCACGACGCCATCAGCGACCACCAGAAGACCTCGCGCAATGCGGCGCTCTACTACAACCTGCCGTTCGGCTGGTGGAACGTCAGCTACAGCTACAGCCAGAGCGAGTACCGCTCCCTGGCCGAGGCGGCGGGCTACAACTTCAAGCAGAACGGCGACAGCCAGAATCACCAGCTGCGCGTGGAGCGGGTGGTGCATCGTGATTCGGTCAGCAAAACCTCGCTCAACGGTGGCCTGAGCTACCTGCGCACGAACAACTACATCGAAGACAGCAAGCTGAGCACCAGCAGCAACCGCCTCA
Source organism: Pseudomonas putida (assembly GCF_028682475.1). GTDB lineage: Bacteria > Pseudomonadota > Gammaproteobacteria > Pseudomonadales > Pseudomonadaceae > Aquipseudomonas > Aquipseudomonas putida_AG. The sequence continues at coordinate 14,518 of NZ_JANHLE010000045.1, forward strand.
GCGAAGCCCAGTTCGGCATCAACCATGGCCGGCGTATCGGCAGCGCCTTCATCAACCTCGACCTGGGCCTACAGGACGGCATCGGTGCCTTCGACGCCCAACGCGAGCAGGAGCGTGATGACAACGGCAATCGCCTGCCCAATGCCCGTTATCGCAAATACACCGCCACCGCCAGCTACCTGCAGCCCTTCAACGTGCTGGGCGAGTCGCTGGTGTTCAGCAGCCTGGTTACCGGCCAGCGTAGCGAGGACCGGCTGTTCAGCCCACAACGCATGAGCCTGGGCAGCCAGTCCTCGATCCGCGGTTACAAGGATCAGAGCCTGAACGGGGACAGCGGCTACTACTGGCGTAACGATCTGCGCTGGAGTCGCCAGGTGAGCTGGGACTGGCTGCGACCGATGCTCGCCGAGTACGGCCTGGGCCTGGGCTACGACGTCGGCGCCATCCGTAACGACCGCTACAGCGGCGATCAGCACGGGCGGGTGTCCAGCGACTCCGTCGAGTTGTTCGTCCGTGGCCGAAACCTTTCCGCCAGTGTGATCTTCGCCCATTCTCTCGAGCGCCCGGGTGGGCCGATGGAGCGTGAGGCACCGATTTATTTCAGCCTGGACTTTCTGCTTTAAAGCGCATTCAAGAAGAGATTTTCGAAATGGATGTTCGTCAGTTCACCTTCCTGGCAAGTCAGCGTTCCGCTTCCCTGCAACCCCGTGCGACCTTCTGGGGCATGTCCAAGCGTGGCTTGGCGTTCATGCTGGCCAACATGATGTTCTGGCAGCCGTTGGTGGCGATGGCCGACGGCATCGTGGTCAACGGCAGCAACACGGGTCTCGGCCAGGCGGGCAACGGCGTCCCCATCGTCAATATCGCCGCACCCAGCGGTTCCGGGCTCTCGCATAACAAGTTCAGCGACTACAACGTCGGCCAGCAAGGCCTGATCCTCAACAATGCCACTGATCGCACCCAATCCACACAGCTGGGCGGGATCATCCTCGGCAACAGCAACCTGGGCGGGCGCTCGGCCACCGTGATTCTCAACGAGGTCAACGGCGCCAATCCCAGCCAACTCAAGGGCTACACCGAGGTGGCGGGGCGCTCGGCGCATGTCATCGTCGCCAACCCGTATGGTGTCACCTGTAATGGCTGCGGTTTTATCAACACCCCGAGGGCGACCCTTACCACCGGCAAGCCGGTGGTCGAGAACGGCCAGTTGCAGCGCTACCAGGTGGAGCAGGGCAGCGTCGCCATCGAAGGCGCGGGGCTCAACGCGAGCAACGTCGACCAGTTCGAGATCATCACCCGCAGTGCAAAGATCAATGCCCAGATCCAGGCCCGGCAGCTGGCGGTGATCGCCGGTGCCAACGATGTCGATGCCCATAACCTCAAGGCCACGGCGCGCGCCGCCAACCCGGCGGATGCGCCGCAGTTGGCCATCGACTCTTCGGCGCTGGGCGGCATGTACGCTGGCGCCATTACCCTGGTGGGCACCGAGGCCGGTGTAGGGGTCAAGCTCGATGGCCAGATGATCGCCAGCGGTGGCGATATCCAGCTCGACGCCAACGGCCAGCTGCGCATGGCTGACGCGACTGCCGCCCAGGGTGCGGTGACGATCAAGGCCGCTCAGCTCGATGCACAGGGCGCGGTTTACGCTGGCACCCGGCTCGACGTGAAGACCCGGGGCGACCTGGACAACCGCAAGAACCTCGCCGCCGGTGAGCGCCTCAGCCTCGACAGTGGCGGGCGCCTGAGCAACCACGGCATCATCGAAGCCGGCGTCAACGCCGACAACACCCGCAACGCCAATGGCGATGTCCACCTCCGCGCGCAGCGCCTCGACAATCATGGCCAGACCGTGGTGGCCAGCCGCGACCTCAGTGTCACTGCCACGCAGCTCCTGGACAACCAGGGCGGTACTCTGAGCGCGCAGCGCCAGCTGGCGACCAGCGCCGACGTCCTCGACAACCGCGCCAAGGGCCGTGTGCTCAGCGCCGGTCAGGCCGAGCTGCGGGCGAACCAGGTACGTAACGGCCAGGGTGGCCTGATCAAGGGCGACACGGCCGTCGATGCACGCGTTGCTCAGCTGGATAATAGCGGTGGTGAGCTTTCAAGCCAGGGCAACGTTACCGCTCAGGTAACTCGCCTCGACAACGTTTCCGGCAGCCTCAATGCCGGCCAGCACCTTGCCCTGACGGCCACTGGCCCGGTTGATAATCGCGGCGGCCAGATCACCAGCCTGCAGACCCTCGACCTCAAAGCCGGGCAGGTAAACAACAGCGCGGCAGGGCGCATTGCCAGTAACCAGGCACTGACCGCCAGCGTCAGCGGGCTGGAGCAGAGCGATGGCGGCCGGCTGACCAGTGTCAGCGAGCTGAGTCTGGATCTGAACAAGGGCCATCTGAACAACCAGAGCGGCCTGATCAATGCCTCGCGTCTGACCCTGAAAAACCTCGACAGCGTGGATAACCACAAGGGCGAGATCTCCAGCGCCCAGGCCTTCGAACTGATGGCCCGGAGCCTGGACAACAGCTTCGGCAAGCTGCTGGGCAACCAGGGTTTGACCCTGCGCCTGGACCAGGCGTTGAACAACGCTGGTGGCCTGATTTCCAGCACCGGCCTGGACCTGGCTGCGGCGACCCTGGACAACCATGAGGGTACCGTCACCAGCCGTGGCGACCTCAGCCTCAAGCTCACCGGCGCCACCGACAACACCGACGGCGAGATATCCAGCGTCGGCAGCACCACCCTCAAGGGCGCCAGCCTGGTCAACCGCAATGGCCAGGTCACTGGCGATGCCCGCCTGGACGTCACGCTGGGCGGCGCCCTCGACAACCAGGGTGGCATGCTCGGCTCGGCCCGCGAGGTCGACCTGACGGCGGCCAGCCTGGACAACCGTCAGGCTGGCAATCTGGTCAGCGATGGCCGGCTGAACGCCCGTATCGACGGGCTGCTGGACAATCAACAGGGTGAGATCAACGCCAAGGGCGCCGTCGAACTGCGCGCCGCGCACCTGGACAACCGCAACGGCAAAGTACGCGCGGGCGCCGACGCGCAATTGCTCGTAACGCAGCTGGACAACCGCCAGCAAGGGTTGCTCAACAGCCTGGCGGCGCTGACCGTCAAGGGCTCGCGGCTGGACAACGCAGGTGGCCTGGTCAGTGCTGCTGGCCCGCTGCGCCTGGAGACCAGCAGCCTCGACAACGGCGCCGGGCGCATCGCCAGCAAGAGTACCTTGTTCGCTCAGTTCACCCAGCTCGACAACCTGCGTGGCGAGTTGGTCGCTCAAGGCGACCTGACCCTCGAAGGTGCCAACCTGAACAACCGTGACGGCGGCCTGGTGGGCGGCACTAATGCGCTGAAACTCAGCGTGACCGACGTCGACAACCGTGGCGGCGAGATTTCCAGTGGTGAGGGTCTGACCCTCAAGGGCGCACGCCTGGACAACAGCGACAGCGGCAAGCTGCTCGCCGGCAGCGACCTGAGCGTGCAGGTCATGCAGGTGGTCAACCGCAACCAGGGCCTGCTGTTCGGCACAGGCGCGCTGAACCTCACCGGCCAGCAACTGGACAACAGCCATGGCCGGCTGGTGACCCGCCAGGCCCTGGAGATCCGCCTGGACGACGCGCTGGTCAACCTGCAGGGGCTGGTCAGCGCCGACGGGCAACTGACGGCCGAGGTTGGCAGCCTGGACAACAGCACCGGCTCGCTGTCGAGCGCTGGGGCCCTGGCCCTGACCAGCGCTGGCGCGGTGCTCAACCGCAGCGGTGCGATCACCACCGATGGCACGCTCAGCATCGCCAGCCAGCGCCTGGACAACGGCCTGGCCGGCCTGATCAGCAGCAAGGGCGCGGCGCAAATCACCACCGGCGCCTTCGACAATACCCAGGGCGCACGGCTGGTCAGTGGCGACACCCTCGACCTGAGCGCCGGCCAGGTCGACAACGGCCAGGGCAGCCGGGTCGCCAGCCAGCAGGCCCTGACGGCCAGTGTCAGTGGCCTCGACCAGCAGGGCGGCGAGCTGTTCAGCAAGCGCGCGTTGACCCTGAACCTCAACCACGGGCAGTTGACCAACCACAACGGCCTGATCAACGCCCCCGTGTTGGTGTTGAACAACCTCGTCGAGGTGGACAACCAGAACGGCGAGATTTCCAGCGCCCAGGCGTTCACCCTGGCCGCGCGCAACCTGGACAACAGCAACGGCAAGCTGATCGCCCAGCAGGGCCTGACGCTGCGCATCGAGCAGGCGCTGAACAACCTCAAGGGCCTGGTGTCGGCCAGCGGCCTGGACCTGCGCAGCCACAGCCTCGACAACCGTGAGGGGTTGCTCAGCAGCCACGCCGGCCTGACCGTCAAGGTCGCCGGCCCGCTGCTCAACCAGGGCGGCACGCTGGTCGCCGACCAGCACCTGGACCTGCAGTCCGGCAGCCTCGACAACCGCCAGGGGCAGGTGTCCGGCCAGACCGAGGTGGTGGCTGTGATCGGCGCCCTGGACAACCAGGGCGGACAACTGGTGGCCGCCCAGCGCCTGACGCTGACCGGCGACACCCTCGATAACCGCCAGGGCGGTCTGCTGGGTGCGACCGAGGGTCTTGAGCTGCGGGTCGGGGCGATGGACAACCGGGGTGGCGAGCTCTCGAGCCAGGCCGACGTGAGCCTGGCCGGCACCCGTCTGGACAACAGCGACGGCGGCAAGGTGCTGGCAACAGGCAGCCTGGCGCTGGCCGTGTCCGAGGTAATCAACACCAGCAAGGGCCTGTTGTCCGGCAACGCCGGGCTGACCCTGCGCGGCGATCGCCTGGACAACCGCGGCGGCACGCTGCTCACCCGGCAGGCGTTGAATGCCGAACTGCAAGGCCCGCTGGACAACCGTCAGGGCCTGATCAGCGCTGAGGGTACCTTGGGGCTGACGAGCACCGAACTGGACAACCGCGCTGGCAGTATCAGCAGTGGCGGGGCGCTGACGCTGACGCACGCTGGCGCGCTGCTGAACCAGGGTGGCGAGCTGGTCACCGACGGTACGTTGCAGCTGTCCAGCGCCCGCCTGGACAACAGCGCCCGCGGCAACATCAGCGCCAAGGGCGCAGCCGACCTGGTCACTGGCGACTTCGACAACAGCCACGCCGGTCGCCTGACCGGCGGCGACAGTCTGAATCTGCGCGCCGCCCAGGTCACCAACCAGGACGGCGGGCGCATCGCCAGTGCCGGGGCCCTGGACGCCAGCGTCAGCGGTCTCGCTCAACAGGGTGGCCAGCTGTTCAGCAACAGCGCCCTGACCCTGGACCTCAACCATGGCCAGCTGGATAACCGCCAGGGTCTGATCAACGCGCCAGTGCTGGTGCTCAAGCAGCTCAAGGACATCGACAACCGGGGTGGCGAGATTTCCTCGGCGCAAGCCTTCACCCTGGCCGCACGAAGCCTGGACAACAACAACGGCAAGCTGCTCGGCAATCAGTCGTTGACCCTGCGCATCGAGCAATTGCTGGGCAACATCAAGGGCCTGATCGCCGCGCAAAGCGTGGACGCCCGCGCCACGCGTCTGGACAACAGTGGCGGCACCCTGACCAGCCGTGGTGCCCTCGACCTGCAACTGGCCGAAAGCCTGGGCAACGGGCAGCAAGGCTTGATCAACGCAGCCGGCAACCTGAGCATCGCCAGCCGCACCCTCGACAACCAGGGCGGTTCGCTGCTGGGCGGCGCCATCGCGATTGACCTGGGCAACGCCACCGGCGACCTGAACAACGACGGCGGCCTGATCAGCACCGATGGCCTGCTGACCATCGAGCACTTGCGTGACCTGAGCAACCGTGCTGGTGAGATCACCAGCCGCCAGAACCTGGCGCTGGCCGGCCGCACCCTGGACAACAGCGGCGGCAAGCTGATCAGCAACGGCCAGCTCGACCTGGCAGCCCTGCGCCTGACCAACCAGGGCGGCCTGCTCTCGGGTTGGCAGGGCCTGGACGCGCAACTGGGCAGCCTCGACAACCGTAATCAAGGCACCTTGTCCAGCCGCAACGGCGCATTGCAGGTGGAGGTAAGCGGCGACCTGCTCAACAGCGCTGCCGGTGCCCTGGTCAGCCAGCAAGGCCTGATTGTCAGCGCAGCCAGCCTGGACAACAGCCAGGGCGGCATTCTCTCCAGCGCCGGCGAGCAGCGCCTGACCGTCAGCGGCCTGCTGAACAACGCACAAGGCGGCTTGATCGACAGCGGCGCAGCCCTGACCCTGAACGCCATGACCCTGGGCAACGCCGGCGGCGTCATCAACGCCCAGCAGGCTCTGGGCCTGGCCGCAACCACCCTGGACAACAGCGGCGGCAGCCTGGTCGGCAACGGCGCGGTGACCCTGAACCTGCTGGGCAAGCTGACCAATACCAACGGCAAGTTGGCCAGCGCTGGCCCGCTGAGCATCGAGCGGGCCACGCAGGTTGCCAACCAGGGCGGCCAGATCGCCAGCCAAGGCCTGCTGAGCGTGCTGGCGGGCAGCCTCGACAACGGCCACCGAGGCACCGTGGCCGCCAACCAGGCGGTGACCCTGAAACTTCAGGGTGCCCTGCGTAACAACGACGATGGCCTGATCTACAGCCAGAACGGCGCCCTCGACGTGCAAGCCGCGAGCCTCGCCAACGCCAAGGGCGCCCTGCAGAGCCAGGGCGCGCTGACCCTGACCACCGGCGATATCGATAACCAGGACGGCCGCATACTCGCCCAGGCCGGTAACCTGACCCTGGCCGCCGGCCACGTCGACAACCGTGGTGGTGTGCTGTCCAGCCTGCAAGGCGCGCTCGGTGCCGATTTGCGCGGCGTGCTGCGCAACGGCTACAGCGTGTCCGGCAACCGCCAGGGCGGCGTGGTCCAGGCCCAGCGCCTGGACCTCAAGGCACTGGCCGGTTTCGCCAACGATGGTGGCCGGGTGTCGGCGCAAGGTGGCGACGCGCTGATCCGCACCGGCGACTTCGACAACCGCAATGGCGGCCTGTACGCCAAGGGCCTGGTCAAGGTCAGTGGTGGCAACTTCGACAACAGCGGCGGGCAGATCGCCGGGCAGCGCCTCGACCTCGACCTCGGCGGCGCGCTGAACAACCGCCTGGGCATCATCGAAAGCGACAGCACCCTGGCGCTCAAGGCCGCCAGCCTCGACAACCAGACCGGCCAGCTGCGCGCCCTGGGCAGCAGCGGCCGCACTCAGTTCCAGATCGGCGGGCTGTTCGACAACCGCAACGGCACCCTGGAAAGCGCCAACGTCGACCTGGGCCTGGCCGCAGGCAGCTTCCTCAATGGCGGCGGCAGCCTGCTGCACGTGGGCCGTGGCACCTTCGATATTTCCACCGCCAACGTCACCGGCGCCGGTGGCAGCATCGTCACCCGCGGCGGTCTGACGCTCAACGCCAACAGCTGGCGCAACAGCAACGTCATTCAGGCCGGGCGCCTGAACGTCAATGTCGGCGACTTCAGCCAGACCGCCAGCGGCCAGTTACTGGCCAGCGAGGCGCTGGCCGGCAGCGGAGGCAACTGGAGCAACGATGGCCTGATCGCCAGTGACGGCAGCCTCAGCCTCAACCTGGCCGGCACCTACACCGGCAACGGCCGCCTGAGCAGCCGTGGCACCCTGGACCTGGGCGCCGCGCAGGTGAACCTGAGCGCGACCGGCAGCATCGCCGGGGGTGCCGCCAGCACCGTATCGGTGGCCGGCCAGCTGAACAACGCCGGCCGCCTGACCTCCGCTGCCGGGCTCACCCTCAACGCCGGGGGCGTTGGCAACCAGGGCACCCTCGGCGCCGGCCAGGACTTGACCCTGACCACCGGCGCCCTGGTCAACGACCGTGGCCTGGTGTTCAGCGGCGGCGACATGGGCCTGCGCGTCGACAGCCTGAACAACAGCTATGCCGATGTGTACAGCCTCGGCAAGCTGAGCATCGACCGCGACGGCCGCGGCACCCTGGCCAGCAGCATCGTCAACAGCTCCGCCTCGTTGCAAAGTGACGGCTCGATGAGCCTGGCCGCCAGCACCCTCCAGAACGTGCGTGCGGTGCTCAAAACCGACAACCAGGGGGTCTACACCGCCCGCGTCGGTGAAATCGCCTGTATCGAGGGTTTCAACGCCGGTGACTGCGGCGGCAAGCGCAACCACGTTTGGGAAATGGTTCAGCGCGACAAGTTCGTGGTCACCGAAGCCAGTGCGGCGTCGAGTATCACTACCGGCGCAAACCTGAGCATCACCGCTGGCGACTTGCTCAATCAAAGCAGCACCATCGGTGCTGCGGGCAGCCTGACAGCCTCGGTCGACAACCTGACCAACAGTGGCGTGGAAACCGGTGAGACGGAAACCACGCGGATTTTCCGTTCGCAGCGAACCAGCAATGCGGGGGGCTGGTACCAGCTCGCCAACTCGATCACCAGCAAGTACTGGTACGAGAGCGCCGGGTACAACCCAGACGACCTGGGTGGGCTGCAAGCGGCGCTGGCCAGGTTCATCGGCTCGACCGAAGCGGAGCTGGTAAGCCTTGGCAGCACGCGCAAACTGGCCGGGGGCGACCAAAGTTTCGCCGCCGTGATGCAGGCCGGTGGTGCGGTGGCGATCCAGGCCGGCAATGGCATCAGCAACAGTGTGGTACGCCCGGGTTACGACTACATCGGCAGCGGTGCGCGCACCGACACCACGGCCCCTGGCACCGCATTCTCCACCCGCATCAACCTCAACCAGCAGTTGCCGCCGGACCTGGCCCAGCAGCAGGTCAACCCGCTGGCACTGCCTGGCTTCAGTTTGCCCAGCGGCCAGCACGGTTTGTTCCGCCTGAGCAGCGAGGGTGGCAGCACCCCCGCCAGCACCGGTCCGCAAACCTGGACCATGGGCGGTGCCAGCCTGAGCGCCACCCAGCGCCAGCAACCGCTGCCGCTGGCCCCGATGCGAGACCTCAACCTCGCCGACGCTACCCAGGCGACCGCCCGTGGCACCGCCTTGAGCACCGCCGACCGCGCCGCGGTGAACGTCGCCGGCAACGCCAGCGCGATCGACACCTCGCTGCCCGGCGCCGGCAGCGGCCCGTTGCTGCCAGGCCGCTCGCAGGTCAGCGACGGCATCAGCCAGGTCTTGGCCGTGAACGGCCCGTCCACCACCCCACTGAGCATCGAACGTGTGCAGGGCCTGCCCGACAGCAGCGTGCGCAGCAACCCGCACAAGTACCTGATCGAAACCAACCCGGCGCTCACCGACCTCAAGCAGTTCATGAGCTCGGACTACCTGCTGGCCAACCTCGGCTACGACCCCGACCAAAGCGCCAAGCGCCTGGGCGACGGCTTCTACGAGCAGAAGCTGATTCAGCAGGCGGTGGTGGCGCGTACCGGCCAGCGCTTCATCGACGGCCAGAACACCGACGAGCAGCTGTACAAGTACCTGATGGACAACGCCATCAAGAGCAAGCAGCAGCTCGATCTGGCGGTGGGCGTGAGCCTGACCGCCGAGCAGGTGGCGGCCCTGACCCACGATATCGTCTGGCTGGAAAGCGCCGAGGTGAACGGCGAGCAGGTGTTGGTGCCGGTGCTCTACCTGGCGCACGCCAGCAACCGCCTGGCGCCCAACGGCGCGTTGATCGCCGGCAGCGATGTCGATCTGATCGCCGGCCAGAACCTCGACAACGTCGGCACCCTGCGTGCCACCCACAATTTGTCGGCACAGGCGGGCAACGACCTGGTCAACAGCGGCCTGGTGGAAGCGGGCAACCGCCTCGACCTGCTGGCCGGCAACAATCTGGTGAACAAGGCCGGCGGCATCATCGCCGGGCGCGACGTGAACCTCTCCGCTGCCCAGGACGTGATCAACGAACGCACCCTGACCTCGCACCAGAGCAGTAACGGCAGCTATGCCCAGCAGCGCGACTTCGTCGACAACGCCGCCCGGGTGGAGGCCGCGAACAACCTGGCGATAAGCGCCGGGCGTGACCTGGCCAACAAGGGCGGTGTGCTCGACAGCGGCGCCGACACCACGATAAAGGCCGGACGCGACGTCAGCCTGGCCTCGGTGGAGCAGGTGGTCAGCAACGACCGTGGGGTGCGTCACACCAACAGCAGCGTGACCCAGAACGGCTCAAGCCTGCAGGTCGGTCGTGACCTGACCGTCAACGCCGGGCGCGATATCACCGCAATTGCCAGTGCGATCGAGGCCAAGCGCGATGCGGCGATGACCGCGACAGGGGACCTGAACCTGATGTCCGCCGCCAACGAGCAGCACTCGGCGAGCAAGACGAAGAAGGTCACCAGCCGGGAAGACCATGTCCAGCAGGTGTCCAGCACGGTGGTGGCTGGCGGCAATGTGGCCTTGAAGGCGGGTGACGACCTTGCCCTCAGCGCCAGCCGCGTGACCGCGGGCAACGAGGCCTACCTCTATGCCGGCGGTGATGTGAACCTGGTCGCCGCGCAAAACAGCGACTACAGCTATTACCGCAAGACCAAGACCAGCAGCTCCGGGCTGTCGAGCACCCAGAAGACCCGCATCGACAGCAGCCAGTTCGTCACCCAGGTGGGCGCGTCGGTCAGCGGTGACACGGTGGTGGTGCGTGCCGGCCAGGATGTCGGGGTGTCGGGCAGCAACATCGTGTCTACCAACGACACCAGCTTGCTGGCCGGGCGCGATATCCAGATTGAAAGCGCTACGGAAACCTTCGAGCAAAGCCACGCGAGCTCGAAGAAAAAGTCTGGCCTGCTCAGCAGTGGCGGTATCGGCTTCACCCTGGGTTCGACCAGCCTGGAAAATACCTCCACCAGCGCCAGTGAGAGCGCCAGGGCCAGCACCGTGGGCAGCGTGCTCGGCAACGTCTCCATCGAGGCGGGCCAGAACCTGGGAGTGAAGGGCTCGGAAGTCATCGCCGGCAAGGACATCACCTTGGTCGGGCAGAACGTTGACATCGTCGCCGCCGAAAACCACAACAGCAGCGAGCAAACCTCCAAGAGCAAGAGCAGTGGCCTGACCCTGGCCCTGTCCGGCACAGTGGGCAGCGCCGTTGACGCCGCCTACCAGGCGGTCAGGCAGGCCAACCAGGAAGACGACAGCCGGCTCTCGGCCTTGCAAGGTATCAAGGCAGGCCTGACCGGTGTCCAGGCCTGGCAGGCCGCGCAGCAGAACGGCGGCATGACCTCGGAAAACGCCGGGCAGTTTGTCGGCGTCGCCGTCTCGCTGGGCGGGCAGAAATCCAGCACTCGCCAGACCCAGGAGCAGACGGTCAGCCAAGGCAGCAGCCTGACCAGTGGCCACAACCTGACCATCGTCGCCACCGGCAACGGAACCGAGGGTGCAGCGGGTGACATCCGCGTGCAGGGCAGCCAGCTCAAGGCCGGCAACGACCTGCTGCTGGCCGCCGAACGCGATATCCACCTTGAGGCC
>NZ_JANHLE010000046.1 GCF_028682475.1 Pseudomonas putida
CCTGGAGCGGATGCCGCTGAGCCCCAACGGTAAGCTGGAGCGCAAGGCGCTGCCGGCCTTCGAGGCGCAGGCGAAGGAGGACTACGCCGAGCCAGAGGGTGACCTGGAGCAGGCCTTGGCCGCACTCTGGGCCCAGGTGCTGGGGGTGACGCGGGTTGGACGCACGGATAACTTCTTCGAGTTGGGCGGGGATTCGATCATCGCCATTCAACTGGTCAGCCGGGCGCGGCAGGCAGGTATTGGTTTCAGCCCGCGAGACCTGTTCCAGTACCCAACAGTCGCCAGCCTCGCGCGGATTGCCAGCACCGCAGCTGTTGAACAGGTTGTGCAGTTGCCGGTTGAGGGCACTTTACCGCTGACACCGGTGCAGCAGGCCTTCTTTGAACTGCCGCAGTTCCAGCGAGCGCACTGGAACCAGTCGCTGTTGTTGCAGCCGCGTAATGCCTTGCAGGCCGGCGCACTGGAGCAGGCCCTGGGGTATTTGCTGGGGCAGCATGACGCCCTGCGCCTGAGTTTCGTGGCACACGCCGAGGGCTGGCAGCAAGCCTATGTCGCCGAGCCGGTAGCCGGGCTGCTGTGGCAGCGCCAGGTTGACTCGGCTCAAGCCCTGCTGGCCCTTTGTGAAGAGGCTCAACGCAGTCTGTCACTGGAGCAGGGCACGCTGCTGCGTGCAGTGTTGGCACAGTTACCGGATGGTAGTCAGCGCTTGCTGCTGGTCATTCACCATCTGGCGGTGGATGGGGTGTCGTGGCGCATTCTGCTGGAGGACCTGCAAGCGAACTATGAGCGATGCCTGGCACACAAGGCACCGCTGGCGACCCGCAAGACCAGCAGCTACAAGGCGTGGGCCGAACGTTTGCAGGGCAGCGCGGCGACCCGTGCGCAGGAGTGCCGCTGGTGGCAACAACACCTGGCGGATGCGCACGATGCGCTGCCAGTGCGCAATGCCCAGGGCAGCCTGCTCAATCGTCATGGGCGCAAACACCAGATGCAACTGGATGCCGAACTGACTCGGCAGCTATTGCAAGAGGCGCCAGCGGCTTATCGCACCCAGGTCAACGATTTGCTGTTGACGGCCCTGGTACGGGTGATCAGCCGCTGGACCGGTCATGACTCGACCTTGATCGAACTCGAAGGCCACGGCCGTGAAGCGCTGTTCGACGACATCGACCTGAGTCGCACGGTGGGGTGGTTCACCAGCCTGTTCCCGCTCAAGCTGCGCGCTTGCCAGAGCCTGTCGGCGTCGATCAAGTCGATCAAGGAACAGCTGCGCGCGGTGCCAGACAAAGGTGTCGGATTCGGCATCCTGCGCTATCTGGGCAATGCCCAGACCCGGCAGGTGATGGCTGGACTGCCGCGTCCACGTATAACCTTCAACTACCTGGGACGTTTCGACAGTCAGTTCGACGCGCAGGCCGCTTTCTATCCGGCAGCGGAAAGCGCAGGCCATGCTCAGGATGAAAATGCCCCGCTGGCGAACTGGCTGAGCATCGAAGGTCAGGTGCATGGCGGCTGCTTGAGCCTGCAATGGACCTACAGCGAGCAGATGTTCGAAACCGCGACCATTGAAGCCTTGCTGGAGGACTACCGCCAGGAGTTGCTGGCCCTGATCGCGCACTGCTGTGACCCGGCCAATGGCGGCCTGACCCCGTCCGATTTCCCCCTGGCAGCGCTGTCGCAAGACCAGCTCGATGCATTGCCCGGCTGTCCCGCCGATATCCAGGACCTTTACCCGTTGTCGCCGATGCAGCAAGGCATGTTGTTCCATAGCCTCTACCAGGCTGAGCGGGGGGACTACATCAACCAGTTGCGCATGGATATCCAGGGGCTCGACAGCGTTCGTTTTCATGCGGCCTGGCAGCACACCCTCGACGCTCACGACATCCTGCGCACGGCCTTCCTCTGGCAGCTGGAGCAGCCGGTGCAACGGGTCGACAAGCGCGTCGCCGTGGACTTTGTCGAACAGGACTGGCGCGGCCAGGAGGATCAGCAACTGCGCCTCGACGCGCTGGCCCTGAGCGAGCGCGGCCGTGGCTTTGCTCTCGACCAGGCACCGCTGTTGCGTTTGCAGCTGGTGCGTCTGGCTGAAGATCAGTATCAACTGATCTATACCCATCATCACCTCCTGCTGGACGGCTGGAGCAACGCCCGGGTGCTGGCCGAAGTACTTGAACGCTATCGCACCGGCACCTGTGCAACTGCCGCCGGATGCTACAAGGACTACATCGCCTGGCTGCAACGTCAGGATCAGGCGGCCAGCAAGGTGTTCTGGCACACGCAACTGGCCGGTCTCGACGTCCCGACCCGCCTGGGGCGCTCGATTCATCCGCTGCCCGACGCCACTGCCCAGGGCCAGGATGAGCATTGGCAACACCTTGACGAGCAGGTCAGTGGCGCTGTTCAGGCATTCGCCCGGCGCTGCAAAGTCACCCTCAATACGGTGATTCAAGCCGCCTGGCTGGTGCTCTTGCAGCGTTACAGCGGGCAGCAGTGTGTGGCGTTCGGGGCCACGGTTGCAGGCCGGCCCGGTGACCTGCCTGGGGTGGAGGAGCAGGTCGGGCTGTTCATCAACACCCTGCCGGTCATTGCCCGGGTGCCAGCTCATCTGCCGCTGGGGCAATGGTTGCAGGAATTGCAGGCGCAGAACCTGCAATTGCGTGAATACGAACACACGCCTTTGTTCGAGATCCAGCGTTGGGCCGGACAGGGGGATGCCTTGTTCGATACGTTGCTGGTATTCGAAAACTTCCCGGTGGACCAGGCGCTGAGCACATCGGTAGCGGACGGCTTGCGCTTGAGCAATATCTGTAGCCAGGAGCAGACCAGCTTCCCCTTGACCCTGTCGGTCACCGTCGCGCAAACGCTGGCGCTGCATTATCGCTTTGACCTGGCCAGTTTCACCGGCGCGAGCGTGGTCGGCCTGAGCACACACTTGGCGCAGCTGTTGGATGCAATGGTCAAACTCGGCAGCGAGGGCCACCTGGGCGACCTGGGCTTGCTGTCCGTGGCTGAGCATCAGCGCCAGACCATGCTGTGGAATCCGCGGCACACGCGTTCGCAGCCGGCGCAGACTATCCACGGCCTGATTGAGCGGCAGGTGGCCAGAACGCCGAACGCCGTGGCGCTTGTTCATGACCATCAATCCCTGACGTATGCCGAGCTCAACGTCCAGGCCAACCGCCTGGCGCATTGCTTGATCGCCCGCGGCGTCGCGGCGGAGGTGCGCGTAGCGGTGGCCATGTCACGCACCCCGCACATGCTGATCGCCATGCTGGCGGTGCTCAAGGCCGGGGGTGCTTATGTGCCGTTGGACCTCGACTACCCGGCGCAACGCCTGACGCATATGCTCGCGGACAGTCAGGCGGCGTGGGTGCTGGTTGATGACAAGGCTGATGTGCGTGAGCTGGCGCTGCCAGAAGAGCGCTTGCTGCCAGTGGCGGCCCTGCTCGAAGGCGCTGCTAGCCAGGACCACGATCCTTGTCAGAGGGTGTCCGCTACCAACCTGGCCTATGTCATCTACACCTCAGGCTCTACCGGCACGCCCAAAGGCGTTGCCATCAGCCATGACAACGTCGGGGCGCTGATCCACTGGTCTGCCAATGTCTACAGCCAGGATGATCTGCAAGGCGTGCTGGCCAGTACCTCGATCTGTTTCGACCTGTCGGTTTGGGAGCTGTTCGTCACCCTGGCTTGCGGTGGCCACTGCATCCTCGCCCGTAATGCGCTGGCCTTGCCGGAGCTGCCTGCGCGCGACCAGGTGCGGCTGATCAACACGGTACCTTCGGCCATCGCCGCGCTGGAGCACGCCGGGCACATTCCGCCGAGCGTGCGCATCATCAACCTGGCCGGCGAGCCGCTCAAGCAAGCGCTGGTCGACACGCTCTATCGACTCCCGAACCTGGCGCGGGTGCACGATCTGTACGGGCCGTCGGAAGATACCACCTATTCCACTCAGGCCCTGCGCACCGCAGGCGGTGAGGCAAACATCGGGCGGCCTGTCACCAATACTGCCGGGTATGTGCTCGACGCCCAGCTGCAGCCCTTGCCCGTGGGGCTGAACGGCGAACTCTACCTGGCCGGCGAAGGCGTCACCCGCGGTTACCTGAACCGTCCGGGACTGACGGCCGAGCGCTACCTGCCGGACCCGTTCTCGGCCGATGGACTGCGCATGTACCGCACGGGTGACCTGGTGCGCTACGACGACAACGGCGTCATGCACTACACAGGACGGATTGATCACCAGATCAAGGTGCGTGGCTTCCGTATCGAGTTGGGTGAGCTTGAGGCGCAGTTGCTTGAATGCCCGGGCGTGAGTGGCGCAGTGGTGGTTGCCCAGCCCTTGCAGGGCGGGGTGCAGTTGGTGGCGTACCTGCAGGAGCAGTTGCCTGCGCGGGACGCACCCGCGAAGCAGCGCCGCGAGGCGGTCCAGGCCTTCCTGCGCCAGACGTTGCCCGACTACATGGTGCCGGCGCATGTCCTGTTCCTTGCGCAGTTGCCGTTGACCCCCAATGGCAAAGTCGACCGCAAGGCTTTGCCGTTACCCGACGCGGTCAATGGCGAATCGCACTACAGCGCCCCGCGCACCGCCTTGCAAGCTGGCGTTGCGCTGATCTGGGAGCAGGTGCTTGAACACGCGCCGGTAGGTCTTGACGATAACTTCTTTGCCCTGGGCGGGCATTCGTTGCTGGCCACCCGCGTGGTGTCGCGTATTCGTCGCGAGCTGTCGATTGAAATCGCTCTGAAGGCGTTGTTCGAAGCCTCCTCGCTGGAAACCTTCGTGGCACTGCTCGAACAACAGGCGCCTGGCGCTTTCGCTGCGATCGAGCCGGTATCCCGCGAGCAGGCGCTGCCGCTGTCATTTGCTCAGGAGCGGCAATGGTTCCTCTGGCAGCTCGCGCCGCACAGTGCGGCCTCCAACTTGCCGGTGGCACTGCGCTTGCGTGGCGAGCTGCAGGTCGGGGCACTGGGTGAAAGTTTCGCCCGGTTACTGGCGCGGCATGAGTCCTTGCGTACCCACGTACAGGTGGTGCAGGGGCAGGCGCTGCAAGTGATCGAGGCGGTGTCGTCGCTGCAACTGGTGCTGGAGCAAGGCGTTGATGAGGCTAGTGTGCAGGCCTTGTTCGCCGCCGAGATCGAACGACCTTTCGATTTGCAGGCCGGGCCGCTGCTGCGGATCCGTCTGGTGCGCCTGGCGCCTGACGATCATGCGCTGCTGCTGGTTCAGCACCACATCGTTTCCGATGCCTGGTCGATGCAGTTGATGGTCGAGGAGTTGGTGGAGGGCTACCAGGCTTGCCTTGAGCAACGGCCGATGCAGTTGCCGGAATTGCCGGTGCAGTACGCTGATTACGCTCACTGGCAACGTGCCTGGATGGCGGCCGGCGAGCGTGATCGGCAACTGAGCTATTGGCGTGAACAGCTGGGTACGGTGCAACCGGTGTTGCAATTGCCGCTGGACCATCCACGGCCGGTCACGCCGAATCATCGTGGTGCCAGCCTGGAATTCAGCCTTGACAGCAGTCTCACCCAGGCGCTGGAGCAGTGTGCCCGCGAGCACGGGGTGACCCTGTTCATGCTGCTACTGGCTAGCTTCCAGGTGTTGTTGCACCGTTACAGCGGTCAGTCCGATATTCGTGTTGGCGTACCCAACGCCAACCGTAATCGCGCCGAAACCGAGCGCTTGATCGGCTTTTTCGTTAATACCCAGGTGCTCAGAGCGTCGATCGACGGCTCGCTTGGCTTCGATCAGTTGCTGCAGCAGGTCAAGCACACCGCACTGCAAGCCCAGGCTCACCAGGACCTGCCGTTCGAACAACTGGTTGAAGCCCTGCAGCCGGAACGAACGTTTGGCCAGAATCCATTGTTCCAGGTGATGTTCAACCACCAGAGCCGGACGGCCAATGCTGTGCGCCACCTGAGTGGTTTGCAGGTGGAGCAGCGCCCCTTCAGTGGCCATGCGGTTCAGTTCGACCTGACCCTGGACACCCTGGAGTGCGCTGAGGGTCTGCGCGCGACGCTGAGCTATATGGCCGAGCTGTTCGAGCCGTGCACCATCGAGCGAATGGCCCGCCACTGGACTCATCTGCTGCAGGCGGTGGTCCGGCAGCCGCAGATCTGTATCGGCAACTTGAACCTGCTCGATCCGCTGGAGCGGGATCGCCAGTTGCTGGAACTGAACGGCCCGACCCGGACTTATCCGTTCGAGCAGGCGGTCCACCAGTTGATCGAAGCGCAAGCCGAGCGGACGCCGCTGGCCACGGCCTTGCTGTTTGCCGGGCAGCGCCTGGATTTTGCCAGCCTCAACGCCCGGGCCAACCGCCTCGCCCATGCCCTGATCGAGCGCGGGGTCGGTCCGGACGTGCTGGTGGGGATTGCCCTGGAGCGTTCCCTGGACATGGTCGTCGGCCTGCTGGCGATCATGAAGGCCGGCGGCGCCTATGTGCCGCTGGACCCGGAGTACCCGCAGGAGCGCCTGGCCTACATGTTGGCCGACAGTGCGGTGAGCTTGTTACTGACCCAGGATTCGCTGCGCGAGCGCCTGCCGCTCGAGGGCCTCGACACCCTGGTGCCGGGCGACTGGCTGGAGGCCTACAGCGACCACAACCCGCAGGTGGACGTGCACCCGGACAACCTCGCCTATGTGATCTACACCTCCGGTTCGACCGGCCAGCCCAAGGGCGTGGCCGTGGCGCACGGGCCGTTGCTGATGCATTGCCTGGCCATTGGTGAGCGCTACGAAATGACCGCGCAGGATTGTGAACTGCACTTCATGTCGTTCGCCTTCGACGGTGCCCATGAGCGCTGGCTGACCAGCCTGAGCCATGGCGCCAGCCTGCTGATTCGCGACGCCAGCTTGTGGACCCCGGAGCAGACCTACCAGCAGATGCACCGCCACGGCGTGACCGTGGCGGCGTTCCCGCCGGCCTATCTGCAGCAACTGGCCGAGCATGCCGAGCGCGAAGGTAACCCGCCAGCGGTGCGGATCTACTGCTTCGGTGGCGATGCCGTGCCCGATGCCAGCTTCGAACTGGCCAAGCGCGCCTTGCAACCGCAGTACATCATCAATGGCTATGGCCCGACCGAAACCGTGGTCACGCCGTTGATCTGGAAGGCCGGGCGCGATGACGGCTGCGGCGCGGCCTATGCACCGATCGGCGAACGTATCGGCGCGCGCAGCGCCTATGTGCTGGACAGCGACCTGAACCTGGTGCCGCAGGGCATTGCCGGTGAACTGTACCTGGGCGGGCAGGGGCTGGCCCGCGGTTACCTGGCGCGTGCCGGGCTGAGCGCCGAACGCTTTGTCGCCGACCCGTTCACGGTTGGCGGACGGCTGTACCGCACCGGTGACCTGGTGCGCCAGCGCGGCGACGGTGTGGTGGAGTACCTGGGACGGGTCGACAACCAGGTGAAGATCCGTGGTTTCCGTATCGAGCTGGGTGAAATTGAAGCGCGCTTGCTGGCGCTGGAAGGGGTGCGTGAAGCGGTGGTGCTGGCCCGCGAAGGCCTCAGCGGCTTGCAGCTGGTGGCCTATGTGGTGCCGAGCGTGCTGACCCTGCTCGACGATCCGCAGGCGCACCAGGCCTTGCGCGACGAACTGCGCCAGCACCTGCGCAGCGTACTGCCGGACTACATGGTGCCGGCGCAGTGGCTGCTGCTGGCGCAACTGCCGCTGACGCCCAATGGCAAGCTGGACCGCAAGGCGCTGCCGACCCCGGATGCCAGCGCGGTGCAGGGTGCTTACGCAGCGCCGGTGACGGCGCTGGAGCAAGACCTGGCAAGCCTGTGGGCACAAGTGCTCAAGCTTGAGCGGGTAGGGCGACACGACAACTTCTTCGAACTGGGCGGTCACTCGCTTCTGGCCATGCAGGTGATCGTCGGCGTGCGTGAGCGTTTACAGGTCGAGATTGCCCTGAAGATCTTGTTCAGTCACCCCGACCTGGCCGGCTTCGCCCAGCAGGTAGAAGCACTGCGCAAGGAAAATTCACCGGTACAAGACGCCTTGGCTAAATCGTTGGCAGCCCTCAAACGTTTATCTGCCAACGATCTAGAAAAACTGCTTTCCGAATGAGGGGCATGGCGTGCAAGAGTTGATTGATTCGATAGGTGTGCTGTCGGCACAGGAAAGAAAGGCCCTGGCCATCCTGCTGAAAAAGGAGGGGGTCAATCTCTTCGATGTGGCGCCGGTGTTCAAGCGAGACCCTGCCGAACCCCTGAAGCTTTCCTATGCCCAGGAGCGTCAGTGGTTTCTCTGGCAATTGGAGCCGCACAGCGCCGCCTATCACATCCCGGCTGCACTGCGCTTGCGCGGGGCGCTGGACCTGTCAGCCCTGCAGCGCAGTTTCGCCGTGCTGGTAGCGCGCCATGAAAGCCTGCGCACGCATTTCACCCAGGTTGAGGGGCAGACCCGCCAGCTTATCGCCGCTGACCTGGCAATCGACCTGAAGGTACAGCTGATCGGGGCGTGCAGTGAAGCGCAGGTGAGGGCGCTGGTCGAGGCGCAGGTGCAGCAATCTTTCGACCTGCAGACCGGGCCGTTGCTACGGGTCAGCCTGATGCAGGTCAGCGAGCAGGAGCATGTGCTGGTCCTGGTGCAGCACCACATCATTTCGGATGGCTGGTCGATGCAGATCATGGTTCAGGAGCTGGTGGCGTGCTACCAGGCCTTCGCTCAGGGACTCACGCCGCAGTTGCCGCCATTACCCATTCAATATGCCGACTATGCGCTCTGGCAACGCAGCTGGATGGAGGCCGGCGAGCGCGCCCGGCAACTGCAATACTGGACAGCGCAATTGGGCAGCGAACAGCCGGTGCTGGAGCTGCCTCTGGACCATTCGCGCCCGGCCAGCCAAAGCTATCGCGGTGGCCGGGTCGATGTGCCGCTGGGGTTGGCACTGAGTAAAGGCTTGCAGGACCTGGCCCAGCAGCAAGGTGTGACGCTGTTCATGCTGTTGCTGGCCAGTTTCCAGGTCCTGTTGCACCGCTACAGCGGCCAGTCGGACATTCGCGTGGGTGTGCCGAACGCCAACCGCAACCGGCCTGAAACCCAGCGCCTGATCGGCTTTTTCGTCAACACCCAGGTACTCAAGGCGGATATCCACGGGCGCCAGTCCTTCGCCCAGCTGCTGCAGCAGGTCAAGCAAACTGCGCTGCAAGCCCAGGCCCATCAGGACCTGCCGTTCGAGCAACTGGTCGAAGCGTTGCAGCCGGAGCGCAGCCTGAGCCAGAGCCCGCTGTTTCAGGCCATGTACAACCATCAGAGTGCCGCCCGTGGCGGCTTGCCAACCCAACAACTGGATGGTTTGAGCATCGAAGAAATTGTCTTCGAAAGCCAGGCGGCGCAGTTTGACCTGAGCCTGGACACTTTCGAGTCGGACCAGGGCCTGGTCGGCGCCTTCACCTACATGAGCGAGTTGTTCGAACATGCCACCCTGGAGCGTATGGGCGGGCACTGGTCGAACCTGCTGCAAGCGATCGTGGCCCAGCCACACGCCGCGGTCGATGAACTCGACCTGCTCGATGCCCGCCAACGCCATCAGTTGCTGCAACAGTGGAGTGGTGTGCAGGGGTACGCTCAGCCAGGCCCTCATACGGTCCTGGACCTGATCGAAGCCCAGGTGGCAAAGACACCGGAAGCCGTGGCGCTGGTCCACGAAGACCGGCACCTGACTTATCGGCAGATGAATGCCCAGGCCAACCTGCTGGCCAACCGCTTGCTGGCCGTCGGCGTGGGAGCGGAATCGCGGGTCGGCATTGCCGTCGAGCGCGGGCTGGGCATGGTCATTGCCGTACTGGCCGTGCTCAAGTGTGGCGGCGCCTATGTGCCGATGGATCCTCAGTACCCGGCCGACCGCTTGCAGTTGATGATCGAGGATGCGGGTCTGGCCTGTCTGCTCAGCCAGAGCTGGCTGCTTGACGCACTGGCCGTCGCCCAGGACATTGCGAAAATCTGTCTGGACAGGGTGCTCGATGAGCATGATGGCAGCGAGTATCCAGACCCGTGCCGCACGGTAGATCCCGATAATCTCGCCTACGTGATGTTTACCTCAGGTTCCACCGGGCGCCCCAAAGGCGTGGCGATCAGCCAGGCTGCGCTGACTGCGCATGTGCAGATGTGTATCGGCTTCTTTGGCCTGGTGCCGAGCGACCGGGTGCTGCAGTTTGCGACGTTCAATTTCGATGGATTTATCGAACAGCTGTTCCCGGCGCTGAGCTGCGGCGCGGCGGTGGTCCTGCGTGGCAACGAAATCTGGTCAAGCGAAATGTTCCATCAGGCGTTGATCACCCAAGGCATCAGTGTTGCCGACCTGACCACAGCCTACTGGGCGATGCTGGCCAAAGACTTTGCCGCGCAGCCACGCGCCACCTATGGCGCGTTACGCCAGGTGCATGCCGGCGGCGAGGCGATGTCGCCCGATGCGCTCGCCGCCTGGCATGCCGCTGGCCTCGACGGTGTGCGCCTGCTCAATACCTATGGCCCTACCGAGGCAACAGTGACGGTCAGTGCTCACGACTGCAGCACTGAACGCTCAGGCTCAAGTGGCACCGCGAACCCGCCTATCGGCCAGGTACTACCGGGACGTTCACTGTATGTGGTCGATGGCAGCGGCGCCCTGGCCCCGATTGGCGTGATCGGCGAGTTGATGATCGGCGGTGATTTGTTGGCGCGGGGATACTTCTCCCGCCCAGGGCTGAGTGCCGAGCGCTTCATGCCCAACCCGTTCGAGCCCGGCGGTGGGCGCTTGTATCGCAGTGGCGACCTGGTACGGCGTCTGGCCAATGGTGACCTCGAGTATGTCGGGCGCAGCGACCATCAGATCAAGTTGCGCGGCTTCCGTATCGAATTGAGCGAAATCGAGGCGAAGCTGCTGGAGCATCCGCAGATCCGTGAGGCGCTGGTAGTGCCTGTCGAGGGACCGGCAGGCATGCAGCTGGTGGCTTACCTGGTGGCTCCGGCGTTGGCCCTGGGAGAGGTTGACTGGAGGGCGCCACTAAAGGCCTGGCTGAAGGCGCGTCTGCCCGACTACATGGTGCCTGCGCACCTGTTGCGCCTGCAGGCCATGCCGTTGTCACCCAACGGCAAACTGGATCGCCGTGCACTGCCGGCTCCGGATCCTGATGCATTGCGCAGTTTGCACCTGGCGCCGGCCAGCGACCTGGAAAAGCGCGTGGCGGCCATCTGGCAGGACCTGCTCAAGGTCCCGGCGATCAGCATGCATGACAACTTCTTCGAACTGGGTGGGCACTCGCTGCTGGCGATCCAGGTCATGGCGCGGGTCCAGCTGGAGCTGGGGGCGAACATTGCCTTGAGTCTGTTGTTCAAGGACAGCACCTTGCAGGGTTTCACTCAGGCCATCACGCCATTGGTCAGCCTCGACATGCACGACACGCTCGATGCTCTGCACGATTTCCTCACCGAGCTGGAGGCGAACTGAGATGGATCACAACAGCAAACTTGCCCTGGTTCAGCGTTTTTTGAAACTGCCTGCGGGCCAGCGTCGGTTGTTCCTCGACAAGTTGCAGGAAAAGGGTGTGAGCCTGAGCCAATTGCCCATTGCGCACGTGGAGCACGCCGACGAGCGGGTTGCATTGTCCTATGCCCAGCAACGCCAGTGGTTTCTCTGGCAGCTGGCACCGGACAGCGCCACTTACCACATTCCCACTGCGTTGCACCTGTACGGACCACTGCAGCGAGACGCATTGCAGCGCAGCTTTGATCGGTTGATCGAGCGGCACTCGGTGCTGCGCACGGCGTTTGTCGAGCGTGACGGTCTGGCCGCGCAGCAGATCTTGCCGGCCCGCGCGTTGAACATGGCGTTCGAGCTACTCGATGGTTCTGCGTGCGATGAGGCGCAATTGGTTGCGCGTGTGGAGGCGGAGATCCAGCGCCCTTTCGATCTGGCTTGCGATTGCCTGCTCCGGGTACGGCTGATGCAGGTCGCCGAGGAACATCATGTGCTGGTGCTGACCTTGCACCACATCATCGCCGATGGCTGGTCAATGCAGGTGATGGTCGAAGAGCTCATTGCCCTGTACAGCGAATTCACCGGCAAAGGTGCCAGCGCTTTGCCGGCCCTGCCGATTCAGTATGTCGATTACGCGCACTGGCAGCGGGCCTGGATGGAGGCGGGTGAGCGCGATCGGCAATTGGCCTACTGGACCGAGCAACTGGCTGGCGAACAGCCGCAGCTGGACTTGCCCATCGACCGTCCGCGTCCGGCGCAGCAGAGCAATCGCGGGGCACGGTTTCAGCTTGCGCTGGAGGCTACTCAGGTGGCGGGGCTCAAACGCTTGGCCAGCACCGAGAACCTGACGCCCTTCGTCGTGCTGCAGGCGTGTCTGCATGCCTTGCTGTACCGCTACAGCGGCCAGCAGGATATTCGCGTCGGTCTGCCGGTGAGTAACCGCAACCGTCCAGAAACCGAGCGTTTGATCGGCTTCTTCGTCAACACCCTGGTGTTGCGCACCACCCCGCATGGACAGCTGACTTTCCGTGCACTGTTGGCCCAGGTCAAGCAACAGGTCATGGGCGCCCAGGCCCACCAGGATTTGCCGTTCGAACAGTTGGTCGAGGCGCTGCAGCCGGAGCGCAGCCTCAGCCAGAGCCCGTTGTTCCAGGTACTGCACAACCACCAGAGCGAGAGTCGCGGTGAGCAGTGGCAGGTGGATGAGCAGCTCAGGGTCGAGAGCCTGACCCTGGGTGGCTGCCAGAGCAAGTTCGACCTGACCCTGGAAACCTTCGAACATGGCGATGAGATGTCAGCGTCGTTCATTTATGCCAGCGACCTGTTCGATGCCCAGACCATCGAACGGATGGCGCGGCATTTTGCACTCCTGATCAGTGTGTTCAGCGACAACCCTGATACCGTGCTGGAGGCGCCGCTGTTGCTCGATGCAGCCGAGCAACAGGCCATTGCCAAACCCTGCAGCGGACAAGTGCTGGCCGCGCAGCCTCCGTCGTCCATTCATGCCTTGTTTGAAGCCGCTGCCCGGCGTGTGCCGGAACAGCTGGCGGTGGTCTGCAATGACCAACACTTGACCTACCGCGAGCTGGACCAGCGGGCCACGCAGTTGGCCCGTCGCCTGCGCGCGCTCGGTGCTGGGCCGGAGGTGTGTGTCGCGATCCGGGCGCCGCGTTCAGTGGCGTTGATCGTGGCGATCTTGGCCGTGTTCAAGGCCGGTGCGGCGTACCTGCCGCTTGATCCCGAAGCGCCGATCCAGCGGCTGGAACAACTGCTCGCCGACAGTGGTGCCGACTTGTTGCTGACCGATAGCACCTGGCTGGCCCAGCATAGCCAGGCGCGGCTTCCACATGTCGTGTGCCTGGACGCTGCCGACAGTTACCTGCTGGCGGATGAGCCGTTTGCTGCACCGCAGGTCCAGGCCGACAATCTGGCCTATGTAATCTACACCTCGGGCTCCACTGGCCAGGCCAAGGGCGTGATGGTCAGTCATGGCGCCTTGCTTGGGTATGTCCGGGCAATTCTTGAACAAATGCCCTGGGACCAGGTGCAGACCCTGGCGATGGTGTCCACGCCGGCGGCGGACCTGGGTCATACCATGTTGTTCGGTGCCCTGTGTTCGGCGCGCACCTTGCACTTGGCGGATGCCCGGCAGGTCAAGGATGCCGAGGCCTTCCGCGGCTTCATGGTCGAACACGCCATCGACGCCCTGAAGATTGTGCCGTCGCACTTGAGCGCGCTGCTCGAAGCTACGGATCCGGCTGCGGTACTGCCGCGTCAGTGCCTGGTGCTCGGTGGTGAGGCGTGTTCTACGGCGCTGCTCGATCAGCTTCGACGGCTCGCGCCGCATTGCCGGATAGTCAACCACTACGGGCCAAGTGAAACCACGGTTGGTGTCATTGCCGGGGAGATCACGGCGGCGTCACCATCGGCGCGTGTTGCCATGGGGCGTGCGTTGCCCCAGGTGCAGATCCACCTGCTCGACGACAACCTGCAGCCGGCGCCGTTGGGTACTGGCGCGCAGCTGTATGTGGCTGGGCCAACCCTGGCGCGAGGCTACCATGCAAGGCCAGGAATGACCGCCGAACGCTTTGTGCCGAACCCGGCGTCAAGCGCAGGTGGGCGGTTGTACCGCACAGGCGATCGGGCGCGCATCGAGCAGGGGGCCATCACCTACCTGGGGCGTGCGGATGATCAGGTCAAGATCAGGGGCTTTCGTGTCGAGCCAGACGAAGTCGCCCAGCGTCTGCGGGCGATGCCCGGCGTGGCCGCTGCGGCGGTGGTGCCACAGGATCTCGGCGCGGGGTTGCGTCTGGTTGCCTATGTCGTTGCTGACGACGTCGCAGCACAACAGGCTGCACGTGCGCCGCAGCCCTGGTGCCAGGCGCTGTTGCAAGCATTCAAGCAGCAGGTACCCGACTATCTGTTGCCAAGCCACGTAGTACTCCTGCAAGCGCTGCCGGTGACCAGCAATGGCAAGCTCGATCGTCGGGCCTTGCCTGCGCCGGACAGTCAACTGCTGCCGGGCCGGTTCGAAGCCCCTGAAGGTGAACTGGAAGTGCGCATCGCCAGGATCTGGGCCGAGGTGCTCAAGCGCGAACAGGTCGGGCGCAACGATAACTTCTTTGAGTTGGGCGGTGATTCGATCATCTCCATTCAAGTGGTCAGTCGTGCGCGCAATGCCGGTATTCACTTCAGCGCCCGGGACCTGTTCACCCGCCAGAGCGTGCACGAGCTGGCCCAGGTGGCGCAGCTGGGTGAGGTGCGCAAGCCGCTTGAACAAGGTCCGGTCAGCGGTGACCTGGTGCTCCTGCCGATTCAGCAGTGGTTCTTCGAACAGGCCGTGGCAGTCCCTCACCACTGGAACCAGTCGGTATTGCTGCGTCCCGTGCACAAGGTCGATGAAGCTGCCCTGGAGCAAGCGCTACAGGCGTTGGTCAGCCATCATGATGCACTGCGCCTGTCCTTCACTGGCCAGGGGGCAACTCACCGCAGCCTCGATTTGCAATGCCAGGCCCCTTTGCTCTGGGTCACCCGCGTCAGCTCGGCGCAGGCGCTGCAAGCGGCTTGTACCGAAGCCCAGGCCAGCCTTGACCTGAGCAATGGCCCGCTGCTGCGCGGCTTGCTGGCTACGCTCGAAGACGGTAGCCAGCGCCTGCTGCTGGTCATTCATCACCTGGTGGTCGACGGCGTGTCGTGGCGCATCCTCTTCGAGGACCTGCAAACGGCCTATGCGCAGCTATGCCAGGGACAGACGTTGAACCTGCCGGCCAAGACCAGCGCCTACAAGGTCTGGGGCGAGCGCCTCGGTGAATACGCCCAGGGCGCCGGGCTTGAAGCCCTGGCTCACTGGCAGGGGTTGCGTGGCATCAACGCCGATCTGCCGTGTGACAACCCTCAGGGTAGCCAGTCGTCCCGTCATGCCCGGTGTGTGTACAGCCGCCTGGACCGGGAGACCACGCGCCAGTTGCTGCAACAGGCGCCTGCTGCGTATCGCACCCAGGTCAATGACTTGCTGCTGACCGCCTTGGCGCGGGTGGTGGTGCGCTGGAGTGGCCAGTCACACGCGTTGATCCAGTTGGAAGGTCATGGCCGCGAGGAGCTGTTCGACGACGTCGACCTGACGCGCACGGTGGGCTGGTTCACCAGTCTGTTCCCGGTCTGCCTGACTCCGGCTGTCGCTTTGGATGACTCGATCAAGGCAATCAAGGAGCAACTGCGCGCGGTGCCGAACAAGGGCATCAGCCTCGGCGTGCTGCGCTACCTGGGCAGCGACACGGTGCGAGCGCAACTGGCCGAGCTGCCACAAGCGCGCATTACGTTCAATTATCTGGGCCAGTTCGATGGCAGTTTCGACCAGGCCCAGGACCTCTTCGTACCGGCATTTGAAGACAAGGGGGCGGAGCAGGGCGAGGGTACCTTGCTGAGCAACTGGCTCAGCCTCAACGGCCAGGTCTATGACGGTGAGTTGAGCATTGGCTGGACCTTCAGCGGCGAACGATTCGCTGACGCCAGCATCGAGCGCCTGGCCCAGGACTATGCCGCCGAACTCAAGGCGCTGATCGCTCATTGCCTGGCGCCAGGCAATGCTGGTGTGACCCCGGCGGACTTCCCTCTGGCCGGGCTCGACCAGGCACAGCTGGACAGCCTGGACATCGCCGCCGCCGACATCGAAGACATTTATCCGCTGTCGCCGATGCAGCAGGGGATGCTGTTCCACTCGCTGTACCAGCAACACCGCCATGAATACGTCAACCAGATGTGGGTCGACGTTCAGGGCCTGCAGGTCGAGCGCTTCCAGGCCGCCTGGCAAGCGGCACTGGCCGCGCATGACATTCTGCGCACGGTGTTCTGCTGGCAGCTTGAGCCAGCCGTCCAGGTGGTGTGCAAACAGGCACCGGCCAGCTTCGAATCACTGGACTGGCGCGGGCAGCCGGACCTTGAGCAGGCCTTGCAGGCATTGGCGCGTACCCGCCGCGAGCAAGGCTTTGACCTGGCCCGGGCACCGTTGCTGCACCTGACCGTGGTGCGTACCGCTGCCGACCAGCATCGCCTGATCTACACCAACCACCATATTCTGCTCGACGGCTGGAGCAATTCGCAGCTGCTGGGTGAGGTGTTGCAGCGCTACAGCGGGGAACGTATCAGCCAGTCGCCAGGACGCTATCGCGATTACATCGGCTGGTTGCTGAGTCGCAACCGCCAGGCCAGTGAGGCGTTCTGGAAGCTGCGTCTGGCCGAGCTGCCAGCACCTACGCACCTGGCACTGGCGTTTGCCGGCACGCCTCGCAAGCTCCAGGCCAGTGGTCATGGCCACCGCTACCAGGTACTGGACAGCGCACGGACCCAGCAATTTGGCGAGTTTGCCCGGCAGCAGAAGATCACCCTCAATACCTTGATGCAGTCGGCCTGGTTGCTGGTGTTGCAGCGCTATACCGGGCAACCGTGCGTGACGTTCGGGGCAACGGTTGCAGGACGTCCGACCGAGCTCAAAGGCATCGAGCAGCAGGTCGGTTTGTTCATCAATACCCTGCCGGTCATTGCCCGTGTCGAGCCAACGATGAGCGTGGCGCAGTGGTTGCAGGTGGTCCAGGCTGAAAACCTGGCCATTCGTGATCATGAACATACTGCATTGGTGGATATCCAGCGCTGGGCCGGGCAGGGCGGCAGCGCCCTGTTCGACTCCATCCTGGTGTTCGAAAACTACCCGATCTCCGAAGCCCTGGCCCAAGGCGATAGCCTGGGGCTGAGATTCGCTGAAGTGGTCAATCATGAACAGTCCAACTATCCGTTGTCACTGGCGGTCAGCCTGGGCCACGAGTTGTCGTTGCACTTCTGCTTCGACAAGGGGCTGTACCAGGCGCGGGATATCGAGCAGCTCAGCCAGAGCTTCGAGCACCTGCTGGAGCAACTGATCAGTGTGCCGGTGCATCGTTGTCTGGGTGAGCTGGACGCCATCGGCCATGCCCAGCGCGAGCTGATCGAACAGGTCTGGAACGGCCCGACCCGGACTTATCCGTTCAAGCAGGCGGTCCACCAGCTGATCGAAGCGCAAGCCGAGCGGGCGCCGCTGGCCACGGCCTTGCTGTTTGCCGGGCAGCGCCTGGATTTTGCCAGCCTCAACGCCCGGGCCAACCGCCTGGCCCATGCCCTGATCGAGCGCGGGGTCGGTCCGGACGTGTTGGTGGGTATTGCCCTGGAGCGCTCCCTGGACATGGTCGTCGGCCTGCTGGCGATCATGAAGGCCGGCGGCGCCTATGTGCCGCTGGACCCGGAGTACCCGCAGGAGCGCCTGGCCTACATGTTGGCCGACAGTGCGGTGAGCTTGTTGCTGACCCAGGATTCGCTGCGCGAGCGCCTGCCGCTCGAGGGCCTCGACACCCTGGTGCCGGGCGACTGGCTGGAGGCCTACAGCGACCACAACCCGCAGGTGGATGTGCACCCGGACAACCTCGCCTATGTGATCTACACCTCCGGTTCGACCGGCCAGCCCAAGGGCGTGGCCGTGGCACACGGGCCGTTGTTGATGCATTGCCTGGCCATTGGTGAGCGCTACGAAATGACCGCGCAGGATTGTGAACTGCACTTCATGTCGTTCGCCTTCGACGGTGCCCATGAGCGCTGGCTGACCAGCCTGAGCCATGGCGCCAGCCTGCTGATTCGCGACGCCAGCTTGTGGACCCCGGAGCAGACCTACCAGCAGATGCACCGCCACGGCGTGACCGTGGCGGCGTTCCCGCCGGCCTATCTGCAGCAACTGGCCGAGCATGCCGAGCGCGAAGGTAACCCGCCAGCGGTGCGGATCTACTGCTTCGGTGGCGATGCCGTGCCCGATGCCAGCTTCGAACTGGCCAAGCGCGCCTTGCAACCGCAGTACATCATCAATGGCTATGGCCCGACCGAAACCGTGGTCACGCCGTTGATCTGGAAGGCCGGGCGCGATGACGGCTGCGGCGCGGCCTATGCACCGATCGGCGAACGTATCGGCGCGCGCAGCGCCTATGTGCTGGACAGCGACCTGAACCTGGTGCCGCAGGGCATTGCCGGTGAACTGTACCTGGGCGGGCAGGGGCTGGCCCGCGGTTACCTGGCGCGTGCCGGGCTGAGCGCCGAACGCTTTGTCGCCGACCCGTTCACGGTTGGCGGACGGCTGTACCGCACCGGTGACCTGGTGCGCCAGCGCGGCGACGGTGTGGTGGAGTACCTGGGACGGGTCGACAACCAGGTGAAGATCCGTGGTTTCCGTATCGAGCTGGGTGAAATTGAAGCGCGCTTGCTGGCGCTGGAAGGGGTGCGTGAAGCGGTGGTGCTGGCCCGCGAAGGCCTCAGCGGCTTGCAGCTGGTGGCCTATGTGGTGCCGAGCGTGCTGACCCTGCTCGACGATCCGCAGGCGCACCAGGCCTTGCGCGACGAACTGCGCCAGCACCTGCGCAGCGTACTGCCGGACTACATGGTGCCGGCGCAGTGGCTGCTGCTGGCGCAACTGCCGCTGACGCCCAATGGCAAGCTGGACCGCAAGGCGCTGCCGACCCCGGATGCCAGCGCGGTGCAGGGTGCTTACGCAGCGCCGGTGACGGCGCTGGAGCAAGACCTGGCAAGCCTGTGGGCACAGGTGCTCAAGCTTGAGCGGGTAGGGCGTCACGACAACTTTTTCGAGCTGGGCGGCGACTCGATCATCTCGATCCAGCTGGTCAGCCGCGCCCGTGCCGCCGGTATCCAGTTCAGCCCCAAGGACCTGTTCAACCAGCAAACGATTCAGGCACTTGCGCAAGTCGCCCAGCGTGGCGAGTCGCGCTTGCACATCGATCAGGGCCCGGTCAGCGGCACGCTGGCCCTGTTGCCGATTCAGCAATGGTTCTTCGAACAGCCGATTCCCGACCCGCACCACTGGAATCAGTCGGTGTTGCTACGTCCGCAACACGCATTGCACGCTGAGCATCTGCAGCGCGCCTTGCGTGCCCTGGTGATTCATCACGATGCCTTGCGCCTGTCGTTCCAGGCCGGGGCTGCAGGTTGGCGCGCCGACCATCGCAGCCTCGAACAGCAGGAGCAACTGTGGCAAACCCAGCCATTGCTGCTCTGCGCCCAGGTCGATGACGCGCAGGGATTGGCGGCGGCATGCGAGCAAGTTCAGCGTAGCCTTGACCTGCAGCAAGGGCCGTTGTTACGCGGCCTGCTCGCTACCCTGGCCGATGGCAGCCAGCGCTTGCTGCTGGTTATCCACCACCTGGTGGTCGACGGGGTTTCATGGCGCATCCTGTTCGAGGACCTGCAAGCACTCTATGCCCAACTGGAGGCGGGTCAGGCGCTGTCTCTGGCGCAACGCACCAGTTCGTTGCAGGCCTGGGGTGAACGTCTTCAGCAGTATGCACGGAGCACCGGGCAGGCTGAACTGGGTTACTGGCAGGCACAATTGCAGGATGCACCGGTGGATCTACCGTGTGACCGTCCGGGCGGCAGCCTGAGCGGGAAGTTCGCCGGCAGTGTGCAACGTCAGCTGAACCCACAGTTGACCCGACGCTTGTTGCAACAGGCGCCTGCGGCCTATCGCACCCAGGTCAACGATCTGCTGCTGACCGCCCTGGCGCGGGTCATCTCGCGCTGGAGCGACCAGTCACGGGTGCTGATCCAGCTGGAAGGGCATGGTCGTGAGGCGTTGTTCGACGATATCGATCTGACCCGCACCGTCGGTTGGTTCACCAGCCTGTTCCCGGTTTGCCTGAGCCCGCAACCGCGCCTGGAGGACTCGATCAAGGTCATCAAGGAGCAGCTGCGCGCGCTCCCCAACAAAGGCCTT
The DNA here is from genome assembly GCF_028682475.1 of Pseudomonas putida. Lineage (GTDB taxonomy): Bacteria > Pseudomonadota > Gammaproteobacteria > Pseudomonadales > Pseudomonadaceae > Aquipseudomonas > Aquipseudomonas putida_AG. The sequence continues at coordinate 20,257 of NZ_JANHLE010000046.1, forward strand.
GGCCTGGGTTTACTGCAGTACCTGGGCGACGATGCCAGCCGTGCACAATTGCGTGACCTGCCGCAGCCACGGATCACCTTCAACTATCTGGGGCAGTTCGACAGTAGTTTCGACGATGAACAGGGGCTGTTCGTACCGGCCGAAGAAGCCTCGGGTAGCCAGCAACATGCCGAGGCGCCGCTGGGCAACTGGCTGTCGATTGGCAGTCGGGTCTACGGCGGCGAACTGAACATGACCTGGACGTTCAGCCGCGACCTGTTCGATGCCGCGACCATTGAGCGATTGGCTCAGGCCTATTGCGACGAACTTGCCGAGTTGATCGAGCATTGCTGTGCGCCCGGGCAAGGGGCCCTGACACCTTCGGATGTGCCTTTGGCCGGTCTCAGCCAGGAACAGCTTGACGCCTTGCCGGTGGCGGCCCGCGAAATCGAAGACATCTATCCCTTGTCGCCGATGCAGCAGGGCATGCTGTTCCATGCCTTGTACCAGCAGGGCAGCGGTGACTACATCAACCAGATGGAAGTGGATGTCAGCGGGCTGGATGTCGAGCGCTTCCGTGCGGCCTGGCAGCAAGTGCTGGCCAGTCACGCTATCCTGCGCAGTCAGTTCATCTGGCAGCTTGAGCAGCCACGGCAGATTGTCTGCAAGCAAACGGCGGCCAACTTCCGCGTGCTCGACTGGTCGGCCCGCGACGAGCAGGCTCAGGCGTTGAACGAACTGGCGCAGCAGGACCGTGCCCAGGGCTTCGACCTGGCTCAGGCACCGCTGGTGCGCCTGACCGTAGTGCGCACCGGCGGGGCACGTTACCGATTGATCTACACCAGCCACCACATCCTCATGGATGGCTGGAGTAACTCACAGTTGCTGGGGGAATTGCTGCAACGTTATGCCGGTGAGGCCATCGCCCCGCACAACGGACGCTTCAGTGACTACATTGCCTGGTTGCAGCGCCAGGACATGCAGGCCAGCGAAGCATTCTGGACATCACGCGTCGCCCGCCTGGCGGCACCCACCTCGCTCAGCCAGGCCGTGGCCCGTCATCCCGATCAGGCCTCTCGCAGCGCTCATGCCGATCATTACCATGTGCTCGATGAGCAGCGTTGCGAACAGCTCAATGCCTTTGCCCGGCAGCACAAAGTGACCCTCAACACAGTGGTTCAGGCGGCCTGGCTGTTGCTGTTGCAGCGCTTCACCGGGCAATCCACGGTCGCCTTCGGGGCCACGGTGGCGGGGCGCCCGGCCGAACTCAAGGGGATCGAGCGGCAAGTGGGGTTGTTCATCAATACCTTGCCGGTGGTGGCTTCGGTGGCCAGCGAGTCGAGCGTCTGCCAATGGTTGCAGCAGGTGCAGCAGGAGAACCTGGCCGCGCGTGAGCATGAGCACACCCCGTTGTTCGAGATTCAGCGTTGGTCAGGCCAGGCCGGGGCGGCACTGTTCGACAACATCCTGGTGTTCGAGAACTATCCGGTATCCGAGGCCTTGGCCCAGGGTGCAGACATCGGCCTGGTCTTTGGTGAAGTACAGAACCATGAGCAGACCAGCTACCCCTTGTCGCTTGCAGTCAACCTGGGCAAGCAGATGTCGCTGCACTTCAGCTTCGACCTGGCGTTGTTCGATGCGTCAGCAGTCGAGCAGTTCGGCGCCAGCCTGGACTGGCTGCTCGAACAACTGGTTGGCAGTCAGCCCGACACCTGCCTGGGGCAACTGGGTATCGTCAGGCCAACTGCGTTGCAAGCCACGGTCGGGCAGTGGAACGACACCCACGTGGACTAC
>NZ_JANHLE010000047.1 GCF_028682475.1 Pseudomonas putida
ATAGTCCACGTGGGTGTCGTTCCACTGCCGGACAACCTGGTCGCGCTCCTGACCATCGAGCAAGGGCAGGTTACCGATGCTTTGCTGCGGGTCAGCAACCATCGCGCGCAGCAGCCCCAGCCAATGCTGGCCCATGCGTTCGATGGTTGCCCGCTCGAACAGTTCGTTGGCGAAGGTCAAAGCGGCGTGCAGGCTGCCGCCTGTTTCGTAGGTATCGAGGGTCAGGTCGAATTGCGTGGTACGGCTGCGGGGTTCAATCACTTCGAGCTGCAGGTTATCACCGACCTTCAGAACACTGATATCGGCCACCTGCGGCTGATGGTTGTACATCACCTGGAACAGTGGATTCTGGCCCGGAGTACGCTCCAGCTTGAGTGCATCGACCAGTTGCTCGAACGGCAGCTCCTGATGGGCCTGAGCGCCCAGAGCGCTGTCTTTGATTTGCGCAAGCAGGGCGGCAACCGACATCTGCGGGTCGAGCCGCATCCGCACTACCTGAGTGTTAACGAAAAAGCCGATGAGGCCTTCGACTTCACGCCGGTTGCGATTGGCGATCGGTACACCGACACGTACATCAGACTGGCCGCTATAGCGCTGCAGCAACACGCTAAAGGCGCCAAGCAAGAGCATGAACAGGGTGACGTTCTGTTGACGGGCCAGGGCGCGCAATTGCTCGGCCAGGTTGTGCTCGAGCACCAGCTCGTGACGCGTGCCGGCATAACCGGGCAGCGCCGGGCGCGGATGATCCAGAGGCAGCTCGAGCAGTGGGTGATCGTCGCCCAACTGCGCACGCCAATACGCCAGCTGGCGCTCCTGCTCTCCCGCCTCCAGCCAGCGCCGCTGCCACAGGGCGTAGTCACTGTACTGCAGGGTCAGGGGCAGCAGCTGCGGTGCGCTGTGCCGGTCCCGTGCCTGGTAACAATGGGCGAACTCATCGATCAGCACATTCATCGACCAGCCATCGGAGACGATGTGATGAAGAGTCAGCAACAAGACATGCTCGTGCGCCTGCAAGCGCAGCACCGCCACTCGCAATAAAGGCCCGCTCTCCAGGTCGAAGGGTTGCAACATCTGCTGGCGCGCCGCCGCGTGCACTTGCTCCTCCCGCGCCTGAGCCTCCAGATGCGTGAAGTCCTGCTGCTCGACCTGCACCGGCGCAGTAATTGCCACAGGCTCGACACTGCCATCGTCCTGGCGGGCAAACGCGGTACGCAAGGTGGCATGGCGCTGCATCAGGTCGGCAAAAGCCTGTTCCAGCGCTTGCAGGTTAAGCGTGCCGCACAGGCGAACAGCACTGGGCAAGTTGTAGGCAGCGCTCTGCGGGTCCAATTGCCAGAGCAACCACATGCGTTGCTGGGCATAGGAAATGACCTGTTCTTGTAGCGCCACTTCACGGGACGGGATAGGCAACTGAGCGAAGTCCACGCCTTCGCGCTGTAACGCCTGGAGAAACAGCCGGCGCTTTTCCAAAGGCAGGTCGATATAGCGGCGGGCAAGTTTCAGCGCGTCTTCAGCGTTCATCAGCAGTCATCCATCTTGAGAGGGCAACGAACCTGTGAGGGTCGATATCCAAGGGAAACGGATGGCCAAAGCGGAAAATTAACCGTCGAACGTGCTTGCCGCCCGTCCGCTGAAACATTTGCTTTCAACTAAAGCTGCGGGTTTTACGATTCTCATTCGTCCTATCTAGTGCAGTCCCAAGGCTGAGCATCGCCTTGACCTCAATTCCCCTGAAAAGACCCCTGCAATGTCCCAAAAACCGAAAAAGTCCAAATCCAGACTGTGGTTCCTGGTCCATAGCTGGCTTGCCCTGCCGATCTGGTTCTTCGTCCTGATTGTCTGCGTCACCGGCACCCTGGCGGTGGTCAGCCAGGAGATCGTCTGGCTGGCCAACCCCGATATGCGCGCCAGCAAGCCCAGCGATGACGCCGAACGCCTGAGTTTCCAGCAGGTGCTCGATGCCCTGCACAAGGCCGAACCGGACATGGCGGTGAACTTCATCAGCCAGCCGGACGGTTCGCACTTCGCCCTCACCGCGTCGGTCACCTACCCCGATGGCAGCGCCCCGACCCTGTACGTCAACCCCTACACCGGGGCGATCCAGGGCAAGAGCCCGGCGTTCAGCTTCGAGGCCTTCACCCGCGCCCTGCACGGCTGGTGGCTGGTGCCCTTCACCAACGGCTACAGCTGGGGCTGGTACCTGGTGTCGCTGCTCGGCCTGCCGATGCTGGCCTCGCTGGTCACAGGGCTGGTGGTCTATAAACGCTTCTGGAAAGGCTTCTTCAAACCGACCCTGCGCTTCAACCATGGCGCGCGGATCTTCTGGGGCGACTTTCATCGCCTGAGCGGGATCTGGTCGATCTGGTTCATTGCGGTGATCTCCATTACCGGCACCTGGTTCCTGATCCAGGCGATTCTGGGCGATAACCACGTGACTATCTCCACCGAGCCGATCGTGCCGGTGATTGCCCGCGAAGACGTGCCGCTCACCGCCTCCGGCGAACCCGCGCCACGGATCAACCTGGATGACGCCACGCGCATTGCCAAAGAGCAGATTGCCGGCCTCGACGTGAGTTTCGTGTCGCTGCCCGGCAACGCCTACGCCCACGTTTACCTGGGCGGGCGCGGCTGGTATCCGCTGATGTTCCAGACCGTCAACGTCAACCCGTACAACAGCAAGATCGAAGCGCAGTTCCTGGTCAGCGACCGTTCGGCCCTGGAGTTCGTCACCGAATCCATGCGCCCGTTGCACACCGGTGACTTCGGCGGCCTGACCATCAAGCTGATCTGGGCCTTCTTCGGCCTGGTGCTGTCGATGATGGTCCTCAGCGGCCTGCTGATCTGGACCAAGCGCACCGCCCAGGCCACCGCCGCGGCGCTCAAACGCAGCGAACGCGCACCGCGCAAAGGCAGCACAGCCGACACCGCTACGGAGGCCAGCCTATGAGCAAGGCAGCAGTTGCGCCACACAGCCCGCTGAGCCGCTTCTGGCACACATGGCGCTTTCACCTGAACATTCTGTTGTTGCTGATCCCGCTGGGTTTCATGCCGAAGTACTTCGCCGACCAGGCGCTGTTCCGGGGCGAAAACGGCCTCGGCGAACGCGAGCTGGGCGAGATCGCGGTCGGCCCCTGGAGCGTGCAACTGGCCGAGCTGCGCAACGAGGCACCGGTGGCCGACGGCCCGGCCGGCTACTTCAAGGTGTTCAACGCCAGCCTCTGCAAGACCTGCATCAACCAGGTCAAGGCGGTCTACCTGCGCATCGGCAAACCGCGCAGTCTGCGCGCTGCCGGCACGATCTTCTTCGGCCCGCCCTACCGCATGGGCACCAGCCTGCCGATCCCGCTCAAGACCCGCGCGGACGCTGACATCTGGATCACCCTCGAAGGCTGGGACGGCAGCATGCACCAGGCCTCCGTACCGCTGGCCAAGGCATCGCCGGCCACCGTCGCCTGGCTGAACAAACAAGGAGGCAAATAATGAAGTCCACCGCCCGCAAGGTGCTCCTGCCGCTGCTGTTGCTCGGCGCCAGCCCGGCCCTGGCCCATAACCCGATGTGCGAATGCAAGCCGGTCGATGCCGAGCAGATCGAGTGCACCGGCGGTTTTTCCGATGGCAGCGGCGCGCCGGGAGTGACCCTCGACGTGATCGGCTACAACGAGGAAATCCTCGTGCCCGGCAAGCTCGGGGAGAACTCCAAGCTGACCTTCAAGCGCCCCGCAGGCGAGTTCTACGTGCTGTTCGACGCCGGCCCCGGCCACGTGGTGGAAATCGACTACGCAGATATCGAGCAATGAGCCGGGTCCAGGTGGTGCGCCCGGCCGGCGCCGGGCACGAGACCCTGTATGTGTTGCTGGTCAGCCTGCTGATCCTCGCCGTCGCCGCGGGCATCGTCGCCCTGCGCGGTGAGCGCCATGACGAAGTCGGCATCGAAGCCCATCAACTCGATGCCCGGCGCGACCTCAGCGCCGCCGAGCAAGGGGTGTATGCCGACCTGCGGGTGGCCTTCGAAGAAATCCAGCTGCGCCGCGAAGAAGATCAGGCCCTGGTCGAGGTCGCGGTGCTGGCCGAAGAAGGCTTCCCGCCGTTCGTCAAGGATGCCAGCAGCGCCAGCCGCGGCGAGCATCAATGGCAACGGCTCGGCGAACAGGCCTACCTCGGCCTGAGCCAGTCAGCAAGCGTGGCCGGTAGTTTCCTCTTGCGGGTGCCAGCCGCCCACGACGGCGCCGCCGATGTCTGGCTGCAGCGCAAGGCTGACGCCGGTGCCCCTGCTGACCTGACCCCCGCCGCCCTGATCGCCGCCGGCTGGCAGCAGATCGCCGCCCACTACGACGCTGGCGTCACCCGCCAGCATCGCCACTGACACAAGGACGCCCCATGCTTCGTTCCGCCCTCGCCCGTCGTCTGTTGACTGTGTTGATTGCTGTGGCCCTGCCCGGTCTGGCCCAGGCCGCCGTCGATGGCAAACCGCTGCGTATCGGCATCACCCTGCACCCGTACTACAGCTACGTGAGCAACATCGTCGGTGACAAGGCCGAAGTGGTGCCGCTGATCCCGGCCGGTTTCAACCCCCATGCCTACGAGCCACGGGCCGAAGACATCAAACGCATCGGCAGCCTCGATGTGGTGGTGCTCAACGGCATCGGCCACGATGACTTTGCCGACCGCATGATCGCCGCCAGCGAAAAGCCGCAGATCACCGTGATCGAGTCCAACAGCAACGTACCGCTGCTGGCCGCCACCGGCGTGGCTGCGCGCGGTGCGGGCAAGGTGGTCAACCCGCATACCTTCCTGTCGATCAGCGCCAGCATTGCCCAGGTCAACAACATCGCCCGCGAACTGGGCAAGCTCGATCCGGACAACGCCAGGTACTACAGCCAGAACGCCCGCGCCTACGCCAAGCGCCTGCGCAAACTGCGCGCCGATGCCCTGGCCCAGGTCACGCAAGCGCCGGGCGCGGAGTTTCGCGTGGCCACCATCCACGCCGCTTACGACTACCTGGTGCGCGAGTTCGGCCTGGAAGTCACCGCCGTGGTTGAACCGGCCCACGGCATCGAGCCGAGCCCGAGCCAGCTGAAGAAAACCATCGACCAGCTCAAGGCCCTGGATGTGAAGGTGATCTTCTCGGAGATGGACTTCCCCTCGGCCTATGTCGAAACCATCCAGCGCGAGTCCGGGGTGAAGATCTACCCGCTGACGCACATCTCCTACGGCGACTACAGCAAGGAGAAGTATGAAGTGGAGATGAAACGCAACCTCGACACCGTGGTCCGCGCGATCAAGGAGTCGCAGGCATGACCGTCGCTGAAACCGTCACCAGCCAGCCGTGCGGGCCGGACATCGAGTTCGCCGGCATCGACCTGACCTTGGGCCGCACGCGGATTCTCGATCAGGTCAGCTTCAAGGTCGCCGCCGGTAGCGTGCACGCCCTGGTCGGTCCCAATGGCGGTGGCAAGAGTTCGCTGATCAAGACCCTGCTCGGGCAGATGCCGCACCAGGGCCAGCTGACCCTGACCTGGCCGACCGATGCCCAGGTGATCGGCTATGTGCCGCAGGCGCTGGAGTTCGACCGTGGCCTGCCGATGACCGTCGACGATTTCATGGCGGCGATGTGTCAGCGCCGCCCGGCTTTTCTTGGTTTGTCGCGCAAGGTGGCCCCGGCCATCGACGCGGCGCTGGAGCGGGTCGGCATGCTCGACAAGCGCAAGCGCCGCATGGGCGCGCTCTCCGGTGGTGAACGTCAGCGTGTGCTGCTGGCCCAGGGCCTGATTCCGGCTCCGCAGCTGCTGGTGCTGGACGAACCGATGTCGGCGCTGGACGAAGCCGGTATCCAGGTGTTCGAACGCCTGCTGCTGGACTGGCGCGCCGCTGGCACCACGGTGCTGTGGATCGAGCACGACCTGCAAGCGGTGGCGCGCCTGGCCGACAGGGTCACCGGCCTCAGCCGCCGGGTGCTGTTCGACGCCCCGCCGAAACAGGCACTGACCCCAGACCGCCTGCTCAGCCTGTTCTCCATCCACCCGCGCAGCGAGAGCACCGCCTGATGAACTACGAAGAATTTCGCCTGCTGATCCAGGGCTGGGCCAGTTCCGGTTACCTGCCCGAGGCTCTGGCCTATGGCTTTGTGGTCAATGCCCTGCTCGCCGGCCTGATGATCGGCCCGGTGCTCGGCGGGCTCGGCACGCTGGTGGTGGTCAAGCGCTTTGCCTTCTTCTCCGAAGCCGTCGGCCACGCGGCGCTGACCGGGGTAGCCATCGGCATCCTCCTCGGTGAACCCTACACCGGTCCGTATGGCAGCCTGTTCGGCTACTGCCTGCTGTTCGGCATCCTGCTCAACTTCCTGCGCAACCGCACCGGGCTGTCGCCGGATACCTTGATCGGCGTGTTCCTCTCGGTGTCCCTGGCCCTGGGCGCGAGCCTGCTGTTGATGCTGGCCGGCAAGATCAACGTGCACATCCTCGAAAACGTGCTGTTCGGCTCGGTGCTTACCGTCAGCGGCCAGGACCTGCTGGTGCTCGGAATTGTCGGCACACTGGTGTTGGCCCTGGCCTTGCCGCTGTACAACCGCATCATGCTCGCCAGTTTCAACCCGCAGCTGGCGGCGGTGCGCGGTGTGGCGGTGAAGAGCCTGGACTACCTGTTCGTGGTGCTGGTGACGCTGGTCACGGTGGCGGCGGTGAAGGTTATCGGCGCGATCCTCGTGGGTGCCCTGCTGGTGATTCCGGCCGCTGCGGCGCGCTTGATCAGCCAGTCGCTCAAGGGCTTCTTCTGGGCCTCGGTGCTGATCGCCACCCTGAGCACCCTGGTCGGTATCCTGCTGCCCATCGTTTTTGACCTGCCGGTGCCTTCGGGCGCGGCGATCATTCTCGTCGCCGGCTGCTGCTTCGCCCTCGCCGCCCTGGCCCGCGGCCTTGTCCCACGCCTGCAAGGAAACCCGGCATGACCTTCGATCTCAAGCACCTGTGCCTGGCGCTGGCTTTGGCCGGCCTGCCTACTTTGAGCCTGGCGCAGAACGCTGCGGCTGCGGCCCAGCAAGCGGTGGGCGTCACCGTACTGGCCTCGCTGCCGGTTACCCACGCGCTGGCCAGCGCGCTGCTCGACGGCACCGCGGTCAAATTGCAGCGCGCCGCACCGGCGAATATTCCGGCATCGCGCCAGCCGTCCTACTTCAGCGGCCGCGGTGGCGCGAGCCTGCAAAAAGCGGCGAGCCAGGCCGATGCGGTGATCGCCCTGCGGTCGATCTGGAGTGACGACCCGCTGTATCCGGTGGCGCGGCGCAGCAACATCCGCATCGTCGAAATCGACGCCGCCCGCCCGGTAGACGGCGCGCTGCCGGGGATCGCCGTGCAGGGCAACAATGCCTTTGCCGCCTATCCGTGGCTCAACCCCACCAACTTCGGGCGCATGGCCGATGTGCTGGCCAACGACCTGGGCCGTTTGAGCCCGAGTGAGCAGCCGAAGATCCAGGCTAATCTGGCGAGCCTCAAGCGTGAGTTGCTGGAACTCAGTGCGGGGAGCGAATCGCGGCTGGCCGAGGCGGATAACCTCAGTGTGGTCAATCTCTCGGAGCGTCTGGATTACCTGATCAGCGGCCTGAACCTGGACCTGATCGACCACCCGCGGGTGGCGGACGAGCAGTGGGATGCGGCGGCGCTCAAGCGCCTGGGTGATGAACTCAAGGGGCAGGATGTGGCGCTGGTGCTGCATCACAAGCAGCCGAGCCAGGAAGTGGCGCAGGTGATTGCGGCTTCAGGTGCCAAGCTGGTGGTGGTGGATACTGATCCGCAAGATACCCTGGCGGGGTTAAAGGCCAGTGTCGAGCAGGTCGTAAGCGCATTGGTGGTGGGTAATAACTGACTCTGTGGTGACTTCATCGCCGGCAAGGCCGGCTCCCACAGGTCAAGTGCATGCAGGCCCTGTGGGAGCCGGCCTTGCCGGCGATGGGATCACCACCCAACTCAGCGCTTCATGCACCGCTGATAACGCTCATCCACCCGCTTGGCAAACCAGGCGGTGGTCAGTTTGCGGGTGATCTTCGGGCTCTTCAGTTCAATCCCCGGCAACTGCGCACGCGGCAGCGGCTTACCGGACTTGCCTTCAGCCAAGGCATAGACCCCGCTATACAAGCGGGTCTCTTCAAACGCCAGGCTGTCACCCTTCTCCAGCTGATCGCGAATGCTCGGGTTACGCAGCCCAAGCTGCTCACCCAAACGCCGCGCGGCCTTTTCGGTAGTCCCCGGCAGAATCGCCCCCGGCGCAATCAGGTCGCCATCCAGCGCCAGCTTCACCCCGCTGGCACGACTCAAGGCACTCTGGAACGCCGCATTGCGACTGGCATACCACCCGGCGTTGAAGTCGGCAAAACGGTACAGCTGACGCTCATAGTGGCTGGGGTAACCCAGCAGGTGAGCAATGCCGAAATACATCCCGCCACGCCGACTGAACACTTCCTGACGAATCGTCCCGCTATGGCTGTAGGGGTAGTCGCCGGCATTGCGTTCGGCAAAGGCAATGCTGACCTGCATTGGCCCACCGGTACGCACCGGGTTCAGGTCACCCAACAACGTGCGCCCCAAAGGTACGGTGCCGATAAGGTCATCGAAAATCGCACTGAGCTGTTTTTCGCTGCGCACCGCGTCGAGCCGTTCGCTGTAGCTCTGGCCATTCGGTGAGCGGGTCTGCAAGGCAGCATTAACCAGCAGTTGCGGGATATGCAGGCTGGCGGCGCGGCGGTCGATTTCCTCGCGGGCGATACGGCCCAGGCCTGGTACCTGCGGGTCGGACTGGAAGGTCGACTCCTGCTCGGTTACCGCCAGCACCGCACACAGGTTGGAGCGGCTGGGGCTGATCTTCTGCGCGCTGAAGGCAGTCTGGATGTCGCGCGCCCAGCCTTCACGGTCCTTGGTCGCGGCAGGCAGCAAGCGCAGGATCTGCGCCCGCACCTTGGCAGGCTCCGCCTCCGGCGCTTCGCGCTGAGTGACACACCCCTGCACCGTCAACAACACGGCAACGGCTAAAACTAAACCTCGAACCTGCATGCAGCGCCCTCGCCTCTTGCGGCAACACCCGCACAGTAGCGGGGGCCATGCCTGACTGCAATCAGACCGCTGCTCAGCAACCCGGCTTGTTCAGCTGGGTACCGATGGTCACGGCAGTGATCGCCACCGGCTTGAAGCTTTGCAGGGCAATCGGGTCGAAGCTGCGATCGCAGTTGTACTGGTTGTCGATGACGAAATCCTCGCCCTTGTGCTTTTTCATCTCCATGCTCCACTTGCTCGCCGCGTCGATGGCCGCGTCATCGGTGAGCATCGCTTCGACCAGAACCTGGGTAAAACCGATCGCCCGCGGACCTTCCCACAGCGCATACACCGACGGGTCGTAGGCGTTGCCGCACAGCTCCAGGCAATCGGCGTAGAACTCCAGCGGGCCGCCAGTGGACTGGTGCAGCGCAGCGAAGGTCAGCGGCTGGTTGGCGGGCGGCGCGAAGTCGCCGATGAAGGAACGCAGATCCGCCTTGCAGGTCGGCGACAGGGTCAGGCGCAGGTCATTGATGGTGCCACCGCTAGCGTCGGCAGTGATCTCGCAGCCCTGCACCTTGTAAGTGTGTTTGTCGCCGAAACTGGTACGGGCAACGCCGGCAAGCGACTCGAAGTACTTGAGGTTGGTACCAAGCACTTCGCCGTTGAAGACCTGGGCGACACTGGCCTGGGCCTGGGCAAGCACTGGCAGCGCAGCAACCATCAGCGAGGAAACAAGGGGCAGCAAGGCGCGGGCTTTCATCGGAACATCCTGTCGTTATGAATTTGCCGCGCACTCTAATGCACTTGCCGACCCCGAGCCACCTGCCCGTGCATGCGTCAGGGCTGCTCACCCACCATGTAGGTCTTGCTGATGTGGCGGAACTGTTCGTGGCCCGAGCTTTCCATCAGTTCGAACACCACCATCTCGCGGGTGACGATCTGCGCTCCAGCATCACGCATACGGGCAATGCCCGCTGCCTGGTTGTGGGCGCCACGGCAATCACAGGCGTCCTCGACCACGAACACCTGTTTGCCCAGCGCGCGCAGGCCGAGCACGGTTTGCAGTACGCAGATATGGGTTTCCATGCCGCAGACAATCACCTGTTCGCGGGCCAGCAAGGAGGCCGGCAGGCATTGAGCGGCGACGCAGGAAAAGTGCAGCTTTTCCACCACCTGGGCCTCCGGCGACGCCTGCTTGAGGGCGGCGACGGTCGGACCGAGGCCCTTGGGGTACTGCTCGGAAATCACCGTCGGCAGCCCCAGCTCAGCAGTGGCGGCCATCAGCCAGCGCGTGCGCGCCAGGGTACCGGCCGGGTCGCTGACGGCCCCAATGAGTTTTTCCTGCACGTCGATGACCAGCAAGCTGGCCTGGTTCGGCTTGATCAACATTCCTTGCACCTGCGTCGTGGTTGAACCTCCAAGGCTCGCCCAGCGCTGGCCGTCGCGTCAATGCTTCCAGTGCTAGGCCGACAAGCGATGGGGTTCCAGCGCGGCGCCGAGTACACCCAGCACCCGGTCTTCATGCTCATGGATGAAGAAGTGGCCGCTGGGGAAGGTCTGCAGGGAAAAGTCACCCTGGGTCTCGCGACGCCAGGCCAGCAACTGCTCTTCAGTGGCGCGATCATCTTCGCCGCCCAGCACATGCAGCGGGCAATGCAGCGCCGGGCGCTGACGGTAGCTATAACGGCCACACAGGAGAAAATCGGCGCGCAGCACCGGCAAGGTCAGGCTCATCAGTTCCTGATTGGCCAGCACCTCTTCCGGTGTGCCCTTGAGCTTGCGCAGCTCTTCGATCAACCCCGCATCGCTTTTCGGCTCGCGCCAGTTGCCGTCGTTGTAATCTTCGCGGCGGGTCGGCGCCGCCGTGCCGCAGGCAAACAGCGCCACCGGTGACGAGCAGCCCAGCGCCTGCAGTTCGTGGGCCAGCTCGAAGGCCAGCAGGGCCCCGAGGCTATGGCCCAGCAAGGCATAGGGCTGACTGGCGGCCAGGCGCTGCTCACAGGCCAGCTGCCGTGCCAGGGCCTGCATGTCGGTTTGTAGCGGCTCGCCCATGCGCGCACCGCGCCCGGGCAACTCCACCGGGCGCAGGTTCAGCCAGGCCGGCAACTTGCGCCGCCAGCGGCTGTAGACCATGGCGCTGGCCCCGGAATACGGCAGGCACAACAGGGTCAGTGACGACACAAGCCAGCCCTCAGTGCGACGCTGCGGTTTCGGCCATCTTCTGGCGCAGGCTCAGCGGGCGCATATCGGTCCAGACTTCGTCGATGTAGGCCAGGCATTCCTTTTTCAGGCCGCTCTTGCCAACGGTACGCCAGCCGGCGGGCACGGCCTTGTAGTCGGGCCAGATGGAATACTGCTCTTCGTGGTTGACCACTACCTGGAACACGATGTCGTCGCGGTCGAATACGGATGTCATTGCCTGTCTCCTGGATTGAATGGGCCCGCCGCACAGCGGGCGTACGGTGGCTACCAAGAGAACGAAACCGCCGCGCCGGAATTTAGTCCGCCGAGCAGACTCAACCCAGCCGCGCCCGGGCGATGGCGGCCTGAATCGCCGCGCGCGCCTGCGGGCTGTTTTTCCAGCAGCTGGAGCCGACCAGCGACGCCGCCTGGGTGACGATCTCCAGGGCATCGGCCTGGCTCAGCTGGGCCAGGGAGTGATAGCCCAGTTGTTCGAGGCGCTCGACCACGGTGGGGCCAACGCCCTTGACCGCCAGCAGTGCTGCGCGCTCGTTCGCAGGGAATGACATGGTGACGTCCTTGTGCTGTCAAAAGAGTGCCCAGCAGGCCACAGATAACGGGCAAAGGCCAGTGCCAGAGGGCTTGGGCACGGTTTATAGTGTTGTACCGACTGGAAAAAATCGTCGCAAAGGTTCATCCTCCGCGCTTTTTTTCACGCTCACCTCGCCAAGGAACCTTTTTATGCAAGCCCAACCTCTCAGCCCCAGCGAGTTCGAGTTCATCGAAGACATCCTGCTCAAGTACGGCGACGAGCACTCCGTGCTCAACCCGTCCGAGCTGGACGGCTACTTCACTGCGCTGGTGTCGAGCCCGGTGCAGGTGGACATTGCCGAGTGGTTCCCGGCGATCTGGGGCGGGCAGACGCCGGAATGGCAAAAGCCTGAAGAATGCCGGCGTTTTATCGACCTCTGTGTGCGTCATCTCAATACCCTGGCGAGCCAGCTGGCGAACGAGCCACAGGCGTTCAAGGCGCGCTTCGAGCAGACCGAGCATCGCGGTCAGCCGCTGACCCTGGCGGAGGAATGGTGCTTTGGGTATGTGCGTGGGGTTGCGGTCGGTAACTGGCCGGAGCTGCCTGAGGTGCTGGCGGGCCGGTTGCAGGTGATCACTGATTGCGCCGAGCAGGATAACTATGAACTGCCGGTGGATCTGGATGTGGTGTTGCATCGTCAGCGGGTGGCGGCGATCGAGCCGGCTGCGCGGGCGTTGCATGATTATTGGGTAAACCAGCGTTAAGGTCGGTGGGAGCTGGCGAAGCCGGCGATCGACCGCAACGTGGTCGAGACCCGGACAACCCCCAATAAACAGCCTATACCTTCTCTTCACTTCTTCATTTTTCAACGCTAGACACCAATGATGGCAAATTAGTAGCATCCAGCCCTACAAAAACAACCAGCCAGGGAGGCTGAATGAGCAGCATTGTCCATCGTCCGATCCACTTCGCAGTGCGCCCAACCCTCACCTGGATCGACACCTGGCAAGGTCCGGACAACGGCCTGATCCGCTGCTGGGAAATCGGCCGCGAACGTGCGCTCAAACACCCGGACATCGCCCAGCGCTGCCTCGCCGGTGAACTGCCGGTGCTCGGCTGGAAAGGCGGCGTGGAGCGCACCCTGAAAAAACGCGAGAAATTCGGCTCGCTCAAATACCTCGCCCAATGGCAAGGCCTGCGTGGCGAAGACCTGCAGATCGACACCAGTGCGGAACTGACCCTCAGTTGCAGCCGCACCGGTATGGTGGTGACCTTTACTCCGGATCAGAGCAAGTACTACAACCCGCAGGTTGAAATCGAGGATTGAAGCGCGCATACCCCTAAACCACTGATGCACCGAGCCCCGGTGGGAGCGGGCTTGCCCCGCGATATAGACGGTGCGATCTATTTTCAACACCACGACGAGTCCATCGTGGAGCAAGCCTACTTCAACCACGCCATGAGATAAGATTGCTCGCTTGTCGATAAGGAGATCGTCATGTCACCCAACAAGGCCTGCCCGGTCATCCTCCGCCGCTCGCCTGACCCTTGCATTCTATTGTTCCAGCACCCACTCGCCGGAGTGCAGCTGGTCAAAGGCACAATCGAGACCGGTGAATCGCCAACCCAAGCCGCGCTTCGCGAATTGAAAGAGGAGTCCGGGATCGATTCGGCAACCGTTGTCAGAGATCTGGGCTGCTGGGATGCCGGGCATCTGGACCAGATATGGTCGTTTCAGCTCTGTGAGGTACAGGTAGTGTTGCCAGAACAATGGACGCACAACACGCTTGACGACCATGGCCACACCTTCAGGTTTTTTTGGGCCCCGCTTGATGACTTGCCGTTTGCCCAATGTCATCCGGTCTTTTGCCGGGCATTGTTGCACCTGACTGCTTTGGGCTGTGAAAGCGGGTTTGCCCAATCCGGACCGCCCGCGCGCACAGGTGCAGCGTGCTAGCGCCCGAGCATCACTGTTTTCAGTCGCGTCTGAGCCTTCTGCACGGTTTCGGCGATTTTCAGGCATCAGCCCCTTCGCGAGGACTTTTCATGCTCGTATTCCTGCGTGCATTCACACGTCTGCTGCTTCTTGCCCTGCTCACGGGCTTCGCCGCCCAATCCCCCGTCCTGGTCAGCAAGCCCCCGCCCACCACAGTGAACCCGTGGCAGATGCTCACCGACCTGATGCGGGACGGCGATGTGGGGAAGGCTGCGTCTTTAGAGGAAACGAGATTGTGATCATAGGAATTGACTTGGGCACCACCAACAGCCTCGTGGCGGTCTGGGATGGTGAGAAGGCCCGGATACTCCCCAATGCCCTGGGCAACCTGCTCACGCCCAGCGTCGTTGGCCTCGACGACCAAGGCCAGCTGATTGCCGGAAGTATCGCCCAGGAGCGCTTGCACACCCACCCGCACCTCACCGCGTCCCTGTTCAAGCGCTACATGGGCAGCGCCCGTGAAACGCGGCTCGGCGTAAACACCTATCGCGCGGAGGAACTCTCGGCGATGCTGCTGCGCAGCCTCAAGGCTGACGCCGAACGCGCCCTGGGCGAGCCGGTTCACGAAGCAGTGATCAGCGTGCCTGCGTATTTCAATGACGCCCAGCGCAAGGCCACGCGGACCGCTGGTGAACTGGCCGGGCTGAAAATCGAAAAACTGGTCAACGAACCCACCGCCGCCGCCCTGGCCTATGGTCTTGAGCAGCGAGACGAATCAACCTTCCTGGTGTTCGACCTCGGCGGTGGCACCTTTGACGTGTCGATTCTGGAGCTGTTCGAAGGCGTCATGGAAATTCGCGCCAGTGCGGGGGACAACTTCCTCGGCGGTGAGGACTTCGATGACCTGCTGGTAGCGCACTTCGTCGCCAGGATCGGCGCCACCGACCTGCCAGATACCACCCTCCCCGCCATCGCCCAGCGGTTACGAAGTGAAGCACAGCGGGTTCGCCATACCCTGGGGCAGGCGCAGAGCGCACGTTTTACCCTGCGCGAGCAGTCGCGTGAGTGGGTCCTTGAACTGACCCAGGGCGAGCTTGCGGACATCGTTCGTCCCTTGCTGGAGCGCTTGCGTGCGCCGATCGAACGCGCCATGCGCGATGCCCGGATCAAGGTCGCGGACCTGGACGAGATCGTGCTGGTGGGCGGTACCACCCGTATGCCACTGGTGCGCAAGCTTGTCGCGTCGCTGTTCGGGCGAATCCCGGCGATGCAGCTCAACCCGGACGAAGTGGTCGCCCAAGGCGCAGCCGTTCAAGCGGCACTCCAGGCGCGCCATGCCTCCCTTGAGGAAGTGGTGCTCACCGATGTCTGCCCCTACACCTTGGGCATCGAGACGTCGGTACAACAAGGTGCCGGCTACCAGGCAGGCCATTACCTGCCGATCATCGAGCGCAACTGCGTGGTGCCAGTGAGTCGGTCCCGTACCGTGTCCACCCTCAGTGACAATCAGAAGATGGTCAACCTGCGCATTTATCAGGGCGAAAGCCGGCTGGTGAGCAACAACATCTTCCTGGGTGAGCTGGACATCCCTGTGCCGCCGCGCAAGGCCGGTGAGGTCAGCCTGGATGTGCGCTTCACCTACGACAACAACGGTTTGCTCGAAGCGCAGGTGCATTTGCCCATCAACGGCGAGACCCGCCGACTGGTGATCGAGAACAACCCTGGCGTACTGCCCCCGGAAGAAATTGCCCAACGGCTGGCGGCCCTTGAAGCGCTGAAGTTCCACCCCCGCGATCAGCAGATCAACACCCTGCTGTTGGCCCGGCTGGACCGCTTGTATCAGGAAAGCCTCGGCGATGGCCGGGAGCATATTGCCGGGCTGGCGCATTACTTCCAGCACATGCTCGATAGCCAGGACGAACACCAGATACGCGCAGCCCGCAGCGACATCACTCAACGCCTGGCTCATTTCGAACGAGAGGACTAAACCACCATGAACCACTGGCAGTTTCTCGACCTCACCCCGGGCGCGGACGAACGCAGTATCAAGCGTGCCTATGCGCGGCTGCTGAAAATCCATCGTCCGGACGAAAGCCCAGAAGCGTTTCAGCGATTGCGCGAAGCCTATGAAACCTCGCTGGCCGAGGCGCGCTGGCGCGCTCAGGTGGATGAGCAAGTCGAGCATGCCCCCGTCACCGCAAGCGAACCTGCGCCGGATTGCTCCCCGCCGGCCCTCCCGATGGAGCACGTCGATATCGCCATCGACGCCAGCCCTCCCGAGCCGTCCTTGACGCAGATGCAGCAATGGCTGACCGAGGGCAAGGATCGCCAGGTTCTGGACGCGCTGCAGCATTGGCTTGCCAGCGCCTGGCTATTGCCTTTCGAGCGCCGCCAGCAGTTCGAGCAAGACTTGCTCGATTGGCTCGAATCTGCCCCGCACTGGTCGCCGGCCTTTTTCGATGACGTATGCAAGGCGATGGGCTGGGACGAAACCCAGGGCAACCTGCCGTGCGAGCACTGGCGTTGGGAGGACTTGACCCGACGATGCGAAATTGAGGCCATGGTGGAAAGCGTGCGCAGCGACCTGGCCAGGTTCGACGCCAACCAGCTTTATGGGAAGCCCGCCGCCTTGCTGTTCAAACCCCTGAATGATTGCCGCCGTCGTGAACTCGCGGACTACTTTACCGAGAGCGACTGGCAACGTTTCACCCAACTCGCCCAAGCCATCGAGTACCAGTACCCCGAGCTCCCCGAACGCCTTGGGCTGAAACCACTCGACAACTGGCGGGACTGGTTGCCGCCGGAAAGCTACCGTGGGGTCAATGTTTTTCTGTGGTTGTCGTTGGCGATTTGTTTTGCGGCCTACCTGTTTGGCGGCCCCGCGAAAAGGGACGGCATCTTCAATCCGAATGTCGCGCCGCTGCTGATGGTGGGCATGCTCTGGTTTGGCACCAAGGCCTACCAGTTCTGGTCCACGTTGGCGATGGCGGTGCGGTCACTGGATGTGCGCTTGAGCCAACGGCTGCTCCCGCGCAGAGGGTACCGGCAAGGCGCCGGGCTCCTGGTGCTGCGCCATGTTCTCCCCAGTGTGGTGCCGGCAGCCCTGGCTTTCTCAGCGTCCAGCCATGTGCCCTGGATGCGCTGGGCCAGCCCAGTGGTGGTGTTCTTTGGCACGTTGTATTTCACGAATGCGGCACTGGTGGGCGGCAGGGTTCCAATATGGACCCGGGTATTGAACGTGATCAAGCGCCAGGCCGAGCGGTTGCCTTGGCACCTGCTCAAGCGCGAAGGCATCATCGTTGTTGTGGCTGTACTGACAATGGGAATTTGGGTTTACACGCAGATGAAACCTGTGGCTTAGGCGTGGAATGATCAACCTGCTATCTATTGCCAGCCATAAATCCAAATACAGCCGTGGCTACTACCCGACCTTTGCCATTGACGGAGTGCCTCTGGAGGTTTGGCTGCCTAGGCAAAACCCGGATACCGAGCTCGACCTCGTAGCAGCCCATTCAGGTTCATATCGCGATGAAGATACCTGGTTGATATGGGATCGGATTTATTCCACTGCGCCGGGATGGAAGACCTTGGTTCCTTTGCTTGTCTGCTCTGATGACCTGGACCTGACCTGTACCGTTATTGTCACTGGGCAGTGTGCTAATAAGCATCACGTTCAGTGGAGCCGATTTGGCTTGCTAAGGGATTTGCTTACGATGGAATCCCCCTCTGTTGACTGGTACGACGCGATACCAAGCCTGACGTTTGAAAGGCTCCACTATCAGAGCGTGCTGGACGAGTTCCGAAAGCAAGAAAACATCAAAATGGACTGGGATTGACTGCGTCAGCTGTCTACCTGCGATTAACTTCACCATTCGCTAGGAGGCCTCGGGTTGAAAGCAGAGCCGTGCGTACGGCTGCTATCGACTTGAATACAGCCCCTTAGCGAATCGCCTGCTGGAGCCCACTGAGGTGACGGTGAAGACGTAAAGACCGTTACGTCAGAACGCGTACAGGAGAGGTACTTCAGATGGCTTCGTTCTACACCGTAGATGAGCGTGATGATGCTTCTTTTGTGAAGGTGTTTGCCGCTGGTGTGGCTGCCGCTTTCGATCTTGGCCGTACTGTGTCCTGAGTGTTCCAACTCGTCTTACAAGAATACGAACGAGCGCCTATGCGTCCGGGGTTCGCAGAAAGCATCGAACTAGCCTGGTTCAACGACGGCCTGTCTAAGCGATCCGTGGATATGAGCAAAAAGACATTCCAGCGCGGCCTAAAAGAGATACTAGTCAAGCAGTTTCTAGCCCCACGTACTCTATCTACTTTCTGGGTCAATCATGCTCTGTTTTTCAAGAGCTACTGAGTGAAATTCATTACCGAATACCGTAGGAAAAGCACATACTGGTCCTCTGAGCCGAAAGCGGTTACGATTAAAACCGAAACGTAGAGTCGGTAGAGCCATCAAAGTCTTAAAGGGGTTGTAAGCCCAAACCGCCGAGATTTACGTCCGACCTACAAGGGAGAGGGGAAATGTTTGTGCGATTTATATTGGTACTTGTCACTGTATTTGCTATAGCAGGATGCGGAACAAACAAGATCAACATAGAAAATGTTGTTGAAGCTCAAAAGTACGATCCTGCCAGTACGGCGCGAATTCGTATATTTTCTGGGCAAGGGATATATGCAGGCTATGTTGTAGGCCAAACCTGCGAGGAGTATTACAATGTCAGCAAAAAAAGCGGAATTATTCCTCCTCCGGGATGGCGCGTTGTGCGTGATCATACAAAAGAAGAGCTCAGCTCAATCACTTTGCGATACCCCTCGGATTATCAGAATAACATCATAGGCATGCCAGGTTCGGCGAAGACACAGAACGTAAACACTACCAACGGATACTTCGATGAGCGCGTGATGCCTGCGGGGCAGACATTTATCGCATCTCTCTGGTTTGGAGCTGCTAAATCAAGCTGCAGCCCAGCCAGCGCAAGTTTTATTCCTCAAGCAGGGAAGGACTATGAAGTTCGACTCGACTATACGAAAGAGTCATATTTAGCACCTACTATGTGCCATGTCGGGGTATATGAGTTGCAATCGACTGGTGGTTCATCTAGTGTCACGCGCGAGATTCCTAACCCTACAAACTATTGTTTGCCTGACTCATTGGGCACGTACCACACTATCACTACTCGCGACAACTCTTCTTCTCAATAAAACTTGCGCAGCTTGCGGAGACTTGAGCAAGATAGAAATCCCCCACACTTCGACTACGGAAGCGGATTTTATGTTTGTTTATTATTCTGTATTAGCTACTTGCTATTTATCAAAGCGAAATCACTTTAACAAGTTTTATTTGCTTTTTCTGTACGATTTTAAGTTGCCTGACTATATCGTCTTCAGTTTGAAACCCTTTTGTCACTTCCATCACAGCCTTCAATTACTTTCTATACAAGCCCTTATGGGGCCAAGAAGCTCCTTTGTGAACTTTTGAACATTTACAAGCTTCTACTGCTCGCTCACAGAGGCTTTGGCGACGGTTGGCGCATAAACCGTATGCGATCCACGAAGTACACCTACCGCAAAATGTACACTTCGTTTAGCGTGGCATCTCTGCCCTCTCTGCCGCCGCCAGCGCTGCAGCGCCGCCACTGAGCACTCCACCCGCAACCCCAGACTCGCCCCAGAATGATTGCAGCCAAGCATGGTCAGCCACTTGCTCATCGTGGTGATTGATTTTCTGAAAATGTTCTAGAACGTGTTTCCCTGCATCATTCAACGCAAAAGAATCAAGCAGCGAATCGAGTTTAGCAGAATCGTCTTTTGCACCATCGAATTTTAGGTGCTAGCGCAAAAAGCCGCCCCTGCCCTAAGTAGCTTCAAATATAATTCACTGCCTTATCTTAACTTCATTTTAAATAAGAAGAATCCGACTCGTCAGCCCCTTGCTCGCAGTACCGGCTGTCGTACGCCTGCTCAGCCACCTCGCCAACTAATTGATATACATCCCTCCAAGAATCGAGACCCCAAAATTCTTAAGCTCATAAATAGCACGTAAAGCGACATCACGACCCAGAGTCCAGTTCCGCACACCCAAGCATTCTAGAGACACCCCACAACTTAGAATATAATCAATTTGTTCCGACCATATAGCACCCATAAGTCACTCCGCTGGGGCCGGCTTGAATAGTCGATGGTTAATTGACCCACCCGCCCCCTTTATGAACCCGAAAGCGCCTTTTCCCCACGATACTCACCTGGAATTTTCAGCATATCTCTTACAACACCATCTCCACCTGCGATCTTCGTCACCTGTCCGCCCCCTTGGAACGCTGTGACACTTTCCGGGAATCCATGAAGGTCGCCAGCCTTGATCTGACCTAAGACTTTATCTGTGTTTTTCGTACCTACGAAGAAATCATCCGCGACCGACCTTTTGCACCTATTTATTTTAACGTACTTATGAAAACGTGCTCTGCCCACTATTTTTATCGAAGGGACCAGTCATGTATTGATATAAACTTGATAACCTGTTCTGGCGCATCTTCCAAGGAAGCCCTGTAGTCCGTAATAAAACTAATCCCAGTCAATATACTTCCACCTTCCCTTAGAAGAAAGTCATCATCCGCATCATTAAACAAAACTTCAAACTCCCTTTCTAAGCTTCGAAGATCATCCCCAATGCTGACACCATTAAATTTTCCATAATACCCTTCACCTACGGCAATCCTATAAAGCCTCCCGCTACTTTCAAAGTACAATGAGACCGCCTCACTCATAAATCGATATGACAATAAAAGCTCACTACCAAAACCGATCCTTCTCTTAACTCCAATCCAAGAATTATTCTTAAGGAGAATGTCACGGACAGTTACTTCCGGACCGTACCACTCAACCACTCCAACTTTTTTGCTAACGCTGGAAAACGATTCACCTAAAGAGAATCCTGCTGCTGATATACCTGGAACAAGGTCAGAGTACAAATCAGGGAATAAATTTCTCATAGATCACTTCCACCCCTTCCACTCACCGCCCTCATATTTCAGACGATTTCCTTGGGCATCATAGTATTGTTGATAACGCGTAATAGTGCCCGGACTAAAATCAGGCGACGGATTAATTACCCGTATTTCTATATTTTTATTTCCAATCTTCTCAGTACTAACAAGCTTATAGTACGGACTATCACCGTGGGTTCCACCGCCAGGATGGAACTCTACCTCTTTTATTTTCGGGTGTCCTTCAACGTTAAAGACCTGTGCTTTACCTGAAGTACCAGCCAATGGTGCTTTCGGCGTAAGGCTCGCACCATCAAGGGTTAGCGACTGTTTGATATCATCCATCGATTTACCCCACATGCTCGACGGCGATTCAGCAATATTTCGAGGAATCCCTGCTTGGGCGGCCAGATCGTCTCTCAGCCCAACACGCGCAATTGCAGAAGTAGCCGGCACTTCAGCTGCACCAGTCCCTTTTGCACCACCCACAACCTTGCCAAAAGCAACAATGCCA
>NZ_JANHLE010000048.1 GCF_028682475.1 Pseudomonas putida
GTACAAGAGGCATGCCATAAATTGCGCAAGCCTTGTAAACCGGGGCCTGCAGCCGTTCCTGGCGTGATTGGAGCGGATTTCAACCGGAAAACCCGATAAAAAGTGCGCAACTTCTTGCGCAGTACTGTGCAAGAAGTTGCGCACTCGGCTGCAAGCCACGTGGGCCGTGGCCTGTAGCGATAAAAACGGGGTAAAAGGGGGGATTATGCAAATTCGAGTGCGCAAGAAGTTGCGCATGCAGGCAAAAAGCCACTAC
Source organism: Pseudomonas putida (assembly GCF_028682475.1). Taxonomy (GTDB): domain Bacteria; phylum Pseudomonadota; class Gammaproteobacteria; order Pseudomonadales; family Pseudomonadaceae; genus Aquipseudomonas; species Aquipseudomonas putida_AG. The sequence continues at coordinate 257 of NZ_JANHLE010000048.1, forward strand.
TTAGCTAGATATCAAATCTGTGACGCATAAGGGAAAGCCCGCAAAATGCTCAGCACCATGGGGCTTACCACCCCATGGCTGGCATGGCCGCTCAGAAGATCAACGCGAAGCCCAGGCGTTGAAACGCTGCTCCAGGTGTTCGCCATGGTCCGCCCAGAACAGCGCGTCTACCGGCACCTGCTGGGCGAGGTTCTCTGGCGCGGTGGGCAGTTCGGCGATGCGCGCCTTGTCGAGCAGGTCCATCGCCTGCAGGTTGGCGGCGCCGTAGTCGATGTGCTCGGCGAAGCTCTTCTGCTGTACGGGCTCCAGCGAGAAGGCAATGAACTCGCGGGTTTTCTCCTGGCGTGAAGCACCGCGCGGGATGGCCCAGGAGTCGAACTCGTAGAGCCCACCCGACCAGACAATTTTCAGGTCATAGGTTTTGCGTTGTTCGGCCGAAAGGCGGCCGTTGTACACCGAGCTCATCACCACATCCCCGGCCGCGAGGTACTGCGGCGGCTGTGCGCCCGCTTCCCACCACTGAATGTGCGGTTTGATCTGGTCGAGTTTGGCGAAGGCACGATCCTGGCCCGCTTCGGTCGCCAGCAAGGTGTAGACCTCCCCTGGCGCTACACCGTCGGCGATCAGAGCGAACTCCAGGGTCGACTTGGCCAGCTTGCGCAGGCCGCGCTTGCCCGGGAAGCGCTCGACATCCCAGAAGTCTTGCCAGCCGGTGGGCGCCTCTTTCAACTTGCTGGCGTTGTAGGCCAGCACTGTCGAGTACACCAGGAAACCAATGCCGCACGGCTGGATGGCACCGGGCACGAAGTCTTTGCTGTCGAGGCCGATTTGCGCAGGATCGAGGGTTTCGAACATGCCTTCGTCACAACCGCGGGCAAGCTCGGCCGACTCGACTTCCACCGCATCCCAGGAGACGCTGCGGGTGTCGACCATGGCTTTGACCTTGGCCATTTCGCCGTTGTATTCACCGGAGATGATCTTGCTGCCGCTGGCTTGCTGCCAGGGTTTGTAGAAGGCCTTTACCTGGGCCTCTTTGTTGGCGCCACCGAAGGAGACGATGGTTAGATCGGCGGCAAGACCATGACTGGCCGTGACGAGCCCGGTTGCCAAGGCTGCGAATTTCAGAGTTTTGATCATTATTGTTATCTCCTACTGTCCAAGGGTGATTGCAAATCACTCAAGACACCGGGGGATCAACCGGCCTTCCCAGGCGAGAGACTTCCGGGTCTCGATCCATTCGCTGCAGCGCATGAGCCTGCGTCGAACAATGAAGCTTTCCTATGGTCCTTTGCTTGCCGTGTAAGGTGGCACGGAAGTAAAGGTAGTAAGACTGTGCTTTTCTAACGCTCAGGTTGGTTATTACTAAACTAACGGAAACGAGTGCCTGTCACGCCCCTGCTCTGCTTCATCTTGCAGGCAACGCACATTTGATCGGCTGTTCGCGCCAGCGCTGCCAAGCCTGATTCCATCCCGTCTCATGGGTGACGCCCGCTATCACGACGGTTTCCAGGCAGGCGGCCGACCCTAATTGGCGACGGTAAAATCCTTCAATAGCGGTCGGAATGACCCGGTCATCACTACCGAAAAAGTGCCGTTGAGGGATCAAGGCCAGACGTTGGCGGTACTGCAAGGGCTCAAGTGAACCGCGCAAAGGTGTGAGCTGGTGTATCCGCACCCACTCTGTCGGGCTGAGGTTGCCCGCCAGCGTTTGTATCTGGGCAATGTCGTCGCGCCTGGCAGCCAACAGCAGTGCCACCGCAGCGCCACCCGAGTAGCCAACCAGTTCGAAGTCCTGGTTGCGGTAACGTGCCTTGAGCAGATCCAGCGCCTGATCAAGGCTGGCAACGACCTCTTCGGAGAATCGCCGGTTGGTCCACATTTCAGGCGTACAGCCCGGCACGCTGACAAACTGACAGGGACGAGCAAGATAGAGTGCCGGCGTGGGGTCATCCAGCGCCAATTGCGCCACCATCAATTGCCGCGGGCTGGGGTCGGTACTCGGTTGCGTCGGCGTGGCCCAGGCGCGGCCATCACCTTCCAGATAAATGCGTAATCGCGCGGCGTTGTGCTGCTTGGGCGCCGCGACCATCGCCAGGGGAAAAGGCTGGGTAGCCAGCACTTCGAGGTGCTGGCCATGGGAGGATGCCAAGGTTTGCAGCGCCTGCCGAGGCGCCTGGCAACCGCTGAGCGCGACACCGAACAACAGTGCCGCGCCTTGCAGGCAAACCCCGGCCCGCCGAAGCGGGCTGAGTTTTGCAGCGCTCATCAGAAGTCGTAACGCACTTTGGCCGTGAAGGTATCGGCATCAAAGTCAGACTTGCCGACATAGTCGTAGCTCACGCCAAGCGTCACCGCGCCCAGGCGATAGTCAGCGCCTACACCCGCCTCATAGCTGTTGCGCACGGCACTGGCGCCGCTGGTCACGAACGGCGTGTTACCCGAAATGAAGGTCGAGGTGCTGCTGACTTCATCGCCGATAAAGTCGTGATAGGCCATGACCTGGGCTTGCGGCTCAAGCGTGCCACTGCCCAGCGGGAAATTGCCGGCAACGCGCAGACCTGCACCCAGCTCAGCCACTTCGAAGCGCTGATCTTCGACTTTCAGTGCTGCAGAGCTGCCTTTTTCACGGTAACCGTCGATATCGACGCGGCTGTAGCGTGCGGCTACGCGAGGCTCGAGCAGCATCGATGGCGAGACATGGTAGGTGTAGCCACCGACCAGGTTCACACCGAACAGGTTGCTGTCGTAATCACCTTTGGCGGTTGTGCCGGCAATGCTGCGCTTGCTTTCGTTGTCGTTCAGACCGTAGGTCAGGCTGCCATCGACAAAGTAGTTACCTTGCTCGAAACCACCGTACAGCGTGAAGGCATGGCCATCGACCTTGGTTTTGTCACCGCTCTTGCCGTTGACGTCGGTGTTCAGGTAGCTGTACGCCACACCCAGGGTCAGTTGGTCATTGAGCTTGCCGTCGGCGCCGACCGCGATGCCGCGGCTGTAGGCGTTGTAACCCGCGACGTTATCACGCAGGTCCTGGCTGGCATCGCTGTACAAGGTTTGCACCCAGACGCCCGCCTCCTTGAAGCCCTCGCCCGACGACATGCCGCGCGCCGCGGAGGTACGGCCACTGGTGACGTTGCTGATCAGGGTCTGGCCGGTGGTTGCAGCCTGAGTGGCACCGCCATTGACCTCTGGGGTCAACTGCTCAGCCAGCGCGCGCAGCGCTTGAGGGTCCTGCGATGCATTGACGTAGGCCTGGAATACTTTGTCCTGCGGGTTCAGGCTGGCCAGTTGCGTGGCAACACTGCTGAAGGCCGAAGCGGCGCGCTGGGCGTTGCCCGAACCGCCGATGTCCTTGATCACCTCACCGACTTGCGAAGACGATTTACCGGTGACGGTCGCAACGACCTGATTACCCTCGACGACATAAGTATCGACGTTCAACAGCGAGGAACGGCTGCTGACCAGCTTGCCGGACTCGGTCTGGTTATCCAGCGAGTCGGCCTTGACCAGGGTGTAAGTGCTGCCGTTGGCGGTAAAATCGTTGCCCTGGGCGGCCAGGGTGATTTGCGAACCTTTGTTGAAGGTTGCATTGCCGTCGACGTTCAAGACCGCCTTGCTGGCATCCGTTGCGCTGCTCAGGTTCAGATCCAGCGATGAGCCATTGGCTACCACTAGGTCACCCTGCAGAGAGGTGTGGGCATTAGCCAGCTGCAGATGCCCTGCGCTGCTCTCGGTGCCGACAATCACAGGGCCGTTGTCGTACATGCGGATGTTGTAGCCATCGACATCGGCGTTGGTGCCCTTGAACACGGCATCACCGGTGACGGTAATGCGATCCAGATCGATCAGGTTGCCGGTAATCGCGCCACCTTGCCAGTCCAGAACTACCATGCCGGATGCTTCGGAGGCATCGATGGCTTCGTCTTCGGAAACCAGGGTGCCACGGTTGACCAGCGTGAGCGGGCCGTCTTCGCCCTCTCCATCGATGTCAAAGCCACCGATTTCAATCGCGGCGTCGGTAGCCTGGATCAGGCCATTGTTGACGAACTGGGCAGACGAAGTGGCAAAGCTGACGCCATCCAGCTCGACGCCAATCGCATCGTCACCCGTTGCGATAATGCGGCCATTGTTTTCAATGCCGCCGATATCCACACGATCGGTGTAGCCAAAGTATTCATTGGAAGTGGCATCCAGCGCGGTGGCGCTCTCGCCGCTGACCTGAATCAAGCCGTTGTTGATCAGCTTGCCGTCAATCTCGCCGCCTTCGAGCAAGATGCCTTTGGCGTTGTTGCCGTTAGCCAGAATCTGGCCAGTGCTGGCGTTGATCAGGTCGCCGTGCAGTTCCGACTCACCGGAAAATTCCAGGGCACGAATACCGTCACCTTCGAACTCATCGCCGTTGACACTCAAAGTGCCTTCGTTGACCAGGTTGCCGTGGATGATGGCCGGGTCAACCAGCATCGCCGACACACCACCGCCACTCACCGCAATGCTGCCCTTGTTCACCAGGTTACCGAAGATTTCGGTCGCCGGGCCGAACGACGAAGGGTCTTCGTCCTCGCCCGCCATGGACAGGTCCAGGCCATCAGCGTTAGTGCCATTGGCATTGACGCTGGCATTGATGATCAGGTCCTTGTTGAAGGTAACGCTGTTGAACTCGATGGCGTCCAGGTCACTGTTGGTGGTAGTGAACGCGCCATTGACTTCAACGTGGTCCGCATAGGAGGCGTTTTCGATCTGCACACCCGCGTTGGTCAGCGGCAGGATTTCGGCGTAAACAGGATGTGCTGCTGCGGCGATGGCAAGAGCGATAAGGGTTTTTTGTAGGTTGACGACAGCCACTTTTTCTTCCTTTGAAATCGAGGTGAGAACGCGTCCTTGCGTGGCTTCATCTAGCAGTGATGGCTAATTGCCACGCCGGAGGCGCGGCGAGTATAAATACTCTTGCTTATCATCGGTATATATTTCTGGCGCCAGTGCAATGACAGCTACCAAATAAAAAAAGGCTCTTCACGGAATCCCGGGGCCTGATTCCTGGGTTGGCGTATTGTGGTTGCGAGCTTATCCGTTCAATGCGGCGCCACACCGAATGGATAAGCCCACATTCACAGCCCCGCCCCGCCCCGCCCCGCCCCGCCCCGCCCCGCCCCGCCCCGCCCCGCCCCAAGATCATGCTCCCCTGGACTCCGTGAAGAACCAAAAAAAAAGCACCATAGGTGCTTTTTTGTCAGTACGGGTTAACGGGATCAAATCATCGTTTTGGCCCGCGCCGCGTGCAGCTTTTTGTAGCTCTCGATCAACCGCAGATGCCGGTCGAGACCTTCGAGCTTCATGCTCGTCGGCGTCAAACCATAGAAGCGCACGCTGCCGTCCACAGAACCGATCACCGCGTCCATCCGCTCGTTGCCAAACATCCGGCGGAAATTGAATTCGTAGTCGTCCAGTTCCAGGTCGTCGTCGAGCTGCACTTCCAGCACCACGTTCAGGGCCTGATAGAACAACCCGCGCTCGACGGTGTTGTCGTTGAACTGCAGGAAGGTTTCCACCAGTTCCTTGGCCTCGTCAAACTGCTGCAAGGCGAGATGGATCAGCAGCTTCAACTCCAGAATCGTCAACTGACCCCAGACCGTGTTGTCGTCGAATTCGATGCCGATCAGGGTGGTGATGTCGGTGTAGTCATCCAGCTCGCTCTCTTCCAGACGCTCAACCAGTGCACGCAGCTCGCTTTCATCCAGGCGATGCAGGTTGAGGATGTCTTCACGGAAAAACAGCGCTTTGTTGGTGTTGTCCCAGATCAGGTCGTCGACCGGGTAAATTTCCGAATAGCCCGGCACGAGAATGCGGCAGGCGGTGGCGCCGAGGTGCTCGTACACCGCCATGTACGCTTCTTTGCCCATGCTTTCGAGGATGCCGAACAAGGTCGCGGCTTCTTCGGCGTTGGAGTTTTCACCCTCGCCAGAGAAGTCCCACTCAACGAATTCGAAATCGGCTTTGGCACTGAAGAAGCGCCACGACACCACACCGCTGGAATCGATGAAGTGCTCAACAAAGTTGTTCGGCTCAGTCAGCGCATGGCTTTCGAAGGTCGGCTGCGGCAGGTCGTTCAGGCCTTCGAAGCTGCGCCCCTGGAGCAGTTCCGTCAGGCTGCGCTCCAGTGCCACTTCAAGGCTTGGATGGGCGCCGAACGAGGCAAATACGCCGCCGGTACGCGGGTTCATCAAGGTGACGCACATCACCGGGAATTCCCCACCCAGCGACGCATCCTTGACCAGCACCGGGAAGCCCTGCTCTTCCAGGCCCTGAATGCCGGCGACGATCGCCGGGTACTTGGCCAACACCTCTTGCGGCACGTCAGGCAGTGCCAGTTCACCTTCGAGAATTTCGCGTTTTACCGCGCGCTCGAAGATTTCCGAAAGGCATTGCACCTGCGCTTCGGCCAGCGTATTGCCGGCACTCATGCCGTTGCTCAGGTACAGGTTTTCGATCAGGTTCGACGGGAAGTACACCACCTCGCCATCCGACTGACGCACAAACGGCAGCGAACAAATGCCGCGTGCTTCATTGCCGGAGTTGGTGTCGTACAGGTGCGAGCCACGCAGCTCGCCATCGGGGTTGTAGATTTCCAGGCAGTAGCCGTCGAGGATTTCCGCCGGAAGCGCATCTTTACGGCCAGGCTGGAACCAGCGCTCGTCCGGGTAATGCACAAACGCCGCGTTGGCGATCTCTTCGCCCCAGAACTGATCGTTGTAGAAGAAGTTGCAGTTCAGGCGTTCGATGAATTCGCCCAGCGCCGAGGCCAGCGCGCTTTCTTTGGTCGCACCCTTGCCGTTGGTAAAACACATCGGCGACTGCGCATCGCGGATATGCAGCGACCAGACGTTGGGCACGATGTTGCGCCACGAAGCGATTTCGATCTTCATGCCCAGGCCGGCGAGAATCCCCGACATGTTGGCGATGGTCTGCTCCAGCGGCAGATCCTTGCCGACGATATAGGTGCTGGCGTCGGACGCCGGGTCGAGCATCAGCAATGCCTGGGCATTGGCGTCGAGGTTGTCGACTTCCTCGATCACAAACTCAGGCCCGGTCTGCACCACCTTCTTCACCGTACAGCGGTCGATGGAACGCAGAATGCCCTGGCGATCCTTGGCGGAGATATCGGCTGGCAGCTCGACCTGAATCTTGAAGATCTGGTTGTAGCGGTTTTCCGGGTCAACAATATTGTTTTGCGACAGGCGAATATTATCGGTGGGAATATCGCGCGTTTGGCAGTACAACTTCACAAAGTAAGCCGCACACAAGGCCGACGACGCCAGAAAATAATCGAACGGACCCGGCGCCGAACCATCGCCTTTATAGCGGATAGGCTGATCGGCGACCACGGTGAAGTCATCAAACTTGGCTTCAAGCCGAAGGTTGTCGAGAAAGTTGACCTTGATTTCCATGCGGGAACACCATAATAACGTGCAAAACGATTTGGCCGCCATTATCCGGTTTTTCAGGCGAAAGTCTTGTGCTTTTCGGCGATGGCCGCCGACCGGTCCCAGGTTGCCGCAGGACAGCTGCCAGCTGATGCCGATACTCAGCGAGGGATTACGATTGGCGTGACGGGCCTGGCGAATGTGTCAGTTATATTTTAGTTGCGCCTGGAATGTTTAATCGAGCCAATCAAACACTCCTGTAAAAGCGCAAACCAGAAACTTTAAATTTAGACTTAGCCAAACTTAAAAGGGTGCAGGGTCTTGCCTGACCGTGCCCCAACCGCCCTCCTCAGTCATCTTTATAAAGACTCACTGCGCGACACAGCGCATCGCTGACATGGGCGCGGATAACAGGAGGTTAGACAGATAAATGTTCGAGTCCTGGTAGGAGAGTGCCAGGGGTTTCAGATGATAGACACACTCGACGCCCCCGGCGTCCCGGGGACGGTAGGTGACCTTCAGTGGCTGATTGTATAAAAGCGCATCCTGAATCCGCGCCACATGGACGAGGTCGGATCGCCCCGGTTGCAGCACCGTGAAGCGCGTACCGGTGGTGATGCGTTTGGTCCACTGCAGCTTGCGCACGGGTGCCTTGCTCATCACCCGATCCACATAGCTGCGCAGCTTTTCCAGCATTTCGGGTGGCGCTTGCAGGCCAAAACGAGCCGCATGACTAAGAAGATTCACAGTAGGCCACACAAAGTGGCATCCAGGGCAAGTGACTATCCGCGTGCTTTCTTCAGCCCTTTCAAGCGCATATTCGCCCTTTGCACAGCGGCCATTTTTTCAGGCCGTTTCATGCGTTTCCATTTTCTGATGTCTTCCTTGCTTCGCCCGCAACTCACACACAGATCACCACTCAGCTGGCACACTGAGATGCACGGATTCTCGATTTCTTTAGCCATTGTCAGTCACCTTTGACCACACGTGATTGAGTCAGGCGATTTTTCCAGTTGTCGGCCTGAGTTTCAGCGTGAAAATCATACAAACCATCATCGGCAGTAATGCTCACCAGCTGCCCCGTCAGATTCGAGCAATGGACATCGCTTAGATGAATGGTAATTCCTTAGCCTGCGGAACGTTCGGAAATCAGCTGTACTTAAAATTCGACATCGAGCTCCTGGAGATCAGATGATGAGAACGCACAGGACGTTTGGTTGGGTAGCCATGATATTTCTTCTGGTGGCGAACGGGGCATCTTGGGCGGCCACCGAACGGGCCGAGACGCGTCGTGACGCACGCGATGTGAGGCAGGAAACGCGCCAGGGTGCACGTGAGACGAAGCAGGATTGTCGCGCGGCCGATGCCCAAAGCAATCCCGGGTGTCGACAGGACAAGCGACAAACGAAGCAGGAAGGACGCCAAAAAGCCCGGGATATCAAATACTGAACGTGGACGCTCGAACGGCGGAAACTGGTTGCAATGACAACAATCGATGTGAAATCCCGATTCGAAGCAAAGCTTCTTCGTCCGGCAAAGCCTGGTAAGGATAGGTCATGGGCGTTCGTCGTACTGCCAAGAGACGCGAGTGAACAGCTTCCGAGGCGCGGAAGGACGACAGTTGAAGGCACCATCAATGGGCACCCTTTCCAGGCAACCCTTGAGCCGGATGGTCAGCTGAGCCATTGGCTGCAGGTAAGTACAGCGTTACTCGAAGCCGCAGGTGCGGCCGTTGGGGATATCGTTACACTGGAGCTAACCCCTGTGAAGAAGGAGCCCGAGCCCGACATCCCAGCCGATTTTCAGCAAGCACTGGCAGCCACGCCTGAGGCTCGTTCAGTCTGGAACACTACGACGACCCTCGCACGAGTAGACTGGATACACTGGATTACTTCAGCCAAGCACCTTGAGACGCGCGCAAAACGCATTGGTAATGCCTGCGATATGCTTGCATCCGGCAAGAAGCAGGTTTGCTGTTTCGACCCGTCCGGCTACTACAGTAAGGCCTTCCGTGCGCCTGAGGCAGAAGATTTTTAACAGGCGCTCCCCCGCTACATAAGTGGCACGCACCGCCCGATCCTCCCCCGAGGATCATCAGCACGAAGAGTTGTTCGAGGAAGAAGTGCATCGCCGCCGACTTGCGCGAGCAGTTGCGCCCCCACCATTGATACAAATCAAAACGCTGGGCGTGGTTCGCGAGACGATGGCTCAAGCAAGGAACGAATCGATGACAGGCAAAGGCCTTGAGTTCAAGGCAACGCCGTAGATTCATGTGCACAGCATTGTATAAGGAGACACCTATGACCTCGTTGAACCACGTACTGGTTGCTACCGACCTGTCCACTGCAGCCCGTAACGCGGCAGAGCGCGCTGCACTGTTGAGCACGGCGCAGCATGCATCGCTGGATCTGCTCTACGTCGCCAATCCAGCCCCCTTCGAGCGCCTCAAGCAGCTGGTGGTACCGGATGAAGACCTGTTGAATGGCGTGCTGGGGACTGCAAGCGAAAAAACTCACGAACTGGCCGACATGCTCTTCCAGCGCTATGACATCAGCGCTGGTGTACAGGTAGCGCCCGGCTCGGTTGTCACGGAAATCACCCGAGTAGTGCAAGACAAACACACGAACCTGTTGGTGTGTGGGGCAAAGGGGCAGAGCCTGGCCCGGCGCCTGCTGCTGGGCTCTACCGTGCAGAGAATGCTCAGCCGTATGCTCTGCCCAATGCTGGTGGTCAAGCACGCCCCTCGCGAGGCGTACCGTACCTTGCTGGTTCCGGTTGATTTTTCGCCTGCATCGCTGCGTTCCATCGAACTGGCAAAAGCTGTTGCCCCGCAAGCCGAAATCATACTCCTGCATGTGTACGAAGCGCCGTTCGAGGGCAGCATGCGCTTCGCCCACATTGACCAGGAAACCCTCACTCACTACCGCAATGTCATCAAGAAAGACGCGGTGGAACAACTCGCGGCATTGAGCGAAGCCGCCGGCCTGGCCAATGCCCGGCAAATCGTGGTGCACGGTGATCCCGCCTGGCGGATCGTTGAGCAGGAACAGGAGCTGGACTGCGATCTGATCGTGATCGGCAAGCAGGGTGAAAACGCGCTGGAAGAACTGCTGATCGGCAGCGTCACCAAGCATGTGCTGAACGAATCCCAGTGTGATGTGCTGGTGTCACTGTAGGCTGCGTGGGGTGTCGGGGACGCTGAATAAGCGTCCCTGCACAGGTCTGTTGTTCAGCCTGTCAAAGGCCTCCGCCGAAGCGGTACTGCCAGACAATGCCAAAGCCGTCGTATTCGCTGCCGGTACGGCTGTACGCGCCTTTGCTCGCAGACAGCTTGAGTGAATTGTTGCGGTTCACCGGCAAGGTAAGGGTGGCCCCGTAGCGTGTGTTCTCCTGAAAATCGTGGTTACCGACGCCATCGATCGAGGTACTGCCGCCCGCAAAGTAAGTGGTGTCCAGCGAGACCCACACACCGTTGTTGAAGGCATAGATAATATGCCCCTGTAGCTGATAGAGCGGGTCTTGAGACGCCGTGCGGTGGCCGCGGAAATAATCGTTGTTGTCGGTGAAAAAGGTTGTCGCTGCGGCCAGCTCCACTGTCACCGGCCCCAGGCGTTTGGAGATCCCCAGTTCCGGCTTGTATGACCAGCGGTTGTTGCCGAGGTTTACCAGCCTGCCGGGGTCGTATTGGCCAAGTGGCGCAGTGATCGCCAGGCTGGCACCGATAATCACATCTTGCCGATAGTCGGCGAACTCAGCCAGGGACAACGCCGGGGCGCCATACAGGTTGACCGAGAAGCGAAATCTTGGATCGAGCAGGCCGGTGACGTCACGCTCCCTGGGCTCACCGGCAAACAGCGCAGAGCCCTTCAAATGCGCCCTGGGCACGACGATATCGAACTTCCCCGAGCGCCCCCACACGTCCAACGATCTGGCAAAGGCAACCACCACGGACTTGATCTTGATTTTGCCATTCTGCAACGGTACCGAGGGGTTGGCAGTGACACTGCCATCAAGCTCGCTGTAGCCCACGAGCAGGAAATTGATACCGACCGGCGTATTGGCATAAGACCTGGGTTCAAGGTCTTCAGCAATGGCCTCGCTGGCCAGCAGAACAAGCGACGCGGCCGCCAGCCGGGTCAACCTGGCAGCGCAGGGTTTGTGTGTCATGCACATTCACGCGCTTCCTGTCGGTCCCGAGGTGGTATGTATTGTTGTAGCGCATGCGCATGTTTCTGGCACTTGCCAAGCCGCTTTAGTCAGCACAAGCATTTGCCTAAGTACATCCTCGAACGTATCGTCGCGCGCCATTCACCCACAAAAGGAATTTGACTCGTGTCAGAGCACCGCATTCGCGCCCTCGCCCTGTGCATCTTTCATCACCAGGGAAAGATTCTGGTTAACCGGTTTTACGACGCTGAATCTGATCAGACCCTGTTTCGCCCCCTCGGCGGTGGCATCGATTTCGGCGAGCGCAGCGTTGATGCCATTGCCAGGGAAGTGCAGGAAGAACTGAACCAGTCGATCACTGATGTTCGTCTGCTCGGTACCCTGGAGAGCATCTTCACCTACGCGGGTAAACCGGGGCACGAGATTGTCCAGGTCTATGACGCGAGGTTCAGCGACACCAGCCTTTACCAACAACCCTGGTTGATGGGTCACGAAAGCGATGGCGCGTCGTTCAAGGCCATGTGGTGTGACAGTTCAAGTTTCACGGCTGCCTCACCACTGGTTCCGGAAGGACTGCACGATCTGCTCAAGGCCGTTTCGCTGCTGGCGTGAGGTGAAACCCCGGTGGGAGCGGGCTTGCCCCGCGATGCGATGTGGCTGACAGTCTGCAATCGCGGGGCAAGCCCGCTCCCACCGAGGGGGGGACTGGCTTTATTGGTAGCCGGTCATTTCAAGATAGCCCCTGCCGCCCATGCTGCCGCTGATACGCACCGGCCCTTCCCAATACGGGAAGCTGGTTTGCATCCACGCTTTCGGCTCCAGCGCCTCAACCTGCACATCGACCCCCTGACTCGGTACCTGCACCCGCCAGCGAGTGGGCATCTCAATGCCGTTGTCCTGCTTTGACCAGGCCAGGGCCTGGAGCTGGATCTGTTCACCTTGCAGCGCCTGGGTCTGCCCGTCTGCGCTGATCCAGGTGCCGGCGCGGTAGGGCGAGCCCGCAGCCTCACGCACGCGAAACAGCATCAGTTTCGCGCCGCTGTCCAGGTGCAGGGAAAACCAGTCCCACCCCGATTGCCCGGCCGCTAGCGGCTGGCTGCTCCATTCCCGATCCAGCCAGGCGTTGCCGGTGACCGCAACACGCTGGCCTTCGCGCTCGACCTCGCCGCTGACCTGGTAGAACGGCTGGCTGTAGTAGTACGACGCCTGACCCTTGCCGGACTTTTCGCTGTAGCCCTGGGCGCCATGCAGCACCAACGGGCCAGTGCTCTGCAAATTCAAGCGATACGCAAAGCCGTTGCCGCGGGCGACCATCTGCAATTGCCCGATGTCATCGCTGCCCTGCAGCGACCAGTCATTGATCCAGGCCCGGAATGGCCGGGTTGCCACACCCGCCTGGCCGACGCCGCCGCGCGCCAGGCTTTCGCTGGACTGATGGCCACCCGGGCCGGTCAACGCCGCATGGCCCATCCACAGGTTGGGGCTGCTCCAGTCGGCGGTTTCCGCGCCGGTGCGCAGGGCTGAGCGGAACAAGGTCCACTGCGCGCCCCACTCACGCCCCTGGCCGTCCTTGAGATTGGCGGTGACGTACCACCATTCGATTCGAAAGCCATTGTGCGCACCGTGGTCGCGCGGAAACGCCAGAGCATGATTGCGCGTCACCTGCCTGAAGGCATTCGCGTCCTGACCTAATCCGGCGAAGCCTTTGTCCGCCGGCTCAGGCTGATCGCAGCCGCTCAGCAGCAACAAGACAATCAATCCGCAGGTTTCAGGCTTCATCGGCAAATTGCCTCAATAACTCGCTCGGCTGACGCCGTGCCAATTGCCATAACGGCCAGGCGCTGGCCAGCAGGCTGGTCAACAGCCCCAGCAAGGCCAGTTGCAGCAGTTGCCCGGGAAACACATGCAGCGGCAAACGCCAACCAAACGCCTGGACGTTGACCACCGCCACCAGACACCAGGCGAGCAGCAGACCCAAAGGTATCGCCAGCAACACGGTGAAGCAGCTCAACATCAGGGTTTGACCCAGCGATAGCCAGACCAGTTGCCCGCGCGGCACACCCAATGCCCAGAGCGGCGCCAGTTGACCGAGGCGGCTCTGGCTCAAGCTCAGCAGACTGATGAACAACGCAATGCCAGCGACACCCAGGGTCAGGCTGTTGAGCGCGGACGTGGCGGCAAAGGTGCGGCTGAAGACTTCCGTCGACCAGCGCTTCAAGGTGGCTTGCTCGACCACGCGACTGTCGTCCAGGCCAAAACGTTGCTGCAGCTCGGCCTTGAGCAACGGGACACGCTCGCCAACCAGGTTCAGACTGATGTTGCTCAGGCTCGCCTCAGGCCGATGCCGGCGCAGCCAGTCGGCGTTGACCAGCAGATGGCCTTTGGGATTGCCATAGTCAGCGTAGATGCCGACCACGGTCATGGCTTGCGCGGGCTCCACCGGCAGGTCAAGACGGTCGCCCAACTGCACGTTCAGGCGCCGCGCCAGCTGTTCGCTGAGCATGACCGCGCGACCGCTCGCCAGTTGCTCCCAGGCCTGCGCGCTGTGTTCCAGCAACGGCCAGCGGGTGCGGTAGCCGGGGTGATCGATGATGCCCTGGACCTGTACCGGCCAGGCCTGCAGGCGCAGTTCAACACGCCAGCTGGGCAGCACCGCACTGATGCCCGGCTGCGCGCCGAGCCATTGGTTGATCAGCACTGCCTGCGCGTTGTCCCGAGGGGTGACATAGAGATCGGCTGCCAGACGCTGATCGAGCCAGCCGGTGAAGGTCTTGCGAAAACCCTCGGTCATGCTGCCCACGCCGACACTGGCAGCCAGCGCCAGCAGCAAGGCCATCAGCGCCAGACTCAATGCCGGCAATTGCTGGCGGCTGTCGGCGATGAACCACTGCGTCAACGGCCGACGACAGCAACGTGCCAACCCGGCTAACACGCCTTCGAGCAACGTCGGCAACAACAGCGCTGCGGCCAGCAGCAGTGCCGCAAGCAAGATGAAGGCACTGGGCAGGCTGGCCCCGTATTGCCAACAGGCGAGCGCTACCAACAGCAAAAGCCCCGCGACAATGGCTTGACGGCGCAGCCACGGGCCTTGGGCCAAGCGCCAGGCCTGAGGTTGCGCCAACACCAGCAGTGGCAGGCGGGCCGCGCGCAAAACACTGCTCAACCCGGCGATCAGCGCACCACACACACTCACCAGCACCCCGCCCAGCCACCACCCGGCCGGCAAGCTCAGTTGCCCGGCGACCTGGGCGCCATATAAACCGCGCAAGCTGGCGGCGAAATCGGGCAGCAGCAAGGCAGCCAGCACATAGCCGCTGGCGACCCCGGCCAATCCGCCCAGTACTGCGAGTACCCCCAGCTCCAGCGTCAAGCCAAGCAACACAGTGTTCAAGCTGATGCCGCAGGCACGCAGGGTACGAATCAGGCCACGGCGCTGTTCGAGCGCCAGGCCAATGGCGGCGTGGGCGATAAACAGCCCGACGACGAAAGCCAGCAGGCCGAGCGCGGTGAGGTTGAGGTGAAAGCTTTCGGTCAGGCGTTGCAGACCACCATCATCGTCACCGGCTGGTTGCCGCTTGAGGCGGGCAGCAATGGCCGCGGGCAATGGCGCCTGGTCATCGGCCAAGAGTAACCGCGACAGCTGCCCCTGTAGCTGCAGCAAGGTCTGGGCATGACCGATGTCGACGATGATCACCCCCGGTGCCAGCTGTGGCTTGAGGACGAAGGGTGGCAACACCTGGCCATCACTGCTGAGCGCTTGATCCGCCGCGTGCAGGCCCAGTTGCTGCAGGGTATCCGGGCCAACCCAGGCTTGCCCCGGCGTGCCGATGAACGCCTGCAGATCGAAGTCTTGCATCGGCGTACCGGCAACGCTCGCTGCCGCTGGCAGGCTCAGCGGTTCGATGCCGATCAGCCGCACGGTCAGCGGCCGCTCCCCGGCAAAACGCACACGCCCTTCCACTACCGGGGATACCGCCCAGCCTTGCTGGCGCAGTTGCAGATACAGCGACTGCTCGAATCGCTCTGCGTCGCGGGCCACCCACTGCGCTTGCACCGGGCCCGTCAACAGCGCACTGGCACGGGCGTAGTCATTGCGAGCCTGGCTGTTCAGGGCCTGGACTCCCGTCCACAGCGCGGTGGCCAGCCACAACCCGGTAAACAGGCTGAAGAACTGCAATCGATGACGCCACCAATGGCTCAGCAGCGCCTGCAAGGTCATCAGCAAGGCGTTCATCACGCCGTCTCGACCTGCACCCGGCCAGCATGCAGGAAACACCTTTGCTGCAGGCGCGCAGCCAGGCGCTGGCTGTGGGTGACCATCAACACACTGCTGCCGACTTCAGACACCAGTTGCAGCAGCAGGCCTAGCACTTGATCGCTGCTGGCCTCGTCGAGGCTGCCGGTGGGTTCGTCAGTCAGCACCAGCGCAGGTCGCCCCGCCAGTGCCCGGCCGATCGCAACGCGCTGCTGCTGGCCGCCGGACAATTGCTCCGGGTAGCGTTGCAACACATCCGTCAGCCCCAGGCGCTCGCTCAGACAGTCCAGCCATGACTGATCGAAGCGCCCGGCCAGCCTTGCCTGAAACGCCAGGTTGGCGGCCACATCCAGGCTGCTGATCAGGTTGTATTGCTGGAACACCAGACCGATGCCTTCCCGGCGCCAGCGCGCCAGGCCAGCTTCCGAACGCGCGTCCAGAGGCTGGTCGTCGATGAGGATACGTCCGCTGTCGGCGCGGTCGAGCCCCGCGAGCAGGTGCAGCAAGGTGCTTTTACCGCTGCCCGACTCGCCCATCAATGCCAGGCTGCTGCCCCGCGCCAGGCGCAAGTCGACGCCCTGCAGCACCGGCAATGTGCCTTGGGCGGTGGTGAACGACTTGTGCAACTGTTCGACGACCAGCATCAACGGCTATCCAAATGCTCCAAGCAATAGGAATAGCAGTGTTCTCAGGCTTTGCCCATTGGTGTCTGTGGGAGCGGGCTTGCCCCGCGATGCGATGTGACATATTGCCAGCAATCGCGGGGCAAGCCCGCTCCCACCGACCAGTTGTGCAAGCCTTCGTTTTGCCCTATGCAGCTTGCCTGCGCATGGTAAGAATGGCGGCCCCGAAGCAGATGAACGTCGAACCCACCGCCCTGCTTACCCACAGCGAAAACCGTGGCCGTGCCAGTACACCTTTGGCCCGCGAAGCCAGCCCTGCATACAGGGTCAGGGACGTCAGCGACAAACCCATGAAGATCGAAGTAAGCAGCAGAAACTGCGGCAGCAATGCGCCACTCTGGTCAATGAACTGTGGGAACAGTGCCGAGAAGAACATCGTCGCCTTGGGGTTGGTAGCAGCGGTCAGGAAGGCCGATTTGAACAGTTTCAGCCGCGATGGTTTGCTGGCCTGCTGAGTGCCCTGAACATCGGCCGCCAGCATCGGCGTCTTCTTGAACAACTGCTTGGCACCCAGATAAAACAGGTAGCCCGCACCGGCTATCTTCACCACGTTGAACATCCACTCGGAACTGGCGAGCAAAGCGCCCAGGCCGAGCATGGCCGCTGCCGACAGGCAGAACAGTCCGCACGCATTGCCCAAAGAAGACCACAGCGCAGCTCGCGGCCCATAAGCCAGGCTGTTGTTGATCGCCATCAAGGTGGCAGGTCCCGGGCTTGCGATGGCAATCGCGGCAACCAGTACATAGGCGAGTATCGAGTGGGCATCCATTTTTCTGACTCGAGGCTGGGGAGGTGGTGCATGGTACAGGGACCCGGGGGCGCATGACTGCTTTGTTTGTTTTGGCAAGGTCCACAGCTGTGCTGAGAGAGCCACTCTATCACCGCCCAATACTCGCGCTATTAGCCCTCGCTCTTCGCCACGTCTAGCCTATATTTATCGCTGCACTGATCCGGCCGGATGGCTTCTGGGAAGGCACTAACAAAGCGGCTGCAGCTGCCCTTCCCGCCGTGGTCCATCTTTCCGATAACGAGATTGCCGCTACGCTGAACTGTCCGTGATGGCCATCACCGATTCGTTGTTCGAACCGCTGGCCTTGAACCTATGTCATTGATTTCACTCATCTCTACCCGGTTTATAGAACGGGTCGGATTGTGGGGTGAGTCCATCCAGAGGTGAAACAGTCATGTCAAACGAGTCAAAATGCCCGTTCAATCCTGCCGCTGGCGGGGGTACCAGCAACCGCGATTGGTGGCCCGACCAGCTGAACCTGAAGATCCTGCACCAGCACTCGTGCCTCTCTGATCCGATGGACGAGGACTTCAATTACGCCGAAGCGTTCAAGCGCCTGGACTTTGCCGCCCTCAAGCAAGACCTGCGGGCACTGATGACCGACTCTCAGGACTGGTGGCCCGCCGACTTCGGTCACTATGGACCGCTGTTCATCCGCATGGCCTGGCACAGCGCTGGCACCTATCGTATCGGTGATGGACGTGGCGGTGCCGGTTCCGGCCAGCAACGCTTCGCCCCGCTCAACAGCTGGCCCGACAACGTCAGCCTGGACAAGGCCCGGCGCCTGCTCTGGCCGATCAAGCAGAAATACGGCAAGAACATCTCGTGGGCCGACTTGATCGTGCTGACCGGCAACGTTGCCCTGGAATCCATGGGCTTCAAGACCTTCGGTTTCTCCGGTGGCCGCGCCGACGTCTGGGAGCCGGATGAAGCGGTGAACTGGGGCAGTGAGACCGTCTGGCTGGGCGGCGACGTCCGCTACGGCAAGGCGCAACCGCCAGGCGATGCACCGCTGGTGGCTGAACCGTCCAAGCATGGCGAGGAAGAAAGCCGCGACCTCCCTGCCGGCGATCGCAACCTTGATAACCCGCTGGCCGCCGTGCAAATGGGCCTGATCTACGTAAACCCCGAAGGCCCTGAAGGCAACCCCGACCCGATGGCCTCAGCCAAGGACATCCGCGATACCTTTGGCCGTATGGCCATGAACGATGAAGAAACCGTGGCGCTGATCGCTGGCGGGCATGCCTTCGGCAAGACCCACGGCGCCGGTCCCGCCGACAACGTCGGTGCCGAACCGGAGGCCGCAGGTCTGGAGGAACAGGGCCTGGGTTGGCGCAATAAATTCGGCACCGGCAAAGGCGCGGACGCCATCACCAGCGGCCTGGAAGTCACCTGGACCTCCACCCCCACCCAATGGAGCAACGAGTACCTGGAGAACCTGTTCGGCTTCGACTGGGAACTGACCAAAAGCCCGGCCGGCGCCCACCAGTGGCGACCAAAAGGCGGTGCTGGCGCAGACCGCATCCCGCACGCCTTCGACCCGAATAAAAAACAGGAACCGAGAATGCTGACCTCGGACCTGGCACTGCGCTTCGACCCGATCTACGAGCCGATCGCCCGCCGCTTCAAGGAACACCCCGAGCAACTGGCCGATGCCTTCGCCCGCGCCTGGTACAAACTCATTCATCGCGACATGGGCCCATTGTCACGCTACCTCGGCCCGGAAATGCCCAATGAAGAACTGCTGTGGCAAGACCCGATCCCGGCAGTCGATCACGCCCTGGTCAACGACGTCGACGTCGACGCGCTCAAGGCCAAGGTACTGGCTTCGGGCCTTTCGGTGGCGCAACTGGTGTCCACCGCCTGGGCCGCTGCCTCGAGCTTTCGCGGTTCGGACAAACGTGGCGGTGCCAACGGTGGCCGCCTGCGTCTGGCGCCGCAGAAAGACTGGGAAGCCAACCAACCAGCGCAACTGGCCGAAGTGCTTGGCAAGCTGCAAGCAATTCAGAACGACTTCAACGCTCAGGGCGGCGGCAAGAGAGTCTCCCTGGCCGACCTCATCGTTCTGGCGGGTAACGCCGGCGTGGAGCAAGCAGCGAGAAATGCGGGACACAACCTCAAGGTGCCGTTCTCCCCCGGCCGCACCGACGCCTCGCAGCAGCAGACCGATGTGGAGTCTTTCGGTCTGCTGGAGCCGGTTGCCGATGGGTTTCGCAACTACATCAAAACCGGGGTCAAGGTCAGACCCGAGGCACTGCTGGTCGACAAGGCGCAACTGCTGAACCTTAGTGCGCCGGAGATGACCGTGTTGATCGGTGGCCTGCGGGTGCTGGGCAACAATGTCGGGCAGAACGCCCAGGGTGTGTTCACCAAGCGCCCAGGACAGCTGACCAACGACTTCTTCCAGAACCTGCTGGACATGAGCGTGGAATGGAAGCCGACCTCCAGCGCCAACGACAGCTATGAAGCCCGCGACCGCAAAACCGGCGAGCTGAAATGGACCGGCAGTCGTGTCGACCTGGTATTCGGCTCCCATGCCCAGTTACGCGCGCTGGCTGAGGTGTATGCCAGCAACGACGGCAAGGACAAGTTCGTCAGAGACTTCATTGCCGCCTGGAGCAAAGTCATGAACCTCGACCGATTTGACCTGGCGTAACAGGAGCGCCGCAGTCTGGCAGCAGCGAAAAGACGCCCCGATCTGGATGCTCAGGTCGGGGCGTTTTTATTCTGATCCGTATTTTTACGCCTCATCTGCATCTGTAATGAAAACCCTGACACTCGGACAATGAAGCCCCTAACAGGCACCTTTCACGGCGTGCCTGATCAGGTCGCTAGGTTATCTGCAGCGCCTGTTGCCTCTTTCCTGTTCAATTCGGAGTTCATATGGGCAAGCTTGCGCTTTTTGTCGTTGGTTTTCTGGTGCTGGCTATTGGGATTGGCGCGTTAGGGACGATTTCGCCGCTGTAAGCATTACCGTGGGGCTTC
>NZ_JANHLE010000049.1 GCF_028682475.1 Pseudomonas putida
GCGGTGTGTCAGTCGAGTCCCAATCGCGGGGCAAGCCCGCTCCCACCGGTTTAGCGACTACCTGCAGCGTAAGTAAAAAAGCCGGTGCATGAGCACCGGCCTTTTTTTTTGCGTAGCGTTAATCAGTGCTCTGAGACAGCCTCTCGTCGTGCAGGCGGTTCGCCGTGCTCGCCCTCACTCATCACCGGTACCTCCTTGCCTTCGGCGTTGAACAGCTTGCCGTCCTCGAAGTAATCGCCGTCACGCAGGGCAGAGATATCCGAGTAGTGGATGGTGCGTTCGTAGGCAGCAGCGAATACCGATTGCTGGTCGGAGTTGCCTGCGGTGAAGTGGTTGAACACCAGGTTCAGAACAATCGCCATGATCGCTGCCGAGCTGATGCCGGAGTGGAAGATGGTCTCGAACCAGTTGGGGAATTGCGCGTAGAAGTTCGGCGCGGCAATCGGGATCATGCCGAAGCCCAGCGAGGCGGCGACGATGATCAGGTTGACGTTGTTCTTGTAGCTGACCTTGGACAGGGTCCGGATACCGCTGGCGGCCACAGTACCGAACAGTACGATACCGGCACCACCGAGCACCGAGGTCGGTACTGCGGCAATCACCCGCCCCATGATCGGCAGCAGGCCGAGTACCACCAGGATCACCCCGCCAGTCGCCACCACGTAGCGGCTTTTCACCCCGGTCACGGCGACCAGGCCGACGTTCTGGGCGAAGGCGCTCTGGGTGAAAGAGCCGAAGATCGGTGCCAGGATGCTCGACGCCATGTCGGCGCGCAGGCCATTGCCCAGGCGCTTGGAGTCAACCTTGGTATCGATGATTTCACCGACGGCGAGGATGTCGGCCGAGGTTTCCACCAGGGTCACCATGATCACGATGCACATCGACAGGATCGCGGCGATGTGGAAGGTCGGCATACCGAAGTGGAACGGGCTTGGCATTGCCACCAGCGGGCCTTCAAGGACCTTGCTGAAGTCGGCCATGCCCAGCGACCAGGCGATCAGGGTGCCGATGACCATGGCCAGCAGGATCGACAGGCGCGAGATGGTGGCGCTGCCCAGTTTGCTCAGGATCAGGACGATGGCGAAGGTCAGCGCCGCCAGGCCGATGTTGGCCATGCTGCCGAAGTCCGGAGCTTTGCTGTTACCGCCCATGACCCAACGCGCAGCAACCGGCATCAAGGTCAGGCCGATGGTGGTGATGACGATACCGGTCACCAGTGGCGGGAAGTATTTGGTAATTCGCGAAAACACCGGGGTGATCAGGAAACCGATGAAAGACGCGGCCATCACTGCGCCCAAGACCCCGGGCAAGCCGCCACCGCCTTCACTGCTGAGGATCGCACCCATGGTCGCGACACCGGCAAACGAGACCCCTTGCACCAGCGGCAGCTGGCAACCGAACCACGGCAGTCCGAGGGTTTGCAACAGGGTTGCCAGGCCGCCGGCAAACAGCGACGCAGCGATCAGCAGACCAATGTCCGCCGAGGTCAGGCCGGCTGCCTGACCGAGAATCAGCGGCACGGCGACAATACCGCCATACATGGTCAAGACGTGTTGCAGGCCGTACGCCAGGTTGGCACCTAGGCCCAGGTTCTCGTCTTCGGGACGTGCTGCTGAAGACGTGCTAGAGGAGGACGTATTCATGAGGCGGGGTCTCTGTTTTATTGTTGTGGCGCTACTGTAGACAAGTCCTACCTGCCAATGCCAGAACAATTGTATACAATTTTTAGATTGGCGTAGGAACAGTCCGGCAGTCAGTTTGGGTTGATGAATGGATGCAGTTATCGTTCCAACGCCCGCGCGCAGGCCTCGCAAGGCTGCGTGAGGACTGGCGGGAAGGGTGGGAAAGCTGTCCGAATGGACAGAAACGCGGTGAGCAGGAAAGTAGGTAGCAGGCTAAAAGATTCTAAACTTCGATCAATTCTCGCAGTTCGCGCATCATTTCGGGGTTATCGGCCAGGTTGAGTTCCACCAAACGCCGCAAATGGCACGATGAATCGATATCAGTACGCAGGCAGACAAAACCCAGTCGGTTACCTTCTTCATGGCGCAGTTCCACCTGCATCCATAGCGTTACCTGCTCCCCCAGGTGGACAAGGGCCTCGAAATCCTGGGTCAGGTCGGGGTCCCAGGGTTCCGGGCACTTGATCAGCAAGCCCTTGAGGGACAGGTCAATCAGCTCGACCGGCCAGCGCCGATCACCCTGGCGCAGTTCGGTGGGGCTATCAAAGGCAACACGCTGGAAACGTCGACGTTCTTGGTGGTCGCTCATGATCAGACACTCCGGGGTTCTTCCTGACTATAGCTCAGCACTTGCCAAGGTCCGCGCAAGGGCGCATAACGAGTTTTGTTCAACCCGCGTTGAAGGCTCTAAACCAACGTGGGGGTGGCCTTTCCTGTCAGGATCGCTAGACTCGAAAGGCTGTCTTTTATCCACTAGCTGGAAGTAAACCATGAACAACAATAATAGCCTGCTACGCCACATTCCGTGGCTGGCGCTGGCAGTCATAGGAGCCTGTGCGCTGGGAGTGGTCGCCCTGCGTCGTGGCGAGGCCATCAACGCCTTGTGGATCGTCGTCGCTTCAGTGGCCATCTACCTGGTCGCCTACCGCTACTACAGCCTGTTCATCGCCACCAAGGTGATGCAGCTGGACCCGCGTCGGGCCACCCCGGCGGTGCTCAACAACGATGGTCTGGACTATGTACCGACCAACAAACACATCCTTTTCGGTCACCACTTTGCCGCCATCGCCGGTGCCGGCCCGCTGGTCGGTCCGGTTCTGGCCGCGCAAATGGGCTACCTGCCTGGCACGCTCTGGCTGATTGCCGGCGTGGTGCTGGCCGGTGCGGTGCAGGACTTCATGGTCCTGTTCCTGTCCACCCGCCGCAACGGTCGCTCGCTGGGTGACATGGTCCGTGAGGAAATGGGCCGGATTCCGGGTACTATCGCCCTGTTCGGCTGCTTCCTGATCATGATCATCATCCTCGCGGTGCTGGCGCTGATCGTGGTCAAAGCCCTGGCCGAGAGCCCGTGGGGTATGTTCACGGTCATGGCGACCATCCCGATCGCGATGTTCATGGGCATCTACATGCGCTACATCCGCCCGGGCCGCATCGGCGAAATCTCGCTGATGGGCGTGGTGCTGCTGTTGCTGTCGATCTGGCTGGGGGGCCAGGTAGCCGCAGATCCGGTCTGGGGCCCTGCGTTCACCTTCACCGGTGTGCAGATCACCTGGATGCTGGTGGGCTACGGCTTTGTCGCTGCGGTACTGCCGGTGTGGCTGGTGCTGGCGCCACGTGATTACCTCTCGACCTTCCTCAAGATCGGCACCATCGTTGGCCTGGCCATCGGTATCCTGATCATCGCCCCCGAGCTGAAAATGCCGGCGCTGACCCAGTTCACCGACGGCACGGGTCCGGTCTGGAAAGGCACCCTGTTCCCGTTCCTGTTCATCACCATCGCCTGTGGCGCGGTGTCGGGTTTCCATGCGCTGATCTCGTCGGGTACCACGCCGAAGCTGCTGGATAACGAAACCAACGCCCGTTACATCGGTTACGGCGGCATGCTGATGGAGTCGTTCGTGGCGATCATGGCCATGGTTGCCGCCTCGGTGATCGAGCCCGGCGTGTACTTCGCCATGAACAGCCCGGCCGCAGTGGTCGGTGCCGATGTGGTGTCGGTGGCGCAGACGGTCAGCAGCTGGGGCTTTGCGATCACCCCTGACGCGCTGGAGGCGGTGGCCAAGGACATTGGCGAACACACCATTCTGGCCCGTGCCGGCGGTGCACCGACCCTGGCGGTCGGTATCGCGCAGATCCTGCACCAGGTGCTGCCGGGTGAAAACACCATGGCCTTCTGGTACCACTTCGCGATCCTGTTCGAGGCGTTGTTCATCCTCACCGCAGTGGACGCCGGTACCCGTGCCGGTCGTTTCATGCTGCAGGATTTGCTCGGCAGCTTCGTCCCGGCGCTCAAACGCACCGAATCGTGGGGTGCCAACCTGCTCGCGACCGGCGGTTGCGTGGCGCTGTGGGGCTACCTGCTGTACCAGGGCGTGATCGATCCGCTGGGCGGTATCAACACCTTGTGGCCGCTGTTCGGCATCTCCAACCAGATGCTCGCCGGTATCGCGCTGATGCTCGGCACCGTGGTCCTGATCAAGATGAAGCGCCAGCGCTACATGTGGGTCACCCTGCTGCCAGCCGTCTGGCTGCTGATCTGCACCACCACCGCCGGTTTCATCAAGCTGTTCGATCCGAACCCGGCGGTCGGCTTCCTGGCCCTGGCCAACAAGTACAGCGTGGCGCTCGACGCCGGGCAGGTGCTGGCACCGGCCAAGGATATCGGCCAGATGCAGCACGTGATCTTCAACGCCTATACCAACGCGGGTCTGACCATCCTGTTCCTGTTCGTGGTCTTCAGCATTCTGTTCTTTGCCCTCAAGGTCGGCATCGCCGCCTTGGGTAAAAAAGAGCGGACTGACAAAGAGTCCCCGTTCCAGGCGCTGCCGGATGCGTAACCAAAGAGGAATGCAGTGATGTTCAACGATCTCGGTCGACTGGGTAAGTACCTGGGGCAGGCAGCCCGCCTGATGGTCGGCATGCCCGACTACGACAACTACGTCGAGCACATGCAGACCAAGCACCCGGACAAGCCGGTGATGAGCTACGAGGCGTTCTTCCGTGAACGTCAGGAGGCCCGTTACGGTGGCAAGGGTGGGCCGAAGTGCTGTTGAATGACAGCCACTGATGGCAGTTGAACCTGTGGGAGCCCGGCTTGCCGTGCTCCCACAGTCATTTTCAGTTCAGGAGATTTTCCGTTTGCACGCGCCCATTCCGGTAACAGTACTCAGCGGTTTTCTGGGGGCCGGCAAGACTACCTTGCTGCGCCATCTGCTCAAGGCCGAACATGGCCTGAAGATCGCCGTGATTGAAAACGAATTCAGTGACGCCGGCATCGATACCCAGCTGCTTGGCGATGAACCGGTGCAGGTCATGACCCTGGCCAACGGTTGCGTCTGTTGCAGCATCCACACCGACCTGACCAAGGCCTTGTACCTGCTGTTGGAGCGCCTGGATGCCGGCGAGATCGCCTTCGACCGCCTGGTGATTGAATGCACAGGCCTGGCTGATCCGGCGCCGGTGGCGCAAACCTTCTTCATCGACGAAGAGCTGCGCGAGCGCTACATCCTTGACGGCATCATCACCCTGGTCGATGCCGCGCATGCCGAACAGCACCTGACCCAGGCCATTGCCCAGGCCCAGGTGGGCTTTGCCGACCGCTTGCTGGTGAGCAAGACCGACCTGGTCGAGCCTGCAAGCTTTCAGGCTTTGAGCGAACGCCTGGGGCGTATCAACCGCCGCGCACCGATCCGGGTGGTCGAACACGGGCGCATCGATCTGGCTGAATTGCTTGATGTGCGTGGTTTCAACCTCAATGCCGACCTGGGCGGCGGCTTGAGCCTGCGTCCGGTCAGCCAGACGGTTACGCCTGATCGCATCTCCAGCCTGGTGCTGCGCACCGACACGCCGCTGGACATCGACCGGCTCAGCGACTTCATGAACCAGTTGCTGGAAGAGCATGGCAAGCAGTTGTTGCGCTACAAAGGTGTGCTCAATATCGCCGGGGAAGATCGACGTCTGGTGTTCCAGGGGGTGTTGAAACTCTATGGTTTTGATTGGGATACCGAGTGGGCCGATGGAGAGCCCCGTGAGAGCGTGATGGTGTTTATTGCCGATGACTTGCCGGAGGCGAAAATTCGGGCGGGGTTTGAGGCGTTGAACTCAGCGCAGTGACAGCACAGGCCCTACTGGATGGCAGAGCCCTGAGTCTGTGGCTTACCTGCGAGCCCAGTCAGCCTCGCGCTCCAGAATGTTCAATCGTAAGTTGGTCGCGGCTGCCGACTTGCGAGTGATGAGATATCCGCCTTCACCATCGCCGATAATGTTCGTCGCCAGGTGAGCCCCGGTTGACGAACATTCAAGGTTGATGATCGCAAAACCCGTGGCCAGATCCGAAAGGACCACGGACCGCTGGGTGTGAGCAAGGCGTATGTGCCAGGAAGACGGGTCGCGGTCTTCGATGGGGCGACTCATGGCTACCCCATACTTGCTCTTGAATACACCCTGTCCTGCGTAGTCACCACCGCGTATGTAAAGTCGGTAGCCCTCTTCGCTATGGCGAAAATAGAACACTGTGGGCGATAGATCTCCCGTCAAATGAAAGTCCACATGTCCGGCATCACGCGCTTCGTCCCAGGCTTCGTCTGGCGTGCTCAGGATGCCCAGCGCGTGGGAGGCGTCCAGTAACCCCAGATTAGAGTCCGGGTGGGGCACCATCACACTTCGGTCGATGGCCTGATTCAGTATGATGAGCGGGTGACCGTTGACCAGAAGGGTCGCGGTGAAGGAAAGCGCTTTGTTGTCAGCCATTGAAGGCCTCCATTGCGGTATGTGCGGGAGCAACAGGCTAAGTTGCCTGGCATGGCCCGCACAGCCGGAATGCTTTCCGATGTTCGGGAAGGCGGTGCATTGGGGCACGCTCCCACCGGGGTACCCCCAAAAAAAAGCCCGGCTTAAGAGCCGGGCTTTTTCACATCAAACGACTGCGATCAGTTGCCGTATACCGGCAGCTTGGCGCAGATGGCTTTGACTTTCTCACGAACGGCGTCGATCACCGCTTCGTTGTTCAGGTCAGCCAGGATGTCGCAGATCCAGCCAGCCAGTTCTTTACACTCAGCTTCTTTGAAGCCACGAGTGGTTACAGCCGGAGTACCGAAGCGCAGGCCGGAGGTGACGAACGGGGAGCGTGGGTCGTTCGGTACCGAGTTCTTGTTGACGGTGATGAAGGCTTTGCCCAGGGCAGCGTCAGCATCTTTACCGGAGATTTCCTGCTTGATCAGCGACAGCAGGAACAGGTGGTTCTGAGTACCACCGGACACCACGTCGAAACCGCGCTCGATGAACACACCGGCCATGGCCTGGGCGTTTTTCACCACTTGCTGCTGGTAGGCCTTGAACTCAGGCTGCAGCGCTTCCTTGAAGCAGATCGCCTTGGCAGCGATGACGTGCTCCAGCGGGCCGCCCTGGGCACCCGGGAAGACTGCGGAGTTCAGCTTCTTCTCGATGTCGGCGTTGGCACGGGCCAGGATCAGGCCGCCACGTGGACCGCGCAGGGTCTTGTGGGTAGTGGTGGTAACCACGTCGGCGAATGGCACCGGGTTCGGGTACACGCCTGCAGCGACCAGACCGGCAACGTGGGCCATGTCGACGAACAGGTAGGCACCGACCTTGTCGGCGATTTCGCGGAAGCGCGGGAAGTCCAGAATCTGCGAGTAGGCAGAGAAACCGGCAACGATCATTTTCGGCTTGTGCTCGACGGCCAGGCGCTCGACTTCGTCGTAGTCGATCAGGCCGTTGGCGTCGATGCCGTACTGGACAGCGTTGTACAGTTTGCCCGAGGAGCTGACGTTGGCACCGTGGGTCAGGTGACCACCGTGGGCCAGGCTCATGCCCAGGATGGTGTCACCGGCCGACAGCAGGGCCAGGTAAACGGCGCTGTTGGCTTGCGAGCCGGCGTGCGGCTGGACGTTGGCGTAATCGGCGCCGAACAGTTCCTTGGCACGGTCGATGGCCAGTTGCTCGACCACGTCGACGTATTCGCAGCCGCCGTAGTAACGCTTGCCTGGGTAGCCTTCGGCGTATTTGTTGGTCAGCACCGAGCCCTGGGCTTCCATGATTGCCGGGCTGGTGTAGTTTTCCGAAGCAATCAGCTCGATGTGCTCTTCCTGGCGCTGAGCTTCTTGCTCCATGGCGGCAAAAAGATCGGCGTCGTACTTGGCAATGGTCAAATCACGGCTGAACATGGCGGTCCTCAAGGATCGTGCTGAAATAGGCGGGCATTCTACCTCATCAGCTTTTGTCTGGCATATGAAAGGGCATCATGTCGCAGACAAATGGGGCTCATGAGCGACAAGCTGCAAACCTACTCGAACATGAACAAGGTTTCGTTGCTGAACTGCGCCTCGAACTGGTTGGCCGGCATCGGCCGCCCGAACAGGTAACCCTGCACCTCGTCGCAATCGTGCTCGCGCAGAAACTCCAGCTGCTCGTGGGTTTCCACGCCTTCGGCAATCACCGCCAGGTTCAGGCTGTGGGCCATGGCGATGATTGCCCGGGCGATCTGCGCGTCCTGCTCACCCTCAGGCAAGCCGTCGACGAAGGTGCGGTCGATCTTCAGTACATCAATAGGGAACTGCTTGAGGTAGTTGAGTGACGAGTAGCCGGTACCGAAGTCATCGACGGCAATGCTCAGGCCGAGCTTTTTCAGGCTGTCGAGGATCACCATCGCTTCGTTGACTTCACGCATCAGAATACTTTCGGTCAGCTCCAGCTCCAGGCATGCCGGGGGCAAACCCGTGTCCTTGAGGATGGTGGCAATCCGTGTGCCGAGCTGGCCGTCGGAGAACTGCCGCGCCGAGATGTTTACCGAGACCTTGGGCACCTGCACCTGGTCCTGATGCCAGACCTTGAGCTGGCGGCAGGCTTCCTTGAGTACCCAGTCGCCGACATCCACGACCAGCCCCAGCTCCTCGATCACCGGAATGAAGTCGCCTGGCGGCACCAGCCCGCGGCGCGGATGACGCCAGCGCAGCAGAGCCTCGGCACCGGTCAGGCGCTTGCCGTCACCGCTGAACTGCGGTTGGTAATAAAGAATGAATTCGTTCTGCTCCAGGGCATGGCGCAGGTCACTTTCCAGTTCCAGGCGCTCCAGGGCACTGGCGTTCATGTCGGCCTGGTAGAACTGGAAGTTGTTCTTGCCACGCTCCTTGGCGTGGTACATGGCGGTGTCGGCGTTCTTCATCAGCTGGCTGAGTTCGCTGCCGTCCTGCGGGCTCAGGGCGATGCCGATACTGGCAGTGACGAAGAACTCGCGGTTTTCCAGGACGAACGGCCGCACCAGGCTGCCGAGAATCTGTTCGGCAACATGGATGGCGCGGTTCAGGGCCATTTCCCGGGTTGCCCGCGGTTGCAGCAACAGGGTGAACTCGTCACCGCCCATGCGCGCCACCGTGTCATCACCATCGACGCAGTCGAGCAGACGCTCGGCCATGTCCTTGAGCATGCGGTCGCCGGCAGCATGGCCGAGGGAGTCGTTGATCGGCTTGAAGCGGTCGAGGTCGAGGAACATCAACACCACCCAGGCTTTTTGCCGGTCAGCCTGCTGCAGGGCCGTATGCAGTCGGTCCTGGAACAGGGTGCGGTTGGGCAGGTGGGTCAGGGCGTCGTAGTAAGCCAGACGGTGAATGCGCTGTTCACTGGCTTTGCGTTCGCTGATGTCGGTGAAGAAGCACACGTAGCTGGCCAGGTCGCCTTCATCGTCGAGCACCGCGGTGATGCCGACCCAGGCTGGGTAATGTTCGCCATTGCGCCGTTTGAGCCACACTTCACCTTCCCAGGTGCCATGCTGGTTGAGCTGCTTGAGCACATAGCCCAGGTGCGCTTCCTGGTGTTCGTCCACGGTCAGCATGCTCGGCAACTGATCGAGCACGTCGGCCACGGCATGGCCGCTGACCCGGCTGAACGCTTCGTTGGCCTGGACGATATAGCCGGCCGGGTCGGTGATCAGGATCGCCGATGTCGAGTGTTCGAACACCGTCGCGGCCATGCGCAGGTCTTTCTCGGCCCGGCGCTGCTGGCTGATGTCGCGGCCGACCCCGAGGATCCCTTCGAAACGCTCCTGATCGTCCCAGACCAGCACCAGGCGCAGTTCGATCGGAATCTTGCGGCCGTCGGCGCGCAGGCAATCGAACAGGAACAGCTGATTGGGCAATTGAGTGCGCAGTTGCTCCAGTTGCTCTGGATTGTTCAAGGCCCGATTGACCCGTTCGACCAGTGCATAAATACCGGTCAATTGCGCCGGATTGGCGATGGTCGAATGCCAGCCGTTGTCGAAGATCCAGTCGACCTCGTAACCCAGCACCACCTGTACCGAGGGGCTGACATAGTTGAGCTGCAACTGGCTGTCGGTGGAGAAGATCACATCGCTGATACTTTCGGCGAGCATGCGATAACGCTGTTCACTGTCGCGCAGCGACTCGCTGGCCTCGATCTGATCGGTCACATCCTTGCCAACGCCGATGATCCGGGTGACAACGCCGCTGCCATCGCGGGTCAGGGCTTGCTCGCGGATGTCGAAGCGCCGCCAGCGTTGATCGTGATGACGGAAACGCAGTTGGCAATGCAATTGCTCGACGCCATCGCTGTCGAGCAATTGCTGGCGAACCTGGCGATAGAGCTGGGCATCGTCCGGGTGCAGGAGGATCTCCCAGAAGCGCTCGCCCATCTGTGCCAGTTGGCTACGCTGGTAACCCAGGGTCTGGCCCAGGTTGCGGTTGCTGAAGATCATTTGCTGGCTTTGCACATCTTGCACGTACAACTGGTCTGGCACTGTACGCACAACGTCCGACCAGAAACCTTCGCGTTCGAGCAATGACAGCTCGACCTGCTTGCGGCTGGTGATGTCGCTGATGCTGAGGATCACCGCTTCATAGTCGCGGCGCTGCTCGGGGAATTTCACCATCAGCCAGAGGTGCAGGTCCTGGCCGTTGGCGGTCGGCAGGCACACTTCCAGTTCCAGCTGTTGCTGGTTGTCCAGCACGGCTTCAACCAGCTGCACACCGATGCCTTCGATACCGGCTTGCGTGCCTTCGACCAGGCATTGCCAGGCGGCATTGCAGCAGTTGACCTCCAGCAGTTGCAGGGCCACCTGGTTGACCTCGGTGACCTTGAGCTCCTGCAGCAAGACCCGCCGCAGCGCCCGATCGAAGGTCAGGCGTTGCTGCAGCGCCTGACGGCTGCGCAGGCGATGACGCTCCAGCTGCGCAGGCAAACCGGAGAGGTCAAGTACGCACAGGGCAACGCCAGTGCCTTCGAAAATATCGTGATAGCGCCGGCGGCTTTCCTGCAGCATGCGGTGCCGGCGACGCATGTTGATCAAGGCCAGCAAGGGCAGCAGGGCGCAGAACAGGCCGAGCACACACTTGCCGATCAGCGCCGGCAGCAGTTGCTCGCGGGCCAATCCGGCATCGAACAGGCCACGTAATTGCCAGCTACTGTTGTCGAGGAATGCGAGCATGACACTTTGCAGCGGTTCGTCACTGCCCGGTGCCGGTTGATGGCGGTTGATGATCTCGCCGGTGCGACTGTTTTCCAGGAGCCACAACGGGTGGTTGGGGCGGTCCAGGTGTGAGGTCAGTTCGCTGTAATAGGCCGGGCTCAGGCGCAGCAGCCAGTAACCCGGGGCAGCGTCCGGCTGGCGCAGTAACAGGTAAATCTGACGATTGTCCGCGCTGTTGCTGTAGTAATGGTCGTGGCCCTGGTTGAGCCGCAGCAACTCATCCACAACAAGACCATCCGGGGTAGCGCCGAGGCTGTCGCTGAGCACCTTGCCATGGCTATCGATCCACACCAGGCTCTGCAAGGCCGGCAGTTGGGCCTGCAACCTGGCCAGAATGTCTGGCAGCTGTGCAGGGTCTGGCGACGAACGGTAAGGCTGGACACTATTGTGTGCCACCTGGGCCTTGAGCGACATGTTCAAGGCCATGTGGTCGGCCAGCTCGGCACTCGCATTGAGGCTTTGCTGGTACTGGTCGGCCTGGGTGTGGCGGTACTGGTCGATCAGTTGCCAGAGCAGCAAGCCGAGCAACAGCAGAACCAGCAGGGCCAGTGCGCTTTTCAACGAGCCACGCAATGCAGAGCCGGGTGCGCTGGACGGCTTGCGCAGGGATGTCGGCTGAGTGAGATTGGTCAAGCGATGATCCTGCGGTATGGCTGGATGGCAGGTTTAGAGCTGCTGGCTGCTAGCGCCACGGTCCCTGGTGGCTACTCTGGTCACGCACTATAAGCCCGACGCCCGAAGGGCGGCTAGCATGCCCGCAAACGTGGCAAAGTGCCAGCCCTGTTCGTCGGCGGTTTGCCCAACAAGGCGCATTGCGGTAGCTTTGGCCCTTTCCTGGGGGCTGCGGCTCCCTTCATCTGTTTCGCGCTCATTTTTTCGTCTCTGACGCTAGGTTTTTCCATGGCTCAATACGTCTACACCATGCATCGGCTGGGCAAAGTTGTCCCGCCGAAGCGGGAAATCTTGAAGAACATCTCCCTGTCGTTTTTCCCCGGCGCCAAGATCGGCGTGCTCGGCCTGAACGGCTCGGGTAAATCCACCCTGCTCAAGATCATGGCTGGCGTCGACACAGAGTTCGACGGCGAAGCCCGTCCGATGCCGGACCTGAACATCGGTTACCTGCCACAGGAACCACAGCTGGACCCGAGCAAGACCGTCCGTGAAGTGGTCGAGGAAGCGGTCAGCGTGATCAAGGACGCCCAGGCGCGTCTGGACGAGGTCTATGCTGCCTATGCCGAGCCGGATGCCGACTTCGACAAGCTGGCCGCCGAACAGGCCAAGCTTGAAGCCATCCTGCAGGCCAGCGACGGCCACAACCTCGAGCGCCAGCTGGAAGTCGCGGCTGATGCCCTGCGCCTGCCGGCCTGGGAGGCCAAGGTCGAACACCTGTCCGGTGGTGAAAAGCGCCGTGTGGCCCTGTGCCGTCTGCTGCTGTCGGCCCCCGACATGCTGCTGCTCGACGAACCGACCAACCACCTGGACGCCGACTCCGTCGCCTGGCTGGAGCACTTCCTCCATGACTTCCCGGGTACTGTGGTAGCGATTACCCACGACCGTTACTTCCTCGACAACGTCGCCGGCTGGATCCTCGAACTCGACCGCGGCGCCGGTATTCCGTACGAAGGCAACTATTCGGGCTGGCTGGAAGCCAAGTCTGATCGTCTGGCCCAGGAATCCAAGCAGCAGTCGGCCCACGAAAAGGCCATGAAGGAAGAACTGGAGTGGGTGCGCAAAGGCGCCAAGGCTCGTCAGTCGAAATCCAAGGCCCGTCTGCAACGCTTCGAAGAAATGCAGTCGCAAGAATTCCAGAAACGCAGCGAAACCAACGAGATCTACATCCCGGCCGGTCCGCGCCTGGGTGACAAGGTCATCGAATTCAAGAACGTCACTAAAGGCTATGGCGATCGCGTGCTGATCGACAACCTGTCGTTCGCCATGCCCAAAGGCGCCATCGTCGGTGTGATCGGTGGTAACGGTGCCGGTAAATCGACCCTGTTCCGCATGCTCATGGGCAAGGAACAGCCGGACTCGGGCAGCATCGAGATCGGTGAAACCGTGCAACTGGCCTGTGTCGACCAGAGCCGTGAAGACCTGGACGGCAACAAGACCGTGTTCCAGCAGATCTCCGACGGTTCCGACCAGCTGCGTATCGGCACCTACGAGATTCCATCGCGGACCTATGTCGGTCGTTTCAACTTCAAGGGCGGCGACCAGCAGAAGTTCGTCAAGGACCTCTCCGGTGGTGAGCGTGGCCGTCTGCACCTGGCCCTGACCCTGAAAGAAGGCGCCAACGTCCTGCTGCTCGACGAACCGTCCAACGACCTCGACGTGGAAACCCTGCGTTCGCTGGAGGAAGCCCTGCTGGACTTCCCGGGCGCCGCCATTGTGATCTCTCACGATCGCTGGTTCCTGGACCGTGTGGCGACCCACATCCTGGCTTACGAAGATGATTCGCAGGCGGTGTTCTTCGAAGGCAACTACACCGAGTACGAAGCTGATCGCAAGAAGCGTCTCGGCGAAGCCGCTGCCCAGCCGCACCGGGTACGGCACAAAAAACTGGCATGACCCTTCGGGTTTTGCACTGAAACGGGGCCTTCGGGCCCCGTTTTTTGTGCGAAATACTGTATACACTTATACAAATGAACCATTTAATTTCATAAAAACGACATGATGCTCTGTTCCGGTGCGACTGGTTCTTGGTAGAGTCTGGAAAAAAACCAACAAGTCCAACTCTATCTGGTGAAGTGTCTAAATGATCGAATCCGTCGAAGATTTCCTTGCGCGCCTGAAACAGCGCGACCCTGCCCAGCCTGAGTTCCACCAGGCCGTCGAAGAAGTGCTGCGCAGCCTCTGGCCTTTCCTTGAGGCCAATCCGCACTACCTTCAGGCCGGCATTCTCGAGCGTATGGTCGAACCGGAACGGGCGATCCTGTTCCGTGTGTCGTGGGTTGATGACGCGGGCAAGGTCCAGGTCAACCGCGGCTACCGCATTCAGATGAGCAGCGCCATCGGCCCGTACAAGGGCGGTCTGCGTTTCCACCCTTCAGTGAACATCGGTGTGCTGAAGTTCCTGGCCTTCGAGCAGGTGTTCAAGAACTCCCTGACTTCGCTGCCCATGGGCGGCGGCAAAGGTGGTTCGGACTTCGATCCGAAGGGCAAGAGCGATGCCGAAGTCATGCGCTTCTGCCAGGCCTTCATGAGCGAGCTGTACCGCCACATCGGCGCGGATCTGGACGTGCCGGCCGGTGATATCGGTGTCGGCGCCCGTGAGATCGGCTTCATGTTCGGTCAGTACAAACGCCTGGCCAACCAGTTCACTTCGGTGCTCACCGGCAAGGGCATGACCTACGGCGGCAGCCTGATCCGTCCGGAAGCGACCGGCTACGGTTGCGTGTACTTCGCCGAAGAGATGCTCAAGCGTCAGGACCTGCGCATCGACGGTCGCCGCGTGGCGATCTCCGGTTCCGGCAACGTGGCCCAGTACGCCGCGCGCAAGGTCATGGACCTGGGCGGCAAGGTCATCTCGCTGTCCGACTCCGAAGGCACCCTGTTCTGCGAAGCCGGCATGACCGACGAGCAGTGGGATGCGCTGATGGAGCTGAAAAACGTCAAGCGCGGCCGCATCAGCGAGCTGGCCGAGCGTTTCGGCCTGGAGTTCCGCAAGGGTCAGACGCCATGGAACCTGCCATGCGATATCGCCTTGCCGTGCGCCACCCAGAACGAACTCAATGGCGAAGACGCCCGCACCCTGCTGCGCAACGGCTGCATCTGCGTGGCTGAAGGCGCGAACATGCCGACCACCCTCGACGCTGTGGATATCTTTATCGAGGCCGGCATTCTGTTCGCTCCGGGCAAGGCTTCCAACGCCGGCGGTGTGGCAGTGAGCGGTCTGGAAATGTCGCAGAACGCCATGCGCCTACTGTGGACCGCGGGCGAAGTGGACAGCAAACTGCACAACATCATGCAGTCGATCCACCACGCCTGTGTGCACTATGGTGAGGAGAACGGCCGGATCAACTACGTCAAAGGCGCCAACATCGCCGGTTTCGTCAAGGTTGCCGACGCCATGCTGGCCCAGGGCGTGGTCTAAACCTCGGGCTCGATGGCGACGACCTCGATCGACAGATCCCCTGCCGGTCGTCGCCACAGCACTTCATCACCGGGCGCAGCACCCAGCAGCGCCCGGCCCAGTGGTGAACCCCAGTTGATCAGGCCCTTGGCTGCATTGGCCTGATCTTCACCGACCAGTTGCACCTTATGCTGCTGGTTCTGCTCATCGACAAAAATCACCCGACTGCCAATCTGCACCTTGTCTGTTGCACTCGCCCTGGCAACGACCTGGGCGCTTTGTACGCGGGCGTTGAAGTAGCGCAGGTCACGCTCTGTGTCCGCCAGGCGTTGCTTGTCGGCGCGCTCGCCCTGGGCCTGCAGTTCGCTGTGCAGGGCGTTCAGCTCGCTGACCCGCTGGTGCAACTGGGCCAGGCCCTGGGCGGTGACATAGTTGGGTTGTTCGCTGATCTTGCGTTCCACCGGCTGGTCAGCCTGGGCGGCGGCCTGGTCTTCGTTGACGAATGCTCGGCTCATGATGGCCTCCTTTGCGTGAGGACCATGCTGACAGATCAAGCGTTGCCGGGGTTGTCCGTTCGCGCCCTATTTACGTCGGTAGGCGCGTGCCGCATCGCGGTCTTTCTCTTCCTGCCACTGTTCATCGCGTTCATCCCAATGACGCGCGCGGTAGTCCTGTAGGTCCTGGTTTTCCTGCATGGCGTGGCACTGGCGGAAGCCGTCGTCCCAGCCGGTTTCGTATTGGCGGTTGTGCAGGTAGCGGGGCACGTCCTTGCGAAAGTCCCCGGCCATTACCCCGGCGGCCTGGCGACCGCTGCTGCAGCCGTCCTGGAAGCCATCGGCATAGGCGGGTGGATAGCCTTGGTTGATCAACTGTTCGTGGGTTGTCTGGCAACCTGTGAGAAACATCATTACGCCCAGCAACCACCCACACCACCGCATCTTCGGACTCTCCGCAATCTGTGGACAAGTCTAGGTGGGGAAGTGTCGATGCCATGTCAAAACGGTGTGAAGCT
>NZ_JANHLE010000005.1 GCF_028682475.1 Pseudomonas putida
GGCGGTTTTCAGCCACATCGCCTCGCGGGGCAAGCCCGCTCCCACAGGCAGATGCTCCAGCAGTATCTGCCTCCCACAGGCACAAAAAAGCCCGCAGCGACGGCGGGCTTTCTTGCTGACGAAACCACTCAGATAGGGCGGCTACCGTACTTGTTGTCCGGCTTCTTGGGCGGATCGGCGACCACGTTGGCCTCCACTTCCTGCACCTTGCCACCACGGGAGAGGAACTCTTCCATGGCTTTGGCCAGGGCATCGCGCTCCTTCTGCTTGGCTTCCATGCTCGGCATCTCGTCTACCGAGACCGCCGCCGACTTGGACTTGCCTTTGGCTACGGGTGCCGGGCTGTCATCACCGCTGTCGTCAGCCACATCATCGGCTGCCGCTTCGAGGCCTTCATCACCATCGTCTTCGTCGCCTACTTCGAGGTCGTCATTTTCCAGATCGTCGTCGCTCATGTTCTACCTCATGACTTGCGAAAAGCACATTAGTTATAGTCCAGCAGCGCCGTAAATCGACAGCCGCCGGAAAAATTCAAAGGGTCGCGGGTTTGCCGCCACCTCGGGTGCGCGCCAGCAACCTGGCGAACACCGTGCAGGTCCCGCTCTTGGCAGGGCCTGACGAAATTAAAGAGCTGCCGATAGTGAATCGTCGGCCTACCCTGGCGTGATCAGCCTGCTCATTGGCAAGCCTAGCAAAGGGTAGCGAAGTTTGCGGACAGCTTGTCAGCTCCCTTCGGCGCGCATTCTAGCGTGCTCAGAGAAAAAGCAAAGTGCCTAACTGGCACTCTGGTCTGTAAGTTTTCTGCCTACGTGCAGCCAGCCGAAAAAGTGGCGGCAAAAGCGCCGAAAGAAACCGTTTGCGTTGCCTGAAACCGACAAACTGCAGGCAAAAAAATGCCCGGCAAGCCGGGCAAGATTTTTCGAGGCCGTTACAGGTTGTAGCCGCGCTCGTTGTGTTGCGCCAGGTCGAGACCGACCGACTCTTCTTCTTCGTTAACCCGCAGGCCCATGACCAGATCCAGCACCTTGAGAATCACGTAGGTGACGATCGCGGTGTAGATCACGGTAAAGCCGACGCCTTTGGCCTGAATCCACACTTGCGCGCCGATGTCTTCAACGGTGCCAAAGCCTCCCAGTGCCGGGGCGGCGAACACGCCAGTAAGGATCGCGCCGACAATACCGCCGATACCGTGCACACCGAAGGCGTCCAGGGAGTCGTCGTAGCCGAGCTTGCGCTTGAGGCTGGTGGCGCAGAAGTAGCAGATCACACCGGCGACCAGGCCGATCACCAGGGCGCCCATCGGGCCGACGGTACCGGCAGCCGGGGTGATCGCCACCAGACCGGCGACTACACCCGAGGCAATGCCCAGAGCGCTTGGCTTACCGTGGGTCAGCCACTCGGCGAACATCCAGCCCAGTGCTGCAGCGGCGGTGGCGATCTGGGTCACCAGCATGGCCATGCCTGCA
Source organism: Pseudomonas putida (assembly GCF_028682475.1). Taxonomy (GTDB): domain Bacteria; phylum Pseudomonadota; class Gammaproteobacteria; order Pseudomonadales; family Pseudomonadaceae; genus Aquipseudomonas; species Aquipseudomonas putida_AG. The sequence continues at coordinate 1,467 of NZ_JANHLE010000005.1, forward strand.
GTACCGTTGGCGGCAGCGGCGGAGCCTGCGTTGAAACCGAACCAGCCGATCCACAGCATGGCCGCGCCCATCAGGGTGTAACCGAGGTTGTGCGGGGCCATCGGCGTGGTCGGGAAGCCCTTGCGCTTGCCCAGCACCAGGCAGGCGACCAGGCCGGCGATACCGGCGTTGATGTGCACCACCGTGCCGCCGGCGAAGTCGAGTACGCCCCAGTCCCACATCAGGCCACCGTTGCCGCTCCAGACCATGTGGGCAATCGGCGCGTAGACCAGGGTGAACCAGATGGCCATGAAGATCAGCATCGCCGAGAACTTCATCCGCTCGGCAAAGGCACCGACGATCAGCGCCGGGGTGATGATCGCGAAGGTCATCTGGAAAGTGATGAATACCGCCTCGGGGAACAGCGCCGCCGAAGAGGTCAGGCTCGCAGGCGTCACGCCAGCCAGGAAGGCTTTGGACAGGCCGCCGACGAAGGAATTGAAGTTGACTACGCCCTGCTCCATACCGGTGGTATCGAACGCCAGGCTATAGCCGTAAACCACCCACAACACACTGATCAGGCCGGTGATCGCAAAGCACTGCATCATCACCGACAGCACGTTCTTGGAACGCACCATACCGCCGTAGAACAGGGCCAGACCGGGGATGGTCATGAACAGCACCAAGGCGGTGGCAGTCAACATCCAGGCGGTGTCGCCGGAGTTGAGAACGGGGGCTGCCTCCTCTGCCAGGGCCAAGCCGGGCATTACGAGAGGCAAAAGGGCTCCTAGCCCTGCGAACTGACGCAGAGTCATGTTGTTTTCTCCTGGGGCGTTGGGGTTTGGTGAGGCTTTTTTAGATCGCGTCGGTATCGGTTTCGCCGGTACGGATGCGAATCGCCTGCTCCAGATTGACCACGAAAATTTTCCCGTCACCGATCTTGCCGGTGTTGGCCGCCTTGGTGATCGCTTCGATGACCCGGTCCAGATCCTTGTCGTCGATGGCGACGTCGATCTTCACCTTGGGCAGGAAATCAACCACATACTCAGCACCGCGATACAGCTCGGTGTGGCCCTTCTGCCGACCGAAGCCTTTGACTTCAGTGACAGTAATACCCTGCACGCCGATTTCAGACAGCGACTCGCGCACGTCGTCCAACTTGAACGGCTTGATGATGGCAGTGACTAGCTTCATGAAACTCTCTCCCGAATTGGTGGACTTGCCCCAGGAAAACAAACCCGACTCAAGTCTAAGCGCAGCGCCTGGCTTTGTAACGCGTCGTCGACCGAAACCGCTTGATGCTCCGCCTGCACCCCGCTTCGTCACGGTGACTGCATCAGTGCATGGGTCACCAAGGTCTTAGCAGAAACCTTGCCAGATCCGCTAAATCTTCCAATTACAGGCACTTGCGTTGAACGCAGTCAGTTGGCCAGTCGCCAGCAGCGTTTCGCTGCACAATTACGGTGCGCGACGATTCACCGCGATGCGCAAAAAGCGTGCAGCGCAAGGCCGCGAATACTGCGTGCTACACTGGCGCCCCACTTGGATACAGCGGATAGCCGAACATGCTCGCGCCCAAAGCCTTTCTCGATGCCCTGAGCGACCAAGCCTCGCGCCTGTTCGCCGGCGACACTTCGCAACCTCGCGCCGAACTTGAAAGCCAGTTCAAAGCCCTGCTGCAAAGCGGCTTCAGCAAACTGGAACTGGTCAGCCGGGAAGAATTCGACAGCCAGATGGTCGTTCTGGCCCGCACCCGCGCCCGTCTGGAAGCGCTGGAGGCCAAGGTTGCCGAAATGGAAGCGCGCCTGAATCCGCCTGCGGCGGAGTAAATCGGATACCCCCCCGGTGGGAGCGGGCTTGCCCCGCGATTGCGGACGATCAGTCACATCGCATCGCGGGGCAAGCCCGCTCCCACCGCAGATAGTTGCTCCCACCGGAGAGGACGCATTTCAGTCTGGCAAGTGCTGCAACTCGATCCCGTCAAGCAACGCATCGATCAACGCCCGGGCGAACTCCACTGAATGCTGGGTCGACCAGACATAGCTTTTCCCGGGCTCCGCGGTGTATCGCACCGCCTCTTCAATACTGACGCTGGCGCACTTCAGATAGAGCGAAGCGTGCACCAGCGCGTCCTCAGCACTGACACCTGCACATACATTGAACAACGGCGGATGCTCGGGACAGCTGGCGACAGGTCTTTCGATGGTGTGCACAAAGGGCAGGTCGGGTGGATCTGGAACAGGCTTTTTCATCGGGCGACTCCCATGCAGATGGAGCGGCCACCGTTCGCTGCGAAACGAAATGGGTGGCAGCTGTACGCGGGTTCGCAGACCGGGCATAGGAACCGGCGCACCCGAAGGTGCCCCACGCACAGCCGCCATTGACCAGAAATACAGGTGGGGGAAAACCTGTACCAGGGAAATGGAGCTCTGCTTATGCCTCGGACTGCGACATCCGGTCGTTGAATTGGCAACGACTGTCACAGGGTAGGCATGCGCCTGGGCAGGCGCAACAGAGCAGCGGCGCGGGAAGTATGATTCAGAAACGTCTGACAGAAAACCACTACAACCGGTAGGAGCGGCGGTACGGCGACCCGACTTGCCCCGCGATACGATGTGCCTGAATGTCCGCAATCGCGAAGTATGCCTGCTCCTCCGTCACCCTCCGCACCCAAGTAAGAGTGCCTGCACTCGCAGTCAGCGTTAAAGTCCGCCACGTTCAACGACAAAGTCCGAAAGAACAAACCGACAAACTGAACGTTTAATACCAACACCAGCTACAAGCTGAAGTTGTAGCAAGCTTCTGATTATTCAATCACCCGCCACTGCAACATTGAACAGAACCGCACTTGAATGCATCATCATGCAAACACAACCGGATTTAACACATGGACAAAATCAAAATGGATGAAAAATCATGTGACATTCATGATGTAGCCAAATCCGCCGGTGACTTAATATCATTTAGTTACACACTCGGAGCCATGCACTTTAATGACGGCATGATCCAGCTCCAGTTCAATTCCCTTGTCGCCTCTTACGCAGATGACATTGTCAGGGCAGTTGAAGACGGTGCAATAAGCGCATGGCAAGGAATACAGGAAATAAAACAGGAATACTTCGAACTATCTGAAAAAGCGTGAGAATCGCAAAAATAATATACAACGCAAATTTCCGATCAAATTACGCCGCGCAGCCTTTTTCTATAAAAAATAACCCCCAACACAACAATTATTATATAGGTTGCCGCATAAAGAACTTGTAGCTGCCTACCTTCAAAGTTATACGCGACCCTTATTGGCCATGTAATCAGTCCCGTGTATAAAATAGAAGGGCCGAAAACGACACAAGTTAAAGCAACATAATAGCGGACATTTTCTAAATTCATGAATATAAACCATTAAGCACACGCGCCTGGGCTGCTAAGCAACGACAGACGCAGAGTAGACATCCACCTGAACGGGCGCAACAGAGCAGCGGCGTCGGGAGCATAATTCAGAAGCGTCTGACAGAAAACAGCTACAATCCACACAGGGAAAAACCCTAGGGAAAAATCAGACTCGTTCCTCTCTGTACTGCCGACAAAAACATCTAGCTTATAATGTTGTTTCTTTTAGCAAAATCCACCAGTTCCAAAAATGAATCAGCATTGATCTTGTTCAAGATTCTGGACTTGTAAGTACTGATGGTCTTATTGCTTAGCAACATTTTTTCAGCGACCACCTTGTTGCTGTAACCCAGTGCAAGCTGTTGCAGAATGACGATCTCTCTGTCTGTCAGCTTCTTTACCCTGGCTGCATCACCTGCGTCTACTTCCCTTACGGTCGGCGCGTTCAAGGAGCAATTGGGGAAGTAGGTATAACCGTCAAGCAAGGCGGTGATCGCGTTGTTCAAGTTATGGATACTTTCCTCTTTGCTTACAAAGCCATTAGCACCGGCCGCGATACAGCGATTGAGATAGACTTCCACTGGCAGCGAGGTGAACACCAGAATCAATACCGGTTGCGCCTCAGCGCGAATCCGGCTTATTACTTCCAGGCCATCTTGCTTAGGCATACCGATATCGAGGATCACGATGTCCGGCTGGAGACTTCTGATAAGGGCTAGGGCATCCACCCCATTATCGCAGTCTCCCACAATCTCCAAGCCTTGGTTGGTCAATGAAATCTTCAGGGCGGATCGAATGACAGGGTGATCATCGACAATCAGTGCTTTTTTCATATTTCACATCGCTTGCAAAGTATTGGGGCTTCGGTTTACAGCGGAACTGATTAGCGCTCGATGCACTAAGCTAACATTAGGAGCCCATGTACTGAACGACCTAAACCGTAATCCACCTCCACATTAAGAAGTAAAGACCATGATTTGTAAAGTCTCGGATCTTTATCATTCTTATAATCATTCTTGTTTTTTTGTTGAGCAAAAGCGTATTTTTCAGGCAAGGACTTTCCTGATTTCATTGGGAAATTTCCTACAAGATCTGGGGATCTGGCTGAAAGATTTTGTAAGAAATTTCGCTGAAAATTGCCGCCCCCCTACCCTTTTCAGACAACCTGTTATGCCCGGAATCCGCGTATTGATACTTGAGGACCAGCCCTTTCAAAGGCTGGTTGCCGTCTCGGCGCTAAGGAATGCCGAAATCGGTCAGATCTATGAGGCCGCCGACGGCGACGCAGCACTGGCGGCGCTTAAAGAGAGCGGTGGTGTGGACGTAGCGATCTGTGATCTGCACATGCGCGGTATGGATGGCCTGACATTCCTGCACCATGCCAGTCAGAGCGGCCTGTTGCACTCGGTGATTCTCAGCAGCGACCTGGACCCGGTCCTTCGCCAGGCTACGGCTTCGATGATCCTGTCCTTGGGGCTGGAGTTTCTCGGGGATCTGGGCAAGCCTTTCAATCTTGGCAGGGCCAAAGCGTTGCTACAGCGCTACAGGCGCCCGGAGCCACACTCGGCTGCGCCCACAGAGAGCCCCAAGCCCTTGTCCGTGTCGGATATTGTACGAGGCCTGAACAACGGAGAGTTCGAAGCCTATTATCAACCCAAGGTTGATCTGGCAACTGGTCAGCTGCGTGGCGCCGAGGTCCTGGCCCGGTGGAATCACCCGCAACTGGGAATCCTGCCGCCTGCTCGCTTTCTGTCCATCATGGAAGCCAACGAGCTTATTGGACGGCTGTTCTCTGCATTGCTAAGCCAGGGCATTGCCTTGCAGCGCCAGTTGACCCAGCTTTCACAGTCCGTCGAGCTGGCCTTCAACCTGCACGTGTCGCAGCTCGCCTCGGTGGAACTGGTAAAGCAGGTGAGTCAATCCCTGGAGCAATTCCGTTTGCCCGCCAATGGATTGCTGTTTGAAGTGACCGAGTCCGGATTGATACTGGCGCCGGCCAGCAGCCTGGAAACCTTGCTCAGATTGCGGCTGCTGGGATGTGGATTGGCCATGGACGATTTCGGCGCGGGCTATTCCTCACTTGAACGGCTCTGCGAGTTTCCGTTCAGCCAGATCAAGCTGGATGCCTCGTTCGTGCGCAAACTGGATATTCAGCCGCGCAGCCGAGCGATCATCCACGGTGCCGTTACGCTCGCCGATGCCCTTGGCCTGTCGTTGGTGGTCGAGGGGGTCGAAACCCAGGAGCAGGCACAACTGCTGTTGAGTCTGGGATGCACCATGGCCCAAGGCTTCCTATTCGCCCGTCCGATGCCCGCTAAACATTTCGTTTCCTACTGCCTGGATCAAAACTTGAGTCAACCTGCCCCCCTATAATGTGGGCGTGGGAAAGCGATGCAGATACCACACAGCGTTGCCTGTCTGCAGCCTCTGCCCCTCCCGCCTTCATCCCTTGCCTAAACTAGCTTTGTAGCAGTTCCTCGGGCCCAGCCAGGTAATCCCAATTGACTGCTTTGCCTATTTTCAGTCGCTCGCGACATGTTTTGCTGTTGATCTGCCTCGTGTTGTTGAACAGCCTCGCATGGGCCAAAGAGCCCAGCATCAATCACCTGAATCTCAACAGCCGGACAACCGTCGACTCAACCGAAATCGACCTTGAACAGGGTGACTGGCGTTGGCTTCGACAAAAGCATCAGCTGGTGCTGGGCGTATCCGCATCGCGCTTTGCGCCCTATGACATTATCTATAGCACCCATGACTACGAAGGCATCACAGCCGACTACATCGCCTTGATCGGGCGAATGCTGAATATCAAGGTGCAGGTAGTCTCCGTGCCCGACAGGGCTACCGGACTTGCCCTGTTGGCCTCTGGAAAGATCGACCTGCTGGGCAGCTCCAACAGTTTTGAACGGCATAACCCATCGGTGGTGCTGAGCAAGCCTTACGTCGACGATCGGCCAGCGCTGTTCAGCCGCAAGGGCGACGCGCGTAATTTCACCCGTAATCTGAACGGCCTGACCATCGCCATGCCCGTCGACTATCTGCAACTGGCCGAGTTGCAGTCTCGCTTCCCCGGTGCGCATTTCCAGCCGATGAAATCACACCTGGAAGCCATGGCGGCGCTGGCCTTTGGTCATGTCGATCTGTATCTGGGAGACAACCTCTCGGCCTTCAACATGATCAACCAGAGTTTTTTCAACGAAGTCAGTTTCGTGCGCTTTGTTGACCTGGATGTCGCCGGATTCAGCTTCGCCATCAATCAGGACAACCCGCGCTTGCACCGCATCATCGACAAGGTGATCGATACGCTGGGCGTGAATCTGCAACAGTCCATCATCAAACTCTGGACCGGCGGCGATGTGGCCCTGGCAAACGGCAAGCTGGCCCTGACGCCCCAGGAAAATCGCTGGGTACTTCGCCATCCTGTGGTACGCCTGGTAATCAATGACGATCTGGCTCCCGTGGCGTTCTACAACACCGATGGCAACTTCAGCGGCGTAGTCGCCGACCTGCTGGTGATGATTTCGATGCGCACCGGCCTTAATTTCGAAGTGCAACGCAGCGGCAGCTTCACCAGCATCATGCAGGCACTCAAAGACCGTAAGGCCGACCTGGCGATTTTGACTGCCAGCCCCGACCGGGAGGAATTCCTACGCTTTACCCGGCCATTCGCCGCAACCGCTTTCGCGCTGGTGACCAAAGCCGGATCCGACCCGGCGACTGTCGATCTCGCCAGCCTGCAAGGCAAGCGTATGGCCATTGCCGACGGGCATGTGCTGTTCAACAAGATCGCTGAGGAATTTCCCCAGATCCGCATGCTCACCGCGTCCACCACCCTCGACACGCTGAGCATGGTCAATGATGGCGATGCCGATGCCGCACTCCTCAACCTGGCCGTTGCGCGCTACTACGTTTCACGGCTGTATGACCAGGAGCTGAAAGTCGCCAACATCATTGATAACGGCGGCGAGGCATCCGGCAGCTTCGCCATGCGCCGCAGCGAAACCGAACTTCAATCGATAGTGGACAAGGCACTGCAGAGCATTCCACCCGACGAAATGAATGAAATATTCAATCGCTGGCGGGCTAATGCTTCGATGAGCGGGCAGACCTGGCGCGACTATCGCGGGGTCGTTGCCACCGTCGCTGGCGGAGCCCTGCTGCTGGTACTGCTGGCCGTGGGCTGGATCCTTCATCTGCGTCGCCAGATCAACAACCGTATCGCTGCCGACCAGGCATTGAATGAACAATTCACGGTCATCCAGACCCTCACCGACGGCATGCCCCACCCTGTGTATGTGCGCGATCGTGAAGGTCGCATGCTGTCGTGCAACCTCAGCTATTTGCAGGCCACAGGACTGTCCCGGGACCAGGTGCTGGGCAAGACCGTCGAGCAGATCATCGATGGCTATAGCGCATCGATTCCCGATCTGCACGGTAGTTACCTGACCGCCATGGACGAAGATCGCACCCTCCGGGGCTGCTGTGCCGTCGAGCTGAACGGGAAAACGTTATGGATCGATCACTGGATTCAACCCTTCCACGACGCCCTCGGAGCGGTCATAGGCGTGAACTGTGGCTGGCTGGACATCACTGAACCTCACCGGATGATGGAAGAACTGGAAGTTGCGAAGAACATCGCCGACGAAGCCAGTCGGACCAAAACCACTTTCCTGGCCTCCATGAGCCATGAAATCCGCACGCCGATGAACGCGGTGATCGGCATTCTGGAACTGGTGCTCATGCGTGGCGAGCGAGGTACGTTCGACAAGGCGAGCATCGAGATTGCCTATTCATCGGCCAAGAGTCTGCTAGGGCTGATTGGCGACATTCTCGATATTGCCCGCATCGAGTCCGGACGCTTGAGCCTGTCGCCGAAACGGACCAACCTGCGGGAGTTGATGGAGTCGGTGGTACTGGTCTTCGAGAGCTTGTCGCTGCAGAAGGGCCTGGATCTGCAACTGGATATCGACTCCAGCACCGATTGCGACGTGTGGATTGATCCGCTGCGCTTCAAGCAAGTGCTTTCCAACCTGCTTAGCAATGCCATCAAGTTCACCGACGAAGGCAGCGTCAAAGTACAACTCCGAGGGGAAGTCATCGAGCAGGGGCGCATGAGTGTGTACCTGCTGATCGAAGACACCGGGATCGGTATCTCCGCCGAGGACCAGAGAAAGCTGTTCAAGCCATTTTCCCAGGCTGCCGACGGTGTCCGTAAAGGCCAGGATGGCGCAGGTCTCGGGTTGTCGATCAGCCGTTCTCTGTGTGAACTCATGGGCGGGCGGCTGGCCATGACCAGCACCCGTGGCAAAGGCACCCAGGTCCAGGTCGAGCTGCTGCTCAACATCCTTGAGCCGGTCGAGACCCCTGCGGTGGAAAGCGGCAGGTCGCCGTCAGAAATCCTGCAGTCCTGGAACGTGCTGGTGGTGGATGACCATGCCGTCAACCGAGAAGTCCTGCGCCAGCAGATGAACTTCCTCGGTCATAGCGTGACGGAGGCCGACAACGGCTCGATGGCGCTGGACAAGTGGCGCAAGGGCGACTTCGACGTCGTGCTCACCGACTGCCACATGCCCTTGCTCAGCGGACCGGAACTGGCCATGGCGATTCGTCAGGAGGAGCGCGAGCAGCAGCGCCCGGCCTGTGTCATCGTCGGCCTTACCGCCGATGCTCAGCCCGAAGAACTGGAGCGTTGTATCCAGGCCGGCATGAACGATTGCCTGATCAAGCCTGTGGGCCTGGACCTGCTCGCGGAACGCATCGCCAGCATTCACCAAGTCGTTCGCCAGCATGCTGATAACCCGGCCGTCTTCACCCCACAACCGGTGTCGCAGTTCGACGAGAACGTGCTCTTTGATCTGGCGCCTCTGGCAGAGGTTACTAACGGCGACCCGAAGCTGATGAAGCATCTTGTCGATGAGCTGGTAACCAGCAATCGCAAGGACCTGGAGGAGCTGATCCAGATGGTCGAGGATCTGGATAGCGCGGGGTTGTCGGAGCTTGGACACCGCTTGAAAGGCGCGGCGCGAGTGGTGACGGCCAACCGGTTGATCACCTGCTGCGTGCGGCTGGAGCAGGTTTGCACCCACAAGGAGTTGTCTTACCCGGTGCTGCTGGAAGCCAGTGATGGCGTGGAACAAGCGATTTTTGAACTGGAACAAGCGTTGACCCACCTGGACATCGAGGGCACCTGAGCGTGCCTACGCTGCCTGATTACTGGCGTCGCATATCATGAGGATTACATACCGGCTTGTAGGAAATGCCTTACTAGATTGTAGGCACAGCCCTCTTAGCTGGCATTTTTCAAAAACTTAATATGGTGGCCCATGCGTTCACGTCCCTCTATCCAAGAGATTTTGTGTGACGCATAGACCCTCGGTTCAATTAAGGATGAAAGATGAATTTTAAGAAAGCCCCCTTGGCACTCCTGACTGCATTTGTATTGGCCAGTGGCGCAGCGTATGCCGCTGAAGAGCCGGTTGAGCCGCCAGCAGCAACTGGCAAAGCCGGTGGCTCTGGTAAAGTCAACTTTATCGGTAGCATCATTGACGCTCCATGCTCGCTGGATGCAGCAAGCAAGGACCAGACTGTTCGCATGGACGAAATCTCCAACAAAACCCTGGCAAACCAGGGCGAATCGTCAATGCAGAGCTTCAACATTGAGCTCAAGCAGTGCGACATCAGCAAACTGAAGAAGGTCAAGGTCACCTTCGGTGGTGACGCTGACATGACTGACCCAACCCTTCTGGGTATCGCAGGTTCGGCCAAAGGCGCAGGCATTGCCCTGACCAACGGCTCCGGCGCTCAGGTCAAGCTGGGTGAAGCTTCTGCCGCCCGTACCCTGCTGGAAGGCAACAACACCCTGGCATTCGGCGCGTTCCTGCGTGGTACCACCGCTAAAGACGTAGCGGTTACCCCGGGCGAATTCACCGCCACTGCCAACTTCATGCTGGCTTACGAATAAAGTAACCGCCGAGAGCGTGCACTCTCCAAGGTTGTGAGTTCAATTAATATCGAGACTTTACAGTCTCGATATTAATAAGCCTTTCAAGTTAGCCGCATCGGCAGACTGTAAAAGTTCCTAACAACTTCTATTCACATGCCGAGCATTCGCGCCGGCCGTGACTCGGATAGTTCGTCCTGAATTTCCGCACTTTAACGTTGCCGCGTGCCACGCATGAAGTGTTTTTTATTTGACGCCGTTTGACTGAATAAACAGTCGATAACTTCCATTTTTTATTTGAATTTATATGACTGCAGGCAAGATCACTCTTTCGCTGGGGGTACTGATCAGTTCACTGGCAATGCCGCTGGCGTCCGTGGCCGTCGACTTCAACCTCGATGTCATGGATGTGGACGAGCGCAGCAGCATCGACCTCAGCCGTTTCAAAACGGCGAACTACGTCATGCCGGGGGAGTACCTGATGAGTATTCAGGTCAATGATCGAAAACTCGCAGAACGCAGCCTGCATTTCTATGCCACAGACCCGGACGCCACCACCACTCGGGTTTGTGTGCCCATGGCCCAGGCGCACAGCCTGGGCCTGAAAGAAGAGGTCCTGAAAAAGCTGGCCAGCTGGCATGGCGAGGACAACTGTGCGGATCTGGAAAGTATCCAAGGCTTGCGGCTAACGCCCGACATGGAGCACAGCGTGCTGCGCCTGAGCGTTCCCCAGGCCTGGATGGAATACCGCGATCCTAACTGGAGCCCGATCAGCGAATGGGATGAAGGCATCCCCGGTTTCATCCTCGACTACAGCCTTAACTCCTCTGTCAGCCAATACAGCGGCGCCGGCACCAATCGCCAGCTCAGCGGCAACGGCACCATGGGCTTCAACATGGGCGCATGGCGCCTGCGCGGCGACTTTCAAGGCAGCAGCTCCCAGGCCCGTAGCTACAAGACTCAGGACTTTTCCTGGGCCAACTTCTATGCCTATCGCCCCCTGCCACGGCAAGGGGCAAAGCTGATGGTCGGCGAAGTCAACCTCGACTCGAAACTGTTCGACTCCTTCCGCTACCAGGGCATCAACCTGGCCACCGACGATCAAATGCTGCCGCCGAGCCTGCGCGGCTATGCCCCGGAAGTGGTGGGCGTGGCCAAGGGTAACGCCAAGGTTACGGTGCGCCAGGACAATCGCGTGCTCTATGAAACCACGGTGCCACCAGGGCCCTTCCGCATTCGCGACATCAATAGCGCGGTCAGCGGCAAGCTGGACATCGAGATCAGCGAAGATGATGGCACCACCAAGACCTACCAGACCGAAACGGCCAACGTCCCTTACCTGAGTCGGCCGGGATATTTTCGCTACAACGTGACACTGGGCCGGCCGTCCACCTCTGACCGGGAAACCTCCGGCCCGACCTTTGCCGCTGCCGAGATGTCCTGGGGCATGAACAGCGACTGGTCGCTGTTCGGTGGCAGCCTGCTGACCCAGGACTACACCGCAGTCGCCGGCGGTGTTGGCCGCAACCTCCATGAGTTAGGCGTGGTGTCTGTGGACGTCACCCACACCCGTGCCGATGTCCCCGATCGCGGAGAACTGCGCGGCAGCTCCCTGCGCCTGAACTACGCGAAGCGCTTTGATGAATACGACAGCGAACTCAACTTTGCCGGGTATCGCTTCTCTCAGCGCCAGTTCATGACCATGGATGACTTTCTTAACGCGCGTAATTATGACGGCGTCCAGCGCAACAGCAAAACCGCCTATACCCTGCTGGCTACCAAGTCGTTCCGCGACCTGGGTTTCAGCACCCACCTGTCCTACACCCATGAGGATTACTGGGATCAGAGCTCTGCGGAAAACATCAGCGCCTACTTGAGCCGCTACTTCGATGTGGGCAGGTTCAAAGGCCTGTCCATGACCCTGTCGTTGAATCGGACCCGTAATGACTGGGAATCAGACAATAGCCTGTCGCTCTCACTGACCCTGCCCTTTGGTGATGGCCAGCGCATTGGCTACGACGCCTATGCCCATAAAGGCGGGGTGCGTCACGGCGCCAGCTATTCGAATTACGAGCCAAGTCGCAATTATCAGATCCGCGCCAACACCGGGCTCGACGGTGATGGTATCCAGGGTTACTACAGCCAGCATACCGCTCAGGCCGACTACAGCCTCAACGGCAGTTACCGCGAAAATGGCAGCCAGAGTGTCGGCCTGTCCGTGCGCGGGGGCGCTACCGTCACCGCCAAAGGCGCGGCCTTGCACCCACCTGCGCTCAACGGCGGCACGCGGATCATGCTCGACACCGACGGTGTTGCCGGGGTGCCGCTGCAAAATGGTGAAACCCGCACCAACGCCATGGGGGTGGCAGTACTGCCGACCTTCAACAGCTATTACCGTACCAATGTTCAGATCGACCTCAATCGCCTGCCCGATGACATGGACGCGAGTAAATCGGTCACCGAAGCCACCTTGACTGAAGGCGCCATTGGTTATCGCAAACTCACCGTGATTCAGGGCAAGAAGGCACTGGTTACCCTGCAACTGCCGGATGGTTCATACCCACCTTTCGGTGCAAGCCTGCTCGATGCATCCGGGCGTGAAGTCGCGATTGTCGCCGACAGTGGCTTCGCCTATCTCACCGGTATCAATACCAACTCCGAGTTCCAAGTGGCCTGGGGCCGCAATAAACGCTGCAACCTCAAACTGCCCGACAACCTGCAGTCGGAGCAGCGCTACACCCTGCTCTGCCAACCCCAATCCTGACTTGAGGATCTTATATGCTGATCAATACGCAGTTCTTCAAATACCTGGCAGTCGCCGGATGTTTAATCGCCCCCGGACTCGCGCCTCAAGCAGCGGTTTCGCTGGACCGTACCCGGGTCATTTTCAACGGCGAAAACAAATCGTTGAGTCTCAGTATCCGTAACGACAACAAAGAGTTGCCTTACCTGGCTCAGTCGTGGATCGAGAACGACCAGCAAAAAAAAATAACAGGGCCGCTGATCGTCCTGCCGCCTTTGCAACGGCTGGAACCGACCTCCGGTGGGCAGGTAAAAATATTGAAGTCGGCCGAAGTCGAGCAGTTGCCAAAAGACCGTGAATCACTGTTTTACTTCAACCTGCGTGAAGTCCCCCCGCGTGCGGAAGCCAGCAACTCCATGCAGATCGCGCTACAGACAAAAGTCAAACTCTTCTATCGCCCGGCGAACATCGTCCCGGAACGCGGCGATATCTGGCAAGAGCGATTGACGGTGAAGAAAAACGCACGGGGTTTCACTCTTGAGAACCCGACGCCCTACTACATCACCATCAACGAGATCGTGGATGCCTCGAACACCCGTGGCGAGACAGACTTCAATCCGGTCATGCTTGCACCCTTCTCCGCTCAGGAGGTTGTTCCCGACGGCAAGGTCACTCAGCCGGTCCTGACCTACATCAATGACTTCGGCGGCTATCACCAACTCAAGTACCGCTGTGACACCAGCGCCTGCCAGTTAAACAAAGAGGCAAAGAAGTCCTGATCGGACAAATGAATAACGTGTTCATTCACCGTGCTGAGTTCTCAGGTTGACGCAATGAAAAAAATACTCATGGGGTTGGGCGTATTAAGTGCTCTGCTGCTGCCTGGCAGCGTTGTCATCGCCGATGAAATACGCTTGAACTTTTCAGGGAACCTGATTGTGCCAACCTGCGAACTCACCGTGGACAATCCGGAGCAGACGGTAAAGTTCGATGACTACAGCAAGAAGGACTTGATGGCGACCGGCAAGAGCCCGGCCATGCCGTTTTACATTACGGTCAAAACCTGCGCATCCGCGAGCAAGGTCAATATCATCTTCAAAGGCATGGAGGACGCGCTGGTCAGCGGTGCATTAGCCGTCAGTGGTGCGGCTTCCGGAATCGCCGTCGGCCTGGAAACATCGGCGGACGAGCGCATCAAGCTCAACAGAGACACCCTGAGTTTCAACCTTTCCGGAGGCGTTGAGGATCGGTTGTCGTTCAAGGCTTACGTGCTCAAGCAGCCGAATAGCACCGTCGAGGCAGGAAGTTTTTCTGCAGTCGCAAACTTCGAGTTGTCCTACCCATGACGCCAATCATCCAACTAAAGCATCTCGTTACGCCGGTCATTGCTCTCGCCTTGGGCCTGGCAGCGGACAGCTGCTTGGCCGGGACAGAGACAGCGACAGCGTACATTTCCGGCAGCATCACCCAGCCCGGATGCAAATTCAACCTAGGCAATTCACTCGATGTGAAGTTCACCGATGTCGATGTCTCGAAAATCGCCACGGGCGAGTACAGCGTACCCATTGATCTAAGCGTTACGTGTGGAAACCAGGCGACTGCATTCTCATTGATATTGATCGGCACGGCCGGTTACAGCCCGGACGTGATAAACACCGGCATCGAGGGCCTGGGAATAAAATTGGTCAGTGAGCGCCTGGGGACTGTCTGGAAAGTCAACACAGGCATTCGTACATCTGCCGACAGCAACAATAACATCATTGCTACTTTAACCGCCCTTCCCGGCACCAAATTTCAAGGCGGTAACTTTTCAACTAGCGTAAATATTTCCGCACATTACGACTAGCAAAATAGCGCACGATTGCGCAATGCCAAACAGCAGCGAGTTGCCCAGATGAAATATATATCAATATTATTGTTTTTGATATTTTCCGCTCCAGCCGCCGGAACGCTTTACATAAAAAAAGATCCTGGCTCAGGTACCTATAGCATGTTTGGTGACATGGATCACGTGGGGTTGTCGGAAGTGACTAAATCCCAATTGCCAGCACGCATGTCGGCCGAGTGGCCCACAAAAAATGGGGTTTGGATCGTAGTGGCTTATGTGGGAGTTGCGACGCAACCGCCCATCTATCTCGGCCCAAACCCATTACCTAACGATGATGTAAATGCGGTTATAGGCCAACTCGTTAATAGTCAGCTTGTCAGCGGCGTGCCTTTGCCATTGGTAAACAAAGAAAAAATTACTTTGATTTTTATGGCCTGCAACTATAAAACCAACAGTACTTGGATTCAATGCAAATTGGCCAATACCGAGGCAGGGCAGATCGTACTTCCACCGCCAGAGGAGCTGGAGGAAACAACAAGCTGCAGTATCTTCGGTTCCATTGACTTGCGTCATGACAACCTGACGCCAGAGACCGTTGTTAACAACAGTGCCGACGCTATGGCTTTTGTAACCTGTAACACTAACGCTAAAGTGAGCCTGTCGATTGAAGGGATGGTGCCGCTCAAAGGCGTAACCGGCTTGTTTTCACAGTTAACTGTAGGTGATGCGCGCGTCGGCGAGCCTTACAGCTTCATGGCCAACACTGCTTATACCCCGGTGATGTTTAAATCGGTACTTAAAGCTATCGGCACCGTGACCCCTGGTGACTTCAGCGGCACTGCCAAAGTGGAGCTTACCTTTCCCTGATCGACGAGCTGGACTTCTTCTTTCGAATTTACAACAGGAGTATTCGAGTTGAGAACTGCGCATTGTATATTGGGCATTTTGCTGATAACGACACTAACGCTATTAACCGAAATACCTGTCGATACCTGGCTGACGTCCGCAACCCTTAGCCTGGTACTGGGCACCAGCGCACTGGCTTACATGGCCGTTTCCTGCTTGTTGGCCAGTCGCTGGGGTGTAGTCGAGAGCCTGTTTGGCGGCCTGGATCGCGTCTATGAGACGCACAAATGGCTCGGTGTATGGGCGCTCGTGTTTGCCACCTACCACTTTGTATTCAAGGGCAATCTGGAGGCCTGGAACAGCGCGTCGATTCTCGAGCTGCCCAGATACTGGACGCGGCTGGTACGCCAGTTGAGCTATGCCGCACTGGTCATGATCGTACTACTGGCGCTGAACCGCCACATTCCTTACAGCGTATGGCGGTGGTGGCACAAGCTTTCCGGCCCACTGTTCCTGCTCGTGATATTGCACTGGCTCAGCTTCAAATCACCGATCACCCTGCTCGGTCCTACGGGTATCTGGTTGACACTGCTTTGCACATTGGGCGTGATCGCCGCGCTCTACAAACTGCTTGTCTACCCGTTCGTTGCCCGTACCGGCGATTATCGGGTGACCGCGGTGAACAAAGTCAAAGATGCAGTCCATCTGACATTGGCGCCGATCCACAAGGGCTTTGACTTCAATGCCGGACAGTTCGCATTTCTGGCGATGCAGCAAAAGGGCCTGCGCGAGCCGCACCCTTTCACCATCGCTAGCGCCAATGGGGCTGATGGGCAGATTGCGTTCATGATCAAAGGGCTGGGGGATTACACCAAAAAGCTGTGCGAGTGCGTCAAGGTCGGCATGGGCGCCACGCTGTACGCTCCCTATGGACGTTTTAAACGCATCGCTCACGCCGAACGGGAAATCTGGATTGGCGCAGGGGTTGGTATTTCGCCCTTCATTTCCTGGCTGCAAGACCCTGACGCCAAAGACTTCGAAAAAGCGACGTTGGTTTATTGCTTCAACCCCTCACGCGCCTTCCCTGCGCCCGAGGAGTTACAAGCCATGGCCCAGGCGCGCGGGGCACAATTCGTTGCTAACCCGGGTGGTATCGAACAGTTGACCGAAACATTGCGCCAAGCGGTGGCTCAAACTAACCCGAACAGCATTCACGTCAGTTTTTGCGGCCCTAAAGGTTTACTCGCCACCGTGCAGGAGTTGATGGAACTGAACCGGATTCCGAAAGCCAACCTGCACTTCGAACTCTTTGATTTCCGTTGACGCCGGGATGAACAAGTAGAAAGCAAAATGCTCTTGATGTTCATCCATCAGGGGCTTTTGTCAAAACTGAAACAGCCTGATCAGCCCCTGCACCCGCTCCACAGTAAACGGCCTTGGATGGGACAATTTCCCTATGTTTGAGTTTTATTTAAGGACTTCAATTATGAAAAAGCTGAACATCTCTGTATTTCCATTAGTACTCACCTTGGGGGCGGTATTCTCTACTCCAGCCTCTGCTGATTGCGCACATAAACGTGCTGCCCTTGAATATCAGATCCTGCAAGCGGAGAAGTACGGAAATATCCACCGCGTGGCAGGACTGAAAAGGGCGCTGAGTAAAACAAACGCCTATTGTGTCGACCACAGCTACGTCAGACCGATCACGAGCGTGGAAAAGAAAGTAGTGAAACTCGAAAGCAAACTGGACGATAAACTGGACGACGTGCTAGAAGCTCAGGCCAAACTGCGCGAAGCTCAAGCCACGGGCAGCCCCAAAAAGATTGCCAAGGCTAGAATCAAACTGCAGGAAAAGCAGGATGACTTGAATGAAATAGCGGCCGAACTGCGAGAGGCACAAACGATGGCGGTTGGAAGTTGATGGGCTTAGCTTTGCACTTTTCCAAGAAGCCACCCACAGGTTCTTTGTGATACTACAGAAGCGTCTGACAGAAAACAGTTACAGGCAAATCATTACCCGGTGGGAGCGGGCTTGCCCCGCGATGCGATGAGACTGACAGACCGCAATCGCGGGGCAAGCCCGCTCCCACCGACTGTTGCCCTTAGCCTGTAAAAACCAGACTCACTCTTTCCAGCCTTGACCCTCCTCGCCCCACTATCTTTGTTAAGCCGCAGGACGCGGCCCCGCATCGATCATGGAGTGTTCATGTCCCTCGCCCTTGTCCACAGCCGCGCCCAGGTCGGTGTATCGGCCCCGGCTGTCAGTGTCGAAGCCCATCTGGCCAACGGCCTGCCGGCGCTAACCCTGGTCGGCTTGCCTGAAGCGACCGTCAAGGAAAGCAAAGACCGCGTGCGCAGCGCGATCCTCAATTCCGGCCTGGAGTTTCCGGCCCGACGCATCACCCTTAACCTTGCGCCAGCGGACTTGCCCAAAGACGGCGGACGCTTCGATCTGGCGATTGCCTTGGGAATTCTTGCCGCCAATGGCCAGTTCCCGGTCACTGCGCTGGGCGAATTGGAATGCCTCGGCGAACTGGCCCTCTCCGGCGCCATACGCCCGGTACAAGGCGTGCTGCCGGCAGCGTTGGCAGCCCGCGCTGCCGGACGGGCGCTGGTAGTGCCTGAGGAGAATGCCGAAGAAGCCTGCCTGGCATCAGGCCTGGTGGTGTTCGCCGTTGGGCACCTGCTGGAGTTGGTAGCCCACCTCAACGGGCAGGAACCGCTCAACCCCTACGCTGCCAACGGCTTGTTGCTGCAGGTTCGCCCGTACCCGGACCTCAATGAAGTCCAGGGCCAGCAAGCCGCCAAACGCGCACTTCTGGTCGCGGCTGCCGGGGCGCACAACCTGCTGTTCAGCGGCCCGCCGGGCACCGGCAAAACCCTGCTCGCCAGCCGTCTGCCCGGCCTCTTGCCGCCGCTGGATGAACGCGAGGCCCTGGAGGTAGCGGCGATTCAATCGGTAGCTAGCCATGTGCCGCTCAGTAGCTGGCCGCAGCGACCGTTCAGGCATCCTCATCACTCGGCGTCGGGGGCAGCACTGGTGGGGGGTGGCAGCCGCCCGCAACCCGGCGAGATCACCCTCGCCCATCACGGCGTGCTGTTTCTCGATGAATTGCCGGAATTTGAACGGCGGGTGCTGGAGGTGCTGCGCGAGCCTCTGGAGTCCGGTGAAATCGTCATTGCCCGGGCCAAGGACAAGATCCGCTTTCCGGCGCGCTTCCAGCTGGTCGCGGCGATGAACCCCTGCCCCTGTGGCTATCTCGGCGACCCCAGCGGGCGCTGCCGTTGTGGCAGCGATCAGATCCAGCGCTACCGCAACAAACTCTCCGGCCCGTTGCTCGACCGCATCGACCTGCACCTGACCGTTGCCCGCGAGGCCACGGCGTTGTCTCCGGTGACTGGCAATGGCGAAAGCAGCGCCAGCATCGCGGCGCAGGTCGCCAGCGCTCGGGAGCTGCAGCAACAGCGCCAGGGTTGCGCCAACGCTTTTCTCGACCTGCCGGGCCTGCGCCAGCATTGCGCATTGTCCTCAGCCGACCAGCACTGGCTGGAAAGCGCCTGCGAACGCCTCTGCCTGTCGCTGCGCGCCGCACATCGCCTGCTGAAGGTAGCCCGTACCCTGGCGGATCTTGAGCAAGCCACGCTTATTGACCGCCCGCATCTTGCCGAAGCACTGCAGTACCGACCGACAACTACGGCGTGAGTGATTATTTCAACATTGAAATATATACTTCCCGATATTTTATTAACCCACCCAGACAATAGCAAGCGCCCTTCATCGACTTGCTTCGCTGATAACGACCACTATAATAGTGAGGAATTTCACAACGCGCGTAATGCTTGATGATCTACAATTTTCGACTTAAAAACAGCGACCTTGTGGAGTTTAATGCCGAGCACTGCAAGATTATTATCAGCAAAAACCAAGGTGCGCCAGAGGAATTAACACTGGCGCGCGCAGAGTCGCGAATACTCGAACTTCTGCTGATGGAACCCGGCGCGATCTGTTCGCGTGAGGCGATTCTGGAGTTCGCCTGGGATGACCGCGTCGTCTCGGCAGGCAGCCTCAACCAATCCATTTTCATGCTCAGAAACATCCTCGGCGATGGCAAGGATCACGAAATCGTGATCACCGTGCCGCGACGCGGCTACCGCTTCAACAGCGACCAGGTGGTCGCCCACTCCGAGGCTGCAGCAGCGCCTGCAGAGGCGCCCCAGGAAACAAGTACGCCAAATACGGCCGTGCCTACAGCCTTGCCTGACAGCAAGCCAGGCATGGGGACGGCTGTGCGCCTCGGCTACCTGGCTGCGGCGGTATTGGCTGGCTTGTCCATCTGGCGCCTGGTTGCCTGGTATGAACCCGTCAGTGAGTTGCATATTGCAGTTATCCAGCAAGGTGAACTTTCAATTTCAGCCGTTGGCAAAAGCGCGCAAGATGCAAACAAGCTCAAGGCGGATGTAACAAGTTTAAATCTTCCTACTGAAAATATTAAAGGCCAGGTTTTCATAAGCCGCAAGGGATCGCGCATGAACATGTCCTGTGTCCGCACAACAGGACGTACTTACAACTTCGAATTTCAGCAGCAGGATGAGCAGCTCATCAATATGCTTAAACACTGTGTGGGCGAACAATGAAAAACAATCGAACCGCATGGCACCACTGGTTGATAATTACCGTTATCGCCCTGGCCTCTCTGGTAGCGCTTTTGATCACACTTCCGCGCCCCTATATTAATAGCCAGCCTTATCGAACAGAGGGCCGAAACTTCATAGAGCACGACGTCATGGAGTCCAAAGAGGCGCTGACGATCAGTGAGCCCAGTGCCGTGATTAGTGTCCTTGAGCGCCTCGGCGATAAAGAGCGGCATGTTGCCGTCGGTGCCTCGCTCGTTGACACTTCGCGCTGGCGAGTAAAGATCAAGGTTGAAGACCTCCAGGCCAGTAGCCACACAGAACTGTTCGACGTCAGCCGTCATTCCGATCTGTTGTTTGCCCGGCAGTACTTCAGGCTCGGTTCCATCCTCAGCCTGGTCATCATCCCTACCGATAGCGATGCGCTGTGCTACTACTTCCTTGAGCTTGACCGGATGCGCTGCATGAGCAACTGATGGCGCGCGAACCGCCGCGCAGGCCATAAATAACAATTTTTGATTCCTGTTTTCCCCGCTCGCGGCCCTAGAGTGGGGATAAGTCGGTCACCCTGAACGTGACGTCAACAGGAATCTCCATGTCTTTTAAAACGCTTTTGCCGCTGCTGTTCTCGATGAGCCTGGTGGGTTGTTCGATGGCGCCAAGCATCGACACCGCGATAACTCCGGAACAACAAAAAACCAATGCTCCACTGCAAGTTATCGAACACGATGACGGCAGTGTTGCGTGGAAGAAAACCGATGCGCCTTTGTCAAAAAACCATAACAAAGCCATTTTCATCAACTTACCGAACAGCATTTCTTTCGACAGTACCGATCCGCGCTTTGCCAAGTTTAATGGCGATGCAGAGAAACTGCGCCAGCACTTCCGCACCCAGTTGGTAAAACAACTGACTGCCGGCGGTTATCGCCTGGTCGACAAACCCACCAAGGGCGCGCTGTCGTTGCAAGTTTCGATTGCCGACATTGAACGCAAACCGCGTGATCCTAATGTCACCGAATACATTCCCATCGGCATGCTGGTTGGCCTCTCCCTGCACGCCACCGGTGTACGCGATGAAACCCTTTATCTGTTCTTCCAGAGCGAAGTCAGCGACAGCTTGAGCGGTGAAACCCTTGCCCTTGCCGTAGACCGGGCCAGTGGCCGAAACATCGGACAAGACAAGGCACCTGTGGTCGAGGACATCTATCCGGCCATGGATACCGCCGCGCAGATGATCCGTGACCGCCTGGACAGAGAGTTCCTGCCCAAGAAACCGGCTTGATCAGCCCTTTCTCCCATTAACCAAACTCCATTGGACCAACGATGAAATTCGCAAAACAGCTTGCAGCCGCCCTCCTTGTACTCAGCTCTGTGAACGCCGTGGCAGATGACCGTGGCCTCTATCTGGGCGGCGGCTTGACCAAGGTGGAAACCGATGAGCACCAGCTCAGTGACGACGACAACGCTTACAAGGCCTTTGTCGGCTACCGGCTGAATCCGTATCTGGCAGTGGAAGGCGCCTGGGTAGACCTGGGTAACTTCAGTGGCAAAGACGGCGACTTCGAGGGCCACTCGCTGCAGGCCGCCGCTCACTTCGGCTTTCCGATCGGTCAACGCGTGCGCCTGTTCGCCAGCGCCGGCGTGCATGCCTGGGACGCTGACAACGATATCGCTGGTGACAGCAGCGATCTGGACATGACCTATGGCCTCGGTGTCGAAGTGGACGTGTTCCGTAACATCGGCGTGCGTCTGGAGCAGGAAGTGCTGAAAGTCGGCAATATCGACCTGGACCAGACCAGCGCCAGTGCCTACGTGATGTTCTGAGCCCACGCGCCAGTAGTAATTGCCACCAACCTGCTCTTTACTAGCAACATCCCAGCGTCGTGAGACAGGTATGTTCGCTTTTGCCCAGAGTTACCCGCTACTGATCGGCATCAGCCTGATCGCGCTCGATCTGATGCTCTGGCAGGTGATCCCGGTCGACCGCCGCCCCTTGCGCATCGGCCTGCGGCTGGCGATGTTCCTGCTGTTCAGCTGGGTGCTGATCAGTGCCGGGGTCAGCCCGCTGCAGGCGGCGCCCTGGGTCGAGGATGTACCGCGCAATCTGCTCGCGACAGTACTGGGAATCGGTTGGTGGCTGTTCGCGGCGCGCACCATCACCGTGGTGATCGGTGTCATTCTGGGCTCGCGCAGCGGCCATACCGGGCGACTGTTGCAGGATGTACTGGGTGCAGTGATCTTCCTGGTTGCCGTGGTTGCCGCTGCCGCGTATGTCCTGCAGCTGCCGGTCAAAGGCCTGCTGGCGACCTCCGGGGTGATGGCAATCGTCATCGGTCTGGCGCTGCAAAGCACGCTCAGCGATGTGTTCTCCGGCATCGTCCTCAACACCACCCGCCCCTACCAGGTCGGCGACTCGATCAGCATCGACGGCACTGAAGGCAAGGTGATCGATATCGACTGGCGCGCCACCCGATTACTCACTGGCAACGGCAGCATGGCGGTGATTCCCAACTCGGTTGCGGCCAAGGCCAAGCTGCTCAATTTCAGCCAGCCCAACGACCTACATGGTGTCTCCATCAGCGTCGTGGTACCCGCCAAAGTGCGCCCGCGGCGAGTGCTTGATGCCCTGGAGAAAACCTTGCAAGGCACGCGCACGCTGCTCGCCACACCGCCGCCCAAGGCAACGATCAAGAGTTCCAGCCTGGAGTCGGTGGAGTACGAAGCGAGTGGTTTCGTCAGCTCCATGAGCCAGAAAGTCGAGGTGCGCAACCATATGTTCGACCTCGCCCACCGCCATCTGGAAGCGGCGGGTGTGGTCTGGAACAGCGACGCCCTGACGCCGCAAACCTGGAATCGGCAACGTGCATTGCTTGAGGATGTGCGGATCTTCCGTTCACTGAGCAGTGAAGAAAAGGACAGCCTCAGCCAACGCATGACAGCCGTGGAGTATCTGGCCGATCAGGTCATCCTCGGCGTGGGCGACAGCTCGGACTACCTGCTGGTGATCGGCACCGGCGTGGTGTCAGCTGGCTTTCGCGATGGCGACAAGCAAATCGAGGCCGGACGCATGGGGCCGGGTGAGGTACTGGGCCTGGAAGGCCTGCTGGAGCCGGACGATTCCACCGCCGAGTTCCGTACCCTGACCAGCTGCATCCTCTACCGCATCGACAAGGCCGAGGTGCGCAGTTGCCTGGAACAACGTGGTGAGGTCAAGACGGCGCTGATCAAACTGCAACGCATCCGCCAGCAAACCCGGCAGTCGCTACTGGAGCAAAAACCGGCAGCCATCAAGAAAGGCGGCTTTCTCAGCTGGCTGCACAAGTAGCCCTTACAGCACCACGCGCAAGCATTGCCCGGCGTGATACAGCGAGAACCCGGTTTCGTAGAAGCCGGTGCGCAGCGCGGGCGCCGATACCGGTTTCATCGGCGAGAACGGAATCGGCAAGGTATCCGGGTTGTCGTGCAGCAGGAACTGGGCGAAGGCTTTGCCGATCACCGTGCCGGTGGTGTTGCCACGACCGTTGTAGCCAGTCACCGCCACCAGGCCGGGAGCCGGTTCGAACAGGCGCATCAGGTGATCAGGGGTGAAGTCGATACAGCCGGTCCAGTGCATTTCCCACTCGACCTTGCCCAGCTGCGGGAAGTAGTGGTTCTGGATACGGTCGGCCCAGCTGCGGATGAACCAGCTCGGCTTGTTGTCGACCCGTCCCAGGCTACCCAGCAGCAGGCGTCCTTCATCGTCGCGACGAATGCTGCTCAGCACCGTGCGGGTATCCCAGGAGCCCTGGCCGTGCTTGAGGACGTTGTCGGCGGCTGCGCCTTGCAGCGGCACGGAGGCGACTTGGTAGTAATAACCACGGAAGAAGTGCTTCTGCAGGGTGGTCCAGTCGCCTTCGGTGTAGGCGCCGGTGGAGATCACCACCTTGTCGGCGCTGACCGAACCTTGCGCGGTCTTCACCCGCCAGCCGCGACCTTCGCGCTCCAGGCCCTCGACAGCCGATTGCTGGAAGATCTGCCCGCCGAGGCGGGTGACCGCAGCGGCCAGGCCTTGGGTGTAAGCCATGGGGTTGATGGTGCCGGCGCGGCGATCGAGCAGCGCGGCGGAAATCTTGTCGGTACCGCAGTACTCCTCGCAGCGGGCGCCGGTGAGCAGCTCGACGTCGGCACCGCGACGGCTCCATTGCTGATGACGCGCTTCGAGGTCGGCAACGCCGCTGGCGTTATGCGCCATGTGCAGGGTGCCGGTGTTGTGTGCCTGGCAATCGATACCCAGGCGTTTGATGGTGGCGAAGACTTCAGCCGGGGCTTCGCCCAATACTTTGTTCAGGCGGCTGCCTTGCTGCTGGCCAAGGGTGGCTTCGACATCGTCGGGGCGAATCCAGGTCCCGGCGTTGACCAGGCCGACGTTGCGCCCGGAACCGCCGTGGCCGATTTTCCAGGCCTCCAGCAGGACGACCGATTTGCCCGCTTCCAGCAGGTGGAGCGCGGCGCTGAGACCGGTGATACCGCCGCCAATGACGCAGACGTCGGCCTTGAGCTCGGTGGCCAGTTTATCGACCGGCGCAGCGAGCCTGGTTACGTGTTCCCACAGACATTGTTGACGCAGCTCTGGCATGGCCGGCTTCCTTCATTGTTCTTGTTCGGTGGAGCGCCCATCGCCGGCAACGCCGGCTCCCACAGGGTCCTGCATGGAGCTGGGATCTCTGTGGGAGCTGGTATTGCCAGCGATGAAGTCAACGCGGTAATCAGTCGAACACAATCCCCTGAGCCAACGGCAGCTCACGCGAATAGTTCACCGTGTTGGTCTGCCGACGCATGTAAGCCTTCCACGAATCGGAGCCCGACTCACGGCCGCCACCGGTTTCTTTCTCGCCACCGAATGCACCGCCAATTTCCGCACCGCTGGTGCCGATGTTGACGTTGGCGATACCACAGTCACTGCCCGCAGCACTCTGGAAACGCTCGGCTTCACGCAGGTCGGTGGTGAAGATGCACGAAGAAAGACCTTGAGGCACTTCATTGTTCAGGCGCAGGGCCTCGTCGAAGTCGTCATAGGCCAGCACGTAGAGGATCGGCGCGAAGGTCTCGTGACGCACTACGGCGCTTTGCGCCGGCATCTCGGCAATCGCTGGCGAGACGTAGTAAGCGTTCGGGTACTGCTCCTGCAACTGACGCTCGCCACCAAACACCTGGCCGCCTTCGTCGCGGGCACGGGCCAGGGCGTCCTGCATGGCGCTGAACGACAGTTTGTCGATCAGCGGACCGACCAGGTTGTCTTTGCGTGGATCGCCGATACGCACCTTGGCGTAAGCAGCTTTGACCCGAGCCACGACTTCGTCCTTGATCGAACGATGAACGATCAAGCGGCGCAAGGTGGTGCAACGCTGACCGGCAGTACCGACGGCACTGAACAGGATGCCGCGCACGGCCAGGTCCAGATCGGCGCTAGGCGCCAGGATCATGGCATTGTTGCCGCCCAGTTCGAGGATGCTGCGGCCAAAGCGTGCGGCAACCCGCGGTCCGACTTCACGGCCCATGCGGGTGCTGCCGGTGGCGCTGACCAGCGGCACGCGCGGGTCATCGACCAGGGCTTCGCCGGCTTCGCGATCACCGATGATCAGCTGGCTCAGGCCTTCCGGCGCATCACCGAAGGCTTTCAGGGCTTTCTCGAACAGCGCCTGGCAGGCCAGTGCGGTGAGCGGGGTTTTCTCCGACGGCTTCCAGACCACGGCATTGCCGCAAACCAGCGCCAGCGAGGTGTTCCAGGCCCACACCGCAACCGGGAAGTTGAAAGCACTGATAACCCCGACCACACCCAGCGGGTGCCAGGTTTCACGCATGTGGTGGCCTGGGCGCTCGGAGGCGATGGTCAGGCCGTACAGCTGGCGCGACAGGCCCACGGCGAAGTCGCAGATGTCGATCATTTCCTGCACTTCGCCCAGACCTTCCTGGGTGATCTTGCCGGCTTCGACGGACACCAGTTCGCCCAGCGCCGCTTTATTTTCCCGCAGCACTTCGCCAAACAGGCGAATCAGCTCACCGCGACGCGGCGCCGGCACATTGCGCCAGGCCTGGAAGGCCTGCTCGGCCTTGTCGATCTTGGCCACGACCTGGGCTTTGCTTTCCAGGTGCACCGAGGCAATCGCGCTGCCATCGATAGGGGTGTGAACGGGATGGTTGCCGTGGGTGTAGGCACTGGCCGGGACACCGAGGCGGTCAAGCAGTCCATCAACCATTTTCTTCTCCTGCATGCGATGAGTGGTTGAATTAGTGATCCGGATCAGTATTAATCCGATCACTCTGGCGCAACAAACGACCTTTATTCTGCATATCATTCCGCCAGGTAATGATCTACCCGCTTAGAGACCGCCATGTCCAAACGTCTGGTGCCATCGATGGCCGCCCTGCAGTGCTTCGAGGCTGCCGCCCGGCACCTGAGCTTCACCCGCGCCGCCGAAGAACTGCACCTGACCCAGAGCGCGGTGAGCAAACAGGTGGCGCAGCTTGAAGAGATGCTGCGTCATCACCTGTTCCTGCGCATTCGCCGCCGCCTGCAGCTGACACCAGCAGGCGCGCTTTACCTGGCCGAGGTCAACAAGATCCTCACCCAGGTCGACATGTCCAGCCGCTACATCCTCTCCTATGGCGAACAAACCGAAGTATTGAAGGTAGCCACTCAACCGAGTTTTGGCGTGCGCTGGTTGATTCCGCACCTCAAAGGCTTCGGCAAGCGCCACCCCAATATCCACCTGGATATCCGCAATGAGATGGAGCCCTTCGCCCTGCTGCAGGGCAAGGCCGACGTGGTGTTTTTCTACGGCCAGGGCACCTGGCCCGGGGCGACCTGCGTCGAACTGTTCGGCGAAGAGGTGGTGCCGGTGTGCGCGCCGGAATTGTTGCAGGGCCGCACCTTGAACGACGCCAGCGAACTGGCCGAGCTGGTGCTGCTGCAAAGCACTTCGCGCCCGGAGGCCTGGCACGAATGGTTCCTCGAACAAGGTCTGCATTCGCCTCACAGCTACCACGGGCCGCGCTTCGACACCTTCTATATGAGCCTGAGCGCCGCCCAGTCCGGTTGTGGCGTGGCCCTGGTGCCGCGTTACCTGGTAGCGCAGGAGTTGGCCGAAGGCAAACTGGTCGTGCCCTGGCAGCACAGCATGCGCAGCAACGGCTCGCACTTTCTGGCGTTTGCCGAGCACGCGGCGGAAGTGCCCAAGGTACGGGCACTGGTCGATTGGATCGCCGCCGAGCTGGCGCCAAAAGGTCAAGAAATCACGGAATGACTCATCGACTTTTTTTCGCTTGCGGGAGTCGTGCATTCCTCGCTTTCATGTAGGGGTGCCCACTTCACCAGGAAGCTTTCGATGCCCGCTCAAGATTTCGTCAGCCCGGACAGCATTCGCGCGCAGTTTTCCGCCGCCATGTCGCTCATGTACAAACAGGAAGTGCCGCTGTACGGCACCCTGTTGTCGCTGGTGAGCGAAATCAACCAGCAGGTCATGGCCGAGCAGCCACAAGTGGCCCAGGCCCTGCGCTGGACCGGCGAAATCGAACGCCTGGACCAGGAGCGTCATGGTGCCATCCGCGTCGGTACAGCCGAAGAACTGGCGACCATCGCCCGCCTGTTTGCGGTGATGGGTATGCATCCGGTGGGTTATTACGACCTCAGTTCGGCCGGGGTGCCGGTGCATTCCACGGCATTTCGCGCCGTTCACGAACAATCGCTGCATATCAGCCCGTTCCGGGTTTTCACCTCGCTGCTGCGCCTGGAGTTGATCGACAACCCGGCCCTGCGCGAACTGTCCCGGCAGATCCTCGCCAAACGGCAGATCTTCACTCCGCGCGCCCTGGAGCTGATTCAGCAGTTCGAGCGTGATGGTGGCCTCAACGCCGACGATGCCCGTAGCTTTGTTGATGAAGCCCTGCACACCTTCCGCTGGCACCACGATGCCACGGTAACGGCCGAGCAGTACCAACAGTTGCATGATCAACACCGGCTGATCGCCGATGTGGTGGCCTTCAAAGGCCCGCATATCAACCATCTGACCCCGCGCACGCTGGACATCGATGCGATCCAGCTGGGCATGCCGGCCAAGGGCATTCCTCCCAAGGCGGTGATCGAAGGCCCGCCGCCGCGTCGCTACCCGATCCTGCTGCGTCAGACCAGCTTCAAGGCGCTGCAGGAAAAGGTCGCGTTCAGTGATCAACAAGGTGCGACGGGCGGCAGTCACACCGCCCGCTTCGGCGAGATCGAGCAGCGTGGTGCAGCGCTGACGCCCAAAGGCCGCCAGCTGTATGACCAGCTGCTTGATAGCGCCCGCGATGCCTTGGGCGGCGTACCGGCAGAAGCCAACGCCGAGCGCTACATGCAGTTGCTCAAAGACAGCTTCCAGGCCTTCCCGGACGACCTCGCGCAGATGCGTGAGCAGGGCCTGGCGTACTTCCGCTATTTCCCCACCGAACGCGGCCTGGCGGCACGTGGCGACGTAGATCGTCCTACCTCGCTGAACGGCCTGATCGATGCCGGCCATGTGCATTTCGAAGCGCTGGTGTATGAGGACTTTTTGCCGGTCAGTGCGGCGGGGATCTTCCAGTCCAACCTGGGGGATGTTGCGCAGAGCGAGTACGGCAGCAATGCTAACCGCGATGCCTTCGAGCAGGCGCTGGGTAAGCCGGTGCAGGACGAACTGGCGCTGTATGCGCAGAGTCAGCAGCGGTCGTTGCAGGCCTGTGCTCGGGCGCTGGATCTGCCTTGGCTGTAAGGGCCTCTTCGCGGGGCAAGCCCGCTCCCACAGAGGTGGGAATGATCCCGGTGGGAGCGGGCTTGCCCCGCGATAGCTACCTCAGGACCTGCACCTGCGGCAGGTCCATCGCATCAGCCTCGCCTTGAAGAAAATCACTCAACCGCCGCAACCGCTCACCCCCCGGGCGGGTTTTCGGCCACACCAGGTAATAATCCAGACCACTGGCCACCGCCGTCGGCCAGGGCAGGCTCAAACGCCCCTGAGCCACGTCTTCGGCGACCATCAACAGATCACCCATCGACACCCCGTAACCCCGCGCAGCGGCGATCATCCCCAGCTCCAGGGTATCGAACACCTGACCGCCCTTGAGCGAGACCTTGTCGGTCAGACCCATGCGCGCCAGCCAACTGCGCCAGTCACGCTTGTCCGGTGTCGGGTGCAACAGCTCGATACCGGCCAGGCGCTTGGCGTCCCAAGGGCCCTCTTCCAGTAAATCGGGCGCCCCAACCGGGATCAGCAGCTCGGAAAACAGCCGGGCCACTTCCCAGTCCGGCGGAAAATGCCCATCCCCAAGCAATACCGCACAATCAAAGGGCTCATGGTTGAAGTCGACATGATCGACATCCATCCAGGCGCTGGTCAGCTGCACTTCATTGCCCGGTTGCAGATGACGAAAGCGACTGAGCCGCGCCAGCAACCAGCGCATGGTCAGGGTCGAAGGCGCTTTCATGCGCAGGATGTCGTCTTCGCTTCGTAACGTATTGCAGGCACGCTCCAGGGCGGCAAAGCCTTCTCGTACGCCCGGCAGCAACAGCCGGGCCGCTTCGCTCAGTTGCAGGCTGCGGCCATTGCGCACGAACAAACGGCAGGCGAAATGTTCTTCGAGCGTTCGGATATGACGGCTGACTGCGCTCTGGGTGATCGATAACTCATCCCCGGCGCGCGTGAAGGAACTGTGCCGGGCAGCCGCTTCAAAGGCCCGCAAGGCATACAACGGCGGTAAACGACGGGACATGGACAAATCCTCTGCAGGTGCCCTGGGCAATTCACCAGATCATACTGACATGAGTTTTAATCATGCCACGGATCGTTTTTATCCTTTTGCGAATAACCGTATAAAGGATGAGAATTTCAAGCTTTCCCCCATGCAGTGCCAGAAAAGGACGATTCAATGCAGGCCGCACCCACTCATGAACTCAAGGCCCTGTTGCGCCTGGCAGGTCCCCTGATCGCCTCGCAACTGGCGCACATGCTGATGGTGCTGACCGACACCCTGATGATGGCCCGCATCAGCCCACAGGCCCTGGCGGGCGGTGGCCTGGGCGCGGCGAGCTATTCGTTCGTGTCGATCTTTTGCCTGGGGGTAATCGCTGCAGTCGGCACCCTGGTGGCGATTCGCAAGGGCGCCGGTGACACCGTCGGCGCCACCCGCCTGACCCAGGCCGGGTTGTGGCTGGCCTGGGCCATGGCCCTGGTGGCGGCGCTGGCGCTGTGGAATCTGGAACCGGTGCTGTTGCTGCTCGGCCAGAGCCCTGCCAACGTCGAGGCGGCCGCCCAGTTCCTGCTGTTGCTGCCCTTCGCCCTGCCCGGCTACCTGAGCTTCATGGCCCTGCGTGGTTTTACCAGCGCCATCGGCCGCTCAACGCCGGTGATGGTCATCAGCCTGGTCGGTACCGTGGCCAACTTCCTGCTCAACTATGCGCTGATCGAGGGCATGTTCGGCCTGCCGAAACTGGGGTTGGTGGGTATCGGCCTGGTCACCGCCATCGTGGCCAACTGCATGGCCGTGGCCATGGCCCTGTACATCCGCTGGCACCCGGCCTATGCGCCCTACCCGATTGCCAAGGGCCTGAGCCGTCCTTCCTGGCCAGCCTTGCGCGAATTGTGGCGCCTGGGCCTGCCGATTGGCGGCACCTACACCGTGGAAGTCGGCCTGTTCGCCTTTGCCGCGCTGTGCATGGGTGTGCTCGGCAGCACCGAACTTGCCGCCCACCAGATCGCCCTGCAGATCGTTTCCACGGCGTTCATGATTCCGGCGGGGTTGTCGTATGCCGTAACCATGCGCGTGGGATTGTATTACGGTGCCGGTAACCTGCTTGGCGCACGCCACGCCGGCCGCGTCGGGATCGGTTTTGGCGCGGCGATGATGCTGATGTTCGCCATCCTGTTCTGGCTGCTGCCGGACCCGTTGGTAGGGCTGTTCCTCGACCACGGTGACCCGGCCTTTGCCGATATCATCCAGCTGGCCGTGAGCCTGTTGATGGTCGCGGCATGGTTCGAGCTGTTTGACGGCGTGCAGACCATCGCCATGGGCTCGATCCGCGGGCTCAAGGATGCCAAGACCACCTTCCTGGTCGGGCTGTTCTGCTACTGGGTGATCGGCGCCCCGGCGGCCTGGTTGCTGGCCTTTACCCTGGGCTGGGGCGCAGTGGGCGTGTGGTGGGGGCTGGCGCTGGGCCTGGCGTGTGCGGCGGTGAGCCTGACGCTGGCGTTCGAGTGGCGGATGAAGCGAATGCTGGGCCGCTCGGGTAGCGTGAACAACGCAGCAACTTCAGTGAGTTGAAGGGCCTCATCGCCGGCAAGGCCGGCTCCCACACTGCCCAGATGACAGAGATCCTTGTGGGAGCTGGCCTTGCCAGCGATGGGGTTACAAAGCTACCGACTGCCGCGCCGAGCCACTCAGCAAAAACGCCATCAACTCATCGATCGGCAACGGCCGGCTGATCAGGAAACCCTGCACCTGATCACAGTTGAAACTGCGCAACAGGTCCATCTGTTCCGGGGTTTCCACGCCTTCGGCCACCACCTCCAGGTTGAGGTTGTGCGCCAGGTTGATCATGGCGTGCACCAGTTTGCGGTTCTCTTCACGCTTTTCCATGCCGCCGACAAAGCTGCGATCGACCTTGAGCAAGGTGATCGGCAGGCTGTTGAGGTGGACGAAGGAGGAAAAGCCGGTACCAAAGTCATCGAGAGAAAAGCGCACGCCCAGACGACCCAGGGCGTCCATGGTCTGCTCGACCAGATCGTTGCGGCGCATCACCGCGGTTTCGGTAAGCTCGAACTCCAGCCAGCGCGCATCGACGCCATGCTCGATGATCAATCGGCTCAAAGTGGCCAGCAGCTGACTGTCCTGAAACTGGCGGAACGACAGGTTTACCGCCATGTGCAGCGGCGCCAGACCCTGCTCACGTAGCGCCTGCATGTCGCGCAAGGCACGGGAAATCACCCAATAGCCCAAGGGCACGATCAACCCGCTCTGCTCGGCCAGCGGCACGAACTCGCTGGGCGGCAGCAAACCGCGCTCGGCGTGGCGCCAGCGCACCAGTGCCTCCAGACCGACGATACGGCCGTCGGCCATGTCCAGCCGCGGCTGGTAGTGCAGCTCCAGTTCGTCGCGACGCAAGGCGCGGCGCAGCTCGCTTTCCAGATCGGCGAGGCTGCGCGCGTTACGGTTGATGCGTTCATTGAAGACATGAAAGGTGCAGCCCTGGGTGCCCTTGGCCTGTTGCATGGCAATGTGCGCGTGCCACATCAATGGGTCTGCACCGCCTTGGGCGCGGGCATGGGCGACACCCAGGCTACAGCCGAGCAACAGGCTCTCGCCGTCGACCCAGTAAGGTTCGGCCAAAGCCTCGGTAATACGTTCAGCCATCCATTCGGCGCGTTGTGGCTCGCGGCGCGTATCGATCAGCAGCGCGAATTCGTCGCTGCCCAGGCGGGCCACCTGATCGCCGGCTTCAAGCTGGCTTTTCAGGCGCCCGACCACCTGCAGGATCAGCCGGTCACCGGCCTGGTGACCGAGCGCATCGTTGGCCCGGCGAAAGTTGTCCAGGTCCAGGTGACCAAGGGCCACCCCGCGTCCGTCGTTGTCGGCCAGGCGCGCGGCCAGCAGGGTCTGGAAGCCCTGGCGGTTGGCGATGCCGGTCAGCGGATCCTGTTCGGCCAGGCGCAGCAGGGTAGCCTCCAGCACGCCACGCTCGCGCACATGACGCAGGCTGCGGCGCAAGGTATCGGGGCCAAGCTGGTCAAGCACCAGCCAGTCGCTGACGCCCGGCGGTGGCACCTGCGGCTCATGCTCAAGCAGCAACACCATCGGCAAAATGCAACGGCCAGGTGCCGGCTGCAGCTGCGGAGTAGCCAGCACCACGGCATTGCGGTCATTGCCAAACAGGCTGTCGACTGCGTCCCAGTTCGGTGCGGTCAACAGCACCGCACTGCCCGCCAGCGGCACCAGGCAATCACGCAAGGTGGCGGCCCATTCGGGCTCGTCAGCCAGCAAGAGCAAACGCAAGGGTTCGACAGGCGTAGACAAGCTGGCTCCTTAGGACGTGGACACAGTCATATGACAATGGGCAGCGAGAGGCTCATCCTAAACCATTAGTGAAAATGATTTTCACTTAACATCGAGCCATTCCATTGCCGACATCCCGCGGTTTCGCCACGCATCCTGCGGGAAAGTAACAAAACCGGCAAATTTAGATCGCGTGGTACGTCACACTGTCAGACGGTCGCGGCAGAATCCTTCCACCCCTGCTAAAATGCGCGGCTATTTTTCTAGCGACCCCGGTTTTCGTCATGTCCCGACTCAATCCCCGGCAACAAGAAGCCGTGAACTACGTCGGCGGCCCTCTTTTGGTGCTCGCCGGTGCCGGTTCCGGCAAGACCAGCGTGATCACCCGCAAAATTGCGCACCTGATCCAGAATTGCGGCATCCGTGCGCAGTACATCGTGGCCATGACCTTCACCAACAAGGCCGCACGTGAGATGAAAG
Source organism: Pseudomonas putida (assembly GCF_028682475.1). Taxonomy (GTDB): domain Bacteria; phylum Pseudomonadota; class Gammaproteobacteria; order Pseudomonadales; family Pseudomonadaceae; genus Aquipseudomonas; species Aquipseudomonas putida_AG. Next base: position 35,337 of record NZ_JANHLE010000005.1, read on the forward strand.
AGCGGGTCGGCACCCTGCTGCGCAAAGGCGAGGGGCGCGGCCTGACCGTGTCGACCTTCCACAACCTGGGCCTGAACATCATCCGCAAGGAACATCAGCGACTGGGCTACAAGCCGGGCTTCTCGATCTTTGACGAGACTGACGTCAAAGCGCTGATGACCGACATCATGCAGAAGGAATACTCGGGCGACGACGGTGTCGACGAGATCAAGAACATGATCGGCGCCTGGAAAAACGACCTGATCCTGCCGCCCGAGGCCCTGGAAAAGGCGCGCAACCCCAAGGAACAGACCGCCGCCGTGGTCTACGCGCACTACCAGCGCACGCTCAAGGCGTTCAACGCGGTGGACTTCGACGACCTGATCCTGCTGCCGGTGAAGCTGTTCGAGGAGCACGTCGACATCCTGGAAAAATGGCAGAACAAGGTGCGTTACCTGCTGGTCGACGAATACCAGGACACCAACGCCAGCCAGTACCTGCTGGTGAAAATGCTGATCGGCACGCGCAACCAGTTCACCGTGGTCGGTGACGACGACCAGTCGATCTACGCCTGGCGTGGTGCGCGCCCGGAAAACCTGATGCTGCTCAAAGAGGATTACCCGTCGCTGAAGGTGGTAATGCTCGAGCAGAACTACCGCTCCACCAGCCGCATCCTGCGCTGCGCCAACGTGCTGATCTCGAACAACCCGCATGCGTTCGAGAAGCAGCTGTGGAGCGAGATGGGCCACGGTGACGAGATCCGCGTGATCCGCTGCAAGAACGAGGAATCCGAGGCCGAGCGGGTGGCCATGGAAATTCTCAGCCTGCACCTGCGCACCGACCGCCCTTACAGTGATTTTGCGATTCTGTACCGCGGCAACTACCAGGCCAAACTGATCGAACTGAAGCTGCAGCACCATCAGGTGCCCTACCGCCTGTCCGGCGGCAACAGCTTTTTCGGACGTCAGGAAGTAAAAGACCTGATGGCCTATTTCCGCTTGCTGGTGAACCCGGACGACGATAACGCCTACCTGCGCGTGATCAACGTACCGCGCCGGGAAATCGGCTCGACCACCCTGGAAAAGCTCGGCAACTACGCCACCGAACGCAAGATCTCGATGTACGCCGCCAGCGAGGAGCTGGGCCTCGGCGAGCATCTGGACAGCCGCTTCACCGACCGTCTGCAGCGTTTCAAACGCTGGATGGACAAGGTCCGCGAGCAGGTGGCGCTGGAAGACCCGATTGCCGCCCTGCGTGGCATGGTCACCGATATCGACTACGAAAACTGGATTCGCACCAACAGCTCCAGCGACAAGGCTGCGGACTTTCGCATGGGTAACGTCTGGTTCCTGATCGAGGCGTTGAAAAATACCCTGGAGAAGGACGAAGACGGCGAGATGACCATCGAGGAAGCCATCGGCAAGCTGGTCCTGCGTGACATGCTCGAACGTCAGCAGGAGGAAGAAGACGGCGCCGAGGGCGTGCAGATGATGACCCTGCATGCCTCCAAGGGCCTGGAATTCCCCTATGTGTTCATCATGGGCATGGAAGAAGAGATTCTTCCCCACCGTTCCAGCATCGAAGCCGACACCATCGAAGAAGAACGGCGTCTTGCCTACGTGGGCATTACCCGCGCGCGCCAGACCCTGGCCTTCACCTTTGCCGCCAAGCGCAAGCAGTACGGCGAGATCATCGATTGCGCGCCGAGCCGCTTCCTTGACGAGCTGCCCGACGATGACCTGGCCTGGGAAGGCCTGGACGATGCGCCCACCGAAGTGAAGGCGGCGCGCGGCAATAATGCACTGGCCGATATCCGCGCCATGCTGAAACGTTAGATAATCAACCTTTGCTGCGGCGCATTGCCGTAGCCACTCTTGCTACATCGAGGAAATACCACAGTGGAAGCACTGCACCAGAAGATTCGCGAAGAAGGCATCGTGCTTTCCGATCAGGTTCTCAAAGTCGATGCGTTTCTCAACCATCAGATCGACCCTGCGCTGATGCAACTGATTGGCGACGAATTCGCCCGGCTGTACGCCGACTCCGGCGTCACCAAGATCGTCACCATCGAAGCCTCGGGCATCGCCCCGGCGGTGATGACCGGCCTGAAGCTGGGTGTCCCAGTGATTTTCGCGCGCAAGCACCAGTCGCTGACCCTGACCGAGAACCTGCTGACCGCCTCGGTGTACTCTTTCACCAAGCAGACTGAAAACACCGTGGCGATCTCCCCGCGCCACCTCAACAGCAGCGACCGCGTGCTGGTGATCGACGACTTCCTGGCCAATGGCAAAGCCTCCCAGGCGCTGATCTCGATCATCAAGCAAGCCGGCGCCACCGTTGCCGGCCTGGGTATCGTCATCGAGAAGTCGTTCCAGGGCGGCCGTGCCGAACTGGACAGCCAGGGCTACCGCGTTGAATCGCTGGCGCGGGTCAAGTCGCTGAAGGATGGCGTGGTTACTTTCATCGAGTAATTGGCGTCGATCCCATCGCCGGCAATGCCGGCTCCCACAGGGAACGGGGTTAACCCTGAACCTTTGTGGGAGCCGGCCTTGCCGGCGATTGGCCCTCAAGCGACCGCTGTAGCCTGCAACCCCGCCAGCAACAGCCGCTGATACAGCTCCTCCTTCAGCCCCTGCGGCTGCGCCAGCCCCATGCGCGCCAGCTGTTGTGGATAAGCCTCGGGCGCCGGTGCGTCCAGTGCCGCCCTGCCCAGCTCCAGCACTTCGCTCAACTTGAATTTGCTCTTGAGCCAGTTCAACGCTCGTAACAGATCACGCTCCTCATCGCTGAAGTCGCTGCCCAACGGATACTCGGGGAACAACCGCCCATGTGCGTTACGCAACTGCTGCAACCGTTGCGGCGTGTTATCGGTAAAGCGCGCCGCCAGCTTGAATCCGGACGGTAGCTTGCCGGCCTTCTGCGCTTGCTCGATCAGCCCGGGCTGAAAGCGTGAATCACAGATCGCCAGCAATCGCTGAATGGTTTCGCTATCGGTCTGCCCACGCAGGTCAGCAATACCGTATTCGGTAACCACCACATCACGCAGGTGCCGGGGAATAGTGCAATGGCCGTACTTCCACACCAGGTTGGAGCTGACCTCACCGCCCGCTTCGCGCCAGCTGCGCAGCAGCAGAATCGAGCGCGCGCCCTCCAGGGCATGCCCCTGGGCAACGAAGTTGTATTGCCCGCCGACACCGCTGAGCACCCTTCCATCTTCCAGCTGGTCAGCAACCCCGGCGCCCATCAGCGTCATGGTGAACACTGTGTTGATAAAGCGTGCATCGAGGCGCTGCGAACGTTTGAGCGACTCCTGGCCGTACAGCTCGTTGATGTAGCTGATAGCGCGCATCTCAATCCGTTTGCGGGCGTCGAGTGGCATGTCGCGCAAGCGCTGGTAGAACGCCCGAGGGCCGAGGAAGAAGCCACCATGCACCAACACCCCGCCATCGACCGGGCGCCGGATGATGCCCGCGTCCAGCAGTGCCAACAGGCCGTTGACGAACATCTCACTGCAGCCATACAGCCCGTGGGCAAAGGGCTCGGTGCCACCTTCGCGGGCGATCAGTTGCTGCCAGGGCTGAAGATCCATGTCTGCGAGTAACGCCTGGTACGCTTCACTTTCAGCCTGTCGGGCCAGGAGTGCAGCGGTCAGCGCATCGCCCATGGCGCCAATGCCAATCTGCAAGGTGCCGCCGTCGTGCACCAAGGTGCTGGCGTGCAGGCCGATGAAATGATCCTGGGTGGTGACCGGCATGTTCGGCGTCGAGAACAGTCGCCGCTGCTCAACCGTATCGATCAGCACATCGAAATCCTGGCGCGGTAACTCCGAGGCGCCTGGCATGTAAGGCAGCTCGGCATGCACCTGGCCCAACAGCAGGATGGTTTCCCCGGCGGCGCGCCGGCGCTCGATCATCGGTAACAGGTCGAGGGTGATGTCCGGGTTGCAACTCAGACTCAACTGATCCGGGTGCCGGGGATCTTCAGCCACCAGCTGGGCCACTAGGTTCAGGCCTTTGGCATTGATGTCCCGCGCGGCGTGGCTGTAGTTGCTGCTGACATAGTCCTGCTGGGCCGTGGCACTGTGCAGCAGGCTGCCGGGCTGCATGAAAAACTGTTCGACGCGAATGTTCGCCGGCAGCCGATCGTTGCGCAGGTCATTCAGGTACTCGAGCTCTTCATAGTCGCCGAACACGCGCTCGATAAAGGGTTCGAGAAAGCGCCGTTGCAGGCCGTCGCCCAGATCGGGCCTGCCCAGGCTCAGGGCGGTATAGATCGTCAGACGCCGTTCAGGTAACTGGCGGATGCGCGCATACAGCGCGTTGACGAAGGCGTTGGGTTTGCCAAGGCCCAGCGGCAAGCCCATGTGGATATGTGCGGGCAAGCGCGCCAGCACTTCCTCTACGGCCTTTTCGATCGAGCAGCTTTGCGCCATCTGCGCCTCCCGGTCATCCATGCAGGTTCGACCGAGCATGGCCCGAGTTTGCTCCGCAGGCCAGCGCTAAAAACGACAAAGCCCGCACAGGGCGGGCTTTGTTGGCGAAGCGCAGGCTTACAGGCCGGACATCTTCTTGATGGCGCCTTTCAGGTCGTCATCCGAGCAGTCTGCACAGGTGCCTTTGGGCGGCATGGCATTGATACCGGTGATAGCCTTGGCGAGGATACCGTCCAGACCACCCTGGTGGTCGGCACGCTCTTTCCAGGCAGCAGTGTCGCCGATCTTCGGTGCGCCGAGCAGCCCAGTGCTGTGGCAAGCATTGCAGTGCTTGGCGATGATTTCATCCGGGGTCTTGGCACCGCCGCCACCCGCGGAGGCAGCCACTTCCATACCCTTGCATTCCTGCCCCTGGACACACACCTGGCCGACCGGTTCCAGTCGCTTGGCGATGTCGTCGTTGGTCGCAGCTTGTGCGCTGACTGCCCAAAGGGCCAATACGGCAGCTGGTACGGCCAGCATTTTCTTGATTAGATTCACACGTACACCCTCATGGTGGCTAGTCACGCCCGCGGCCACGGTTTCGCAGGCGGCGCAAGTATAACGGGAACCCTGCCATACCGAAACAACCCTAATGTCCAAAGGGTCTTAGCCGCGACAATCCGCCGCGCTGTACGCCTTAGAAGTTGGCCGGGGTCGCCGCACTGATCAGCCGGGCTGGCTCATCGTACGGATTACGGAAACGGTGCGGCTTGGTACTTTCAAAATAGTAGCTGTCGCCCGCTTCGAGAATAAAAGTTTCCAGGCCGACCACCAGCTCCAGGCGACCTTCGAGAAGAATGCCGGTCTCTTCACCATCATGGGTGAGCATTTCTTCACCAGTATCGGCACCCGGTGGGTAGACCTCGTTGAGAAACGCGATGGCCCGGCTCGGGTGCGCCTTGCCGACCAGCTTCATGGTCACTGCCCCGTCGGAGATATCGATCAGCTCGTGGGCCTTGTAGACGATCTGCGTGGGGTTTTCCGGCTGCAGTTCTTCAGAGAAGAACTCGACCATGGACATGGGAATACCGCCCAGCACTTTACGCAGCGAGCTGATGGAAGGGCTGACGCTGTTCTTCTCGATCATCGAGATCGTGCTGTTGGTGACGCCCGCACGTTTGGCGAGTTCACGCTGGGACAGGCCCTTGAGCTTGCGAATGGCTTGCAGTCGTTCACCGACGTCCAATGCTGGAGCCCTCCTAAACGAACGAGTGGGGTCGAAATTGAACGTTATCATCGCAACAGCGTTCAGTATTTACAACACTTCGACCCGCAGCCTGTCCGCTTTCGCGTGTTAATCGCCGCTGTAGTCCAGCGGTACGCGCTTGAGGTTGCAGAAGATCTGGTAAGGGATGTTGCCGGCATGCAGTGCCACTTCACTGGCCAGCACGTTTTTGCCCCACAACTCCACCGGGCTGCCCAGGCCGGCTTCCGGCACGTCGGTGAGGTCGATGCAGAGCATGTCCATCGATACCCGGCCGATCAGCTGGGTGCGCTTGCCGGCCACCAGTACCGGGGTGCCGTTTGGCGCCTGGCGTGGATAACCATCGGCATAACCCATCGCCACGACACCAACCCGGGTCGGCCGCGGGCTGATGAACTTGGCGCCATAACCCACCGGCTCACCGGCCGGCAGCTCACGTACGCTGATTACCCGCGATTGCACCGTCATCACCGGCTGCAGCCGTGCGGCCTCTGCCTGTGGCACTTCGAACGGCGTCGCCCCATACAGCATCAGGCCTGGACGCACCCAGTCACTGGGCATGTTCGGCCAGCCGAGCACGGCCGGCGAGTTGCGCAGGCTGACCTCGGCAGTCAGGCCCTGGCGTGCTGCCTGGAACACCGCAAGCTGTTCATTGCTGGCTGCGCTGTCGAGTTCATCGGCACGGGCGAAGTGGCTCATCAGCACGATGCGCGCGACCTTGCCGCTGGCCAGCAGACGCTGGTAAGCGGCCTGATAGTCCTTGACATGCAGGCCAACCCGGTGCATGCCCGAGTCGAGTTTGAGCCACACGGTGATCGGTTTGCTCAGCTGTGCCTGCTCGATGGCTTCGAGCTGCCACAGCGAATGCACCACGCACCACAGGTCGTGCTGGACGATCAGCGGCAATTCGCTGGCTTCAAAAAAGCCTTCGAGCAGCAACACCGGCGCCTTGATGCCGGCCGCGCGCAACTCCAGCGCCTCTTCGATGCAAGCCACGGCAAAACCATCGGCCTGCTGCTCAAGCGCCAGCGCGCAGCGCACCGCACCATGACCATAGGCATCGGCCTTGATCACGGCCAGGGCTTTGGCACCGGTCAGTTCGCGGGCAAGTTGATAGTTGTGACGCAGGGCTTGGAGATCGATAAGGGCACGGGCAGGACGCATGACGGCAGCCTTCTGGGCAGTCTGGTTGGAAGTAAAAAGCCCGGTGCTCAATCGCAGCTGATGGGCCGCCAGCGGCACCGGGTGAGGGATTGCGATTACGGCAGTGCGGCGACCACCGACAGTTCGACGAGGATTTCCGGCTCGCACAGCTTGGCTTCAACGGTGGCGCGCGCAGGTGCGACGCCTTTCGGCAACCAGCTGTCCCAGACACTGTTCATGCCCTGGAAGTGCGCATCGATGTCCTTCAGGTAGATGGTCACCGAGAGCAGACGGCTCTTGTCGGTGCCCGCCAGGTCCAGCAGGCGCTCGATGTTGGCCAGGGTTTCACGGGTCTGCTGCTCAATCCCGGCATTCATGTCGTCGCCCACCTGGCCCGCCAGGTAGACGGTGCCATTGTGGGTAACGATCTGACTCATGCGCTCATTGGTGAGCTGGCGCTGGATTGCCATGTTTTGCAGGCTCCTGATGTTTTCCGTAACGAGAGATATCGAGACCTTCGGCACTGATCTGCGGCTTTTTGCGCGCGATCAGATCGGCCAGCAAGCGACCGGAACCGCAGGCCATGGTCCAGCCCAGTGTACCGTGACCGGTGTTGAGGAACAGGTTGCGGAACGGCGTGGCACCGACGATCGGCGTACCGTCCGGGGTGGTCGGACGCAGGCCGGTCCAGAAACTGGCCTGGCTCAGGTCGCCGCCGCGAGGATAAAGATCATTGACGATCATCTCCAGGGTTTCGCGTCGACGCGGGTTCAGCGACAGGTCAAAACCAGCGATTTCAGCCATGCCGCCAACACGGATGCGGTTGTCGAAACGGGTGATCGCGACCTTGTAGGTCTCGTCGAGAATGGTCGAAGTCGGGGCCATGGCCGGGTCGGTGATCGGCACCGTCAGCGAGTAGCCCTTGAGCGGATAGACCGGGGCCTTGATGCCCAGCGGCTTGAGCAATTGCGGCGAGTAGCTGCCCAGCGCCAGCACGTAGCGGTCGGCGGTTTCCAGCTTGCCGTCGATCCACACACCATTGATGCGGTCGCCGGCGTAGTCCAGGCGCTGAATATCCTGGCCGAAGCGGAACTCGACACCGAGCTTGATCGCCATTTCCGCCAGGCGGGTGGTGAACAGCTGGCAGTCGCCTGTCTGGTCGTTAGGCAGACGCAGGGCGCCGGCGAGAATGTCGGTAACGTTGGCCAGGGCCGGTTCGACGCGGGCAATGCCTGCGCGGTCGAGGACTTCGTACGGCACGCCGGACTGCTCGAGGACGGCGATATCCTTGGCAGCGTTGTCCAGCTGCGCCTGGGTGCGGAACAGCTGGGTGGTACCCAGGGTGCGGCCTTCGTAGGCGATGCCGGTTTCGGCGCGCAGCTCGTCGAGGCAGTCGCGGCTGTACTCGGACAGGCGAACCATGCGCTCTTTGTTCACGGCATAGCGGTTGGCGGTGCAGTTGCGCAGCATTTGCGCCATCCACAGGTACTGGTCGATATCAGCGGTGGCCTTGATTGCCAGGGGTGCATGGCGCTCGAGCAGCCACTTGATGGCCTTGAGCGGCACGCCCGGCGCAGCCCAGGGCGAGGCGTAGCCTGGCGAGACCTGGCCGGCGTTGGCAAAGCTGGTTTCCATGGCGACGGCCGGTTGACGGTCGACCACGACGACTTCAAAACCCTGCCGTGCCAGATAGTAGGCACTGGCGGTTCCGATCACACCGCTACCAAGTACCAGAACTCGCATGTTGATTACCCTCGACGCAGCGTACCGCTGACATTTGTTGTTAATGGCATAGATGCGCGCAGTATAGGAAGGTATGACCAGTGCATTTCACTGTATAAAAGCCTATATTTGGCGAGAATTCTCGGCAAGGTACGCTTTTACGGAGGGGCATCCACTATGAGAACCCAGCACCAAAGCAAACGTGAACTGGACAAGATCGACCGCAACATCCTACGGATCCTGCAGGCGGATGGGCGGATCTCGTTTACTGAACTGGGCGAGAAAGTCGGTCTGTCGACCACGCCCTGCACCGAACGGGTCCGGCGCCTGGAGCGTGAAGGCATCATCATGGGCTACAACGCCAGGCTCAACCCGCAGCACCTCAAGGGCAGCCTGCTGGTGTTCGTCGAGATCAGCCTGGACTACAAGTCGGGCGACACCTTCGAAGAGTTCCGCCGCGCGGTGCTGAAGCTGCCCCACGTACTGGAATGCCACCTGGTTTCCGGCGACTTCGACTACCTGGTCAAGGCGCGGATCTCGGAGATGGCCTCATACCGCAAGCTGCTCGGCGACATCCTGTTGAAGTTGCCGCATGTGCGCGAATCGAAGAGTTACATTGTCATGGAAGAGGTCAAAGAGAGCCTCAGCCTGCCGATTCCGGACTGACGCTCAGACCAGCACCTGACGGGTGCTGGCGATGTACTGATGCACCAGCTTCTCGGCCTGGGGATCGATCATTTCGGCCGGGCCGCGACCGTTGGGGCATGGCAGCCGCGGCGTGGTCCCGAACAGCCGGCAGATCAGCGGCCGTTCCTCGTACACCGTGCAGCCGTTGGGCCCCAGGTGCACACAGTTCAGCTCGGCCAGGGCGGCCTCCTGCTCGGCGGCGCTTTTGCGCGGCAGGCGGGCCATTTCTTCCGAGGAGGTGGTCACCGGCCCACAGCAGTCATGGCAACCGGGGACGCACTCGAACGACGGGATCTGATCGCGCAGGAAACGGATCTTGTGGCTGTTGCAACTCATGGCGGCCTGCGGCGAAGAACGGGAATGACCGCTATTTTGCCCCATGGTTGCCCGGTGCCGAAAGTGCAGCTTATCCTGCGTCAATTTTTCCAAACACTTAAAGCCAGGACTCATCCATGAGCGCCGCTGTTCAATCACCCGCTTCTCACGTCGCCTCCTACTACGCTGCCAGCAGCCTGCCCCAGCCGGAGTATCCGTGTTTGCAGGGCGAGTTGAGCTGCGATGTCTGTGTGGTTGGCGGCGGTTTTTCCGGGTTGAACACCGCGATCGAGCTGGCCGAACGCGGCCTCAATGTGATCCTTCTCGAAGCGCGCAAAATCGGCTGGGGTGCCAGCGGGCGCAATGGCGGGCAACTGATTCGTGGCGTCGGCCACGGCCTTGATCAGTTCGCCCCGGTGCTGGGCAGCGACGGCGTGCGCGAGCTGAAACTGATGGGCCTGGAAGCAGTGGATATCGTCCGCCAGCGCATCGAACGCCACGCGATCAGCTGCGACCTGACCTGGGGCTACTGCGACCTGGCCAACAAACCGAAAGACCTGCAGGGTTTCGCCGAAGACGCCGAGGAACTGCGCAGCCTGGGCTACCGCCATGAATTGCGTCTGGTGCAAGCGGAGCAGATGCACACGGTGGTGGGTTCCGACCGCTATGTCGGCGGCCTGATCGACATGGGCTCGGGTCATCTGCACCCGCTGAACCTGGCCTTGGGCGAGGCAGCGGTGGCCAACAAGCTCGGCGTGCGCCTGTTCGAACAATCGGCGGTCACCCGCATCGACTATGGCTCGCAGGTGCGGGTACATACGGCGCAAGGTTCAGTACAAGCCAGCACCCTGGTGCTGGGCTGCAACGCCTACCTCAATGACCTGAATGCCGAACTGGGCGGCAAGGTGCTGCCCGCGGGCAGCTACATCATCGCCACCGAGCCCTTGAGCGAAACGCAGGCACACAACCTGCTGCCGCAGAACATGGCGGTCTGCGACCAGCGCGTAGCCCTGGATTACTACCGCCTTTCTGCCGACCGCCGCCTGTTGTTCGGTGGCGCCTGCCATTACTCCGGACGCGATCCACAAGATATCGCCGCGTACATGCGGCCGAAGATGCTCAAGGTGTTCCCGCAGCTGGCGAATGTACGCATCGACTACCAATGGGGCGGCATGATCGGCATCGGCGCCAATCGCCTGCCGCAGATTGGCCGCCTGCCGGACCAGCCAAACGTGTACTTTGCCCAGGCCTACTCCGGCCACGGCCTCAACGCCACGCACCTGGCGGGCAAGTTGCTCGGTGAGGCCATCAGCGGCCAGCACAGCGGACGTTTCGACCTGTTCGCCAAGGTCCCGCACATCACCTTCCCGGGTGGCAAACATCTGCGTTCACCGCTGCTGGCCCTGGGCATGCTCTGGCACCGGCTCAAAGAGCTGGTCTGAGGTGGATAACCCCCCGGTGGGAGCGGGCTTGCCCCGCGATGCGATGTCACTGACACACCGCATCGCGGGGCAAGCCCGCTCCCACCGGGGTGCTGCAAATTGCCGATCTCAGCCACGCCAGAATGGCTTGAGCCCCTCCTCACGTGCCTGCTCCGCCGTCAGGCCAACATCGCGCAGCTGCTCGGGCGTCAGCTCCAGCAGTGCCCGGCGGCTGTGCCAACGGTGTGCCATCAACCCCCAGCGCCCGAGCCCGGCCGGTACATTGAACAGCTGCAAACGCTGTTCACGGCTCAGTTCTTCCGCGTGTAATTGCAGGCGCACATCGCTCATACCGCTCATTGCTTGACTCCTCCGGGTTTGGATAACCGTAGGAAAAGCTTGCGCGCTTGGGGAAAAGCATTACAGATTCAAAGCAGATTTATTATTTCCATACAGAATTGGCCGTTTTCAGACTGAATGCTGTATTTTTTCAGCATCTGTATCGGTGGTCAGCCAACATTCGCTGCGGGAGTATGCCGTGACCCTCTATGTCAACCTTGCCGAGCTGCTCAGCGCCCGCATCGAACAAGGCCTGTACCGCCCCGGTGACCGCTTGCCGTCGGTACGCGCCCTGAGCGTGGAACATGGCGTCAGCCTGAGCACCGTGCAGCAGGCCTATCGCCTGCTCGAAGACAATGGCCTGGCCGCGCCACGGCCCAAGTCCGGCTACTTCGTACCCACCGATCGTAGCCTGCCTGCCCTGCCCGCCGTCAGCCGGCCGGCGCAACGGCCAGTGGAAATTTCCCAATGGGAACAGGTCATCGAGCTGATTCGCAGCGTGCCGAGCAAGGATGTGGTGCAACTCGGCCGCGGCATGCCCGACGTCGACAGCCCGACCCTCAAGCCCCTGCTGCGCAGCCTGGCCCAGCTGAGCCGCCGCCAGGACATGCCTGGGCTGTATTACGACACCATTTCCGGCACCCTGGCCCTGCGCGAACAGATCGCCCGGCTGATGCTCGATTCCGGCTGCAGCCTCGACCCGGCCGATCTGGTGGTCACCACGGGTTGCCACGAGGCCCTCTCGACCAGCATCCGCGCGGTGTGCCAGCCCGGCGATATCGTCGCGGTGGACTCGCCGAGCTTTCACGGCGCCATGCAGACCCTCAAGGGTCTGGGCATGAAAGCCCTGGAGATCCCCACCGACCCGCTCACCGGCATCAGCCTAGAAGCCCTGGAGCTGGCCCTGGAACAATGGCCGATCAAGCTCATCCAGATCACCCCGAGCTGCAACAACCCGCTGGGCTACATCATGCCCGAGGCGCGCAAGAAGGCCTTGCTGACCCTGGCCCAACGCTTCGATGTGGCGATCCTCGAAGACGACGTATACGGCGATCTGGCCTACACCTACCCGCGCCCGCGCACGATCAAGTCATTCGACGAAGACGGCCGGGTGCTGCTCTGCAGTTCGTTTTCCAAGACCCTGGCGCCGGGCCTGCGGATCGGCTGGGTCGCTCCCGGCCGCTACCTGGAGCGGGTGCTGCACATGAAATACATCAGCACCGGCTGCACCGCGACCCAACCGCAACTGGCCATCGCCGACTTCATCGAAGCAGGGCACTACCAGCCGCACCTGCGGCGCATGCGCAGCCAGTACCAGCGCAGCCGCGACCAGATGAGCGACTGGGTCACCCGCTACTTTCCGTCCGGCACCCGCGCCAGCCGGCCGCAGGGTGGTTTCATGCTGTGGATAGAATTGCCGGAAAGTTTCGACACCCTGCGTCTTAACCGGGCTTTACTAGGGCAAGGCGTACAGATTGCCGTAGGCAGCATTTTTTCCGCCTCGGGCAAGTACCGTAACTGCCTGCGAATGAATTTCGCCGCCCGTCCTACCGCCGAGATCGAAGCGGCGGTACGCAAGGTTGGCGAGACCGCCATTCGTCTACTGGCCGAAGCCGCAAGCGACGAGTAACTTTCCGCCGCCGCTCGCGGTCGATATCCATAAGCCCCGTCGTGAAGGACCCACAGCCTTGATAAACCCGCGCACGCTGCCCTTGCTGCTGTCGCTGATGCTCGGCCTGAATGGATGCGCCAGCGTTAGCCAGCCGCGCGAAGTCAGTCAGGCGCTACCCGCCAGCGACTCGGCCTTCGGTCGCTCGGTGCAGCGTCAGGCATCCGCCTACGAGGGGCGCTCCGGTTTTCGCCTGTTGCCCAACAGCAACGAAGCGTTTCGCGCCCGCGCCGAGCTGATCCGTAACGCCCAGTCGAGCATCGACCTGCAGTACTACATCGTCCACGACGGTCTCAGCACCCGCGCCCTGGTCCACGAGCTGCTGCAGGCTGCCGACCGCGGTGTACGGATTCGCATCCTGCTGGACGACACCACCAGCGACGGCATCGACGACAAGATGGCCACCCTCGCCGCGCACCCGAACATCCACATCCGCGTGTTCAACCCGCTGCACCTGGGCCGCAGCACCGGCGTAACCCGGGCGCTCGGCCGCCTGTTCAACCTCAGCCTGCAACACCGGCGCATGCACAACAAGCTGTGGCTGGTGGACAACAGCATGGCCATCGTCGGCGGCCGCAATATTGGCGATGAGTACTTCGACGCCGAGCCCAACCTGAATTTCACCGATATCGACCTGTTAGGTGTGGGGCCGGTTGCCGAGCAACTGGGGCACAGCTTCGATCAATACTGGAACAGCGCCCTGAGCCGGCCAATCGGCGATTTCCTCATGACCCAGCCTGACGCCGATGACCTGCGCGCCAGCCGCCAGCGTCTGGAAGCCTCGCTGGCCGAAGCCGAAGTCGAGCGCAAGGCGCTGTATGACCGCCTGATGTCGTACAAGACCAATCCGCGCCTGGGCATCTGGCGCAATGAATTGATCTGGGCCCACAACCAGGCGCTGTGGGATGCACCCAGCAAGGTCCTGGCCCGCGATGAGCCAGACCCTCAGCTGCTGATGACCCATCAATTGGCCCCGGACATGAACGGCGTGCAACACGAGCTGATCCTGATCTCGGCCTACTTCGTACCGGGCGCACCCGGCCTGCTGTACCTGACCAGCCGCGCCGATGCCGGTGTCTCGGTGAAACTACTGACCAACTCGCTGGAAGCCACCGACGTACCCGCCGTACATGGTGGCTATGCACCCTATCGCAGGGCGCTGCTGGAGCATGGCGTGCATCTGTATGAGCTGCGTCGCCAGCCCGGCGACCCCGGCTCGAAACGCGCCCTGCGCATCTACGGTAGCTCCGACTCAAGCCTGCATAGCAAGGCGATCATCTTCGACCGGCGCAAGACCTTCATCGGTTCGTTCAACTTCGACCCGCGCTCGGTGTTATGGAACACCGAAGTCGGCGTGCTGGTCGACAGCCCAGAGCTTGCCGAGTACACCCGCGACCTGGCAGTCCAGGGCATGGCTCCGGCACTCAGTTACCAGCCAAAGCTGGTCAACGGCGAGGTGGTCTGGGTGACCGAAGACAATCACCAGCTGCACACCCTGACCACCGAACCCGGCGGCCTCTGGCGCCGCTTCAACGCCTGGATCAGCAAGGCCGTCGGCCTGGAGCGGATGCTCTAGACCGGCGCTGGCTCGAACGCATTCGGCCGCCGCGCAAGCAGCACCAGGCCGGCAGCCCCCGCAGCCATCAGCAGTGGCAAGGCATGACCGCTGACCCACTGGCTGCCGGCACCGGCAACCAACGGCCCGATCAGGCAACCGATCCCCCACAGCTGCGCGACATGGGCGTTGGCCCGCACCAGCGCATCATCACGGTAGCGCTCGCCGATCAGCACCAGCGACAGGGTGAACAAGCCACCGGCACTGGCACCGAACAACACCCACAGTGGCCAGATCAGCCAGGTCTGCAACATCAGCGGAATCGCCAGGCTCGACACCAGCAGCGCCAGTGCGCAGCCACTGAACAGAGTGCGCCGTGACATGCGGTCGGCCAGCGCGCCAATCGGCAACTGCAGCAGTGCATCGCCGACCACCACGGTGCTGACCATGAACAGGGCAATCTCGGTGGTGAATCCTTGCTGCAGGCAGTACACCGGCAACAGGGTGAGGATCATCGCCTCGAACGCAGCGAACAGGGCGATCGCCCAGGCAATCACCGGCAGGCGCCGACAGAAACCGATCAGATCGAATAACGTCACGCTGCACGCCTCTGCACTTGGCGCTCCGTCACGCCCCAGCAACACCAGCGGTGCTGCCAGCAGCAAACCGGCGCCAATCCAGAAGCCGAGGTCATCTTCCGAACCCAATACACCCAGCAGCAACGGCCCGGCCAACTGGCTAAGGGCATAGCTGCTGCCATACAAAGCTACCAGGCGCCCGCGCCATTGCTCGACCACCAGCTGGTTGATCCAGCTTTCGCCGAGGATGAACACGATGGTCAGGATCATGCCGATCAGCAGGCGCAGCACCAGCCACAGCGGGTAGCTGGGCAACAGCGCCAGCAGGCCGATGGACACGGCACCCGCCCACAGGCACAGACGCATCAGCCCCGGAGTGCCGAAACGCGCGGCGAGCCGGCTGGACAGGCTGGCGCCGAGCAATACGCCGATCGCCGGCATCGCCGCCATCACGCCAATGGCAAAGCTGCCGTAGCCCCAGCTTTCCAGACGCAAGGACACCAGCGGCATGCTCACGCCCAGCGCCAGGCCGACACTGAGCACCGCCGTCAGCACCGCGAAATAGGTTCCCCAACGCATTGCACGCTCCTTTGCGGGTTTCACAAACCACTGTGGGAGCTGGCCTTGCCAGCGATGCGGACCACACAGGCCGCATCGCCGGCAACGCCGGCTCCCACAGAGGATGCCCGGGTTGGGCGGTGGCTAGCTGCTTACAGCTTGATCCAGGTCGCCTTCAGCTCGGTGTACTTGTCCAGCGCGTGCAAGGACTTGTCACGACCGTTGCCCGACTGCTTGAAGCCACCGAACGGCGCGGTCATGTCGCCGCCGTCGTACTGGTTGACCCAGACGCTACCGGCACGCAGGGCCTTGGCGGTCAGGTGCGCCTTGGAGATGTCGGCGGTCCACACACCGGCGGCCAGGCCGTACGGGGTGTCGTTGGCGATGTTGATCGCTTCTTCAACGCTGTCGAAAGTAATCACCGACAGTACCGGGCCGAAGATTTCTTCCTTGGCAATGCGCATGGCGTTGCTGACGCCGTCGAAAATGGTCGGCTCGACGTAGGTGCCACCGGTTTCTTCGAGGATACGCTTGCCACCGACCAGCAGTTTGGCGCCGTCACTGTGACCGGCTTCGATGTACGACAGCACGGTGTTCATCTGCTGGCTATCGACCAAAGCACCGACAGTGGTGGCTGGGTCCAGCGGGTTGCCGGGCTTCCAGGCCTTGAGGGCCTCGAGTACCAGTGGCAGGAACTTGTCCTTGATCGAACGCTCGACCAGCAGACGGGAGCCGGCGGTGCAGACTTCGCCCTGGTTGAAGGCGATGGCGCTGGCGGCCGCTTCGGCAGCGGCGTTGAGGTCCGGGGCGTCGGCGAAGACGATGTTCGGGCTCTTGCCGCCGGCTTCCAGCCAGACACGCTTCATGTTCGATTCACCGGCGTAGATCATCAATTGCTTGGCGATCTTGGTCGAACCGGTGAACACCAGGGTATCGACGTCCATGTGCAGGGCCAGAGCCTTGCCGACGGTGTGGCCGTAGCCTGGCAGCACGTTGAGCACGCCGGCCGGAATACCGGCTTCAATTGCCAGTTGGGCGATACGAATGGCGGTCAGTGGCGATTTTTCCGAAGGCTTGAGCACTACCGAGTTACCGGTGGCCAGCGCCGGGCCGAGCTTCCAGCAGGCCATCAGCAGCGGGAAGTTCCACGGCACGATGGCGGCCACCACACCCACAGGCTCGCGGGTCACCAGACCCAGCTGATCGTGCGGGGTAGCCGCGACTTCGTCGTAGATCTTGTCGATCGCTTCACCGTTCCAGCTCAGGGCTTGGGCAGCGCCTGGCACGTCGATGGTCAGCGAATCGTTGATCGGCTTGCCCATGTCCAGGGTTTCCAGCAGCGCCAGCTCTTCGACGTTCGCCTTGAGCAGGGCGGCGAAACGGATCATGGTGGCTTTGCGCTTGGCTGGGGCCAGGCGCGACCAGACGCCGGACGCGAAAGTAGTGCGGGCGTTTTCCACGGCGCGCTGGGCATCGGCTTCATCACAGCTGGCAACGTGCGCCAGCAGACGGCCATCGACCGGGCTGAGGCATTCGAACGTCGCGCCGGAAACGGCGGCGGTGTATTCACCATTGATGAAAGCGCGGCCTTCGATCTTCAGTTGTTGGGCACGCTGTTCCCAATCCGCACGAGTCAGGGTGGTCATACGAAACTCCTCCTCTTGTTAAGGTGCAGTGCCGCACGAGGGATCACCGGCACTGTCAAAAATTCTGGCTGGGCGAGCTACGCGCACAGGCACCTGCCACCCTAAACCACTGGCGACCTAATTATCAATATATTTGACATAATGGCACCAAAAGCCTACTGATGTTCATTTTATTAAACAAACAAGAGAACCAGCCATGCGCATTGATCAGATCATCGACTTCGCCCAGGTGCTCACCGAGGCCGAACGTTACCGCCCTGCTGCAGAAAAGATTCTCAAGGGTGAGCCAGATCAGGCGGTCTACAACCACTATTCCAGCCCTTGCGGTCAATTCGCTGCCGGCGTCTGGGAAGGTGAAGTGGGGCAATGGACCGTCAATTACACTGAACACGAGTACTGCGAGATCGTTCAGGGCGTTTCGGTGCTGCGCGATGCAGACGGCGGCGCGAAAACCTTGCGTGCCGGTGATCGCTTTGTGATCCCTGCAGGCTTCAAGGGCACCTGGGAAGTACTGGAGCCGTGCCGCAAGATCTATGTGATGTTCGAGCAGAAAGCTTAACCCGCTCCTGCCGCCATAAAAAAAGGGCCCGTATCCAGAGATACGGGCCCTTTTTTCGTCAGCCGGATCAATTACTTGATCTTGGCTTCCTTGTAGATCACGTGCTTGCGAACAACCGGATCGAATTTTTTGATTTCGATTTTGTCCGGAGTGGTGCGCTTGTTCTTGTCGGTGGTGTAGAAGTGGCCGGTATTAGCGGTCGACACCAGACGGATCAATTCACGCATGATTCTCTCCCTTAGACCTTAGCGCCGTTACGGCGAATGTCGACCAGAACGGCATCGATGCCGCGCTTGTCGATGATGCGCATGCCTTTGGCAGATACGCGCAGACGCACGAAACGCTTCTCGGACTCGACCCAGAAGCGATGATGCTGCAGGTTCGGCAGGAAACGACGACGGGTTTTGTTGTTTGCGTGGGAAATGTTATTCCCGGTTACCGGACCCTTACCGGTAACTTGACAGACTCTCGACATGCCTCAGCCCTCTAAAACCACATGCCCAACCCGGCATGGGTTGGCCGCTTAATCTCTCAGTCTTTGGCGCCAGGCGCCGTGTTTCTTCAGGGTCTTATCGACTCAATCAACAGATGCGACAAGCCGAGCCCCTAGAAAAGAGCGCTGCTTTATACCAGAAAGACCAAAGCACAACAACAGAATATGTGCTTTGCCTTGCTGGGCGACACGCCGGAGCAGCATAACGACTGGCCCGGCAAGGTGTCGACCACTCGTCGCACGATTGGCAAAAAAGGCTATGGTCATTTCTGGCTTGGCACACTAGGGTAAGACTTTTCCAGACTGCACTGGCAGATGGGCCATCGTTCAGCCAAGGATTCCTCATGCGTGCTGCCGCTCTACCCCTGTTGTTCGCCACCCTGTTCGGCCCGGCACTCGCCCATGCGGCTGCGCTGAGTGTATGCACCGAAGCCAGCCCCGAAGGCTTCGACGTGGTGCAGTACAACTCGCTGACAACCACCAATGCTTCAGCCGATGTACTGATGAATCGCCTGGTCGAATTCGATGCTGCAACAGGCCAGGTGGTACCGAGCCTGGCCGAAAGCTGGACGGTTTCCGCCGATGGCCTGATCTATGAGTTCAAGCTGCGCCCCGAGGTGAAGTTCCACAGCACCCCTTATTTCAAGCCGAGCCGCACCCTGGATGCCGACGACGTCCTGTTCAGCTTCCAGCGCATGCTCTACCCCGCGCATTCCTGGCACAAGATCGCCCAGAGCGGATACCCCCATGCGCAATCCCTGCAGCTGCCCAGCCTGATCAAACAGATCGAGGCTGTAGACCCGCAGACCGTACGTTTCACCCTCGATCACGCCGATGCGACGTTCCTGCCGACCCTGAGCATGGGCTTCGCTTCGATCTACTCCGCCGAATATGCCGATCAGTTGCTCAAGGCCGGCACCCCGGAGAAGCTCAACAGCCAGCCGATCGGCACCGGCCCGTTCGTGTTCAACCGCTTCCAGAAGGACGCGGTGATCCGCTACCGGGCCAACCCGGACTACTTTGCTGGCAAGCCCGCGGTTGATCCGCTGATCTTCGCCATTACCCCGGACGCCAACGTGCGCCTGCAGAAACTCAAGCGCAACGAGTGCCAGATCGCCTTGTCGCCCAAACCGCTGGATATTGCCGCCGCCAGCGAAGACCCGGCGCTGAAGGTAGAAAAGACCGAAGCCTTCATGACCGCTTTCGTCGCGATCAATAGCCAGCATGCCCCGCTGGACAAGCCCGAAGTGCGCCAGGCCATCAACCTGGCATTCGACAAGTCCAGCTACCTCAAAGCGGTGTTCGAAGACACTGCTGTGGCCGCCAATGGCCCCTACCCGCCCAATACCTGGAGCTACGCCAAGGACCTGCCGGGCTACCCCACCGACCTGGACAAAGCCCGCGCACTGCTGGCCAAAGCCGGCCTTAAAGACGGCTTCAGCACCACAATCTGGACCCGCCCGCAAGGCAGCCTGCTCAACCCCAACCCGAGCCTCGGCGCGCAGTTGCTCCAGGCAGACCTGGCCAAGATCGGCATCAAGGCCGAGATCCGCGTGATCGAATGGGGCGAGCTGATCCGCCGCGCCAAGGCTGGCGAGCATGACCTGCTTTTCATGGGTTGGGCCGGTGACAACGGCGACCCGGATAACTTCCTTAGCCCGCAGTTCGCCTGCGCGGCAGTGAAGTCCGGCACCAACTTCGCCCGCTATTGCGACCAGCGCCTGGACCAGCTGATCAGCGCGGGCAAGACCACCACCGACCAGAGCGTGCGCAGCCGTCTGTACCAGCAGGCCCAGACGCAGATCCAGCAACAGGCCTTGTGGCTGCCGCTGGCGCACCCGACCGCTGCCGCACTGCTGCGCAAGGACGTGCAGGGTTACCAGGTCAGCCCGTTTGGTCGCCAGGATTTCGCCAAGGTCAGTTCGACGCGCTGAACCAACCGCGCTCGACCATCGACAGGGGCTCGCCATCGCCGACAATGAGGTGGTCGAGCACCCTGACATCAACGAGCTCCAGCGCAGTCTTCAGGCGTCGAGTCAGGATCAAGTCAGCCTGACTGGGCTCGCACACACCTGATGGATGGTTATGGCAAAGAATCAACGCCGCTGCATTGTTTGCCAAGGCGCGCTTGATGACTTCTCGGGGATAGACACTGGCGCTGTCGATCGAGCCGCGGAACAGCACCTCAAAACCTAGCGGTCGGTGCTTGGTATCGAGAAACAGGCATCCGAACACCTCGCTGCGTTCATGACGCAGTTTGGCTTTCAGGTAACGACGTACTGCACCCGGGCTTTGAAGCGCCGAGTCGCGGGCTATAGTTTGCTCCAAGTGCCGCCGACCGATTTCCATCACGGCCTGCAACTGGGTGTATTTTGCCGGCCCCAGTCCGATTTCACGCTGAAACGTGGCTTGATCGGCCTCAAGCAGATGGCGCAATCCGCCAAATTTCTTCAACAGATGCCGGGCAAGGTCGACCGCGCTCATGCCCGCTACCCCGGTGCGCAAAAAAACCGCCAGCAATTCTGCATCTGAAAGGCTTGCGGCCCCGCGCTCCAACAGTTTTTCCCGCGGCCGCTCCGCCACAGGCCAATCCCTGATACTCATCCGCACCTCCCTGTCCATCGGTTACTGCTCCTGTGTTTCAGCCCTGTGCTACATTACCCGCACTTTTTTACGCGACGATTCGGCCTGGGGAGGCGTCGTCGCCGCGTGCAATCATCGAGCAAAAGGCAAGCCTATGCAGCGGCTGTATCGTAAGCGCATCGTTCTCGGCGTCGGCGGCGGCATCGCCGCCTACAAGAGTGCCGAACTGGTCCGCCGACTCCTGGAACACGGTGCGCAGGTGCGTGTCGTCATGACCCGCGGCGGCGCGGAGTTCATCACCCCGCTGACCCTGCAAGCACTGTCCGGTCACCCGGTGCACATGGACCTATTGGACCCTGCTGCCGAAGCGGCGATGGGCCATATCGAACTGGCCAAATGGGCCGACCTGGTGCTGATCGCCCCGGCCACCGCCGACCTGCTGGCGCGCATGGCCCAGGGCGTCGCCGACGACCTGCTGACCACCCTGGTGCTGGCCACCGACGCCACCGTGGCCGTCGCCCCGGCGATGAACCAGGCGATGTGGCGCGACCCGGCCACCCAGGCCAACCTCGAACTGCTGCAAAGCCGCGACATCAAGGTGTTCGGCCCGGCCTCCGGCAGTCAGGCCTGTGGCGATGTCGGCCTCGGGCGCATGCTTGAAGCCACCGACCTTGCCTGGTGCGCCGCCGAAAGCTTCAAGCGCGAGTCGCTGACCGGTAAACACATCGTCATTACCGCAGGCCCGACCCAGGAAAACATCGACCCGGTGCGTTACATCACCAACCACAGCTCCGGGAAAATGGGCTTTGCCCTGGCCGAAGCAGCGGTCGAAGCCGGCGCCAAGGTGACCCTGATCAGTGGCCCGGTGCACTTGCCAACGCCCGACCGGGTCAACCGTATCGACGTGGTCAGCGCCCGCGACATGCTCGCCGCCTGCGAGGCGGCGATGCCCTGCGATATTTTCATCGCCTCGGCGGCGGTCGCAGACTACCGTCCAGAAGTGGTCGCACCACAGAAACTTAAGAAAGACCCTACGACAGGTGACGGCCTGCTGCTGCAGATGGTCCGCAACCCGGACATTCTCGCCAGCATCGCCACCCGTCCCGATCGCCCGTTCAGCGTTGGCTTCGCCGCCGAGACCGAACACCTGCTCGACTACGCTGCGCGCAAGCTCAAGGACAAGAACCTCGACCTGATTGTCGCCAACGATGTGGCCAACCCCAGCATCGGCTTCAACAGCGAGGAAAACGCCTGCAGCGTGATCGATCGCCAGCTACACGAAACACTCTTCGCACAGACCAGCAAGGGCAAGATCGCCCGCCAGCTGGTTGCTTTCATCGCCGAACGTCTCAACCAGGTTTAACTCTGCATGCACGCTCTACAAGCCAAGATTCTCGATCCACGCATCGGTAACGAATTCCCGCTGCCGCAGTACGCCACCCCAGGTTCCGCCGGTCTCGACCTGCGCGCCATGCTCAAGCAGGACACCGTCCTCGAGCCGGGTCAGACCGTGCTGATCCCTACCGGCCTGTCGGTGTACATCGGCGACCCGGGCCTGGCCGCGCTGATCCTGCCGCGCTCAGGCCTGGGCCACAAACACGGCATCGTGCTGGGTAACCTGGTCGGTCTGATCGACTCCGACTACCAGGGCGAGCTGATGGTTTCCTGCTGGAACCGCGGTCAAACTGCATTCACCATCACCGTCGGCGAACGTATTGCACAACTGGTTCTGGTACCGGTGGTGCAGGCTCATTTCGACATCGTCGAAACCTTCGACGAAAGCCAGCGTGGCGCTGGTGGCTTTGGCCATTCCGGCAGCAATTGATCCAGCCGCTGCCCACTGCGCGCCAAGGACGGCGAACTCTCTGGCGAAATGACCGTCAAAGCGTTCAGTTTGAGCCTGCCCTGCACGCCCTCGATATTGGAGCTCCCCAGAGATGAACGACATGGCACACCTGGTACCCGCACTCCCGGAAAGCATCTTCCGCGCCTACGACATCCGGGGCGTGGTCGGTGACACCCTGACCGCCGAAACCGCCTACTGGATCGGCCGCGCCATCGGTGCGCAAACCCTGGCCCAGGGCGAACCGAATATCTCGGTCGGCCGTGACGGCCGCCTGTCAGGGCCGATGCTGGTCGAGCAACTGATCAAAGGCCTGGTCGAAGCCGGCTGCAAAGTCAGCGACGTCGGCCTGGTGCCGACCCCGGCCCTGTACTACGCCGCCAACGTCCTGGCCGGCAAGTCCGGGGTGATGCTCACCGGCAGCCACAACCCGCCGAACTACAACGGCTTCAAGATCGTCATTGCCGGCGACACCCTGGCCAATGAACAGATCCAGGCCCTGTTGACCCGCCTGAAGACCAACGACCTGAGCCGCGGCGAAGGCAGCGTCGAAAAAGTCGAAATTCTCGAGCGCTATTTCCAGCAGATCACCGGCGACATCAAGCTGGCGAAAAAACTCAAAGTCGTGGTCGACTGCGGCAACGGTGCGGCCGGCGTGATTGCCCCGCAACTGATCGAAGCCCTGGGCTGCGAAATGATCCCGTTGTTCTGCGAAGTTGACGGCAACTTCCCCAATCATCACCCGGATCCGGGCAAACCGGAGAACCTGGTCGACCTGATTGCCAAGGTCAAGGAAAGCGGTGCCGACCTCGGCCTGGCTTTCGACGGCGATGGCGACCGTGTCGGCGTGGTCACCAACACCGGCAGTATCGTCTACCCCGACCGTCTGCTGATGCTGTTCGCCCAGGACGTGCTTGAGCGCAATCCGGGTGCCGAGATCATCTTCGACGTCAAATGCACGCGCCGCCTGACCCCACTGATCGAGCAATACGGTGGCCGCGCGCTAATGTGGAAGACCGGTCATTCGTTGATCAAGAAGAAGATGAAGCAAACCGGCGCCTTGCTGGCCGGCGAGATGAGCGGACACATTTTCATCAAGGAACGCTGGTACGGTTTCGACGACGGCATCTACAGTGCCGCGCGTCTGCTGGAGATCCTCAGCAAGGCCAAAACCGATGCCGAACAGCTGTTCGCCGCGTTCCCGAATGATATTTCCACCCCGGAAATCAACATTGATGTGACCGACGAAGGTAAATTCAGCATCATTGATGCACTGCAACGCGAAGCCGACTGGGGCCAAGACGCCAACCTGACCACCATTGACGGTGTGCGGGTCGACTATCCCCACGGCTGGGGTCTGGTTCGCGCCTCCAACACCACACCGGTGCTGGTGCTGCGTTTCGAGGCCGACACTGACGCCGAACTGCAGCGTATCCAGGAAGTTTTCCGCGCCCAGTTGAAGCGCGTTGCTCCTGATCTGCAACCCAAGTTCTGACTGACTATCTGTTCCAACTGGAGCCCTGCATGACCCTCGATCGCGATGCCGCCACCCATGTCGCCCAGGTTTTGTCCGAAGCGCTGCCTTACATCCGCCGTTTTGTCGGCAAGACCCTGGTGATCAAATACGGCGGCAACGCGATGGAGAGCGAAGAGCTCAAAACCGGTTTTGCCCGCGATGTGGTGCTGATGAAAGCGGTCGGCATCAACCCGGTGGTCGTGCATGGCGGCGGCCCGCAGATCGGTGATCTGCTCAAGCGCCTGTCGATCGAAAGCCACTTCATCGATGGCATGCGCGTCACCGACGCCCAGACCATGGACGTGGTCGAGATGGTTCTCGGCGGCCAGGTGAACAAGGACATCGTCAACCTGATCAACAGCCATGGCGGCAGCGCCATTGGCCTGACCGGCAAAGACGCCCAGCTGATCCGTGCGAAAAAACTGACCGTTACCCGTCAGACGCCAGAGATGACCACCCCGGAAATCATCGATATCGGCCATGTCGGCGAAGTCACCAGCGTCAACACCGACCTGCTGAACATGCTGGTCAAAGGTGACTTCATCCCGGTCATCGCGCCGATTGGCGTCGGTGCCAACGGCGAGTCGTACAACATCAATGCCGACCTGGTGGCGGGCAAAGTGGCTGAAGCGCTGAAGGCTGAAAAGCTGATGCTGCTGACCAACATCGCCGGCCTGATGGACAAGCAAGGTACCGTACTCACCGGCCTGACCACTGAGCAGGTCAACGAACTGATCGCTGACGGCACCATCTACGGCGGCATGCTGCCGAAGATCCGCTGCGCCCTGGAAGCAGTGCAAGGCGGCGTCAACAGCTCGCACATCATCGATGGCCGGGTACCGAATGCGGTGCTGCTGGAGATCTTTACCGACAGTGGTGTCGGGACCCTGATCACCAATAGCAAGCCGCGTTAAGACACAAAAAAGGCGACCCGAAGGTCGCCTTTTTATTTGCCTCAGATCCCGTACTGGGCCCGATAGGCCTCGACGGCCGGCAAATGCTGCTTGAGCGCCGGGTCGTCGGCGAGGAACTCCAGCACCTGAGTCAGGGAAACGATGCTGACCACCGGAATACCGAAGTCGCGCTCCACTTCCTGGATCGCCGACAGTTCGCCGTTACCGCGCTCCTGACGGTTAAGTGCGATCAACACGCCAGCAGCCTTGGCCTGCTGGCCCTGAATGATCTGCATGACTTCGCGGATCGCAGTGCCGGCAGTGATCACGTCGTCGATGATCAGTACGTCGCCGGTCAGCGGTGCGCCAACCAGGCTGCCGCCTTCGCCGTGAGCCTTGGCTTCTTTACGGTTGAAGCACCAGGGCAGGTCGAGGTCATGATGCTCGGCCAGTGCCACGGCAGTGGCTGCCGCCAGGGGAATACCCTTGTAGGCCGGGCCGAACAGCACGTCGAACGGAATCTTGCTGTCGACGATTGCCGCGGCATAGAAACGCCCGAGCTGAGCCAGGGCCGATCCACTGTTGAACAGGCCGGCATTGAAGAAATACGGGCTGGTGCGCCCGGACTTGAGGGTGAATTCACCGAAGCGCAGAACCCCGCGGTCGATGGCAAAACGAATGAAGTCGCGCTGATACGGCTGCATGAAGAGTCCCGGATACCACGGATTTAGCTAAATGAGTACAGCTCGGGTATCATACACGCACGAGATTTTTGGGGCCATTTATGCGGATCATCAGTGTGAACGTTAATGGCATTCAGGCTGCCGTTGAGCGTGGTTTGCTCAGCTGGCTACAAGCCCAGAATGCTGACGTCATCTGCCTTCAGGATACCCGCGCCTCGGCCTTTGAACTCGACGACCCAGCTTTCCAGCTTGATGGCTACTTCCTTTATGCCTGCGACGCAGAAGTTCCCGCCCAAGGCGGCGTGGCGCTTTATTCGCGGTTGCAGCCCAAGGCAGTCATCAGTGGCCTGGGCTTCGAGACAGCCGACCGCTACGGACGTTACCTGCAGGCCGATTTCGACAAGGTAAGCATCGCAACGCTGCTGCTGCCTTCGGGAATGAACGGCGACGAAGACTTGAACCAGAAGTTCAAGTTGATGGACGACTTCGCCAAATACCTGGACAAGCAGCGACGCAAACGTCGCGAGTACATCTATTGCGGCTCGTTGTACGTGGCGCAGCAGAAGCTCGACGTCAAGAACTGGCGCGATGGCCAGCAGTCGCCGGGCTTCCTGGCGCCGGAGCGGGCCTGGATGGACACCGTTGTCGGTGACATGGGTTATGTCGACGCCCTGCGCGAAGTCAGCCGTGAAGGCGACCAGTACAGCTGGTGGCCGGACAACGAGCAGGCCGAGATGCTCAACCTGGGCTGGCGTTTCGACTACCAGCTGCTGACCCCGGGCCTGCGCCGCTTCGTGCGTAGCGCACGCCTGCCGCGTCAACCGCGCTTCTCCCAGCACGCGCCACTGATCGTGGACTACGACTGGACGCTGACGATCTGATTCGTTCAGGCACAAAAAAACCGACCTCGCGTCGGTTTTTTTGTGCCTGCTGTCAGCTAATCATTATTTGATCGGCCGCCAGGTCATCGGGTAACGATAGGGCTGCCCGTCATTGGCCTTGACCCCGGCAACGATCGTGAGCACCAGCACGGCTACCATCAGCATGCCGAACAACACGATCCCCACCAGCACGAACATCAGCGCAAAGCAGATGATCGAGGCCAGGAACACGGTGAGCTGAAAATTCAGCGCTTCCTTGCCCTGGGCATCGATGAACGGATCAAGGTCTTTTTTCCAGATCCACATCACCAGCGGACCCAGCAGGTTGCCAAACGGCACCACCAGCCCCAGCAGGGCGGCCAGGTGACAGAACATCGCCCACTGACGAATCTCGGCATTGGGGGTGGGCAACTGCAACGGTTGCTCGGTCATGTTCTGCTCCTTGCCGTGTCGAAATCAGTCAGCCAGCGAAGCTTGCTGCAGTTCGAACAGATCGACCATGCCTTTTTGCGCCAGCGCCAGCATGGCGTTGAGCTCTTGCGGCTGGAACGGCGCGCCTTCGGCAGTGCCCTGCACTTCGATGAAGCCACCCTGGCTGGTCATGACGACGTTCAGGTCGGTCTCGGCAGCCGAGTCTTCCAGGTAGTCCAGGTCGAGCACAGGCTCACCCTGGTACATGCCCACCGAGACGGCAGCGATCATGTGCTTGAGCGGGTCGCCGCCTTTCAGGCCGCCACGCTTCTTGACCACGCGCAGGGCATCGACCAGTGCAACCATGGCACCGGTGATCGACGCGGTGCGGGTACCGCCATCGGCCTGGATCACGTCGCAGTCGACGTACAGGGTGATGTCGCCGAGCTTGCTCATGTCCAGCGCGGCACGCAGCGAACGGCCGATCAGACGCTGGATTTCGAGGGTGCGACCACCCTGCTTGCCGCGCGCGGCTTCACGCTGGTTACGCTCGCCGGTGGAGCGCGGCAGCATGCCGTATTCGGCGGTCAGCCAGCCTTGGCCCTGACCTTTGAGGAAGCGCGGCACACCGTTCTCGACGCTGACGGTACAGACGACTTTGGTGTCACCGAACTCGACCAGTACTGATCCCTCGGCGTGTTTGGTGTAGTTGCGGGTGATGCGGATCGAGCGGAGCTGATCGGCGGCGCGACCACTTGGACGTTTCATTTGGGATACCTGTACTGGGTTTGAATCTGCCCAGCATTATAGAGCGCACCGGGCGCGGAGGACACGTCTATTGTCGCAGCCCCGAAAACGGTGGGCCCAGAGGCGTTGGTCGGTTTTTTCCGGGTATTGTCTGACTGTTTGTAACATCAGTGCATTGGGAGCCTGCCGCGCACTGCGCTACAATCTTGCGCCTTTGCAGCCGGTTGGCTTTTCCTTGACCCTTTTTTGCGAGGTACTTCCCATGGTGCACAGCATGACCGCTTTTGCTCGTGTCGAGCGCGCCGGTAGCCAGGGCACCCTGATCTGGGAACTACGCTCGGTCAACCATCGCTACCTGGAGCCGCACCTGCGCCTGCCCGAAGCGCTGCGCGAGCTTGAAGGCGCGGTGCGTGAAGCCCTGCGCCAGGGCCTGTCGCGCGGCAAGGTCGAATGCACCTTGCGCTTCAATGAAGAGAATGCCGGCAAGCCCCTGCAGGTCGACCGCGAGCGCGCCGCGCAACTGGTCGCCGCCGCCGAGACCGTAGCCAGCCTGATCAAGCAGCCGGCGCCGCTGAACCCGCTGGAGGTGCTGGCCTGGCCTGGCGTGCTGGTCGCTGATGCCAGCGATCCACAGGCGCTCAACAACGAAGCGCTGGCGCTGTTCGAAGAGGCCCTCAAGGAGCTCAAGAACGGCCGCAACCGCGAAGGCAGCGAACTGGCCCGTCTGATCAACGAGCGCCTCGATGGCATGGCCAGCGAAGTCACCACCCTGCGCGCCCTGGTGCCGCAGATGCTCGCCGCCCAGCGCCAGAAGATTCTCGACCGCTTCACCGACATGCAGGCCGAGCTCGACCCGCAGCGCCTGGAACAGGAAATGGTCCTGCTGGCGCAAAAGAGCGACGTTGCTGAAGAGCTCGACCGCCTGAACACCCACATCAACGAAGTACGCCGGGTGCTCAAGTCCGGCGGTGCCGCTGGCCGGCGCCTGGACTTCCTGATGCAGGAGCTCAATCGCGAAGCCAACACCCTGGGCTCCAAAGCCTTCGACCCACGCAGCACCCAGTCCGCGGTCAACCTCAAGGTACTGATCGAGCAGATGCGTGAACAAGTACAGAACATTGAGTAAGGCCACACCGACCATGAATCACAGCAGCGGCACCCTTTATATCGTTTCCGCCCCCTCCGGCGCCGGCAAGACCAGCCTGGTCAAGGCCCTGATGGATGCTGACAGCAGCATTCAGGTATCGGTCTCGCACACCACCCGGGCCATGCGCCCGGGCGAAGTGCACGGCGTGAACTATCACTTCGTCGAGCATGCCGAATTCAAGCTGATGATCGAGCAAGGCGACTTCCTCGAACAGGCCGAAGTGTTCGGTAACTTCTACGGGACTTCGCGCAGTGCGCTGCAGCAGACCCTCGACCAGGGCCACGACCTGATCCTGGAAATCGACTGGCAAGGCGCCCAGCAGGTACGCAGGCTGATGCCTGAGGCGCGCTCGATCTTCATCCTGCCGCCGACCCAGGAAGCCCTGCGCCAGCGCCTGACCAACCGTGGCCAGGACAGCGATGAGATCATCGAGGGACGTATGCGTGAAGCGGTCAGCGAGATGAGTCACTACGACGAGTATGACTTCGTCATCATCAACGATGACTTCGCCACTGCGCTGGAAGACCTCAAGGCGGTGTTCCGCGCCAACCGCTTGCTGCAGGCTAACCAGCAGCAGCGTCATGGCCAGTTGCTCAAGCAATTACTTGCCTGAGCAACCGGTCACTCCAGCCGCTTAGCGGCGGCTGGAGACCGTGGCATGACGTTGCAGGGTCATGCCCAGGAAGAACGCCGGCGCCCGCAGGCGTGACAGCATCATCAGCCCCAGCCCCAGCAGTGTGATGATCATTGCGATCACGAACACCAGGCCCAGACCACCGACATGCGAACCGCTGCCAAACGACGGTGAAGCGCTGTCGTAGGCCGTCTGCAGGAAGATCACCGAGAGAATGCCGCCACCGAGCAGCGGGCACAGGCCACGCATGAAGAAGTGACGCACGCTGTCGAACAGGCTGTGGCGGAAATACCAGACACAGGCATAGGCGGTCAGCGAGTAGTAGAAGCAGATCATCATGCCCAGGGCGGTGATGGTGTCGGCCAGCACGTTCTCACTCAGGGTACGCATGGTGACGTAGAACACACCTGCGGCCACACCGGCGCAGATCGTCGCGTAACGCGGGGTTTTCGAGCGCGGGCAGATATTGGCGAAGCGCTCAGGTACTGCACCGTAGTAACCCATGGCCAGCAAGGTGCGCGCCGGTGCCACAAAGGTCGATTGCAGCGAGGCAGCGGTGCTGGCCAATACCGCGATCGACATGAGGATCGCCAGCGGGCCCATGACCGGACCGGCCAGGTGGGCAAAGACGTTCTCCTGGATGCGCGGGTTGTTCAGGCCCAGGCCGACATCGCCGATACCGGCAAACTGCAGCGTGGCAATCGCCGTGACCAGATACAGAGCAAGAATCAGCAGCACCGTCAGGGTCGCCGCCCGGCCGGGGGTATCACCGCTGCCCACGGACTCTTCACTGATGCTCAGGCACACGTCCCAGCCCCAGAAGATGAAGATCGACAACGACAGGCCGGCGGCAAATGACGAGAAGGATTCGACACCAAAAGGGTTGAACCAGTCGAAATCGAACTCCAGCGGCGGCATCTGCGCAGACTCGCCAAACGCAGCCATGGCAAAGCCCACCAGCACCACCAGTTGCAGTGCCACCAGGGAGTACTGCACGGTCATGGTCGTGGTGATCCCGCGACAGCAGATCCACACCGCCATGGCGATGAACACGCAACAGGTGACGACGTTGATCAACAGGTTATCGGCCAGCGCCGCCACCTCGTGGCTGCCGGTGATCTGCCCAAGGAACAGATAGAAGAAGTCGACCGCCACCCCCGCGAGGTTGGACAGCACAATGGTGGTAGCCGTTACCAGGCCCCAACCGCCGATCCAGCCGATCATCGGGCCGAACGCCCGCGCCGACCAGGTAAAGGAGGTACCGCTGTCAGGTTCGGCCGAGTTCAGCTCGCGGTAGCCCAGGGCCACCAGCAGCATCGGCAGGAAACCGACGATGAACACCGCCGGCAGGTGAGCACCGACTTCACGCACGGTTGGGCCGAGGGCGCCAGTGAGGGTGTAGACCGGTGCAATGGTGGAGATACCCAGGACAATGCTCGCCAGCAGACCAAGGCGGCCCGCGGCCAGCCCTTTGGATGCTTTCGATGCACCTTTTTCCTGGGTGCGAGCCTGTCCCATTCCTGGGGACAGGCCAGCTTCGTATTCGCTCATGAGTAGTTGCCGCCGCTTTTACTATTGTTTTTCAGGACGCCCCGCAGCGCGTCCGCTTGCACTCATTGAAACCTGTTGCTGTTGCTTGAATTCCGGATTAACCGGATGACCTCATAGGGTCTTCTCCCGGTGACGCTCGCCCCTTGCACGGGCCAGGCATGCCTCACGAAACGCCTGGAACAGACGCAACGAAACCGGGTTCTCGGCCATGCGGTATTCGGGGTGCCATTGCACACCGACCACAAAGCCCGGGGCGTCCTCCATGGACACCGCTTCGATCAATCCGTCCGGCGCCAGGGCCTCAGCCCGCAGGCCGTCAGCCAGGCGATCGATGCCTTGGCTGTGAAGCGAATTGACCATGAAGCTCTGCTCCAGCCCCAGCCGTTCGAACAGCCCGCCGGGCTGTACGCTAACGCTATGGCGTGGGCTGTATTGCTCTTCCAGTGGCGCGTCCTGCGGCTCGCGGTGATCGAGGAAACCTGGCAGTTCCTGCACGCGCTGGTGCAGGCTACCGCCCAAGGCAACATTCAATTCCTGGAATCCACGGCAGATGCAGAACACCGGCACACCGGTGGCAATGGCGGCCTGCAGCAACGGCAGGGTCAGCCGGTCGCGAAACACATCGTGCTTCGTGCCTTCCACGCTGGGGGCGCCATTGTAATGATGCGGCTCGACATTAGAAGGCGAACCGGTAAAAAGAATGCCACTTAAGCGTTCCAGCACGCGCTGCGGGTCCACCGGCTCGGCGCGCGCCGGCAGGATCAGCGGGATTCCGGCGAAACCTGCCGCTTCGACATACTTGTCGCCGACGGTGTGCGAAGAATTATTGCCCAATTGCTGACGACAGGCGGAAATGCCAATCAAAGGCGGCAGGTCATTGGTAGTTTGCATGGGTTCACCCTCCCTTACAGCTTGATCCAGGTCGCCTTGAGTTCGGTGTATTTGTCAAAAGCGTGCAGCGACTTGTCGCGGCCATTACCCGACTGCTTGAACCCGCCAAACGGAGCGGTCATGTCGCCGCCGTCGTACTGGTTGACCCAGACGCTGCCGGCGCGCAGGGCACGGGCGGTGTTGTGGGCACGGGAGATGTCGCTGGTCCAGACGGCTGCGGCCAGGCCGAAGGGTGAATCGTTGGCGATGGCCACGGCTTCTTCGGCGCTGTCGAAGGTGATGACCGACAGCACCGGCCCGAAGATTTCTTCACGGGCGATACGCATGGCGTTGGTCACGCCATCGAAGATCGCCGGCTGCAGGTAAACACCGCAGGTGTCTTCCAGCACGCGCTCACCACCCGTGAGCAAGGTGGCGCCATCGGCTTTGCCGGCTTCGATGTAGCCGAGCACGGTATCCAGCTGGGTGCTGTCCACCAGAGCGCCGACGCGGGTCTCGGGATCCAGGGCGTGCCCAGGCTTCCAGGCCTTAAGCGCCTCGACCACCATCGGCAGGAAGCGATCCTTGATGCTGCGCTCGACCAGCAGGCGCGAACCGGCAATGCACACTTCGCCCTGGTTGAAGGCGATGGCCGCTGCGGCTGCATCGGCAGCCGCCTGCAGGTCAGGGGCGTCGGCAAAGACGATGTTCGGGCTCTTGCCACCGGCTTCCAGCCAGACCCGCTTCATGTTCGACTCGCCGGCATAGACCATCAACTGCTTGGCAATACGCGTGGAGCCGGTGAACACCAGGGTATCGACATCCATGTGCAAGGCCAGCGCCTTGCCGACCGTATGGCCGTAGCCAGGCAGCACGTTCAGCACACCGGCCGGGAGACCGGCGTCGAGCGCCAACTGGGCGATACGGATCGCCGTCAGCGGTGATTTTTCGGACGGTTTGAGGATCACCGAGTTACCGGTGGCCAGGGCCGGGCCGAGCTTCCAACAGGCCATCATCAGTGGAAAGTTCCACGGAACAATGGCCGCAACCACGCCGACCGGCTCGCGGGTGACCAGACCCAGCTGGTCGGACGCGGTTGCAGCAACTTCGTCATAAATCTTGTCGATGGCTTCGGCGTGCCAGCGGATGGCATTGGCCGCAGCCGGGATATCAATGCTCAGGGCATCGGCAATCGGCTTGCCCATGTCCAGGGTTTCCAGCAACGCCAGCTCTTCGGCGTTGGCCAGCAGCAGATCGGCGAACGCAATAAGCACCCGCTTGCGCTGCGCCGGCGGCTGTTTGGCCCAGACGCCGCTGTCAAAGCTACGGCGGGCTGCCGCCACGGCACGCTCGGCGTCGGCGCTGTCGCAACTGGCGACCTGCGCCAGCTGGCGGCCATCGACCGGGCTTGAACAATCGAAAGTGTCACCAGCAACACTGGCGCAATACTGCCCGTCGACAAAGGCACGGCCTTCGATCTTCAGGGTCTGGAACAGCTGTTCCCAGTGTTCACGTGGTGCAATTGTCATTGTTGTTTTCTCCGGGCATCACACGGTATGCAGGTACCAGTTGTATTCGAGGTCGGAAATCGACACCTCGAATTCGGCCATTTCGCTTTCCTTGCAGGCGACAAAAATGTCGATGTAGTCCGGGCTGATGTACTTGTTCAGCACTTCGCTGTCATCGAGTTCACGCAGCGCATCGCGCAAGTTGTTCGGCAGGCTCTGCTCCAGCTGTTCGTAGGAGTTGCCTTCAATCGGCGCGCCCGGTTCGATCTGGTTGGTCAGGCCGTGGTGAATACCGGCGAGGATCGCCGCCATCATCAGGTACGGGTTGGCGTCGGCGCCGGCCACGCGATGCTCGATGCGCACGGCATCGCTGCTGCCGGTCGGTACGCGGACCGCCACGGTGCGGTTGTCCAGGCCCCAGCTAGGCGCATTCGGCACATAGAACTGGGCGCCGAAACGGCGGTAGGAGTTGATGTTCGGGCAGAGGAAAGCCATCGATGCCGGCATGGTTTCCAGCACACCGCCGATGGCGTGGCGCAGGGTCTCGCTCTGCTCGGGGTCATCGCTGGTGAAGATGTTCTTGCCGGTTTTCTTGTCCAGCAACGAGATATGCACATGCAGACCGTTGCCCGCCTGGCCCGGGTAAGGCTTGGCCATGAAGGTGGAATCCATTTCATGGTCGTAGGCAATGTTCTTGATCAGGCGCTTGAGCAATACCGCGTAGTCGCAGGCCTTGATCGCGTCGGCAACGTGGTGCAGGTTGACCTCGAACTGCGCCGGCGCGCTTTCCTTGACGATGGCATCAGCAGGAATGCCCTGCTCTTTCGCCGCTTCGAGCATGTCCTGCAGGCAATCGACGTACTCGTCCAGATCGTCGATCAGGTACACCTGAGTCGATTGCGGGCGCTTGCCGGAAATCGGCGAACGCGGTGGCTGCGGCCGGCCGTTGAGGTTGTCCTGGTCGATCAGGTAGAACTCCAGCTCGAACGCCGCGCAGATATCCAGGCCCAACGCGTCGAACTTCTCCACCACACCACGCAGGACTTCCCGCGGGTCGGCGAAGAACGGCGTGCCGTCCAGCTCGTGCATGGTCATCAGCAACTGCGCGGTAGGACGCTTCTGCCAGGGTTCGAAGCTCAGGGTGCCGGGGATCGGGAAACAGATGCGGTCGGCGTCGCCGATATCCAGGCCCAGACCGGTGCTTTCCACGGTGGAACCGTTGATGTCCAGGGCGAACAGCGAGGCCGGCAGGTTGATGCCTTTTTCGTAGACCTTGACCAGGCTCGCGCGCTCGATGCGCTTGCCACGTACCACGCCGTTCATGTCGGCAATCAGCAGATCGACAAATTGCACCTCAGGGTGGGCCTGGAGAAATTCACCCATCTCGTCGAGAGGGATGGCGCGCGGGGAGACCGACGTCATGGCTAGGCATCCTTTGATTTTTTTATCGAACGACTGTGAGGAGGTACTGCGGCGCTAACGGGAGCGGCGATGGTTTCATTTGTTCTTTTATGTGTCCCATCGTGGGGAACTGCAGAGCGCTGTCATATAGGACTTTCGTTCCACATGCTGACAACGTTACGAGTTGATTCACGACTGCTGCCGCACTATAGAATGGCCCTAGCGCAACAGACATTGGCATTTAGGCAAGCAAAGAGTGCACCCATGCAATATCAGATCAGTCACGCCGACCTCTCACTGGTACTCGCCCTGGTACGCGGACGTTCACTGGCAAAGGCCGCAGAACTGCTGCGGGTGGATGTTTCGACGGTGTTCCGCTCGATCCGGCGCATGGAAGCTGCCCTCGGTACCGCATTGTTCGTCAAGAGCCGCAAAGGCTACATTCCCACCGGTACCGCCCAGGCCCTGGCCGAGCAGGCCGAGCGCGCCGAACAGGCGCTGGATGCCGCGCGGGTAGCGCTGGAGCACGGTGAGCAGGTGGTCAGCGGTACCGTTCGCCTGACCTGTACCGATGCCGTGTTGCACAGCCTGTTGCTGCCGGCACTGGCCGAGTTCATGCCGGCCTACCCGGCCCTGTCGCTGGAACTGGCGACCTCCAACACCTTCGCCAACCTCAGCCGCCGCGATGCCGACCTCGCCCTGCGCCTGACCAACTCGCCACCGGAGCACCTGGTCGGCCGCTGCCTGGGCTCGGCTTCTTATGTGGTCTGTGGCCGCGAGGAGTATCGCGAAAAGCTCAAGCAAGCCCCGGCCAGCCTGGCGTGGATCGCGCCGGATGACGCCATGCAGGACCACCCCACGGTGGTCTGGCGCAATGAGCATTTGCCCGGTGTGACGCCACGCTATCGCTGCAGCAGCATCTCCGCGATTGCCCAACTGGTGACTGCCGGGCTGGGAGTGGCGGCTTTGCCGGATTACATGGCGCACACCTTGCCGGGCGTTGAACCCTTGAGCGAGGCGCTGCCGGGATGCGACACCGAAGTCTGGCTGCTGACCCGCCCGGATTGCCGGGCTTTGCGCTCGGTGCAGACTTTGTTCGATGAGCTGACGCCGCGGCTGCGCGATGCCTTGGGGCGTCAGTAAATCGCTATCGCGGGGCAAGCCCGCTCCCACAGGTCACCCTGTGGGAGCGGGCTTGCCCCGCGATGCTTTAAATCCGACAACACGACAAACAGTTGTGCCAGAGCCCCGGAAGTGGTTATCGTCAGAACTATCAAGGACCCGAAACAAAATCAAAGCTTCCCTAAAGGCTGGTGATTTTTTAAACTATCGAGTCCGCTCGCCCATTCGGGCTGAACACCGCATTTGCTACTTGAGGAAGACCATGGCCCGCGTAACCGTTGAAGACTGCCTAGAACACGTGGATAACCGTTTTGAGCTGGTCATGCTCTCTACCAAGCGTGCCCGTCAGCTGGCCACCGGCGGCAAAGAGCCGAAAGTGGCATGGGAAAACGACAAACCTACCGTCGTTGCCCTGCGTGAAATCGCTGAAGGCATCTGCACCCCTGAATTCATCGCTGCCGAATCCATTGTCGAAGTCGAGCCTGCCTTTGCCTTCGGTAGCGAGGAAGAGGCCAACGAGGCCGTCTAAGCCTATGCCTGGTCGACGTAGTACGGCGCAGGTCCCCTTTCCTCGGCAGGAGGTAATCCTGTGCCGAGCATAGACGCCCTCGCCGATCGTCTGTCGACCTACCTCGGCGCTGACCAGGTCAACCTGGTGCGCCGAGCGTACTTCTACGCCGAACAAGCCCACGATGGCCAACGCCGTCGCAGCGGCGAAGCCTACGTCACGCATCCGCTGGCGGTGGCAAGCATCCTCGCCGACATGCACATGGACCATCAGAGCCTGATGGCAGCCATGCTCCATGACGTGATCGAAGACACCGGCATCGCCAAGGAAGCCCTCAGCTCGCAATTTGGCGAGACCGTGGCCGAACTGGTCGATGGGGTCAGCAAACTGACCCAGATGAACTTCGAGACCAAAGCCGAAGCCCAGGCGGAAAACTTCCAGAAAATGGCCATGGCCATGGCCCGGGATATCCGCGTGATCCTGGTCAAACTGGCCGACCGCCTGCACAACATGCGCACCCTGGAGGTGCTGTCAGGCGAGAAACGCCGGCGCATCGCCAAAGAAACCCTGGAAATCTACGCCCCCATCGCCAACCGCCTGGGGATGCACAGCGTGCGCGTGGAATTCGAAGACCTGGGCTTCAAGGCCATGCACCCGATGCGCTCCGCGCGCATCTACCAGGCGGTCAAGCGCGCCCGCGGCAACCGCAAGGAAATCGTCAACAAGATCGAAGAGTCGCTGGCCCACTGCCTGGCCGTCGACGGCATCGAAGGCGAAGTCAGCGGCCGGCAAAAGCACCTGTATGGCATCTACAAGAAGATGCGCGGCAAGCGCCGCGCCTTCAACGAGATCATGGATGTCTACGCGTTTCGCATCATCGTCGACAAGGTAGACACCTGCTACCGCGTGCTCGGCGCCGTGCACAACCTGTACAAGCCGCTGCCCGGGCGCTTCAAGGACTACATCGCGATTCCCAAGGCCAACGGCTACCAGTCGCTGCATACCACGCTGTTCGGCATGCACGGGGTGCCTATCGAGATCCAGATTCGCACCCGCGAAATGGAAGAGATGGCCAACAACGGCATTGCCGCCCACTGGCTGTACAAGTCCAGCGACGACGAACAGCCCAAGGGCACCCACGCCCGCGCCCGCCAGTGGGTCAAAGGCGTGCTGGAGATGCAGCAACGTGCAGGCAACTCCCTGGAATTTATCGAAAGCGTGAAGATCGACCTGTTCCCGGACGAGGTCTACGTGTTCACGCCCAAGGGCCGCATCATGGAGCTGCCCAAAGGCTCCACTGCGGTCGACTTCGCCTACGCGGTGCACACCGACGTCGGCAACAGCTGCATCGCCTGCCGCATAAACCGGCGCCTGGCGCCACTGTCCGAACCGCTGCAGAGCGGTTCGACGGTCGAGATCGTCAGCGCTCCAGGTGCGCGCCCGAATCCTGCCTGGCTGAATTTCGTCGTCACCGGCAAAGCCCGTACGCATATCCGCCACGCCCTCAAGCTGCAGCGCCGCTCCGAGTCCATCAGCCTTGGCGAACGCCTGCTGAACAAGGTGCTCAACGGCTTCGACAGCGCCCTCGACAAGATTCCCCAGGAGCGCGTCCAGGCCATGCTCAGCGAGTATCGCCTGGAACAGCTCGAGGACATGCTCGAAGACATCGGCCTGGGCAACCGCATGGCCTATGTGGTCGCCCGCCGCCTGCTGTCGAGCGAAGGCGAGCAGTTGCC
This sequence comes from Pseudomonas putida, assembly GCF_028682475.1. Lineage (GTDB taxonomy): Bacteria > Pseudomonadota > Gammaproteobacteria > Pseudomonadales > Pseudomonadaceae > Aquipseudomonas > Aquipseudomonas putida_AG. Next base: position 73,713 of record NZ_JANHLE010000005.1, read on the forward strand.
GACCCCTGAAGGTCCGCTGGCGATCCGCGGTACCGAAGGCCTGGTGCTCAGCTATGCGAAATGCTGCACACCGATCCCGGGTGACCCGATCGTCGGCCACCTGTCGGCCGGCAAAGGCATGGTCGTGCACCTGGAGAATTGCCGGAACATCAGTGAAATCCGCCATAACCCGGAAAAATGCGTGCAGCTGTCCTGGGCCAAGGATGTCACCGGTGAGTTCAACGTCGAACTGCGCGTCGAGCTGGAGCACCAGCGCGGCCTGATCGCACTGCTGGCCAGCAGCGTCAACGCCGCCGACGGCAACATCGAAAAAATCAGCATGGACGAGCGCGATGGTCGCATCAGCGTGGTCCAACTGGTGGTCAGCGTGCACGACCGTGTGCACCTGGCCCGCGTGATCAAGAAACTGCGTGCCCTGACCGGGGTGATCCGCATCACCCGCATGCGCACGTAGCCCAATAACAGCAAGGAGTCATCATGACCAAGACCGTCATCACCAGTGACAAGGCCCCCGCCGCCATCGGCACCTACTCCCAGGCGATCAAGGCCGGTAACACGGTGTACATGTCCGGCCAGATCCCACTGGACCCGAAAACCATGGAACTGGTCGAAGGCTTTGAAGCCCAGACCGTTCAGGTCTTCGAAAACCTCAAAGCTGTTGCTGAAGCTGCCGGCGGTTCGTTCAAGGACATCGTCAAGCTGAACATCTTCCTGACCGACCTTAGCCACTTCGCCAAGGTCAACGAGATCATGGGCAAGTACTTCGAACAGCCGTACCCGGCGCGTGCCGCCATCGGTGTTGCCGCCCTGCCACGTGGCTCGCAAGTTGAAATGGACGCGATTCTGGTCCTCGAGTAATACCCCGCGCGGCGAGCCGCCCGGCTCGCCCTCGCTCTGCCCCGGAAGGACCCCGCCATGCGCCACGCGCTTGCCCTGACCCTGGCTGCCGCACTGCTGAGCGGCTGCGCCAGCCACAAACCTGAAGATTACAACGGCATCTGGATCAACCAGAAAGCCATCGATACCGCCGCCAAAGGCGTCAGCCTGCGCCAGGCCCTGCACGACAACGGCCCGAACTTCGAATGGAAGGTCAACGTCGCCGCCGCACAGGCCAGCTACGACAACGGCTTTGAAATCGCCGAAGGCCAGCTCAAGGCCGGCGACAAGCAATACCAGGTGGAATTCTCCGGCAACCAGGTCGCAACCCTGGTCCTGGACGGTGACGAGCTGGTGCAGAACACCAGCGACTGGGCACCGCAACAGAGTTTCGAGAAAGCCCGCACCCCCGCACCGATGGGCGCACGCACCGGCACCACGTTCGAACAGGCCCTGTACAACGCCTACCTCGGTGGTGAATGGAAGATCGTCGAAGGCCCGGGCCAGGGCGGCCTGGTGCATTTTCGCGACAATGGCAGCGTCGAAGGCTTGCCCAACCTGGACCGCTACGCGCTGTGCCTGGCCGGCGACTGTGCCGACATGAGCGGCAACAACGACAGCCTGTGGCTGGAGCGCAATCAGAAAGGCGCACCGTGGATCTTCAAGCGCGACGGCGATCAGCTGGAAATTCTGCGCGCCCTCAACAGCGCGCAGCCTGACGAGAAGCCACAACTGCAACCTGGCGCTCGCCAGTGGCTGCTCGAGCGCGACTGATCACCTGACGTACTAGGAGCGCCCTTCAAGGATGGCCGCATAGCCTTCCTTGTAGCTTGGGTACTGTGGCGCCCAGCCCAGTGCCCGGGCACGGGCGTTGCTGCACCGCTTGCTGCCGGTACGGCGCACCCGCTCCTGTTCCGACCACTCGGTAACGCCCATGTACTGGCGCAGCCAGGTCACCACGTCGGCCAACGGTGCCGGGGCGTCATCCACGCCGATGTAGCACTCCTCCAGCGCCTGCCCCTGGGCATCGGCCTTGAGCAGAAAAGCCAGCAAGCCGGCGGCATCCTCGGCATGGATGCGATTGGCATACAGCGGCGGCTCTTCTGTAACCCGGTAGCCCTGACGCACCTGGCTGAGCAGCCATTCCCGTCCCGGGCCGTAGATACCGGTCAGGCGCACGATAGTGGCCGGAATGCCGCTGGCCAGTGCCAGCTTTTCCGCCTCCAGCATGACCGTGCCGCTGTAGTTCTGCGGCTCGGCTGGCGACGCCTCGTCGATCCACTCACCGCCCTGCTGGGCATAGACGCCGCTGCTGGAAACGAACAGCAAACGCTTCGGCGCCTGCCCGCGCTCGGCCAACCAGCTCAGGACATGCTTCAAGCCGTCGACATAGGCAGCTCGATAACCGGCCTCATCATGCTGACTGGCCGCTGCGCAGTAGACCAGATAGTCCGGCGCCGCTACTGGCCAGGTGGTCGGGCACTGCGCGTCGAACAGGTCCGCAGCCACGCCCGTCACCCCGGCCGGCAGTTGGTCGACGCTACGACGCAGGCCACTTACCTGCCAGTTGCACGCCAGCATTTGCTTCGCCAGACGGCTACCAACATCCCCACAACCGACGATCAGAACTGAACACGCAGACATCCCGAAACTCCGCAAATCAAAGGCTCAGCCTATCCAAATAAATCGATAGGCGGCTAGCAATGATGGAAAAAAAGTAACTTTATTGCTTCTGCTAACAAGAATTACTTGCAATAATGGCCGCCGAATTTTTGTTCTCGGCCTGTCTCGAGGCCTAGAAGGACAACCACCTCTTTCTTCTTCATCAGGTCCGGCCAGCATGACACGTATCCAACCTTCCGCTTCGCCAACCACGCCGCGCGTATGGCGCGCCATTGCCGCGCTGATGTTCAGCCTGGCGGTGGCCCCGGCTGCCCTGGCCGATGAGCCGACCACAACCGCTGCCGCCCCCGCTGCTGCCGTAGCCCCGGCCGCAGCCCCTGCTGCCCCAGGTACCGAGCCAGCTGCTGCCGCTGCCGCCGCGCCGGTTGATGGCCAGGCTGTTACCGAAGCCGAAGAAGTCCAAGCGCTGGTTGAAGACACCAGCCTGGGCATGGCCCACGACCTGTCGCCATGGGGCATGTACAAAAACGCCGACATCGTGGTCAAGATCGTCATGATCGGCCTGGCCATCGCCTCGATCATCACCTGGACCATCTGGATCGCCAAGGGCTTCGAGCTGATGGGCGCCAAGCGTCGTCTGCGCGGTGAAATCGCCCTGCTGAAGAAGTCCACCACCCTCAAGGAAGCCAGCGATGGCGCCAACAAGGAAGGCACCCTGGCCCACCTGCTGGTCCACGATGCCCTGGATGAAATGCGCCTGTCGGCCAATGCCCGCGAGAAAGAAGGCATCAAGGAACGCGTCAGCTTCCGCCTTGAGCGCCTGGTAGCCGCCAGCGGCCGCAACATGAGCAGCGGCACCGGCGTACTGGCCACCATCGGTTCCACTGCTCCGTTCGTCGGCCTGTTCGGCACCGTGTGGGGCATCATGAACAGCTTCATCGGCATCGCCAAAACCCAGACCACCAACCTCGCCGTGGTCGCCCCCGGTATCGCCGAGGCCCTGCTGGCCACCGCACTGGGTCTGGTTGCGGCAATCCCGGCGGTGGTCATCTACAACGTCTTCGCCCGCTCCATCGCCGGTTACAAGGCTCAGGTTGCCGACGCCTCGGCAGAAGTCCTGCTGCTGGTCAGCCGCGACCTGGACCACCAGCCAAGCGAGCGCGCCACTGCACCTCACATGGTGAAAGTGGGGTAATCCATGGGCCTGCATCTTAACGAAGGTGGCGACGACCTCGCCGAGAACCACGAAATCAACGTCACGCCGTTCATCGACGTGATGTTGGTCCTGCTGATCATCTTCATGGTGGCAGCGCCGCTGGCAACCGTCGACATCAAGGTCGATCTGCCGGCCTCGACCGCCAAGCCGGCACCACGGCCGGAGAAGCCGGTGTTCCTCAGCGTCAAGGCCGACCAGAACGTCTATGTCGGCGAAGAGAAGGTCGAGCGCGACCAGCTCGGCGCGGTACTCGACGCCAAGACCAAAGGCGACAAGGACACCACGATCTTCTTCCAGGCCGACAAAGGCGTGGATTACGGCGATCTGATGGACGTGATGAATTCGCTGCGCGCGGCCGGTTACCTGAAAGTCGGTCTGGTCGGGCTTGAGACGGCAGCCAAGAAATGATCAAGACGCGGCATAAGTTCGCGCGTTACAGCACCAGTCTGGCGATTGTGTTGGGTATCCATGCTGTCGCCGTGCTGCTGACGCTCAATTGGTCGGTACCGCAAGCGATCGAGTTGCCGCCGGCGGCGATGATGATCGAGATGGCGCCGATGCCCGTACCGGCGCCCCCACCGCCGCCCAAGGTGGTCACCCCGCCACAGCCGCCAGCGCCGGTTGAAGAACTGCCGCTGCCGAAACTGGCCGAGGCGCCGAAACCGAAAATCGCCATCGCCAAGCAGGTCAAGCCGAAGGCCAAACCGCAGCCGCCCAAGCCGGAGAAAAAGCCTGAGCCGCCGCAAGACAAGCCTACCGACGAGCAAGTGGTCGATACCCCGCCGAGCAACGCGCCTGCGCAGAAATCCGCCGCGCCGGCTCCGAGCATCGCCACCAACAGCAATGCCCTGCCAACCTGGCAGAGCGATCTGTTGCGCCACCTGGCCAAGTACAAGCGCTACCCGGAAAACGCCCGGCGCATGCGCATGGAAGGCATCAACCGGCTGCGCTTTGTAGTCGATGGCGAGGGCAAGATTCTGTCTTACACCCTGGCCGGTGGTTCGGGCAGTGCGGCACTGGATCGGGCGACTCTGGAGATGATCCGTCGCGCCCAGCCGGTTCCGCCACCGCCCAAGGAATTGCTCAATAACGGCAGCATTGAAGTGATCGCGCCATTCGTCTACTCGCTGGACAAGCGCTAACGCATTGTTTCTGTCACAAACGGGCAACTCTGATAACGTGCGTCTATCGATTGCAGCCGCTATGCTGGGGCCGCAACTTCATGGACGCACGTTATGACCCTCACAGAATTGCGCTACATCGTCACCCTCGCCCAAGAGCAGCACTTCGGCCATGCCGCCGAACGTTGCCATGTCAGCCAGCCGACTCTGTCGGTCGGCGTGAAGAAGCTCGAGGACGAACTGGGTGTACTGATCTTCGAGCGCAGCAAAAGCGCAGTACGCCTGACCCCGGTTGGCGAAGGTATCGTCGCCCAGGCACAGAAAGTCCTCGAACAGGCCCAAGGCATCCGCGAACTGGCCCAGGCCGGCAAGAACCAGCTGACCGCACCACTGAAAGTCGGGGCGATCTACACGGTCGGTCCTTACCTGTTCCCGCACCTGATTCCACAACTGCATCGGGTTGCTCCGCAGATGCCGTTGTACATCGAAGAAAATTTCACCCACATCCTGCGCGACAAGCTGCGCAACGGTGAGCTGGATGCCGTGATCATCGCCCTGCCGTTCAACGAGGCCGATGTCCTGACCCTGCCGCTGTACGATGAACCCTTCTATGTACTGATGCCCAGCGAGCACCCCTGGACCAAGAAGCAAACCATCGACGCCAGTCTGCTCAACGACAAGAGCCTGCTGCTGCTCGGCGAGGGCCATTGCTTCCGTGATCAGGTACTCGAAGCCTGCCCGACCCTGACCAAGGGCAGCGACGGCGCCAAACACACCACGGTCGAGTCCAGCTCGCTGGAAACCATTCGCCACATGGTCGCGTCGGGCCTGGGTGTGTCGATCCTGCCGTTGTCGGCAGTGCACAGCCATCACTACGCCCCCGGGGTTATCGAAGTGCGTCCGTTGAGCCCTCCGGCACCGTTTCGCACCGTGGCGATCGCCTGGCGCGCCAGCTTCCCGCGGCCCAAGGCGATCGAGATCCTCGCCGACTCCATCCGCCTGTGCTCGGTGGCCAAGCCACCCGCGAGCGCGTAGGACGTCGTCATGCCAGAGTTGTCCCAGGTATCGGTGACTGCATTGAAGGGTGTTGGCGAGGCCATGGCCGAGAAACTCGCCAAGGTCGGCCTGGAGAACCTTCAGGATGTACTTTTCCACCTGCCCCTTCGCTATCAGGACCGCACCCGTGTGGTCCCGATCGGCGCCCTGCGCCCTGGTCAGGATGCGGTGATCGAAGGGGTGGTCAGCGGCACCGATGTGGTCATGGGCAAGCGCCGCAGCCTGCTGGTGCGCCTGGGTGACGGCAGCGGCGTGCTGAGCCTGCGTTTTTACCACTTCAGCAATGCGCAAAAGGAAGGCCTTAAACGCGGCACTCACCTGCGTTGCTACGGTGAAGCCCGTCCCGGTGCCTCGGGCCTGGAGATCTACCACCCGGAATACCGCGCCCTGACTGGCGACGAACCGGCACCGGTGGAGCAGACCCTGACGCCGATCTACCCGACCACCGAAGGCCTGACCCAGCAACGCTTGCGTCAGCTGTGCCAGCAAAGCCTGGCGATGCTCGGCCCGCGCAGCCTGCCCGACTGGCTGCCAAAGGAACTGGCCCGGGACTACCAGCTCGCGCCGCTGGACGATGCCATCCGCTACCTGCATCACCCGCCGGCCGATGCCGACGTCGACGAACTTGCCGAAGGCCAGCACTGGGCCCAGCACCGCCTGGCGTTCGAAGAGCTGCTGACTCACCAGCTGTCCCAGCAACGCCTGCGCGAAAGCCTGCGCGCGCAACGGGCGCCGGTACTGCCCAAGGCCACGCGCTTGCCGCAGCAGTACCTGGCCAACCTCGGTTTCGCCCCGACCGGCGCCCAGCAACGGGTCGGCAACGAGATTGCCTACGACCTCAGCCAGCCCGAACCGATGCTGCGCCTGGTCCAGGGCGACGTCGGCGCCGGCAAGACCGTGGTTGCCGCCCTTGCCGCCCTGCAGGCGCTGGAGGCGGGCTATCAGGTCGCGCTGATGGCGCCTACCGAGATTCTCGCCGAACAGCATTTCGTCACCTTCAAACGCTGGCTGGAGCCGCTGGGCATCGAGGTCGCCTGGTTGGCCGGCAAGCTCAAAGGCAAAGCCCGCGCCAGCGCCCTGGAGCAGATCGCCGCGGGCGCACCGATGGTGGTCGGCACCCACGCGCTGTTCCAGGACGAGGTGAAGTTCAAGAACCTGGCCCTGGCGATCATCGACGAACAACACCGTTTCGGCGTACAGCAGCGCCTGGCGCTGCGCCAGAAAGGCGTGGGCGGCCAGCTCTGCCCGCATCAGCTGATCATGACCGCAACACCTATCCCGCGTACCCTGGCGATGAGTGCCTACGCCGACCTCGACACCTCGATCCTCGATGAGCTGCCGCCTGGACGCACGCCGGTCAACACCGTGCTGGTCGCCGACAGCCGCCGCTTCGAAGTGGTCGAACGGGTCCGCGCCGCCTGCGCCGAAGGCCGCCAGGCGTATTGGGTCTGCACCCTGATCGAAGAATCCGAAGAACTGACCTGCCAGGCCGCCGAAACCACCTTCGAGGAGCTGGGCAGCGCGTTGGGCGAGCTACGCGTCGGCCTGATTCACGGGCGCATGAAACCTGCGGAAAAGGCCGCAGTCATGGCCGAGTTCAAGCAAGGCCACCTGCAGCTACTGGTGGCGACCACGGTGATCGAGGTCGGCGTCGATGTGCCCAATGCCAGCCTGATGATCATCGAGAACCCCGAACGCCTGGGCCTGGCCCAGTTGCACCAGCTCCGCGGCCGGGTCGGCCGAGGTAGCGCGGTGAGCCATTGCGTACTGCTCTACCATCCGCCGCTGTCGCAGATCGGTCGCGAGCGCCTGGGGATCATGCGTGAAACCAATGACGGCTTCATCATTGCCGAGAAAGACCTGGAGCTGCGCGGCCCCGGTGAAATGCTCGGCACCCGCCAGACCGGCCTGCTGCAGTTCAAGGTCGCCGACCTGATGCGCGACGCCGACCTCCTGCCCGCCGTGCGCGATGCCGCCCAGGCCCTGCTGGCACGCTGGCCGGAGCATGTCAGCCCGCTGCTGGAGCGCTGGCTACGTCATGGCCAGCAATATGGCCAGGTGTGACGCCCGTCCCAGAATGGATCCAGCTGAAAGCTCAAGCTGGTTATACTCTTGCGATTGTAAAATTTCTGGATACAGACCATGACTGAAGTTGCCCTGGATACCGCAACCCCCCACGCTCCGTCTGTTATCCGGCTGCTGCTGGAAAGGCTCGGCATTGCCTATCGTGAAGTGCTCGATCGTCCGCAGCTGTTGCCCGAGCGCAAGGTCCAGGCTGTGTTGCTCGATGACGAAGTCGGCGCGCTGATGGTGCTGTTCCCACAGAACCAATTGCTTGATCTCAACCGCCTGACCGAGCTGACCGGTCGCAAGCTGGCTGCCGTGCCCCTGGATCGCCTGAAAACCATGCTCGACAAGCATGGCCTGAAAATCCTTCCCGGCCTTCCGGCTTTGACCAGTTCGCCCAGCCTCTATGAAGAGAGCCTGCTCAAGCCTGAAAAGTTGCTGGTGCACTCCGGCGAAGCCGGCCTGCTGCTGGAAATCGAACGCGACGATTTCAAGAAGATGCTGAGCAAGGCCAGCGCCGGCAATTTTGGCGAGCCGCTGAGCAGCATCCGGCCGAACCTCGACCGTCCGACCGACGACCGCGAAGAGATCTCCCAGGCGGTCCAGGCCTTCACCGCCCGGCGTATCCAGCAACGCCTGGAAAACACCATCGAGATTCCGCCGCTGGCGGAAACCGCTCAGAAAATCATCAAGCTGCGCGTCGACCCCAACGCGACCATCGACGACATCACCGGCGTGGTCGAGACCGACCCGGCCCTGGCCGCCCAGGTGGTCAGTTGGGCCGCCTCGCCCTACTACGCCTCCCCCGGCAAGATTCGTTCAGTGGAGGACGCCATCGTCCGCGTGCTGGGCTTCGACCTGGTGATCAACCTGGCCCTGGGCCTGGCACTGGGCAAAACCCTGAGCCTGCCCAAGGACCATCCGCAGGCCACTACGCCGTACTGGCAGCAGTCGATCTACACCGCTGCGGTGATCGAAGGCCTGACCCGTGCCATGCCGCGCGCCGAGCGCCCGGAAGCCGGTCTGACCTACCTCGCCGGCTTGCTGCACAACTTCGGCTACCTGCTGCTGGCGCACGTCTTCCCGCCGCACTTCTCGCTGATCTGCCGCCATCTTGAGGTCAACCCGCACCTGTGCCACAGCTATGTCGAACAGCATTTGCTGGGCATCAGCCGCGAGCAGATCGGCGCCTGGCTGATGCGTTTCTGGGACATGCCCGAGGAGCTGGCCACCGCGCTGCGCTTCCAGCACGACCCGCAGTACGACGGTGACTACGCGGCGTTCCCGAACCTGGTGTGCCTGGCCGTGCGCCTGCTGCGTGCCCGTGGCATTGGCTCGGGGCCGGTCGAGGCCATCCCCGACGCACTGCTGGAGCGCCTGAGCATCAGCCGTGAAAAAGCTGAAGACGTGGTGCACAAGGTGCTGGAGGCAGAAGCGCTGCTGCGCGAGCTGGCCTCGCAATTCAACCAGCACTGAGCAAGCGGCCTGCCCCTGAAGGTCAGGCCTTTTTCTTCGGTTTCAGGTACTTCATCAGGCCCTGGAACCAGATCACCAGCGCCGGGTTGCCCTTGATCTGGATGCTCTTGTCCTGAATTCCCTGCATGAATGCCAATTGCTTGTTCTTCGCTTGCAAGGTGGCAAAACCAAAGGCCGCATCCTTGAAGGCAATAGCGAAAGCCGGCTGCGGGTGAGTGCCGGACTGGCTCCTGATACGCATGTCCTTGACGATGAAATGACGCGCCGTCTTGCCGTCGAGGGTCTGTAGCTGGAACACCAGATCCTTATCGGCCAGTTGCTGCTGGAACGCCGGGTTCTTGCGGCTGGCCTTGGCCATCAACAACCCCATGGCCCAAAGGAGAAAGCGAAACTTCATGTGCACGCCTCGGCTAAAAAGTGACTGGCGAAGCAGTTTATAGTCTCGTTATAAAAACACCATACTTTGCCGCACATTTCGCGAAGATCAGGGTAATTTGCTCTGTAACCGGGTAATTCGCGGCTTAGTAACAACGTCCTCCGGGCTGCGCCCCCGCTTGTTGCAAGCGTTTTACGCTGTCCACGTACTCCACCACTCCTTTTTCTCGCGCCAGCTCATAGCAAGCCAGCGCACGAGACAGGTCGATGGCGCCGCCCAAGCGGCCACTCTCCCAATCAGACGCCAAGGTTGTCAGCGACTCCCAGTTGCCCATGTCGATCGACTTGATCAGCCAAGCACGGGCACGCTCAGGGTCCATGCACGGGCCCTCGTAGCTCTGGTCAGTACCTGAGCAATAGAACCCGTACAAGGCAGCCGCGCCCGCAGGCAAGGTCTGCGCAGCGGCGAGGAACAGCTTCTCGGTCACTTCGGCGCTCAAAGCAGGCGCCATTCCGGAATATCCCAGGCTCGCAGCGGCCAGGCTGGCGTCCGGGTTGCCCGAAGCCGCAGCGCACAGCAGAAACTGCATGCCTACGTCGAAAAACTCTGCAGTAGGTGGATACTTCTCCACCCCGCCCAGGGCCAGGAAGATGTTGGCTTTGCGGTAGCAGACCTCCTCGGCCGGGTTCATCTTTGGCAGCCCTGTCAGCAGCAGGCGTGACTCATCCACCGACCAGTCATCGACGGAGACCAACGTCCAGCAAGCCTTGCGCTCGAACTGGTAGCCCCTGAGCCGGTCGAGACCGCCGCGTTTGTCCAGCACCCGGACATGACCATCCGTCAAGCGCTGCACCTCCAGGCCCTTGAGGTCCGCCGTCACGGGTGCGATCAATGGCAATGCAAGCTGCGCGCCCTGCATCGCCCTGACCAATGGATAGACATTATCCTGCAGCCCCTGCAGCTGGCTGTAGAGGACTCGCCCGCTGCTGGCTTGGCGTTGCACCTGAGGATCGTTGGCAAACTCGTGCAGAAAGCTGTCGAACTCAGCCACGCATGAAGTCTCGGCCATGGCTGGAGGAACCAGCACGCTCAATAGCAACAGACACAACAAAAGCCTGATCACGATTGTGGCTCCTGGCTGCGCGACCGTGCCCGCTCCGGGATGATCCCCGGCTTACCGGCGCTGTTCATGGCCTGGACATAGCTGCGATAGTACTCAGCAGCCTGTTTGCGCTTGTACAACGCCCAGAGGCTGTCAGCGATGTTGAGCTTGAGCACGACCCGCTGCGGCACGACCCCTTCGACTTTGGCAAACAGCTCATAGGCCGCGCTGTGCCACTCGCCCTGCTGCAGGGCATAGCCGAGGTCGTTGTACAGTGGCGCGGTCTGCGCGTTCAGCGGTTCTTCTCTCAGCAATCGTGGCAGCTCGATATCGAGGTAGGTATACAGCGCATCGCGGTCCTCGATTGCAAGCCGCGCGAGGACGATTTCCCGCGCCAGTTTCAACGAATCCCGCTCATGCCCTCGCACCTGCTCGAGCAACTTCTGTCTGGCCAGCGACTGTGTGTGGTACCAGTGATGCTGGCTCCAGTTCTCCGTCATGTTCCCTTCATAACCGGACAACGCCTGCGAGGCGCGGGCGTCACGGACCAGTGCGCCGTTGTCCCAGAAGTACACGCCGGCCTGAAATACCAGGCCGTTGAGCGCATAGTACTCAAAGCCCGGATGAGCGACCGGCGCCGCGCATTGCACCACGAGGTAATCCTTGTCGCCGCGCACCGTGAAGACGTCACGCACCTGCACCTGGCCCAGCTCGGGCTGGCAGACATCGGCCAGCGACTGAGACTGCCCATCGCCTCCCGCCAATTGCGCCTGCCAACGATTGTCCTGAAGCGTCAACTGCACGTGTGAGGCGCCACTGAAGTCTGGCGTCAACGTGAAGGTGCGAGTGTCGGCCAAAGCCTGCGCAACACCCAGGCCACAGATCACTGCCAGCAGGCGCCTCATGCATTCACCTGCAAGCTGGCAGCCGCCACGGCGGTCAATGACATAACTTTGCAGTGCATCCTGCGCCCCTCCCTGGACGTGTCCCGCTGCCATTGCGACAGGGGCGCCGTATGCTAGTCACAAGCTCCGGGCGGGGCAATAAAAAACGGGCACCGTGTCGGGTGCCCGTTTCTCAATGCAATCAATCGGTGCGAGGCATCACGGATTGACGCTGTCCTTCAGGGATTTGCCTGGCTTGAAGGCTACGGTGTTGCTGGCTTTGATTTTGACTGGCTCACCGGTTTGCGGGTTCTTGCCAGTGCGAGCGCCACGGTGACGCTGCAGGAAGGTACCGAATCCGACCAGTGTCACGCTGTCCTTGCGATGCAGGGCGCCGGTGATTTCTTCGAGCACGGCGTTGAGCACGCGATTGGCTTGCTCTTTGGTGAGGTCGGCCTTTTCAGCAATGGCTGCGGCGAGTTCTGGTTTGCGCATAGTGAAGCCTCTTAGACGGTTTTTTGTTGTTATGCCGTGCTGCTCTTCAAGAACAGCGCCCAAGGCACCGCAGGCTCTAAACTGCGGCAGACGGGAGTGAGGATGGCATGCCGTCAGGGGCCGCGCCAGTCTCTGGGCGGCCATTGTTGAGTCAATAGCAGGGGAAATCCGACAGAACGCCCGCTATTTACGCCATCAACGCCGGAAGCTGCCGATTTAGAGCCAGTTTCTCCATCACTGCCGAGCCCGTCAGGGCGTAGCCCAGCAGATTGCCGTCAGCGTCACGACAGAGCACCTTGAGGTCGATGCCCTGACCCTCGACCTGCCAGGTACCCTCACGGCCATGGGGTGGCGGCGAGACCACCAGCGGGCAAGCCGGTGTCTTTACCGTCACCGGCATCGGGCCGTAGGCAACGGCTGTCGGGTTGCCAGCCAGGGTTTGTGCCAGCGCGCGCGCGCAGCTCGTCAACGGCATGACATAGAGCAGGTTGAGGCCATCGACTTCGGCACAATCACCCAAGGCGTAGATATTGGCATGCGAAGTCCGCAGTTGCCGGTCGACCACCACGCCACGATTAACCTGCAAACCGGCCGCAGAGGCCAGGTCGATGCGTGGACGCAGGCCAACCGCCGAAACCACCAGATCGCAGGGGATCACCGTACCGTCAGACAGGTGCGCCTCCAGACCATCGGCAACCCGCTGCAGACGGGTCAGCACCGGCCCCAGATGGAAACGCACGCCAAGCGCCTGCAGGCCAGCCTGCACGGCGGCAGCGGCGGCCGGGTGCAGCAGCGTCGGCATGACCTGCTCGCACGGCGCCACCAATTCGACCTGGAAGCCGCCCAGGCTCATGTCGTTGGCAAATTCACAGCCGATCAGGCCGGCCCCCAGGATCAGCACCCGCTGCTTGCCCACCGCTGCCGCACGGAAGCGCGCGTAATCCTCCAGATCGTTGATCGGGAAAATCGCCTCACCGGCATCGCCTTCAACCGGCACCTGCACGGTTTGCGCGCCCCAGGCCAGGATCAGGTCACGGTAAGTCACCTGCTCTTCGCCGATCCACAGGCGCTTGTGGCCGGGGTCAATGCCACTGATGCGGGTGTGAGTGCGCACTTCGGCCTTGAGCTGTTCAGCCATGGCCCCCGGCTCGGCCATGCTCAAGCCGTCGGCGTCCTTGTTCTTGGCAAAGCCGGTGGACAACATGGGCTTGGAATAGGAACGGCCGTCGTCGGCGGTAATCAACAGCAACGGCGTCTCGCCGTCGAGTTTGCGAAATTCGCGGGCCAGGTTGTAACCCGCCAAGCCAGTACCCACAATTACCACCGGTGCCGTCATGCCCTGTTTCCTTGCATCCTGGTTAATTACTGATCAGCCGATGGCGATCATTTCGAAATCCATCTTGCCCACACCGCAGTCCGGGCACAGCCAGTCTGCCGGGACATCTTCCCAACGGGTACCGGGCTTGATGCCATCATCCGGCCAACCTTCGGCCTCGTCGTAGATCAGACCACAAACAATACACTGCCACTTTTTCATTACTTGTTTCCTCAACAAACCCAGGCATTGGAGTGGTCGCTCTTGGGGAAATTACAATGGCGACCTTCTCAAGGAGGGGCTTTGTACTGGAGCCAGGTGCCAGCATGCAAGCCGGATCGGGCAATCATGCTAAGCTCGCGGTCTCTTTGGCCTGTTAACCCATACCATCGTGCCGTACGAAACATCGCAAGCGCCCGCTGCAGAATGGTTGCAGTACTCTCAGGTAGCAGACAGCGCAACGCCTGCGCTGCTTGACTGGTTGTTCGATCAAGGATCACTGACCCGTCGCCTGACTCGATTATCCGCCGATCACTTTTCTGTTACACCCCTTTACGAGGGCTGGCAGCCCCTGCGTGAAGACGAGTGCCGGGCACTGGATCTGGCCCCAGGCAGCGAAGGCTGGGTCCGCGAAGTGTACTTGCGCGGCCATGGCCAGGCCTGGGTGTTCGCCCGCAGTGTCGCCTCGCGCAGCGCCCTGGAAAGTGGCGGGCTGGACATGGAAGCGCTGGGCAGCCGCTCGCTGGGTGAACTGTTGTTCTGCGACCAGGCCTTTACCCGCCGCGCCATTGAGGTCTGTCATTACCCCAAGGCCTGGCTGCCGGCCAGCGACGCCAGCGACAAGCTCTGGGGGCGTCGTTCGCGCTTTGATCGGGCCACGCTGAGCGTGCTGGTTGCCGAAGTCTTCCTGCCGTCGCTGTGGCAGGCCGCCGCGATTTCCGGGGAGATCCACTGATGTACCTGCAGCTGCTCAAGTCGCTCAACCGTCTGCATCCGCGCGCCTGGGACTTCATCCAGCTGAGCCGCATGGACCGGCCGATCGGTATCTACCTGCTGTTGTGGCCGACGCTGTCAGCGGTGTGGATCGCCGCCAAGGGTACGCCGACCCTGGCCAACGTGCTGATTTTCACCCTCGGTGTCGTTCTGATGCGTGCGGCCGGCTGCGCCATCAACGACTTCGCCGACCGCAAGGTTGATGGCCACGTCAAACGCACTGCCGATCGCCCGTTGGCCGCCGGCCGGATCAATGCCCGCGAAGCACTGGTGCTGTTTGCCGTGCTGGTGGGGGTGAGTTTCCTGCTGGTGCTGTGCACCAATGCCCAGACCGTGTGGCTGTCATTCGGCGCGGTGGCCTTGGCGGCCTGCTATCCCTTCATGAAGCGCTACACCTACTACCCGCAAGTGGTGCTCGGGGCGGCCTATTCCTGGGGCATTCCCATGGCCTTCACCGCCGCCACCGGCGAGCTGCCGGCCATTGCCTGGCTGCTGTACATCGCCAATCTGCTGTGGACGGTGGGCTATGACACCTATTACGCCATGGTCGATCGCGACGATGACTTGAAGATCGGCGTGAAATCTACCGCGATCCTGTTTGGCGAAGCCGACCGGGTGATCATCCTGACCCTGCAGGTGCTGTCGCTGGGCTGCTTGCTGATGGCCGGTAATCGCTTTGAACTGGGCGGCTGGTTCCACCTTGGGCTGATGGCTGCCTTGGCATGCTTCGTCTGGGAATTCTGGACGACTCGCAAGCTGGACCGCGAATCGTGTTTCAAGGCCTTCCTGCACAATCACTGGGCCGGGTTGCTGGTGTTTGTGGGGATTGTGCTGGATTACAGCTTCTAAGTTATCACGGGACAAGCCCGCTCCCACAGGTAAAGGCCATTCTGTGGGAGCGGGCTTGCCCCGCGGTTGAAGTCGCTACTACTTGATCACGTGCCAGACATCCTTCATGCCGTCACCGGTCATGTCACCGGCTTTCTTGTCCTTGACGAAGGTGTACACCGGTTTGCCTTTGTAGGCCCATTGCATCGAACCGTCATCGCGTTTGATTTGCGTCCAGCCCTCTTCGGCCATGTCGCCATCCTTGACCATGAGCGGCGGCCAGTTCTTGGCACACTCATCGTTGCACATGGACTTGCCGCCCGAATCCTTGTCAAAGGTGTAGAGCGTCATACCAGCATGGTCGACCATCACACCGTCTTTCATCATGGCATGATGGGCCGACGCTATCCCTGGCAACGCCAGTGCCACTGCAGCGAAAAGCGTCATCCAGTTCAGCGTATGTCGTGTCATTGGATCCACCGTGTTTCTCGGGAGAGGGAATTTAAGCCTAGCTCAGTAACAGAATGTTGCTGCAACAGCCCACGACCTGTCACACGACTGCAATAATTCCGTTATCTAATGCGGGCCAAGACACCTGAATGGGAAGAGGTTTGAACATGGTTGGCAGAAACATTCTGATCGTTGACGACGAAGCGCCAATCCGCGAGATGATCGCCGTTGCATTGGAAATGGCCGGCTATGACTGCCTGGAAGCAGAAAACTCCCAGCAGGCCCACGCCATGATCGTCGACCGCAAGCCGGACCTGATCCTGCTCGACTGGATGCTCCCGGGCACTTCGGGTATCGAACTGGCCCGGCGCCTGAAGCGCGATGAGCTGACCGGCGATATCCCGATCATCATGCTTACCGCCAAGGGTGAAGAAGACAACAAGATCCAGGGTCTTGAAGTCGGTGCGGATGACTACATCACCAAACCCTTCTCGCCGCGTGAGCTGGTCGCCCGGCTCAAGGCGGTGTTGCGCCGCGCCGGCCCCAGCGATGGCGAAGCGCCGATCGAAGTCGGTGGCCTGCTGCTCGATCCGATCAGCCACCGCGTGACCATTGATGGCAAGCCGGCCGAAATGGGCCCGACCGAATACCGCCTGCTGCAGTTCTTCATGACCCACCAGGAGCGCGCCTATACCCGCGGCCAGTTGCTCGATCAGGTGTGGGGCGGCAACGTCTATGTCGAAGAGCGCACGGTCGATGTGCACATCCGCCGCCTGCGCAAGGCGCTGGGTGATGCCTACGAGAATCTGGTACAAACCGTACGCGGCACCGGTTATCGCTTCTCCACCAAGAGCTGAACCGCTATATCAGGCCAAGGTAATGGAAAGGACGCGTCGTTAATTGAACCAGAACTGGCATGGCACCCTGATTCGCCACATGCTGCTATTGATCAGCGCCTGCCTGCTGGTCGGTCTGATCAGCGGCTATTACGGCTGGAGCCTGGCCCTGGGCCTGGCGCTCTACCTGGGCTGGACCCTCAAGCAATTGCTGCGCCTGCATGAGTGGCTGCGCCTGCACAAACCCGACGAAGCACCGCCGGATGGCTACGGTTTGTGGGGTGAGGTGTTCGACAGCATCTATCACCTGCAACGCCGCGACCAGCGCGTGCGAGGGCGCCTGCAGGCGGTGATCGATCGCGTGCAGGAGTCCACTGCCGCACTCAAAGATGCGGTGATCATGCTCGACAGCGACGGCAACCTGGAGTGGTGGAACCGCGCCGCCGAAACCCTGCTGGGCCTGAAAACCCCACAGGACAGTGGCCAGCCAGTCACCAACCTGGTGCGCCACCCGCGTTTCAAGGAGTACTTCGAACAGGAGAACTACCTCGAACCGCTGGAGATCCCCTCGCCGATCAACGACCGCCTGCGCGTGCAGCTGCATATCACCCGCTATGGCAATAACGAGCACCTGATGCTGGTACGCGACGTCACCCGTATCCATCAGCTTGAACAGATGCGCAAGGATTTCGTTGCCAACGTCTCGCATGAACTGCGCACGCCGCTGACGGTGATCGCCGGCTACCTGGAAACCCTGCTCGACAACGTCGAGGAGGTGAATCCGCGCTGGGTCCGCGCCCTGCAGCAGATGCAGCAACAAGGCGGACGCATGCAGACCCTGCTCAACGACCTGCTGTTGCTGGCCAAGCTGGAAGCCACCGATTACCCCTCAGACAACCAGCCGGTGGCGGTTGAAGCCCTGCTGCAATCGATCAAGGGCGACGCCCAGGCGTTGTCGGGCCAGCGTAACCAGCGCATCAGCCTGGAAACCACACCCGGGATTTTCCTCAAGGGCAGTGAGGCCGAGCTGCGCAGCGCATTCTCCAATCTGGTTTTCAACGCCGTCAAATACACCCAGGACGAAGGGCAGATCCGCATTCGTTGGTGGGCCGACGAACAGGGCGCGCACCTCAGCGTGCAGGATTCGGGTATCGGCATCGACGCCAAGCACCTGCCACGCCTGACCGAACGTTTCTACCGGGTCGACTCCAGCCGTGCCTCCAACACCGGCGGCACCGGCCTCGGCCTGGCGATCGTCAAGCACGTACTGTTGCGTCACCGCGCACGCCTCGAGATCAGCAGCGTACCTGGCCATGGCAGCACCTTTACCTGCCATTTCGCCCCCGTGCAGATTGCCCAGCGCCAGGCCTCCTGAGGGCCCGCCCCTAGGCAACTGCGTCCTCACCCGCTACATTGGCGGACTTGTGCCAGCGAATGCTGGCACGGCATTTCTCTCTTTTTTCAGATGACGGACCCCGTAAAACCCCATCATGGACCCTTCCCCTGGTATTAGCTTCGCCTCACTTTTCGCCGATTTCGGCATGATTCTTTTTGCTCTGCTGCTGGTGCTGCTCAACGGCTTTTTCGTTGCCGCCGAGTTCGCCATGGTCAAACTGCGCTCGACCAAGGTCGAGTCGATTGCCGTGCAGCACGGCTGGCGCGGGCAGATCCTGCGTACCGTCCACAACCAGCTCGACGCCTACCTCTCGGCCTGCCAGCTGGGCATCACCC
Source organism: Pseudomonas putida (assembly GCF_028682475.1). Classification (GTDB taxonomy): domain Bacteria; phylum Pseudomonadota; class Gammaproteobacteria; order Pseudomonadales; family Pseudomonadaceae; genus Aquipseudomonas; species Aquipseudomonas putida_AG. The sequence goes on from NZ_JANHLE010000005.1 coordinate 92,158, forward strand.
TCGCCTCGCTGGGCCTGGGCTGGGTCGGTGAGCCGGCCTTCGCCCACCTGCTTGAGCCGCTGCTGGCCGCGGTCGGCGTAGAGTCGCCGGAAGTGATCAAGGCGGTATCGTTCTTCAGCGCCTTCTTCGTGATTTCCTATCTGCACATCGTGGTCGGTGAGCTGGCGCCCAAGTCCTGGGCGATCCGCAAACCGGAACTGTTGTCGCTGTGGACTGCGGTGCCGCTGTACCTGTTCTACTGGCTGATGTATCCGGCCATCTACCTGCTCAACGCCAGTGCCAACGCCATTTTGCGCATCGCCGGCCAGGGCGAGCCCGGCCCGCACCACGAGCACCATTACAGCCGCGACGAACTGAAACTGATCCTCCACTCCAGCCGTGGCCAGGACCCCAGCGACCAGGGCATGCGCGTACTGGCGTCGGCCGTGGAAATGGGTGAACTGGAGGTGGTCGACTGGGCCAACTCCCGTGAAGACATGGTCAGCCTCGACGCCCATGCGCCGCTCAAGGAAATCCTGGCGATGTTCCGCCGGCACAAATTCAGCCGCTACCCGGTGTTCGATGCCGAGCGTGGTGAGTTCGTCGGCCTGCTGCATATCAAGGATCTGCTGCTGGAGCTGGCCGATCTGGAGCATATCCCCGAATCCTTCAACCTTGCCGAATTGACCCGGCCGCTGGAGCGTGTGTCCCGCCACATGCCCCTGGCCCACCTGCTGGAGGAGTTCCGCAAAGGCGGCGCGCACTTCGCCCTGGTCGAAGAAGCCGATGGCAAGGTGATTGGCTACCTGACCATGGAAGACGTGCTGGAAGTGCTGGTCGGTGACATCCAGGACGAACACCGCAAGGCCGAGCGCGGCATCCTCGCCTATCAGCCAGGCAAACTGCTGGTACGTGGCGACACGCCGCTGTTCAAGGTCGAGCGCCTGCTCGGCGTGGACCTGGACCACATCGAGGCGGAAACCCTCGCCGGCCTGGTCTATGAGACCCTCAAGCGGGTACCGGAAGAAGAGGAGCTGCTGGAAGTCGAAGGCCTGCGCATCATCATCAAGAAGATGAAAGGCCCGAAGATCGTCCTGGCCAAGGTGCTCAAGCTCGATTGAGCCGCCTTAAGGGTTGCCGGCGGTAAAGTTCGGCAACCCGCCGACAGGCTGCTTGAACTGATACGGAATCGACTCCAGCGCCAGCCCGACGTTGCGCTGCACGACAAAATGCAGATGCGGGCCGGTGCTGTTGCCGGTGTTACCTGATTTAGCCAGCGCGGTCCCGTATACCACCCGCTGTCCCTCGCGAACCACCACTGAACCACGCATCAGGTGCAGATAGACGCCCATGGTGCCGTCGTCATGCAGAATCCGCACGAAGTTACCGGCCGGGTGCGTCCCGCGCCCGCTCTGGCTGTTCTCGGTCTTGATCACGATGCCCGCCCGTGCAGCAATGATCGGTGTACCTTCGGGCATGGCGATGTCCATGGCGTAGCGGCTTTTCGGGCCGAAATGGCTGTAGCTGCCGTTTGCCCCCTGGGTCACGCGAAAAGGCCCGCCGCGCCATGGCAGCGGGTACTGAAAGGCCTGCTGACGCTGTGCCGGGTTGCCCAGGGCATAGGTGAACGTCTCCTGATAACTCACCGGCAGATCCGCTTGCAATGCGTTGACCACGGTCAGCAGCACGGCCGCCCGCGCGGGCACCACGCGCCGGACCAGCCGCGTGCCTGCGCCCTTGGCGTTACCCAGACGCTCCAGGCGCAACTCCACCTCCACCGGCGCGTGGGTGTCGTTGCGGGCACTGAAGCTCACGCCGCTGGCGAACTTGATGGCGTGCAGTTTCACCTGGCCTTCCAGCTGCTCGACCATCTGGTCGCGAAAGACAAAGGCCTTTGCGCCAGGCAGTGGCCGGTCGGAATACGAGACCACGCCCTGGGCATCGGTGCTTTTGTAGAAGGTCGAGGCCAGGGTCGGGGCGCAAGCCACGAGCAAGGCGCAGAACAGCAGCGAGTGTGCCTGCATGATTAGTGGCTTTTTGACAGTTGACGTCTGTCGAAGACTAGCAGGGGATTTTGGCGCAGGGATGCGAGGAGTGTTTCAGGGGTGTACGAGAAGACGAGCGGTGTATTCATCGCGGGGCAAGCCCGCTCCCACAGGTTTGCTGTTCTCCTTGTGGGAGCGGGCTTGCCCCGCGATAGGTTCTATCAAGCTCCCGGCACGAAATGCTTCTGCGCCGTACCACGGGCAATCAGCCGCGACAGGTAATCGAGCTTCTGTGCATCCTGGTCAACGAACTTGAAGGTGAGCTGCAACCAGTCGCTGTCCGGCTTGGGTTCCAGCGCCGCCACCGCATGCAGGTAACCATTGAGCCGGGCGACTTCGGCGTTTTCACCCTGCTCCAGATCGAGCACAGCGCCTTCGAGCACCTGTGGCAGGGTCTCGCCACGGCGGACCACCAGCAACGCCTCCTTGAGGCTCAGGGCCTTGATCACGCAGGGCTGCACGCCGCTTGGCAGACGCAACTGCCCCTGGCCACGTCCTGCCGGTGCAGCAGCGGCAGCCGTAGGCTTGGGCGCATTGATCAGTGGCTTGGCCGCCGCCACCGGAGCAGCGGGTGCTGCCGGTTTCACCGTTTCCGCACGGCCACCGGTGAGGGCGCTCAGCGAGTCGTTTGCAAAGGCCGAACTGGCACGCGTCGGGGCGCTGGCCAGCAAGGTATCGAGCTTGCCAACCTTGGTCAGGGCCTTCTTCACCTTGGTCAGCAATTGCTCATTGGTGAACGGCTTGCCGACGAAGTCAGAGACACCGGCCTGGATCGCCTGGACCACGTTTTCCTTGTCGCCGCGGCTGGTCACCATGATGAACGGCAGGGTTTTCATCGACTCCTGCTGGCGGCACCAGGTCAGCAGCTCCAACCCGGACATTTCCGGCATTTCCCAGTCGCACAGAACCAGGTCGAAGGCTTCGCGCGCCAGCAATGTCTGGGCCTTGCGGCCATTGACCGCGTCTTCGATGACAATTCCGGGGAAATAGTTGCGCAGACACTTCTTCACCAGGTCGCGAATGAACGGCGCATCATCCACAACCAACACACTGACTTTACTCATCGCCACTCCTATTGAATCCCGACTAGCATAACGCTGACTAATGGCCATTTGCCAAACATTGGCTCACGCCGGGACTCGTGGTTTCGTTCGCGGCTGCCTTGAGGTGCTCGACCGCAAACGAAAACGCCCGGCCAGGGCCGGGCGTTCGTTCTCGGGGCAGTCTTACTTATCGTCAGCTTCAGCCGGAACATTAGCCTTTTCGCTGCCACCCTCGACCTCTTCTTTCATGCGCTTGAGGCCCAGGTGACGCACGTCGGTACCGCGCACCAGGTAGATCACCAGCTCGGAGATGTTGCGCGCGTGGTCGCCGATCCGCTCCAGCGAACGCAGGGCCCAGATCACGCTGAGCACCCGCGAAATCGAACGCGGATCTTCCATCATGTAGGTCACCAGCTCGCGCAGCGCAGTCTTGTACTCGCGGTCAATGGTCTTGTCGTACTGGGCGACCGACAGTGCCAGGTCGGCATCGAAACGGGCGAAGGCATCCAGGGCATCACGGACCATGTTGCGCACCTGATCGCCGATGTGCCGGACTTCGACGTAGCCACGTGGCGACTCACCCTCTTCGCACAACTGGATGGCGCGGCGGGCGATCTTGGTCGATTCATCACCGATGCGCTCCAGGTCGATCACCGACTTGGAAATGCTGATGATCAAACGCAGGTCGGAAGCGGCCGGCTGACGACGGGCGAGAATGCGCACGCATTCCTCGTCGATGTTGCGCTCCATCTGGTTGATCTGCTCGTCGACTTCACGCACCTGCTGGGCCAGGCCCGAGTCGGCCTCGATCAGCGCGGTGACCGCGTCATTGACCTGCTTCTCGACCAGACCGCCCATCGCCAGGAGGTGACTGCGGACCTCCTCGAGTTCGGCGTTGAACTGCTGGGAGATGTGGTGGGTAAGGCTGTCTTTATTGATCATGAGAAATCCTTGGAGCGTCCGGTAAGTGCTGTCAGGCGGCGTTCAGTCGTTGAATCCTAGCCATACCGACCGGTGATGTAGTCTTCGGTCTGCTTCTTCGCCGGGTTGGTGAACAGCGTGTCAGTGTCACCGAACTCGATCAGCTTGCCCATGTACATGAAGGCGGTGTAATCGGAAACCCGCGCCGCCTGCTGCATGTTGTGGGTAACGATGACAATGGTGTACTTGGACTTCAGCTCGTAGATCAGCTCTTCGACTTTCAGTGTCGAGATCGGGTCGAGTGCCGAGCACGGTTCGTCGAGCAGCAGAACTTCGGGCTCCACGGCGATAGTGCGGGCAATCACCAGACGCTGCTGCTGACCACCGGACAGGCCCAGCGCCGACTCGTGCAGGCGGTCCTTGACCTCCTCCCACAGGGCCGCGCCCTTGAGTGCCCATTCCACGGCCTCATCGAGTACGCGCTTCTTGTTGATGCCCTGGATGCGCAGGCCATAGACCACGTTTTCATAGATGGTTTTGGGGAACGGGTTGGGCTTCTGGAACACCATGCCGACCCGGCGGCGCAGTTCGGCCACGTCTTCGCCCTTGCGATAGATGTTATTGCCGTACAGGTTGATCGCGCCATCGACACGGCAGCCATCCACCAGGTCGTTCATGCGGTTGAAGGTACGCAGCAAGGTCGATTTACCGCAGCCGGACGGGCCGATGAAGGCGGTCACGCGCTGTTTCGGGATGTTCATGCTGACGTCGAACAGGGCTTGTTTCTCGCCGTAGTACAGACTCAGGCCAGGCACTTCGATGGCCACGGTTTCATCGGCCAGTTGCAGGCTCTGCTTGGTACGACCCAGGGCCGACATATCGATGCCGTGGGCGTGGGATTCTTGCTGCATGGTCAGACTCCATACGCTATCAATTTCGTTTCATCGAACCGCCCGGCACAACACACGGGCGGCACTTGCAAAAAAGGTGTTTCGATCAGCTGTCCAGCGCCTTGTACTTCTCGCGCAGGTGGTTACGAATCCATACCGCCGACAGGTTGAGCGTGGCGATCACCAGCACCAGCAGCAACGCAGTGGCGTACACCAGCGGCCGCGCGGCCTCGACGTTCGGGCTCTGGAAGCCGACGTCGTAGATGTGGAAGCCCAGGTGCATGATCTTCTGGTCCAGGTGCAGGTACGGGTAGTTGCCGTCCACCGGCAGCGATGGCGCCAGTTTCACCACACCCACCAGCATCAGCGGCGCCACTTCACCGGCGGCACGGGCCACGGCGAGGATCATGCCGGTCATCATCGCCGGGCTGGCCATGGGCAGTACGATCTTCCACAGGGTCTCGGCCTTGGTGGCACCGAGGGCCAGCGAGCCTTCACGAACCGTACGCGGGATACGCGCCAGGCCTTCTTCGGTGGCCACAATCACCACCGGTACCGCCAGCAGCGCCAGGGTCAGCGAGGCCCAGAGCAGGCCCGGTGTCCCCAGGGTTGGCGCGGGCAGTGCTTCCGGGAAGAACAGGCGGTCGAGCGAGCCACCCAGCACATAGACGAAGAAGCCCAGACCGAACACGCCGTAAACAATGGCCGGAACACCGGCGAGGTTGTTCACCGCGATACGGATCAGACGGGTCACCGGGCCCTGGCGCGCATATTCACGCAGGTACACCGCCGCCAGTACGCCGAACGGGGTGACGATCACGGCCATGATCAGGGTCATCATCACGGTACCGAAGATTGCAGGAAAGATCCCGCCTTCGGTGTTGGCTTCACGCGGGTCGTCGCTAAGAAACTCCCAGACCTTGGCGAAGTACACGCCCATCTTGGTGAAGAAGCCCATGCCGTTCGGCTGGTAGGCGTGCACCACCTTGCTCAGGTTGATCTCGACTTCACGGCCATTGCCGTCCTTGGCCACCAGGCTATCGCGACCGAAGTCCTGATGCAGGTTGCCCAGACGCTCTTCGATGGCCTTGTAGCGGTTGTTCAGCTCGGCACGTTCGGCGTCCATGTCAGCCTGGGCGGCGGCATCCAGCTTACCGTCGAGCTCCAGCTTGCGAGCATGCAGACGCAGACGCTCAAGGCCGTAGTTGATGGCACCGATGTCCTTCTTCTCAAGCTTCTGCAGCTCGCCTGCGAGCTTGTCGGCACGCTTGAGGCGCGCCTGCAGCTCAGCCCAGGCCGCCTGACCTTCGGCGACGACCTTGCCGTTTTCCTTGACGCTGACCAGGTAGCCGTAGAAGTTGCCCCACTCACGACGCTCCAGGGCAATCAGGTCGACCGGGGTTTGCAGGTCGGTCAGCCAATCGCCGACCACCCAGGTGAAGTCGCTGCCGTTGAGGTCACGGTTGCCGACCTTGATCAGCTCACGGGTCATGAACTCCGGACCGTTGTCCGGGACCGGCAGGCCGGCCCCTTTCAGACGTGCCAGGGGTACTTCTTCTTGCTGCACCACTTCGCCGACGACGACGTGGTCGGCCTGGCCAGGCACCTTGTAGGTGGCCTGGACCAGGTCGGCCGGCCAGAAGTGGCCGAGGCCGCGCACAGCGATCACAGAGAGCAGACCGATGGTCATGATCACCGCGATGGCGACGGCGCCACCGCTGATCCAGACGCCGGGGGCGCCGCTCTTGAACCAGCTTTTGAGGGAATCCTTTTTCACGGATCTCTACCTTTCTATCAAAGCGACGAGTATTTCTTGCGCAGACGCTGGCGAATCAGCTCGGCCAAGGTGTTCATCACGAAGGTGAACATCAGCAGTACCAGCGCGGCGAGGAACAGCACGCGGTAGTGACTGCCACCGACTTCCGATTCCGGCATCTCCACGGCAACGTTGGCGGCCAGGGTACGCATGCCTTCGAACAGGTTCATTTCCATGACCGGGGTGTTACCGGTGGCCATCAGCACGATCATGGTTTCGCCAACAGCACGGCCCATGCCGATCATCAGCGCCGAGAAGATGCCCGGGCTGGCAGTCAGGATGACCACACGGGTCAGGGTCTGCCATGGCGTTGCACCGAGCGCCAGGGAGCCCAGGGTCAGGCTGCGCGGCACGCTGAACACGGCGTCTTCGGCAATCGAGTAGATGTTCGGAATCACCGCGAAGCCCATGGCGATACCAACGACCAGGGCGTTGCGCTGGTCATAGGTGATACCCAGGTCATTGGTGATCCACAGGCGCATGTCACCGCCGAAGAACCAGGTTTCCAGCAACGGGCTCATGTACAGGGCGAACCAGCCGGTCAGCAGGATCACCGGGATCAGGATCGCCGCTTCCCAGCCATCCGGGACCCGCAGGCGGATCGACTCGGGCAGGCGGCTCCAGGTGAAGCCGGCAACCAGGATGCCGATCGGCATCAGCAGGAACAGGCTGAACACACCCGGCAGGTGGCCTTCCAGGTACGGCGCCAGGAACAGGCCGGCGAAGAAGCCGAGGATTACTGTCGGCATCGCCTCCATCAGTTCGATCACCGGCTTGACCTTGCGGCGCATGCCGGGGGCCATGAAGTAGGCGGTGTAGATGGCTGCGGCAATGGCCAGCGGCGCCGCCAGGATCATCGCGTAGAACGCCGCCTTCAGCGTACCGAAGGTCAACGGCGAAAGGCTCAGCTTGGGCTCGAAGTCGGTGTTCGAAGCTGTGGACTGCCAGACGTACTTCGGCTCGTCATAGTTCTCGTACCAGACCTTGCTCCACAACGCGCTCCAGGACACTTCCGGGTGCGGGTTCTTCAGCGTCAGTGGCAGCAGCTTGCCGCCTTCTTCGATGAAGATGCGGTTGGCACGCGGCGACAGGGCCAGAACGCCTGCACCTTCAGCGACCGGCTCGACCAGCAGGGTCCGGTGCGCGGTGCTGTGGAACACGCCCAGTTCACCGGTGGCATCGAGGGCGACGAAGCCCTTGCGACGCTCTTCGGCGTCGATCTGCACGATCGGCGCCTTGCCCATCTGGAACTCGCGGATACGCTTGAAGCGCTGCTCGCCATCTGGGTCGCGGGCCATGAACCACTGCGCCAGACCGCCTTTGGAGTCGCCGATGATCAGCGAAATACCGCCGACCAGCTGAGTGCTGGCGGTGACTTCGGCATTGCCGTCTTCGAGCAGCTTGTAACGGCCATTGAGGCTCTTTTCACGCAGGCTGAAGACATCCGCCTGGGCCCGGCCGTTGATCACATACAGCCACTGCTGACGCGGATCGATGAAGATCGCTTTGACCGGCTCGGTCATCTGCGGCAGGTCGATACGGTTCTGCTCGCTGGTGACCTCACCGGTCATCATGTTTTCTTCGCGGCTCAGCGATACCACCTGCAGGTGCGCACCCGTGGAACCGGCAACCACCAGGGTCTCGCCGTTCACATTGAGGCTGACGTGCTCCAGCGCACGGCCCTGTTCGTCGAGCACGAACGGCTCCTGGCCATACGGGAAGTCGATGGCCGGAGTGATGGTTTTCTTGTTGTCCGGGTAAGTGATCTTGTAGCTGTGGCTGAACGCCAGCGCCTTACCGTTGGACAGACCCAGCACCACCAGTGGGTTACCCGGCTGATCGGCGCCAATAGAGGTCACCTGGGTACCTGCCGGCACCGGCAGGTCAACGCGCTTGAGCTCGGCACCGCTCTTGGTGTCGAAGAACAGCGCTTGGCCCTTGTCGGAAACCCGCATCCCCACCAGGTTCTGCTCTTCCAGGGCAATCATCAGCGGCTTGCCGGCGTCCTGGCTCAGCCAGGTCGGCTCCAGCGCTTTCTTGCTGGTCAGCGTGGCGCCCTGGAACAGCGGCACGACCACATAGGCCAGGTAGAAGAAGATCAAGGTGATCGCTGCCAGCACGGCCAGCCCGCCCACCAGTACATACCAGCGGGTCAGGCGATCCTTGAGCGCACGCATGCGGCGCTTGCGTTGCAGTTCGGGCGTATTGAAGTCAATCCGCACGGGGGGAGAATTTTGGGTCATTGTGGAGTTGGCCAGATCATTCATGCGCACACCCTAGCGGTCCCGTATGACAAAAACATGACAATGCAGTGACGCAAAAAAGCCCGCCGCTCAGGGGTCCTGGCAGCGGACTCGCAATTTGTGGCGAAACCGGGTCATCGACCAGGCTCCGCCGGATCTTCAGTTACTTCTTTGCAACGTTGCCGTTGTGGTTCAGACCCAGGTCCGCCAGGGCTTTTTCAGCCACTTTGGCAGGCAGCGGGATGTAACCGTCCTTCACCACAACCTGCTGGCCTGCTTGCGACAGCACCAGCTTGACGAACTCGGCTTCCAGCGGGGCCAGAGGCTTGTTCGGGGCCTTGTTGACGTAAACGTAGAGGAAACGCGACAGCGGGTAGGTACCGTTCAGGGCGTTGGCTTCGTTGTCTTCAACGAAGGCGCCACCTTCTTTCTTGGCCAGGGCCACGGTCTTCACGCTAGCGGTTTTGTAGCCGATGCCCGAGTAACCGATGCCGTTCAGCGAGCTGCTGATCGACTGCACGACCGAAGCCGAGCCAGGCTGTTCGTTGACGTTAGGCTTGAAGTCGCCTTTGCACAGGGCTTCTTCCTTGAAGTAGCCGTAGGTACCGGATACCGAGTTGCGGCCGAACAGCTGAACCGGCTTGTTGGCCAGGTCGCCGGTCACGCCCAGGTCACCCCAGGTTTTCACCTCGGCTTTGGCGCCGCACAGACGGGTCGAGGAGAAGATCGCATCGACCTGAGCCATGGTCAGGCCTTTGATCGGGTTGTCCTTGTGCACGAATACGGCCAGGGCGTCGACGGCAACCGGGATGGCGGTTGGCTTGTAGCCGTACTTCTGTTCGAACGCCTGCAGCTCGACGTCCTTCATCTTGCGGCTCATCGGGCCGAGGTTGGCGGTGCCTTCGGTCAGCGCCGGTGGCGCGGTGGAGGAGCCGGCAGCCTGAATCTGGATGTTTACGTTCGGGTATTCCTTCTTGTAGGCCTCAGCCCACAGGGTCATCAGGTTCGCCAGGGTATCGGAACCGACGCTGGAGAGGTTGCCCGACACACCGGTGGTCTTGGTGTAGGTCGGAATCGCAGGGTCAACAGCGGCAACCGCATTGGCGGTGGCAACGCCAGCGGCGACGAAAGTCAGGGCCGCCATCAAACGCTTCAGTTTCATGCCTTGCTCCTAGCAGAATTTGGGGTGAGATGGATCGGGCCCAAGTATCTGCAGGCCGTATGACTACTCTATGAACCGAATGTGACAATTAGATGAAAGGCCATCACCGAAACTCGGTGATGGCCTTTTCAAAATGTTGCGGGGGTTGGGTTAGAGCGCTTTCAGCGTTTCTTGGCCAACAAATAGATACCCACCAGCAGACCAATGGTGCAGATGCCGGCGACGTAGTAGGCCGGTGCCATCGGGCTGAACTTGAGCAGTGCAGTGACCACCATCGGCGTCAGACCACCGAAGATTGCGTAGGCCAGGTTGTAGGAAAAAGACAGGCCACTGAAACGCACCACAGGCGGGAATGCCTTGACCATGACATACGGCACCGCACCGACAATGCCCACGCACAGACCCGTCAGGGCGTACAGCGGGAACATCCACTCAGGATGGGTGGGCAGGCTGTGATAGAAGGTCCAGGACGACGCCAGCAACAGCAGGCTGCCGACAATGAACACCCGACCGGCGCCGAGGCGATCAGCCAGCGCGCCCGTGGCGATGCAGCCGAAGCTGAGCAGGACGATGGCCAGGCTGTTGGCCTTCAGCGAATCGGTCGGGCTGACCTGGTACAGGCTCTGCAGCAGGGCCGGAGTCATCAGGATCACCACCACGATGCCGGCCGACAGAAGCCAGGTCAGCAACATCGAGATAACAATGGCGCCACGGTGATCACGCAATACCGCGCGCAGCGGGACTTCTTCAGCCAGCGCCTTGCGCGCCTGCATCTCGGCAAACACCGGGGTTTCGTGCAGCCAGCGACGCAGGTACACGGCGAAGAAGCCGAACACCCCACCCAGCAGGAAAGGAATACGCCAGGCGTAATCGGCCACTTCCTGCGGGCTGTAGATGCTGTTGATCAAGGTTGCCACCAGCGAGCCGAGCAGGATCCCGGAAGTCAGCCCGGCCGTCAGGGTTCCGCAGGCGTAGCCTGTATTGCGTGCCGGCACATGCTCGGAGACAAACACCCAGGCGCCCGGTACCTCACCGCCAATTGCCGCGCCCTGGATCACACGCATCAGCAACAGCAGGATCGGCGCCCACATACCGATCTGTGCGTAGGTCGGCAGCAGGCCCATGATCAGGGTCGGTACAGCCATCATGAAGATGCTCAGGGTGAACATCTTCTTGCGCCCCAGCAGGTCGCCAAAGTGGGCCATGACGATCCCGCCCAGCGGCCGCGCCAGATAGCCAGCGGCGAAAATGCCAAACGTTTGCATCAAACGCAGCCATTCCGGCATGTCGGCGGGAAAGAACAGCTTGCCGACTACAGTGGCGAAGAACACGAAAATGATGAAATCGTAGAACTCCAGCGCACCGCCCAGGGCGGAAAGCGACAGGGTCTTGTAGTCACTGCGGGTGAGCGGCCGCGAAGGCTGCACGATACTGCCGGGCACGGAGGTCATAGGTATCTCTTATTGGTTTTGCTTTATTGATACTGCAGGCCGCCTGTGACGCGGGTTTCGGCCTGGGAAGCGGTCAAACATAGCAAATTGCCGGAAAAAGCACATAGCAGTACCTATTCAATACAACTATTCATGACTGCATGGTCGTCGCTGCGCTTTTCGCTCTATATACTGGCCGCCTGTAGGAAAAGGTTGTGTCTTCTGAAGGATGTTGTGCGAAAACGCCGCTAGATATGCTTAGTCGGTTTCGCAGAGTTTCCCTTCGCCGCCTGGCAAAGCGAAAGCAGCGTAGAATAGTTGTGCTGAATCGTTTTTCGAGGCGTCTGTCATAGCGCCAACCAACGAAGCGTCACGGGTCAGAGGCACCCCCGGCATGATTGAACTCGAACAAGAAGATCCTATCCCGCAAGGCGACCTGGCCTTGCAAATCACTGCATTACCGCGTGAAACCAACGGTTTCGGCGACATTTTCGGCGGCTGGCTAGTCGCCCAGATGGACCTGGCTGGCACCGCCATGGCCAGTCGTGTCGCCGGAGGTCGGGTGGCAACCGTGGCCATCGACCGTATGGCCTTCCTGGTCCCTGTGGCTGTTGGCGCGCAGTTGTCCTTCTATACCCAGACCCTGGAAATCGGCCGCAGCTCGATCCAGATGATGGTCGAGGTGTGGAGCGACGATCCGCTGTCCAGCGAATGGCGCAAGGTCACCGAAGCTGTGTTCGTGTTCGTTGCCATCGATGGCAGCGGCCGCACCCGTTCGGTTCCTCCTCGTCGCTGACACGGCTGCGCGGTAAACTCGAAGGTATGCAAGCGGTCGAAAACCGTACGGCACACCAACGAGATCAAGCGCATGTCCACACCCAAGGTTGAATCCGAACAGCACGGCGAGCTCAATTGCTGGCGCATCACCAGCGACACCGCGGAACTGCTGGTAGCCCAGCAGGGCGCGCAGGTTTTGAGCTATCAGAGGGTCGGCGAGCCGCCGTTGCTGTGGCTCAGCGAGCAGGCCATCTTCAAGCAGGGCAAATCCGTGCGCGCCGGGGTTCCGGTGTGCTGGCCCTGGTTTGGCAACCTCAAGCGCAATCCTGCGGCTGTGCAGGCCATGTATCGCGGTGAAGACGGACCGGCCCATGGCCTGGTGCGTGGCCGTGACTGGCAACTGCTGGGAATCGCCAGCGAAGGCGACACGGTGCGAGTCGACTTCACCCTGCCGGAAAGCCAGGGAGACCTCCCCGGTTGGCCGCACATTGTCGAACTCAAGTTGAGCATCGTCATGGGCGAGCAGTTGATTATCACCCTGTCCAGCTACAACCTCGACAACGTCCCGGTCACTATCAGCCAGGCGCTGCACAGCTATTTCGCAGTCAGCGATGTGCGTGAAGTTCAGGTGGAGGGTGTCGATGGTCTGGGCTATATCGAAACCCTGGCCGACTGGGCGCAACGTACCCAACAAGGCAATCTGGGTTTTGCCGGTGAAACCGACCGTATCTACCTGCAGGCGCCTGAGCAGTTGAGCATTGTCGACCCGAACTGGAACCGGCGTATTCGCCTGAACAGCAGCGGTTCGCGCTCGGCGGTGATCTGGAACCCGTGGATCGGGCGCGCGGCCGAACTGCCGGACATGGCCGATGATGGCTGGCAGCGCATGTTGTGTATCGAGACTGCGAACGTCTGGGACGATGTGGTGACGCTGGCGCCTGGGGCAACCCATTCGCTGAGTCTGAGTATCAGCAGCGAACCGCTCTAGATCGCTATCGCGGGGCAAGCCCCGCGATCATTCAAAGATCAGCGTCTTCCACCACCCGCACCTTGGCCGCATCCATGGCATAGGCGGCATCGGCCAGATCATTGCTGACTTTCTCGATCTTCAAGGTGCCGTTGACCCACAGCGGCGTATAGATATCGTCCAGCTTCAAACCCTTGGGATAACGCACCAGCACCAACTGGTTCGGCGGTGGTGGCGGCACGTGGATGCAGGCACCCGGATAAGGCACGAGGAAGAACAGCGTGCTGTTGCCCTTGGCATCGGTTTCCAGCGGCACCGGATAGCCACCCAGACGGATCTGCTTGCCGTTCATGGCGGCGACGGTCTTGTTCGAATACATCACTGCCGGCAAGCCCTTGGCCTGCTTCATGCCACCCTTGTCGGTGAAGGTGCCCATGGCTTCCGGCGTGTTGTGATCGATCTCCGGCATCAGCTCAAGGGCTTTCTGGTCCGACTTGGGCATCAGCTCCAGCCAGTCGGTTTCCGCCAGTTCAGCGCGGGCCAGGCTGCTGATGAGCAACAGTGAAAGCAGTAATACACGGCGCATGAGAATGCTCGGCAACGGAAATTGCCGAGCATTCTAGCCTGCCATCAGTTCTTTTTAACCATACCGTAGATCACCAGAAGCACGACCGCGCCCACCAGGGCACCGAGGAAACCTGCACCCTCACCAGCCTGGTAGAAGCCCAGCGCCTGGCCGCCGTAGGTCGCTGCAAGCGAACCGGCAATGCCGAGGAGAATGGTCATGATCCAGCCCATGCTGTCGTCGCCGGGCTTGATGAAGCGTGCCAGCAGACCAACGATCAGGCCGATGAAGATGGTTCCGATGATACCCATGGCAATCCCTCTGAGTGAAATGGCGCACGCCAAAGCCTAGTCAGCGCTTTGGCATCCTGCCATCAGAGGGATAGCGAAGAGAGAAGGTTCCCTTCAGCCCTGGATCAGGGCTTCGACCTGCTGGATCTTCTGCTCCAGGGTCACCATGTCGTCACAACGCAGGGTGGCGTGACCGACCTTGCGCCCGGCCTTGAAGGCCTTGCCATAGTGATGCAGATGGCATTCGTCGATGGCAACCACCTTGTCTACCGCCGGCACTTCGCCGATGAAGTTGAGCATGGCGCTTTCGCCGACCTTGGCAGTCGAACCCAGCGGCAGGCCGGCCACGGCGCGCAGGTGGTTTTCGAACTGGCTGCACTCGGCGCCTTCGATTGTCCAGTGCCCGGAGTTGTGCACGCGCGGGGCGATTTCGTTGGCCTTCAGGCCGCCATCAACCTCGAAGAATTCGAACGCCAGCACGCCAACATAGTCGAGCTGCTTGAGCACGCGACCGGCGTAGTCCTCGGCCAGGCTCTGCAGCAGGTGGTCTTCACTGGCCACCGACAGGCGCAGGATGCCGTTCTCGTGGGTGTTGTGCACCAACGGGTAGAAACGGGTTTCACCATCACGGGCACGCACGGCGATCAGCGAGACTTCGCCGGTGAACGGCACGAAGCCTTCCAGCAGGCACGGCACGCTGCCCAGTTCAGCGAAGGTGCCTACAACATCCTCGGCAGTTCGCAGCACTTTCTGGCCTTTGCCGTCATAGCCCAGGGTACGGGTCTTGAGCACGGCCGGCAGGCCGATGCTGGCCACCGCAGCATCCAGGTCGGCTTGCGACTGGATGTCGGCGAACGACGGGGTCGGAATGCCCAGGTCCTTGAACATGCTCTTTTCGAACCAGCGATCGCGGGCGATGCGCAGCGATTCGGCACTCGGGTAGACCGGTACGAACTGCGACAGGAAGGCCACGGTTTCAGCCGGGACGCTTTCGAACTCGAAGGTGACCAGGTCGACTTCGTCAGCCAGCTGGCGCAGATGGTCCTGGTCGCCGTAATCGGCACGCAGGTGCTCGCCCAGTGGCGCGGCGCAAGCGTCCGGGGCCGGGTCGAGGAAGGCGAAGTTCATGCCCAGCGGCGTTCCTGCCAGGGCCAACATGCGACCCAGCTGGCCGCCACCGATTACACCGATTTTCATGCTTTTGACCTCAGGCCTGGCGCGGATCTGGATTGTCCAGAACGTTGTCTGTCTGCTCAGCGCGGAACTGCTTCAGCACCGTGTGGAACTGCGGGTGCTTGGCCCCGAGAATGCTCGCCGAGAGCAGCGCGGCGTTGATCGCACCGGCCTTGCCGATGGCCAGGGTGGCCACCGGAATACCGGCGGGCATCTGCACGATCGACAGCAGCGAATCGACTCCGGAGAGCATCGACGACTGCACCGGTACGCCCAGCACCGGCAGGTGGGTCTTGGCCGCACACATGCCTGGCAAGTGGGCAGCGCCACCGGCTCCGGCGATGATCACCTCAATGCCGCGGCCTTCAGCCTCTTCGGCATACTGGAACAGCAAGTCCGGGGTGCGGTGGGCGGAAACCACCTTGACCTCGTAGGGAATGCCGAGTTTTTCCAGCATATCGGCGGTGTGGCTAAGGGTGGACCAATCGGACTTGGAGCCCATGATCACGCCAACCAGTGCACTCATCGTCGAGCCTCTTCTCTTGGGCGCCCGCAGGCGCGTCAAAAAACAACAAGCCACGCGGGACAACCGGCGTGGCTTGTTATACGAATTAGGGTCGGGGGAAACCGACCGAAGGCCGCGCAGTATATCGCAAAGCGGTGCATTTAATGCACTCCGACGACCAACTGTCGGCCTTATTTTTCGGGGCTTTGGCTGACTTTTGAGTCAAGCTGTTGCCGGCCCGCCCTCGAGCTTGCGCCAGAGCAAGCGGACGTTGGCTTTACGCACCAGCGCGCAGCGATACAGACGGATTTCCAGCGGCACGTGCCACTGGCTACCGCCGCAGATCACCAGTTCACCCCGCTCAAGCTCGGCGCGCGCCGACAACCGCGGCACCCAGGCGATGCCCAGACCTTCCAGGGCCATGCTCTTGAGGCTGTCGGCCATGGCCGTCTCGTACACCGTGGTAAAACGCAGATTACGCTGGCGCAGCAGCAGATTGACCGAGCGGCCGAGAAACGCCCCGGCGCTGTAGGCGAGCAACGGCACACTGCCCTCGCCTTCCAGGTCGAACAGCGGCTTGCCATCGGCGTCGGCGGCGCACACCGGGAGCATCTCGGTATTGCCCATGTGCAGCGACGGGAAGATTTCCGCGTCCATCTGCAGCGCAGCGTCAGGGTCGTAGAACGCCAGCATCAGGTCACAGCCGCCTTCACGCAGGGCGTGCACTGCGTCGCCGACGTTGGTGGCCACCAGCCGGGTCGCGATGTTCAGGCCATCGTTGCGCAACTGAGCGATCCAGCGCGGAAAGAATCCCAAGGCCAGGGAGTGAGCGGCCGACACCTGAATCACCTCGCCCTGCCCACCTTCCAAATGGTGCAGATGGCGCAATACTTCACCCAATTGATCAACCACGGTACGCGCCGTTACCAGGAACAACTGCCCGGCTGCGGTCAGTTCGATCGGTGTGCGCGAGCGGTTGACCAGGGTCAGCCCCAGCGCGGCCTCCAGGCTGCGAATGCGCCGGCTGAAGGCCGGCTGGGTCACGAAGCGGCGCTCGGCGGCCTGGGAAAAGCTACGGGTCGCCGCCAGGGCACTGAAGTCTTCCAGCCATTTGCTTTCGAGGTTCATCTGTCTCTCCAGGCATGCACCAAAATGGCACACGCTCGAATGTCGGTTGGCGTCACATCAACCATTATGCCGTTTGTGCATAGGTTAGCGCGCAACAGCATTGGCTGCAAAATCGCCGCAGGCCTAGGATTGGCGCCATTCCGGCATGTGCCGGGCCTAACTCGAGATGATATTTATCATGTCCGCTGCTGCATCGTTCCGCGTCGAAAAAGACCTGCTTGGCACCCTTGAAGTCCCAGCTGATGCCTACTACGGCATCCAGACCCTGCGCGCTGCCAACAACTTCCACCTCTCCGGTGTTCCGCTGTCGCATTACCCCAAGCTGGTTGTCGCCCTGGCGATGGTCAAGCAGGCGGCTGCCGACGCCAACCGTGAGCTGGGTCACCTGAGCGATGCCAAGCACGCCGCCATCAGCGAGGCTTGCGCCCGTCTGATCCGCGGTGACTACCACGAGCAGTTCGTGGTCGACATGATTCAAGGCGGTGCTGGTACTTCTACCAACATGAACGCCAACGAAGTCATCGCCAACATCGCGCTGGAGGCCATGGGCCACCAGAAGGGCGAGTACAAATACCTGCACCCGAACAACGACGTGAACATGGCGCAGTCGACCAACGACGCCTACCCGACCGCGATCCGTCTGGGTCTGCTGCTCGGTCACGACGCCCTGCTGGCCAGCCTCGACAGCCTGATCCAGGCCTTCGCCGCCAAAGGCAAGGAATTCGACCACGTACTGAAGATGGGCCGTACCCAGCTGCAGGACGCCGTGCCGATGACCCTGGGCCAGGAATTCCGCGCCTTCGCCACCACCATGACCGAAGACCTGCAGCGCCTGCGCTCGCTGGCGCCGGAACTGCTGACCGAAATCAACCTGGGCGGTACCGCCATCGGCACCGGCATCAACGCCGACCCTGGCTACCAGGCCCTGGCCGTACAGCGCCTGGCAACCATCAGCGGCCAGCCGCTGGTACCGGCTGCCGACCTGATCGAAGCCACCTCGGACATGGGCGCCTTCGTCCTGTTCTCGGGGATGCTCAAGCGTACCGCGGTCAAGCTGTCGAAGATCTGCAACGACCTGCGCCTGCTGTCCAGCGGTCCACGTACCGGCATCAACGAAATCAACCTGCCAGCGCGTCAGCCAGGCAGCTCGATCATGCCCGGCAAGGTCAACCCGGTCATCCCGGAAGCCGTTAACCAGGTGGCCTTCGCCATCATGGGCAACGACCTGGCCCTGACTGTCGCTGCCGAAGGCGGCCAGCTGCAGCTGAACGTGATGGAACCGCTGATCGCCTACAAGATCTTCGATTCGATCCGCCTGCTGCAACGCGCCATGGACATGTTGCGCGAGCACTGCATCGTCGGCATCACCGCCAACGAACAGCGCTGCCGTGAACTGGTCGAACACTCGATCGGCCTGGTCACCGCCTTGAACCCGTACATCGGCTACGAAAACGCCACCCGTATCGCTGCCATCGCCCTTGAAAGCGGCCGTGGTGTGCTGGAACTGGTCCGCGAGGAAGGCCTGCTGGACGAAGAGATGCTCAACGACATCCTGCGTCCGGAAAACATGATTGCTCCGCGTCTGGTGCCGCTGAAAGCGTAACCGATGCTGTAACACCGCTCACCAGGTCGAGGGACTAGACACCTCTCACCTTTTGAGGGCCCAGGGATCACTCCCCGGGCCCTTTTTTTATGCCTGTGGCATATCGTCGACAGCATGACGTACTGTGGGCAGCTAACTATAAGCCGCTCACGGAGACAGCCCCATGGCAACCGCCCATCCCGCTCGTAACATCATGGTGCTGTACACCGGTGGCACCATCGGCATGCAGGCCAGCGCCAACGGCCTGGCTCCGGCCTCGGGCTTCGAGCAGCGGATGCGCGAGCAACTGAGCGGACTTGCCGGTATCCCGCACTGGCGCTTCCGCGAAATGCAGCCGCTGATCGACAGCGCCAACATGACACCCCAGTACTGGCAGCACCTGCGCGCGGCGGTGATCGAGGCCGTCGATGAGCAGGGCTGCGATGCCGTGCTGATCCTGCACGGCACCGATACCCTCGCCTACAGCGCCGCCGCAATGAGCTTCCAGCTTCTGGGCCTGCAAGCACCGGTGCTGTTCACCGGTTCCATGCTGCCAGCCGGGGTTGCCGACAGCGATGCCTGGGAAAACCTGCTCGGCGCCCTGCAGGCTCTGGCCAAAGGCGTCGCTGCGGGCGTACAGCTGTATTTCCATGGCGAACTGCTCGAACCCAACCGCACCGCCAAGGTGCGCAGCTTTGGCCGGCACCCGTTCGTCACCCTCAAGCGCTTCGGCGGCGCAGAGAAACTGCAATCGTTGCCACGTGAACTCGACTATCGGCAGCCAAAAAAAACCGCCACGGTCGCGGTACTGCCACTGGTACCGGGCTTCGGCGCAGCGCTGCTGCTAGCGGCGCTCGACAGCGGTGCACAGGGCCTGATCCTGGAATGCTTCGGCAGCGGTACCGGGCCGGCTGACAATACGGATTTTCTCGATGCCCTGGCGCAAGCGCAGACACGAGGGGTGGTGGTGCTGGCAATCACCCAGTGCCATGAAGGCGGGGTCGAGCTGGATGTCTACGAAGCCGGCAGCCGCCTGCGTCAGGTCGGGGTGTTGTCCGGCGGCGGGATGACCCGCGAAGCGGCGTTCGGCAAGTTGCAACTGCTGCTCGGCGCCGGCCTACCGCTGGCAGAAGTACGCCGTCTGATCGAGCTGGACCTGTGTGGCGAGCTACGTTGAGCCCGGCAAGGCACGCATATTGCTCACTTGCCGGTAGCCCTTCAGCAGGAAGCCAGACATGCTCCACTCACACCTCACTACCCTCAACGCCGTGTCGTTGGTGCTCCAGGCCTTCAAGGATGACGACGTAGACGCTGCGGCGCTCCTCGACGGTAGCGGGATAAGCCCGGCGGACCTGGGCCGCGCCGACTCGCGCATCACCACCCGCCAGGAGCTGCTGGTGTGCGCCAACGCCGTGGCGCGGCGCCGTGAGGTGGGCCTGGAACTGGGCCGGCGCATGCATGTTTCCTGCTACGGCATGCTCGGTTACGCCCTGCTCTCCAGTGCCACCTTAGGTGACGCTTTGCGCCTGGCGATGCAGTACCCGGCGCTACTGGGAACACTTTTCCAGCTGCGCCTGATCGAAGACGGTGAGCGTATCTGGTTCAGCGCCAGCAATTATCGCGAAGACCCGCACCTGGCAGCGTTCAATGCCGAGTTCTGCCTGACCTCGTTGAAAGTCATCTGTGATGACCTGCTCGGGCAATCGCTGCCGCTGCTGGCGTCGCGTTTTGTCCATGCCGCCCCCGATTACCAGGCGCTGTACGCGGAAACCTTCGACTGCCCGCTGCACTTCGAAGCCAGCGACAACGCCTTTGCCTTCGAACGCCGCTGGCTGGAAATGCCCTTGCCCTTGGCCGACCAGATTACCCACCGGGCCATGAGCGAACGCTGCCGCCGGCAGAATCTGGAATTCACCGGTCGCCAGGCCTGGTTGGGGCGCATCCGTCAGTTGCTGCTCGATCAACTGGACGCCGCCCCCGGGCTGGAAGGCCTGGCAAAACAGATGAATTGCTCATCGCGTACCCTGCGTCGGCATCTGCAAGAGCTGGGCAGCAGCTACCAGCAGTTGCTCGACGAATTACGCTTCGAGCGCGCCAAGCAGTTGCTGACCGAAGACCAGCTGCCGATCTATCAGATTGCCGAAGCGCTGGGCTTCAGCGAAACCGCCAGTTTCCGCCATGCGTTTCTGCGCTGGAGTGGCGTAGCGCCAAGCCACTTCCGCGCCTGACCGGCAGGTAGTTCGCCGCGCGGGGGCGATATGCGGACAGCCAAACTGGCCATATCGATCCCCTTTTGGCCGTTCCCGCCGTTCTGCACCGGGGCCGCTCCATCAACAATGGAGCCATGCCAGTGACCCCGGAGAACAACAAATGCTGACAATCTATTCCGATGACCATCACCTTCACCACGGCCGCTGCGAACTGATTGACGGGCAACTGATGCCCTGCTTCGAAATGCCTTCGCGCGCCGACCATGTGCTGGAGCGGGTCAAGACCCGTGAACTGGGCCCGGTGCAAGGCCCTGCAGACTTTGGCCGCGCGCCCCTGTTGCGTGTGCACAGTGCCGATTACCTGAATTTCTTCGAGGGTGCCTGGCAGCGCTGGGCCAGCCTCGGCCATGACGGTGACCTGATGCCCTTCACCTGGCCGGCGCGCACCTTGCGCAGCATCAAGCCCAAAGGCCTGCATGGCGAACTGGGCTACTACAGCTTCGACGGTGGCGCGCCCATCACCGCCGGGACCTGGCAGGCCGCCTACAGCGCAGCGCAAGTCGCCCTCACCGCCCAGGCCGCAGTGCAAGCCGGTGCGCGCAGCGCCTTTGCCCTGTGCCGTCCACCGGGACACCACGCCGCCAGCGATGTCATGGGTGGCTACTGCTACCTGAACAACGCCGCCATCGCCGCCCAGGCGTTCCTCGACCAGGGCCAGCGCAGAGTCGCGATCCTTGACGTCGATTACCACCACGGCAACGGCACCCAGGACATCTTCTACCAGCGCAGCGATGTGTTGTTCGCCTCGATTCACGGCGACCCACAGGCCGAGTTCCCGTTCTTCCTGGGCTATGCCGACGAACTTGGCGAGGGCGAAGGTGAGGGCTACAACATCAACTATCCGTTGCCGGCAGGCAGTGACTGGCTTACCTGGGGCGCCGCCCTGGATCAGGCCTGCGAACGCATCGCTGCCTATGCGCCAGACGTGGTGGTGGTGTCGCTCGGCGTCGATACCTTCAAGGACGACCCAATCTCGCAGTTCAAACTCGATAGCCCCGACTACCTGAAGATGGGTGAGCGCATCGCCCGCCTCGGCAAACCGACCCTGTTCGTCATGGAAGGCGGCTATGCGGTCGAAGAAATTGGCATCAATGCCGTGAACGTACTGGAAGGTTTCGAAGCGGTTCGCTGATCCTCAACCACGCCAGGCACGCCGCAAGCGTGCCAGGGCGTCGGCAATCCGCGCTTCGTCCACCGCAGCGAAGCCCAGTACCAGTCCTGCGCGGTTATCCACAGGGGGCATCGAGTCAGGCAACCAGTAGTCGCTCAGGGCATTGAGCTCGACACCGACGGCCTCGGCCTGGGCGATCAGCTGTTGCTCGCGGGCATAACTGTCGACATCGATCTTCACATGCAGTCCCGCCGCAACCTCGGGCATCGGCCCGAGGCCGGGGATATCCACAGGCCAGCCCGCCTGCAACGCATTGCGCCGATTCAAAGCGGCACGTCGCACCCGGCGAATGTGTCGCTGGAAATGCCCCTGAGCCATGAACTGCGCCATCACCGCCTGTGTGCCGACCTCCGAATGCCTGACCGCCAACGCCCGGCAACGGGAAAAGGCTTGCACCAGTTGTTGCGGCAGCACCAGATAGCCCAGGCGCAAGGCGGGAAAGGCAATCTTGCCGAACGTGCCGACATACAGCACCCGCCCGCTGCGATCCAGCGCCGCCAATGGGGCCAGCGGCGCCCCGCTGTAGCGGTACTCGCCGTCGTAATCGTCCTCGATGATCCAGGCATCCTTGCGCTGCGCCCACTCCAGCAGTTCCAGGCGCCGGGCCAGGCTCATGGTGACGCCGGTGGGGTACTGGTGTGCGGGGGTCACATAACTCAAGCGGCACTGCGCCACATCGTACAGCGCAGCGCAGTCCAGTCCGTCATTGTCCACGGCAATGCCGCGCACTTGCGCCCCGGTCAGGGCGAAGGCATTACCGGCGGCACGATAGCCAGGGTTTTCCACAGCCACCACGTCACCCGACTCCAGCAGCAACTGTGCACAAAGGCTTATCGCCTGCTGCGCACCACTGGTGATCACAATTTGTTCAGCGGTGCATGAAAGCCCGCGTGATCGACGCAGATAGGTGGCAATCAGCTCACGCAGCTCGGTCTCTCCCGCCGGATCACCGTAGCCCAGCGCGGCTGGATCCGGGTTGCGCCAGAATCCCGCCTGCAGCTTGGCCCAAACGTCGAAAGGGAACAGATCAAGCGCCGGTAATCCGACACGAAATGCCCGCGGCGGGCCGCTTTTTGGCGCCGGTAAATGATGCTTTTCCAGCCGCTCCAAGGGGCCATTGTGGATAACATTACTGGATATAAACTCAGTATTTTCCAGCGATTTTGTGGATAACCCTGTGGAAAAACCCAGGGATAACCCTGTGGATACTTTTGTGGATAGTTTTGGCAGCTGACTCACGTAGGTGCCGTCACCGACCCGGCTTTCGATAAAGCCTTCGGCATACAACTGATCGTAGGCGCGCACCACGCTGTTGCGCGACAGCGCCAATGCCGCGGCCATGTCACGGGTGGCCGGCAAGCGTGTGCCGCTGCTCAAACGACCATCCAGCACGCGCAGACGCAGCGCCTGGTAAAGCTGACGGCTGAGCCCCTGGCGGCGGTCAAGGACAATACCCGTAGGGTCGAACGGCAACGCGAAAGGACGCACGCTCATGACAATGGACCTGTCAAATTAGCTGGAAATGGCTCTTACCATAGACCAATAGCCTGCCTAGGATTGAACCATTCGCCAAGGACAATCCTCATGTTCACACCTTCGAGCTACAAGGAAACCGACCTCAACCAACTGCACCGGCAGATCGAACAGACGCGCCTGGCCGTGCTGGTCACCCAGGGTGAACAAGGCCTGCAGGCCAGCCACCTGCCGCTGCTGCTGGATCGCAGCCAAGGCAGCAACGGTACCCTCTACGGCCACTTCGCCCGTGCCAACCGGCAATGGCAGGAACTGGAAAACGGTGCCGAAGCCCTGGTGGTGTTCGCCGGACCCGACGCCTATGTCAGTGCCGGCTACTATCCGAGCAAGGCTGAGGATCCGCGCACCGTACCGACCTGGAACTACCTGGCCGTACACGCCTGGGGCAAGGCCGAGGTGTATCACGATGCCGAGCGCCTGCTGGGCATCGTCCGGCGCCTGAGCGATCACCATGAACAGGCTCAAGCCAAGCCTTGGTCGGTGGATGAAGCGCCCGCCGACTACATGGCGACCATGCTCAAGGCGATTGTCGGCTTTGCCCTGCCCATCGAGCGCCTGCAAGGCACCCGCAAACTCAGCCAGAACCGTTCGGCCGTCGATATCGAAGGTGTGCGTACAAGCCTGGCCAACAGCACCGATCCCCTGGATAACCAACTGGCCGCAGTGATGCGCCGCTCTTGAAGGAATCTCATATGCCAACCGTTACGATCCGCCAGGTTACTGCCGATGACCACAGCGCCTGGCTGCCCCTGTGGCAGGCCTACCAACGCTTCTACGAAACCCGCATTGGCGACGAGGTGAGCGCCGTGGCCTGGCAGCGCATGCTCGACCCGAATGAGCCGACCAATGCCGCCCTGGCCTGGGTCGATGGCAAAGCGGTGGGCATGGTCCACTGGATCTATCACCGCTCGAACTGGAGCATCGAGAACGCCTGCTACCTGCAGGACCTCTATGTGCAGAACCAACAACGTGGCCTGGGTATCGGTCGCCAGTTGATCGAATACGTCTACGCTACGGCAAAGGCAGCAGGCTGCGCCAAGGTTCACTGGTTGACCCACGAGACCAACGCCACCGCCATCAGCCTCTACGAGCAGGTCGCCGAACGGCCCGGCTTCATCCAGTTTCGCAAACCGCTGTAAGCCCAGGAGCCATCACATGAGTGCACCGCTGAACTGGCACCCGGCAAAACGCCCGCAACCGACAACCTTGACCGGGCGCTTCATTCGCCTGGAAAAACTTGATCCGCGGCGTGACCGCGAAGACCTCTGGCAGGTGTTCCAGGGTCCCGATGCCGACCCGAAACTCTGGGATTACCTGGCCTACGGGCCGTTCACCGAGCGCGAAGATTTCGACCACTGGCTCGACAGCAATGCGGCCAGCAGCGATCCGTTGTTCTACAGCGTCATCGACAGTGCCAACGGCCAGACCCAGGGCATCCTCAGCCTGATGTCGATCGTGCCCGACCAGGGCCGTATCGAGATCGGCCACATTGCCTTTGGCGCGGCCATGCAGCGTACGCCCAGAGGCACCGAGGCGGTCTACCTGCTCGGCAAGCTGGCGTTCGAACTGGGCAACCGCCGCCTGGAGTGGAAGTGCAACAACGACAATGCCCGCTCCAAGCGTGCCGCCGAACGTTTTGGCTTCCACTTCGAAGGGGTGTTTCGCAAGCATATGGTGATCAAGGACAGGAATCGCGATACCGCCTGGTTCTCGATTACCGATGAAGAGTGGCCGGTAATTGCGGCGGGGTTCGAGCGCTGGTTGAGCGTCGACAACCAGAAGCCTGGTGGCCAGCTGAAAACCCTCGAGGCGTGCCGGTAGAAGCGGGCTTGTCCCGCGATGCGATGTGACTGACAACCTGCAATCGCGGGGCAAGCCCGCTCCCACCGAGCATAAAAAAAGGGGAGCATATGCTCCCCAGAGGTTAACCGCTTGTAGATGAGGGCCTGAAAATCAGCCTTCGATCTCGATCAGGATTTCGCCCGGGTTGACCCGGTCGCCCTTGGCTACATGAATGGCGGTGACCTTGCCGGCGATGTCCGCCTGCACTTCGGTTTCCATCTTCATGGCTTCGGTGATCAGCACCGGCTGGCCGGCTTTGACCAGGTCGCCTTCCTTGACCAGCACATCGACGATGTTGCCCGGCATGGTGGTGCTGACGTGGCCCGGTGCGCTGGCCTGCTTGCGCTTGCTGCTACCGCCGCCGACGAATTCGTTGAGCGGCTCGAACACCACTTCTTCCGGCATGCCGTCGATCGACAGGTAGAAGTGACGCTTGCCTTCGGACTTGACGCCGACACCGGTAATGTCGACGCGGTAGGTTTCGCCGTGGACGTCGATGACGAACTCGGTCGGCACGCCTTCGCCGCCGGCCGAGGCCACCTTGCCGGCTTCCGGAATCGGCAGCAGCACTTCAGGGGTCAGGGTGCCGGCTTCGCGTTCTTCGAGGAACTTGCGCCCGATATCAGGGAACATGGCGAAGGTCAGCACGTCTTCTTCAGACTTGGCCAGGTTGCCAATATCGGCACGCAGTTTGGTCATTTCCGGCTTGAGCAGATCTGCCGGGCGCACGTCGATGACTTCTTCGCTACCGATGGCCTGACGACGCAGGTTCTCGTCGACCACGCCCGGGGCCTTGCCGTAACCGCCTTGCAGGTACAGCTTCACCTCG
Source organism: Pseudomonas putida (assembly GCF_028682475.1). Taxonomy (GTDB): domain Bacteria; phylum Pseudomonadota; class Gammaproteobacteria; order Pseudomonadales; family Pseudomonadaceae; genus Aquipseudomonas; species Aquipseudomonas putida_AG. Next base: position 118,319 of record NZ_JANHLE010000005.1, read on the forward strand.
TTGGTGATGGTCTTGTAGCGCTCGCCGGCGAGGACGTTGAAGAACGCCTGGGTGCCGACGATCTGCGAGGTCGGGGTCACCAGCGGCGGGAAGCCGAGGTCTTCACGCACCCGCGGGATCTCGGCCAGCACTTCGTTCATACGGTTGAGCGCGCCCTGCTCCTTGAGCTGGTTGGCCAGGTTGGAAATCATCCCGCCCGGCACCTGGTTCACTTGTACACGGGTATCGACAGAGGTGAACTCGCTTTCGAACTGGTGGTACTTCTTGCGCACGGCGTAGAAGTACAGGCCGATTTCCTGCAGCAACTCCAGGTCCAGGCCGGTGTCGAACTCGCTGCCCTTGAGCGCCGCGACCATCGACTCGGTACCCGGATGGCTGGTGCCCCAGGCAAAGCTGGAGATGGCGGTGTCGATGTGATCGGCGCCGTTCTCGATGGCCTTCATCTGGCACATGGCTGCCAGGCCGGCGGTGTCGTGGGAGTGGATGAACACCGGCAGCGACTGCTCGGCTTTCAGGGCCTTGACCAGCTCACCGGTGGCGTAAGGGGTCAGCAGGCCGGCCATGTCCTTGATCGCGATCGAATCGCAACCCATGGCTTCCATCTGCTTGGCCTGGGCCACGAAAGCGTCGATGGTGTGCACCGGGCTGGTGGTGTAGGCAATGGTGCCCTGGGCGTGTTTGCCGGCAGCCTTGACCGCTTCGATGGCCACGCGCAGGTTACGCACGTCGTTCATCGCATCGAAGATGCGGAATACGTCGATACCGTTGACCGCAGCCTTGGCCACAAAGGCTTTGACCACGTCGTCGCTGTAGTGGCGGTAGCCAAGCAGATTCTGGCCGCGCAGGAGCATCTGCAGACGGGTGTTAGGCAGCGCTGCCCGCAGTTTGCGCAGACGCTCCCACGGGTCTTCCTTGAGGAAGCGCACGCAGGCGTCGAAGGTCGCGCCGCCCCAGACTTCCAGCGACCAGTAGCCGACCTTGTCGAGCTTGTCGCAGATCGGCAGCATGTCTTCGGTACGCATGCGGGTGGCCAGCAGGGACTGGTGGGCGTCGCGCAGGATTGTGTCGGTTACAAAGATTTTCTTGGACATTATGGGGTTCCTCACAGGCCTGCGTGGGCGGCAATGGCGGCAGCGATGGCCAGGGCCAGCTCTTCGGGTTTGCGCTTGATCGAGTAGTTGGTCAGTTCCGGATGGCTTTCAACGAAGCTGGTATTGAACTGACCGCTGCGGAATTCCGGATTGCGCAGGATTTCCTGGTAGTAGGCGGCCGTGGTCTTCACCCCTTGCACGCGCATGTCGTCCAGAGCCCGCAGGCCGCGGTCCATGGCTTCTTCCCAGGTCAGCGCCCAGACCACCAGTTTCAGACACATCGAGTCGTAGAACGGTGGGATGGTGTAGCCGGTATAGATTGCCGTGTCGGTCCGCACGCCGGGGCCGCCGGGTGCGTAGTAACGGGTGATCTTGCCGAAGCTGGGCAGGAAATTGTTCTTCGGATCTTCAGCATTGATGCGGAACTGCAGGGCAAAGCCGCGGTGCTGGATGTCTTCCTGCTTGACCGACAGCGGCAGGCCCGAGGCAATACGGATCTGCTCGCGAACAATGTCGATACCGGTGATTTCTTCGGTGATGGTGTGTTCCACCTGCACCCGGGTGTTCATCTCCATGAAGTACACCTCGCCATCGGCGAGCAGGAACTCCACGGTACCGGCGTTCTCGTAACCCACCGCCTTGGCTGCGCGCACCGACAGGTCGCCGATATAGGCGCGCTGTTCCGGGGTCAGTTGCGGGCTTGGGGCAATTTCAATGAGTTTCTGGTTGCGGCGCTGGATCGAGCAGTCGCGCTCGAACAGGTGCACAACGTTGCCGAAGCTGTCACCGAGGATCTGCGCCTCGATGTGTTTCGGGTTGACGATGCATTTTTCCAGGAACACTTCCGCTGAACCGAAGGCCTTGGTGGCCTCGGAGATCACGCGGGGGAATGCCTGTTCCAGTTCTTCGCGGCTGTTGCAGCGACGAATACCGCGACCGCCACCACCGGAGGTGGCCTTGAGCATCACCGGATAACCGATGCGGTCACCTTCCTCGAGCGCTTCATGGATGTCGGCAACGTTGCCTTCAGTGCCCGGGGTCACCGGCACACCGGCCTTGATCATGCTGCGACGGGCTTCGGTCTTGTCGCCCATACGGCGAATGACTTCGGCGGCCGGACCAATGAACTTGATCCCGCGTTCAGCGCAGATGTCCGCGAGTTCAGCGTTCTCCGACAGAAAACCGTAACCGGGATGCAGCGCATCACAACCGGTTTCCACTGCCAGGTTCACCAGCTTGCGCGGGTTCAGATAGCCGGCCAGCGGCTCGGCACCAATGCTGTGGGCCTCGTCTGCACGCTTGACGTGCAAGGCATGGCGGTCGGCGTCGGAGTAGATCGCCACGGAGCGAATGCCCATCTCGGCGCAGGCACGCACGATCCGAACTGCGATTTCACCCCTGTTGGCGATCAGGATTTTTTTTATCACTGGAGTATTCCCAAGGCCGCTAGAACAAACGAGCCGGCACCGCCGGTCGGCGCGTGACCAATCGTCGCTGGCCAGTCGCATCTTTACCCTAGCGCTGTCTCTGGATAAACAAAAATCAATATTTATTAGGGTGTGCATTAGCAAAAGCTTATAGTGCTGTTACAAGGTTTTGCCGGGATGTGGAAAAAATGCGTAAGTCATTGATGCGTATGACATTGCGTCAGTTGCAGATCTTCAATGAGGTCTGTGATTTGCGTTCCTACAGCCGGGCGGCCGAGGAGATGAACCTCACACAACCCGCCGTTAGTCTACAGATCCGCCAGCTCGAAGAGCTGGTCGGTCAGCCGCTGTTCGAGTACGTCGGTAAAAAGCTCTACCTGACCGAGGCTGCCGAAGCCCTGCAACGCGCCAGCCGCGACATCTTCGGTCGCCTGGAAAGCCTCGACATGCAGCTTTCCGACATGCAGGGCTCGTTGCAGGGGCAGTTGAAGCTGGCGGTGGAATCCAGCGCCAAATACTTCGTCCCGCATCTGTTCGCCGCCTTCAAGCGCCTGCACCCTGAAGTCAATCTTACCCTCACCGTGGTCAACCGCGCCCAGGCCATCCGTCGCCTCTCGGACAACCGTGACGACCTGATCATCATGTCGATGGTACCCCAGGACATGGGCCTGGAATTCCTGCCGTTCCTGAACAATCCGATTGTCGCCGTGGCACCGCCGGATCATCCCTTGTGCAAGCTGGAAACGCTGCGCTTGCAGGATCTGGAGCCGCATACCCTGCTGGTTCGTGAGCAAGGTTCAGGCACCCGCAAGGCCTGTGAGGAGTACTTCAAGGACAAGCGCGTGCACTTCACCCAGACTCTTGAGGTTGCCTCGGCCGACGCCCAGCGCGAATGCGTGATTGCCGGCCTGGGCATTGCCCTGCTGACCCGTCATGCGCTGAACCTGGAACTGGCTACCGGGGTGCTGCGCGAGTTACCGGTCGAAGAGCTGCCGCTGTACCGCAGCTGGTGCGTGGTGCAGGCCAAGGCCAAGCGGCAATCGCCGGTGGCCTTGGCCTTTCTTGCGTTCATCCGCAGCGAACGCACGCAAATCAGCGGGCTTGTTGAGCGTTTTTCGGGGCGTTTGCCGCAGATACCTGCCACACACTGACGGCTTGGATGTCGGGGTAATCGGCGATTTCCTGAAGCAGGCGGCGCTGTTCGGAGTAGCTTTCGATCGCGCGGCGGTACTCCATGCGGCGCTGATCTTTCTCCTGCTGCTTGCGGGACTTGGCGTTGGGTTGATACGAGCCATCGAGTTCACGAGCCATTGCATATCTCCCTGATCGAGTGCGGGAGCTTCAGCCTGACTACGCGGCGTTACGATTTGGCGGCATGCCAATGACAAATCGGTGAAACAGCAGCCTGGCTCAGTCGTCCATCGCCTTGATCGACTTGGGTGACAGGCGCAGGCTGCGCAAGCTGCGTTTGACGCTCTTGAGGTGATTGACCAGGCTCGGGCCGCGCGCCATGGCCACCCCCATGGCGAGCACATCGATCACCACCAGGTGGGCAATACGCGAAGTCAGCGGGGTGTAGATTTCCGTGTCTTCGTGCACATCGATCGCCAGGTTGACGGTCGACAGCTCGGCCAGCGGTGTCTGGCTCGGGCACAGGGTAATCAGGGTGGCACCGCTTTCACGCACCAGATTGGCGGTGATCAGCAGGTCCTTGGAGCGCCCTGACTGGGAAATGCAGATCGCCACATCACCCGGCTTGAGGGTCACTGCCGACATTGCCTGCATGTGCGGGTCGGAATACGCCGCTGCCGTGAGCAGCAGGCGGAAGAACTTGTGCTGGGCATCAGCCGCCACGGCGCCGGACGCGCCAAAACCATAGAACTCGACACGTTGCGCCTGGGCCATGGCCGAAACCGCCCGTTGCAGGGCCTGAGGGTCGAGGTGCTCGCGCACTTCCATCAGGGTATGCAGGGTGGTGTCGAAAATCTTCAGGCTGTAATCGGCGACCGAGTCGTCTTCATGAATGGCGAACTGGCCAAAACTGGCACCGGCCGCCAGGCTCTGGGCCAGCTTCAGCTTGAGGTCCTGGAACCCGGAACAACCAATGGCTCGGCAAAAGCGCACGATGGTCGGCTCGCTGATACCAACGCTGTGGGCAAGATCGGCCATGGAGCTGTGCATGACGGCTGCGGGATCCAGCAGCACGTGATCGGCAACTTTGAGTTCCGATTTGCGTAGCAGATGGCGCGACTGGGCGATGTGTTGCAACAGATTCAAGGGCAGGACTCGGTTATGATCGACTGACCGGGTTGTAGCTTTCTTGTAGTTATACTACATGACCGGCGACCCGCCCAGCTAAACGAACCAGGAGAGTGGTGGTATTGACTATCCCTTGCGACATTATGGTGTTCGGCGGCACCGGTGATCTGGCCCTGCATAAACTGCTTCCGGCGCTCTATCACCTGTATCGCGAGGGCCGCCTGCACATCGCCGTGCGCATCATTGCCCTGGCCCGGCGCAACCTGCCCCGCAGTGAGTATCTCAAGCTCGCCGAACGCCGCTGCCGGGCACAGATTGCCCGTAACGACTTCGACGAGGATGTCTGGGCGCGTTTCTCCGCGCGCCTGGACTACTTCGCCATGGATGCCGCGCAAAGCGCCGATTTCGGCCGCCTGGCCCGCTTTCTCGGTGAACCGGGCGGGCTGACCCGCGTCTACTACCTGGCGACTGCACCGAACCTGTTCGTGCCCATTGCCAACCACCTGAAAGTTGCCGGTCTGGCTGAAAGCGAAGCACGCATCGTTCTGGAAAAGCCCATCGGCCATTCCCTGGAGTCGGCCACCGCAATCAACCAGGCCATCGGCGCGGTGTTCGACGAGTCGCAGGTGTTTCGCATCGACCACTACCTGGGCAAGGAAACCGTGCAGAACCTCATGGCCCTGCGCTTTGCCAATGCCCTGCTGGAGCCAGTGTGGCGCAACAACCAGATCGATCATGTGCAGATCAGCGTCTGTGAAAGCCTCGGCGTAGAGAACCGCGGCGCCTACTACGACCGCGCCGGTGCGACCCGCGACATGCTGCAGAACCACCTGCTGCAACTGCTCTGCCTGGTGGCCATGGAGCCGCCCGCGCAATTCGAGGCGGAAGCGGTGCGTGACGAGAAGGTGAAAATCCTCAAGGCGCTGAAACCCATCGGTGGCCAGGACGTGCAGGACAAGACCGTGCGCGGTCAGTACAGCGCCGGCAAGATCGGCGGCCAGGAGGTTCAGGCCTACTACTTCGAGAAAGATGTCGACAACGACAGCGATACCGAGACCTTCGTCGCCGTTGAAGCACATATCGACAACTGGCGCTGGGCCGGCGTGCCCTTCTATCTGCGCACCGGCAAACGCCTGGCCAAACGTTCGTCGCAAATCGTCATTCAGTTCAAGCCGGTACCCCATCGCCTGTTCGACGGCGATCAGGCCAACCAGCTACTGATCCAGCTGCAGCCAGACGAACGCATCAGCCTGCAGATGATGACCAAGACGCCCGGCAAGGGCATGCGCCTGGAGCCCGTCGAGCTGAACCTGAACCTGGCTCAGGTCTTCGGCCAGACCCGGCGCTGGGACGCCTATGAACGCCTGTTGCTGGATGTACTGGAAGGCGACTCGACGCTGTTCATGCGCCGCGACGAGGTCGAGGCGGCCTGGGCCTGGATCGATCCGATCGTCAACGGCTGGCAGGAACACTTCCAGGCGCCACGGCCCTATCCGGCCGGCTCCAACGGCCCGGATCAAGCCCATAGCCTGCTGGCTCGCCGGGGTAGCGCCTGGCACGACTGAAAGCCTTCCAGCTCCCCTTAATGTCCCGATAACCAGAAGATGGGCTTGCAACATGAGTTGCAAACCATCTTCGAGGAATCAAGACATGACCATCGCAACCAAGGACTGGACCATTCAAAACGACCTGATGCCGGGCATCGGTGGAGGCAGCTTTCGCGTGCGCGGAACCGTCACCGTCGCCCACCCGGGCATCACCCCCGTATTGGTAAAGCCTGATCTTCAGGACAAATCCTTTGCGTTGAACCTGAAGCTGGAGCTGGTGCAGGCAGAAGGCATCTTCACCCAGGTGCAGACCGATAAAGAGGTCTGCTTCGAGATGTCTGGCGATCACAGCTACATCCCTTGCGTGAGGGTATTTCATGAGGGTGGGCTGCTGACCACCGTCGACGAAATCATCACCACGAACTGACGCGCTCGGCAGCAGGCCTGTGCTCAGGCACGGCCTGCTAGCTGATAAGACGAGTCATGCTACGCCCCAGCAGCGCACCGAATGCACTGGCATCCACCGGCTTGCTGATCAGGTAACCCTGCACTTCGTCACACCCCTGCTCGCGCAGCAAGGCCAGCTGCTCAGGGGTTTCCACACCTTCGGCAACCACTTTCAGATCCAGGCTCTTGGCCATGACAATGATTGCCCGGGTGATGGCGGCGTCTTCACTGCCTTCGTGCAGGCCACGGATGAACGCCTGGTCGATTTTGACGTAGTCCACCGGGAAACGCTTGAGGTAGCTGAGCGATGAATAGCCCGTGCCGAAATCGTCGATCGCCAGCTTGACCCCGAGCTCATGCAGCTGCTCAAAGGTGGTGATGATGTGCTCGACGCTGTCGAGTAACTGGCTCTCGGTCAGTTCCAGTTCCAGCAGGTGCGGTGCCAACCCACTGTCCTCCAGGACCTGGCGCACCAGGCTGACCAGCTTGCCCTGGCGCAGTTGATACACCGACAGATTGACTGAAACCCGGATCGGCGCCAGCCCCTGCCGCTGCCATTCGCAAGCCTGCCAGCAAGCCTGACGCAGGACGAACTCACCAATGGGGGCGATCAACCCGGTTTCCTCTGCCAGGCCGATGAACTCACTCGGCGGCACCATGCCCCATTGCGGGTGCTGCCAGCGCACCAGCGCCTCGGCCGCGAGCAGCTGGCCTTGGCGCAGGCACAGCTTGGGCTGGTAGTAGACCAGCAACTGCCGCTCCTCGATGGCCTTGCGCAGGTGGTTCTCCAGTTGCAGGCGCTCGAGTGTGCTGGCCCGCAGGTTCTCGGTGTAGAACTGAAAACTGTCACCACCCAGATGCTTGGCATGCTGCTTGGCCATATCGGCCTGACTGACCAGCGCGCCCAGGTCAAAGGTGGCATCGGACAACACGCTGATACCTACCGAAGCACTGATCACCACTTCATGGCCATCCAGACGCTGCGGCACACGCAGTTTGTCCAGCAGGCGGGTAGTCACCCGTACCAGGCTGGACAGGTTGTTGTAGCCATCGAACAGCACAGCAAACTCATCGCCGGACAAACGCGCCACGGTATCGGCCTCCGGCACGGCGTTGGCGATGCGCTGGGCCATCTTCTTCAGCAATTGGTCCGCCAGCTCATGCCCGAGGCTTTCATTGAGCAACTTGAAACGGTCCAGGTCGATGTGCAGCAACGCCAGGCTGCGTCCGTTAAGCCGGACCCGCTGCCCGGCATCGTGCAGGCGCAAGCGGAACAGGGCGCGGTTGGCCAAGCCGGTCAGCTCGTCGTAATGCGCCAGGTAGCGCAGGCGCTCCTCCGATTCACGGCGTGCCGACAGGTCGGTGAAGAAGCCGACAATATTGCTGATCGTGCCCCGGGCATCGCGCACCCCGTTCAACTGCAGCCATTGCGGATACAAGTCACCATTCTTGCGTGCTTCAACCAATTCACCCTGCCAGCGCCCCTGCTGCTCCAGGGCCTGCTCGATCGCCAGGCTGTGGCGCCGCGCATCACGGCTACAGGGCAGTTCCAGCGCGTTACGCAAGAGCAGCTCTTCACGGGAATAACCGGTCACTTCGCAGAACGCCTGATTGACCGCCAGCAGCACGAAATCCGGATCAAGAATGGCAATGCCTTCGCTGGCCGCCTCGAATACCGTGGCCGCCAGACGTTGCTGCTCTTCCTGACCCTTCTGCGCAGAAATATCGCGGCGCGTGCCCAGCATGCGCACGACCTGGCCGTTGGCGCCGTGCTCGACCGCCCGCCCGCGGTCTTCGATCCAGCACCAATGCCCCTGGCTGTGGCGCACCCGGTACTCGACCCGGTAATCCTCGCTCCGCCCCTTGAGGTGCTCGACCAGCGTGCGGCGCAATAACGGTAAATCGTCTGGGTGCAGGCGTGGCTTGAGGTCATTGCGGACGCTACGTACCTGGGCCTGGTCCAGACCGAACAATTCGCGCAGCTGGGTGTGGTGGATCTCATCGGTCTCCAGGTTCCAGTCCCACAGTCCCAATTCGCTGGCCTCCAGGGCCAGGGCCAGGCGCTGTTCGCTTGTGCTCAGGGCATGGTTGGCTTGAGTGACACGCGACTCCAGGCCGACCTGAGCCTCACGCAATTGCTCCTCGATCAGGCGCCGTTGTTCAACTTCGCCGGCCAGCGCCTGATTGAGCCGCTCGCTACGCCGTTGAGCCATCTGCAGGTGTTCGATCAGTGCCTGGTTCTGAAAACGCTTCAGCAGCCCGACTTCGATCAGCCGATTGACCTGCCAGGCCACCACCAGCAACGCCCCCAGCAGAATCAGACCCAGCAGGCCCCAGCCTCGATGTTGCTCGTCGTCCCCCCAGAACAGGAAAGCGATGGGCGGCAGCAGGCAAGGCAAGGTAAAACTGAGGAACGCCGGCAGGCTGACGGCATAGGCAATACTGGCCGACAACGTCGCCGCTCCGAGCAAACCGAACACCCAAGCCTGCTGCACGAAGTTATCCACAGGGACCAGGGCAATCGCGGCACTGGCCAGGGTCAGGCCACTGAACGCCGAACCAAACAGAAACATGCGCCGCCAGGTCGGCTGAGCCTGGCGTTCGGGCATGGCCGAATCAAACGCGGCCACCTGGATAACCCGCAGGGCCACCAGCGCCATCAACCAGACCACCCAGACGCTGACCTGCAGGTAGCGCGCCGGGCTCCAGAGCAACCAGGCACAGACCAGACCATTGAGCAGCATGAACAGGGTGGGCAGCAACGAGCCTTGATAGAGCAGGCGGGTGCGCTCTACGGCCAGTTGTGTCGCGAATTGTTTACGAATACTCCCGCGGGAACCCAGAGGCACGCTGACGGAGCCGGAACCAGATGTCATAGGCAGTGTTCTTGTAATGGTTAGCCCTAAACGTGCACGGAGCATACACAAGCAAACGCCTGCACCAAACTGCTCTGGATCATTATTCTGCTCTGCGGTTTTCCGACGAAAAGCGCTCAAGTGCGCAGGCCTTGGGCTGCAGCGCAATGACCGGCCCGTCGGGAGGACGAAGTTTTTCTACTGTATATTTGCCCAAGGGTTGCTTGCGCCCCTAAAATGCCCGGATGCGCGATGATCTCTCTCTCCTGTTGAACTCCCTCAACGACGCCCAACGCCAGGCCGTAGCGGCCCCCGTCGGTCGTCAGTTGGTCCTGGCCGGTGCCGGCTCCGGCAAGACCCGTGTGCTGGTGCACCGCATCGCCTGGTTGATCCAGGTCGAGCAGGCCTCGCCGCACTCGATCCTGTCGGTGACCTTCACCAACAAGGCCGCTGCCGAGATGCGCCAGCGTATCGAACAGTTGATGGGCATCAACCCGGCCGGTATGTGGGTCGGCACCTTCCACGGCCTGGCCCATCGCCTGTTGCGGGCGCACTGGCAGGAAGCCGGGCTGAACCAGAACTTCCAGATCCTCGACAGCGATGACCAGCAACGCCTGGTCAAGCGGGTGATCCGCGAGCTGGGCCTTGATGAGCAGCGCTGGCCGGCGCGCCAGGCCCAATGGTTCATCAACGGGCAGAAAGACGAGGGCTTGCGCCCGCAACACATCCAGGCCAGCGGCGACCTGTACCTGGGCACCATGCGCAGCATCTATGAGGCCTACGAGGCGGCTTGCCAGCGCGCCGGAGTGATCGACTTCTCCGAACTGCTGCTGCGCGCCCTGGACCTGTGGCGTGACCACCCGGGCCTGCTCGAACACTACCAGCGGCGCTTCCGCCATGTGCTGGTGGACGAATTCCAGGATACCAACGCCGTGCAGTACGCCTGGTTGCGCCTGCTGTGCAAAGGTGGCGACAGCCTGATGGTGGTCGGCGACGACGACCAGTCGATTTACGGCTGGCGTGGCGCCAAGATCGAGAACATCCACCAGTACAGCGCCGACTTCCCCGACGCCGAGATGATCCGGCTGGAGCAAAACTACCGCTCCACGGCCGGCATCCTCAAGGCCGCCAACGCCCTGATCGCCAACAACAGCGATCGCCTGGGCAAGGAGTTGTGGACCGACGGCGGCGATGGCGAGCCTTTGAGCCTGTACGCAGCCTTCAACGAACACGATGAAGCGCGCTATGTGGTCGAAACCATCGAGAGCGTGCTCAAGACTGGCCTGGCACGTAGCGACATCGCCATCCTGTATCGCTCCAACGCCCAGTCGCGGGTGCTTGAAGAAGCTTTGTTGCGTGAACGCATCCCCTACCGCATCTACGGTGGCCAGCGCTTCTTCGAACGCGCCGAGATCAAGAACGCCATGGCTTACCTGCGCCTGCTCGAAGGTCGCGGTAACGACGCGGCCCTGGAGCGGGTCATCAACGTTCCGCCACGCGGCATCGGCGAGAAGACCGTCGAAGCGATTCGCGACCACGCGCGGCACAGCGAAGTGTCGATGTGGGAAGCGATGAGCCTGCTGATCGCCAACAAAGCGCTCAAAGGCCGCGCCGCCAGCGCTCTGGCAGCGTTCATCGAGCTGATCGAGAACCTTGCCGCCAAGGTTATGGAGATGCCGCTGCACCTGATGACCCAGACGGTCATCGAGCAGTCCGGGCTGATCATCTATCACCAGGAAGAAAAAGGTGAAAAGGGTCAGGCACGGGTAGAAAACCTTGAGGAACTGGTCAGCGCCGCGCGCAACTTCGAAACCAGCGAAGAAGACGCCGAACTCTCACCGCTGGCCGCGTTCCTCGGCCATGCGTCGCTGGAGGCCGGCGATGCCCAGGCCGATGAACACGAAGACAGCATCCAGCTGATGACCCTGCACAGTGCCAAAGGCCTGGAATTCCCGCATGTGTTCCTGGTCGGCATGGAAGAAGGCCTGTTCCCGCACAAGATGAGCCTGGAAGAGCCAGGCCGTCTGGCGGAAGAACGTCGCCTGGCCTACGTCGGTATTACCCGGGCGATGCAGCAGCTGGTGATGACCTACGCCGAAACCCGACGCCTTTATGGCAGTGAAACCTACAACAAGGTTTCCCGTTTCGTACGTGAGATTCCGGCAGGACTGATCCAGGAAGTACGTCTGTCGAACAGCGTCAGCCGCCCTTTCGGCTCAGGTCAAAAGCAGAACACCAGCAGCCTGTTCGCCAACGCGAACATTCCGCAAACCGCCTTCAACCTTGGCCAGCGTGTGCAGCACGCGGTGTTCGGCGAAGGTGTGATCCTCAACTTCGAAGGCTCCGGCGCCCAGGCCCGCGTGCAGGTCAACTTCGCCGAAGGCAGCAAATGGCTGATGCTCGGCTACGCCAAGCTCGAAGCGCTGTAGGCAGGGATGATGGGCCTGCTCCCACAGAGCAGTTACCCTGACCTGCAGGCAAAAGATGGAAACATCTTGGCGCTGGTCATGTGTCCTACAACCTGTGCACCATGACGCGCGTGCAATCCACAAAACGGGAATACCCTTCTATGCAACGTTTTCTTAGCATCGCCCTGGCGTTGTGCATCGGCCTGACGATGAGCCTCGACGCCAACGCCAAACGCATGGGCGGCGGCAAAAGCTCAGGCGCCGCGCCAATGCACCAGACCCGCCAGGCAACCCCGACCACCCCGGGTGCCTCGCCAACCGCGCCAGGTCGCGCACCTGCAGCCGCCAGCGGCGCATCGAAATGGCTCGGCCCGCTGGCCGGTATCGCCGCCGGTGGCCTGCTGGCCTCGATGTTCATGGGCGATGGCTTCGATGGCATGCAGATCTTCGACATCCTGATCATGGCGCTGATCGCCTTCCTGGTGTTCCGCTTCATCGCCGCCCGTCGCCGCAAGCAGCAGCCACAAATGGCCGCCGCCGGTCACGCGCCATTCCAGCGTGAAGCTCACCAGCCGACTGCCCAGCCGTCGATCTTCGGTGGTTCCGCCGCGCCAGCCGCTGCCGCCCGTCCGGTCATCAACGCGCCGGCCTGGTTCAACGAGCAGAGCTTCCTGGCCGCTGCCCGTAACCACTTCCAGACGCTGCAGCAGCACTGGGACGCCAACGAGATGGACAAGATCGCCGAGTTCGTTACCCCGCAAATGCTGCAGTTCCTCAAGCAGGAGCGTGCCGAGCTGGGTGATGGCTTCCAGTCCACCTACATCGACAACCTGGATGTGCAACTTGAAGGTGTCGATGATCGCGCCGACAAGACCATCGCCACCCTGACGTTCAGCGGTGTGTCGAAAACCTCGCGCTTCGACCAGGGTGAAGTGTTCAGCGAAAGCTGGAACATGGAACGCGCCCAGGGCGAAAACCAGCCTTGGCTGGTCGCCGGGATCCGCCAGAACGGCTGATCTTGAGGCATTGCACAAAAAAACCCCGGGCTTGTCCCGGGGTTTTGCTTTTAGCGCAGCGGGCTACTAGGGTATAACGCGCAGCGTGTCGTAAAGGTTAGAGGATAGAACCGTGGAAGAAGTCATCGAACAGCTCCGAGAAGCCAATGAACCGGTACCGGTGCCGCTGGAGTTGCCGGATGAAGACCAACTGGTCGAAATCGAAGAAGAGTTGTTCATCAACATTCCATTCGTCTTCAAGGAATTCCTGTTGACGGTCAGCGACGTGGTCTATGGCAGCCTGGAGCCCGTCACTGTCACCGATCCGCAGTCGCACACCTACCTGCCGGAAGTGGCGGCCAACGCCTGGGACGCAGGTGTGCCGCGCGACCTGATCCCGATCTGCCAGGATGGCGACGATTACTACTGCGTCGAAGAAGACGGCACGGTCGTGCTGTGGTCCGGCGAAGAAGAGCTCGTCACCGAAGAAAGCTGGGAGTCGGTCTGGCACTGGGCACGGGATGTCTGGCTGGAAAGCTGAATGAGAAATATCCTCACAAATTAATGGCCATTAGCCATTAATGTTCGTAGAATCGCCATGCCTTTCTGTGCGTGGCGATTTGCTACCGCTCCATCCCCTCGGACATTCGAATCGTCCGTGCAGGAAGCGTCTTTGTTCCCTCCGCCCTAGTGGTGATTCTCCTGATGGTTGTCCAGCGTCTCCAGCAACGCGATCTGCATGCGCGTGTGCACGCGGATCAGCCAGCGCCAGAGCAACGCCGCCACACCCGCCGCCACCACCACGATCAGCACCAGCAATTCGCTGGTCGGCAGAATGCTCGCCGACAGTGCCGAAAGCAGCAGGAAGATCACCAGCAGCGACAACAGCGGAATCACTTCGGCAATCACCCGGCGTACTCGTTGGGTATGCCGCCCGGCCATTTCCGGCTTGACCCCCATCTCCGCCAGCAGCATCGACAGTGCCTTGAGCTTACGGTAAGCGGCAATCAGGAACGGTAGCGACAGCAGCAAGGCCGCGCCCCAGATCAATGCCTTCTGCTGGCCGACATCGCTGATCCATTCGCCCAGGTATTGGCCGATGCGCGCGGCGAAATAGCCGCCACTGAAAAAGATCGCCACCACCAGTGCCAGATTGACCCCCACCTGCAGCAGGATGCGCCGGATCATCGAGGCCAGTAACGCGCCCTCGCCATGCGGCTGGATACTGCGCAACCACTCGCCGTACAGCGACAACACCCGCGCCAGGCGCCGCGGGACGACCTTGGCAAGCTTCAGCGACAACGGGTCGGCACCACGGATCAGATAAGGCGTGAGCAGTGTGGTGATCGCCGATACGGCCACCGCGACCGGGTAAAGAAAGTCGCTGGTGACCTGCAAGGTCATGCCCAGCGCCGCGATGATGAAAGAGAACTCGCCAATTTGCGACAGCCCCATCCCCACGCGCAGTGAGGTACGCCCGTCATTGCCGGCAATGAATGCGCCCATGCCGCAGGACAGCATCTTGCCCAGCACCACCGCCACGGTGATGACCACGATCGGCCAGGCATATTCGAGCAGCACCGACGGGTCGATCATCATGCCGATGGCGACGAAGAAAATCGCACTGAACAGGTCGCGAACCGGCTCGATCAGACGCTCGATTTTCAACAACTGTCGCGATTCGGCCATGATTGCACCGATCAGGAACGCCCCCAGCACCATGCTGTACTCGAGCTTGACCACCAGCAGACAGAAACCGAAACACAGGCCCAGTACGGTGATCAGCAGCATCTCGTTGCTTTCGAAACGTGCGACATAGGCCAGCAGTCGCGGCACCAGCAAAATGCCGATGACCAGCGCCACGATCATGAACAGCGACAGCTTGCCAACGGTGGAAAACACTTCGCCGGAACTGACCGAGCCGCTGACGGCGATCCCCGAAAGCAGGGCGATGATGCCGATACCGAGGATATCTTCGACGATCAGCACGCCGAAGATCAGCTGGGCAAAGCGCTCGTTTTTCATCTTCAGGTCGTTGAGCGCCTTGACGATGATGGTGGTCGAGGAAATCGCCAGAATCGCCCCGAGGAACAGCGAGTCCATGGTGCTCCAGCCGAACCAGCGGCCGATCTCGAAGCCGATCCAGATCATCAGCACGATTTCCAGGAACGCCGCAATAAACGCCGTGGCGCCGACCTTGAACAGCTTGCGCAGGCTGAACTCCAGGCCCAGGCAGAACATCAGGAAGATCACCCCGAGCTCGGCGAGGGTCTTGATCGTGTCTTCGTCGTGGATCAGACCAAAAGGCGGGGTATGGGGGCCGATGATGAAGCCGGCGACGATATAGCCGAGCACCACCGGCTGCTTGAAACGGTGAAAGAGGATGGTGACCACACCCGCCACCAGCATGATCACTGCCAGGTCCTGGATAAAGCTGATGGCATGCACGGCGTGGTACTCCTTACCTAAAGACGAAGGACAAACCGCTACCCATCCCAGGAACAGACTGATTGAGTTGCGGGTACTTAGTGTTTTTAATGTAGAAACCCCGCCTTGCATCGGCCTCTTCAGGTTAACACTGGCGCCTGTCGCGCATTGCCGATGCAATAAGTGGAAACAGATCGACCTATTCAACGCCGCAAATGGCACAAACAGCGTGACGGCAAGGCCGCTGTCAGCGTCCCGTCTTTAGATGGGAATCGTAATAGGGGAAAGAAGCGTGAATACCAGTCGCCACCCCGCCTCAGCGCAACCTAACCGTGAGCACACTATGGAACCTGGAAACGCCCAGCTGTCGATGACCGTCCTGATGACCCCGGACATGGCCAACTTTTCTGGCAACGTTCATGGCGGCACGCTGCTGAAATATCTCGATGAAGTCGCTTATGCCTGCGCCAGCCGCTATGCCGGGCGCTATGTGGTGACCCTGTCGGTCGACCAGGTGGTCTTTCGCGAGCCGGTGCATGTCGGCGAGCTGGTGACCTTTCTTGCCTCGGTCAACTACACCGGCAATACCTCGATGGAGGTCGGCATCAAAGTGGTCACCGAGAACATTCGCGAGCGCTCGGTGCGCCACAGCAACAGCTGTTTTTTCACCATGGTCGCCGTCGATGACGACCGCAAGCCCGTGGCGGTTCCGCCGCGCCAGCCGGAATCCAGCGAAGAAAAACGCCGCTTCCTGCAAGGCAAGCAGCGCCGCCTGATTCGCCAGGAGCTGGAAAAGCGCTACCAGGAGCTCAAGGGCGACACGCTTTAACAGCTCAGGCGCCGAGCCTCGAAGCGCACCCGTGGATGCACGATGCGGTCCTGGGCCCGTACCAGCTCGAGCTCGTAGCTGGCACAGGCCTGGGTTTCAAGCAGCACTTCATGCACGGCGGCGGCAGCGAACTCGAACGCTGCCAGCCAGCTGTCGCCCAGCAGCAGGCGGGCCAGGAACAGCCCTGACGTCAGGTCACCCACGCCCACCGGTTGACGCGGGAAGGCCAGCAACGGCCGACGCAGGTGCCAGCTGCCTTCGGCAGTGACCAGCAGCATCTCGAAGTCCTCCGCCCCGCGTCCGGGGTAAGCCAGGTGCTTGACCAGCACCGCTTTCGGCCCGCGTTCCAGCAGGCTGCGAGCCATGCTTACGCAATCCTCCAGGGACTCCGGCCGACGATCACAGAAACTGTCCAGTTCCAGCTGGTTCGGGCACAGTACATCGGCAGCCACCAGTGCCTCTTCAAGCAAAAAGTTGCTGACTTCAGCCGGTACGATGCAGCCCTTTTCCGGATGCCCCATGACCGGGTCACACAGGTACAGGGCCTTGGGGTTGGCCGCCTTGATCCGCGCCACGCCACTGAGGATCGCGCGCCCCTGCTCGGCGCTGCCCATATAGCCGGACAACACCGCATCGCAGTTGCCTAATTCGCCGATCGCGGCAATGCCCTCGACCAGTGCGGGAATTTGAACTGGCGCAAGCACTTCTCCGGTCCACTGGCCATACTGAGTGTGGTTGGAGAACTGCACGGTATTGAGTGCCCAGACATTCACACCGACCCGCTGCATCGGGAACACTGCCGCGCCATTACCGGCATGGCCGAAAACTACATGGGACTGGATGGCGAGCAGATGCGGCGTACGTTTCATGCAAGACTTCCGAAGCTGTGAATTGAAAAACAAGACGCGCAGTATGGCGTCAAATGCCACCTGTACGACAGAGCGCGGAGGCAGTTAAGCTGGGCGTACTTCGTTGGAGTAAATGTAAATGCTGACCCTGGGTAATCTCTCCGTGCTGATGCTGCTGGCGACAGCTGGCGCCTGGCTGTGGCACAACCACGGATTGCGTGAAAAGGCCCTGGAACGGGTCAAGCAGCACTGCGCAAAACTCGATCTGGAACTGCTCGATGGCAATGTCGCGCTCAAGCGCATCGGCTTTGTCCGCGACGCCCAGGGTCGCAAGCGCCTGGCCCGTGTGTATAACTTTGAATTCACGGTCACCGGTGAGCAACGCCACCCGGGCACCGTCACTCAGTTTGGCGCCCACAGCATGCAGATCGAACTGGCGCCCTACCCGTTCGAAATAAAACCGGTACAGCAGGCCGGCAACGTCATCGAAATGAATCAGTGGCGCCAGGACCATAACCGCTGGCGTCACTAGATCAGGCAGGCCTGCATGGCTTGCTGCAGCAGCTTTTGATCCTGCGCAGTGGTGAAAATCAGCTCGATACGCGAGTCGCGACGCCATTCACTGGGCTGCCAGTGCAGATCGCCCTGCCCGTCCACAGCGTTGATCGACTGCCAACCTTGTGGGCTGTGGATAACCAGCTTGGCCCGGCGCCAGTCAAAGTCGCGCAAGAACTGTTCGATACGTGCCTTGTCGAGCACCTGCCGTGGGTGCCAGCGCCAGCCAATACTCCAGCCCTCCGCAGCGTCCTGAATGCTGCAGATTGGCTCATGTGGATTTATCCACAAGGTCTCCGTAGGCCCGGCAGTATTGGGCAGAACCAGCTTATCCACAGACTCGGTTACGCCCGGTGGAACTACCTGGGTTGGCAATTCCGACAATTGCAATCGCCCCTGCTCGGTCCAGTACAGCGGCTGACGCGGCAGCTGTGAAGTTATCCACAAGCGTTGTTGGCTATCCAGCCCTTCGGATTTATTCAGCACCAGCAAGCCCGCATCGGCCAGCGCGTCCTGCTGTGCTTCAGGTAAAGCGATGCGCCCTGCAAGTTGCGCGGCATCCAGCACCATGACGGCTGGCTGGACGGCCAATACACCACGCCACGGCGGCTGACGCAGTTGCTCAAGCAATTGCCGTGGATGTCCCAACCCCGAAGGTTCGATAAATAACCGCTGCGGTTTGGCTTTGCGCAGTAAACGCCCCAGTCCGACCTGAAACGGCGCACCGTTGACGCAACACAGACAGCCACCCGCTACCTCGCCCATGGCGATGCCCTGATCGTCGGTACTGAGCAACGCCGCATCCAGACCGATCTGTCCGAACTCATTGATCAGAATGGCCCAGCGCTCGTTTGCTGGCCGCTGGGCCATCAGCTGACGGATAAGGCTGGTTTTGCCGGCACCCAAAGGTCCGGCAATAACGTGGGTTGGGATGTTCTGCAGCATATGACGTTAGGTGCCCTGGATTTTCGTCACTATGCCTTGAAATCAGTCCATTGCGTCAAGCCGCCTCTTCGTCGTACCAAGGCCCGAACGGATCCGCCAGCTGGCTCCAGCTTTCGGCGCCTTCGGCCATTTCCGCGTCGCTCAACAGGCAGGCATCCAACTCGGCCTTCAGTTGGGTGAAATCAATGTTCTGACCGATGAACACCAACTCCTGACGGCAGTCTCCGCATTCAGGCGTCCAGTTCTTGAGGATTGCTGCCGTGCTCTGTTCATCCTGCGGCCAGTGCTGACGCGGCACAAAGCGCCACCAGCGTCCGGCAAAGCCATAACGCATCATGCCTCCGGCCTGCGACCAACTGCCGGCCTCCTGATGCTTGCTGGCCAACCAGAAGAACCCTTTCGAGCGCAGCAAGCGGCCATTACTCCACGAGCTGTGGATAAAGTCGAAGAAGCGCTGTGGATGCAGCGGTCGACGGGCTTGCCAGGTGCTGGCGGCGATACCGTACTCTTCGGTTTCCGGCACATGCTCACCGCGTAGCTCCTGCAGCCATCCCGGCGCCTGGGCAGCACGCTCGAAATCGAACAGGCCGGTGTTGAGGATCGACGCCAACGGTACCTGGCCCATGACCATCGGTACGATCCGCGCCTGGGCATTGAGGCTGCGCAGGATGGCGCTGAGTTCTTCGCGTTCATCGCTGCTGATCAGGTCGATCTTGCTGAGCAGGATTACGTCGGCAAACTCCACCTGTTCGATCAGCAGGTCACTGATCGAGCGCTGGTCGTCCTCGCCCAGGGTTTCGCCATGACTGGCCAGGCTTTCGGCGGCCTGATAATCGCGCAGGAAGTTCAACCCGTCGACGACCGTGACCATGGTGTCCAGCCGCGCCTGATCGGCCAGGCTACGGCCCTGTTCATCACGAAAAGTAAAGGTCTCGGCAACCGGCAGCGGTTCGGAGATGCCGGTGGACTCGATCAGCAAATAGTCAAAGCGGCCCTCGCGGGCCAGCCGGCCGACCTCTTCAAGCAGGTCCTCGCGCAGGGTGCAGCAGATGCAGCCGTTGCTCATCTCCACCAGTTTTTCTTCGGCGCGGTTGAGGCTGACATTGCGTTGCACTTCGCTGGCGTCGATGTTGATTTCACTCATATCGTTGACGATCACGGCCACCCGCAGGTTCTCGCGGTTGCGCAGGACGTGGTTGAGCAACGTGCTTTTACCGGCGCCGAGAAAGCCGGAAAGCACGGTGACGGGAAGACGGTTGGGCATGGGCAGATCCTCATCGGGGCAGGGGCATTCGAACGATGCATTGCGCAATGTTATATTATAACAATACAATCTCGCCAAGCTGCTTTACCTGAACTCGACCGAAGGCCCTCGCGAAGGATGCCCAAAGATGAAACTGCTGTGCCTGTCTGTCTCTGCACTATTGCTGCTGTGCCTGTCGGTTGCCGCCGTGGCTGTTCCACTGAGCAAAGGCTTGGCGCTGTGCACCCGTAGCGCCACCTTGCTGGCCTGTGGCGATGCGCAAGGCAATTACTACAGCGTGCGCAGCGAGGGCAGCACCACGTATCTGCGCGGTTATGAAGTGCAAGGACGACGGCTATGGACACAAACCAACAGCCGCTACGGGCAGCTGACGTTCTACACCGGCCTGGCCAGTGACGGTGAAACCTGGGTGGGCTACAGCCGCAAAGTCGGCTGGACCACCTTCAATCGGGTTTCCAGCTCCAGCGGCCAGCGCTTCAACTTGCGCTGCAATCGCCTGAGCGGCTGCCAGTAATCACTATCGCCACACAGAAAACGAGCTGCCCATGACTGCCCTCACGCTTCCTGATATCGCCGCGCAAGCCATCCATAGCGCCTTGCCCCTCGACTGGGTAGGTATGTGCAACATTGCCTTGCCGGTGTTGTTTGAAGGCAGCACGTTGCGCGCAAGTGCCGACGCCGGCGTCAGCCTGGATGATGGCAGCTCACGCGGTATCCACATGTCGCGCTTGTACCTGGCTTTGGAGATGTTCGAACAGCAGCCTTTAACACCTCTGCTGATTCACCAGGTGCTGGATACTTTTCTTGAGAGTCACGCGGGTTTGTCCGCCGCTGCTTACTTGAATTTGCGCTTTGAACTCATGCTCAAACGTCCGGCATTGATCAGCCCGTTGGCAGGTTGGAAAGCCTATCCCGTCAGCCTTTCTGCACAGCTGAAAGATGAAGTGTTCCACGTGGAACTAAAAGTGCAGCTGGATTACTCCTCCACCTGCCCGTGCTCTGCTGCCCTGGCCAGGCAGTTGATTCAACAGCAATTCCTCACCGATTTCGGCAACCGTAGCCTCAGCCATGAGGCTGTACTCAGCTGGTTGGGCAGCGCCCAGGGTGTGCTGGCAACGCCTCACAGCCAGCGTAGTGTGGCGCAATTGCAAGTGCGCCTGAGGCAAGGGGTCAGCGATCTGCCGATCAAAGTCTTGATCGATCAAGCTGAGGCGGCGCTGGGCACCGCCGTGCAGACGGCGGTGAAGCGTGCAGATGAACAGGCCTTTGCCCTGGCCAACGGGCAGAACCTGATGTTCTGTGAGGACGCAGCTCGACGTCTGCATCTGGCCTTGCAGCAGTTGACCTGGCTGAGCGGCTTTGCCCTGCGCGTGGAACATGCAGAGAGTCTGCATGCCCACGATGCGGTTGCCCAGAGCCAGTGGCACTGGTAACGAAGTTCACGCTTCAGGTACGAGGTTTAACACTGCCGCAGTCGTCACCCAACCAAACGGCACGGGTGTTCATGCTGCCTTGCTGCTGAACGCCCGAAGCATTGAAACTGCCGTTCACCGTGGTGGTGAACTCTTTATCACTCTGGAAGGTTGCTACACCATTGCCCTGCGCTTTCGGGCAGCTGAAGGTGAACTTCCAGACATTGCCCGTGCGCTCGGTAATCTTCTGGGTGCAACCGGACTTCGGGTCCTGCAGCGGAATGTCGTTGGTCTTGACCTGCTCAGGCGTCAGGCATGAGCGCACACCCTGACCGGCGACACTGATCCCCTGCTTGGCCAGACCGCCTTCGATCATCGCCCGCTGTTCAGGTGGCAGATTTTTCAATTGGCCGAGCATGAAGCCCATGTCCGGCAGCGCCTTGCCATCGACCTGCATATTGCTGGTGGTCAGTTCCCACAACCCCGGTTGCAACATCTGCGCATGCACCAACGGGCTCGCCAGCCCCAGAACCAGTGCCAGCATTGGCAGACGACTTTTCATGTAATGACTCCTCGAAACTCCAGCCCCAAGCTGGAACACAGCTTAGACGTCAATTTGCCCTTTCTGTTGCAAGTACAGTGTGGAACATGCTCTGTTAGTGGGCAGTACCTTCGGACAGCAGGATGCGTATGGATTACCACAGCCCCTACTTCTTCGGTTACCTGATCGGTGCCCTGCACTTGCTCGGTGCGATCGCCGCCACGCATGCGGTGCTCACCGTGCGCACGGCCCAGGGTTCAATTGCCTGGGCCTTGTCGCTGCTGTTCATCCCCTACTTCACCTTGATTCCCTACCTGGTGTTCGGCAGCCGCACCTTCGACGCTTACATCCATGCGCGGCGCCAGGCCAACCACGAAATGCATGTGGCCATGGCCGACCTGAACTGGCGACCCTGGGTCGATGAGGCGCTGGCAGCACGCAACTCGGAGTCCTATGGGGCACTTCGGGCCATGCCCAGATTGGGCCGGATGCCATGCCTGGCGAACAATCAGGTGCGCCTGCTGATTGACGGCAAGGCGACCTTCGACGCCATCTTCGCTGCCATTGAGCAAGCACGTGACACGGTGCTGGTGCAGTTTTTCATCATCCACGACGACAAGCTCGGTCGCGCCTTGCAAACCCTGCTGCTGAAGAAAGCCGCCGAAGGGGTAAAGGTCTACCTGCTGTACGACCGGGTCGGCAGCCACGCCCTGCCCGCCAGCTATAGCCAGAAGCTGCGTGACGGCGGAGTGAATGTCCGCGCTTTCGCCACACGCCGCGGTTGGTTCAACCGCTTTCAGGTCAACTTTCGCAACCACCGCAAGATCGTCGTGGTCGATGGCGTGCAGGGTTTTCTCGGCGGGCACAACGTCGGCGACGAGTACCTGGGCGAAAAACCGAAGCTCTCGCCCTGGCGGGATACCCATGTGCAAGTCAGTGGCCCGGTGCTCGCCTGCCTGCAGGAGTCCTTCGCTGAAGACTGGTACTGGGCTACGCGCAAGCTGCCGCCGCTGATCCTGCCCGACACCTATCCCGAAGACGGCGTGCTCTGTCAGGTACTGGCCAGCGGTCCGGCCGACCCGCAGGAAACCTGCTCGCTGTTCTTCGTCGAAGCCATCCATTCGGCAAAAGAGCGGCTGTGGATTACCAGTCCTTACTTCATCCCCGATGAAGCGGTGGCCGCCGCGTTACGCCTGGCCGTCCTGCGCGGCGTGGATGTACGGATCCTTTTGCCCTCGCGCGCGGACCATCGCATCGTCTATGCCGCCTCCAGCCTCTACGCCTTCCAGGCAGTGCGCGCCGGGGTCAGGATGTTCCGCTATGGGCCGGGCTTTCTGCACCAGAAGGTGGTGCTGATCGACAACGAGATCAGCGCCATCGGCAGCGCCAATCTGGACAACCGCTCATTCCGTCTGAACTTCGAGGTGATGCTGTTGACCATCGACCGCGGCTTCGCCGATCAGGTCGAAGCCATGCTCATTCATGACTTCGCCCTGGCGCGTGAGATCAGCGCCGAGGACAGCCGGGACACCCATCGCCTGCAACAACTGGGGATGCGCATCGCCCGGCTGATTTCGCCGATTCTCTGACCGTTAGCGGTAGAGGTCCTCACGGGTCAGCGGCAGGTCATGATGACCGTCGGCAAAGGGTTTGACCGCGAGGATCTGGTGCAGGTTGATCCAGCCCTTGGCGAAGGCGTAGGAGCAGCCGGCCAGATACAGGCGCCAGATGCGCAGGGCCTTCTCTGGCACCAGCGTCGAGGCTGTTTGTAACTGGCTTTCCAGGCGATCGCTCCAGTGCTTGAGCGTGCGCGCGTAGTGCAGGCGCAAGCTTTCGACATCGACTATTTCAAGACCAGCGTGACTGATGCTGGCCGCGATCATCGACAGGTGCGGCAGCTCGCCCTCAGGGAACACATAGCGCCCGATAAAACTCCCTGCTCCTCGCCCGACCGGACGCCCGTCCACATGCTTGGCGGTGATGCCGTGGTTCATCACCAGGCCACCTTCGCGCACGGCCCCGAACAGACGCTGACAGTACAGCGCCAGGTTGGCATGGCCGACGTGTTCGAACATGCCGACACTGACCACCTTGTCGAAACGGCCATCCTGAGGAATGTCGCGGTAATCGAGAATCTGCAGCTTCACCTGGTTTTGCAGACCTTCGTCCTTGACCCGCTGGCGACCCAGCTTGAGCTGTTCTTTGCTCAACGTGATGCCGAGCACCTTGGCGCCAAACTCCCGGGCAGCAAAGCGCGATAAACCACCCCAACCGCAACCGACGTCGAGCAGGTAGTCGCCCTTCTGCAAGCGCAGCTTGCGGCACAGGTGCTCGAACTTGTTTTGCTGGGCCTGCTCGAGGGTGTCCTGGTCGGTTTTGAAATAGGCGCAGGAATAGGCCATGTCCTGATCCAGCCACAGCTGGTAGAAGGCGTTGGACAGGTCGTAGTGATAGGAAATCGCTGCCGCGTCAGTCGCCTTGTCGTGTTCGCTACGCACCGGCAGGTCATCGACTTCATGCTTGAGCAAGGCTTCGCTGAGCTCATCGCAAACCCGGATCACCTCACCGATGGTGCCTTCCAGTTCCAGCTTGCCTTCGACAAAGGCTGCGCCCAGTTCGTCCAGGCTTGGATGGGTCAGCTGGGTGATCAGCTGCGGGTCTTTAACCAGGATGGTGACCTGCGGCTTGGGCCCCAGATCGAACTCATGACCATCCCACAGTTTCAGACGCAGTGGCAATCGCAGGCTTTGCAGAACAGATGGAAGTTGCGCAAGCATGAAATGAACCTCCCTTTTTCATCGGACGTCACCGCCAAAGGGTAGTTCATCTGTTGGAAGTTTCAGCCTGTCGCGACCATGGCCTGAAGCGCTCGCCCCCATTCCAGACCCTTTTGGGGAAATCGAAGCACACGATAAATTGTATACAATCAATCGCCCGGCAGACTAATCTTGGCGCCATTGTCGATTCTTCATCCTGGAGTACAACAATGAAAACCTATGATGTAGTGATCATCGGCGGCGGCCCCGGCGGCTACAACGCCGCCATCCGTGCCGGTCAGCTGGGCCTGAGCGTGGCCTGTGTGGAAGGCCGCTCGACCCTGGGCGGCACCTGCCTGAATGTCGGTTGCATGCCGTCCAAGGCACTGCTGCATGCTTCAGAGCTGTATGAAGCGGCGGCGGGCAGCGAGTTCGCCAACCTGGGTATCGAGGTCAAGCCGACCCTGAATCTCGCCCAGATGATGAAGCAGAAAGACGAAAGCGTAACGGGCCTGACCAAGGGCATCGAGTTCCTGTTCCGCAAGAACAAGGTCGACTGGATCAAAGGCTGGGGCCAGATCGCAGGCACAGGCCGGGTCAATGTCAGTGCCGAAGATGGCAGTGTCACCGAACTGCAGGCCAAGGACATCGTCATCGCCACCGGCTCCGAACCGACCCCGCTGCCCGGTGTGACCATCGACAACCAGCGCATCATCGACTCCACCGGCGCCCTGTCGCTGCCCGGCGTACCCAAGCACCTGGTGGTCATCGGCGCTGGTGTCATCGGCCTGGAGTTGGGTTCGGTGTGGCGGCGCCTGGGTAGCCAGGTCACCGTGATCGAATACCTCGACCGCATTTGTCCGGGCACCGACGAAGAAACCGCCAAGACCCTGCAACGTGCGCTGGCCAAGCAAGGCATCAGTTTCAAGCTGGGCAGCAAGGTCACTCAAGCCACCGCCTCGGCCGATGGCGTCAGCCTGAGCCTGGAGCCTGCCGCGGGCGGTGCCAGTGAAAGCCTGCAGGCGGACTATGTGCTGGTGGCTATCGGCCGTCGTCCGTACACCAAGGGCCTGGGCCTGGAAAACGTCGGCCTGGAAACCGACAAGCGCGGCATGCTCGCCAATGAGCACCACCGCTCAGCGGTGCCGGGGATCTGGGTCATCGGCGACGTCACCTCCGGCCCGATGCTCGCGCACAAGGCCGAAGACGAAGCGGTGGCCTGCATCGAGCGGATCGCCGGCAAGGCCCATGAGGTCAACTACAACCTTATCCCCGGGGTGATCTACACCCGCCCGGAACTGGCCAGCGTCGGCAAGACCGAAGAACAGCTCAAGGCCGAAGGGCGTGCCTACAAGGTCGGCAAGTTCCCCTTCACCGCCAACAGCCGGGCGAAGATCAACCACGAGACCGAAGGCTTCGCCAAGGTCCTGGCCGACGCCAACACCGACGAGGTGCTCGGCGTGCACCTGGTCGGCCCGAGCGTCAGCGAGATGATCGGCGAGTTCTGCGTGGCCATGGAGTTCTCGGCGTCCGCCGAAGACATCGCCCTCACCTGCCACCCGCACCCGACCCGTTCCGAAGCCTTGCGTCAGGCGGCGATGAACGTCGAAGGCATGGCCATGCAGATCTGACTTCAGTCAGCCTGCACCCCTGCCCTGCTCACCTGTGGCGCTGGTCGCCGCAGGTGCAGCAACAGGTGTGCGAACAAGCCGAAGATCAGCCCCCAGAAAGCTGCCGACAAACCCAGAAACGACATGCCCGAGGCCGTCACCAGAAAGGTGATCAACGCTGCCTCGCGATCACTCGGGACACTCATCGCACCGGCCAGTGCCCCACCAATGGCACCAAACAACGCCAGCCCGGCCAGCGCCGCAATCAAGGCAGCGGGGAACGCAGTGAACAGCGACACCAGCGTCGCCCCGAACACGCCCAACAGCAAATACAACACGCCCCCGCAGACACCCGCCCAATAGCGTTTGCGCGGATCGTCATGCGCTTCGCGGCCGGTGCAGATGGCCGCCGTGATCGCCGCCAGGTTCAAGCCATGGCAACCGAACGGCGCGAGGATCAGGCTGGTCAGCGCATTGCTGGCGATGATCGGGCTCGCCGGGGTTCGATAGCCGTCGTTGCGCAGCACGGCGATACCCGGCACGAACTGCCCGGTCAGCGCCACCATCACCAACGGCAGGCTGATGCTCAACAGCGCATTCCAGCTGAACACCGGCGTGGTCCACACCGGTGTGGCCAAGCCCACCACCAGCGCCGAGCTGTTCATTTCGCCGCTGAACACGGCAATGCTCACCCCGCACACCAGCACGGCCAGTACCGCGTAACGCGGGGCGATACGCTTGAACACCAGGTAGCTGACAAACATCGACAGCACCAGCAGCGGTTGCGATTTCAGCGAGGTGAACAAGCCGGTACCGAAGCTGAACAGAATGCCCGCGAGCATCGCTGCGGAGATGGCGGGTGGCAGCTTGCCGACGATGCGGTCAAAGGCGCCCGACAGGCCGACGAGCAAGATCACCAGGTTGGCGACAATGTAGGCACCGACCGCTTCGGCAAAGGCGATATCCGGCAACAGCGCCACCAGCAGGGCCGAACCCGGTGCCGACCAGGCAATCACCAACGGCACCTTGAAGCGCAGGCTGAGCACCACGCCGAGCACACCGCTGCCAATGGAAATGGCCCAGACCCACGAAGACAGTTCAGCCGCCGACAGCTGTGCGCTGTGGGCGGCCTGGAAGATGATCACCAAGGGGCCAGCGTAGGAAATCAGGGTGGCGATGAAGCCGGCGACCAAGGCAGAAAGGGAGAAGTCCTGGAGTATTGTTTTCATTGGCTTGTCCAGTGAGTGGCTTCTTGAAAGCATCGCGGGGCAAGCCCGCTCCCACAGGCTTGTTACCTGTGGGAGCGGGCTTGCCCCGCGATCAATTCAACCCAGTCCTCAAGCGTCTTGCAACGCCCGCGGCCGCTTGCTGCGTTCTTCGCTCGCAGGCTTGGGTGCAGTGAGCAGCTGGAAGTCGAAGTCCATCTCGGCAAAACGCCCTTCTACACCACGGGCATCGGCTGCCGCCGCATCCTCGACAAAACGCAGCTCGCCGATCAGACCATCACGAGTGGCATAAGCGAAGTCGTCCCACAGGTACTGATCACCCGCCAGGTTGATCTGGGTGGTCAGGTGACGATAACCCGGCGCAGAAATGAAGAAGTGGATATGCGCCGGACGATTGCCGTGACGACCCAGCTGATCGAGCACTTCCTGGGTCGGTCCGTCGGCAGGGCAGCCGTAGCCCGACGGCACGATGCTGCGCGCGCGGTAACGGCCTTCGGCATCGGTGACGATGCGCCGGCGCAGGTTGTAGTCCGACTGGGTGCTGTCGAAGTACGAGTAAGTGCCCTGGGTATTGGCATGCCACAGATCGACCACAGCGCCAGCCACCGGCTGGCCCTGCTCGTCCAGGACACGGCCCTGGAGGAACATCACGGTGCCCGGATCCTGGCCGTCGTCCATCCGCACTTCGCCTTCGGCCATCGGTGCGCCCGCGACATACAGCGGCCCTTCGATGGTGCGCGGGGTGCCGCCGCTGATCCCGGCTTCGGCATCCTGGGCGTCCAGTTGCAGGTCCAGGTAGTGTTCAACGCCCAGCCCGGCCACCAGCAGGCCGGCTTCCTGGCGCGAACCTAGGCGGTTGAGGTAATCCACCGCCTTCCAGAATTCATCAGGGGTGACTTGCAGGTCTTCGATGATGCGGGCCACGTCGTTGACGATGCGGTTGGTCACCAGCTTCATGCGCGGGTTACCCAGGTCATTGTTCAGGCCACTGACTTCTTCGAAGAATTTCTGGACATCGGCAGTGTGAGCAATCTTCACGGTCATGATAGGTACCTCGAATTGTTGTTATCGGCGTTTGGCGTTCAACGGTCGTCGCTGTGGATCGATGACGGGTGGCGGCACAGGCCATCGATTTCGATGTCCATGTAGGGGAACAGCGGCAGCTGCATCAGGGTGTCGTGCAGCGCCTCGACGCTGGGCAGGTCGAACACGCTGTAGTTGGCGTAGTGCCCAGCAATGCGCCACAGGTGGCGCCAGCTGCCGTCACGCTGCAGACGCTGGGCCAGTTCCTTTTCGTCGGCCTTGAGCTGTGCGGCTTTGGCCGGGTCCATGTCCAGGGGCAGGTTCACGGTCATTTTCACGTGGAACAACATGGCATCTCTCCTTATTTGCGGCTGAAGAACGCCAGGCGCTCTTCGTCCAGGGTCAGGCCCAGGCCCGGGGTACGGGGTACATGCAGGGCGAAGTCGCGATACACCGGCGCTTCGTTAACGATCTCTTCGGTCAGCAGCAGCGGGCCGAACAGCTCGGTGTGCCAGGTCAGCTGGTTCAGGGTGACGAAGGCATGGGCAGCGGCCAGGGTGCCGATCGACCCTTCGAGCATGGTCCCGCCGTACAGAGCGATGCCGGCGGCTTCGGCGATCTGCGCGGTGCGCAACACGGCACGCGGACCACCGTTCTTGGCGATCTTCAGGGCAAAGATGCTGGCGGCGCCGTCGGCGGCCAGGCTGAAGGCGTCTTCAACGCTTTCGATGGATTCATCGGCCATGATCGGCGCCGGGCTGCGCTGGTTCAGACGCACCTGGCCGGCACGGTTGATGCGCGAGATCGGCTGCTCGATCAGGTCGATACCGTTATCGCCCAGCACCTGGCAGGCGCGAATCGCCTGCGATTCGTCCCAGTACTGATTGACGTCGACCCGCACGCTGGCGCGCTCGCCGAGGGCGTGTTTGATCGCGACCACATGGCGAAGGTCATGGGCGACTTCATTGGCGCCGATCTTCAATTTGAAGATACGGTGACGACGCAGGTCGAGCATCTGCTCGGCCTCGGCGATGTCGCGGGCGGTGTCGCCGCTGGCCAGGGTCCAGGCCACTTCCAGGCTGTCGCGCACCCGTCCGCCGAGCAGTTCGCTGACGGCCAGGCCCTGGCGTTTACCCTGGGCATCGAGCAACGCGCTCTCGATCCCGGAACGGGCAAAGGTGTTGCCCTTGATGACCTTGTCCAGGCGCTGCATGGCGGCATTGATGTTGCTGGCATCCTGGCCGATCAGCAGCGGCGCAAAGTAGCTGTCGATGTTCCGCTTGATGCTTTCCGGGCTTTCGTTGCCGTAGGCCAGACCACCGATGGTGGTCGACTCACCGAGGCCTTCGATGCCATCCGAACACTGCAGACGGATGATCACCAGGGTCTGCTTCTGCATGGTGTGCATCGCCAGCTTGTGCGGGCGAATGGTGGGCAGGTCGACGATCAGCGTCGAGATGCGTTCAATCAAAGGATGACTCATCGAGATCTCCAGGGGCGCTCAGCCGAGGTCGCCGCCGCCAACCGGCAACACCGTGCCGGTGATGTAGGAAGCCTCGTCGGAGGCCAGAAAGAGGATCGCGCCAACCTGCTCATCGAGGTTGCCGTAGCGTTTCATCAGGCTGCTGTCGAGGGTCTGGTCAACGATCTGCTGGTACCAGACTTTCTCGTCGCTGCTCTGCTCGGCGCTGTTGCGTGGCACCCGGCGTGGCGGTGCTTCGGTGCCACCGGGCGCCGTGGCGTTGACCCGCACACCGCGACCGGCGGTTTCGAAGGCCAGGCAAGCGGTCAGTGCATTCACCCCGCCTTTGGCAGCGCCATAGGGAACGCGGTTGACGCTGCGCGTGGCGATCGAGGAAACGTTGACGATGGCACCGCTGCCCTGCGCAAGCATGTAGGGCAATGCCGCATGGCAGCACCACAAGGTAGGGAACAATGAACGGCGCACTTCCGCTTCGATCTGTGCTGCTTCGTAGTGCTCGAAAGGTTTGGCCCAGATGGTGCCGCCAACGTTGTTGACCAGCACGTCGAGGCGGCCAAAACGCTCTACCGCTGCCGCCATCACCCGGTTGCAATCGCCGTATTGCTCCAGGTCTGCGGTCAGGGTCAGTACGCCTTCGCCTTGCAGCTCGTGGACCAGCTCGGAGCGGTCCACCGCCACCAGGGTCGCGCCCTCTTCGAGCAAGCGCTCGCACAGCCGGCGACCGATGCCCTGCGCCGCGCCGGTAACCAGCGCGACCTTGTTGTCGAATCTGTTGTTCATGACAACCTCGAATAAAAAAGGGGCCGACCGTACCCGCACGATGCGGCCGGCCCCATAAAAACGGCTTCAGGCAGCGGCGGCGGCGAATTTTTCGTAGTAGAAGTTCGCCGGGGTGATGCCCTGTTCGCGGATGTAATGGCTGACCGCTTCGACCATCGGCGGCGGGCCGCACAGGTACACGTCGACATCGCCGTCGTTGAGATGACGCGGTTCGATGTGCTGGGTGACGTAACCCTTGAGCGGGTGCTGGCTCTCGGGGTTGGCCACGCAGGCGCTGTAGCTGAAGTTGGGGATGCGTGCAGCCAGCGCTTGCAGGCGATCAAGCTCAACCAGATCGAAGTCGTTGGTCACGCCG
This sequence comes from Pseudomonas putida, assembly GCF_028682475.1. Classification (GTDB taxonomy): domain Bacteria; phylum Pseudomonadota; class Gammaproteobacteria; order Pseudomonadales; family Pseudomonadaceae; genus Aquipseudomonas; species Aquipseudomonas putida_AG. The sequence goes on from NZ_JANHLE010000005.1 coordinate 149,402, forward strand.
TAGATCAAGTGCAGCGGATGCTCGCTGCCTTCTTCGGCGATCTTCTCCAGCATCGCCGTAAACGGCGCCAGCCCGGTACCACCGGCCAGCAGCAGCAACGGACGACGGATTTCGCGCAGGTAGAAACTGCCCAACGGACCGGCCAGGGTCATGCTGTCGCCAGCCTTGGCGAGACCGGTGAGGAAGCTGCTCATCAGCCCGCCCGGCACGTTGCGGATCAGGAAGCTGACCTCGCCATCCTTCTGCAGCGAGCTGAAGGAGTAAGCGCGGGTCTGCTCGCTGCCGGGCACGCCAAGGTTGACGTACTGCCCGGGCAGGAAGGCCAGTCGGCTCAAGGCATCGCCCTTGATGGACAGGGCAATGGTGCTGTCGGACAGCTGGCGTACCGCACTGATGCTGGCCTGGTAGCTGGACTGCTCGGTCTTGCACACCTGCGACGAGGCTGGAATGCGCACTACGCAATCGCTTTCGGCGCGCATCTGGCAGGTCAGCACATAACCCTGGGCAGCTTCTTCTTCGCTCAAGGCATCTTCGATGTATTCCTGGCCCAGGTCGTAACGACCGGCCTCGGCAAAGCACTTGCAGGTACCGCAGGCGCCATCACGGCAGTCCAGCGGGATGTTGATGCCCTGGCGGTAGGCGGCATCAGCCACGGTTTCGTCAGCAGTGGCGTCAATGAAACGGGTAACCCCGTCTTCGAAATTCAAGGCGATCTTGTGCATGGCACACCTCGCAGAAAAGCTGGATTCAGATGTGGTAAACGTCGATGACCTGACGCACGTAGTCGTTCTTGAGCACGACCTTCTTGGCCTTGATCAGCGGCCGTTCGCCGCGCACATCAAGGGTGTAGAAGCTGGTGCCGAAGTGACTGTCCACTGTCTTGTAGCGAAAGCTCAGGGTGTGCCAGTTGAAGCGCACCTTGCAGACGCCATCGTTCTGTTCCAGCAGTTCGATGTTGCTGATGTTGTGCGAGGTCCGGGTGTCGGGCATGGTCGCACTAGAGCGTTCGGTCTTGATCCGGAACACGCGGTCTTCCAGACCGCCTCGGTTGCCGTACCAGATCAGCGAGATTTCCCGTTGCGGGTCTTCGGTGAGCTGGTCGTTGTCGTCCCAGGCCGGCATCCAGAAGGTGGCGTCGGCGGCGTAGCACTCCAGCCAGTTGTCCCATTGGCTGTCGTCCAGGTAACGCGCTTCTTCGTAGAGGAAGTCGCGCACTTGCTCGAAGGAAATGCTCATTGCACGGCCTCCACGGGGATCAGCTGTTGCTCGTCGGCGAGGGCCTTGAGCATGGTTTCCTGCCAGTACTTGTGTTGCAGCACGAACAGGCCTTCGTCTTCGGTACGCACACCGCTCATTTGCGGATGCAGATCGATTTCCTGCGCAGCGGCATCGGCACCGTCGACCCAATGGGTGGCGCCACGTGACATGTCGTTCCAGCCACGTCCGCCCTGGTAACCCATCTGGCACGAACGGAACTCTTCGAGGTCGTCCGGCGTGGCCATGCCACTGACGTTGAAGAAGTCTTCGTACTGGCGGATACGCTGGGCACGCGCTTCATCGCTCTCGCCTTTGGGCGCGATGCAGTAGATGGTGATCTCGGTCTTGTCCACGGCGATCGGCCGGGCGATACGGATCTGCGAGCTGAACTGGTCCATCAGGTACACGTTCGGGTACAGGCACAGGTTGCGCGAGTTCTCGATCATCCAGTTGGCGCGGGCCTGGCCGAAGTCGGCGGCCAGCTCATCGCGGCGCTCGAACAGCGGACGGTCTTCAGGGTTAGCCCAACGGGTCCAGAGCAGCAGGTGACCTTTGTCGAAGGAGTAGAAACCACCACCGCTCTTGGCCCAGCCGCCAGCGCTCATGGTTTTCACTTCACTGCCCGCCTCGCGCTGCTTGCGCTGGTTCTGGGTGGCGGCGTAGTTCCAGTGCACGGCACTGACGTGGTAGCCGTCGGCGCCGTTCTCGGCGGTCAGCTTCCAGTTGCCTTCGTAGATGTAGGAGGACGAACCGCGCAGCACTTCCAGGCCTTCCGGCGACTGATCGACGATCATGTCGATGATCTTTGCCGACTCGCCCAGGTGCTCGACCAGCGGTACGACGTCCGGGTTCAGGCTGCCGAACAGGAAACCGCGATAGGACTCGAACCGCGCAACCTTGGTCAGGTCATGGGAGCCTTCGCAGTTGAAGCTCGCCGGGTAGCCGGCATCGACCGGATCCTTGACCTTGAGCAGCTTGCCGGAATTGTTGAAAGTCCAGCCGTGGAACGGGCAGGTGTAGGACGAGCGGTTCCCGCTCTTGTGCCGGCAGAGCATCGCACCGCGGTGGCTGCAGGCATTGAGGAAGGCATTGAGCACCCCATCCTTGTTGCGCGCGATGAAGATCGGCTGGCGCCCCATGGTGGTGGTGAGGAAGTCGTTCTTTTCCGGAATCTGGCTCTCGTGGGCAAGGTACAGCCAGTTACCCTCGAAAATGTGTTTCATCTCAAGATCGAACAGACGGGGGTCGGTGAACATCTCGCGCTTGCAGCGAAAGACGCCCTTCTCCTGATCTTCTTCAAGCAGGGAATTAAGGTAATCGAATCCCAGGGACATGGCCGGGGCCTCCGTTGTTATTGTGGTCAGGCCATGTCAGGTTAGGGAGCGAGGGGCACGGCAAATATCCGCTTTGTGCAGACCTTTATCCGTTTTCTGCAAAGTGTCAGGAACGACGCTTGAGGGTATCGGAGGGCAGTTCGCCGAACAGCGACTTGTAGTTTTCCGAGAAACGGCCCAGATGGACGAAGCCGTAATCCATGGCCAGTTCGGTGATGCTGCGCACCGGGCAGTTGGGGTCGGCAAGGCTGGTGTGGATGCGCTCGAGCTTCTTTTGGCGGATGTAGATTTTCGGCGTGGTGCCGGCGTTGCGCTCGAACAGCGCATACAACGAACGCAGGCTCATGCTGGCCTGGCGCGCCAGTTGTTCACTGCTGATATCCAGTTTGAGGTTGCCTTCAATGTAACCGGCAATCCGGTCGAAGGTCACCGCCTGGCTGGTCAGTGCTTCACGGCTGACGTTGGTCGGCATCAAGGTGAGCAGCTTGCTGGCGACGATCTGGCTGTAATGCTCCTGCACCCGTAACAGCGGCTCACTGGCTTCGGCTTCATGACAGACCATGGCCAGCAAGCCGGCGAAACCTTCCAGCGCCAGCAACTGGTAATGGCTCTGGAGAAAGCGCACGCCTTCGCCGGGACGCTGCCAGCGCTGTTCATCGCAGACACTTTCCAGCAAGCGGTTGGGCAGCTTGAGAATGAATTTTTCGCAATCGGCCGAATAGGCAAGATCGACCGGCTCGTCCGGGTTGATCAGCAGCAACTCGCCAGGACCGAGCAAACGCTCGGACCGGCCGCGCCGCCACAGGCAATGGCCACGCAGCAGGATCTGCAGGTGAAAGACGTTTTCCAGGGCCGGCGACATCACCCGTACTTCGCCACCGTAGCTGATCCGGCACAGATCAAGACTGGCGAACTTGCGATGATCGAGGCACGCCTCTGGATGCCCGTAACGCGGCAGGCGGATGTTATGCACTCCCACATGCTGATTGACGTAGGTCGACACGGCATAAGGATCGGCACGATCGAAAACCCGGCTGCGCTCACTGAGCAGGCGACTCTCCATACCAGGATACTCGTTGTAGTTATCCTGGCAGTCTAAGCGATAGCTTGGGTTTTCGACCAATCCGTGGATGGACGGTGTGTTTCCAAAAGCATCGCGGGCTTACAACAACGTCCAGGTGTACGTCAGGATCACCCGGTTCTCATCGATATCCGAACGGTAGTTGGACCGCGCCATCGCATTGCGCAAACGCACCCCCAGTCCCTTCAACACCCCGCTCTGCACCGCATAGCCGATGTCCAGATCGCGCTCGTGCTCCTTACCCTCGAACCCAAGCCCGGTATCGACGTTGTTGCCTTTCAGATAGCGCACGGTTGTCGTCAGCCCGGGAACTCCCATGGCCACGAAGTCGTAGTCATACCGTACCTGCCATGAGCGCTCATCGGCGTACGAGAACTCATAGGTCGGTACCTCGTTGCCGAGCGGTGAAATATTAGGAAACACACGCGGAAACGCGTTTTCACCATAGATACCCTGGTAGCCGACGCTGAACGTATGCCCGCCGCGCTTGGCCGACAGCAGCGAATAGAACGCCTGGTTGTCGATATCGCCAATGCGGCTTTCGCCCTGCTCCTTGGCGCTGAAGTAGCCGAGGTTGGCGCCCAGCACCCAATCACCTACCGGCTGGCTGTGCTTGAGGCCGACAAAGCCCTGTTGGTAGATGTCCTCCAGACGGCCATACCAGAGGCTCAGGGTGCTGCGGTTGGCGTTGAAGCTGTAATCACCACCGGCAAAGTTGAACGCATCGCTGTCAGCCTGACGCTGCGGCAGGTGGCCGAGCATGGCGATCAGCTTTTCATCGCCGGCTTCGTTGCGCAGGCTGGTAGAACTCAGGTGCCCTGCTTGCAGGGTCAGGCCGCTGATTTCCGCCGAACTGATGCTCGCGCCCTGATAGGTCGGCGGCAGCAGGCGCGAGTCGTTGTACTGGAGGATCGGCAAGTTGGTTTGCAGTTCGCCGACTTTCAGTTCGGTCTTCGAATAGCGCAGCTTCAAGGTCGCCCCTGCACGGCTGTATTCATCCGCCGCGCGGCCGTCATCCTGCACCGGCAGCAGTCCGGTGCCGGTCCGGTCCGGGCTGCTGTCGAGCTTGAGACCGAGCAGGCCGATGGCATCGACACCAACGCCTATCGGTCCCGGGGTGTAGCCAGATTTGAAGTTGAGGATAAAGCCCTGCCCCCACTCCTCGGCCTTGGACTGCTGGTTGGCGCCAACGATGCCGGAAAAATCACGGCTGAAGTAGTAGTTGCGCGCTTGCAGGGTGGCCGTGGCGTCCTTGAAAAAGTCAGGTTCGGCGGCCTGGGCGGTGAAACTCAGGGCGAACAAAGACAGCAACCCGATTGGACGGAGGTTGTTCATGATGACGTGCTCTTTTTATTGTTGTTTTTGACTTGAGAACTGCGGTGTCCGCATCGCTGGCAAAGCCAGCTCCCACAGGTATTGCATGCACCAGACTTTGTGGGAGCTGGCCTTGCCAGCGATTGGATCTACACGATTGCTGGCTAGGCCGCTGATTGCAGCGGCGCCATGCCCTTGGCCGAACTGCGGCTGGCAAACACCATCATTGCCACCGCCGCTACCGCGCCAGGCACAGCAAAGGCCATGAAATTCAGCGCCAGCGGCAACTGAATACCCAACAGCAGGCCGCCGAGGATCGGTCCGACGATTGCCCCGCTACGACCGATACCCGAAGCCCAACCCAGCCCCGTGGAGCGGATGCCCATCGGATAGAACTGGGCGACGCAGGCATAAGCGAGGATCTGGGTGCCGATGGTGGTCGCCCCGGCAATTGCGATCAGCAGGTACAGCACCGGTGTCGGGCTCTTGAAGCCCAGCAGGCTGATCGACAACGCCGCCAGCGCGAAGAACACCACCAGCACGCGGTCGAGCTTGAGGCGATCGCCAATCCAGCCACCGCCCACAGCACCGAAAATCGCTCCAAAGTTGAGCACCAGCAGGAAAGCCAGGCTCGATCCCAGGCCGTACCCAGCATTGTTCATCAGTTTTGGCAGCCACGAATTGAGGGCGTAGACCATCAGCAGGCAGCAGAAGAATGCGACCCAGAGCATCAAGGTGCTCAGCGCCCGGCCTTCACGAAACAGCTGCGGTACCGAGCCACCGGCCTCGACGCCAGTGACCACTTCCAGACGGTCGCCGGCTTGTGGCCGATAGCTGGGCTCGACCCGCTGCAGCAATTGGCTGGCCTGCTCGGTGCGTCCCTGACGCACCAGAAAACCCAGGGACTCCGGCAGGAAACGCAGAATCAACGGCAACAGCAGCAAGGGAATGACGGCGACGTAGAACACTGACTGCCAACCGAATGCCGGCAACAACACGATCCCCAGACCGGCCGAGAGCATGCCGCCCACCGAGTAACCGCTGAACATGATCGCCACCAGGGTGCTGCGCATGCGCTTGGGGGCGTACTCGTTCATCAGCGCCACGACGTTGGGCATCACCCCGCCGATCCCCAGGCCCGCCAGGAAGCGGCAGATACCGAACTCTGTCGGGTTGCGGGCGAAGCCGTTGAGTACGGTGAAGCCGCTGAAAAGGATCACGCAGATCATGATGGCCTTCTTGCGGCCGATGCGGTCGGACAACGGCCCGAACACCAAAGCGCCGAACATCATGCCGAACAGCGCGTAGCTGCCCAGGGCCCCGGCCTGCAACGGGGTCATGCCCCACTCCTGCATCAGCGCCGGCAACACCACGCCATAAATAACCAGGTCGTATCCGTCGAAGATGATGATCAGCGCGCACCAGAACAGCACACGCCAGTGGAAGGTATTGAACTTCGCCTGATCGATCAGGCCATTGATATCGATGGCTCGCATGTGGCGTGTCTCTTTTGTTGTTGTTATCGAAACCCGAAGGCGAACCTGCCGTGCAGTGTTCGCGATCTCAGGTTAGGAGCAGTACAAAAGGGCCAATAGCCGTTTCCTGCGAATCGCTATCCAGTTTGCGCGAGGGCTGATCAGGGGCAGCGATGCCGTTTGAAGGTGACCGAGGGCAGTTCACCAAAACGCTGGCGATAGCTTTCGGCAAAGCGCCCCAGGTGCAGGAAGCCGTAGTCCAGGGCGATCTCGGTAACGTTACGCACCGGGCTTGCCGGGTCCTGCAAAGCAGCATGTATGCGCTCAAGCTTGCGCTGGCGCACATAGCCTTTGGGCGACAAGCCGGCATGGCGCTCGAACAGTGAGTACAAAGTGCGCTCGCTGACCCGTGCGACATTCATCAACTGGCCGACACTGATGTCCTGCTCCAGGTGGGCGTCGATGTAGGCGGCCAATTGCTCGAACGAGTGGGTCTGCTGCACCGGTTCGCTACGCTGCACGTTGTTGCCGAGCAAGCTGAGCAACTTGCTGGCAACGATGCGCCCGTAGTGCTCCTGGACCTGCAGCAACGAGTCGGTGGACTCCGCCTCTGCGCAGATCAACCCGAGCAAGCCGATGAAGCCTTCCAGTTCACCGGTGACATGGCGCGCGCTGTTGAAACGAATCCCGCCCTCGGGCAACTGCCAGCGCTGCTCCAGGCAAGCTTGCTCGAGCAGACTCACCGGCATCTTGAGGATGAACTTCTCGCAGTCGGCCGAATAGGTCAGGTCGACCGGATCGTCCGGGTTTATCAACAACAGCTCGCCGGGCACGTAATGATGTTCGTTGCCACGAAAACTGGACTGGCAGTGGCCCTTGAGCAGGATCTGCAGGTGGTACAGCGAACCCAGGGCGGGCGAAGTGATCCGCGCCTTGCCGCCGTAGCTCAAGCGGCACAGGTCGAGGCTGGCAAACTTGCGGTGGTTGATGCTCGCCTTCAGATCGCCAGTTCTGGGCAGGCGCAGGCTATGGCCACCGACATGCTGGTTAACGTATTCGGACACGGCATACGGGTCGGCGCGCTGAAACACACAGCTGCGCTCGCTCAACAGGTGGCTGCTCATGGGCTGCCCTCTTCTTGTTCTTGCTGGACGATATCCACAGGGTCTGGTTATCCACAGGGCACCAGCTTGCGTCAGCACCAGCAGGCAGTCCAATATCTGTTGGGTAGGTAACAATACTCTGGAGGTATCATGGAACTGCGCCATCTGCGTTACTTCCGGGTGCTCGCACAGACCCTGAACTTCACCCGCGCCGCCGAGCTGCTGCACATTGCCCAGCCGCCTTTGAGCCGGCAAATCCGCCAACTGGAGGAAACCCTCGGGGTCGATCTGCTGGAACGCAGCCGTCCGCTGCGCCTGACCGAAGCCGGGCGCTACTTTTACGAACAGAGTGCCATGCTGCTCGACCAGCTCGAGCAGATATCCGAAGGCACCCGGCGCATCGCAAACAGCGAACGCCAGTGGTTGCGCATCGGTTTTGCGCCCTCGACCCTTTACGACCTGTTACCCGAGCTGATTCGCCAATTACGCGCCAACCAGGAGCTGGAGCTTGGCCTGCAGGAAATGATCACCCTGCAGCAGGTGGACGCCTTGAAAGCCGGACGCATCGATATCGGTTTTGGCCGCATCCACATCAAAGACCCGGCCATTGACCAGCAGGTACTGCGCGAAGACCCCTTGGTTGTCGCCCTGCCCTGCGGCCATCCGCTGATCGGCCAGCCCATCGACCTGGTGCGCCTGGCCTTTGAGCCCTTCGTGCTCTACCCCGCCACCCCGCGCCCAAGCTACGCCGACCACATCATGACGTTGTTTTCCAGCCAGGGCCTGAGCGTGCAGGTGATTCAGTGGACCAACGAACTGCAGACTGCCCTTGGACTGGTGGCGGCCGGCCTGGGGATAACGTTGGTGCCCGCCTCGGTGCAGCGCCAGCACCGCGACGATATCGTTTACGCACCGCTGAGCGAGGCAGCGGCGGTTTCACCGATCATTCTCAGCCGCCGGGTTGGGGATAACTCGCCTCAGGTCCGCCATTGCCTGAATCTGATTGAACGCATGAGCGGCCACTAGGGCCGCTCACATTTTGCTCAGACCACGCTGGCCGGAGCTTTATCCACAGCCCCGGCATGGAAGCGTTCGGCGAGGAACGGAGAGATATCCACAGGCGATGGCTCGTCGTGCAGGACCTTGTCGATCATCACCCCGGTGATCGCCGAGGTGAGGATGCCGGTGCGAAAGTGTCCACAGGCATTCAGGTAACCGGTGACTTCCGGCACGGGCCCGAGGATTGGCAATTCATCCGGTGACCCTGGTCGCAAACCGGCCCAGGTGCGCTTGAGGTTGATCTGCACCAGCTCTGGAATACAGCGAATCGCGCCCTGCACCAGACCGTTGATTTCCGGGAAGGTGTTGCTGACGTCGAAGCCTTTGTCTTCGGTGGTGCTGCCAATCAGGATCTCGCCGTTGTCCTTCTGCGCCATGTAGCAATCGCTGGTGGTCAGGCAGCCGTTCAGCAGTTTGGGCATACGCTCGGTGAGGATGATCTGGCCCTTCACCGGGCTGACCGGAATGCGCAGACCGGTGGCCTGTTCGCTGAGGTCGGCCGCCCAGGCACCGGCGGCATTGATCAGGGTCTGGCAATGAAACGTACCTTCTTCGGCGGTCTGCACTCCGCTGACCCGTGACCCCTGGTGCAATACACCGGTGACGTTGGTGTTGTGGAACACATCGACACCATTCTGTCGCGCCGCTTCCATATAGGCGTCGGCCAGGCGGAACGGACTGACCTGGTGATCGCACAGAAATTCCAGAGCACCACGCGCCTGATGGCTGACCGCCGGCTCCGCCTGGCGCAGGGCCTCGCGGTCGAGCCAGCGCACCTGCTCGGCCAGGTGCGGGATCTGCGCGACGATATGCTCGGCGTACAGCTGGTCTTCATCGTCGTAGATCACATACTTGAGGCCAGTGCGCTCGAACTTGAAGTCCATGCCGTGGCGCTCGATCAGTTCACGGTGCAGCTGTGGATAAAGTGCATTGGACTGCAGGGCAAAATCGAAGAACGACTGCGGCAGGATATGCGGCGTGCTGGCATCCACCACCACCGCAGCCCCTTGCGCCTGGCGCTTGTGCTGGGCTGACATCATGCGAAAGAAAATCACCCCGCAGCCGAGGCCGACCGATTCGCCAATCGCCCACAAGCCACCGGCCGAAGCACGGGTGGCGTTGCCGGGGCGCTTGGCATCGATCAGGGCGATCTTCAGGTTTTTGCGTTTGGACAGCTGATAAGCGCAGGAGGCGCCAATGACCCCACCGCCGGCAATCACTACGTCGTAGGTTCTGTTCATGTTTCAGGCTTCCGTGCCAGGTTGCTGGAATGCAGAAAAAGGTATCGGGTCGACCGGAAAACGCGGGCGTAACCAACCGACATCAACACGGCCCGTCGCTTCGCGCAGACGGTCGCTGCAGTAGCCAACGCACATACGTCCCTGACAGTCGCCCATGCTCACCCGCGTACGCATCTTCAATCCGGCCATGTCTTGCACGCCCTGCTCCAGGGCCAGGTCGATATCAGCACGGGTCACATGCTCACAACGGCAGATCACCGTATCGGGCTGTGGTAATTCGATCTGCCGGGTGCCCCGCTGGGTATAGCGCTCTACCCCGGCGCGAAAGCGCTTGATGGCCGCCAACTGCCCCAGGTACTGCTCGCGCAGTTCGATGGCCTGCTCGGCATTCAGCACTTCGCGCTGCAGCAGGATCGACACTGCTGCGATGCGGCCAGTCAGCATCGCGGCTTCACCGCCACGGATACCGCCCATGTCACCGGCTAGATGAATGTGTTGCTGGCTGCTCTGTTGCCAGACGTTGCATTTTGCGCGCAGGTAGCCATCGTCATGAAAGCCATGCTCGAGCCCCAACTGTTGGCTGAGCTGGGTACGCGGAATGAAGCCGTAGCCCACCGCCAGGGTTTGCGCGGGTTCGCGCTGGGCACGGCTGTGGTCGGGCTGCCAGTTGTTGTCGTAAGGCGCCACGACGACTTCTGCGAGTTCGCCTTCACCCCTGGCCTCGGCCACGCCCCAGCCGTAATACATCGGAATGCCATTGAGCTTCATGTAACCGAGCATGCTCAAACCGTCGAGGAACAGCTGCGGCTTGTTCAACAGCGCCAGGCTTTCCTTGGCGATCTTGCTGAACGCGCAGGCTTCATAGACACCGGCCACTTTCGCTCCGGCGGCGTGCAACTGGCAGGCCACCAGCGGCAGTAACGGGCCGGTGCCGGCAATCACCGTACTGCCCAGCGGTTTGACCACGCCGCTCTTGATCTGCAGCTGCAAGCCACCGAGCAACAGCACGCCCGGCAGCGTCCAGCCAGGAAACGGCACGTTGCGCTCATGGCAACCGGCCGACAGTACCAGGTGCGAGTAGTCGATCTGATGCAGACGCTCTTCGCCATCAAGCACCATCAAGCATTGCTCGTCACCGCCTACCACGCGGCTGTTCAGGCGCAGATCGATCTGCCCGGCGCTGGCAGCGAATTCCTTGTGCAGGGCCTTCAAGGACTTGCTGTAACGCGCTCCCAGGTAACCCAGGTCAACGCCTGCGCGCAGCGGTCCGCGATACACCACCCCGCCCGGCCGCGACGCTTCATCGAACAACACGCTGGGTACACCGTGATGCGCCAGCTCAATGGCCGCCGCCATACCCGCCGAACCACCACCGACAATCACCGGACGCAGACTCATGGCGCCTCCTGCCCGGCAAAGCGGTTGCTCAGGGTTTCCACCTGCATACCGGGCTGGACCACGGTCTGGCAGGCGCGGCGCTTGGGCCGGCCATTGATTGAAACCAGGCAGCAATGACAGACGCCCATGCCGCAAAAAGCACCGCTCAGTTGGGCATGATCGTTGCGCGCTACCTGGCGCAGGCCCACGGCGTTGAGCACGGTGAGCACCGTCTCGCCAGAGGCGACTTCGACCGGCTGGCCGTTGAGATGGATGGTCATATCAGCCCGCGACAGGGGCTGGATGTCGAGTTTTCGATCCAGTGTTTGCATAGCGCCTTTCATCCGTGAAAAGGGTAATGGGGACTTGGCACACTATGCGAAGCAGCTGCAACAACTATTGATCCAGGCCAGCATTCGGCCGACTTGAGCGATTAACCGGCAAAAACACAAAACCCCCGATAAACGGGGGCTCTGGATTTAGACAATCAAAATCTGTCGCAGCCAGCAAGGACGCTGCTCTATGGGTAGCTGGCCCGCTCGATCAGAGATCGAATCGGTCGAGGTTCATGACCTTGGTCCATGCTTTGGCGAAGTCCTTGACGAACTTTTCCTTGGCATCGCTTGCGGCATAGAACTCGGAGACCGCACGCAGCTCCGAGTTGGAGCCAAATACCAGGTCGACTGGTGTGGCAGACCATTTGACCTCGCCGGACTTGCGGTCGCGCCCCTCATACAAGCCATCGGTAGAGGACTTCGACCAGACAGTCGACATGTCCATCAGGTTGACGAAGAAGTCGTTGGACAATGTGCCCGGACGAGTCGTGAGCACGCCATTCTTACTACCGTCTGTATTCGCCCCCAGTGCCCGCATGCCACCGACAAGCACCGTCATTTCCGGTGCAGTGAGGTTCAACAAGCTGGCCTTGTCGACCAGCATTTCGGTCGGTGAGAGGCGAGCGTCAGCGCTGTAGTAGTTACGGAAACCATCAGCCTTGGGTTCCAGCGCCGCGAAGGAATTGACATCTGTCTTGTCCTGGGTGGTGTCCATGCGACCCAGGGTTACCGGGACTTGAACGTTGTAACCTCCCTTCTTCGCGGCAGACTCAACCGCTGCAGAACCCGAGATCACAATCACGTCAGCAAGCGAGACTTTCTTGCCGCCTTTGAGGTTGCTGTTGAAGTCCTTCTGGATCGCTTCCAGCTTGGCGAGCACTTTGCTCAGCTCAGCCGGGTTATTGGCGTTCCAGTCTTTCTGCGGGGCGAGACGCACACGTGCACCGTTGGCGCCACCGCGCATGTCGGAGCCTCGGAACGAAGCAGCCGAGGCCCAGGCCGTACGCACCAACTCGCCGGTATTGAGGCCCGAAGCGAGTACCTTGGCCTTGAGCGCTTCGACGTCCCTGGTGTCGATCAGCTTATGGTCCAGCGCCGGGATCGGGTCTTGCCAGATCAGGTCTTCCTTGGGTACATCGGCCCCCAGGTAATGGGTACGCGGGCCGAGGTCACGGTGAGTCAGCTTGAACCAGGCCTTGGCGAAGGCAAGTTCGAACTCCTTGGGGTTGTCCAGGAAGCGACGTGAAACTTTCTCGTAAGCGGGGTCGAAACGCAGCGCAAGGTCAGTGGTGAACATGATTGGCGCATGACGCTTGTCTTTGACGTGCGCGTCAGGAACCATGACCGCAGCAGCTGGATCAGACGGAACCCACTGGATCGCACCGGCCGGGCTCTTGGTCTGAACCCATGTCCAGCCGAAGAGGTTGGCCAGGTACTGATTGGTGAAATTCGCAGGACTCGAAGTCCACGCACCTTCCAGGCCACTGGTGATGGTGTCTTCGGCGTTTCCTTTACCGCAGGTATTTTTCCAGCCCAGGCCTTGTTGCTCGGTAGGAGCGCTGGCAGGATCTGCGCCCAGGCAGTCTTTAGGCTTGTGCGCGCCGTGCGCCTTGCCGAAGGTGTGGCCACCGGCGATCAGTGCAACGGTTTCTTCGTCGTTCATGCCCATACGCGCGAACGTGTCGCGAATGTCCTTGGCGGCCGCCAGCGGATCCGGCTTGCCATGTGGACCTTCCGGGTTCACGTAGATAAGCCCCATTTCCACGGCAGCCAACGGCTTCTTCAGCTCACGCTTGCCATGGTGGCGCTCATCACCGAGCCAGGTGCGTTCAGGGCCCCAATAGACCAGATCAGGCTCCCAGTCATCTGCACGACCGCCACCGAAGCCGTAGGTTTTCATCCCCATCGATTCCATCGCCACGGTGCCCGCCAGCACCATCAGGTCGCCCCAGGAAATACTCGCGCCGTACTTTTCTTTCACAGGCCACAACAAGCGCCGTGCTTTATCGAGGCTTACGTTATCCGGCCAGTTGTTGAGCGGGTCGAAACGCTGTTGACCACCGTCGGAACCACCACGGCCGTCCAGCGCGCGGTAGGTGCCGGCGCTGTGCCAGGCCATACGGATAAAGAACGGGCCATAGTTGCCATAGTCCGCTGGCCACCAGTCTTGCGACTTTGTCAAAGTTGCTTCGATGTCCTTTTTCACCGCATTCAAGTCAAGGCTGTTAAATGCCTTGGCATAGTTGAAATCGGCGTCGGCCGGGCTGGAGGCAGGGTTGTGTTGTCGCAACAAGGAAAGATCCAGGCGATTGGGCCACCAGTCCTTGTTAGTCATCTGTTCGTGCTTGCCCGCCAAAGAGGCGGCGCCGGTGTTATCGGCGTGAACAACGGGTGAAAAGCCAACTATCAGGGCAATCGCCAGGGGCAGTTGTTTCATGCGCATAGGGGCTTGATCCTTGTAAGTGTATAAACCAAGCCACTCAACAACTTGGTTTGGAAACGGGTACCGGGTCAGGTGGAGAAGTACACAATCAAACCAGGGACAACCTGGGATGCATACTCAGTACAAACTTTAATTGCGCACCGTAAAATCAACAATTGATGTTCTAAACGGGGCCGATTGATAACCTGACTGACGCCAATTCGAGAAATGCCCTTAAGGTGACGATGCAAAAATAGCCAAGCGCTTGGATCTGGAAGCAGGAATAGAATCTGAGGTGTGCGCGGTGAATGGCAAGTTGCCAACCGGCAGCTGGCCAGACGGTGTCTGCTACTTAAAATTTATTTCAATGCAGGTCATGCGTTTTTTTAATTTTACTGCCTTGACCCTGTTTGCCAGCCTTGCAGCTCAAATTGAAGCCCAGTGCGCGCTTTTCCAAGGATATGTTGATGACCTTACGCGAACTCCGCTATCTCGTCGCGCTGGCGGAGCACCGTCACTTCGGCCGTGCCGCCGACGCTTGCCATGTCACGCAATCCACGTTGTCCACTCAATTGCGCAAGCTGGAGAACTACCTCGGCCAGGTATTGGTGGACCGTCAGGCCAAGCAATTCACCCTCACGCCCAGTGGAGAGCAGATCGTCGAGCGCGCGCGGCACATGCTTGCCGAAGCCGACACCATTCTTGCCCTGACCCGTGCGCGCCGTGACCCGCTGGAAGGCATTCTTACCCTGGGCATCATCCCGACCTTGGCGCCCTATTACTTGCCGCATCTATTGGAGGCAGTAGAAGCCGCCCATCCCAAGTTGCAGTTGGTGATACAGGAGAGCTTTACCGCTGACTTGTGCGAGCGGCTCAACGATCAATCCATCGACAGCGCATTGCTGGCACTCCCTCGGCCGCTCTATCAGACGATGTCGCGGTCTGCGGAGTGTCTGCGCTGCGAAGCGGCAGTACAGGGTGGGCCGCGACTGCTCGACCCTGAAGCCTATGATGAGCGTGTGCTGTTCGATGAGCCGTTTTGGGCTGCACTGCCGTTGGGGCATGAAGTTGGTGCCGGCACCGATGTGGCGGTCGAAGCATTGAGCGATCTGAAGTTGTTGTTGCTTACCGATGGTCATTGTCTGCGCGGTCAGGCGCTGCAAGCATGTGGCATGAGCGAGGTTCAGGCAGGCGATTCGGCGGACTGCCGGGCTACCAGCCTGGAAACCCTGCAACATCTGGTCGCCGCCGGTCGTGGGTGTACTTTGCTGCCCGCCTTGGCAGCCATCAATGCCGACAGCACACGATTGAGCGTAAAGCCGTTGCGGGGTGATGAACATCGGCGCATCGGGCTGGTATGGCGTCGAACACATCCGCGCGCGCAAGAATTCGATCTGTTAGCGACGACACTCAAGCGCACAGCCCCCGCCGGTACAAAACCCTGGCAGCTTTGAAGTGTTCAGAGCGCAATGTTTGGATTTATTTTAAAATCCATTTCCAATCACTCTGCATTAAGTGTTCTAAAGTCACTTTATATTTTTCATCTGCAGCAGCCCCTATAATAACTTCACCGGTGAAATCAAAGCCACAGAAAGAACATAAAAACACATCGCCATTGAATATTTCAGATAAATTTTCAGGATCTAGAAAAATACTGTCAACCTCATAATCAATTAAGTATATCTTCTTACAAATGGGGCAATTGAAAATATCGAAATCTTCATCACCATAACTTTCATACATTGGTGATGCCAATATTTTAATATGGTCAATTTCGAAGGTAGTTATATATTGTGCCATGTCTCACCATTCTGCTCTCATGCAATATGCCTTTAACTGCACGAGATTCTTCAGTCAACATAGATATTGCGCTCCACCGACGAGCGAAGCGATTCATATCACTGACTTCGCAGCAGCATCTTGCAGTTCTTTGGGCGGCTTGGACAGAAAGGCCCCGAGGGCGGGTTCGGGGCCAGGAGGGGATGCAGGAGGTGGGAGGACAGACCTCCCTGGGCTCCTGCGAGAGTTTGAATGCTCTAAAACCAACAGGTGTGGTCAGCAGCAGTCGTTACTCTACCGTCACCGACTTTGCCAAATTCCGCGGCTGATCGACGTCGGTACCTTTGAGTACAGCCACGTAGTACGACAGCAGTTGCAGCGGAATGGTATAGAGAATCGGCGCCAGGGCATCGATGATGTGCGGCACGGCGATCACATGGGTACCTTCGCCGTTGCTCATACCGGCGTGTTCGTCGGCAAAGACAATCAGTTCACCGCCACGCGCGCGTACTTCCTGCAGGTTGGACTTGAGCTTCTCCAGCAGTTCATTGTTCGGCGCCACGGTGACCACCGGCATGTCGCTGTCGACCAACGCCAGCGGGCCATGCTTGAGCTCACCGGCCGGATAGGCTTCGGCATGGATATAGGAAATTTCCTTGAGCTTCAGCGCCCCTTCCATCGCCACCGGGAATTGCGCGCCACGGCCAAGGAACAGGGTGTGGTGCTTGTCGGCGAACAACTCGGCGGTTTTCTCGACGATGACGTCCATGGCCAAAGCTTCGCCCAGACGCGTCGGCAGGCGGCGCAGTTCTTCGACCAGCTCGGCTTCGACACCAGCTTGCAACGTGCCACGCACCTGGCCCAGGGACAGGGTCAACAGCATCAGCGAGACCAGCTGGGTGGTGAATGCTTTGGTCGAAGCCACGCCGATTTCCGGACCGGCCTGGGTCAGCAGGGTCAAGTCCGACTCGCGTACCAGCGAGCTGATACCAACGTTACAGATCGCCAGGCTGCCGAGGAAACCGAGTTCCTTGGCATTGCGCAAGGCGGCCAGGGTGTCAGCGGTTTCACCGGACTGGGAGATCGAGACGAACAGGGTGTCCGGCTGCACCACCACCTTGCGGTAGCGGAATTCGCTGGCCACTTCGACCTGGCACGGAATCCCGGCCAGCTCTTCGAGCCAGTAACGGGCAACCATGCCGGCGTGATAGCTGGTGCCACAGGCGACGATCTGCACGTTACGGACTTTGGCGAACAGCTCGGCGGCTTGCGGGCCAAAGGCCTGAACCATGACGTGGTCTTTACCCAGACGCCCTTCCAGAGTGCGCTGAACCACAGTCGGTTGTTCGTGGATTTCCTTGAGCATGAAGTGGCGATAGGTGCCCTTGTCAGCGGCTTCCGCACCTTCGTGGTACTGCACGGTTTCGCGCTGGACGGCGTTGCCCGCCAGATCCCAGATGGTGACCTGGTCGCGACGGATTTGGGCGATATCGCCTTCTTCCAGGTACATGAAGCGGTCGGTCACCTGGCGCAGGGCCAACTGGTCGGATGCCAGGAAGTTCTCCCCATGACCCAGACCAATCACCAGCGGGCTACCGCTGCGGGCTGCCAGCAGGCGGTCTGGCTGATGCGTGCTGATCACCGCCAGGCCATAGGCACCGTGCAGTTGCTTGACTGCAGCCTTGAGGGCGTCGGCCAGGTCCGGAACGGTTTTCAGGGTGTGATGCAGCAGGTGGACGATGACTTCGGTGTCGGTTTCAGAGCTGAACACGTAGCCCAGGCCCTTGAGCTTTTCACGCAGCTCCTCGTGATTCTCGATGATGCCGTTGTGCACCACTGCCAGTTCCTGGCCGGAGAAATGCGGGTGGGCATTGTGCTCGGTGGGCGCGCCGTGGGTTGCCCAGCGGGTGTGGGCAATACCCAGCTGGCCAGCCAGCGGATCGGCGGCTACAGCGGCTTCCAGCTCGCTGACCTTGCCGATGCGACGACGACGCTCCAGAGTCCCCTGCTGGGTGAAGACCGCCAGGCCTGCGCTGTCATAACCGCGGTACTCCAGACGCTTGAGGCCTTCGATGAGGATGGTGGTGATATTACGTTCGGCGACGGCGCCAACGATTCCACACATTAGATATGCTCCTTGGAGAGTGCGGCACAAATCACATGGACGCCGCGGGCTTCAATTTGTTCGCGCGCCTCAGCGGGCAAGCGCTCATCGGTAATCAGGGTGTTGACGCTGCCCCAGGGCAGCTCGAGGTTGGGAATCTTGCGCCCGACCTTGTCGGACTCGACCATGACGATCACTTCCCGGGCCACTTCGGCCATCACCCGGCTCAGGCCGAGCAACTCGTTGAACGTGGTGGTGCCGCGCACCAGGTCGATGCCATCGGCACCAATGAACAGCTGGTCGAAATCGTAAGAGCGTAGTACCTGCTCGGCGACCTGCCCCTGGAAAGACTCGGAATGCGGGTCCCAGGTACCCCCCGTCATCAACAGCACAGGCTCGTGTTCCAGCTCGCTCAGGGCGCGGGCCACATTCAGCGAGTTGGTCATCACCACCAGGCCCGGCTGGTGGCCCAGCTCGGGAATCATCGCGGCGGTGGTACTGCCACTGTCGATGATGATGCGTGCATGTTCGCGGATACGTCCGACCGCCGCCCGGGCAATCGCCTGCTTATATAACGAAACCGGCTGGCCCTGATCTGTGATCAGCTCCTGCGGCATGGTCACCGCACCACCGTAGCGGCGCAGCAGCAAGCCGTTGGCTTCCAGAGCGGCAAGGTCCTTGCGGATGGTGACTTCCGAGGTTTCGAAACGTTTGGCTAACGCATCGACGCTCACTTCCCCCTGCTCGTTGAGCAAGGCGAGGATATTGTGGCGGCGCTGTGGAGTGTTACGTTTCGACATGGCGTCTTTAAGTTTCGTTTCGAAAGTTAGTGATGCCAATCAAAACCTAAAGGACAAAAACCGTCAAGCAGAGAGATGAAAAATTCGCCTGTGAATAACTTCATTCATCCGATTTCTTATCCACAAACGAAAAAGAGCCGACTTATGCACAATCCAGTCGGCCCTTGTTCATCGCTGTGTATAACTTCAGCTTTTCTTGATCTTCTCCGGTCGCTTCCAGCCATCGATGTTGCGCTGGCGTGCGCGGCCGACGGCTAGCTGTGCGGCCTCGACTTTCTGGGTAATGGTCGAACCGGCAGCTGTGGTCGCACCGTCGAGGATATCCACAGGCGCAACCAGGGAGTTGTTGGAGCCGATGAACACATCCTCACCAAGGACGGTCTTGAACTTGTTCGCGCCATCGTAGTTGCAGGTGATGGTACCGGCACCGATGTTGGTCCGCGCACCGACCTCGGCATCGCCCAGGTAGGTCAGATGACCGGCCTTGGCGCCTTCACCGAGGTGGGCGTTCTTCAGTTCGACAAAGTTACCCACATGGGCACGGGCTTCCAGCACGCTGCCTGGACGCAGGCGGGCAAACGGGCCGGCATCGCTGCCTTCCCCCATGATCGCGCCTTCAAGGTGGCTGTTGGCTTTGACCACGACGCCCTTGCGCAGGGTGCTGTTCTTGATCACGCAGTTAGGGCCGATCACCACGTCGTCTTCAATGACCACACGGCCTTCGAGAATCACGTTGATATCGATGAGTACGTCGCGACCAACGGTCACTTCGCCACGCACGTCAAAACGTGCCGGGTCGCGCAGGGTTACCCCTTGAGCCATCAGACGACGCGCTTCACGCAGCTGGTAGTGACGCTCCAGTTCCGCCAGCTGGCGACGGTCATTGGCGCCCTGCACTTCCATCGGGTCCAGTGGCTGCTCGGTGGCGACCACCAGGCCATCGGCAACGGCCATGGCAATCACGTCGGTCAGGTAGTACTCACCCTGGGCATTGTTGTTCGACAGACGCCCCAGCCACTCGGCCAGGCGTGCGCCCGGTACCGCCAGAATGCCGGTGTTGCCTTCCTTGATGGCTTTTTGCGCGTCGCTGGCATCCTTGTGCTCAACGATCGCTGCCACCTGCCCCAGGGCGTCGCGGACAATGCGCCCGTAACCCGTTGGGTCATCGAGGTTGACCGTCAACAGGCCCAACTGCTCAGAGGTTACCTGGGTCAGCAAACGCTTGAGGGTATCGACTTCGATCAGCGGTACATCGCCATAGAGGATCAGCACCGTATCAGCGCTCAAGGCCGGCAGGGCTTGCGCTACCGCATGGCCAGTACCCAGCTGTTTGTCTTGCAGAACAAAATTCAGGTCATCTGCCGCCAGACGCTCACGCACAAGCTCAGCACCGTGCCCGATCACCACATGGATGCCTTGCGGCTGTAGTTGACGCGCGCTGTGGATAACATGGCCAAGCATGGAGTCGCCGGCGACCGGGTGCAGCACCTTGGGCAGCGCAGAGCGCATCCGGGTACCTTGGCCAGCGGCGAGGATAACGATATCGAGAGACATTGACGGGCTACCAATCCTGGAAGGTCAGCGAGATGACCAGAATATAAAACGCGGAAAAAGAAAAAGGGTAGCCGAGGCTACCCTTTAACTCAATCGCAGCAGCAGTGACCGGCCTGGGCCGATTACTTGCCTTTGCGCATTTGCTGGACGGTACGCAGCTGGGCTGCGGCCTCGGCCAGACGTGCAGCGGCGGCACCGTAGTCGAAATCCGCGCTTTTTACATGCAGGGCGTTCTCAGCAGCCTTGAGGGCTTCCTGAGCCTGAGCTTCGTCCAGGTCGGCAGCGCGTTGCACGGTATCGGCAAGCACCTTGACCATGTTCGGCTGGACCTCGAGGAAACCACCAGAGATGTAGAACACCTCTTGGGCGCCACCCTGCTTGGTCAGCGTGATCGGACCTGGCTTCAGATTAGTGATCAGCGGCGCGTGGCCTGGAGCGATACCAAGATCACCCAGGTTACCGTGCGCAACCACCATCTCGACCAGACCGGAGAAAATCTCTCCTTCCGCGCTGACGATATCGCAATGGACTGTCATAGCCATCTGCTTGCCTCAACCTGATTAGCGCCCCTTGCGGGGCGCCGGGATTACAGTTTCTTGGCTTTCTCGACCGCTTCTTCGATGCTGCCGACCATGTAGAACGCTTGTTCTGGCAAGTGGTCGTAGTCACCTTTGAGGATGCCGCTGAAGCCAGCAATGGTGTCTTTCAGGGAAACGTATTTACCTGGAGAACCAGTGAAGACTTCTGCCACGAAGAACGGCTGCGACAGGAAGCGCTGGATCTTACGAGCACGGGATACCAGCTGCTTGTCGGATTCGGACAGTTCGTCCATACCCAGAATCGCAATGATGTCCTTCAGCTCTTTGTAGCGCTGCAGTACGTACTGAACGCCACGAGCGGTCTCGTAGTGCTCGTTGCCGATGACGTTCGGGTCCAGCTGGCGCGAAGTCGAGTCCAGTGGGTCGACCGCTGGGTAGATACCCAGGGAGGCGATGTCACGGGACAGTACAACGGTGGCGTCCAAGTGGGCGAAGGTGGTCGCTGGCGACGGGTCGGTCAGGTCGTCCGCAGGTACGTATACGGCCTGGATCGAGGTGATCGAACCTTCCTTGGTCGAAGTGATACGCTCTTGCAGAACGCCCATCTCTTCAGCCAGGGTCGGCTGGTAACCTACTGCCGAAGGCATACGGCCCAGCAGTGCGGATACTTCGGTACCGGCCAGGGTGTAACGATAGATGTTGTCGACGAACAGCAGAACGTCGTTACCTTCGTCACGGAACTTCTCAGCCATGGTCAGGCCGGTCAGCGCTACGCGCAGACGGTTTCCTGGTGGCTCGTTCATTTGGCCGTATACCAGAGCAACCTTGTCCAGTACGTTGGAATCCTTCATCTCGTGGTAGAAGTCGTTACCCTCACGAGTACGCTCACCCACACCGGCGAACACGGAATAACCGCTGTGCTCGATGGCGATGTTACGGATCAGTTCCATCATGTTTACGGTTTTGCCTACACCGGCACCACCAAACAGACCAACCTTACCACCCTTGGCGAACGGGCAAACCAGGTCGATAACCTTGATGCCGGTTTCCAGCAGGTCGTTGCCGCCTGCCTGGTCAGCGAACGACGGTGCATCACGGTGGATGCCCCAACGCTCTTCTTCACCGATTGGACCGGCTTCGTCGATTGGGTTACCCAAGACGTCCATGATACGGCCCAGGGTCGCTTTACCGACCGGTACCGAGATCGCTGCGCCAGTGTCGTTTACGTCCAGGCCACGTTTCAGGCCTTCGGTAGAACCCATCGCAATGGTACGAACCACGCCGTCGCCCAGCTGCTGCTGAACTTCCAGGGTGGTTTCCGCGCCAACTACTTTCAGCGCGTTATAGACACTCGGTACGCTGTCACGTGGAAATTCCACGTCGATGACGGCGCCGATGATTTGAACGATACGTCCGCTACTCATAGCTGGATCCTCTGAATATTTGAACCGTTAAACCGCGGCAGCGCCGCCGACGATTTCCGAGATCTCTTGGGTGATCGCAGCCTGACGCGCCTTGTTGTAGATCAGCTGCAATTCGCTGATCAAATCACCGGCGTTGTCGGTGGCGTTCTTCATCGCGATCATCCGGGCAGCTTGTTCAGCTGCGTTGTTCTCGACCACCGCCTGGTAGACCTGCGACTCCACGTAACGCACCATCAGGCCGTCCAGCAGCTCTTTGGCGTCAGGTTCGTAGAGGTAGTCCCAGTGGTGCTTGAGTTCTTGATCCGGGGTTGCCACCAACGGAATCAACTGCTCGACCGTTGGAGTTTGAGTCATGGTATTGATGAACTTGTTCGATACCACGGACAGACGATCAATACGACCGTCCAGGTAAGCATCCAGCATAACCTTGACGCTGCCGATCAGATCATTGATCGACGGCTCTTCGCCCAGGTGGCTGATTGCTGCAACGACGTTGCCGCCGAAGCTGCGGAAAAACGCCGCACCCTTGCTACCAACTACGCAGAGATCGATCTCGATCCCTTGCTCGCGGTTGGCCGCCATGTCGTTGACCAGGGCCTTGAACAGGTTGGTGTTCAAGCCACCACACAGACCACGGTCACTGCTCACCACAACATAACCGACGCGCTTTACAGGGCGGTCGATCATGAACGGGTGGCGGTATTCCGGGTTGGCGTTGGCCAGATGACCAATAACCTGGCGGATACGCTCCGCATAAGGACGGCTAGCAGCCATGCGCATTTGAGCCTTGCGCATTTTGCTGACCGCCACTTTTTCCATGGCGCTGGTAATTTTTTGCGTGCTTTTGATGCTCGCAATCTTACTGCGAATCTCTTTTGCGCCTGCCATGTAACACCTATCAGGTTAGCAAGCGGGGGCTGCAAAGCCCCCGCTGCGGCTTACCAGGTTTGGGTGGCCTTGAACTTCTCGATACCGGCTTTGATGCCAGCGTCGATTTCGTCGTTGAAGTCACCCTTCACGTTGATCTTCGCCATCAGTTCGGCGTGATCACGGTTGAAGTAGGAAATCAGCGCTTGTTCAAAGCTGCCGACTTTGGCGATTTCAACGTCGGTCAGGAACCCACGCTCAGCGGCATACAGCGACAGCGCCATGTCCGCGATGGACATTGGAGCGTATTGCTTCTGCTTCATCAGCTCGGTAACACGTTGACCGTGCTCGAGTTGCTTACGAGTGGCTTCGTCCAGGTCAGAAGCGAACTGGGCGAATGCTGCCAGTTCACGGTACTGAGCCAGAGCGGTACGGATACCACCGGAAAGCTTCTTGATGATCTTGGTCTGAGCGGCCCCACCCACACGGGATACCGAAACACCGGCGTTCACTGCAGGGCGGATGCCCGAGTTGAACATGGCCGATTCCAGGAAGATCTGACCGTCGGTGATGGAAATCACGTTGGTCGGAACGAACGCGGAAACGTCGCCAGCCTGGGTTTCGATGATCGGCAGTGCGGTCAGGGAACCGGTCTTGCCAGTTACAGCACCGTTGGTGAACTTCTCGACGTACTCTTCGGAAACGCGCGATGCACGCTCCAGCAGACGGGAGTGGAGATAGAACACGTCACCTGGGTACGCTTCACGTCCTGGTGGACGGCGCAGCAGCAGGGAGATCTGACGGTAGGCAACGGCCTGCTTGGACAGGTCATCGTAGACGATCAGCGCGTCTTCACCGCGGTCACGGAAGAACTCGCCCATGGTGCAACCGGCGTATGGCGCCAGGAATTGCAGTGCGGCGGATTCCGAAGCACTGGCAACCACCACGATGGTGTTGGCCAGGGCGCCGTTTTCTTCCAGCTTGCGAACGATGTTGGCAACGGTGGAACGCTTCTGGCCGACAGCAACATAAACACAGAAAATACCGGAGTCTTTCTGGTTGATGATGGCGTCGATCGCCATGGCGGTCTTACCGATCTGACGGTCACCGATGATCAGCTCACGCTGGCCACGGCCGACAGGGATCATGGCGTCGACGGATTTGTAGCCAGTCTGTACAGGCTGGTCTACCGACTTACGCCAGATCACGCCCGGAGCAACTTTCTCGACCGCGTCGGTCTCGGTGTTGCCCAGCGGGCCTTTGCCGTCAATTGGGTTGCCCAGTGCGTCGACAACGCGACCCAGCAGTTCCTTACCAACAGGAACTTCGAGGATGCGGCCAGTGCACTTGGCGCTCATGCCTTCGGCGAGGGTGTCGTAAGCGCCCAGTACTACCGCACCAACGGAGTCTTGCTCCAGGTTGAGGGCCATACCGTAGACGCCGCCTGGAAATTCGATCATTTCGCCGTACATGACGTCGGCCAGACCGTAAATCCGCACGATGCCGTCAGAAACGCTGACGACAGTACCTTCGTTGCGAGCTTGAGAGGCTACATCGAGATTCTCGATGCGGCCCTTGATGATTTCACTAATTTCGGAAGGATTGAGTTGCTGCATTGCTCTGCTGCCCCTTCAAACTCAAGATTTCAATGCTTCGGCCAGTTTCGCGATTTTGCCGCGGACTGAGCCATCGATAACCAGGTCGCCGGCGCGGATTACGACGCCACCGATCAGGCTGGCATCCTCCGACACTTGCAGGCGCACTTCCCGGTCGAGCCGTGCACTGAGAACCTTGGCGAGTTTGTCTTGCTGTTCTTGGTTCAACGCAAAAGCACTGGTGACTTCCACGTCCACGGATTTCTCTTGCTCGGCCTTGTACAGCTCGAACAACGCCGAAATCTCCGGCAAAAGCAGGAGACGTTCGTTTTCCGCGGCAACTTGGATGAAACTCTTTGCCTGTGCATCAAACTTGTCACCGCACACTTCAACAAAAGTGGCGGCCTTTTCTGCGCTCGTCAGTCGCGGGGCCTTGAGCAGGCGCTGCATGGTGTCGTCTTGCGACACCGCAGCAGCCAGGCCGAGCATGGCTGACCAATTGGCCAGTTGCTGATGGGCCTGGGCATGCTCAAAGGCAGCCTTAGCGTAAGGTCGGGCCAACGTGGTCAGTTCTGCCATGATCGCCCTCGCTTAAATTTCAGCGGCCAGTTTGTTAACCAGCTCCGCATGCGCGTTTTGATCGATTGTGGCGCCAAGGATTTTTTCAGCACCGCCGACAGCCAGCAGACCCACTTGGGCACGCAGGGCGTCTTTGACACCGTTAATTTCCTGTTCGATCTCGGCCTGAGCCTGAGCCTTCACACGGTCAGCTTCGACGCGGGCCTGATCACGGGCTTCCTCGACGATCTGAGCACCGCGCTTCTTGGCTTGCTCAATGATTTCAGCTGCCTGAGCCTTCGCTTCGCGCAGTTGCTGACCCACTTTATCTTGGGCCAACTCCAGGTCGCGAGCTGCTCGGTTGGCAGCGTCCAGTCCATCCGCGATCTTCTTCTGACGTTCTTGCAATGCCGCGATGACCGGAGGCCACACGAACTTCATGCAGAACAGCACAAAAATGAAGAACGCAACGGACTGACCAATCAGGGTTGCATTAATGTTCACGCCAACACCTCGCTCGTTCTTTGTCCATCACACCAAACCACTCGAGAATTCGAGTGATTAGCCGGCGATTTGACCAACGAAGGGATTAGCGAAGGTGAAGAACAGAGCGATACCAACACCGATCATGGTTACGGCGTCGAGCAGACCGGCAACGATGAACATTTTAACTTGCAGCATTGGAACCATCTCTGGCTGACGAGCAGCGCCTTCCAGGAACTTGCCGCCCAGCAGGCCGAAACCAATGGCGGTACCCAGAGCACCCAGGCCGATCAGCAGAGCAACAGCGATAGCGGTAAGACCAACTACAGTTTCCATCTTTCCTCCCGACTTTTACGTCGTATTGGTTAGGTTTTTTAGTTTGAAGCGGTAAAACAAAATCGTTTGGTACAGCTGCCCTTGCGGACTTTTTCGACCCTCCCCCGTGCTGGCGAAAGGGTCATCAGACACGCCAGGCGGTCTTAATGGTTATCTTCGTGAGCCATCGACAGGTAGACGATGGTAAGCATCATGAAGATGAACGCTTGCAGGGTGATGATCAGGATGTGGAACACAGCCCACGCCCATTGCAGCACCACACCCAGACCGCTCAGCCACAGCAGGCCGCTGCCGAACATCACAGCGATCAGGATGAACACCAGCTCGCCGGCATACATGTTGCCGAACAGACGCAGTGCCAGCGAGATCGGCTTGGCGATCAGGGTGACGAATTCAAGCAGGAAGTTGACCGGAATCAGCAGGATCTGAACGAAGATGTTCTTGCTGCCGAACGGGTGCAGGGTCAGTTCGCCGAGGAAACCGCCGATGCCCTTGACCTTGATGCTGTAGAAAATGATCAGGGCGAACACGCTGAAGGCCATGGCCAGGGTCGCGTTCGGGTCGGTGGTCGAGACCGCGCGGAACGGGATGTGCGGATCACCGGAGATCAGGATGGCCAGCTGAGGAATCCAGTCGACCGGGATCAGGTCGATGGCGTTCATCAGGAAGACCCAGACGAAAATGGTCAGCGCCAGTGGGGCGATCACCGGGCTACGACCGTGGAAGCTGTCCTTGACGCTGCCGTCGACGAACTCTACCAGCACTTCAACGAAGTTCTGCAGGCCGCCAGGCTGGCCGGAAGTCGCCTTCTTGGCTGCCATGCGGAACAGGAGTACGAAAAGCAGACCCAGTGCGACCGACCAACCCAGGGTATCCAGGTGGAAAGCCCAGAAGCCCATTGCTTTGGCTTCTGCTGCGGAATGGGCAAAGCCCCAACCGCCGTCTGGTAGTTGACCGAAGGTCAGGTTCTGCAAGTGGTGCTGGATATAGCCCGAAGCGGTTTCTGCTGCCATGGTTGCCTCAAACGCCCTAAGGTCTCGAAAGTCTTATATTCATCAGCAGGGGCGCGAACCAGCTGACCAACTGGGTCAGCAGAAAGACACCGAAGACTGCTAACGGCGCCAATGGCTTCACTCCTGCAAACGTCAATGCAAACAGCACTGCCGTCAAAATCAATTTGCCTGCTTCGCCAGCGTAAAACGACTTGACGATAGCCTGCGCTGCCCTGGCCCCCGTGTAACGAAAAGCCTTCCAGGCGAAATACACATTTGGCAGCCAGGCAATCAGTCCTCCGCAGAGTGCTGAATATCCACTGACCGCCCCATGCCACTGCCACAACGCCAAAGTTGCCAGCAGAAACACGACACATTGAGCCAACAGTACCGGAAAAACCGCCCAGCGATGGAAAGGCAAGCGGTTTGGCGTGCGTGTTTCCATCACAACTGCTCCTCGAAAGTCGACCAACCAGTCAGCTATGACTTGGCATAATTTGTGCCGACAAAATGCGCGCAGAGTATAGGGGCGGATTAACCCCTATTCAACTGCCGGGTAGTGATTTCCGACTACGCGCTACAAAAGCAATTGTTTCAGCGGATGTGAGCTAGCACACCTTGCAACTCATCTAACGAGTTGTAACGGATAACTAACTGGCCTTTGCCCTTGTTGCCGTGACGTATCTGTACTGCCGAGCCCAAACGCTCTGCCAGACGTTGTTCGAGGCGGGTGATGTCCGGGTCGGGCTTGGCCGGTTCGACCGGTTCCGGCTTGCCATTGAGCCACTGGCGCACCAGGGCTTCGGTCTGGCGTACGGTCAGTCCACGTGCGACAACGTGACGCGCCCCGTCCACCTGCTGTTCTTCCGGCAAACCAAGCAGTGCCCGGGCATGACCCATTTCCAGATCGCCGTGCGAGAGCATGGTTTTGATCACTTCCGGCAGCGAGATCAGGCGCAGCAGGTTGGCCACGGTAACCCGCGACTTGCCCACGGCATCGGCGACCTGCTGCTGAGTCAACTGGAATTCCAGCTGCAGACGCTGCAGGGCAATGGCCTCTTCCACCGGGTTGAGGTCTTCGCGCTGGATGTTCTCGATCAGGGCCATGGCGATGGCCGCTTCATCGGGCACATCGCGGACCATGGCCGGAATGGTTTCCATGCCGGCCTGCTGGCTGGCGCGCCAGCGGCGTTCGCCGGCGATGATTTCGAAGCGGTTGTCGCCAATCGGGCGCACCACGATCGGCTGCATCACGCCCTGGTTCTTGATCGATTGAGCCAGTTCTTCCAGCGCTTGCGGGTCCATGTCCCGACGTGGCTGGTACTTGCCGCGCTCGATCAGGTCGAGCGGCAGATGTTGCAGTTCTTTCTGGTCGACCTTCACAGCCTGCTCTTCGAGCGCGCTGACGGTAGGACCACTGAGCAGTGCATCCAACCCACGTCCGAGACCCCGTTTCTTAACGGCCATACGGATTCCTTAAGTTGTTTGTGCAGTGCGTGATGGACGGCGCTGACGGCGTACCAGTTCCCCAGCCAGGGCCAGGTAAGCCAGCGCGCCGCGCGATTGCTTGTCGTAAGCCAGGGCCGGCATACCGAAACTCGGCGCCTCGGCCAGGCGAATGTTGCGCGGGATCACCGTGTCGTAGAGCTGATCGCCAAAGTGTTCCTTGAGCTGCGCGGAGACATCGTTGATCAGGCTCAGGCGCGGGTCGTACATGGTCCGCAACAGGCCTTCGACCTTCAGGTTCGGGTTCAGACGCTCACCGATACGCTTGATGTTATCCACAAGGTCGCTCAGGCCTTCCAGGGCAAAGTATTCACATTGCATCGGAATGATCACGCCATCGGCGGCGACCAGGGCGTTGAGGGTCAGCATCGACAACGACGGCGGGCAGTCGATCAGGATGTAGTCGTAGTTCTCGCGGATCGGCGCCAGCGCGGTGCGCAGGCGGCTCTCCTTCATCTGCATTTCCAGCAGCACCACTTCCGCGGCGGTCAGGTCGCGGTTGGCCGGCAGCAGTTGATAACCGCCGTGCTCGGAGAAGTGCATGGCCTGGGCCAGATCGCATTCGCCGATCAGCAGGTCGTAGACCGAGTGTTCCAGGACGTGTTTATCCACACCGCTACCCATGGTGGCGTTGCCCTGTGGATCGAGATCGATCAGCAGCACCCGGCGCTTGGTAGCGACCAGCGATGCTGCGAGGTTGATACAGGTGGTGGTTTTGCCCACACCACCCTTCTGGTTCGCGATAGCGAATACCTTAGCCATTCTTGCTTGTGTTCCCAATCATGCCGTGCGGCGCAGTATCAGCAGATGGCGCTGGCCTTGGCAACCCGGAACGGTCAAGGCCTGCTCGCTATCCACTCTGAAATCTGCCGGCAATGCTACCAGCTCATCGGCAGGATGCAGCCCTTTCATTGCCAGCCACTGCGTCTGTTCGTCGCCAAGGTGGCGCGTCCAGTTGGTGAAGTTCTCCATGCTGCTGAAAGCCCGCGAAACAATTCCGCTGAACGGCTGCGCTGGCTGGAACTCTTCGACCCGCTTGTGGATAACTGTCAGGTTGTCCAGCTTCAGCTCCAGTTTTACCTGGGTCAGGAAGCGGGTTTTCTTGCCGTTGCTGTCGAGCACCGTGACTTGCTTGTCCGGATGCAGGATCGCCAGGGGAATACCGGGCATGCCGCCGCCGCTACCGACATCGAGCCAACGCTCGCTGTGGATAAACGGCATGACGCTCAGGCTGTCGAGCAGGTGGCGGGAAACCATTTCGTCCGGATTGCGCACGGCGGTCAGGTTGTAGGCCTTGTTCCACTTGATCAGCAAGGCCAGGTAGGCCAGCAATTGCGCATGCTGCGCCTCGCTCAGCTCGACACCGAGCTGGCGGGCACCTGTGGACAACTCTTCGGCGTGTTGAGGGGTGACCTGAGAACTCAAGCGCTTTGCTCCAACTCGCGGCCTGCGCCGCGTTTTTTCAGATGAATCAGCAACAGGGAAATCGCCGCCGGGGTCACACCGGGGATCCGTGACGCCTGGCCCAGGGTTTCAGGCCGGGTCTGACCGAGCTTGCTCTGAATTTCCTTGGACAGACCGGAGATACCGCTGTAGTCGATATCGTCGGGCAGGCGAGTATCTTCGCTGGCACGCAGCCGGGCGATTTCTTCCTGTTGCCGGTCGATGTAACCGGCGTATTTGGTCTTGATCTCGACCTGTTCGGCCACCTGCGGGTCGATCTCGCTGCCGCCGGTCACGGACATCAGACCAGCGTAGTCGATTTCCGGACGGGTCAGCAGGTTGAGCAGGTTGTACTCGTGGCTCAACGGCGTGCCGAATTTCTCGGCAATGGCCTGACCCTGCGCGGTGTCCGGGCGAACCCAGGTGGATTTCAGCCGCTGCTCTTCCAGGGCGATACCTTCGCGCTTGGCGCTGAACGCCGCCCAGCGCTGGTCATCGACCAGGCCCAGCTCGCGACCTTTTTCGGTCAGGCGCAAATCGGCGTTGTCTTCACGCAGGATCAAGCGGTATTCGGCGCGCGAAGTGAACATGCGGTACGGCTCCTGGGTTCCCAGGGTGATCAGGTCGTCGACCAGCACACCGATGTACGCTTCGTCGCGGCGCGGGCACCAGCTTTCGCGGCCCTGCGCACGCAGTGCGGCGTTGGTTCCAGCGAGCAGGCCCTGGGCACCGGCTTCTTCGTAGCCGGTGGTGCCGTTGATCTGCCCGGCGAAGAACAGACCGCCGATCACTTTGGTTTCCAGGCTGTACTTGAGGTCACGCGGGTCGAAGTAGTCGTACTCGATGGCGTAGCCCGGACGCACGATGTGCGCGTTTTCCATACCGCGGATCGAGCGGACGATCTCCAGTTGCACATCGAACGGCAAGGATGTGGATATCCCGTTCGGGTACAGCTCGTGAGTGTTCAGGCCTTCCGGCTCGATGAACACCTGGTGGCTTTCCTTGTCGGCAAAGCGATGGATCTTGTCTTCGATCGACGGGCAATAGCGCGGGCCAATGCCTTCGATGACCCCGGAGTACATCGGCGAACGGTCGAGGTTCGACGCGATGATTTCGTGGGTACGGGCATTGGTGTGGGTAATCCAGCAACTCACTTGCCGCGGATGCATGGCTTTGTCGCCCATGAACGACATCACCGGAATCGGCGTATCGCCCGGCTGCTCGGTCATGACCGAGAAATCCACAGAGCGTCCGTCGATGCGCGGCGGGGTCCCGGTTTTCAGACGACCGACGCGCAGCGGTAATTCACGCAGGCGATGGGCCAGGGCGATGGCCGGTGGATCACCGGCGCGACCGCCGGAGTAATTCTGCAGACCGATGTGGATAAGTCCACCGAGGAAGGTCCCGGTGGTCAACACCACGGAGTCGGCGAAGAAACGCAGACCCATTTGCGTCACCACACCGCGCACCTGGTCCTGTTCGACGATCAGGTCATCACAGGACTGCTGGAATATCCACAGGTTGGGTTGGTTCTCGAGAATTTCACGCACTACCGCTTTGTAGATAGCGCGGTCGGCCTGAGCGCGAGTAGCGCGCACGGCTGGGCCTTTGCGGTTGTTCAAAACACGGAATTGGATACCGCTCTTGTCAGTAGCCAGCGCCATAGCGCCGCCGAGCGCATCGATTTCCTTGACCAGGTGGCTCTTGCCGATGCCACCGATGGCCGGGTTGCAACTCATATGACCGAGGGTTTCCACGTTATGGGTCAGCAGCAGGGTTTTTACGCCCATGCGTGCAGACGCAAGCGCAGCCTCGGTACCGGCATGGCCGCCGCCGATGACGATCACTTCAAAACGGGAAGGGAAATCCACCACGCACCTCGTGCCTGTTTCGGGAATAGATAGGGATAACGCACAAGTATAGGGACTTACCCCCCTCTAAAGGAACCTTTTGCACAAAATTTAACCAGGCTGTGGATGAGTGGCGAGCAATAGAAATAAAGAGAGAGAAATTTATTAAAGCTTTGTTTTTATGTTTATTCTTATGCACCACCCTTTCTGTGGATAAAGTCCTACAGGCCTTTATTTACCTTATGTACAGAGATTCAAAACCCTGTGGTCTACCGGTCATGAGCGTTCTGGATAAGCGCTTTAAGCCTGTGGATGAAATGGCTAGTTACCCACAGGCGGATTTATCTTCAGCCTTGAAGGGTAGTTATCAACGGAGCTGAGGAGGGGTTTTCCACAGGGCTTATTCCACAGAAATGTGGATAGACGCGCAGGCGAGAACGCAGAATCAGCCGATTGGCTGTCCTGTCAGGAAGGGGAAATCGAGGAAAGGAGGAAAGAAGCCAGGTCCATGGCGGACCCGGCTGTGGATAAGGACGCTTACTTGCCGATGCAGAAGCTGGAGAAGATCCGACCGAGCAGGTCGTCCGAGCTGAAGGCGCCGGTAATCTCGCCCAGGGCTTGCTGAGCCTGACGCAAGTCTTCAGCGAGTAGCTCACCGGCACCTGCGAGGGTCAATTGCGCACGACCGTGTTCCAGGTGTGCACTGGCCTGGCGTAGCGCCTCCAGATGGCGCCTGCGGGCACTGAAGCTGCTTTCGGCCGTCTGTTCATAACCCATGCAGGCCTTCAGGTGCTCGCGCAGCAGCTCAAGTCCCATGTCGGCATCCTTGGCACTCAAGGTAATGGTGACGTGGCCATCGGCGCTTTGTTCCATGGCCACCGTCTCGCCACTCAGGTCGGCCTTGTTACGAATCAGCGTAACCTTGGCCGGATCAGGTCGCAGATCGAGGAATTCCGGCCACAGGGCGAAGGGATCACTGGCCTCCGGCGCGGTGGAATCGACGACCAGGAGCACCCGATCGGCTTCGTTGATGGCCTTGAGCGCACGCTCTACACCAATCTTTTCCACATGGTCGTCGGTATCGCGCAGTCCGGCGGTATCCACAACGTGCAGCGGCATGCCGTCGATGTGGATATGTTCGCGCAGGATGTCCCGGGTAGTGCCGGCAATGTCGGTGACAATCGCCGCCTCACGGCCGGCCAGCACGTTGAGCAGGCTCGACTTGCCGGCATTCGGCCGACCGGCGATTACCACGGTCATGCCATCGCGCAGCAAAGCCCCCTGCCCGGCCTCACGCTGCACTGTGGATAAATTCGTGCGCACATCATCGAGCATGCTCAGCACGTGGCCATCGGCGAGGAAGTCGATTTCCTCCTCGGGAAAGTCGATCGCCGCTTCGACATAGATCCGCAGGCTGATCAATTTCTCGGTGAGGTTATCCACACGACGGGAAAACTCGCCCTGCAGCGAGCGCAAGGCATTGCGCGCCGCCTGTGCAGAACTGGCTTCGATCAGGTCGGCAATGGCCTCGGCCTGCGCCAGGTCGAGTTTGTCATTGAGGAAAGCGCGTTCACTGAACTCACCCGGGCGAGCCAGGCGGCAGCCCAGTTGTACACAGCGCTGCAAAAGCATATCCAGGACCACCGGACCACCATGGCCCTGTAGTTCCAGCACATCTTCACCGGTGAAAGAGTTCGGGCCGGGGAAAAACAGCGCGATGCCTTCATCGATGACCAGGCCATCGTCGGCACGAAACGGTCCGTAATGGGCATGGCGCGGCGTCAGTGGCTTTGCACAGATTGCCAGCCCGGCTTGCTGCGCCAGGGGTCCGGAGAGCCGCACGATCCCCACGCCCCCACGTCCCTGGGCGGTAGCGATGGCGGCAATGGTTTCACGCACAGTGTTCATGCTCGAAGGCCTCACGACAAAAACGACAGATAGCAAAACGCCCCACGAGGGGGCGTTTATCCACAGGTTAGCTGGCTAACCCGTTATGCAGCGGCTTTCTTGGTAGCCTTTTCGATGCTGTTGGTGATGTACCACTGCTGTGCGATCGACAGGCAGTTGTTCACAACCCAGTACAGCACCAGACCAGCCGGGAACCACAGGAAGAAGAAGGTGAAGATGATCGGCATCAGCTTCATCACCTTGGCCTGCATCGGATCCGGCGGCGTCGGGTTCAGACGCTGCTGGATGAACATGGTCGCGCCCATGATGATCGGCAGGATGAAGAACGGATCCTTGATCGACAGGTCGGTGATCCAGAACATCCACGGCGCCTGACGCATCTCGACGCTTTCCAGCAACACCCAGTACAGCGAGAGGAAGACCGGCATCTGCACCAGGATCGGCAAGCAGCCGCCCAGTGGGTTGATCTTCTCTTTCTTGTACAGCTCCATCATGGCCTGCGACATTTTCTGCCGGTCATCGCCATGCTGTTCTTTCAGCGCAGCCAGTTTCGGCGCCACGGCACGCATACGCGCCATCGACTTGTAGCTGGCGGCGGACAGCGGGAAGAACAGCAGCTTGATCAGCATGGTCAGGACGATGATCGACCAGCCCCAGTTGCCGAGCAGGCTGTGGATATGTTGCAGCAGCCAGAAGATTGGCTGAGCGATGAACCACAGAATGCCGTAGTCGACGGTCAGTTCCAGGCCTGGGGACAACTCTTTGAGCTTGTCCTGGACCTTGGGACCGGCGTACAGCATGGTGCTGGTTTCGCCTTTGGCGCCAGCGGCCACGTTCAGCGCCGGGCCAGTGAAACCGATGATGTAGTTGCCTTGGCTGTCCTTGCGGGTCTGGACAATGTTGTTGTCAGACTTGTTTGGAATCCAGGCAGTTACAAAGTAGTGCTGCAGCCAGGCTACCCAGCCGCCAGTAACATTTTCTTTCAGATTTCCCTTGTCGATGTCTTTCATCGACACCTTTTTGTAGGGTTCCGAACTTGTCCACAGGGCAGCACCCAGATAGGTCGCAGTACCGGTCGCGGTGCTCGAGGACGGATCCGAGCTGGCGTCGCGCTTCAATTGCGCAAACAGGTTACCGGACCAAGGCTGAGCGCTCTGGTTGTCGATCAGGTAGGTAACGGTCAGGTCGTACTCACCGCGCTTGAAGCTGAAGCGCTTGATGTAGTTGACGCCGTTGTCGCTGAACTTCAGGTCGACAACCAGTTGGTCCTGACCATCAGCCAGTTGATAACTTTTCTGATCGGCGGCGTACAGCGGACGACCGCTCGGGCGTGCATCCGGACCATTGGTGCCGGTCAGGCCGCTTTGCGCCAGATAAGTACGCTCGCCACCGTTGTCGAACAACTGGAACGGAATGTCCGGATGATCCTGACGGCGCGGATACTTGGGCAGCATCAGCTGGGCGATGTCACCACCGTTTGGATCGATAGCCAGGTCGAGGACGTCAGTTTTGACCCGAATCAGGTCTTTGCTGACGGCAACCGGAGCCAGTTCGGCTGGGCTGGATTCAGCGTTGGCGCTTGGCACATCGGCGCTGGCGCCAGTGTTGCCGGCCTGCGCGGTGTCCGGCAAGGCCGGGGCAGCGTTGCTGGCAGCAGTATTCTGAGTCGGCAAGGCAGCTTGGCCGTAGTCCTGGTTCCAGTTAAGGACCATGACATAGGACACGATTGCCAGGGCGACGATCAGGATCGTGCGTTTAATATCCATGATTACTCGGCTATCGAAGAAGAACGGGAAGAGGGAGCTGGCGGAACCGGGTCAAAACCGCCGGCATTCCACGGGTGACAACGCCCCAGGCGACGAACGGTTAGCCACCCGCCACGTAAAAGACCATGGTTTTCGATGGCTTCTAACGCGTAACAGGAGCAACTGGGGTAGAAACGACAGTGATTGGCCATCAGAGGACTAATGGCGTAACGGTAAAACTGGATCGGAACGAGTGCCAGTTTACGCATCATTTTTACTGTCTACCCCCACAGAGTCGGTGTTCACCACTGGAGCGGGCCGACTGCGTGCGAGGCGCTTCCAGAGCTTGCCAAAATGTTGGTGCAATTCTGGGTTTTCAATCTCGCCCAACCCTTTGCGCGCGACGATCACGATATCCCAACCTGCAAGCAAGTGCTGGTTCAGGCGAAACGAATCGCGCATCAGGCGTTTCAGGCGATTACGTTGAACGGAGAGCTTGACGCTCTTTTTCCCGATCACAAGCCCCAGGCGGGGGTGATCCAGACCGTTCTCGCGGGCAAGGAGCAGCAGGTTTTTCCCTGGGACCTTGCCGGTTGGGGAGTCGAAGACCGCTTTGAATTGTCGGGGGATAAGCAGACGCTTTTCCCGACTGAAGTCCTGACTCACCACCTGTGCCGAAAAATCAAACTGCCAGGCGCTTACGGCCTTTGGCACGGCGACGCGACAGAACGGCACGACCGTTCTTGGTGGCCATACGGGCACGGAAACCGTGAGTGCGAGCGCGCTTGATGGTGCTTGGTTGGAAAGTACGTTTCATGGCGTGTTACCTGGTTCGTCGACTACGGGCCGGAATGGCCCCCGTTTTAAGAGACCGGCGATTCTAGAGAAAGCGCAGCCATAGGTCAATTTCCAACCAGCTTTTCCTTATAGACGGGAAATCACCCGTTCCAGGTAGTGGGCTTCACGGAGGAGAACCCTCACACGCTTAAACATAAAAAAAGAGAGAGGAATTATTTAAAGCTTTTCTGTAAAACTTATAAAGCTTAAGCAGCCATTATCTGTGGATAAAACGCTACAGGCCTTTATTTCCGTCGTGTACAGAGAAAAGAAACCTTGTCGAGAAGAGGTGCTCTGGCTGTGCCGAAGCCTCGGAAAAGCTGTGGATCAAATCGATGGTTATCCACAGGGCGGTTATCCACCGATTTCAACCCCCAGTTGTGCAAAGACCTCAGGTGCGGTTATCCACAGAGCTTATTCACAGCGCCGAAAGGTCATTTTGGTCACTAAGCTGCTGATTTATCGCCATCCTCGACGCACCTGCATGTGGATAACTGCGCTGCTGCTCGGTACAATGGGGGCTTGTTTTTGCCTCACCGGCTTTCAACTCAGGGGATATCCGTGTCAGTGGAACTTTGGCAGCAGTGCGTGGAGCTTCTGCGCGATGAACTGCCTGCCCAGCAATTCAACACCTGGATCCGTCCGCTACAGGTCGAAGCCGAAGGCGACGAGTTGCGCGTCTACGCGCCCAACCGTTTCGTTCTCGATTGGGTCAATGAAAAGTACCTGAGCCGCCTGCTCGAGCTGCTGGGTGAGCATGGCAACGGCATTGCGCCTGCCCTTTCCTTATTAATAGGCAGCAGACGCAGTTCCGCGCCTCGTGCCGCCCCTAATGCACCATTGGCTGCCGCTGTCGCCGCATCCCAGGCGCAGGCTGCACAAACGGCTGTGGTCAATGAACCAGTTGCCGCACCTGTTGCTGCTCCGGCTGCGGCTGAAGTCGAGCAAGCGCCTTCGCGTGACAGCTTCGATTCGATGGGCGAATCCGCTTCGGCACCGGCGCCAAGTAGCCGCACCGAACAACGTACCGTGCAGGTTGAAGGTGCGCTCAAGCACACCAGCTATCTGAACCGTACCTTTACCTTCGAGAACTTCGTCGAGGGTAAGTCCAACCAGTTGGCTCGCGCAGCCGCCTGGCAAGTCGCCGACAATCCCAAGCATGGCTACAACCCGTTGTTCCTTTACGGCGGTGTAGGTCTGGGTAAAACGCACTTGATGCACGCTGTGGGTAACCACCTGCTCAAGAAGAACCCGAATGCCAAGGTGGTCTACCTGCATTCCGAGCGTTTCGTCGCCGACATGGTCAAGGCCCTGCAGCTCAATGCCATCAACGAGTTCAAGCGTTTCTACCGTTCGGTGGATGCACTGCTCATCGATGACATTCAGTTCTTCGCTCGTAAAGAGCGTTCCCAGGAAGAGTTTTTTCATACCTTCAACGCCTTGCTCGAAGGCGGTCAGCAGGTCATCCTGACCAGTGACCGTTACCCGAAAGAGATTGAAGGCCTGGAAGAGCGTCTGAAATCGCGCTTCGGCTGGGGCCTGACCGTAGCGGTCGAGCCACCGGAACTGGAAACCCGCGTCGCGATCCTGATGAAGAAGGCTGACCAGGCCAAGGTCGACTTGCCGCATGACGCTGCCTTCTTTATTGCCCAGCGCATTCGCTCCAACGTCCGTGAACTGGAAGGTGCGCTCAAGCGCGTCATCGCCCACTCGCACTTCATGGGACGCGACATCACCATCGAGCTGATTCGTGAATCGCTCAAGGATCTTCTGGCACTGCAGGACAAACTGGTGAGTGTGGATAACATCCAGCGCACCGTGGCCGAGTACTACAAGATCAAGATCTCCGATCTGCTGTCCAAGCGGCGCTCCCGTTCGGTGGCCCGCCCGCGTCAGGTAGCCATGGCTCTGTCCAAGGAACTGACCAACCACAGCTTGCCGGAAATCGGTGATGTCTTCGGCGGCCGCGATCACACCACCGTGTTGCACGCGTGCCGCAAGATCAACGAACTCAAGGAATCCGACGCGGATATCCGCGAGGACTACAAGAACCTGCTGCGGACCCTGACGACGTGATTGACGTCAGCGCAGCTTATTAAGGCAAGGGACTAGACCATGCACTTCACCATTCAACGCGAAGCCCTGTTGAAACCCCTGCAACTGGTCGCAGGCGTCGTCGAGCGCCGCCAGACCTTGCCGGTACTGTCCAACGTACTGCTGGTTGTTCAGGGTCAACAGCTTTCACTGACCGGTACTGACCTGGAAGTGGAACTGGTTGGCCGTGTTCAACTGGAAGAGCCTGCCGAGCCAGGCGAGATCACCGTACCCGCGCGCAAGCTCATGGATATCTGCAAGAGCCTGCCAAACGATGCGCTGATCGACATCAAGCTCGACGAACAGAAGATCGTGGTCAAGGCCGGGCGCAGCCGTTTCACCCTGTCGACCCTGCCAGCCAACGACTTCCCGACTGTCGAAGAAGGCCCGGGTTCGCTGACCTGCAACCTTGAGCAAAGCCGTCTGCGCCGCTTGATCGAGCGCACCAGCTTCGCCATGGCGCAACAGGATGTGCGTTACTACCTCAACGGCATGCTGCTTGAAGTGTCCACTGACACCCTGCGCGCTGTCGCCACCGACGGTCACCGCTTGGCCATGTGCTCCATGCGTGCCGACATCGGTCAGGCTGACCGTCACCAGGTCATCGTGCCGCGCAAAGGTATCCTTGAACTGGCGCGTCTGCTCACCGAGCCGGAGGGCATGGTCAGCATCGTCCTGGGACAGCATCACATCCGCGCTACTACCGGCGAGTTCACCTTCACCTCGAAGCTGGTCGATGGCAAGTTCCCTGACTACGAGCGTGTACTGCCCAAGGGCGGTGACAAGCTGGTATTGGGTGATCGCCAGGCGCTGCGTGAAGCGTTCAGCCGTACCGCCATTCTGTCGAACGAGAAGTACCGCGGCATCCGTCTGCAGCTGGCCAGCGGTCAGTTGAAGATCCAGGCCAACAACCCTGAGCAGGAAGAAGCGGAAGAAGAAATCAGCGTTGACTACAACGGTAGCGCGCTGGAAATCGGCTTCAACGTCAGCTACCTGCTGGATGTGCTGGGCGTCATGACCACTGAGCAAGTTCGCCTGATTCTGTCGGATTCCAACAGCAGTGCGCTGCTGCAGGAAGCTGACAACGACGACTCCGCTTACGTTGTCATGCCGATGCGTCTGTAGTTTCTAGATGTCCCTCAGTCGCGTTTCAGTCACCGCGGTGCGTAACCTGCACCCGGTGACTTTCTCCCCCTCCCCCCGCATCAATATCTTGTACGGCGCCAACGGCAGCGGTAAAACCAGCGTGCTGGAAGCCGTTCATCTTCTTGGCCTGGCCCGCTCCTTCCGCAGCACGCGTTTGACCCCGGTCATCCAGTACGAGCAACTTGCCTGTACCGTTTTTGGCCAGGTGGAATTGAGTGAAGGGGGTTCGAGCAACCTGGGTATTTCGCGGGATCGGCAAGGCGAGTTCACTATCCGCATCGACGGTCAGAACGCCCGCAGCGCCGCGCAGCTGGCGGAGATTTTGCCGCTGCAATTGATCAACCCGGACAGTTTTCGCTTGCTCGAAGGTGCGCCGAAAATTCGCCGGCAGTTCCTTGATTGGGGTGTGTTCCACGTGGAACCACGCTTCATGGCCACATGGCAACGCCTGCAGAAGGCTTTGCGGCAGCGGAACTCATGGTTGCGGCATGGTACACTTGACGCTGTTTCGCAAGCGGCCTGGGACCGGGAACTGTGCCTGGCCAGTGCTGAAATAGATGAATACCGCCGAAATTACATCAAGGCCTTGAAGCCCGTCTTTGAGCAAACCCTGAGCGATTTGGTCGAGCTCGAAGGGCTGACCCTGAGTTATTACCGCGGCTGGGACAAGGATCGAGAGCTCAGTGAAGTACTCGCCTCTTCCTTGCAGCGGGATCAGCACATGGGCCATACCCAGGCCGGACCACAGCGAGCTGATTTGCGCTTGAGACTCGGCGCTCACAACGCCGCCGATATTTTGTCTCGGGGCCAACAGAAACTTGTGGTCTGCGCGTTGCGGATTGCCCAGGGACATTTGGTCAGCCAGGCTCGGCGCGGCCAATGTATTTATCTAGTGGATGACTTGCCATCTGAATTGGATGAGCAGCACCGTCGCGCACTTTGTCGCTTGTTGGAAGACTTACGCTGCCAGGTATTTATCACCTGTGTAGATCACGAATTATTGAGGGAAGGCTGGCAGACGGAAACGCCAGTTGCTTTGTTCCACGTGGAACAGGGCCGTATCACCCAGACCCACGACCATCGGGAGTGAAGGCATGAGCGAAAATCAAACGTACGACTCCTCCAGCATTAAAGTGCTGAAAGGGCTAGATGCCGTGCGCAAGCGTCCCGGTATGTACATTGGCGACACCGATGATGGTAGCGGCCTGCACCACATGGTGTTCGAGGTGCTCGATAACTCGATCGACGAGGCACTCGCCGGCCACTGTGATGACATTACCGTAACTATCCACCCGGACGAATCCATCAGTGTTCGCGACAACGGTCGCGGCATCCCAGTCGACGTGCATAAAGAGGAAGGCGTATCCGCCGCCGAGGTCATCATGACCGTCCTGCACGCTGGCGGTAAGTTTGACGACAACTCCTACAAAGTATCCGGCGGCCTGCACGGTGTAGGCGTGTCTGTGGTTAACGCCCTGTCCGAAGAGCTGATCCTGACTGTTCGCCGTAGCGGCAAGATCTGGGAACAGACCTATGTTCACGGTGTTCCTCAAGCTCCGATGGCCATCGTCGGTGACAGTGAAACCACCGGTACCCATATCCACTTCAAGCCGTCGTCCGAAACCTTCAAAAACATCCACTTCAGCTGGGACATCCTGGCCAAGCGGATTCGTGAACTGTCGTTCCTCAACTCCGGCGTCGGCATCCTCTTGAAAGATGAGCGTTCGGGCAAGGAAGAGTACTTCAAGTACGAAGGCGGTCTGCGTGCCTTCGTTGAGTACCTGAACACCAACAAGACTCCGGTCAACCAGGTGTTCCACTTCAGTGTTCAGCGTGAAGACGGTGTGGGCGTGGAAATCGCTCTGCAGTGGAACGACAGCTTCAACGAGAACCTGTTGTGCTTCACCAACAACATTCCGCAGCGCGACGGTGGTACCCACTTGGTCGGCTTCCGCTCGGCCTTGACCCGTAACCTGAACAACTACATCGAGCAGGAAGGCCTGGCCAAGAAGAACAAGGTTTCGACCACTGGCGACGACGCCCGTGAAGGTCTGACCGCAATCATTTCGGTCAAGGTGCCAGATCCCAAGTTCAGTTCGCAGACCAAGGACAAGCTGGTTTCTTCGGAAGTGAAAACGGCCGTGGAACAGGAGATGGGCAAATACTTCTCCGACTTCCTGCTGGAGAACCCGAACGAAGCCAAAGCCGTTGTCGGCAAGATGATCGACGCCGCGCGTGCCCGTGAAGCTGCACGTAAAGCGCGGGAAATGACCCGCCGCAAAGGTGCGCTGGATATCGCCGGCTTGCCAGGCAAACTGGCCGACTGCCAGGAGAAGGACCCTGCCCTTTCCGAACTGTACCTGGTGGAGGGTGACTCCGCAGGTGGTTCGGCCAAGCAAGGTCGTAACCGTAAGACCCAGGCCATCCTGCCGCTCAAGGGTAAGATCCTCAACGTCGAGAAAGCACGTTTCGACAAGATGATCTCGTCCCAGGAAGTCGGCACGCTGATTACTGCATTGGGCTGTGGTATCGGTCGCGAAGAGTACAACATCGACAAGCTGCGTTATCACAACATCATCATCATGACCGATGCTGACGTTGACGGTTCGCACATCCGTACCCTGCTGCTGACCTTCTTCTTCCGTCAGCTGCCGGAGCTGGTCGAGCGCGGCTACATCTACATCGCTCAGCCACCGCTGTACAAAGTCAAGAAAGGCAAGCAGGAGCAGTACATCAAAGACGACGAGGCCATGGAAGAGTACATGACCCAGTCGGCGCTGGAAGACGCCAGCCTGCACCTGGACGAATCGGCACCACCGGTTTCTGGCGTTGAGCTGGAGCGCCTGGTCAACGAATTCCGTACCGTGATGAAGACCCTCAAGCGTCTGTCGCGCCTGTACCCACAGGAGTTGACCGAGCACTTCGTCTACCTGCCGGCGGTGTCCCTGGATCAGCTGGGCGACCACGCTGCCATGCAGGAATGGTTGGGCAAATTCGAAGAGCGTCTGCGTACCAGCGAGAAGTCGGGCCTGCTGTACAAGGCCAGCCTGCGTGAAGACAAAGAACGTAATGTCTGGCTGCCGGAAGTGGAAATCACCTCCCATGGCCTGGCCAGCTACGTCACCTTCAACCGTGACTTCTTCGGCAGCAACGACTACCGCACCGTCACCGCCCTGGGCGCACAGTTGAGCACCCTGCTCGGCGAAGGTGCCTATGTGCAGCGTGGCGAGCGCAAGAAGGCGATCACCGAGTTCAAGGAAGCACTTGACTGGCTGATGACCGAAAGCACCAAGCGTCACACCATCCAGCGCTATAAAGGTCTGGGTGAGATGAACCCGGACCAGCTGTGGGAAACCACCATGGACCCAACCGTGCGCCGTATGCTCAAGGTGACCATCGAAGACGCGATCGCTGCCGATCAGATCTTCAACACCCTGATGGGCGATGCGGTTGAGCCACGTCGTGAGTTCATTGAAAGTAACGCCTTGGCGGTGTCTAACCTGGACTTCTAACCAGGTGTAGATTCACCGGCATGCTGTATCAAAAAGCCCGCTCTCGCGGGCTTTTTGTTTGCGCTGATTTCCACTTGGTTCAGCGCGCATCCTCCTCGTCCTTTACTTCACGCCAACTGCTGTCGGGGTCGAAGCGCGTAATCGCAGCAGCGCGTTTGGTGCTGTCGCGGCCCAGGTCTTTCTC
The DNA here is from genome assembly GCF_028682475.1 of Pseudomonas putida. Lineage (GTDB taxonomy): Bacteria > Pseudomonadota > Gammaproteobacteria > Pseudomonadales > Pseudomonadaceae > Aquipseudomonas > Aquipseudomonas putida_AG. Next base: position 192,656 of record NZ_JANHLE010000005.1, read on the forward strand.
GAACAATTCGCCGTCGTGGCTGATCATGAAGCTCATCACGCCAGTGTCCCCATATTCCGTCGGCCAGGCGATCACGGCAAAACCGCGGGTCATGCGATCGCCGATCTTGTAGTCATAGGCGCCGCCCGGCGCCGAAGGGCCTTGGGCAGTGAGGATGCGATAGTGATAGCCGTGCCAGTCGTCACCCTTCGCGGCATCACCGAACAGCGGTCCGAGCGGACTTTCTTCGACACCCTCCTCTTCCGGCCAGTACAGGCCGTCGAACTGCCCGTCGCTGCTGATGAATTTCTGCGCGTATTCGAGGACGCCATCGTCATTGCGATCAACCTCGGCGTAATCCATCTGCGCGTCGTGATAGGCGCGCACTGATTGAATTGTCGCCAGCTCGTTGCGCCCGATGCGGCGCAGGCGGATTTCCGCGGCGCCGGCTTTGGTGTCGAATGCCCAACCGCCAGCACTGTGTCTGATGGGAATTGGAAATACCCAGGGCGTGTCGCCGACGACCAGATGCGCACGCTCCGGGCTGTCGGGCTGAATCTGATGTTTTTCCTTGTAGAGGGCGAGAAAGGCGTCGACATCCTTACGGTCGACGTTCTTGGTCGGGATGTAACTCTTCCAGTCGTTGCCGAGCAAGTTGGCCAACTTTTGGCTATCGGCTTTCTCGCTACCAAGCGCCTGCACTAGCGCGTCGCCGGCGGCCTCCGCGTTGGGGAAATGTGTCTGGGCGTAGCTGCTGGATGTCCAGAGCAGGAGCAGAACCAGCGCAATTCGACTTGCAGCATTCATGACTGACTCTCCTCTCAACGGCGGCGGCCGCCGCCACCACCGTTGGATTGCATCCGTACGGGTCGTTGCACCTGGTGGCCCGCAGACGCTGCGGCGGGGCGGCTGGCGCTGCGTTGGCTGACCTGGCCACGATTGCTCGCGACGCGTGTCTGCGAAGGGTTGCGCACACCGGCCAAGGCATTGTTGCGCGGCGCCTGGGCGCTAGCATGTTGCTGGCGGGCTTGCTGGCGCACTTGCTGGTTGCGCGCCGGCTGCTGTTGCTGGCGTTTCTGCACGGGCGCCTGCGCACGTTGGCGGACCTGACCGTCATTCTTCAGTTGGCGGTCGGCAACCTGGGCGCGCTCGCGGGCGCTGCCGGACTGGTTGATGCCACGTTGTTCCAGGCTTTGTTTGGCGCGCTCGCGGTCGGCAGTCTGCGCACGTTGGCGGGCTTCAAGGTTACTGGTTGCCGGTGCTTCGATGCCACGTTTTTCAAGGCTTTGACGGGCGCGCGCGCGGTCTTCGACACGGGCCGGCGTGTCACCGCGGTAGGCTGTGCGCTGTGCGCTGCCGGGTAGGCGCCGGTCGAACTGGGCTCGGCTGGCCTGATCGCGGTACGGGACGCCGTCGCGATACGCCGGATTATGGCGCCAGTTGTTCTGGTTGGCATCGAGCCTGCGGTTGACGTTGTTGATGTTGTTGTAGCGATTCACATCGATATCGACGTCATGATCATCCCAGTCGCAATCCCCCCACAGCGAATTGACGATCGCTACGCCAGCACCGAAAGCCAAGCCGGTCGCCAATGCCGTACCGATGGTATACGCCGGTGATGGCGGATAATACGCCGGTGGGTAGGACTGAGAGGGCCAACTGCCGTACACCACATTGGGGTTGTAGCTAGGGACGTATACCACCTGCGGGTTGGTCGGCTGGATCACGATGGTTTGTGCCGGCGCGGCAGCTTGCACCACAGTGGTCGTGCCGCTTGCGGGGGCGCTTGCCGGTTGCACTACGACGGTCTGTTGCTCGTTGGATTCCAGGTGGCCAGCGGCCTTGGCCTTGGCGCGCAGGCGCTGCACCGCGTTCATCACCGCATCGGGCTGGGCGAGAAAGGCATCGCCGACGCGCTGCACCCAGACCGGGTCCTGGCCAAGGGTGTCCAGCACCTGCGGAAACGCGACCAACGATTGCACGCTGGGGTCCCAGGGTTGGTCGGCGACCTGCTTGACGGCAGCATCACCGCTGAGCTTCGGATGCGCCTTGGACCAGGCAACCGCGTCGGCGACATTGCCTGGATAGGTGGTGGCCATCAGCACCTGAGCCAGCAAAGCGTCCGGATACAACGCCAACGGTGCCAGCATTTGATCAAGCTGTTCGGTGCTGAACACCGCTTCGCTTGGCGCCGCTGGAGCGGCCGGAGCAGGCGGAGCAGGCGGAGCAACCGGTTCGGATGGCGCAGCTGGCGTGACGGTTGCGGGCGCCGTGGCCGTTGCCTTGGGGGGCTCATCCTTATCAGAACAGCCAGAGAGCGCGAGCATGGCGATGGTGAGCAGGATCGCCCTGTGAAGGCAGGCAGACATGACGATGCTCCTGTGGCAGAAAAGACAGAGCGGAACGTCAGGCGCCCTCGCACCCAACCGGTTACCGACTCGGCAATCGACGCATGGAAAGCTCTCCGCAGCGGGTGAGCAGTTTCAGCGTAGAAGAAAAAATGCTCTGCCGGATGATCACGATCAAATCAAACCGTTTGTTCATCCTCGGTCCATGCCCTGCGGGATCAAAGCCCAAGTTCACGCAAGCGGCGGTAGAGGGTCCGCTCGCTCAAGCCCAGGTGCTGGGCCAAAGCACTGCGTGAACCCTTGAAGTTCTGCAGGGCCTGGGCCAGTTCTCCGAGCTCGTCTTTGTTACGCCGTCGTACGTCTACTTGCGCGTCCTTTGTCCCGTTGCGTAACTCGGCCGGAAGATGCTCGGCACGGATGACGCCGTCGTCGGCGAACAATCGCGCCCGCTCAAGGATATTGCGTAGCTCGCGGATGTTGCCGGGAAAACTGTGTAGCCCGAGTATTTTCAGCACTTCGCTGTCGACCTGAGGCGCCGACTTACCCGCCATGCGTTGCAACAGGCTGTCGATCAGCAGTGGCAAATCATCGACCCGCTCGCGCAGGGACGGTAAGCGAATGGGAAAGCCACTGATGCGGTAATAGAGGTCTTCACGAAAGGTGCCTGCTGCGACCATTTCCTTGAGCGGTTTGTGGGTAGCCGAGATGAGGCGGAAATCTGAATGGACAGTACGCAGGCTGCCGACCGGGCGAAAACTGCCCGACTCGATCAGGCGCAGCAGTTTGACCTGCATGGCCAGTGGTACTTCGCCGATCTCATCGAGGAACAAGGTGCCTCCATGAGCCGCTTCGGCAAGGCCGATCTTGCGTTGCAGTGCACCGGTGAAAGCGCCCTTCTCGTAACCGAACAGCTCGCTTTCAAACAACGACTCGGTCAGGCCGGTACAGTCGACCACGACAAGCGGGCCGTTGGCGCGCGGGCTGCCAAGGTGTAACGCGCGGGTAAAGAGTTCTTTACCGGTGCCGGACTCGCCCTGCAGCAGCACCGGAATCTGTGCTGGCGCCGCCCGCTGCAAGCTCGATAACGCATCCTTGAAGGCTGCCGAGCGCCCCACCAGACCTTGTTGCTGAGGCTGGGCAGACGCTACCGCAATGCTGGTCAGGCGCTCGACAAAGGCCACCACCTCCCCTTGCTGATTCAGGATCGGGCGCAGTTCAACGTCTACGTGTTCAGGGCCACGGGGTGTGTGATGAACATGCAGTACCCGTTCGGGCGCGCGGCTGTCCCGGGCCTTGCGCATCGGGCACAGCTCGCCGGCCTGATCGCAGGGCACCGCATAGTGATGGGAAACCCTGTGACATTTGCTGCCGATGGGCGGTTGGCCTTGCACACCGAACTGACGCTGGTAGGCAGCGTTGGCGGCGAGAATGTTGTAGTCGGTATCCAGCACGATGGTCGGTTGCGCATCGTGTTCGAGGTATGACACCAGCGCCTGCACGGCCGGATCGGGAATATTTGGCGAAGAATAAGACATAAGGCACCAGGAGAAGCACCCGAGCAGCTTAACTGAAGGCGAGAGGCACTGCCAAAAACTGCCAGGGACTGCCAATGCCTGACAGCCGAAGCGGCAGTCTGTGGCAGACCGACCCCCTGGCAGCCAATGAAATCGGTGCTTGCCCTCAGAAAGCGGCCCGTTGAACGCTGGCACGCATCTTGAAACCAGCCTGACCAATGCGCACAAGGCTCAACGTCCTGGCACACGGAACTATCTGGAGAGCGGGAATGATCATCGGCGGTACCTTATATGTGGAAGCGCTGTTCGACAGCGTAACCTCGACCATCAGCTATCTGCTGATGGATCGTGGCAGCGGTCATTGTGCGTTGATCGACAGCGTACTGGACTACGATCCCAAGTCCGGCCGCACCGACAGCACCTCAGCAGACCAATTGATTGCCCGGGTCAATGAACTGGGCGGCAAGGTGCAATGGATTCTGGAAACCCATGTGCACGCCGACCACCTCTCTGCCGCGGCGTATCTCAAGCAGGCCCTGGGTGGCCAGATCGCCATCGGTAGCCAGATCACCCAGGTACAGAAAGTCTTCGGTGCGCTGTTCAATGCCGACCAGGGCTTCGCCCGCGATGGCAGCCAGTTCGATGTGCTGTTCGACGATGAGCAGCCGTTTGCCATTGGCAATCTGCAGGCGCGTGCCTTGCACACCCCAGGGCACACACCGGCGTGCATGACTTATGTGGTCGAGGCCGGTGACCAAAGCATCGCCTTCGTCGGCGACACCCTGTTCATGCCTGACTACGGTACCGCCCGTTGTGATTTTCCCGGCGCCAGCGCGCGCACCTTGTATCGCTCGATCCAGCGCATTCTTGCCTTCCCCGCTGATACCCGATTGTTCATGTGCCATGACTACCTGCCGGGTGGCCGCGAGCTGCGCTACATGACCACGGTGGCCGAACAGCGCGCCAATAACATCCATGTTCGCGAAGGCATTAGCGAAGACAGTTTTGTCGCCATGCGCGAAGCGCGCGATGCCACCCTCGACATGCCGGTGCTGATTCTGCCTTCGGTGCAGATCAACATGCGCAGCGGCCAGTTACCCGAACCTGAAGACAACGGAGTGCGCTATCTGAAGATCCCGCTCAACGTGCTCTGAGCAACACCCAAAATTATTATTAAAGGAACACCTTGCCATGCCTGCTCACACCACATCGCCAAAAGGCGATCATCACAAGGTCCTGATTGTCGGCGCGGGGGCTGCCGGTATCGCCGTGGCTTCAAGTTTGATGTGCCGCGATCCGTCGCTGGATATCGCCCTGATTGACCCGGCCGACACCCATTACTATCAGCCCGGCTGGACGATGGTCGGTGCCGGTGTCTTCAATGCACCCAGCACTGCGCGGAGCATGGCGTCGACCATTCCCTCGGGGGTTCGCTGGATCAAGGCCAAAGTCGAAAGCTTCGACCCTCAGGCGCAAGCGCTGACTCTGGATGACGGTCGCTTGCTGAGCTACGAGCAGTTGGTGGTGTGCCCTGGTCTGAAGCTTGACTGGGAGGCCATCGATGGCCTGAGCGAGACCCTCGGGCGCAATGGCGTGACTTCCAACTATCGCTATGACCTCGCGCCCTACACCTGGCAGCTGGTGCAGAACCTGCGCGAAGGCCGCGCGCTGTTCAGCCAGCCACCCATGCCGATCAAGTGCGCGGGCGCGCCGCAGAAAGCCCTGTACCTGTCCTGCGATCACTGGTTGCGCACAGGGCGTCTGGGGAACATCCAGGCGCAGTTCTTCAATGCCGGCGCGGTACTGTTCGGGGTGGCGGATTATGTCCCTGCGCTGATGGAATACATCGACAAGTACGCGGTCGACCTGCAGTATTCTCATCGTCTGGTTGCCGTCGATGGCCCGGCCAGGCAGGCCACCTTCATTCGTACCTTGCCCGATGGCAGCAGCGAAACGCGGGTTCAATCCTTCGACATGCTGCATGTGGTGCCGCCACAAGTACCTGCCGACTTCATCCGTAACAGTCCCTTGGCCGATGCGGCTGGCTGGATTGATGTCGATCCGGCGACCTTGCGTCATCGCCAGTTCGCCAACATCCACGCCTTGGGTGACGGGATCAACACGACCAATGCCAAGACCGCTGCAGCCGCGCGCAAGCAGGCGCCGGTGGTGGCCAATAACGTACTGGTCGCCCTGGGGCGTCTGCCGAAGCTGGCGCACTACGATGGTTACGGCTCCTGCCCGCTGACCGTCGAGCGCGGCAAGATCGTGCTGGCCGAGTTCACTTACGGCGGCAAGCTGGCGCCGAGCTTTCCACGCTGGCTGCTCGATGGCCGGCGCCCTACCCGGCTGGCCTGGCTGCTCAAGGCGCAGATCCTGCCACCGCTGTACTGGCGCTGCATGCTCAAGGGCCGCGAGTGGCTGGCCAAACCGCAGACCGTCGTTGCTGAGGTTCAGCAGTGATCGAACAGCCATTTCTTGCGGCAGGGCTGGGAGCGATCATTGGTGCGGTGCTGGCGTTGACCGGCGCCGGAGGCGGCATTCTGGCCGTGCCCCTGCTGGTCTTCGGCCTTGGTCTGTCGATGGTCGAGGCGGCACCGGTCGGCCTGCTGGCCGTCGGTATGGCGGCAGCTGTTGGCGCGGTACTGGGGTTGCGCCAAGGGGTGGTGCGTTACCGCGCTGCGGCTTTTGTGGCACTGATCGGTATCGCCGCCGCTCCGTTCGGACTGATGTTGGCGCACCAACTACCCAACGCGCCGCTGGCCCTGGCCTTCGCGGTAGTGCTGGTATATGCCTGTGCGCGCATGCTGCTCAAAGCCCGCCGCGAGCTGCGCGGTGAGCCGGCGCAGGGCAAGCGCATGGTCATGCCATGTGTACTCAACCCCTTGCAAGGACGCCTGCGCTGGACCCTGCCCTGCGCCCGCGCGCTGGCATTTACCGGCGCGTTGTCTGGGTTGCTCTCGGGATTGCTCGGTGTCGGCGGCGGCTTCGTGATCATTCCGGCACTCAGTCGTTACACCAATCTGGACATGAAAAGCATCGTTGCCACCTCCTTGGCGGTGATCGCCCTGGTGTCCACCGGTAGTGTGATCAGCGCCAGCGTCGGTGGCGTCATGCACTGGAGCGTGGGCGCGCCGTTTGCGGGTGGTGCGGTATTGGGGCTGTTGGTGGCCCGACAGTTTGCCAGCCGCCTGGCCGGCCCACGTCTGCAGCAGCTGTTTGCCGTCGTGGGGATCTGTGCGGCCATGTTGCTGGCGGTGAAAACCTTCAGTGGATGAGCCCTACTCCGCCAGCAAGGCGTCCTGCTCTTGCGCACACAGCGCCAGGAGAAAATCCCAGACCACCCGCAAGCGCACTGACTTGTGCAGTTCGCGGCGGGTGCAGATCCAGTAGCTGCGCTGGATGGTTTCGCTGGGCAGCACGCGGACCAGCGCCGGGTCATGCCGGGCCATGTAGTTGGGCAGCACGGCAATGCCCAATCCGGCCCGGGCAGCCTGCTGCTGGGCGATCACGCTGGTGCTGCGAAACACCACATTCGGGGCCCGGCAGAAACTGTTGAGAAACAGCAGCTCCTGACTGAACAACAGGTCGTCGACGTAGCCGATCCAGCTGTGCCTGGCCAGGTCTTCGCGCTGGTGCAACGCTGGCGCCTGGGCCAGATACTCGGGGCTGGCGTACAGCGCCAGGCGATAATCGGTGAGCTTGCGGGTGATCAGCAGGTCGGCATTCGGCCGTTCCAGGTGGATGCTGATTTCCGCCTCGCGGTTGAGGATGCTGACGAAGCGCGGCACGGCGACCAGTTCTACCTCAAGCCCCGGATAGCGCTCGAACAGGCTGCCCATGCGCGGGGTGAAGAACATGATGCCGATGCCTTCGGTGACGCCGAGGCGGATCTTGCCTAGCGGGGTAATGGCCTGGGTGATTTCTTCCTGGGCCAGCAGGGCGACGTTTTCCATGGCTTCGGCATGCTTGAGCAGGGCCTGGCCGGACGGTGTCAGTTCATAGCCTTGAGCATGCTGGACGAACAGTGCGGTGCCCAGGCTCTGCTCGATATTGTCGATATGCCGAGCCACGGTGCTGTGGGTGGTGTTGAGACGTTTGGCCGCGGTCAGCAGGCGGCCGCTACGCTGCAACTCGAGAAAAAACCGCAGATCATTCCAGTCGAACATGCTTTTCCTTGTGAATCAGGTGTTCACGAACGTTGTGTTAAAACGCACAGCACTTGAGTGAAATCTAACGTTTTCATCTCGAAATTAATCAATAACATGGACCACGACAAGAATAATAATCAGGCGCGAGGTTGCCCATGCCATCAGCCGATCCTGTCTACGATTACGTGGTCGTCGGTGCCGGTCCTGCCGGATGCTTGCTGGCCAATCGTTTGTCTGCCGACCCCAGCTGTCGGGTATTGCTGCTCGAAGCGGGCGGTAAAGACAACTATCCCTGGATTCACATTCCGGTGGGCTACCTTTATTGCATCGGTAACCCACGTACCGACTGGTGCTTCAAGACCGAAGCCCAGCCTGGCCTCAACGGGCGAGCCCTGGGTTATCCACGGGGTAAAGTGCTCGGTGGCTGTTCCTCGATCAACGGCATGATCTATATGCGTGGTCAGGCCGGTGACTACGATCGCTGGGCCGAGCAAGGCAACGCCGGTTGGGCCTGGAAAGACGTGTTGCCGCTGTTCAAGGCCAGCGAAAAGCATTTCGGCGGTGCCAGTGATGTGCACGGCGATCAAGGCGAATGGCGGGTCGAACAACAACGTTATTCGTGGCCGATACTCGATGCGTTCCGCGCAGCGGCCGCCCAGAGTGGAATTGAAAGCGTCGCCGATTTCAACGGCGGGGATAACCAGGGCTGTGGATACTTTCAGGTCAACCAGCGTTCCGGGATTCGCTGGAACTCGGCCAAGGCCTTTCTTCGTCCGGTGCTCAACCGTCCCAATCTGACCGTACTGACCGATGTGCTGGTCGACCAGGTGATCCTCGACGCCGGTCGTGCCTCAGCGGTAAGAGCGCGCTGGCAAGGCAACTGGCAGAACTTCAGCGCCCGCCGCGAGATCATCCTCTGTGCAGGCTCGGTGGGCTCTCCCGGGATTCTGCAACGCTCCGGCATCGGCCCGCGTGGTTTGCTCGAAAGCCTGGGGATAACTGTCCGTCATGAATTGCCGGGCGTTGGCGGCAACCTGCAGGACCACCTGCAACTGCGGCTGATCTATCAGGTCAGTGGCGCGCGCACCCTCAACCAGGTTGCCAACAGCGCCTGGGGCAAGCTGGGGATGGGCTTGCGCTATCTGTATGACCGCAGTGGTCCGCTGGCCATGGCGCCGAGTCAACTGGGGGCGTTTGTCCGCTCCGGGCCGGAGCAGGCCTCGGCGAACCTGCAATACCATGTGCAGCCGCTCTCGCTGGAGCGCTTCGGCGAGCCGCTGCATCGCTTCCCGGCGTTTACCGCATCGGTGTGCAACTTGCGCCCGACGAGCCGAGGCCGCATCGATATCCGCTCGGCCAACCCGGACGAAGCGCCGCTGATCGATCCCAACTACCTCAGCGACCCGCAAGATTTGCGGGTTGCCGCCCAGGCCATTCGCATCACCCGCAAGATTGTCCAGGCCCCTGCCCTGGCCGCGTTCAACCCGCGCGAATACTTGCCTGGGCCGGACCTGCAAAGCGAAGAACAACTGCACGAAGCCGCCGGCCAGATCGGCACCACCATTTTCCATCCGGTCGGTACCTGCCGGATGGGCAATGGCCCGCTGGACGTGGTCGATGACCAGCTGCGCGTGCATGGCGTGCCGGGGCTGCGCATCGCCGATGCCTCGATCATGCCGCAGATTGTCTCCGGCAATACTTGCTCACCCACTTTGATGATTGCCGAAAAGGCGGCGCAACTGCTCACCCGGGGGATGTTATCCACAGCTCGGATCGATGAAGAAAACGCAATACCGACGCCCTGACCAGGGTGCGTAGCAACAACGACACCGGACGCGGTCTGCCGGCGTCGACAGTGGAACAACAAGAATAATCACTGGGGCCTTGAGGCCGAGGACAGCACGATGTCGGATTACATTCAGGAGCAGGGCGCGGCGACGGTCAGCAACAGTCGCCGTGAAGAGCGCAAGATCATTTTCGCGTCATCCCTCGGGACGGTGTTCGAGTGGTATGACTTTTTTCTCTACGGGGCACTGGCCGCGGTCATCAGCAAGCAGTTCTTTGCCGGGGTGAACGACACCACTGCCTTTATCTTCGCCTTGATGGCCTTTGCCGCAGGCTTCCTGGTGCGACCGTTCGGGGCACTGGTGTTCGGTCGCCTGGGCGACATGATCGGCCGCAAGTACACCTTCCTGGTGACCATCGTGCTGATGGGCCTGTCGACCTTTGCGGTCGGCCTGCTACCGACCTATGCCAGTATCGGCATCGCCGCACCGATCATTCTGGTGATCCTGCGTATGCTCCAGGGCCTGGCCTTGGGCGGCGAGTATGGCGGCGCTGCGACTTATGTGGCTGAGCATGCGCCACCGGGTAAACGTGGCTTCCATACCGGCTTTATCCAGTCCACAGCGACCCTCGGTTTGCTGCTGTCACTGCTGGTGGTGCTGGGCAGCCGCTATATCAGCGGTGATCAGTTCGAAGTCTGGGGCTGGCGTCTGCCGTTCCTGCTGTCGATCGTGTTACTGGCGATTTCCACCTGGATTCGTATGAGCATGCACGAATCGCCAGCTTTCGTGAAAATGAAGGCTCAGGGCAAAACCAGTAAAGCGCCGATTCGTGAGTCGTTTGGTTCCTGGGCCAACCTCAAGATCGTCCTCACTGCCCTGTTCAGCATCAACGCCGGGCAAGCGGTGACCTTCTACACCGCGCAGTTCTACGTACTGTTCTTCCTCACCCAGATGCTCAAGATGGACCCGGCCCAGGCCAACACCCTGCTGATTATCAGCGTGGTGATCGGCGCGCCGTTCTTCGTGTTCTTCGGCTGGCTGTCGGACCGCGTCGGCCGCAAGCCGATCCTGATGATTGGCCTGCTGCTGGCTACCCTGCTCTACTTCCCGCTGTTCAAAGCCCTGAGCCATTACGCCAACCCGCAGATCGATGCCGCCAGTCGCCAATCACCGATTGTGGTCATGGCCGATCCACAAAGCTGCACCTTCCAGTTCGATCCGGTCGGCAAGGCGCGCTTTGATAGTCCGTGCGACAAGGCCAAGACCTTCCTGGTCAAGCAAGGCCTGCCCTACAGCTCTGAAGCCGCCGCTGCCGGTAGTGAAGTGGTCGTAACTGTCGGTGACCAGCGCATCAACGGCTTCGATGAAGTGGCGCTACGGGCTGCCATCGACAAGGCGGGTTATCCGGCCAAGGCGGATCCTGCCAGCGTCAACGAAACCATGGTGGTGGTGCTGATCGTCGCCATGATTCTGATCGCGACCATGACCTACGGCCCGCTGGCGGCAGTGATGGTTGAGCTGTTCCCGACCCGCATCCGTTACACCTCGATGTCGCTGCCTTACCACATCGGCAACGGCTGGTTCGGCGGCTTCCTGCCGACAGTGTCGTTTGCCCTGGTGGTGTACACCGGCGATATCTTCTATGGGCTGTGGTATCCGGTGTTGATCACCGGTGTCAGCCTGGTGGTCGGGCTGTTCTGCCTGAAAGAAACCCGCGATGTCGACATCGACAAGGTGTGAGGATTCTCGGGCAAAAAAAACCGGCGCAAGCGCCGGTTTTTTTATGCCGTTGAAAAACTTATGCACGATTTTCAGAAAACAGTCATACAGAGAAATAAGTAAGTAAATTAATCACTTAGCGAATTTTTGAGCGAAAGATCCAAATACTGTACACAAGTTATCCACAGATCGTCAGGCAACGCCCTGGGTGGCATTCGGGGCTTGTGCCGGCAACGAACCCATGTCGCGCTGAGCCTGTTCGTTCCAGGCTGCCGCCCGGTCGTTGAGCTCGGCAATCGCGCGCGGGCCAGTGCCTTCAGCGTACATCGGCGCACCGATCACCACTTCAATGGTGCCAGCCCGCTTGTTCCAACCCTGCTTGGGCCAGAACTTGCCAGCGTTGTGGGCAATCGGCAGCACAGGCAGGCCGGCATTCACCGCCAGGGCGGTACCGCCGCGGGAGAACTTGCCGATCTGGCCGAACGGCACACGGGTGCCTTCCGGGAAGATCAGCACCCAGACGCCGTCCTTGAGCAGCTTGTCGCCTTCGCTGGCCACTTGCTTGAGCGCAGCCTTGGGGTTGTCACGGTCAATCGCGATCGGCCGCAGCATGGCCATGGCCCAGCCGAAGAACGGTACGTACAGCAGTTCACGTTTGAGTACCTGGCTCAACGGCGAAAAATACGCCGAGAGAAAGAACGTCTCCCAGGTGCTCTGGTGATTGGAGAGGATCACGCAAGGCTGCTTGGGAATGTTTTCAGCCCCGCTGACCTTGACCTTGATGTTCAGGAAGACCCGCACCAGCACCAGCGCGAAACGGCACCAGTAGACATTGATGAAGCGATAACGGGCGCTGAATGGCAGAAACGGCGCAATAAAAAAGCTCAGGGTGCACCACAGCAAAGAGCTGGTACCCAGCAGCAGGTAAAAAAGAAAAATTCTGATCGCCTGCAGGATCGACATAGCGGCATGTACCGTTGCGGGCTTGCCCGCCTAGTAAAAGTGCGCCTGGTTCGCAGACGCCCTATTTGTGGATAAGTTCTCTGGCGATGGCTGCCAGATCATCGAAAATCAATGTGCCTTCGGGAATTCCCTTGCTCAGGGTTTTCTCGCCTTTCCCGGTTTTTACCAGAATCGGTTGAGCATCGACGGTCAATGCGGCTTCCAGGTCACCCTTACTATCACCGACAAACCACCGCCCGGCCAGGTCTACCTGGTAATGCGCGGCAATGGTTCGCAGCATGCCCGGCTTGGGCTTGCGGCAATCGCAGCCTTCATCCGGGCCGTGAGGGCAATAGACAATCAGGCCAACCTCGCCACCCTGCTCGGCCACCAGCATGCGCAGGCGCTCATGCATGGCCTCGAGGGTTGCCAGGTCGTAGTAGCCGCGAGCGATGCCGGACTGGTTGGTGGCGATCGCCACCGTCCAGCCGGCCTTGCTCAACTGCGCGATCGCTTCGATCGAACCCGGGATCGGAATCCACTCGTCCAGCGACTTGATGTAGGCATCGGAGTCCTGGTTGATCACCCCGTCCCGATCGAGAATCAGCAGCTTCAAGACTTACCCCAGCAGCGAAATGTCGGCCACGCCCAGGAACAGACCGCGCAGGCGGCTGAGCAAGGCATAGCGGTTGGCCCGCACATTGGCGTCGTCGGCGTTGACCATCACCGCCTCGAAGAAGGCGTCGACCGGTTCACGCAGGGCTGCCAGACGTGCCAGCGATTCGCTGTACTGACGCGCAGCGGCCATCGGTTGCACGGCCTGGTCGGCTTGCTGGATCGCCGAGTACAGGGAGAACTCGTTGGCATTGTCGAAGTACTTCGGCTCGACCGTGGTCGCTACCGCGCCTTCGGCCTTGCTCAGCAGGTTCGACACACGCTTGTTCACCGCGGCCAGGGCAGCGGCTTCAGGCAGCTGACGGAAGGCCTGTACGGCCTGTACGCGCTGGTCGAAGTCCAGGGCCGAACCTGGCTTCAAGGCACGGACCGACAGGTAGGTGGCAACGTCGATGCCTTCGTCTTCATAACGGGCACGCAGACGGTCGAAGACGAACTCCAGCACCTGGTCGGCCAGGCCGGCGGCTTTGACTTTGCTGCCGAACTGGGTGACAGCGAAGTTCACTGCTTCGTCGAGGTCCAGGTCCAGCTGCTTCTCGATCAGGATCCGCAGCACGCCCAGCGCTGCGCGACGCAGGGCATAAGGGTCTTTGCTGCCGGTTGGCAGCATGCCGATACCGAAGATTCCGACCAGGGTGTCGAGCTTGTCGGCGATGGCCACGGCCGCACCGGTCAGGGTCGACGGCAGTTCAGCACCGGCACCGCGCGGCATGTACTGCTCGTTCAGGGCCAGGGCGACGTCTTCCGGCTCGCCATCGTTGAGGGCGTAGTAATAGCCGGCAACACCCTGCATTTCAGGGAATTCGCCGACCATCTCGGTGGCCAGGTCGCACTTGGACAGCAGACCGGCGCGGGCTGCGCGCTGAGCGTCGCCGCCAATGCGCTGGGCAATGAACGCGGCCAGCTTGGCAACGCGCTCGGCCTTGTCGAAGACGCTGCCCAACTGAGCCTGGAACACCACGTTCTTGAGGCGTTCGTTGAAGCTTTCCAGCGTCTGCTTCTTGTCTTGCTTGAAGAAGAACTCGGCGTCGGTCAGGCGTGGGCGCACGACCTTCTCGTTACCTTCGACGATCTGCTTCGGATCGCGGCTTTCAACGTTGGCGACGGTGATGAAGCGCGGCAGCAGCTTGCCGTCGACGTCCAGCAGGCAGAAGTACTTCTGGTTGTCCTGCATGGTGGTGATCAGGGCTTCTTGCGGCACGTCGAGGAAACGCTCCTCGAACGAGCAGACCAGCGGCACCGGCCACTCGACCAGCGCAGTCACTTCGTCGAGCAGTGCAGGCGGCACGATAGCGGTGCCTTCCTGCTGCATGGCGAGTTCGGCGGTACGCTTGCTGATCAGCTCGCGACGCTCGGCGAAATCGGCCAGTACGTAGGCTTTGCGCAGGTCTTCCAGGTAGTTCGCCGGGGCCGTGATACGCACGTCTTCCGGGTGATGGAAGCGGTGACCGCGAGAATCACGGCCAGCCGTCTGGGCGAGGATGGTGCAGTCGACGACGTCGTCGCCCAGCAGCATCACCAGCCATTGGGTCGGACGCACGAACTCTTCCTTGCGCGCACCCCAACGCATGCGTTTCGGGATCGGCAGGTCGTTCAGCGAATCTTCGACGATGGTCGGCAGCAGGCTGGCGGTGGCCTTGCCCGGGATGTGCTGGGAGAAGCGCAGCTTGGCGCCGCTCTGGTCGATTTCGGCCAGCTCTACGCCGCACTTCTTGGCAAAGCCGAGGGCTGCCTGGGTCGGGTTGCCTTCGGCGTCGAAGGCGGCCTGACGGGGCGGGCCGTCGACATTGATGCTGCGGTCCGGCTGTTGGGTGTCCAGTTGACGGATCAGCACGGCCAGACGACGCGGCGCAGCGTAGACCTGCTTGCCGGTGTAGTTCAGGCCAGCGGCCTGCAGGCCTTTCTCGATACCGGCGAGAAACGCATCAGCCAGGGCGCTCAGGGCCTTTGGTGGCAGTTCTTCGGTGCCCAGTTCAACCAGGAAATCTTGAGCACTCATTGTGCAGCCTCCAGCTTGGCCAATGCTTCATCACGCAATTCAGGGGACGCCATCGGGAAGCCCAGCTTGGCGCGGGCTTGCAAATAGCTTTGCGCCACGGCCCGGGCCAGGGTGCGTACGCGCAGGATGTACTGCTGGCGCGCGGTCACCGAGATGGCGCGGCGGGCGTCGAGCAGGTTGAAGGTGTGCGAGGCCTTGAGGACCATTTCGTAGGTCGGCAACGGCAGTTCCAGCTCGATCAGGCGATTGGCTTCGCTTTCGTAGAAATCGAACAGTTCGAACAGCTTCTCGACGTTGGCGTGTTCGAAGTTGTAGGTCGACTGCTCCACTTCGTTCTGGTGGAAAACGTCGCCGTAGGTCACCTTGCCGAACGGACCGTCGGTCCAGATCAGGTCGTAGACCGAGTCGACGCCCTGCAGGTACATGGCCAGACGCTCGAGGCCATAGGTGATTTCACCGGTGACCGGCATGCACTCGATCCCGCCCACTTGCTGGAAGTAGGTGAACTGGGTGACTTCCATGCCGTTGAGCCAGATTTCCCAACCCAGACCCCAGGCGCCGAGGGTCGGCGATTCCCAGTTGTCTTCGACGAAACGGATGTCGTGCACCAGCGGGTCGAGGCCGATGGCCTTCAGCGAGCCCAGGTACAGTTCCTGGAAGTTCGCCGGGTTTGGCTTGAGCACCACCTGGAATTGGTAGTAGTGCTGCAGGCGGTTGGGGTTTTCGCCATAGCGACCGTCAGCCGGGCGACGGCTCGGCTGTACGTAGGCGGCGTTCCAGGTTTCCGGGCCGACGGCGCGCAGGAACGTGGCGGTATGGAAAGTGCCGGCGCCTACTTCCATATCGTAGGGCTGAAGCACCACACAACCTTGCTCGGCCCAGTAGTTCTGCAGGGCGAGGATCAAGTCTTGGAAGGTACGCACGGCTGGCGTAGGCTGGCTCACGAAATTCACCTGTTTCTAGGGCTGCGAATATAAAGAGCGGGAGTATAACCCGATTCGCCCAAGCCTCTACCCTTGGAGCCTTATGCCACGTTGCTTTTGGTGTACCGACGATCCACTTTACCAGGCATACCACGATCAGGAATGGGGCACGCCGCAGCGTGAGCCGGGCCAGTTGTTCGAGATGCTGCTGCTCGAAGGCTTCCAGGCCGGGCTGTCGTGGATCACCGTGCTGAAAAAGCGCGAGCGTTACCGTCAGGTGTTGTTCGGCTTCGACCCACAGAGGCTGGCGCAGATGAGTGATGAAGAAATCGAGGAACGCATGCTCGATCCCGGGATCATTCGCAACCGCCTCAAGCTCAATGCCGCGCGGCGCAACGCCAACGCCTGGCTGGCTTTGGAGAACCCTGCTGAGTGGCTGTGGTCGTTTGTCGGCGGTGTACCGAAGATCAATCATTTCAGCCAGCGCAGTGACGTTCCGGCCGTTACCGATGAAGCCAAGGCCATGAGCAAGGCCCTGCAGAAAGCCGGCTTCACCTTTGTCGGCCCGACCATCTGCTATGCCTTCATGCAGGCCACCGGCATGGTCATGGACCACACCACCGATTGTGATCGCTACGCCCTTCTGCTGCGCTGAGGGGTACAATGGCCGGCTTGCAGAAAGAGGAACCAGCCTGTGGATAAATTCAAGGGCGCCTTGATGGTCGGGGCGTTGCGGTTGTTTGCCAAGCTCCCCTGGGGCGCGGTACAGCGGGTCGGCGCGGCCATCGGCTGGATCATGTGGAAGGTGCCGAACAGTTCACGTGAAGTGGTGCGCATCAACCTGGCCAAGTGTTTTCCGGAGATGGACCCGGTCGAGCGCGAGCAACTGGTTGGCCGTACCCTGATGGATATCGGCAAGTCCTTTACCGAAAGCGCCTGCGCCTGGATCTGGCCGGCCCAGCGCTCACTCGACCTGGTGCGCGAAGTCGAAGGCCTGGAAGTGCTGCAGGCCGCTCTGGCTTCGGGCAAGGGCGTGGTCGGCATCACCAGTCACCTGGGCAACTGGGAAGTGCTCAACCACTTCTATTGCAACCAGTGCAAACCGATCATTTTCTACCGCCCGCCCAAGCTCAAGGCGGTTGATGACCTGTTGCGCGAGCAGCGCGTGCAGCTGGGTAACCGCGTGGCCGCTTCCACCAAAGAAGGCATTCTGAGCATCATCAAGGAAGTGCGTAGAGGCGGTCAGGTCGGCATTCCGGCAGACCCGGAGCCGGCCGAGTCGGCGGGGATCTTCGTGCCGTTCTTCGCCACCAAGGCGCTGACCAGCAAATTCGTGCCGAACATGCTCGCCGGCGGCAAGGCTGTCGGGGTGTTCCTGCATGCCCTGCGCCTGCCGGACGGTTCCGGCTTCAAGGTGATTCTGGAAGCGGCGCCCGAGGCGATGTACAGCGAAGACACCGAAACTTCGGCAGCGGCCATGAGCCAGGTGGTCGAGCGTTATGTGCGGGCTTATCCGAGCCAGTACATGTGGAGCATGAAGCGCTTCAAGAAGCGTCCGCCGGGTGAGGCGCGCTGGTACTGAAAATGCTGATCGCGGGGCAAGCCCGCTCCCACAGGCATTGTGGATAACGCTGTGGGAGCGGGCTTGCCCCGCGATGGCCTAACCGGCCTTATCCAGCTTCTTGAGAAACACCGTCATCTCTTTTTCGGCCTGCTTGTCACCATGGGCCCTGGCCGCTTCCAGCCCCTGTTCCCAGGCCAGGCGCGCTGCCGCTTTATCACCCTGCAACTGATGGGCCTTGCCCAACAGCTTCCACGCCGCCGAGTACTTCGGGTCGAATTCGACGCAGCGTTGCAGATGAACAGCCGCTTCGGCGCCGTTGCCCTCATCCAGCCAGGCCTTGCCCAGGCCGAAGCGCAGCAGGGCGTTATCCACACCCTTGGCCAGCATCTTTTCCAGTGATTCGCGCATCGCGGCTCTCCCTTAGAAGAAGCTCAACCCGACATGGAACAGCTTCTCGACGTCACGGATGTACTTTTTATCCACAACGAAGAGGATCACATGGTCGCCCGCCTCGATCACCGTGTCGTCGTGGGCAATCAGCACTTCTTCATCGCGAATGATCGCGCCGATGGTGGTGCCCGGCGGCAGGGCGATGTCTTCGATGGCTTTGCCGATCACCTTGCTGGATTTCGAGTCGCCATGGGCAATCGCCTCAATGGCCTCTGCCGCGCCACGGCGCAGGGAGTGCACGCTGACGATGTCGCCGCGGCGCACGTGGGCGAGCAAGGTGCCGATGGTGGCCAGCTGCGGGCTGATGGCGATATCGATATCGCCGCCCTGGACCAGGTCGACATACGCCGGGTTGTTGATGATGGTCATCACCTTGCGCGCGCCCAGGCGCTTGGCCAGCAGCGAGGACATGATGTTGGCCTCGTCATCGTTGGTCAGGGCCAGGAAGATATCGGCTTCGGCGATGTTCTCTTCGAGCATCAGGTCGCGGTCCGAGGCGCTGCCCTGCAACACCACGGTGCTGTCCAGGGTATCGGAGAGGTAACGGCAGCGCGCCGGGTTCATCTCGATGATCTTCACCTGGTAGCGGCTCTCGATCGCTTCGGCCAGGCGCTCGCCAATCTGTCCGCCGCCGGCGATGACCACGCGCTTGTTGGTTTCGTCGATGCGCCGCAGTTCACCCATCACCGCACGGATGTGGGCCTTGGCGGCAATGAAGAACACCTCGTCGTCGGCCTCGATCACCGTATCGCCCTGAGGCAGGATCGGCCGGTCGCGGCGGAAGATGGCCGCGACGCGGGTGTCGACGTTGGGCATGTGTTCGCGGATCTGGCGCAGTTGCTGACCAACCAGCGGCCCGCCGTAGTAGGCCTTGACCGCTACCAGCTGGGCCTTGCCTTCGGCAAAGTCGATGACCTGCAAGGCACCGGGATGCTCGATCAGGCGCTTGATGTAGTGGGTTACCACCTGCTCGGGGCTGATCAGTACGTCGACGGGGATGGCGTCGTTGTCGAACAGGCCAGCGCGGGTCAGGTAGGCCGACTCACGCACCCGGGCGATCTTGGTCGGGGTGTGGAACAGGGTGTAGGCGACCTGACAGGCGACCATGTTGGTTTCGTCGCTGTTGGTCACCGCCACCAGCATGTCGGCGTCATCGGCACCGGCCTGGCGCAATACGGTCGGGAACGAGGCGCGGCCCTGGACGGTACGGATGTCCAGGCGGTCGCCGAGGTCGCGCAGGCGCTCGCCATCGGTATCGACCACGGTAATGTCGTTGGCTTCGCTGGCCAGGTGCTCGGCCAGCGTACCGCCGACCTGCCCTGCACCGAGGATGATGATCTTCATCCGCTGTTCCCTTCTCTTGTTATCCGCGCGCGGCGGCGATTTTGATCAGCTTGGCATAGTAGAAGCCGTCGTGTCCGCCTTCCTGCGCCAGTAGCTGGCGGCCATGGGGCTGGCGCAAGCCAGCCTGGGTCGCCAGGTCCAGCTCGCGGGCACCCGGGGTGCGAGCGAGGAAGGCCTCGATGACTTCAGTGTTTTCCGTCGGCAGGGTCGAGCAGGTGGCATACAACAGGATGCCGCCGACTTCGAGGGTCGGCCACAGGGCGTCGAGCAGTTCGCCCTGCAAGCTGGCCAGGGCGGCAATATCGTCGGCCTGACGGGTCATCTTGATGTCCGGGTGACGACGAATCACCCCGGTGGCCGAGCAAGGTGCGTCGAGCAGGATGCGCTGGAAACCCTTGCCGTCCCACCAGCTGGCGGTATCGCGGGCATCGCAGGCGATCAACTGGGCATCGAGGCCCAGGCGGTCGAGGTTTTCCCGGACCCGGGTCAGGCGCTTGGCTTCGAGATCGATCGCGACCACAGACTCCAGTTTTGCCTCGGCTTCAAGCAGGTGGCAGGTCTTGCCGCCGGGTGCGCAGCAGGCGTCGAGCACCCGCTGCCCTGGCGCGAGGTCGAGCAGGTCGGCAGCCAGCTGTGCGGCTTCGTCCTGGACGCTGATCCAGCCCTGATCAAAGCCTGGCAGGCCGCGCACATCGCAGGCTTGGGCGAGAAGGATGCCATCGACGCTGTACTGACAGGCGCTGGCTTCCAGCTCCGCTGCGCGCAATAGCTCCAGATAGGCCTCACGACTGTGATGACGGCGGTTGACCCGCAGAATCATCGGCGGATGAGCGTTGTTGGCGGCGCAAATGGCTTCCCACTGTTCTGGCCAGAACGCCTTGAGCGACTTCTGCAGCCAGCGCGGGTGGGCGGTGCGCACCACCGGATCACGCTCCAGTTCGGCGAGGATCTCGCTGCTTTCGCGTTGCGCGCGGCGCAGTACGGCATTGAGCAGGGCCTTGGCCCACGGCTTTTTCAGCTTGTCGGCGCAGCCCACGGTTTCGCCGATGGCGGCATGGGCCGGGACACGGGTGTAGAGCAGCTGATACAGGCCTACCAGCAGCAAGGCTTCGACATCGGCGTCGGCCTTCTTGAACGGCTTTTGCAGCAGACGTTCGGCCAGCGCCGAGAGCCGTGGTTGCCAGCGCGCGGTGCCGAAGGCCAGGTCCTGGGTCAGGCCCCGGTCACGTACTTCGACCTTGTCCAGTTGCGCGGGCAGCGAACTGTTCAGTGAGGCCTTGCCGCTGAGTACTGCCGCCAGGGCGCGGGCGGCTGCCAGACGTGGATTCATTGACCGAGCACCGTACCGCTGGCGAATTTCTCGCGGCGGCTGTTGAACAGGTCACTGAAGTTCAGCGCCTTGCCACCGGGCAATTGCAGACGGGTCAGGCACAGGGCCTGTTCACCGCAGGCAACGATCAGGCCGTCCTTGCTGGCGCCGAGGATTTCACCTGGGGTGCCTTTGCCTGTGGATAAGCTGGCGGCCAGGACTTTCACGGCTTCACCGTTGAGGGTGCTGTGGCAGATCGGCCAGGGGTTGAAGGCGCGAATCAGGCGCTCCAGCTCAACCGCCGGACGGCTCCAGTCCAGGCGCGCTTCGTCTTTGTTCAGCTTGTGTGCATAAGTGGCCAGGCTGTCGTCCTGGACTTCACCTTGCAGCGTGGCCGCGGCCAGACCGGCGACCGCTTCGAGCACGGCGGGCGGGCCCATCTCGGCCAGGCGGTCGTGCAGGCTGCCACCGGTGTCGGTGGCGCTGATCGGGGTGACGACCTTGAGCAGCATCGGGCCGGTATCCAGCCCCGCTTCCATGCGCATCACGGTCACGCCACTTTCACTGTCGCCGGCTTCGACCGCGCGCTGGATCGGCGCGGCGCCGCGCCAGCGCGGCAGCAGCGAGGCATGACTATTGATGCAGCCCAGGCGCGGAATATCCAGCACCGCTTGCGGCAGGATCAGGCCATAGGCGACCACCACCATCAGGTCCGGCTTGAGTGCAGCCAGTTCAGCTTGAGCCTCGGCATTGCGCAGGGTTGGCGGTTGCAGGACCTGGATGCCGTTATCCACAGCCAGTTGCTTGACCGCACTGGGCATCAGTTTTTGTCCGCGCCCGGCCGGACGGTCCGGTTGGGTGTAGACGGCCACCACTTCATAAGGGCTGTCGATCAAGGCCTTGAGGTGTTCGGCGGCAAACTCGGGGGTGCCTGCAAAGACAATGCGCATGGCGTTCTCGCTTAAAAAGAAAAAGGCTTGCCGGAGCAAGCCTTTGGAAAGAGGAGATCAAGCTTGCTGGCGATGCTGCTTTTCCAGCTTTTTCTTGATCCGGTCACGTTTGAGCGTCGACAGGTAATCGACGAACAACTTGCCGTTGAGGTGATCGCATTCGTGCTGGATGCACACCGCCAGCAGACCTTCGGCTATCAGCTCGTAAGGCTTGCCATCGCGATCCAGCGCCTTGACCTTGACCCGCACCGGGCGGTCGACGTTCTCGTAGAAGCCGGGTACCGACAGGCAGCCTTCCTGGTACTGGTCCATTTCGTCGGTCAGCATCTCCAGCTCGGGGTTGATGAACACCCGCGGCTCGCTGCGATCTTCGCTCAGGTCCATGACCACGATGCGCTTGTGCACGTTGATCTGGGTTGCCGCCAGGCCGATGCCCGGGGCTTCGTACATGGTTTCAAACATGTCATCGATCAACTGGCGAACGCCGTCATCGACTTCGGTCACCGGTTTGGCGATGGTGCGAAGGCGCGGGTCCGGGAATTCGAGGATGTTCAGAATGGCCATAAGCGTATGAGCTGCACTGTGCGATGAATTACAAACATGAGTACACATAATAAAGGGATTCGGCGCGTTCGGCACCTGGCAAAGGTCAGCTAAGGTTTCAGGCAGCCCCCAGGCATGCCAGCAAGGGAAATTCTTCAACCGGTTGTCAAAGTATTATCAACAGAGTTATCCACAGCTTGTGCAGGGTGCATACAACTCGTTCGATCAAGGATGATCGTTATGCCAGAGTCAGCTTACCGGGCGTGTTCACCCGCCGAACTCGAGGCGCGCTTGCGCCTGCATCGTTTACCCGGACTCGGTCCGCAACGCTTTCATTCGCTCTTGCAGACCTTTGGCAATGCCTCGGCGGCGCTCAGTGCGCCGGCCGCTGCCTGGCGTTCGCTGGGCCTCCCCGAGGTGAGCGCCGAGGCTCGCCGCAGCCACGAAGTACGCGAAGGCGCAGCGGCTGCATTGGCCTGGCTAGAGCGGCGCGACCAGCATTTGCTGATGTGGGACGACCCCGCCTACCCGGCGTTACTGGCTGAAGTGGATAGTGCTCCGCCCTTGCTGTTCGTGGCCGGTAACCCGGCGTTGCTGGAAAAACCGCAGCTGGCGATTATCGGCAGTCGCCGCGCATCGCGCCCGGCGCTGGACACCGCCGGGGCCTTTTCCCGCCACCTGGCCCGGGGTGGATTTGTCATTACCAGCGGCCTGGCCCTGGGGGTCGACGGTGCCGCTCATCAGGCCGCTCTGGATGTCGGTGGGCAGACGATCGGGGTACTGGGGACCGGCTTGCAGAAATTTTATCCACAACGGCATCGGGCGCTGGCGGCGGCGATGATCGAGCAAGGCAGTGCCGTAGTTTCCGAGTTTCCTCTCGATGCCGGGCCGGTGGCGGCTAACTTTCCCCGGCGCAATCGCATCATCAGCGGCCTGTCGTTGGGGGTGCTGGTGGTCGAGGCGAGCCTGGCCAGTGGCTCGCTGATCACCGCGCGGTTGGCGGCAGAACAAGGGCGCGAGGTGTATGCCATTCCGGGGTCGATCCATCATCCGGGGTCCAAAGGCTGTCACCAGTTGATTCGCGACGGCGCCTTGCTGGTGGAAAGCGTCGAGCAGATTGTCGAGACCCTGCAGGGATGGCAGCGCCTGCCGCCGCTACCGGGCGACGAAACGCCTGGCAGCCGGCATGTACTTGAAGAGTTGTTGCTGGCGGCGCCACAAACCAGCGAAGCTTTGGCCAACAGCAGCGGTTGGGCATTGCCCAAGGTACTGGCGGCATTGACCGAGCTTGAAGTGGCCGGGCGGGTTTGCAATGAAGCTGGACGTTGGTTTGCCCGGCCTGCCTAAGTACACTGCTGGTCAGCCTTAATGCGGAGAGAGTTCAATGGTGAGCAGTTGGCGTGTGCAACAAGCCGCGCGTGAAATTCGGGCCGGTGCGGTGATTGCCTACCCAACCGAGGCCGTCTGGGGCTTGGGCTGTGATCCCTGGAACGAGGAAGCGGTGGATCGCCTGTTGGCGATCAAGTCGCGCTCGGTCGACAAGGGGTTGATCCTGATTGCCGACAATATCCGCCAGTTCGACTTCCTGTTCGAGGATTTCCCGGAAATCTGGCTCGACCGCATGGCCAGCACCTGGCCGGGCCCGAACACCTGGCTGGTACCGCACCAGAACATGTTGCCGGAGTGGATTACCGGGGTGCACGACACGGTAGCCCTGCGGGTCAGCGATCATCCGGTGGTCCGTGAGCTGTGTTCGCTGGTCGGGCCGCTGGTATCGACTTCGGCCAACCCTCAAGGGCGTCCGGCGGCGAAGTCACGCTTGCGTGTTGAGCAGTACTTCCGCGGACAGCTGGATCTGGTCCTGGGCGGCGCGCTGGGTGGGCGGCGTAACCCGAGTGTGATCCGTGACCTGGTGACCGGGGATGTGGTTCGGGCTGGCTGATGGCCCGATCGCCGGCAAGGCCGGCTCCCACAATTGATCAGAGCATGCAGTCCCTGTGGGAGCCGGCCTTGCCGGCGATGAGTTCAGCACATTCTCAAGGCAGCAACACCGTAGACCCCACCGTCCTGCGCGCTGAAAGCTCGGTCTGTGCCTTGGCCGCCTCACTCAGCGGGTAGCGCTGGTGGATATCCACCGTCAGCTTGCCGCTGGCGATCATCGCGAACAGGTCATCGGCCATCGCCTGAGTGTTTTCGGCATTGTTGGCGTAGCTGGCCAGGGTTGGCCGAGTGACATACAGCGAGCCCTTCTGCGCCAGAATACCCAGGTTTACCCCGCTGACCGCACCCGAGGCATTGCCGAAACTGACCATCAGACCGCGCGGCGCCAGGCAGTCCAGTGAAGTCAGCCAGGTGTCCTGGCCAACGCCGTCATAGACCACCGGGCACTTCTTGCCGTCGGTCAGCTCCAGCACCCGTTGCGCTACATCCTCACGGCTGTAATCGATGGTCGCCCAGGCCCCCAGCGCCTTGGCGCGCTCGGCTTTTTCCGCAGAGCTGACAGTACCGATCAATCTGGCACCCAGAGCCTTGGCCCATTGGCAGGCCAGTGAACCAACGCCACCGGCAGCGGCATGAAACAGAATGGTCTCGCCCGGTTGCACGGCGTAGGTCTGTTTGAGCAGGTACTGCACGGTCAGGCCCTTGAGCATCACGGCCGCGGCCTGTTCGAAGCTGATGCTGTCAGGCAGTTTGACCAGATTGGCTTCGGGCAGCACATGCACTTCGCTGTAGGCACCCAGCGGCCCCCCGGCATAGGCGACGCGGTCGCCGACCTTGATGCGGGTGACCTGATCACCGACCGCCTCGACCACCCCGGCACCTTCTGTGCCCAGTCCCGACGGCAACGCCGGAGGCGCATACAGGCCGCTGCGAAAGTAGGTATCGATAAAGTTCAGGCCGATGGCCTGGTTGCGCACGCGGACCTGCTGCGGGCCAGGGGCGGCAGGTTCGAAATCGACCAGTTGCAGGACCTCCGGGCCCCCATGCTGGCTGAACTGGATACGCTTGGCCATCTGCACTCTCCTGTCGGCTTGGGAAAACCCCTATCGGACGCCTTTGCTTGATCGCCGTCAACTGCGGCCAGCCTGCCGCCGGTGGTATGCTACGCGCCGAATTTGCTCATGCCCGCTTCCAGGTGACCTGATGACTAGCCGCACCGAGGCCGTGAAAGCCTACCTGCTCGACTTGCAAGACCGTATTTGTGCCGCCCTCGAAACCGAAGACGGCGGTGCCCGCTTTGTCGAAGACGCCTGGACGCGTGAAGCCGGCGGCGGCGGACGGACCCGGGTGATCGGTGAAGGCAAGGTCATCGAAAAGGGCGGCGTGAACTTCTCCCACGTGTTCGGTAGCGGTCTGCCGCCGTCGGCCAGCGCCCATCGGCCGGAGCTGGCCGGGCGTGGTTTCGAGGCCCTGGGGGTGTCGCTGGTCATCCACCCGCACAACCCGCACGTACCGACTTCCCACGCCAACGTGCGCTTCTTCATCGCCGAGAAGGAAGGTGAAGAGGCAGTCTGGTGGTTCGGTGGGGGCTTTGACCTGACCCCTTACTACGGCAACGAAGAAGACTGCCTGCACTGGCACCAGGTGGCCGAGCGCGCCTGTGCGCCGTTCGGCGCCGATGTCTATCCACGCTACAAGGCCTGGTGTGACCGTTACTTCCACCTCAAGCATCGCGGCGAGCCGCGCGGTATCGGCGGCCTGTTCTTCGATGACCTGAACGAGTGGGACTTCGACACCTGTTTTGCCTTCATGCGCGCCATTGGCGATGCCTATGTCGAGGCCTACCTGCCGATCATCCAGCGGCGCAAGGATCAGCCCTACACCGCCGAGCAGCGCGAATTCCAGGAATACCGTCGCGGCCGTTATGTCGAGTTCAACCTGGTCTACGACCGCGGCACCCTGTTTGGCCTGCAATCGGGCGGGCGCACCGAATCGATCCTGATGTCACTGCCACCGCAAGTGCGTTGGGGGTACGATTGGAAGGCCGCACCAGGCAGCGAAGAAGCGCGCCTGACGGAGTATTTCCTGCAGGACCGTGACTGGCTTGGCGAGGCCAAGGCTAGCCGCTGAGCCGTTGTGGATAACTTTCCGGCCCTGCCCGACCTTGACCCAGGAACCGCGTGAATGGACCAGTACGTTGTATTCGGCAACCCGATCGGCCACAGCAAATCGCCGCTGATCCACCGCCTGTTCGCCGACCAGACCGGCCAGCAACTGGAGTACAGCACCTTGCTGGCGCCGCTGGACGATTTCAGCATGTGTGCCCAGGGCTTCTTCAAGCAGGGCCTGGGCGCCAACGTCACGGTGCCGTTCAAGGAGGAAGCCTTTCGCCTGGTCGATAGCCTGACGTCACGGGCTAAGCGCGCTGGCGCGGTGAACACCCTGAGCAAGCTGGCCGACGGCACCCTGCAGGGCGACAACACCGACGGTGCCGGGCTGGTGCGTGATCTGACCGTCAATGCCGGTGTGCAACTGAGCGGCAAGCGCATTCTCCTGCTCGGCGCCGGTGGCGCCGTTCGCGGCGTATTGGAACCGTTGCTGGCGCACAACCCGGCATCGCTGGTGATCGCCAATCGTACGGTGGAAAAAGCCGAGCAGCTGGCCCGTGAATTCGCCGACCTGGGCCCGGTGGCTGCCAGTGGTTTCAGCTGGTTGCAAGAGCCGGTTGACCTGATCATCAACGCCACCTCCGCCAGCCTTGCCGGAGAGCTGCCGCCGATCTCTGCCTCGTTGATCGAACCGGGCAAGACCGTGTGCTACGACATGATGTATGGCAAAGAGCCGACGCCTTTCTGCCGCTGGGCCAGCGAACACAAGGCCGCCAAGGTGCTCGACGGCTTGGGCATGCTCGCCGAGCAGGCCGCTGAAGCGTTCTTCATCTGGCGCGGTATTCGTCCAGACACGGCGCCTGTGCTGGATGAGTTGCGTCGGCAGTTGGCGCGCAATTAGTCGAATCGCTTAGCTGTTCAGTTGTGATGAACTGCTCTTCCTCGGCAATTTGCCGTTCGTAGAACGCAATTTTTGCCGGGGATTGCAGTTTTCCTGAGTAGGGCTCGACAGCGTTGATACTGTCACGCAATGACCTGATTCGAGCTTCTGCCTGAGCAATCGTCCAGCACCCTCCAGTGTCGCCGACAGTCGAATGGGCGTTTGCTAGCTGCCCTGCCCACAGGAGCAGATAAAACAGCAAACAGGATGAGCTACCCCGATGACGCTCCATGGTGGACTCCGTTCGACAATCGTTGTCGATGGGTAATCGCGCACCAAGGATGAGGCGAATCACCCGACTGCCCTAGTCAACTGCACTGACAGTGCGGGCACAACTGGCAAAAATGTCAGGTTGCACTATTTCACGATCACTGGTGGGCGCGCCCGATGCAGCGTCAGGCTACCGCCTGCGCGACGCAGGCGCCTGGCTTCTTATCGAGTAATAGAAGCTAAGTTCGACATATTTTGTATATCGTTTCAGAAGCGTCCTACATTCGGCTTGTCTCATTCGCAATAGACTGATCACTCTGACCACAGGAGTGAAAGAGATGGCTAATCACAGTTACATGACCATTACCGGGAAAAAACAAGGTTTGATTTCCGCTGGTTGTTCCAGCCAAAGCTCTATTGGGAACAAGTGTCAAGCTGACCACGAAGACGAAATTATGGTGCTGGCTTACGCTCATAACATGGCAGGTGGTAATGACGGCAGCACGTCAGGGGGGCGTGGCAAACATATGCCGGTCGTTATTACAAAAAACATCGATAAATCTACACCATTGCTAGCCAGTGCCCTGCATGAAGGCGAAGAGATCGAGTGTAAAATCAATTTCTATCGCACTTCACCTGTTGGTGGTCACGAAAAGTACTTTACTGTGTTGTTGACCGGTGGACGTATTGCCAATGTAAGCGTTCAGGTGCCACATGCCATTCATATGAGTGACGCGCAGCCGCAGGAGCTTCTGGCCATCAGGTATCGGGACATTAGCTGGGTACACCACCAGGCAAGCACAAGTGCCTATGCGTCTTGGGGGTACGAAGGTGAATGAGCAGTCATGTGACATTCATGATGTGGCCAAAGCAGGCGCTGACCTGGTTGCATTGGGTTGCACCATAAGCGCTACTAGTTTTGATGATGGCATTCTTCAGCTGCAGTTTGGCTCAGTAATATCTGATTATGTTAATGAAATTATAAGTGATGTTAATGAGGGGATAATAAGTGCCTGGGATGGCGTGCAAGAAATCAGGGCAGAGTATGACGAGCTGGCTTCCAAGGCGGCTTTTTATGCTCAGAATGGCATCGGGGTCGTAGCAGGTGTGATGCAGATTGAAGTCGGAGTTGCGATTACAGGGTCATCAGCCGGTTTTGCAGCACCAGTAGGTGGAGCTTTTATCGCTCACGGCGTTAATAATATTTATGAAGGGGGGATGAATATTTACCAAGGTCCGAATGTTGAAGCGGCAAGGGGGCCAGTTAGACGTGTTTATCAAGACTTATTTAAAGATGAATACACAGGGGATATGGTGTATGGAGTATTCGACCTGGGTTTGTCAGCTCTAGGTATGATGCAGCCTTTACGAAAGACGGGTTCAGTGCAGCTTTTCAGGCGGGACCCACTTAATTACGAACCAGCGTATCAACAGACCGGAAGATTGGCTTTGTTTTTTGAAGCATTAGTTGATTCGATTACAATTAAATCCATGGTGTCAGAAGAACGAGCTGAAACCATAAATAATTGATGTTTTAGTGAGGTTGTTATAATCGCCATGTATTGCGTAACCTGGGGATGTAAAATTTTAAGCCGGCAACGGAAATGGTAACAAACAAAGTAACGCTTGTAACCCAGTATGGAGTTCCTTCTAGAGGGTATAGTTTTGTTATGCCAAACATGATAATGGCTGTGTAGAGCATGGCGCTGGCAATAATTGTTATGCCCAGGCTTACTAAATATCTAATTGTATACATTTCTACAGAGTCCTTTGGATGTGAATGCATAAAAATATTAGATCTAGCTAGGAGTAAATGCAACAAAAGGGTATCAGTAATCTGCTTTGGCCTCAATCGAAAAGCACAAGCTGCGATGCTAGGTGTGACCGTGACGGAATCAGTCTCGCTTTTCAGGTGGAACTTATCTAATTTTGAGTCTGCATATCAGTAAGTCGGTAAGTTTGCTTAGTTTTTCAGGGGGTAGCTGAGTAGATTAAAATTGTCTCTATGGTATCAGAGGGGATTTATGAGATTAAAATCAATTGATGCTATAGCTTGATGGGTTTTGCTTGAGGGGTTCTTTGGCAATGTATACGGTTAGATATTTGGTTGGCTTGGGGTTGGCTATTGCCGGTTGCTCTATATTCTACACGGCTCTTATTATGCGGTTCATAATAGAAGTATTTCCACTAGAAGAGGCGTTATACTGGATCGTATACGGCATTTTATACGTTGTAATTACCGGTTTCGGTTTAAAGTTTTACATCCCCAGGCTACGCGATATATGGTAATGAACTGTTTTCGCCTCAATCATAACCACAAGCAGACAGGGTGCAATGCCCTGCGCATCGTCGTGGAAGAGCAGCTTGATGTCCCGATCCTTGGACCGGCAGAGTTAAGCAGTGAATGTGCAGAGGCAATCATGTCCTTGTGTACTTCGGCTTCAGCACTATGAAGCAAGCCCTTGCTAGCTATTAGAAGTTTAGAAAAAATCGCTTGGAGTGACGATGGCTACCATTTATTACGCAGTCTGGGGATGTAAAACTTTAAGCCGGCAACGGAAATGGCAACAAACAAAATACCGCTTATAACCAAGTATGGCGATTCTTCTAGTGAGAAGAGCTCTGTTATGCACCACATAATAAGCAATGTGTAGAACATAGAGCAGATGATAATAGTCAATCCCATGCTTATTAAATATCTAACTGTATACATTTCTACAGGGCTCTTAGGGTGTGAACTCAAAAAGTATACTATCTCGCCAGTTGTGCGAAGGAGCGTTCAAGCTGTTTGGCATGACGATGGTTACCATGTGTCGCGTAGTCTTGGGATGTAAAATTTTAAGCCGGCAGCGGTGATGATAACAAACAAAATTCCGCTTATAGTCCAGTAGAGCTGGTCTTCTAGTTCTAGTGAGAATAATTTCCTTATGCCCCACATGATGATCATTGTGTAGCCCGCAGAGCAGCCGATAATAATTAGCCCCAAGCTTATCAAGTATCTAATTGTATACATTTCTACAAAGTCCTTAGGGTGTAAACTCATAAAGTATACTAGCTCGCCAGTTATGCGAAGAAGCGTCCAAGCTGTTTGGCATGACCATGGTTACCAGATGTTGCGTAGTCTGGGGATGTAAAATTTTAATCCGACAATGCTGAGGGTGACAAACAGAATTCCGCTCATAACCCAATAGGTTGTTTCTTCAAGTGGGAATAACGCTGTTATGCCAAGCATAATAAGCATTGTGTAGAACATGGCGCCGGCAATAATAGTCAACCCCATGCTTATTAAATATCTAACTGTATACATTGCTACAGAGTCCTTAGAGTGTAAGCTCATAAAACATACTACACAGCGTGTATTCCCTGTCGCTAGACACAAACGGGTTTGCCCCGCGATAGGTCACTCCTCGAAGCGGATCGGGCAGTGCGCTACCCCTTCCAGCTTATGTAATTCCTCAATCACTTGCGGACGCGCCCGATGCAGCGTCAGGCTACCGCCTGCCCGGCGCAATCGACGGGCTTCGCGATGGAGCATGTCGACGCCGGAATAGTCGATGAAGTTGATCTGCCGGGCATCGATCACCACATTAGGGCCTTGGCAGCGTTGCAGACGTACCTGCAGGTAATGGCTGGCACCAAAGAAAATCGACCCGCCCACCCGCAGCACGTCGGCATCACCTTCGCGGGCGTGTTGTACGCGCGGCCGTGACGTGCGCTTCAGGTAGAAAAACAGCGAGGCCAGCACCCCGGCGTAGATGGCGGTCTGCAGCTCCAGCAGCAAGGTCGCGGCTGCAGTCAGGGCCATGACCAGAAACTCCGAACGGCTGACCCGGAACAGCGCGCGCATCGCCCGATGATCGATCAGGCCCCAGCAGATCAACAGGATGCTGGCGGCCATCGCCGGAATCGGGATATGCGCAATCAGGCTGGCGCCGGCTACGGCGAACAGCGCTACCCACAGTGCCGAGAACACCCCGGCCAAGGGGGAGCGTGCTCCGGCGTCATAGCTCAGCCCGGAACGGGTGAATGAGCCTGATGACAGGTAGCCGGAAAACAGGCTGCCGAGCATATTCGACAGGCCCTGCGCGCGGATTTCCTGATTGGCGTCGATCAACTGCTCCGAACGCGACGACAGCGAACGGGCAATCGACAGGCTGGTGACCAGCCCCAGCATGCCCACCGCCACAGCGCTGGGCAGCAAGCGCAGGATCAGCTCGACGTCGAGCAGGGGGATTGGGCTCAGCGGCGGCAACTGGCCGGCGAACCCGGGTACCAAGCGCACATGAGCGAAGAGTCCAGGCAGCAACCAGACCAGCAGACTGGCAAGCGTCAGGGTTATCAACAGGCCCGGCCAGCGCGGGCGCAGCAGCTTCAGCGCAATGCCCAGCAGCAGGGTACCCAGGCCCAGCAGCAGAGCAGGCCAATCGACCTCACCGGCGTGTTCCAGCAGGCTTTGCAGCGTCTTCAATGGGGTGGCCTGGCTGGGCAGGTCCAGCCCCAACAGGCTCGGCAGTTGTCCCAGGGCAATAACGATGGCGGCGCCGAGGGTAAAGCCCAGCACCACCGAATGAGAGACAAAATTGACCAGCGCGCCAAAACGCAGCATCCCCAGCAACCACTGAAACACCCCGGCCAGAAAGGTAAGTAACAGGATCAGGGTGATGTAGTCGTCACTGCCGCTGACCGCCAAGGGGCTGACGCTGGCATAGAGCACGATGGAAATCGCCGCCGTCGGCCCGCAGATCAGGTGCCAGGAAGAGCCCCAGAGGCAGGCAATCAGCACCGGGACAATCGCCGCATACAGGCCATATTCGGCAGGCAGGCCGGCAATCAATGCGTAGGCGATTGATTGCGGCAGTGCGAGGATCGCCCCGCTCAGCCCGACCAGCAGGTCGCGCCGCACACTGGCACGGGTTTGCCGGGGCAGCCAGGTGAGAAACGGCAGCAGACGGTGGCGATCAGGCCAGGCCATGGACATGCTCTATCGCGATTGGAAGCTGTTCAGGGTGCGATGTCCGGCGCTTCGGTGCAAGCCGGAAAGCGTGCGGCAGGTTAGAAGACGAAGTTCACATGCTCGCCGTGGTGCAGTTTCAGCTCCAGGGTGTCGACCATGGCGGCCGCTACTCTGGCCAGGCGTTGTAATGGCTCGCGCAGGCCAGGCTCCAGGGTGCCGTGGGTCTGGTGGAAATGTTCGATGCCCAGCCCGGCGACTTGCTCTGGCGTGTTGATCAAGGTCCAGTGCAGCGGGCTGCGTTGCAACAGGTCGACGATCTGATCGGCACAGGCCCGTTGTTGCTCGCTGTGCCCTTCACTGTTGTCGAGCACGCTGAAATCACCGACCAGTAACAGGCGGCGTATAGTCGTACGCGAGAGGCCGCTGATCAGTGTCTGACTCATGCGCAGTTGCATGGCAAAATCATCGGGCGCCAAGACGGGCAGCAGGCAAATCACGGCGGAGCCACCGGCTACGCTTTGTTCCGCTTGATCAGCGCTGTTCAGCCCGCCGATCTTGAAGTGCAGGCCTGGGCGTGGCGCCTGGGTGTTCAGGTCATCGACTACGGCGATCACCTCATGCTGGCGCTTGAGCAAT
Organism: Pseudomonas putida; assembly: GCF_028682475.1. Taxonomy (GTDB): domain Bacteria; phylum Pseudomonadota; class Gammaproteobacteria; order Pseudomonadales; family Pseudomonadaceae; genus Aquipseudomonas; species Aquipseudomonas putida_AG. The sequence continues at coordinate 225,642 of NZ_JANHLE010000005.1, forward strand.
TCGGCCATCAGGGCGCTGCCGAGGCTGCTCAGCCCACCGAGGATGACCAATTTGAACACTGGGGTTTCGGCATTTTTCACCAGATCACTCCACGCGTTGGGGGTGATCATTTGACCCTGGGACACTGGCCGGGGTTCGTTGGCATTCAGGAGTTTTTGTGCAGAGGATCAAGGGATATCACGCCCACGTTTACTACGACGCCAGCACCATGGAGCAAGCGCGGCAGCTATGTGAAGAGGCTGCCAAGCTGTTTGGGGTGAGCATGGGGCGCATGCATCAGAAGCCGGTCGGGCCGCATCCGGACTGGAGCTGCCAGCTGGCCTTCGGGCCTGAGGTGGTCGGGGTGGTGTTGCCCTGGCTGGCGCTGTATCGCCACGGGCTGGTGGTGTTTCTGCATCCGCTGACCGGCGATGACCTGGCGGATCATCGCGATCATGGGATCTGGATGGGGGCGGTGCGGCCGCTTGATCTGTCGATCTTTGAATAGTGGGTGGGAACAACTCTCGGTGGGAGCGGGCTTGTCCCGCGATTGCGGTGTGTCAGTCAAATCGCATCGCGGGGCAAGCCCGCTCCCACCGGGGGTGTTAAGACAGCTGCTTCAGAATCAAGCCTTGCGCGCGCCCCGCACACCCTGAGCCAGTGCCGAGCACAGCTCGAGCACATCACCCACGGCCTGATCGGTGGTTTTCGCCTGGGCAATCTTGTCGACCAGCGCCGAGCCCACCACCACACCATCGGCCAGTCTGGCGATGGCCGCAGCCTGTTCCGGGGTACGGATACCGAAGCCGACGCTGATCGGCAGGTCGGTATGCCGGCGCAGACGCTCGATCGCGCTGCTGACCTGCTCGGTGGTGGCCGAACCCGCACCGGTGACACCCGCCACCGAGACGTAGTAGACGAAGCCGGAGCTGCGTTCCAGTACGCGCGGCAGGCGCACGTCGTCGGTGGTCGGCGTGGTCAGGCGGATGAAGTCGATACCCGCTGCCTGGGCCGGAGTGGCCAGTTCAGCATCATGCTCAGGCGGCAGGTCGACGATGATCAGGCCGTCGACACCGGCTTCCTTGGCCTGGGCGACGAAGGCATCGGCGCCGAAGCGGTGGATCGGGTTGTAGTAGCCCATCAGCACGATCGGCGTGGTCTGGTTGTCGACCCGGAACTCGCGAACCATCTGCAAGGTTTTCGCCAGGGTCTGGCCCGCCTCCAGGGCGCGCAGGGTCGCCAGCTGGATGGCCACACCGTCGGCCATCGGATCGGTGAACGGCATGCCCAGCTCGATGACGTCGGCGCCAGCAGCCGGCAGGCCTTTGAGAATCGCCAGCGAGGCATCGTAGCCCGGGTCGCCGGCAGTGATGAAGGTGACCAGTGCGGAACGGCCTTCGGCCTTCAGTTCGGCGAAGCGTTGTTCAAGACGGCTCATGCCTGTATCTCCTGGGCAGCCATATGGCTCATCACGGTTTGCATGTCTTTGTCGCCACGCCCGGACAGGCACACCACCATCAGGTGATCCTTGGGCAGGGTCGGCGCACGTTTGATTGCTTCAGCCAGGGCGTGGGAGGTTTCCAGGGCCGGAATGATGCCTTCCAGGCGGCAGGTGGTGTGGAACGCGGCCAGGGCTTCTTCGTCGTTGATGCTGACGTACTCGACGCGCTTCACTTCATGCAGATAAGCGTGTTCAGGACCGATGCCCGGGTAGTCCAGGCCGGCGGAAATCGAGTGGGCGTCGGTGATCTGGCCGTCGGCATCCTGCAGCAGGTAGGTGCGGTTGCCATGCAGCACGCCCGGAACACCGCCGGTGAGGCTGGCGGCATGCTTGTCGGTGTCGACACCATGGCCACCGGCTTCGACACCGATGATCTGCACGCTGGTGTCGTCGAGGAAGTCATGGAACAGGCCCATGGCATTGGAACCGCCGCCCACACAGGCGATCAGGCTGTCGGGCAGGCGCCCTTCCTTCTCCTGCAACTGGGCACGGGTTTCCTTGCCGATGATCGACTGGAAGTCGCGGACCATCGCCGGGTACGGGTGTGGACCGGCAACGGTGCCGATCAGGTAGAAGGTGTCATCGACGTTGGTGACCCAGTCACGCAGGGCCTCGTTCATGGCGTCCTTGAGCGTGCCGGTACCGGAGGTCACCGGCACGATCTCGGCGCCGAGCAGCTTCATGCGAAAGACGTTGGCCTGCTGGCGCTCGATGTCGGTAGCGCCCATGTAGATCACGCAAGGCAGGCCGAAGCGTGCGGCGACGGTGGCGGTGGCCACGCCGTGCATGCCGGCGCCGGTTTCGGCGATCAGGCGCTTTTTGCCCATGCGCTTGGCCAGCAGCACCTGGCCGATGCAGTTGTTCACCTTGTGTGCGCCGGTGTGGTTGAGTTCTTCACGTTTGAAGAAGATCTTTGCACCGCCGCAGTGTTCGGTCAGGCGTTCGGCGAAGTACAGCGGGTTGGGACGGCCGATGTAGTCGCGCTGGAAGTAGGTCAGTTGCTCGAGAAACTCAGGGTCGGCCTTGGCCGCTTCGTATTCGCGGGCCAGGTCGAGCACCAGTGGCATCAGGGTTTCAGCCACGTAGCGGCCGCCGAATGCGCCAAACAGGCCATTGGCATCAGGGCCGGCGCGGAAGTTGGTCTGGGTCATGGGTCGCTCCAGGGCGTAGTGAAGACTGGGAATGGCTTTACTGTACCCACGACAGGCGCAGCTGAAAACCGATAAGATTGCTTGAACATGTCAGGAAAACTCACACGTCATGCGCCAGGACCTGCCTCCCCTCAATGCCCTGCGGGCCTTCGAAGCCACTGCCCGGCTCAACAGCGTCAGCCAGGCGGCTGAGCAACTGCACGTGACCCATGGCGCCGTCAGTCGGCAATTGAAGGTGCTCGAGGAGCATCTGGGGGTTAGCTTGTTCGTCAAGGACGGGCGCGGCATTAAACTCACAGATGCCGGCCTGCGTTTGCGCGATGCCAGCACCGATGCCTTCGAGCGCTTGCGCAGCGTGTGCGCCGAGTTGAGCCAGAGCAGTGCCGACGCGCCGTTTGTACTCGGTTGCTCCGGCAGTTTGCTGGCCCGCTGGTTCATTCCACGACTGGGCCGTCTCAAGGCGGACCTGCCCGAGTTGCGTCTGCATTTGTCCGCCGGTGAAGGTGATCTCGACCCGCGTCGTCCGGGGCTCGATGCTCTGCTGGTGTTCGCCGAGCCACCCTGGCCGGCCGATATGCAGGTGCATGTGCTGGCCCAGGAGTGCATTGGTCCGGTACTCAGCCCGCACTTCGCAGGCTTCGCCCGCCTGCAGCAGGCGCCGGCTGAGGCCTTGCTGGAAGAAACCCTGCTGCAGACCACTTCACGGCCACAGGCCTGGCCAAGTTGGGCGCAGCAACAGGGTATCAACCCTGAGGCGCTGCGCTATGGCCAGGATTTCGAGCATCTGTATTACTTGCTGGAAGCGGCTGTCGCCGGCCTGGGCGTAGCCATCGCGCCGCAGCCGCTGGTGGCCGATGACTTGCGCGGCGGACGCCTGGCTGCGCCCTGGGGCTTTTGTCAGACCCAGGCCGCCCTGGCGTTGTGGGTGCCGCGACGCGCCGCGGATGGGCGCGCCGAGCAACTGGCCGGGTGGTTACGCGCTGAGCTGGCGCGCCAGGCCGACTAGTTATCGCGCTTTGACAACAGGTACGCCGCAAGCAGGCCAAGCGCACCAATCGCTACACCCGCGGTGGTCCAGGGGTGTTCCTGGGCATAGTCGCGGGTGGCCAGGCCGGTCTCACGGGTCTTGGTTTTCACCTCTTCATAGGCATCGCTGAGCAGGCTGCGCGAATGACGCAAAGCGTTCTCGGCATTGTCCTTGAGCGTCTTTAAGGTCTTGCGCGACTCGTCCGAGGCATCGCCTTTGAGGCTTTCCAGCGATTTGAGCAGGCTTTCGATCTCCGCTTCCATGCTTTGCAGCGACGCTTTACGCAGCGAATGGTTGGCCATGGTGGCTCTCCTTCGAGGTGTGAGTGAGCTGTTCTGATTCCGACTCCGCCAGGGCGAGAAAGTGCATTCTGAATTTTCCGGGTAGGGACCTTCGGCAGGTAAATCAGGCTGACGCTGCTAGGCTCAAAGTTCACCTTCGAAAAGGAGACTGCTCATGTCGGATCATCACACCTACAAGAAAATCGAACTCGTCGGCTCGTCACCCAACAGTATCGAAGAGGCCATCAACAACGCCCTGGCCGAAGCGGGCAAAAGCATCAAGCACCTTGAGTGGTTCGAAGTGGTCGACACCCGCGGGCACATCAAGGACAACAAGGCGGCGCACTTTCAGGTAACGCTCAAGGTTGGATTCCGTATCGTCAACAGCTGAAGGCATGACACTGGCTTGTGCGGGTCAATTGAGTTACACAGTTCAGAGGCGCCCGGACCGGTTCCGGCGCCCTCCTCCACTTTGATCTGAACAAGGAAAGCGATCGATGAAGAAGTTGGTAGTGGCACTGGGTTTGATGGCGTTGGCGGGCACTGCGCTTGCCGCGGGCAAACCGTGCGAAGAATTGAAGAGCGAAATAGCCGCCAAGCTTGATGCCAAGGGCGTCAGCGGCTACTCGCTGGAGATCGTTGACAAAGGGGCTGCCGCGAGCGGCAAGGTCGTCGGGACCTGCGAAGGTGGCACCAAGGAAATCGTCTACAAGCGTGGCTGATCGGACTTCATCGCTGGCAACGCCAGCTCCCACAGATGAGTGCCAAGGCAATCTTTGTGGGAGCCGGCCTTGCTGGCGATGAGGCCATTAGCTTTCGCGCATCACCTGCGCCAGTAGCTCATAAGAGCGGATCCGGTCCGCATGCTCATACAGGTCACAGGTGAAGATCAGCTCATCGGCCTGAGTCTGTTCCAGCAAAACGTCTAGCTTGGCGCGGATTTTTTGCGGCCCGCCGACCATCGCCAGCCCCAGGAAATCGCCTACCGCCTCGCGCTCATGGGGCAGCCACAGGCCGTCCATGCTGTCTACCGGCGGCCGCTGTACCAGGCTCTGGCCGCGCATCAGGGCAAGAATTCGCTGATACACCGAGGTCGCCAGGTAATTGGCCTGCTCGTCAGTGTCGGCAGCCACCAGCGGCACTCCCAGCATCACATACGGTTTGTCGAGCACGGCCGAAGGCTGGAAGTGGTTGCGATAGATACGGATGGCCTCGTGCATATAGCGCGGGGCGAAATGCGAGGCAAAGGCGTAAGGCAGGCCGCGCATACCGGCCAGCTGGGCGCTGAACAGGCTGGAACCGAGGAGCCAGATCGGCACGTTGGTGCCATAACCGGGCACGGCAATGACTTTCTGATCCGGGGTCCGTGGCCCCAGGTAGCGCACCAGCTCTTCAACATCGTCCGGAAAATCGTCAGCACTGCCGGAGCGTTCTCGACGCAGGGCCCGGGCAGTCATCTGGTCAGAGCCCGGTGCACGGCCCAGGCCCAGGTCGATTCGACCGGGATAGAGGCTTTCCAGGGTGCCGAACTGTTCGGCAATCACCAGCGGCGCATGGTTGGGCAGCATGACGCCACCGGCACCGACGCGGATGGTCGACGTGCCACCGGCCAGGTAACTGAGCAATACCGCGGTCGCTGAGCTGGCGATGCCGTCCATGTTGTGGTGCTCGGCGACCCAGAAGCGGTTGTAGCCGAATTTTTCCACGTGCTGCGCCAGGTCCAGCGAATTGCGCAGGGACTGCGCCGGGCTGCCGTCGGCACGCACCGGTACCAGGTCGAGGGTGGAAAATTTGATGTCCGCAAGTCGCTTCATGGGCTGTTGAGCCTCCTGGGCAGTCGTTTGCTCGGCATTCAGCCGGGGCCTTTCTAACTCTGTATGGGCACTTCCTGAGGATTCAATGCCTGGGGTGCAATCAGGCTGAACTTGCCTGGGCCACTGGCCTCTGAATTTTAGGCGGCGCAAACGCGCGCCCTGCAGAGACTCCGGAGGCAGTATGAAAAAGACAGCATCGGCTGTATGGCAAGGCGGTCTGAAAGACGGCAAGGGCCTGCTTTCTACCGAGAGCGGCGCACTCAAGGACAACCCTTATGGGTTCAACACCCGTTTCGAAGGCCAGCCAGGCACCAACCCGGAAGAGTTGATCGGCGCGGCCCATGCCGGCTGCTTTTCCATGGCCCTGTCAATGTTGCTGGGCGAAGCGGGCTTCACGGCGGATCGCATCGACACTACCGCCGAAGTCACCCTCGACAAACAACCCGATGGTTTCGCGATCACCGCTGTGCACCTGATTCTCAAGGCCAAGGTTCCCGGTGCCAGCGAGGAACAGTTCCTCGAAGTGGCGAACAAGGCCAAGGCCGGCTGCCCGGTATCGAAGGTGCTCAATGCGCAGATCAGCCTGGATGCCAGCCTGGTGGGTTAGAGGTGGGGCAAGGTAGAACCGGGACGGGCTTGTTGTGGTCAAATGAGTGCCGGTAAATCCTTACCGCCACAAGGAGCTGTCCCCATGATCCGTGTTGCAATTGCTGTCCTGGCTTCGTTGCTGGCGACTTCTGCGCTGGCCGCGCCGAAGAATTGCGAAGAGCTCAAGGCCGAGATCGAAGCGAAGATACAGGCCAATAACGTGAGCTCCTATACCCTGGAAATCGTCAAGAACGAAGATGTTCACGACCAGAACATGGTGGTCGGCAGCTGCGAGGGCGGCACCAAGAAGATCATCTATCAGAAGAACGATCGCTAGGCATTCAGGGAATGCAGAATATGTCGTTGGCTTCTTCGGCGACCACCTTGCGTTGCGCATCGTAGAGATAGGCGCTGGGTTGCATGGCTGGCGCCCGCGCTTCGAGGCGGTAGCGCTGACCGGCTTCGAAGTGGTCGTAGCGTACTTTCAGGTAGCAGGTGCGCTCCACCGGATCGACGGTGAATCCACTGGATTTCACCTCGTAATCGAAACGCACGGTCAGCTCATGCCTGCCCGGCGTCACTTGGAAGAAACGACCGTCGTTGAGGCGTACGCCATCCAGGCGGTCGGCCATCAGCATTTTGCCAGGCGTCATGGTGTAGAGGTCGACCCAGGCCTGCTTGCTATCAACGGGCGGCAAGGGGCTGGCGCAAGCCCCCAGGGTACTGAGGGCAATCAGCATCATTGGCTGGCGCATGACAAACTCCCGCTTGCAACCTACAAAGCACAAGCATAGCGTCATTCGCGCTGTCAGGTGCGCTGTCAGGTGCGCTGGCAGCCCGCCGGTAGCCCTTTGCTGACCAGGTTGCGCTGCTCGTCATACAGCTTGGCCCAGGGCCGAAAGCCAATGCTGCCGGCTTCGAGCTGATAGCGTTGCCCGGCATTGAAATCCTTGAATTTCACATTCAGCTGACAATCGCGCCACAGCGGTTCGCTGACCGGCCCGATATTGCTCGGCGTTACCGGAAACAGGTAGCGCACGGTCAGCTCGTGGCTGCCTGGCGACACTTCGAAATAACGTTTGTCGGCCCAGGCGCGGTCGTCTACTTCCACCGCATGCAGGGTATCGTCCTGGCCGGTGGCGAGGTCGATCCAGGCCTGGTTGGGGTCGGGACGAGGCATCAACAACCCGGCACAGCCGGACAGAAGCAGAAGAGCACTGATGACAAGCAGTGTACGCATGGCAAAACTCCAGCCGGGCAGGATAGTCTTGAAGCTGATGAGCTCTTGAGCGGATGACGGGACGCGGATGCTTCGACTATTTCTTTTATTGCGCTCAAGTCATGGGGCACTCGACCACTTTTTTCGCTACTTGGTTCCCTTGTTGGCGCTCGGGCTGCTCAACGGTTGTTCCAGCCTCAATTACTACGGGCAATTGGCCAGCGGCCAGTGGCAGCTGTTGCAGGCGCGTCAACCGGTGGCCGAACTGATAGCGGACCCAGCTACCCCGGCCAAACTGCGCCAGCATTTGCTTCAGGCAGAGCAGGCTCGGGCCTTCGCCAGCGCACAACTGAAGTTGCCGGATAATCGCAGTTACCGGGTGTATGCCGACATTGGCCGCCCGTACGTGGTGTGGAATGTGTTCGCCACCCCGGAGTTCTCCCTCGAGCCCCAGACCCATTGCTTCCCGATTGCCGGCTGCGTCGCCTATCGCGGCTACTACAGCCAGGGTGCGGCTCGCGGGGCTGCGGCATTGCAGAAGCAGCAGGGGCTGGATGTCTATGTCGGCGGGGTGGAAGCCTATTCGACCCTGGGCTGGTTCGATGACCCGATCCTCAGCTCGATGCTGGGTTGGGGCGACGAACGCCTGGCCACGGTTATTTTCCACGAGCTGGCGCATCAGCGTCTGTATGTGCAGGACGACACCGCGTTCAATGAGTCCTTTGCTACATTCGTCGAGCAGGAAGGTACGCGCCAGTGGCGTGCTTCCCGTGGTCTGGCGTTGCTAACACAGGACGATAGTCAGCAGCGCGACCAGTTCGTTGCATTGGTGCTGGCCAGCCGCGAACGGCTCAAGGCCCTGTATGCGGCGCCGCTGAACGAATCAGCCAAGCGTGCGGGCAAGCAGGCTGAATTCGAACGCTTGCGCGGTGACTACCGGGCGCTGCGTGATGGCCAATGGAGAGGCAAAGGGCGCTATGACGCCTGGATCAACGCTCCGATGAACAATGCCAAGTTGTTGCCTTTTGGTTTGTATGACCAGTGGGTGCCGGCGTTTGCGCAGTTATTTGCTCAGGTAGACAGGAACTGGGAGATGTTCTATCAGCGTGTTGAGGCCCTGGGGCGTCTACCGCTCGAGCAGCGGCATCAGGCCTTGAAAAG